>JBBQUM010000009.1:0-223543 GCA_038212445.1 Bryobacterales bacterium
CGTGTCGGTCTTCATGCCCCGCGGCGGTCGCCAGGCCCTCTAAATATGCCGCGAAGCGCTTCTCCTGTGGACCTGGCGCAGAGAGTCTTGCGTCCACAAAACAATTCTACATCAAAATGTTTATTTTGTGACCCAGTAGTATTATCAAGCCGGCGATAAAGGCATCGGATCCGTTGGTATTCAAGCGCTTTGGCGAGATGTGTGTGGATGCGGCGTCGAACATTCAGGCGTCGGGAGTGGTGAAGTTTCAAGCCTGCGATGAGCAGAGGTGTTATCCGCCACAGACGGTCAAGCCGAGGTGGAAGTTTAAGTTTGTGGTGCCGGACAGGGAGCGGTCGCCGCTGGAGTTACGCCGGGAATTCGAGCAGTAAAACGCCACTCACGCCTTTCGTGGTAGGGTTAGGGGCCTTACGCTTCGGAGGAAGTAAGCAAAATGAAACAGCATGCAATGCTGGCGGCTGTACTGCTGCCCGCGCTTAGTTATGGTGGGCTGATCGTCTCGGTTGGGAAGGGTAGCCCCGGCGCGGCTCCGATCACCAGCACGGAATATTTGGAAGAGAACTGGACTTCGACGGCCGAGTTCACAAACGTCACGATCAGCGCTTTTGTCGCGGCGTCGAACGGGTCGGGTACAGCCGCAACCGCATACTTAGCCAAACAGGTAGGAGCGAGTGCGACGAATGCCACGCTGGTGGCGCAGGCGAATTTGACGTTGTCGCCGCTAGGCCAGGCGTCGCCGGAACTCGTTTTATTCAGCGGCTTGGATTTGCTGCCGGGAACCTATTTTCTAGTGCTCGCGTCGGCTGATACAACGTCGAACCAGGGATGGTTCAACGGGAATCTTGGGACAGCGACGACCGACTCTCACGTCACGTTCAATCCGCCAGGATTTGTTTCGCCGGCTAATGGGACAAACAGCGCGTATCCGCCGGCCTCGACTTTCAACCCCACCTATAGTGTGGGTTTCGCGTTCGATGTGACTGGCGACCTGGCGGGTTCTAGTGTTCCTGAGCCGTCGGCGATCTGGTTGTGCGGTGCTGGGTTTTTGCTGCTGGGTTTGGTGCGTGCACGGGGCTCCCGCGGGAGCCCCGTGCTACTCGACTGCGCTCATCAAACTAAGGCAGGGCGGGCTGCCGGCTTGATGTTCTGATTGACGCGGAAGAAGTTGTCCGGGTCGTACTTCGCTTTGATGGCGGCGAGGCGCTCATAGTTGCCGCGGTAGGTGGCACGGATGCGCTCGTCGCCTTCCTCCATCATGAAGTTCAAATAGGCTCCGCCGGCGCCGTGCGGATGCAGGTCGTCGTAGTAGTTCCTCGCCCAGTCGGTGATCTTTGCGCAGTTGGCGGGATCGGGATCGACACCCACAATCACTTCGCTCCAGACGACGTCGCGGTAGGCGAACGCGGTTTCTGATTCACCTACACGGTTCACCTTGCCGTTCACCGGATACAGATGCATGCTCGACTGCCAGGTGGGCATGAGCGCGCCGTGAGCGAGGTGCTTTTGAATGGCTTCGTCGCTGAGTTCCTTAAAGAAGTCAGCTTTCCAATACCATTGCAGCCCGGGAGGGTAGATGGCGTCGAACAAGCCTTGCAGCATGGGAAACGGCATGGGCGCAAAGAACTCGAACGCCGGCGGCCGGTATTGGCGTATGGGGTCGAGGATGGCGTTGGCCTGCTCAAGGGATCCCGGATAGCACCAGACGATACCGCACATCTTGCGCATGTGGAGTTCCTCGGGGAATGGGGGTCCGGGAGGCACGGTGAGGAAGGCGAAGAAGCCATTCATTTCCTCAGGCGCCTGGGTGATGAACTCGCGATACCACTTCATGACGTCGGCGGCATCCTCCATATTCCAGAGCATGGGGCCGGCGCAAACTGTGCTCACGGGATGGGCCTCAAACAGGAATGAAGTGACGATACCGAAGTTCCCTCCCCCGCCACGGATGGCCCAGAACAGATCGGCATTCTCGTCCGCGGAGGCGACGACAAAGCTGCCGTCGGCGAGCACCATATCGGCGGAGATGAGGTTGTCGATGGTGAGGCCGTATTTACGCGACAAGTGGCCCATGCCGCCGCCGAGCGTGAGGCCGGCGACACCGGTACTGGAGACGATACCGGACGGAACGGCGAGGCCGAAGGCGTGAGTGGCGTGGTCGACATCGCTCCATTTACAACCGGCGCCGACGAGAACGGTGCGGGACGCGGGGTCCACGCGGACATAGTTCATGGGAGCGAGGTCGATGACAAGTCCATCGTCGCAGACACCGAGTCCGGCAGCGTTGTGTCCGCCGCCGCGGATGGAGACTTTAAGACCGCTAGCTTTGGCCAAGCGTACGGCGGCCATGACATCGGCGACGTCGGTGCATTTGGCGATGAGCGCAGGCTTGCGATCGATCATTCCGTTGTAGACTTTACGGGCTTCGGCATAGGCTGCGTCTGTGGGTTCAATCACAGTGCCGTGGAACTGGCTGCGGAATTCGGAAACTGCTTGTTGGAGTGACATGACTAGTCCAGTCTGCCTGGGGCAGCGTTCTAAGAGCGTTCTGTAGAGGCGGCTTTGGCCGTTCCGCCTTCCACGAGCAGCGACAACCGGCGTTCGAAGGCGAGCGAGCCCACTTGGCGGGCGGCCTCGACACCCTGACGAAAGCTGACGCGGGAAAGTTCGTATTTACCGGTGGCGGCGAGCAGATCTCCTTGGACACGATAGAGTTCCGCGCCCGACCAGTGTTCGCCGTTCTTGGCGGCATAGGCGAAGGCAGTGGAGACGCTGGCGAGGGCTTCACGGCTTTGGCCAGCGCGGCCGTAGGTTTCAGCGAGCAAAGCGAAATAGTAAGGCATCCGGAGTTCGGCGCCAAGGCGGCGCATGGCATCGAGACCTTCGCGTAGCTGAGCTAGGCCAGCGGGGATGTTGCCTTCAGCGGCCTCGGCCCAGCCGGTGATGACGTTGGCCATGGCCAGGTAGTAAGTGAAGCCGTGACGGGAGCAGAGGTGGACGGCCTGACGGCCGGAATCGAGGGCAGCGCGGCTGTCGCCTTGGAAGACATGGAGGATAGCGGCGTAGTCGAGCGCGATGGCCTGGCTGAAGGGATGGCGCAAGCGGGTTGCCATGGCGACGGCTTCGTCGGCATGATCGACGGGGTTATCGCCGGTCTGGAGATGCCAGGACAGATGGGCAACGTAGGAGCGGCAAAAAACGCCGAGGTCAGGTCCGGCGAACAGGGCGAGGACGGATTCGGTATTGCCGCCGAGCGAGTTGGCAGCGGCGGTGATGTGGTGCATCGACTGCTGCATCTGGCCGAGGTGAAAGAGGGTACAGCCGAGGAGGAAATTGGCGCCGAGAATGAGGCCGGGAGTTGGTTCATGATCGGCGACAGCCTGAAACTCAAGGCTGAAGGTGCGGGCTTTTTCAAGGTCGCCGCGGACGGCATTGAAGACCCAGGCGCCGCTGAGGATGACGGGGATATTGCGATGGTCGAGGCGGCGTGAGAGTTCGAGTGCGCGCTCGTAGGTGGCGCCGACCTCCGCGGCGGAGTATCCGGCAATTGCGACGAGCGAGGCGCCGAGGGTGACGAGCAGGTCGAGTTCCTGTTTCAGACGATGGTCCGATTCAGGGAACGCGCGGCAGAGGGCGAGGGCGCGCCGCAGCAGATCGGCGGCTTCGGCCTCAGCGTAGCGCTGGCGCGAGTAAGTGGCGGCGCGCCAGTAGTGCTCGATGGCTTCGTCGGGCATGCCGGCCTGGTCGAAGTGGGAGGCGATCTGGCCATTCCAGCTCTCGATGTCCGCTCCATGGACTTCAGCCAGGGCGCGGGCGACGCGGCGATGGAGATAGCGCTGGCGGACGACGCTCAATTCGGCGCAGGCGACTTCACGCAGACGGTCGTGTGTGAAGTCATATTCCAAAGCGCCGCGACTTTCAATGATGCGACGGCGGAAGAGCTCGTCGAGAGCCTGGGAGACGCTGTTTTCGTCCCAGTCGCTGGCGTTCTCGAGCAGTTCGAAGGAGAACGGGCGTCCGACGACGCTGGCCAAGCCGGCCAGTTCAAAAGACGTGGGCGTGAGTTGTGCGAGGCGGGTGGAGATGACGGCGTGAACGCGTGTGCTTTGGAGTCCGGCGCGCACGCTTTCGACGACGAACAGAGGGTTGCCGCGGGTGGCGCGAACGATTTCGTCAAGATTGGCGCTATCGATTGGGCTGGTGGATTCAAGGCGTGCGAGTTCGGCGGTTTCGGTGGCATCGAGGGGGGCGAGAGGAATCTCGAGAACGATGCCCGATTGTCGCAGTCCGGCGAGAAAGCGGGTGAAGGGATGTTCGCGGCCGGTCTCCTCAGCGCGGACGGTGGCGAGCAGGAGGATGCCGGCGGCGGCACGAGAGGTCAACAGGGCGTTTAGCCACTCGAAGGAATCGGGATCGCACCATTGGAGGTCGTCGAGGAAGAGCAGTGCGGGTTTGCGGCAGTTGGCGAAGGCAGCGCTGAGTGAGTCGTAGAAATGGAGGCGCTGCCAGCTTTCGACGAGCGGCGCCGACTGGCCGGGGGTGAGTGAGGGGAGATCGGGACTACGCTCACGGATATCCGGAACCAGGCGGGCAAGTTCGGCAAGTTGGCGGGGCTTAAGGTTGGCGAAGCCGGCGCGGACGGTATCGGAGCGCAGCCACTCGGCGATGGGAGCATAGGCGACCTGGCCCTGTCCTGCATAGCAGCGGCTGCGGACGACGGCGTGTCCCTGGCGGACGCAGGATTGGTAGAGTTCGTCGGCGAGGCGCGTCTTGCCGATGCCAGGTTCGCCGGAGATCACAGCGACGCGGGGGCCTGCGTGGCCAGCTTTGCTCCAGGCGTCCTCAAGCTGCTGCCACTCAGCAGTGCGTCCGATGAGAGCGCGCTGCTTCTGCAATTGAGCTACGGATTTCGCGGCGGGAGCGGGCACGGATTCGGCTTTAAGGAGCCGCTCGAAGATGTCGAGGGTGGCGGGGCCGGGTTCGACACCCATTTCGCGGCGCAGCACGCGCATGCACTGGTGGTAGGCGCGGAGAGCGCTGGAGCGGTCGTTATTGGCGGCGTGGAGGCGGATCAGGAGTTGGTGGTGCGACTCATTGAGAGAGTCGAGGGCGACGAGGCGTTCAGCGCAGGGGATAGCGGAGACGTAATCGTGCTGTTCGCCGTAGAGGCTGGCGAGGCGGTGGAGGGCTTCGGAAACGCGGCGACGGTGGTCATCGCGGAGCGGGGCGATCCAGTCGTCATAGAGGGCGGGCAAGAGGTCGTCCTCGTAGAGTTGAGCGGCGGCGGTGAGGGACTGGAGCTCAAGCGCGCGATCGTTATCCTGGCGAGCGGAGGCGGCCGCGGCGAGAGCAGTTTGGAAGTCGACTGCATCGATTGAGCAAGGGGGATCCTGACGCCAGCGAACGGCCAAATGAGTGATGACGAGCGCCTGGCAGCCGCTGGGAAGAGCCCGTTTCAGATTATGCAGGAGTTGCCGGAGATTGGTGCGCGCCTGGGATTCCTCTGAGGCGGGCCAAAGGATGAAGGCGAGACGTTCGCGAGGCTGGGGAGCGTCGCCATGGAGAATCAGGTAGGCGATGAGGGACTGGAGGCGGTTGGTATTGATCGCGGTGACGGGCTGTCCCGCGAAGCTCATGCGCAGATTTCCAAACAAATGAATCTGCATGGTTACCGTTTCAGTAGTGTACGACGTTGGAGGCGCGGACGTGCGGCTCAAGAGCGACCCTCGTGGACTTGAAGTTGGCCGAATGCTAGCTTGATAGCCAACATATGCGTTTCACAATTACTGGGTGGATTGTGCTGACGACTGCGGCGAGCCTGTATCAACCGGTATTCGCGCAATCGCCTTTTGGACATAATCTGGTGAGAAATCCGGGCGCGGAAGAAGGTGGTGCGGCGACGGGAAGTCCTGCGCTCGTGCGGCCGATTCCGGGGTGGGATCTTCCGGCAGGCTTTGGGCTTTTCAATGTCGAATTGTATGGAAGTCCAGGAGGATTTCCAACGGCGTCGAGTCCTGGTCCGCCGAATCGCGGCAGCCGGTTCTTCGCGGGCGGGCCTAAACCGCAGTTTTCGTTGGCTGTGCAGGAGATTGGCCTACCTCAAGAAACGGACGCGATCGTAGACGCAGGGGTCGTGACTTATCAACTTTCGGGCTGGCTGGGGGGATTTCTGGACCAACCGGACCAGGCGGATATACAGCTGATCTTTTTCCCGAGCATGAGCTCTGCAAAGGTAGGGCCGGTGACAGAGATTGATCGCAAGGGTGTAACGGGCCTTCTCTATGTTGTGAAGACCGGGACTGTGCCGAAGGGTACACGGCGGCTGCAGGTTGTACTGAACATGACCGGCTCGACAGGTGCTTATAACGATGCCTACGCGGACGAGATTTCGCTGGTCCTGACGGCGAATCCTCTGATCGCACCGTCGGGTGTGACGAATGCGGCAACCTACGAGACGAAGGGGGTCGCGCCTGGAGAGATTGTTGACGTGTTTGGCCTGACACTGGCGCCGGCGACACCGGCGGCGGGTACTGTGACGCGAGGCAAGTTCGATACTTCCGCAGGAGGCGTTCGTGTGTTATTCGATGGAGCGGCAGCGCCGGTGACGTATGCGTCCTCAGGGCAGCTAATTGCGATTGTCCCGTATGGAGTGGCGCAGAAAACGACGACACAGGTGATGGTGGACAACAATTCGTTGTTGTCGGCGCCGGTGACGGTGAACGTAGTTGGGAGCGCGCCGGGGCTGTTTGCGGCTGACGCGTCAGGTAAGGGTCAAGGGGCGATCTTGAACGAGAACGGGTCGCCGAACAGTGCGGCGTCGCCGGCAGCGGCGGGGTCGATCATTGTGTTTTATGCAACGGGCGAGGGGCAGACATTCCCAGCCGGTACGGATGGAGCACTTGCGCTTGGGCCAGTTTATCCAAAGCCGGTACTGCCGGTGGAGGTGACGATCGGCGGCCAGGGCGCGGAGGTTCTATATTACGGGGCGGCGCCAGGACTGGTTGCAGGAGCGATGCAGGTAAACGCGAGAGTCCCTGTGGGCACGCCGCCGGGCAATGCGCCGATTGTTCTGCGGGTGGGACCGAATTTCAGTCCGACCAGTGTGACCGTGGCGGTGCGGTGATCGAGAGGGAGATTACTCTTAGCTTTATGACTCCTTTCACGCCAACGCCGAAGACTACGGTACGGAGAATGCCCAAGCGCGGCGTCTACGATCGCGAAACGGTTCACGCGATTCTCGATGAAGGACTCGTTTGTCACGTGGGATTTGTGGACGGTGAGACGCCGTTGGTGATTCCGACGGCATATGGGCGGCAAGGGGACACGCTCTATCTGCATGGTTCAGCGGCGAGCCGGATGCTGCGAGGACTGGCGGGCGGCGTGAACGTGTGCGTGACGGTGACGCTGCTGGATGGGCTGGTGATGGCGCGGTCGGCATTCCACCACTCGATGAACTACCGGTCGGTAGTGATTCTGGGGAAGGCGGCGGCGGTGGAGGATCCGGCGGAGAAGATGGAGGCGATGCGAATTTTCACGGAGCATGTGTCGCCGGGGCGATGGGCGAAAGTCCGTCCGCCGACGCCCCAGGAATTGAAGGGGACGGCGGTGCTGGCGCTGAAGCTGGAAGAAGTTTCGGCGAAGGTGCGGACAGGTCCGCCGATTGATGATGAGGAAGATCTGGGTTTGCCGGTATGGGCGGGAGTGTTGCCGGTGCGGTTGACGGCGGGTGCGCCGGTGGTGGACTCGCATACGACGTCGGGCATGGAGCCTGAGCCGGCGGCGCCCCGCTTTCGGAGCTAGCGTACCGTCCCACACCACTGCCTGTCCGCCCTGCAACATAAGCGTGGATCGGAGCGGCTTGGACAGCGAAGATCGGGCATGGAACTTAGACTTCGATTCGCAGTGATTCTCATGGCCGGCCTTCCCGTGGTTCAGGCGCAAGGGCCGAGTCTGCTCGTAACCGACGCCAAGGGCTCGTGGGCGTCGATTCGCACAAACATCGTCAAAGCAGCGGAGAAGATGCCGGCTGAGGATTATTCCTACCGTCCCACGGCGGACGTCAGATCCTTTGGCGAGGTAATCGGCCACGTGACTGATGCGAACTATCTGTTCTGTTCGGCAATTCATGCCGAGAAAAGAGATCCACCGAATGCGGAGAAGACGCTGAAGACGAAAGCCGAGCTGGTGGCGGCGTTGAAAGCGTCGACGGATTACTGCGATGCGGCGGTGGAGCGATTGGTGCAGGGGCAAGCGCCTGAGCAGGTAAAGTTTTTTGGCCGTGACCGTGCGGGGCTGTCGGTGATCCACATGAACATCGCGCACTCCAACGAGCATTACGGCAATCTCGTGACGTACATGAGGCTCAAGGGGATCGTGCCTCCGTCGAGCGAACCGCGTCCGAAGGCGGCAGCGTTACGGCTGTACTTTGACCGTGCTCACGGCTTCCCGTTGCCGAGCGCATGATGGATGTCGGCAAGAAGTTAAACATGGAAGTGGCGACGGTGGGCCAGCTATTCAACGCGGCGGAGAAGGAGCTGATTATCGCCTAGGCGGGTCGCTGCTGCTGGTGGTGGATGAAGAGAAGCGGGAGAAGCTCGCGGTTACGGGAGTGAACGATGTGATCGCTCCGTTCGGCATTCGGTTTACGCTCGACACGCCGTAAGTTCCGAATGCTGGCGCGCTTGCGCCGGCGGGGGAGATCGGGCTGGCGCGGGACAACGCTTAGAGCGCGCCGCGCGGGCGCGATTTTCCTATGATGGCAAGGAAAGGACGGACGGCCTAATCGAGACATCCGAGACAGTCCGGCGGCCCGGCCTGAGTTTAAAGACGTGGGGTGTACGTGTGCTCGCGGCGGCGCTGGCCTGGACTGTCATTGGCGGCATCTATGCGCTGCCGTCGCTTTCCAACGGCCGCATGCGGGACGGCGAGGTGCTGGCATCCATGTTGCAGTGGTGGGCGTGGGGTCTGCTGACTCCGTTGATCATCGCAGTGGACCGGTGGCTGCCGCTGTCGAGCAAGCAATTGCCCCAGCGCTTTGCGGCTCACCTGATTCCGAGTCTGCTGTTCACCGTTGCGCACATTTACATGGTGGCTGTGATGCGAGCGGTAACAGGTCTTGGGGCGTGGGATTTCTGGACCAGCCGCTTTTTGATCAACGCGCTGGTGGGGATGTTTTTGTGGAGCTGGCTGGTTTACTGGCTGATACTCTGCGTCTGGCAGGCGTATCAATATCACGGACACTACATGGCCAGCGAACTCCAGGCAGAGCGTCTGGAGAGACGTTTGTCGGAGGCCCGGCTGAACACGTTGCGCATGCAACTGGATCCTCATTTCCTCTTTAATGCTCTGAACACAATCTCGTCACAGGTGGAGCGGGAGCCGAGGCTGGCGCGGGGCATGATCAGCCATCTCGGGGACCTGCTGAGGCTGTCGCTCGAATCGAAAGACAAACAGGAAGTCCCGCTGGTTGAAGAGATGGAATTCGTGGAGCACTACATCGCCATTCAGAAGATCCGATTTGGAGACGAGCTTCAGATTGAGCGTCACATCGCGCCGGATGTGCGGTATGCGGCTGTGCCGTGTCAGTTCATCCAACCGCTGGTTGAGAACGCGATTCGTCATGGAGTAGCGGGCCGGGCGACGCTGGGGACGGTAGTGATTTCGGCGCGGAGGCTGGGGAACCGGCTCGAGATTCGGGTTGAGGATGATGGAGTGGGATTGCCGGCGGGGTGGGCGCTCGAACGGTCACAGGGGCTGGGACTGTCCTTGACGCGGGCGCGCATCGAGGGAGTTTATCCGGATGGAAGCAGCCAGTTTTCGGTGACGCGTCGCGAGGGTGGTGGAACCACGGCGTCGATCCTGCTGCCGTTGCGGGTGAACCACGAGGAGGCGCATGGTCCCGACGCCGCCTGAGAAGATCTCCGTCCTGGTGGTGGATGACGAGGCTCCGGCGCGTCAGCGACTGGTGGATCTGTTGCGGAGGGATCCGGAAGTGGGATGCATTGTGGAAGCGGGCACCGGCATGAGCGCTGTTGACCTGATCCAAAGCCGCCGTCCCGACCTGGTTTTTCTAGACGTGCAGATGCCCGAGTTGGATGGCTTGGGCGTGATTGATGCGGTGGGAGTGGAGAAGATGCCGCTCACGGTATTTGTGACGGCGTACGATCAGCACGCGATCCGCGCGTTTGAAGCGAACGCGCTGGACTACCTGCTGAAGCCTTACAGCGACGAGCGTCACGAGGCGGCGATGGCGCGGGTGAAGTTGCGACTGGCGGAGCGAAACGCCGGGGAGTTGGGGCAGCGCATGCTGCAGATGGTCTCGGCCGTGGGTGCGCCGGAGCGTCCGCTGGACCGGTTCGTGGTGAAGTCGGGCGGCGTGACGCGGTTTGTACGGGCGTCGGATATCGACTGGATCGAGGCTGCGGGCGTGTATGCGAGCCTGCATGTGGCAGGGAAGGAATTATTGTATCGAGCGTCGCTCAGTGAGTTGGCGGAGAGGCTGGATCAAGAGCGGTTTGTGCGGATACACCGGTCGGCGATCGTGAATATCGAGAGTATTGTTCATCTGGAGGCGATTTCGCATGGGGAGTTTGAGGTGGTGTTGAAGGATGGGTCGAGGTCGAGGGTGAGTCGGGGGTATCGGGCGCAGTTGGAGAAGAGGTTGGGGCAGTCGTTGTAGGGTAGTTGCGCTTCGTGCTTTCTGCTTTCTGCTTTCCGCTGCACGAGCCGGGAGGCTCGTGCTACTTGCGGTTTGCGGTTTGCGGTTTGCGGTTTGCGGTTTGCGGTTTGCGGTTTGCGGTTTGCGGGTTGCGGGTTGCGGGTTGCGGGTTGCGGGTTGCGGGTTGCGGGTTGCCGGTTGCCGGTTGCCGGTTGCCGGTTGCGGGTTGCCGGTTGCCGGTTGCCGGTTGCGGGTTGCGGGTTGCGGGTTGCGGTTGCCGGTTGCGGGTTGCGGGTTGCGGGTTGCGGGTTGCGGTTGCGGTTTGCGGTTTGCGGTTGCGGTTGCGGTTGCTGTTCCTCCTGTATATTTGAAAGCTATGCTGAACCGGCGCCAAATTGTGCTTTCTGCGGCTGCGCTTGCTGGTGTTCGCGGGGCTGCGCAGGGGCAGTCCGCGGGACGGAAGAATATCGTTATTTCTAGCGGGAACGGGCTGCGCGCCTGTGCCAAGGCGATGGACATGCTGAAGGGCGGTGCGGACACCCTTGACGCCGTGATCGCGGGCGTGAACATCAACGAGTTGGATCCTGAGGACACGTCGGTGGGCTACGGCGGTCTGCCGAATGAGGAGTGCGTGGTGGAGTTGGACGCGAGCGTGATGCACGGTCCCACGCGGCGGGCGGGATCGGTGGCGTCGATTCGCGATATCAAGACGCCCTCCAAGATCGCCAAGTTAGTGATGGAGCAAACCGATCATGTGATGCTCGTGGGCGAGGGCGCGACGCGGTTCGCCAAGGCGTGGGGTTTTAAGGGCGAAGACCTGCTGACTGAGAAGTCGCGGCTGGCGTGGATGGTCTGGAAGCAGAGTCTGAAGGATGCGTCGGGCACAAACTACTGGACGGACGGCGTGGATGCGCCGCCGAAGAAGAAGATTGCGAGTGCGGATCCGGTGGAGCGCTTGAAGCATTCGTTCCCGAATCAGACCGAGGAATTGCTGGCGTGGGCGTGGCATCAAGCCGTGCATCCGACGACGGGCACGATCAACTGCCTGGCCCTGAACGATAAGGGCGAGATGTCGGGGGTTACGACGACTTCGGGGATGGCGTGGAAGATTCCGGGTCGAATTGGCGATTCACCCATCATCGGCGCGGGGCTTTTTGTCGATCAGGAAGTGGGAGCGGCAGGATCAACGGGGCGCGGTGAGGAGAACATCCGCGTGGCGGGAGCGCACAGCGTCGTCGAGAACATGCGGCACGGGATGGATCCGAAGGAAGCCTGCATGGACGCGATGAAGCGGATCATGCGCAATTTCGACAATGATAAAGACCGCATGGCGAAATTCGACATTCAGTTTTTTGCGTTGCGGAAAGACGGAGTGTACGGATCGGCGACGTTGTGGAAACTGTCGGGTCGCGGGACGATGTTCTCGGTGAATGACGGCGGGGAGAGCCGTCATGAGCCTTGCGCGTGGGTGCTGGAAAAATAGACGAGGCTTGTGAAGACGAACGCTGCGCGGACGCTGGACACCTTAGGCATCCGCTACGAATTGCGCGAGTACGAGGTGGATCCTGACGACCTATCGGCCGAGACGGTGGCAGCGAAAGTCGGGTTGCCACCAGAGCAGGTGTTTAAGACGATGCTGGTGCGGGGCGACCGCAACGGCCTCGCTTTTGTGGTGATTCCAGGAAATTCTGAAGTTGATGCAAAAGCGGTGGCGCGGGTGACCGGAGACCGCCGGGTGGAGCTTGTGGCGCTGAAGGAAGTCCAACCGCTGACGGGGCAGGTTCGGGGAGGGGTCACGGCTGTGGGGCAAACCAACAGGTACCCGGTATATATTGATGAAACTGCGGAGATTTGCGACATTCTTTCGGTTTCGGCGGGTGCACGAGGGACGCAGATTCTGCTGGATCCAGCGGACTACATCCGGGCCGTAAATGCGACCGTGGCGGCGGTTGCCAAGGACAGGTGAGCTGATCCGGGCAGACGCTCCGAGGAGCATCATACCCGGATGTCCGATTTGATTCATACGCGCAGGTGCGATATTGTGACAGGTGGTCCATACCCGGACCGCTTCAGCGAATGGAGGCTAGTTATAGAATGCTCACGCATTCCACGTTAATTGACTGCGCACCCGCAAACGGCCGCGGCCTACCCGCCGTCCGACCGGTGCGCAGCTTGGCGATTTGGCGCTTTTTGTCATCAGCGCTGACGCCGTTGCTCTTTGGCGCGCTTTTTGGCGCTTTCTCCGGCCAGCTTTTCGCCCAGGAACGTCCGGCCCATCATGGCGGCGAAGCCAGTCTTGTGCTTCCGGATCTCGGAACCGAGACCTTTCTTGGCGGTATTGACGGCCGAACTCTTCTCATGATCGGTATGGGCATCGCGGCCATCGGTTTGGTATTCGGTCTCATCATGTACAAGCGGCTCCGCGATTTGCCGGTGCATTCTTCGATGCTCGAGATTTCCGAACTGATCTATGAGACTTGCAAAACGTACCTTTTAACACAGGGACGCTTTCTGGCCATACTTTGGATTTTCATCGCGAGCATCATTGCGCTGTACTTTGGCTGGCTTTCGCCGGTACCGGGCAAGCCTGTGATGCTGACGCTGCCGATCATTTTGCTGTTTAGCGTGATAGGAATCGCTGGATCGTACGGTGTGGCGTGGTACGGCATCCGAGTTAACACGTTCGCGAACTCGCGGACGGCGTTTGCGAGTCTGGCCGGGAAGCCTTACCCGTGCTACAACATTCCGCTACAAGCGGGAATGAGCATCGGCATGCTGCTGATCAGTGTGGAACTTGTCATCATGCTGTTCATTCTGTTGTTTGTGCCGGGCGACTACGCGGGTCCGTGCTTCATCGGATTTGCGATTGGCGAGTCACTGGGAGCGGCAGCGCTTCGTGTGGCTGGCGGTATCTTCACGAAGATCGCCGACATCGGCGCTGACTTGATGAAGATCGTTTTCAAGATCAAGGAAGACGACGCGCGCAACCCGGGCGTGATCGCGGATTGCACAGGCGACAACGCCGGTGACTCTGTTGGACCGTCGGCTGACGGTTTCGAAACGTACGGTGTCACGGGCGTGGCGCTGATCAGCTTCATTCTGCTGGCGGTGAGCAATCCGGCCATCCAGGTTCAACTGCTGGTGTGGATCTTTGTCATGCGCGTCATGATGGTGATCTCGTCGGCGGCGTCCTACTTCATCAATGCGGCGATCGCGGCGGCGAAGTACAAGAACGTCGACAAGATGAACTATGAAACGCCGCTGACGACGTTGGTGTGGCTTACGTCGGTAATTTCCATTGCGCTAACCTACCTGGTTTCCGCGTTGTTGATTCCGAACATCGGCGGCGATTCAACGCTGTGGTGGAAGCTTTCAACCGTAATCACCTGCGGAACTCTTGCTGGTGCGGTGATCCCGGAACTGGTGAAGATATTCACTTCAACCGATTCGGCCCATGTACGCGAGGTAGTCAGCGCGTCGCGCGAAGGTGGCGCATCGCTGAACATTCTGTCGGGGCTGGTGGCTGGCAACTTCAGCGCCTACTGGCTTGGCCTGGCGATTCTGATGTTGATGTCGATTGGCTACTTCATGAGCACGCTGGGAATGGCGGGGTTGATGATTGCTCCGGCGGTATTCGCTTTTGGACTGGTGGCTTTCGGCTTCCTCGGGATGGGTCCGGTAACGATCGCGGTGGACTCGTATGGTCCTGTGACGGACAACGCGCAGTCAGTATATGAACTGTCGATGATTGAGACCTTGCCGAACATCAAGGCTGACATCAAGAAGAATTTCGGTTTTGAGCCGAACTTCGAGGTGGCGAAAGACAATCTGGAAGAGAACGACGGCGCCGGCAACACGTTCAAGGCGACCGCAAAGCCGGTGTTGATCGGTACGGCCGTAGTGGGCGCGACGACGATGATCTTCTCGATCATCATGGGACTCACCGACGGGCTCGCTCCGGACAAAGTCACCAATCTATCGATCCTGTATCCGCCGTTCCTGCTCGGCTTAATCGCCGGCGGCGCGGTGATCTATTGGTTTACGGGCGCGTCCATTCAGGCAGTTTCGACGGGCGCGTATCGTGCGGTGGAGTTCATCAAAGCAAACATCAAGCTCGAGGGTTCCACCAGGGCGTCGGTATCGGACAGCAAGAAGGTGGTGGCGATCTGCACGCAGTATGCGCAGAAAGGCATGTTCAACATCTTCCTGACGGTATTTTTTGCGACGCTGGCATTTGCATTTGTTGAACCTTATTTCTTTATTGGCTACCTGATTTCTATTGCGTTGTTCGGCCTGTATCAAGCCATTTTCATGGCGAATGCGGGTGGCGCGTGGGATAACGCGAAAAAGATCGTGGAGACAGAACTAAAGGCAAAGGGTACCGACTTGCATGCGGCGACGGTGGTTGGCGATACGGTAGGCGATCCGTTCAAGGATACGTCGAGCGTGGCGTTGAATCCGATCATCAAATTCACGACGTTGTTTGGATTGCTGGCAGTGGATCTTGCCGTGTCGCTTAGCCGCGAGCAAGGCAATACGCTGACGAATATTCTAGCAGCGGTGTTCCTCCTGATTTCGATGTTCTTCGTATATCGCAGCTTCTATGGCATGCGAATTCGGGGTTCAGAGAAATAGTCTGCTTGTGGGAGGCGGTTACGGCCGCCTCCTACGCTTTCCGGTGTCCCACGGCGATTCTCTGCAGTTTGCTCTGCAATTCCTCAGTGAGTTCAAAGGCGAGCACTCGTGACATGATGCTGCTCCAGCCGAGTACGAAGTATTCCCAGCCATCTGCTGTTTTTATCCCTGCCTGATTGGCGTAATCCAGAAATTTCAGTTCACCGCGATAGTTCAACTCCCACGCTATGGCGTCGGCGGGCCAGCGCACGCCTGGCGTCACGGGAGAGCCCGGGAGGTCTTTTCCGAGGCCGGTGGCGTTGACGATGATTGAGCCGGGAGGCATGGAGGCAACTGCGGTGTCGTTATCCTCTGGATGCGGCGTGACGCCGAATTCCTGGATCCTGGCGAGGCGTGCGGGGTTGGTGTCGGTGGCGTGAACGCGGCGGGAACTGTTGCCCTCAAGGTGAAAGGCGATCGCCGTTCCTGCTCCGCCGCAGCCCAGAATGAGAACATCTCGATTCTCCGGACCTGCGATCTTCATCAAGGCGACTCCGGCACAGTATGGATCGAGCGTGTCGCCGTGCAGGCGTCCGTCGCGTTTCACGATGCAACTGACTTCGCCCAGCCGCTGGGACGCGGGACTGAGGATGTGGAAGTGCTCGCGGGCGTGATCGACGATGGCGATCTTATGGGTGGTGACGAGGGCTCCGGCGGAGTGCGGGTCGTCGTGGATGCGTGCGAGCGCTTGGCAGTAGGCCGCGGGGGGAGCGCCCACTGGAATGTCGATGCCGACCAGTTCGGCTTGGCGGGCGGCAGCATTACACCACGGCTGGAAGATCCGTTGAATGGCGGATTGCGCCGTCGTCACTCCGAGAAAGTACATCCGCCGCACGACAAGATTCTGGCACGTTTTCCGCGGGAAGCAGCAACCGGGTTGGCCTATTCAGCGCGTAACGACTGCATGGGATCGGCGGAGGCGGCGCGGCGCGCCGGAAGGTAGCAAGCGAGCGCGGCGGTGAAGATCGCTACCAGAGCGACAGCGGCAAAGGTTACGGGATCCTGCCCGCTGACGCCGTAAAGCAGACCTCTCAACAAACGCGTCACGCCTGCCGCGGCGGCCAGGCCGACGGCAGCACCGGCGAGCGAAAGGGTCAGACCTTGCCTAACAATGAGGCTCGTGAGATCCCAGGGACGCGCGCCCAGCGCCATCCGCAGACCGAATTCATGCATGCGCAAGTTGACTGAATACGAGACGACGCCGTACATCCCAAACGTGGCGAGCACGAGAGCCAGTGCGGCGAACAGTCCGATTAGGAACAGGGCGAAACGCTGCGTGGCCAGAGCAGCAGCGGCGATTTGATTCATTTGGCGCACATCGGAGACGGCGAGTTCGGGATCAAGCCGGCGGACAGCGTCACGGAGTTGAGCCTGGTCGATATTCCCTCGAACGACGACGAGCATCTGACGCTCCGGTTGCTGGGCGTGCGGAAGCCAGAACGCGGGACGCACGGTGGTGCTGTCGGGCTGGTCCTTAACGTCGGCCACTACGCCGATAATCCGGATCCACTCCTTGTCGGTGGCGGGCCTGCTGTTAAATGAGATGCGCTTGCCGACAGCGTCCTGGCCGGGCCAATAGCGCTTGGCCATTGACTCGTTAATGACGATCACGGTGGGCGCGTCGTTGTCGTCGCGTTCATTGACGAAGCGGCCAGCGAGAAGGGGAATGCCCAGCGCTTTGAAGTAATCGGCGGACGCCGCGTGGAAGCGGGCGGTAGTTTTTTCAGTAGCGCTGGACGGGCGGCCTTCGATGGTGTAGCCGTCGGCGTTGCCGTCGTAACCGGTCCAGGGGAGGTCGGTGCCGAAGCCGACGGCCTCGACACCGGGGATGGCTTGCAGGTTGGCAGCCAGTTCGGCATAGAAGCGGACGCCCGATGCGGGTTCGCGGTAATGCTCGCGCGGAAGCGAGAGCGAGGCGGTCAACACCTGGTGTGGGCGGAACCCCGGATCAGCCTGGAGCAGGTTGACGAAGCTGTGGAGCATCAGACCGGCGGCAATCAGCAGCACGCAGGCGAGTGCGGTTTCGCCGACCACCAGAAAATTCCTAAGCCTCAATTGACGACTGACGCCGGTGGCGCCGCGGCCTCCCTCGCGCAGGCTTTGCTGCAGATCGGCGCGTGAGGCGGTTAAGGCGGGGACGAGTCCGAAGAGCAGTCCGGTGAGCACGGCCACCAACAAGGTGACAGCGAAGACGGTGAGATCGAGGCGGATTGCGGAGGCCCTTGGGAAGTCCGGCGGCAGCCGGAGCACGAGTAGTTTCACTCCGCCCAGCGCGAACGTCGTCCCTAAAGCGGCCGCGGCGAACGCAATGACGACGCTCTCGGTGAGCAACTGGCGCACGATACGGGCGCGGGCGGCGCCGAGTGCCGACCGCACGGCAATCTCACGGACGCGAGCGCTTGAGCGTGCCAGCAGAAGATTAGCGGCGTTGACACAGGCGATGAGGAGGAGCAGTGCGACGGCGCCTAGCAGGACGAACAGCATGCGCTGGGAGCGTCCGACGATCTCTTTAAACAGCGGCACGAGGTAGACGTGCCAGCCTCTTCCGGTATGTTCGTCGGCCATGCGGAGGAGCAACGCGCTCAAATCCGCGTTGCCCTGTTCGGGAGACACGCCGGGCTTAAGACGGCCAATCGCGTCCATGAAATGCGAGCCGCGCTGTGCGGAATTGTCGTTGAAGGTGTAGGGCACCCAGAGGTCGACCGTATTGCCATCGGCGACGGCGTGGAAGTTGTTGCCCGGGTGCTGGGCGTTGGGCGGCATGATGCCGACCACCATCTGAGTCACCGTATTGAGCGTGATGTTGTGGCCAATGATCGACGGGTCGGCATTGAAGCGCGAGCGCCACAGACGGTCGCTGAGAATCACGATACGGCCGCGGCCCGGCAGTTCGTCGTCCTTTAAGAAATCGCGGCCACGTGCTGGCGTGAGGCCGAGGGTCGAGAAATAGCTCCCGCTAACGCTGAAGGCGCGAAGCATGACTGGCTCACCGCTGCCGGAGAGTTGAGCGTCGTGCCGGGTAATGACGGCCATGTTGTCGAAGGTCCGGTTGCGCTCGCGAAAATCGAGGAAGTCATTCGGGTTGAGAGGAAACTTCGGTTGGGTGTCGCTGCTGAAGTAGATGCGCACCAGCCGGTCGGGCTGCGGGAAGGGTAACGGTTTCAGAAGGACACCCTGAATAACGCTGAAGATGGCGGTGTTGGCGCCAATGGCGAGTGCCAGGGTAAGCACGATGACAACCGTGAAGCCGGGGGTGCGTCCGAGCGTGCGAATCGCGTAGCGCAGGTCGCCCCACAGCGTTTCGAGATGATTGGTGCGCCGCATGTCACGGCATTCCTCCTGGACTTGAGAGAGTCCGCCAAAGGTGCGCATCGCGGCATCCCGCGCGCCGGCGGGGGACATCCCGGCAGCGAGGTTCTCGCGGATCTGCTGATCCAGGTGGAAGGCAAGTTCGCGGATGAGTTCCTGTTCGACGCGCGTTCTAGCGGCGAGCGAGCGGAGACGGAGGATGAGACGGTCGAGGAGTCGCTTCATGCTGCGGGCTCCGGGGCCAGGCGGATCACCAGACCGACGGCGGTGGACATACGCTGCCACTGTTCCAATTCCTTCTTCAACTGAGCGCGCCCAGCCTTGGTAAGCGTGTAGAACTTCGCTTCCCTGCCCGTCTCAGTTTCACGCCATTCGGCCTGAATCCAGGCCTGTTGTTCCAGGCGATGAAGCGCGGGGTAAAGTGCGCCCTGGCTAACCTGCAGCACTTCGTTAGAGACCTGCTGGATGCGCTTGGCGATGGCCCAGCCATGTTGGGACTGCAGAGAGATCGTATTCAGGATCAATAAATCGAGCGTGCCGTGGATGAGATCGGAAGGTTTACTCATGTTTGCACCACCCCTAAGCCATCTACAATAGCAGATGCCTAACCAATCTACAATAGACTGGGAAACGATTGGCATTGACATACGATATCGACTGTCGATATCATCGAGCGATGGCGAAATCCTCAGACCTGCTACAGGGAACTCTGGACCTTCTCATTCTTCGTACGCTCGAGTTGAAGCCGCTGCACGGAGTGGGGGTTGCGGACCGCATTGAGCAGGTTACGCAGGGCGTCTTTGTGGTGGGTCCGGGATCGCTGTTTCCGGCGTTGCATCGCTTGGCGGAAAAGGGCTGGATTGAAGGCGAGTGGGGCGAATTGGAGAGCGGGAGGCGGGCGCGCTTCTATGCGTTGACGGGGTCGGGCCGGGCGCAATTAGCTAAGGAAAAGCGGAACTGGCTGAAGGTGACTACGGCGATGAACCAGGTGCTCACGGAGGAGTCATAGCCATGCTGCGAACGCTGCTCACACGGTTGTTTCGACGCCGTCAAGTTGAGAACGAACTCCATGAAGAGGTGGAGGGCTATTTCGAAATCCTAATCGAGCGGTACATGGAGCGGGGTCTCTCGCGTGAAGAAGCGGTGCGAGCGGCGAGGGTTCAGTTTGAAGGGCAAGAACAAGTGAAAGAGAAAGTTCGGGACGCGCGGATGGGCGCCGGCCTCGAGACGATACTGCGGGATTTGCGCTACGCGGCGCGAGTGTTGCGAAAGTCGCCGGGCTTCACGGCGATGGCGGTGCTGACGCTAACACTGGGCATCGGCGCGAATACGGCGGTGTTCAGCCTCATGGACGTATTGCTGATCCGCCCGCTTGCAGTGCCTCACGCGGACGAACTGCGGCTTCTGAATATTAGTGGAAAGCGCTATTCGTTCAACTATCCGCTGGTGCGGCAGATTGAAGAGCGCAACAGCGTTTTCTCGGGGATGGCCACATGGTCGTCACACATGGTGCAAGTACGCGAGGAGTCGGACTTGAAGCTAATTCCGGCGGTGTACGCAAGCGGAGGTTACTTCACAACCCTGGGGGCGGCGTCAGCGGCGGGAAGAGTCTTCGGACCGGATGATGACCGTGAATTAGGCGGGAAGAACGGCCCGGTGGCAGTAATCAGCGATGGATTCTGGGAGCGGAAGTTCGCGAGAAGCGCTTCAGCGATCGGAAAAGTCCTAGTCATTAACGGCATCGCGGTGTCTGTGATCGGGATCATGCCGGCTGGCTTTTTTGGAACCGAGGTGGGAACCTCGGCCGATATCTGGCTGCCCTTGAATCTCGCGCGCCAGACCGGTGATGAGTCGACTTGTTTCGCTTCGTCCACATGTTGGTTTCTGCAGGTGATTGGGAGGCTGAAGCCGGGGGTGAGCGGCGAGCAAGCCAATGCCGGCTTGAAGGTAATTTCGCGCCCGAGTATGGAAGCGGTGATCAAGCCAGACATGCGTGCCGATCGGAAGGCGACCTACCTGTCCTTTGTGGTGGAGTCAGAACCGGGCAAGTCGGGTTACTCGGCGTTGCGAAGCCGCGTGAAGAATCCACTGCGGATTCTCATGGGACTGGTGGCGCTGGTGCTGTTGATCGCCTGCGCCAATATGGCGAACCTGCTCTCGGCTCGCGCATCCTCTCGCGCAAGGGAGGTGAGCGTGCGACTGGCAATGGGGGCGGGACGCGGGCGCGTGATCCGGCAATTTCTGACCGAGAGCTTGCTGTTGTCGGCGGCAGGTGCGGCGGGCGGAATGTTGTTCGCCTTATGGTCTACCCGCTTGCTGGTGAGTGTTTTGTCGACTGTAGACGATCCGGTCCAGCTCGATTTGCAGCCTGATTGGCGAGTGTTTGCATTTAGCGCCGCAGTGACAATGGCGGCGGGAGTTCTGTTTGGAATCTGGCCGGCGTTTCGGGCAACGCGGCACGGTCTTGCGGCTGCACTGAAAGAGCGCGGGCACCAAGTGCGGAGCGGGAGGCCGGGCTTTGGATTGGGCCGGGCGCTGTTGAGCTTCCAGATTGCAATCTCAGTGGTACTGCTGGCGGCGGCGGGCCTGTTCGCATTCACGTTGATCCGGCTGGCGACGATAAATCCCGGGTTTGAGCCGGATCGCTTGACGGTGATTTCGATGGTGAATTCCCGGCCGCCCCTAACGGGCGCGCCGGCTGCGGATCGATTTGGACGGTTGATGCGACGCGCTGCGACGCTGCCGGGGGTAGAGTCCGCGACGCTGCTATCCACCACCCCGCTCACCAACAGCGGCTGGAACGACGTGTTTGAAGTACCCGGACGGTCAGATTTATCCGAGGATCAGCGAGTGCTTAATCTTAATGCAGTGGGCACACATTTCACGGCGACGATGCGCGTCCCTTTGCTGGCGGGACGGGACGTCAACGATGGCGACACAGCGCAATCCGACAAGGTGCTGCTGATTAGCGAGAATGCCGCGCGGCTTTGGTTTCCTAAGGGCGACGCGTTGGGCGCGAGTGTTCATCTGACCAACGAACCGCCGTGCCGCATCATAGGAATCGTCGGGAACAGTCTCTATTGGAATCTGAAAGAAGAGATGCCGATGAACGGTTACGTTCCGTACACGCAATCGAACGAGGGACGGTACATCGCGCTGCGGACTCAGGCGAAGGTCAACGCGACCTACGCGGCCTTCCAGCAGGTAATGCGCGAGGAGGCGCCAGGCATGCCAATTGGAAGCATTCGTACAATGAACCAGCAGATTGAGGAGTCACTCGCGACCGAACGGCTGACGGCGTACATTTCGGTGTTCATCGGCGTGCTTGCGCTGCTGTTGACGTCGGTAGGCCTCTACGGGGTTCTCGCCTACGGGGTGACGCAACGTACTGGAGAGATCGGCATCCGGATGGCATTGGGCGCACAGCGTCCTGCAGTGGTGTGGCTGGTGGTGCGGGAAGCGATGTGGCAAACGGGCGTGGGCCTGATGATGGGAGTTGCGGTGGTGCTGAGTGCCTCGCGACTGCTGAGGGCGATGCTGTTCGGCGTTCAGCCGAACGATCCGGCGACAATCGGGGTGACGGTTGTGATCCTACTGGTGGTCTGCGCCGCCGCTGCCGCCCTGCCCGCTCACCGCGCCACCAGGCTCGATCCAATGCGGGCGCTGCGCGAAGAATGAGGGTTGGCGGGCCTTCAGGCAGTACACTGAAGGTTCATGCTGATTTGCCATTTCGACCCGTTCAGCGGCATCTCCGGCGATATGACGGTGGGTGCGTTGATCGACGCCGGAGCGGACTCGCGAGCCCTGTTCGCCGCACTCGATTCGCTGAACACGGGAGCCTCGTTTGAACTGGAAAAAGTAAGGCGTCACGGCATTACGGCCAGCAAATTTCACGTCCGCGCTACCGACACCAAGAAGCACCGGCACCTGCCGCACATCCTCGACATGATCGGCGCGAGCGCCCTGTCGGAGAAGGCGAAACACAACGCGGGAGCGGTTTTTCAGAAGCTAGGGGAAGCGGAAGCGACGACGCATGGAGTGCCCATCGAGAAGGTCCACTTTCATGAAGTGGGCGCGGTGGACTCAATCTGCGATATTGCGGGAGCGTGCGCGGCACTGGATCTATTGGGTGTCGACGAGATTCACTGCTCGCCGATCAACACCGGGAGCGGCACGGTAAACACGCAGCACGGAGTATTGCCAGTACCGGCCCCGGCGACTGCGCGTTTGCTTGAGGGGCATCCGGTGTACGCGCGCGGTCCGCAGGTGGAGTTGACGACGCCGACTGGTGCGGCGGTGGTGGCGACACTGGCGACGCGGTTTGGCGGGCTTGCGCCGCTCTCCATACAGTCGACGGGCTATGGCGCGGGAGATAAGGATTTTCCGGAACAGGCCAACGTGCTGCGAGTGATTTTGGGTCGCGCATCGGGGGCTACGGAAGCCACGAGCGTCGCGGTGATCGAGGCGAACATCGACGACTCCACTGCGGAGGTGCTCGGTTATGCGCTGGAGAAGTTGATGGAAGCGGGTGCGCTCGATGTCAGCCTGTCGCCGCTATTGATGAAGAAGAGCCGGCCGGGCCAACTCCTGCGCGTGATTGCGGCGCCGGCTGATCAGGAGCGACTGGCGGAGATGGTGTTCGCCGAGACATCGACTTTTGGCCTGCGCGTTTACGCGGCCGAGCGGCGAGTAGCGAGCCGCAGCCATATCGAAGTGGATTTGGGGTACGGGAAAGTTCGAATCAAGGTGAGCGGGAGTGGCGGTTTCGCGCCTGAATTCGAGGATTGCCGGCGGGTGGCGGTAGAACAGTCGCGACCGCTCAAACAGGTAATTTCCGACGCCAATCTTGCATACTTAAAGAAGACCTGATGCCCAAGTACTATTTCACGACCCCTATTTACTACACCAACGGCGCGCCGCACATCGGGCACACCTACACGACGATCGTCACGGATGTAATCCGGCGCTTCAAGGCGCTCCAGGGTTGGGAGACCTTTCTCACCACTGGCGCGGATGAGCATGGGGTGAATGTCGAGCGTTCGGCGGAACGACTGGGGAAGACGCCCATGGAATTCTCGACCGCGATGGCCGAGGAATTCAAGACGCTGTGGAAGGAACTGGACATCTCGGGCGACGATTTTGTGCGCACGTCCGAGTTGCGGCACCACAAGACCGTGCAGTGGATGTTTCAGCGCTGCCGCGACAACGGGTATGTATATAAAGGCGCATATACAGGCCAATATTGCGTTTTCGACAATCTGTACGTGAACGAGGCGAAGCCGGGCGACAACTGTCCGGAGTGCGGACGTCCGACCGAGACGGTTACTGAAGAGAACTTTTTCTTCAAACTGTCGGCCTTCGGCGACCGGTTGCTCGAATTGTACGAGCGCGAGCCGAACTTTATCCTGCCAGAGTCGCGCCGCAATGAAGTGATCAGCTTCGTAAGGGGCGGCCTGCAGGATTTGTCGATCACGCGCACTTCGATCAAGTGGGGAATCCCGGTGCCAGGCGAGGAGCCGCATGTTTTCTACGTGTGGTTCGATGCGCTCATCGCATACCTGACCGGGGCGGGCGGTGTGGATTGGAAGGACAAGGGGCTCTGGCCGGCCGAGTTACATGTCATTGGCAAGGAGATCGTACGATTCCACGCGATTTTCTGGCCCGCGTTCCTGATGGCGGCTGACCTGCCGCTGCCGAAGCGGATTTTCGCGCATGGCTGGCTGCTGTTTGAGCAGGACAAGATGAGCAAGTCACGCGGGAACGTCGTTCGCGCGAAGCCGATCGCTCAGGTGTGCGGGGCAGACGCCCTGCGGTATTTTCTGCTGCGGGAAGTGGTGTTTGGGCAGGACGGCAGCTTCAGCTACGACGCACTGGTGCAGCGCTACAACTCGGACCTGGCGAACGGCCTTGGCAACCTGGCGAGCCGCACGCTTAGCATGATCCATCAGTACCGCGGCGGGATTATTCCGAAGTCGGACGGCGACAGTTACGTTGCCGAGTCGGCAACTCAGACCGTTCAAATGGTGCTCGAGAGCTACGAGCGTTTCGAGTTTTCAAAGGCGCTTGAAACCATCTGGGCGCTGATCTCGGTGGTGGACAAATACATCGTCGAGCGGGCGCCATGGAAGCTGGCAAAGTCGGAAGCGGCGGCGGACCAAGAGGCCTTGGACGCGGTTCTGTACTCGTCGGCGGAAGTTCTGCGAATCGTCTGCGGATTGCTGAGCCCGATCATTCCCGAATCTGTGGAGAAGATCTGGGAGCAGTTGGGATTCTCAGACAAGATCAGCGAGATCCAGGTGGCTGCGCTGCACTACGGTCATTTGCCGGGCGGCCAGACGCTCCGTCCGGTGTCGGCAGTATTCCCGCGCATTGAGGCGAAGCCGGCGATTGAGAAGATGAGGCAGTTGGAGTTGGAGGAGCGTGCGCGACACGACGCGCTGCTTGGCAAGGTGCCCGATGTTGCGGCTGGTCCGGCGCCGTCGCCGCTGGCGGACCCGATCACGATCGACGATTTCATCAAGGTGGATCTGCGAGTGGGAGAAGTGAAGTGGGCCGAGGCGGTGAAGGGCTCAGACAAGCTGTTGCACATGAAGGTGGACATCGGCGAGGCGGAGCCGCGAACGATCGTGGCGGGAATCGCGAAGGTGTACAAGGCCGAATCGATGGTGGGACGGAAAGTCGTGATCGTGGCGAATCTGGCGCCGCGCAAGCTTAAGGGAATCGAGAGTAGGGGTATGGTGGTGGCGGCGTCGCTTGAGGGCGGCGATCCGGTGCTGGCCGGTTTTCTCGAAAGCGTGCCGGTTGGCGCGAGGCTGAAGTGAGCGTCGAGATACATGCTCGTTGACTCGCACTGCCACTTGGATTCCACCGACTTTGACAACGATCGCGATGACGTAATTCTTCGGGCGCTCGATGCCGGTGTGACTCGCATGGTGGCGGTGGACAAAGTAGAACTTGCCGATCGCCACGAGTGCTTCTACGCGACCACGGGTGTGCATCCCCATGAAGCGTCAACGGGCGATTTAAAGCGCGTGGCGGAGGACCTGAAGCATCCAAAGGTCATTGCTATAGGCGAAATCGGCCTCGACTATCACTATGATTTTTCGCCGCGGGATGTCCAGCACCGTGTTTTCATCGATCAAATCGCGATGGCGCGAGAGGCGGGCGTTCCCATCGTGATTCACACGCGGGAGGCGTGGGACGATACCTTCGCCATTCTCCAGGAACATTGGGTTCCAGCGGGCATTCCGGGGATCATGCATTCGTTCACCGGCGGTCCGGTGGAGGCGAAGAAGTCGCTCGAAATGGGGTTCTATTTGAGCTTTAGCGGGATTGTCACGTTTCCTAAGGCGCTCGACATTCAGGCGGCCGCGCGCGAAGCTCCGATGGACCGAATCCTGGTGGAGACCGACGCTCCCTATCTTGCGCCGGTGCCGAATCGCGGAAAGCGGAATGAGCCGGGCTTCGTGGTTCATACGGCGAAGAAGATTGCGGCGTTGCGGGGCGTGACCTATGAAGAGATTGCGGTAGCAACGTCGGCGAATTTCGACCGGTTGTGTTTGCGCCGCGCTGACCGTTACACTGAGAAATTCAATGTTCAGTAAGATCGGGCAGTCCCTGACTGCGCGCGAGATTTTCGATTTAGTGCGTGACGACCTGCAAAAGGTTGAGCACGAGATCAGCCTTGAGTCCATCGCATCCGTCGAGGCGGTGAGCAGTATCGGGCAGTATCTGCAGGCGGGCGGCGGCAAGCGATTGCGTCCGATGCTGTTGCTGCTGTGCTCGAAACTGCTGGCACCGACATCGCCCAGCGGGATCCGGCTGGCTGCCGTAGTGGAATTGATCCACACCGCGACACTGGTGCACGACGACGTCATCGATCTCGCGAAGACGCGCCGTGGGCGTCCGTCGATCAATGTCGTCTGGGGCAACCACACATCGGTGTTAGCGGGCGACTGGCTCTACATGCAGGCGTTCCAGGTGGCGCTACGGGAGCGGAATTTCCACATTCTCGACGTGCTGATCGGGCTGACGCAAGCGATGGTCGAGGGCGAGTTGATCCAACTTGAGCGCATCGGCAAGATGGACGTTTCCGAAGCGGACTACATGGAGTTGGTAGATCGCAAGACAGCCTGTTTGTTCTCCGCTTGCGCACGATTGGGTGCGGTGGTGGCGGGCGCGACTGAGGAGATCGAAAATCAGCTTGGAGATTTCGGTTGGAATCTCGGGGTCGCGTTTCAGCTTGTCGACGATGTGCTCGACTTCACGTCACGTGAGAAGATACTCGGCAAGCCGGTGGGCAACGATTTGCGCGAGGGTAAGGTGACGCTGCCGTTGATTTACGCGCTTGAGAACGCGACACCGGACGAGCGGAAGCTAGTGGAGACGGTCCTCGCTGAGAAGAGTTACGACCAAGTGCCGTTCCTCAGCCTATTGCAACTGTTGCACCGGCATAAGGGCGTGGAGCGCGCCATGGAACGAGCTCAGACCTTCACTGACAAGGCACGATCGGTACTCAACGCGTTCCCCGAGTCGCCGTATCAGCGGGCGCTGCTGGCGGTAACTGACTTAGTTACCGAGCGCGACCACTAACCGCAAGCCCAACCGTACGATTGGCGCTTGATCTTCTAGTCCGGCATGTCGGCTAGCACGTAGGCCATCACAGCCATGGCTCCGATATTGGCGCGCAGGTCGTCTTTGTTCACCTTGTCGAGCGTGTCGGCGGCAGTATGGTGCCAGTCGAAGTAGTGAGCCATCGCGGTGCGGACCGCGAGTCCGGGGACGCCCTCCTTCATGAGCGGACTGATGTCGGCTCCGCCGCCGCCACGAGTAACAGCACCGGCGCCCATGGGCTCAAGCAGTTTGCCGATTTCGGTAGCCTGCGCCAAGAGGCCGTCTCCAGTGACGCCGAAGCCGAGAGGCTTCTCAGCGCCGCCATCCATTTCGATTGCCGCGAAATGATTTTTAGAATTGGCGTTCGCCCACTGCTTATACGCGATGCCGCCGGCGGATCCGTTCTCTTCGTTGGTGAACAGGACGACGCGGATGGTGCGGCGCGGCGCCCGGTCGAGTTTGCGAATCAGCGCGGCAGCCTGCATGGCAGTGATGCAGCCGGACCCGTCGTCCTGAGCGCCTTGGCCGACATCCCATGAGTCGAGGTGGCCGCCGATCACCACATATTGATCGGGCATCTCGCGCCCTCGGATTTCCCCGATGACGTTCGCTGACTTGGCGTCGGGCAGCATCTGAGCTTCCATCTCAAGTTTGACGCGCACCGGTTCTCCGGAAGCGCATAGACGGTCGAGCATGGCGGCGCCTTCGTGGGTGACCGCGGCGGCGGGAATTTTGGGAGAGTCGGCGGCATACTCGAGAACGCCGGTATGCGGAGTCTGCAGGCTCACCGGAGAAACGGAGCGCACTAGCATCCCCACTGCGCCCAAGGCCGAGGCGCGCGACGCACCTGCGCTGCGGTAGCGGACGGTGGTGAAGTAGTTCACGTAAGGCACGTTGTAGAGGACGATTTTTCCGGCTACAGCGGCGCGTCCCAGCTTATCGAGCTCGTCGAAGCTGTGGACGACTACGACCTCGGCGGTGACGCCGGACTTGCCGGTGCCGACGCTGTCGCCAAGCCCGAGCATGGCAAGTTCACGCTCGACGGGCGAGACCAGCGTGAGGCGCTCGCGCCCGCGAACCCAGTGCGGCACCTTCACTTCGGGAGTGACGACGTTGACGAGGCCGTCCTTCCGCATTTCGGCAGCAGCCCAGGCGATGGCGCGATCTAGGGACGGAGAGCCGGCCAGTCGATTGCCGATGCGGTCGCAGAGCCAGGCAAGTTTCGCATAGCCGGCGGCGTCGGTGGTGGCGGCGTCGAGTAGTTTCTGAGCGGTATCGCGGTAGGCTTCACTCAAGGGTACGGCGGCGAAGAGGGCGGGTAGGAAAGCGAGCCAAGCGAGTTTTCGCATAGATTTAGATTCTCTATGGTGACATGGATCGGGGCGCCGGGCGGATCGCAGCAATAAAGCGGCAATAAAGGCGTCGGACGCAATTATTAAAGGGGTCGGACGCCTTTATTGCGAGGGGGCGAGGTCTGACGGTTGGCGGACAATCGTATGGCGGTTCTACCTGCCGCTCGCTGATTTCAAAGGCATTTGGCGAGGCTGTGGCGAGTCGGAGAGGACGGACGGGCTGGATAATTGCGTCGGACGCAATTAATAAAGGTGTCGGACGCCTTTATTGCTCGGTATGCTTAGAGGGCGACAATGGTGACACAGTTCGCCTTCTATTCGAGTCTTATGAAAGTGAGAATCACAGTTCTATTGGCGGTTTTGGCGCTGCTTGCGGGTGCCGAGATGGACGGCGCCGTCAAGAAAAAGAAAAAGCGGCCGGCGCGCAAGCAGACAGTGTCGAAGGTGGTCGCACCCTTCAATGCGGCGCGAATCAACACTCCGTTGACCGGAGACGTGAAGCCGGACGCTAACGGCGACGCTATTGTACGCGCGCAAATTCTCCTCGACCGAGCTCATTTCTCACCGGGAGAGATCGACGGGCACTACGGCGATAACCTACATGTCGCGGTCGTCGGATTTCAGAAGCATCGAAAATTAGAGCCCACAGGTACCGTCGACGCAAGAATGTGGCAGTTGCTGAACGCCGACCCGGAACTGCCGCTGGTTTCTTACACGGTGACCGCGGAGGATTCGGCCGGACCGTTTGAGCCGATCCCGGACGACATGGCCGCGAAAGCGAAATTGAAGAAGCTCGACTATGAGTCGGCGGCTGAAGGCCTCGGCGAGAAATTTCACATTGACCCGAAATTATTGATCGCGCTCAATCCGAAGAAGAAACTGAAGGCCGGCGAACAGATCATGGTGCCGAATGTTCAGAGGGATAAGATCGTCCCGGCGGCGAAGGTGGTGGTGACCAAGAGCACACGAACCGTCAGCGCGATTGCCGCTAACGGGACTCTGCTGGCCCAGTATCCGGCGACGATTGGCAGTGAGCACGATCCTCTGCCGATCGGCGACTGGAAGATCCTCGCCGTTGAGAGGCAGCCCTGGTTCAACTACAATCCGGCACTGTTCTGGGACGCCAAGCCGGCCGACGCAAAAGCGAGGATCGCGCCGGGTCCGAATAATCCGGTGGGCGAAGTCTGGATCGCACTGAGCAAGCCGCACTACGGGATTCACGGCACGCCCGAACCGAGTGGAATCGGCCACGCGGAGTCGCACGGCTGCATCCGCCTGACGAACTGGGATGTCCTAGAGCTTTCGCGGATGGTGAAGGCGGGGACACCCGCAATCCTGGTGGAGGACGAGGCCGCGATGCCCGGTCCTGCAGCGCCCGCGCCCGTGCCGGTGGCTGCCAGTTTGCCACCGCCGACAGAGGCGATGGTGACGCCGATTGACGGTCTGAAGCTGGCGGACCTACATGACAGTTTCGATGCCGGGCGAACGGGTCATACACACGAGGCGATCGATATTATGGAGCCGCGCGGCACGCCGGTTCACGCGGTAGTGGATGGCACCATTGCAAAGCTCTTCAACAGTAAAGCGGGCGGAACGACGATCTATCAGTTCGATCACACGGGAGAGTACTGCTACTATTACGCGCACCTGGACCGTTACGCGGATCAGCTTGCCGAAGGTCAGCGGGTGACGCGTGGAGACGTCATCGGCTTTGTCGGATCCACGGGGAACGCGAGTCCGGACGCTCCCCACCTGCACTTCACCATCTTCAAACTGGGACCAGAGAAGAAATGGTGGCAGGGCACAGCCATCAATCCGTATTCGCGGTTGAAAGGCCTGATTCAACCGGCGAACTAGCGGGTTCCACAGGGCGCCTCTGTGGAGCGGGTCCGAGATTCGACAGCAACCGCTTCGATGCTTCAGTGATTTCCAGAACCGCTGCCTGGAAACTTTCCTCATTCTTCCTTGACGGCTTACGCGAGCCGCTAATCTTGCGAACGAACTGCAAGGCGGCGGCCTGAATCTCCTCGGGAGTTACAGGGTCGGGCGTTCGGAGTACCTTTATGCTGCGGCACATTCGTACATTATCCCGCGATCGCCGGCCGTTCGCGCAAGCCGTTAACGTTACCCGGCTGGTTAGAAAGCACCGCCACTGGTTGTTTTTAGCCACCCCTTCCGCGCGCGCAAATGGTGAAAAATAAACCGCTTCCAGAGTGGTGGGCAAACTGCAAGAGTACTCGCGTTATGAAGCGCACACCAATTCTTGCATTGCTCGCTGTCTCGAGTGTCGTATTCGCCCAGGAAAACAGAGGGTGGCGCCGAGTGACGGAACCACCCGCGACTCCGGACTCTTCGACGTCTACTGCTGCAAATTATCCCGCTCAGGCAACTGAGCCGGAACCCCCTCAGGCGGAAGCTCCGCCGCCGCCCAACGGAAACTGGAATCCCCAACCGCGTGACGCCTACGGCCAAAGCCGCGGCACGGCGCGTCAGGGTCCGGTTCTGGAACAGGCGCCGGCGAACATTCCGGCTGAACTCACCCTTCGACCCGGCACTTTTGTTTCAGTGCGGATCGATCAACATTTGTCCTCGGATCGCAACCAACCCGGCGATGCTTTTTCGGGCACGCTGATGAGGCCGATCGTGGTTGACGGCCTGGTTGTGGCACAGCGCGGCGAGATGATCGCCGGGCGCGTCGCCGAGGCTCAGAAGGCCGGCCGCGTGTCGGGCACATCGAAACTGGGTCTGGAATTGACCGATCTGACGCTGGTAGACGGCCAGCAAATTCGTGTGAAGTCGCAGTTGATCAACTACCAGGGTCCGACGTCGAACGGCCGCGATGCGCAAGCGGTAGGGACGACGACGGCGGTAGGTGCAGCGGTCGGCGCAGTTGCTGACGGCGGCGTTGGTGCAGGAATTGGTGCGGGAGCTGGTGCGGCTGCCGGACTGATTGGAGTGCTGCTGACGCGCGGCCATGCGACGCAGATCTATCCCGAGTCGGTGCTGACGTTCCGGGTGGAGGCTCCGGCTATTATTTCAACGGTGAGGGCTCCGTATGCTTTCCGTACGGTCGACACTCGCGAATATCAACAGGCGGCATCGCAGCCGCGGCTGCAGGCGCGCATGTCACCGCCCACGCCTTCCTACGGTGGTGATTATTACGGAGGCTACTACGGCGGCTACTACAACCCGTATTATTACTCTCCGTATCCTTACTACTGGGGTCCCGGCATCGGGTTCTATTACGGTCGCGGATATGGCTACTATCGCGGTGGAGGATTCTACCGGGGCGGTGGAGGATTCTACCGGGGCGGTGGCGGTTTCAGAGGCCGACGTTAACACGATCTGACTGCGAGCAGGCCGGTTCGGGATTCGTCCCGGGCCGGCCTTTTGTCTTTAGGGAAGCGGAACTCTGAACAGGTTACGATGACCAGTCAGTTTGATAAAAGCGTAGTGGTGGGGGTCAGGACCCGGTGCGATTGCCGAATGTTCCAAGACCATTGCGCGCGGCATTCGGCGAAGAATGTCGGGCGCGTCGGTGCCCGCCGGTGGATAGCTTGAGGGCATTCCCTTGTCTATCGGGATGCCCACGCTTAGCGATGCGTTCTCACTCATCGCGCGCGGCGACACGAAGAGCAGTTTGTTGTCCGGTGACCATGCCGCCGTACACCAGCTGCATACTGTGTGTGATTCGCCGCCAGCCTCTACTGGAACAAGCCGGAATCCGGCAGTGGATGGATCGTCTGGCCGCGTCTGCCAGACCAACGCGGTTTTTGAATCCGGCGAGATTTGGAGCAACGCGAGAATCGGTGTGCTGAAGACTCTCGAACGCGCTGTACCGTCGTCCTTCATGCGACAGAGAAAATTCATGCTGCCTTCCACGGCCATGTAGTTGATGTAGCCTGCGGCGCCAAAGCGGGGGAACTGATCCCCGGCGGCGGATAGTCGTAGGGGCGCGGAGCGTCCATTGGTGGGAGCCAGCCAGATTTCGGATTTTCGACCATCGGGCTCCACCGAGTAGACCACGCGCTGGCCATCGGCAGAGATGTCGAACCCCGTGACTATGATGCCGGGGAGGAGCCGCTCGTTCCGGCCTGTAGCAAGGTCGGCCGTCCAAAGTTCCCCTGTCATGAAGCCAATGCGTGTATTATTCTGACCTTTTCGAAGGAGGTAGAACGTTCGCGTGCCGTCGCGGGAAATCATGGGATTTGCGGCATAGCCCTCTGAGGAGACGCGGCGCTCCTCGCCGCCGGCGTGATACCAGATTTCGCTTTGGGCTTCGCCGACCGAAGTGATCAGGGACTTGCCATCGGGTGCGATTGCGAGTCCTTCCTCCTGATTCGGCCCGGAGGTCACCTGCTCGGGCTGCCCTCCGTCAAAACGCTGACGCCAGATGTGGAAGCCTCCTGTAGCATCGGAGCTGAAGTACATCCACTTGCCATCGGGCGACCAGGCCGCTTCGGTACAGATGCCGTTGAGGGGCCCCACCTGGCGGCCAAGGCTGCTGCCGTCAAACGGCACAACGCGGCAAGGCAGCCAGCCGCCGTTATCCATCTCAATCACGAGCACGGACTTGCGGTCGGGCGAAATGACGGACCGATGCGCCATGCCGCGCTCGAGAGGAGGGACGTAAACGTCACGCTGTCCGGTGCGGCTTTCCTCGGACGTAACAAGCGCCATATGTATGCCGGTTTTAATTTCAGAGAAGAGAATGTGATTCGGATCGATCCAGCGTAGGCCTGAGGCGTTGGCAAGCAGCGGCCGAGGTTCCCCGCCGAGTACAGGAACCACCCAGGTGTCCCAGGGAAACTGCGTACTGTAGGCGACGCGAGATCCGTCGGGAGAGAAGACGGGGCTCATTTTCGCGATGCTGTTGTGCGTCAGCGCCACGGGTTCGCCCGCCGGAAGAAGCTTGACGTAGACCTCTCCTCTCGCACCGAATGTCGCCGCGCCGCGAAGGAAAGTGAGCATGCGCCCGTCGGGTGATAGCGAAGGCTCGGAGGCTGAGTCCGTAAAGTTGGTGATCTGTTCCCACTCGGAGACTTTGACGGGACCGGACGTCCGGGTTCGGAGCAGCCACGCTGCGGCCGCCGCTATTACCAGGACTCCGGCGAGCGCCAGGCCGTAACGCGCCCAGGGAGTCCGCGGCTTCGCGGCCACCATGGCCTCAGTAGGCGTTCGCGGACCGGAGTCAATGTCGCGCTTGAGGCGCTTGAGATCGGTGCGCAGATCGGACGCGGTTTGATAGCGGGTGCTGCGGTCCTTTTCAAGAGTCCTGGCGATGATGCGATCGAGTTCCGCGGGGACTTGCGGATTGAGAGCGGACGGCGCGGGTGGAGTCTTGTGAAGGATGGCGTCGAAGATAACGGCGTGGGTAGCACCGGCGAACGGCGGACGGCCAGTGGCCATTTCGTAGAGCACGACACCGAAGGAGAACAGGTCAGACCGGGCGTCGACATCGAGTCCGCGGGCTTGTTCCGGCGACATGTAGGCGACGGTGCCAAGAGTGGTGCCGGAGGCGGTGAGGGCCTCTTCGCCCAATGTGAGCGTATTCCCGGCGGCCTCCTGCTCGCGGCTCAGTTTCGCAAGGCCAAAATCGAGAACCTTGGCGTGGGGCGAGTCGCCTGAGCGATCGACGATAAAGATGTTGCCGGCTTTGATATCGCGGTGGACGATGCCTTGCTCGTGCGCGGCGGCGAGGGCAGCGGCTACCTCGATGCCGAACGCTAGTAATTCTTCGAGTGGCAGAGGCTTACCGCTGACGCGCGAGGCGAGGGTGGCACCCTGCAGCAATTCCATGACGATGAACTGATGGCCTTCTGCGTCGCCGATGTCGTAGACGGTGCATATATGCGGATGGTTCAGCGCCGATGCGGTGCGAGCCTCGCGGCGAAAACGCTCGAGGAGTAGCGGGTCGCTGGCAAACTCGACGGGTAGAAACTTAAGGGCGACGTCGCGATGGAGGCGCGTGTCACGCGCACGGTAGACCTCGCCCATGCCGCCGCGTCCAAGCAGTCCGACGATTTCGAAGTCGCGGACCTTCTGGCCGCTGCGGAGACCGGCGGCCGGCGGAGCAAGCGGAGGCGAGTCCAGGAAATGGCCTTCGGCATCGGCGTGGAGCAGGAGCGATTCCAACTCGTGCCGCAGTTGCGCGTCACCGGCGGACACGCGATCGAGGTACGCCGCGCGGTCGGCGGGAGGGACTTTCAGCGCGTCATGGAAGAGCGCGTCGACACGCTTCCACAGCTCAGCGTCCATGGCCTGCGGCGCTCTCCAACTCCCGTTTGAGCCACGCTTTGGAGAGTGACCAATCACGTATGACGGTGTTCGGAGACACTTGCAGAACTTGTGCTGCCTCCTCAACGCTGAGGCCGCCAAAGTACCGCAACTCCACCACCTGCGCCTTGCGCGCGTCGGTCTGAGCAAGACGTTCAAGCGCCTCGTCGAGGTTCACCAGTTGAGCGCTTCTCACCGGAGAGAGGACAAGGTCCTCGTCGAGCGGCAGTGCATCGAGAGCGTCTGCGCGCTTGCCACGATTGGAGCGACGTGCATAATCCACCAGGATTTGACGCATGAGGCGGGCGGCAATTGCAAGGAAATGAGATCGGCTTTGCCAGTCAATCTGGTGCTCACCGATGAGGCGGAGATAAGCTTCGTTGATCAGCGCGGTGGTCTGGAGGGTATGACCCGAGCGTTCGGCGCGCATGTAGCGGCGTGCGATCTGACGTAACTCGCTTTCTACCAGCGGGACCAGCTCGTTGAGACGGTCGGGGTTGCCATCTTTCCACTGCCGGAGTAAGAGAGTGATCGCCTCGGACCCAGTTGATGCCGTCACTTTTTCTCCCAGGGCGTTGTGTCTCTGAGCGCATTCTAGCGCATTGAGAGGGTGAAGCAGATTCACCTGGGAGGACATCTTGTGAAGAATATGACACTTTGCGGCGGCGTCGTTGCGGCCGTGCTTTGCAGTTACGCCCTGCCTGTTGCGGGACAAACGATCGAACCGAATGCAGGAAGCTGGAGAACCTGGGCTTTGACGTCGGGCAAGGCAGTGCGGGCTCCGGCTCCGCCGGACGCTGCTGCGACGCGGGCTGAATTGGACTGGGTGCGCGGAGCGGTTGCGGAGAAGGATCCGAGCATTGCGGCGTCGGTCGCCTACTGGGATGCGGGGGCGCCCTCATATCGATGGATGCAGCTGATCACCAACCGCATTCTGTCTGGCGCTCCGGTGACGCCCTACTCTCACCGCTTGTACACCTATGTTTCGATGGCGATGTACGACGCCACCGTCGCCACCTGGGATTCGAAATACACCTACAACCGGGCGCGTCCGAGCGAGTTGGATCCGGCGCTGAAGACGAAGCTGAGTACGCCTCGCAGTCCGTCGTATCCGTCGGAGCATGCGGCCACGGCGGCCGCGGCGGCGGGTGTGCTGTCGTACTTCTTTCCAAACGAAGCCGCAGCGTTTCAGTCACTGGCCGAGCAAGCGGGCAAGTCCCGGTTGTATGCGGGAGTGCAATATCCAAGCGACTACACGGCGGGTATGGAGTTAGGACGGAAGGTGGCCGAGCGGGTGATTGAACTCGCGAAGGCGGATGGATCGGATGTGCCGTGGACGGGCACGGTGCCAACCGGCAAGTGCATGTGGTTGGGAGCGAATCCAGGCAACGTCGCAGCGGCAACCTGGAAGCCCTTCCTGCTGACGTCGGCTGCCGAATTTCGACCGGAGCCACCGATCCCGTGTGACGCGCCGCAGATGGCGTTGCAGGTTGCAGTTGTGAGGGACTTTCCGCGGTCACTGACGGCGTTCGGCACCAACCAGCGCGCTTTCTACTGGCAGAGTCCTGAAGGCATCAACTTCTGGCCGCTGGTATTCGCGGATAAATTTATGTTCGAGGACGGGCTGGATCAGAATGCGCCACGAGCGGCGCGCGTGTATGCGCTGATCTCGATCTCGATGTTCGACGCGTTCATCGCCAGTCAAGACGGGAAGGTCGCGTACTGGTACATACGGCCGCCGCAATTGGAGCCGTCGATCACTCCGCTGTTCCCGGTGCCGCCGTTTCCGAGCTATCCGTCGAACCACTCAACTTTCTCAGCAACGCGGTCGGAGGTGCTGGCTTATCTCTTCCCCCTGCATGCGGATGAAGTGCGGGCGGTAGGAAAGGAAGGCGGCGATTCACGGATTTGGGCGGGGATCCACTTCCCGATGGACAACGTGGCGGGTGTCACGCTTGGTCGCTCGGTGGCGCAGAAGTTTATCGACTGGGCCAATGCGGACGGGTCGCAGTAATAGAACCACTGAGAGGGCGATTTCCCTCGGTACGCGGGCGACTTCACCGGTTCGGGAACCCCTCCCGGACCGGTTTATTATTTATGGCAGAGTAGACAGATGATGCTTCGAACGGCGTGTGCAGTGAGTTTGTTGGGGTGCGCCCTGCAGGCGCAGCAACCAGACGTTGCAGCTCAACGTGTGGCGATGAAGAAGCTCGAGTTTCTTGTGGGGAGGTGGTCCGGAAACGCCACCATCGTACGAGGTGCGGGAGAGGCCCTGAAAATCGTGCAGTCTGAGGAGGTCCAGTACAAGCTGGACGGACTCGTGATGCTGATCGAGGGAACGGGGCGCGACGCCGATGGAAAGCCGGTATTTCGCGCGCTCGCCACAGTCGCGTACGACGATGTCACATCGACTTATCGCTTCCGCGCTTACAACGAGGGGCGCTTCCTCGATACGGAGTTGACGGTAAAGCCGAATGGATTCGTTTGGGGATACGCCGGAGGCCCTTTGAAAGTGACGAACACAATGGCGGTGAATGGCAAGGGCGAGTGGATTGAGACGACCGAGAGCACTTACGGGTCGACGCCGCCGCGCAAGGTAGTCGAGATGCGGTTGGAACGACAACAGTAGATGGGCGAAGGCACGATGGGAACGGAACTGCTGAGGTTCAATGGCGCTGTCGAACATGATCCCGCCATCGATGCTTGGCTGGATGAGCGGGCCGGTGAACTGGGGGCGATCGCGCGGCAATGGTTTGAGGTGATGCGAAAGTGTGGGGACGAAGTCCTCGAGCTAGTGCATGACGGCTGTCCGGTTGCGTGCCTGGGAGATGTGCCATTCTGCTACGTGAACGTATTCACATCGCACGTCAACGTGGGGTTCTTCCAGGGCGCGGGGTTGCCGGACCCGGCTCGCTTATTGCAGGGCACCGGCAGATTTATGCGCCACGTGAAACTGAGACCCGGTGCGGATGTCAACGCCGGCGCGCTGGCCAGGCTCATTGAGGAAGCCTACGCGGATATCAAGTCGCGCATCGAGAATGGGTAGCTAAGGAGCGGCGCGAGGCGGGTGACAGCGGCTGGGTCGTATGCCGTCGAATAAATGAAGAGCATGGTAGAATCTTACTGGAGTCTTACCGTGCAAAGAACTCGACTCTCAAGCAAAGGGCAGATCATCCTGCCCAAGAGCATTCGGGACGCTCGGGCCTGGGAACCGGGTTTGGAGTTTACTATCGAGCCCTCCGGTAATGGTGTTTTGCTTCGTCCGGCCGCTTTATTCCCTCCGACACGCCTTGAGGATGTGGTGGGATGCCTTCGCTCGACACGCAAGCCCGCTGCCGAGCGAACGCGTGAGGCAATTGACAGAGAAGTGAAAAGCCGTCATGACGGCGGTCGATACTAACGTCCTGGTCAGGGTGCTGACCGGCGACGAGCCGGTGCAGGTAAAGGCGGCGCGATCGTTGTTTGAGTCCGGGCAGATCTGGATCGCCAAGACAGTTTTGCTTGAGACCTCGTGGGTGTTGCGGAGCCTCTACCAATTCGAGGACGATGCGATTTGTGAGGCCCTGACGAGATTGCTCGGACTCGAGAACGTGTCAGTGGAGGATCCATCCGCCGTGGCATTCGCGCTGGCACTCACTGCGCGAGGGATCGAATTCGCGGACGCGCTCCATCTGGCCAGCCGACCAGACGGTACTGCCTTCGTCTCCTTCGACAAGTCCTTCGTTAAGCGCGCAACTCGGGCTGGTGCTTTAGGTGTCCGCGGCGCTGGCGTTGCCAAATAGACGCAACCCGGCAAAACACAATCATCGTCGGTAGAATCGAAGCTCTGAATCATAGCTGCTTGGGAGGGGAATTGTGCCAAGCACCAGCGCTGACGAGCTGGAGTCTAAGCTGGCGGGATTCGTACGCTCGTACATTCGTGCCTCAACTGCCGGAGATTCCGGCCAGGAGGAGGCTTTGCGCTGGGTATGCGTTGGGTTAGAGTTTCTTCTCGCGGAGTTGCTCGACTCGAGCGATGGTTGGAGCGGCTGGATTGACGGCATAGTTCCATCCACTGGCATCCTACAGAATTCAGTCACTGTCAGCTCAACGCTGGAACTAAGCGTGCGGGGCTGCGCGATATGGCTAAAAGTTCCGAGAGGTTGCTGGATCGAACCTTTCTTCGGTTCGGTGGAGATATCCGAGGCGAGCGATAATATCGTCACGTATGACCTTCGGTTCGCTGATTCGGCGCGGGAGTTGGGAAGCACACCTTACGGCACGCATCTGAGACGGCAAGATTGGTTCCATCCGGTGGAATGGAAGTTCAGATTCAGTAAGATCGCGGATACTTCCAAGACGTCATGAGCAACGGACAGGGCTCGATCACACTGAGAGGAACCCTCTTCTTTGTCAGCCTGAAGCGGGGGCTGGGTCGTTCGGGGACACGGTGTACAAGACGGCCAAAATCCAGACGGTGTCAGCGGCTAGCAGGTGCACCATCTGCATCCATGTCGGCGCGAGCAGGGTGAGGTTCACGATGCCGAGCATGATCTGGCCGAGGAATGCCACCAGCAGCGCGAAGCCGAGTATTCGCGGCGCTTTTAGGACGACGTAGCCCGTATAGACAGCGGCGAGCACGGCGATGGCTGGGTGGAGGACGCGCAGTCTCACGAATAGATGGGCGGACGATGCGAAGTCCTGCGTCCAGTTGGCGGACGGAAAAAGCGTGTCGCCGAGCGCGGCGATCGCACCGCTGATACCGAGGGTCATCAGGACGGCAAGCAGGCTGATCGATGAGGGTCGACGAACGCGGCCATGGGCGGTCATGGCGAGGACCGCGAGAAGCGTGAACGTATTCGCCAGATGCATCGACATCCAGTAGCCCCGCGCGAGACTCAAGTCCTTGGCGACATGCTCCAGCTTCACCAGGGCGGCGCCGAGTAGCGCTTCTGTCAGGATGAAGACGAGGCAGAGCACTGCGCCGCGTCGAATTTCGTGGCCTTTGGGAAACGCGCGGAAGGCCCAGATCACCAAGCCTACGACTGCCAGCAGATCGATGCCGCTGGTGGCACGATGGGCGAACTCGACCCACGTAGATGTCTGTGCGGTGTTGGGGATCACTTCGCCGTTGCACATTGGCCAGTGATTGCCGCAGCCGGCGCCCGACCCGCTGGCGCGCACGTAGGCGCCCCAGAGGATTACCAGAATGTTAAGAGCGAGAATCGCCCAGGCAAACGTGCGGAAAGAACGAGGAGCGCTGATAGCGGATTCAGTTTCTGCGTTAGCCTGAGTGGGCAAATTATAGATTAGCGCGAAGGGGGAAGCGGTCCAAAACCCCTCCCCCCTTTCAGTTTATTGAAGCGGAAGTTCCGGATCGACGGCTTCGACGACTTCCGATTCCGGAATCACCGATGCGGCAGCGACCTGATCACCGCCTTCATCGAGGTTGACCAGTTTGACGCCCTGCGTGGAGCGCCCAGCCTGGCGGATTTGAGCCGATTCGATGCGAATGATCTTCCCGTCTTTGGTGATGATCATCAGATCGGTATCGTCTTTAACGGACAGAGACGTGACAACCTTGCCCACCTTGTTAGTGGTCTTCATGTTGATCACGCCTTTGGCGGCGCGGCGGGTGAGGCGGTATTCGCTGAGCTTGGTGCGCTTGCCGAATCCCTTCTCGGAAATCGAAAGCATGAGGCCCTCTTCCTCGACCACTTCGGCCGAAACCAGGTAGTCGCCGTCCTCAAGGTCCATCGCGCGTACGCCGCGAGCGGGACGGCCCATCGCGCGCACTTCCTCTTCCTTGAAGCGGATGGCCATGCCTTCATGCGAGGCGAGGAAGATGTAGTTCTCGCCGTTGGTGAGCTTGGCTGACAGCAGTTCATCGCCGTCGTCCAGGCCGATGGCGATAATGCCGCGAGAGAGCGGATTGTCGAAGTCGGTGAGTTCCGACTTCTTGATCACGGCCTTCTTGGTGACCATCGCGATGTACTTACCGGCGACAAACTCCTTCACTGGCAGGAAGGCGGTGACGGCTTCGTCCGGCTGCAGATTGGCGAGGCCGGAAATATGCTTGCCCTTGCCAGTGGTGCCGGCGTCGGGGATTTCGTAGATCTTCAGCCAGTAGACACGGCCCTTGTTGGTGAAGATGAGCAGGTAGGCGTGCGTCGAGGCGACGATCAGATGCTCGACGACATCTTCGCTGCGGGTCCCCATGCCGATGCGGCCCTTGCCGCCGCGCGTCTGGCGGCGATAGGTGTCGACGGAGGTGCGCTTGAGGTAGCCGCCGCGCGTTACGGTGAGCGCGACGTCTTCCATCTGCACGAGGTCCTCGAGCTTGATCTCGCCGGTGTCCTCGATGATTTGAGTGCGGCGGTCGTCGCCAAAGTCCTTCTGGACTTCCTTCAGCTCTTTAATGATCAGAGTGCGCAGGGCTTTCTCAGAACCGAGGATCTCGTTATAGCCAGCGATCTGAGTCTGAATGTCGGCCAACTCATCGAGAATTTTCTGCTGCTCCATGCCGGTGAGGCGTTGCAACTGGAGTTCGATGATGGACTGCGCCTGTTTCTCGGTAAAGCGCGGCCCGCGCGGGTCCGCATCCACCAGCTTGGCGTAGGCTTCGGCTTCCTCAGGCGTGATGAAGGTCATCAACGCTTCACGTGCTTCACGAGGCGTCTTGGACGCGCGGATGAGCTCGATTATGCGGTCGATGTTGTTCAGGGCGCGCTGGAAGCCGAGCAAGATGTGCTCGCGCTCGCGGGCCTTGCGCAACAGATAGTCGGTACGACGGCGGACCACTTCGATGCGATGCTCGATGAAGCGCTTGATGAATTCGAGCAGTCCGAGTTCGCGCGGCTGGCCGTTGACGATGGCCAGCATGATGACGCCGAAGTTCACCTGCATCTGGGTGAACTTGTACAGATTGTTGAGGACGATCTCCGGCTGTTCGCCGCGCTTCAGTTCGATGACGATGCGCATGCCGTCGCGATCGCTCTCGTCGCGGATTTCCGAGATGCCTTCGAGGCGCTTCTCGTTCACCAGCTCGGCGATGTTGGCGATGAGGCGAGCCTTGTTCACCTGGAACGGGATCTCGGTGACGACGATGGCTTCGCGGTCGCGGCTGATCTTCTCGGTGCCGGCCTTGGCGCGCATTTTGATGGAGCCGCGGCCCTTGGTGAAGTAGTCGCCGATGCCCTGGCGTCCGAGGATGATGCCGCCAGTGGGGAAATCGGGTCCCTGGACTAACTCAGCGATGTCGGCCAGAGTTGCCGTGGGCTTCTGCACCACGAGGATCGTCGCGTTGATGATCTCGTTGAGATTGTGTGGCGGGATGTTGGTGGCCATGCCCACCGCGATGCCTGAACTGCCGTTGACGAGCAGGTTGGGCAAGCGAGTCGGCAGGACTTCCGGCTCTTCTTCGGTGTCGTCGTAATTGCTTTTGAAGTCGACGGTCTGCTTGTCGATGTCCTCGAGCATCGCGGCGGCGATTTTCGCCAGTCGCGCTTCGGTGTACCGCATCGCGGCCGGCGGATCGCCGTCGACGGAGCCGAAGTTCCCCTGTCCTTCAACCAGCATGTAGCGCAGCGAGAAGTGCTGGGCCATGCGCACGAGAGCGTCGTAGATGGCGGCGTCGCCGTGCGGGTGGAGCTTGCCCATGACGTCGCCGACGATGCGGGCGCACTTCTTGGTGGGACGGTTGGAGTGGAGTCCCATCTCGTTCATCATGTAGAGGATGCGGCGATGAACGGGCTTGAGGCCGTCGCGGATGTCGGGCAGAGCGCGGCCGATGATCACCGACATCGAATAGGCGAGGTACGAGGTTTTCATCTCGTCTTCGATGTTGATGGGGATGATGTTTTTGTTGTTGTGACCTTCACCGCCGAGAGGGATCTGACCGCCTCCGTTAGGTGGCGGCGGAGTTGTCGGGTTATCGGGATTGATCGGGTCTGCCAAGTAGCGCTCCTAGTAGCGGGACACTCGCGTTCTGGGGGTGGACGGAGTGTTCCTGAGGCTTTATTTTACCACCGCTTACCACATTTTCCATGCAATGACCGGGGTACCGAGGCGATCCGGCGAGCTCTTGAGGAGCGGTTCGAGCGGCTGCGTCAAGCCCGAGCGGGACGTTCGCTGGCAGACGAGCTGAGCGAGATAGGAAAACGATGCGGTGGACGTCCGGATATTTCCAACGCTACTGAAGACGAAATCCTCGGCTATGACGAGCACGGGATTGCAAGCCGTTGACTCTCGATACATCGGCTGTCCTGGCGATCATGCTGGACGAGCCGGAGCAGATCTCATTCGCCCGACTGATCGAGCGTGACCCGCGCAGGCTGATTTCGGCAGCGAGCGTTCTGGAAGCGGCCATGGTCCTGGGAGGACGCAAGGGCGATGATGCAGTGCTCGAGCTCGATCTGTTCGTCGGCCGCGCTCAGCTTGAAGTTGTTCTCTTCGATTCGGATCAATTGTTGATCGCCCGCGGTGCATTCCGTCGTTACGGGAAGGGCCGGCATCCAGCTGGGCTGAGTTTTGGCGATTGCATCTCGTACGCGCTGTCAAAATGGACGGGAGAGCCACTTCTGTTCAAAGGTGGCGACTTTGGCTCGACAGGCGTTGCGACCATGCGGACTTGAGTGAGACATTTGTTAAAAAGGCGTCGGACGCCTTTTTAAATCCCTTTGTTTGCTTAGCAGAAATAAAGGTGTCGGACACCTTTTATTGCTGGTTTATTGCTGGCGGTGGACTACTAGTGGCTTACTCTTGGCGGAGGGCGGTCAGCGGATCGAGGCGGGCGGCGTAGCGGGCCGGCAGGTAGCTCGACGCTAAGCCTACAAGGCCCAGGGCTGACACGGCTGCCACCAGCGTAAGTGGATCGTTGGGTTGGAGGCCGTAGAGCAGCGAGCTTGCGGCGCGACCGGCGGCCAGCGTCACAATGATACCGGCGACGGCTCCGACCAGGAGCAACCAGCCTGCCTCGCGGAGCACCAGGCGCATCACCATACGACGGTCGGCGCCGAGTGCCATGCGAATTCCGATTTCACTGCGGCGCGTCGCCACCGAGTACGACAGGACGCCGTAAAGTCCGACCGCGGCCAGGAAACCGGCGAGCAGGCCGAAACCTCCGGCGAGTGCGGCAAGGAGTCGCTCGCGCGCCACGGACTCGCGTAGTTCCTGGTCGAGTTGGATGAACTCGATATCGATCGACGGACTCACTGACGCGACGGACTCGCGGATGGCGCGCGTCAACTCCGCCGCCGGCAATTGCGATCGCACGACGTAGCGCGCGTAGTTCCCAGTGAAGAACAACTGGCTCGAGGGGAAGAATGTGATGGGCGTGAAATCTTCCTGCAACTTGACGTACTTGGTGTTCTTCACCAGTCCCACAATCCGGCAAATCTGCTTCGCCTTGAAGGGCGAAGGGAAGGTTTGGCCGACAACGTCGACACCCGGGAAGTACTTCACCGCGAAGGCTTCATTGACGATGGCCACCGGCTGCGACTTCTCGCTATCTTCATTGCCGAAGTCGCGCCCGGCCAGGATCGGCGTTCCCAGGGTCGCGAAGTAGCCGGAGCTCACCGGGCTAAACCGCGTGCCGATGCTCTTTCCGCCTCCGAGATCAATGGAAGTATTCGACTCCCAACCGCTCATGGGAATAATGGTGGAGTGAGCGGCCTGGATGACTCCAGGAGTGGCGCGCAAGCGGTCGAGAAGAGTGACGAAGAGCACCTTCTGACGGTCCTCACTGAAGCCCAGCCGGCGAGTGTCGAGTGAGGTAACCAGAACCTTTTCGGGACGGAAGCCGACATCGGAACCGAGGAGCTTGTAGAGGCTCCGGCCGAACAGCATGGCTCCGGCGACGAGCACCAGCGATAGCGCCACCTGCGCCGACACCAGAAAACTCCTGAACGCGGAGCGTCCGCGAGAACCTGTTCCGCGACGCGCGCCGGCAAACGCGGCGCTGGCTTCAACGCGCGACGCCCACAACGCCGGGGCCAAGCCGAAGAGCAAGCAGGTGAACAGGCCGACGCCCATGGAGAACGTGAGCACACGCCAGTCGATGGACGTGCCTAATGCCACACGATCGTCAGCAGTCACGAGCAGCGAAACCAACGACTGACTGACGGCGCTCGCCAGCAACAGACCGAGCCCTGCGCCGACTAACGCGAGTAGCAGACTCTCGGTGAGCAACTGGCGGACGAGCCGTCCACGCGACGCGCCGAGTGCCATGCGAACGGCGACCTCGTGAGTCCGTGCGCTGGCTCTTGCCAATAGCAGGTTCGCCAGGTTCCCGCATGCCACCAGCAACACCAGGCCCGCTGACCCGAGCAGCAACCACAAAGCGCGTTCATAATTGACGCGCAGCCACGACAGTCCCTTGCCCGCAGGCTCGGCCTTGAGACGCATTTCCTGATAGCGCTTGGCCTGATCGGGTGTCGCGTCCGGAGGCGAGCTGGCGGTAAACAGCGGTTTCGAGATCGTCCGCAGGTGAGCATCGGCCCGCTCAGCGGACCAACCGGCGCGCAACCTGCCGATGGCCGACAACCAGTAGTTGTGACGTTTTATAGTGAGCTGACTGTCAGGACCCTTCACCAGCGTCTCGGCGCACAAAGGCACGGCGACATCGTAGGAGCGGCCCACTTCGACGCCGAAAAACGACGGCGAGGTGATGCCCACCACAGTCACCGGATGACCGTCGAGCCGCAGACTGCGACCCACAGCGTCGGGAGCGCCGCCGAATTCACGCTGCCAAAAGGATTGGCTGATGACGGCCACGGGAGCGCCGCATCCCTTTTGGTCGTCGCTGGCATCGAGAATACGCCCACGCGCAGTATCAACTCCCAACGTCTCGAAGAAATGTCCGCTTACCAGGATGCCCTCGGCTGGACGGGTTTCGCCGCCGCTCGCCAGATTGAAGGGTCGCGCGGTCCATGCGCCGAGGCTCGAATACGCTTGCTGCATCACCTGGAGCTGATCCCACTGCGCGGAGGAGAGGTGCGCATAGCGAGAGGTGAAGTTGCCGAAGGGGCCATCACCGCCGATCACCACTTCCTGAAGCTCGGCCGGGGCCTTCACGGGAAGGTCGCGCAAACGTACCGCGTCGAGTAACTGGAAGATCGCCGTGTTGGCACCGATGCCGAGCGCCAGCGAGAGCAAGGCCACCGCGGTGAAGCTGGGATTCATGCGCAGCAGCCGCGCAGCGAACATCACATCGCGTCCGAGATTCTCGATGAAATTGACACCGCGTTCGTCGCGGCACTCCTCCTTCACCTGGTCGCGGCCACCGAATGCCAAGCGTGCACGCCGCGCGGCCTCGGCGGGCGGGACACCTGCGCGAAGCAACTTCTCGATTTCGTTGTCGAGGTGAAACTGGAGTTCGTCCTGCAGCTCGGATTCCACGGAACGGCGCTGAAAGAGGCTGCGGAGACGGTACAGTAAATCGGAAATCATCACGACCTCACCCCATGTCCAGAACCTGGCCCACCACGCCGGCCAGCTTGCGCCATGCTTCTTCTTCCGCCTTAAGCTGCTTTCGTCCGGCGGCCGTCAGATGGTAGTACTTGGCCTTGCGGTTGTTGTCGGTGATACCCCACTCGGCTTTGATCCAGCCGCGCCGCTCGAGCCGGTGCAGGGCCGGATAGAGCGAGCCCTGACCCACTTGAAGCGCGTCACTCGAGATCTGCTGAAGGCGCTCAGACACAGCCCAGCCGTGCAGCGGCTCGAGGCCCAGCGCTTTCAGGATCAGCAGGTCCAACGTGCCTTGCGGCAGATCGACACGGTCTTTATTCATTCACTCCCCTATTGCTTCGACAGGAACAGCATAGCCCGACTTGTGTCGAAGTGCAAGGGGAGAACTTGTTACCGGTTTATCTCGGGGATCCAGACGGCCATAGGACCGGGTTCCCGGCTGGCCCAGGCGTAGTAGGGGATGAAGAGCAAGTCAACGGGCGTTGTCCTGGCTGCGCTGCGCGGGGCATAAAGCGGCGCCGACTCTGTACTCCGCCACGCGCCTTTGTTATGCAGCACAAAGCCGTTGCTGTTGGCAATGGTAACGGGATTCGCGGGATTCACCAGCAAATCGGCGACCGGCTTCATCTGGTCGACGTGCTCCAAGCAGTAGACCAGCGGTCCGCGCTGGAGAGCGAGTTTGCCGTAATCCTCGGGAATACGCGCGTTGGCGGACATCCACTGCGGGTTCATGTCGAAGTCGATGCGAACGGTGTCGCCGGCGGTCCATTTGCGCTTGATGGGCGACTCCACCGGCTTGCCATTGACGGTGATGACGGTACGGCGCGACCACTCCGGCTTCCGCAGCGTCAACGTGAACTCCCTGGCTTCGCCTGGCTCAATCTTCATTACGACTCGACCTTCCCAGGGATATTGTGTGGTCTGAGTGATCTTCAGAGGAGTTCCATCTTCGAGGTGCCAATTGAGCACTGAATTGTCGTAGAGGTGAACGTTCACTCCATGGGGCGTAGTCGAATAAAAGTAGCCGGGCAGTGAAGCAAAGAGGCGCTGGATATTCGGCGGACAGCAGGTGGTATCGTACCAGGTATTGCGGATCTTTTCGCCGTTGGACGCAAGCGGATTGCGGTAACAGTACAGCGTACCATCGAGCGAGACACCGGAGTTCACGCCGTTGTACAGGGCTCTTTCGATCACATCGGCGTACTTCTCGTCGCCGGTAATTTCGAGCATCCGGTAGTTGAACATCAAGTTGCCGATGGCGGCGCAACTCTCGGTGTACGCTGCGAAATTGGGCAGTTCATAGGGTTCGCCGAACGCCTCGCCGGACGAGCGCGAACCGACGCCTCCGGTGATGTACATTTTGCGGTTGGTAAGATCGCTCCAAAGCCTGTCGAGCGTGGAGCGGTAGGCGGAATCGCCGGTCTCGGCGTAGTAGTCGGCAGCCCCGGAGGCCGCGTACATGGCGCGCACCGCGTGACCCTCAAATTCGGTGCGTGAGGTAAAGGGCTTGCCGCTGAACATGTACTTCACGTCGGACTCCCGCAGCTTCAAGCGCTCCTGTTCGACGCCGCTCAGTAAATAGCCGGCGAGGTCGAGGTACTTGCGCTGGCCGGTGGTCCTGTACAGTTCGACGAGCGCCATCTCAAGTTCCGGATGACCCGAAAGCAGCGGCCGTTTGCCCGGGCCGGAGGTCTCGATGAGATAGTCGACAAACTTGATGCCGCCGTCGAGCAGGCGGCGATTGCCGGTGGTCCGCTGATACGCGATGGCGGCTTGCAGCAAATGCCCGAGGCAGTAGAGTTCGTGCGACCGCGTCATTTCGGTGAAGCGCAGCTTGACGCGATCGTCGACGTAGTAGGTGTTGAGATAGCCACTCGGCTCTTGCGCCGCGAGAATAATCCCAGTCAGTTCGTCGATCTTGGCATTGAGCTTGGGATCATTGGCCCAAGCGGCGGCTTCCATCCACTTATAGAGGTCGGAGTCGGTGTACAGAGGACCGCGGCGAGGGACGGACTTGCCGGCCAGGCGGCGGAAGTTATCGACGATACCGTGCTCTTCAAGCAGGTCGAGGAGTACCGGCAGACTGCGCTCAACGTTGACGCGGCGCCGCGCCTCCCAGAAGCCGCCTTCAAGTTTCACCGCGCTCACGGGCACCGGATGCAGTTTGGCATGAGGCGATTTCGAAGTGTCGGTGATGACCTGCGCGGCCAGCGGCGCTACGCACAGTGCGAGCAGAGTCAGGATGCGCGGCATACGGTCCTCAGATGGCGATAGACGCGGGCGATGGGCAGGCCGACGATGTTGGAGTAGTCGCCTTCCACGCGATGGACGAAGCGGGACGCAATTCCCTGGATGGCGTAGGCTCCAGCTTTGTCCATGCACTCACCGCTGGCGATATAGGCGTCGATCTCTTCGTTGCTGAGGGCGACAAAGTGGACTCGCGTGGATTCCGAATCCACCACTTCCCCGCCCGGCCCGACGAGGCAGATGCCGGTGATTACTACGTGAGCTCGGCCCGATAGAGCGAGCAGCATGCGACGAGCGTCGGCGTCGTCGGCAGGCTTTTCAAGAACCTGATCGTCGACAACCACTGTCGTGTCCGCCGCAAGAACGGTTTCGTGGGCGGCGCGTGGAACGGCTTCGGCCTTTTCGCGAGCGAGGCGGCGCACGTAGTCGATTGGGGGCTCGGCGGGGCCGCGCACCTCCGGAATGTCGGCGGCGCGCACTTCAAACGGAATCGCGGCGTTGGTGAGCAGCTCGCGCCGCCGGGGAGATTTTGAGGCGAGAATCAGCAAGTCAATATATGTATCACGACGCGATTAGCGCAGCGGTGTTTGCGAGCGATTGGTGAGGAAGTCGACCATGGCATCGCGTTCGTCGGCGTCGATCTTGCCGTTGTGATTCTTGTCGAAGGCGCCCAATAGCATTTTCAACTGGCCGGCGCGCTGCGCACCCAGCGCTTCTTCGTCGATGCCATTCTCAAGCAGTGACGCGATGAGTTCAGCGCGCGCGCCGCGACGGAATTGGGGGAGCTTGGCGGGATCGTCGAGCGTCAGCGATACGAAGGCGAACGCCATCTCGTTGGTGGTCTGCTCGCCATACTTCACTTCGCGCGGCGGATCGCTAGGATTATGAGGATTCGCCGTCGAGTTGTCGTAGACATACTGCATTTCGAGACGCGTGCCCTTCGGAAGCTTTACGGGATTGGCGTAGCGGTAGGCGCCCTGCCAGTTGAAGTCCCAGTCGGGAATCCAGATTAGCGGAGTAACAGTGCCGTCGGGCAGGTGTGCGTCCACCTTCATGTCCTTGCACAGATAGTGAGCGTGCGGAAAGATCTCGATCGCCTCAGTGTCCATGGGAAGAATGCTGGATGCCTTCACAACGTAGTGGGACTCGCCAGGAGGAATGTCGATTTTCTGATTTCCGAGCACGAACGTCGTGAGGCCCTTGGTGGGCGGCTCAGCGGCGAACGAGATGCCGACGGACGAGCGGTCCTGCTCAACCTTGCCGTTGAGATGATAGTGGACCTGCATGACGAGGTCAGCGCCTTTGGGAATGGTGTGCGCGACGCCAGGGCGCGAGACTGCGGGCTGCGCGCCGGGAGCCCAGCCGCCGAGCGTCCCGCTTATCTCGACGCCGGGTCCGCCGACGCAGGGGTATCCGTGTCCGGCGACGCTCTCCTTCTTGCGTGCCTGGCCGGTGGCATCGAGGTAGAAGATGGCGTGATGAACGATGCGCGCATTGCCGGGCCGGAACTCCACCTTGTTGACGAAGCGTGTGTCGGTGGCTTCGAGCGGAATGACGAAGCACTGGAACATGTCGGCGCCGTCGGCGGGGACGGTGAACGGCTCAGCCATGCGGGCAATCTGATCAGGCTGTCCGCCGAGCCAGCCGTCGGAGAACTTGGGCGGGTCAGGCTTGGGAGCGTTGCCTTCAGGCGCGCCGTTGCGGGCCCATTCGCGAATCGTCGCGATCTGGGCGTCGGTGAGTTTGCGCTCATCGAGAAATTCGCCATGGCCAGCTGCAGCCTTCCAGGGCGGCATGACGCGCGCCTCGGTGACGGCAGCGATCTGCTTGGCATGCTTGGCGGCGTCCTGGTAGGTGAGCAGCGAGAAGGGCGCAACCTCGCCGGCGCGATGGCAGTTGGAGCAGTTGGTGAAAAGGATAGGCGCGATGTCGCGGTTGTAAGTAGGTTTGGCGGCGGAGGCGACTCCGATACCCAGTAGAGCGACAGCGGTGCCTGCGATCAGACGGTTCATTTGGACTGCTCCCAGATGTGCTTATTTTAACGTGTTTCGGAAGCGCCGTTTCCAGTCGCTGCGCGGTTGGACAGACTTGGAAGCTCGTTTTAACGGCCTTTTTGGTCCACTACCACCACTGGCGGTGCGGTGCGGCCATTGAAGCTTTAGCCGTATGCTTGTTTTCAACAAAATGGCGTTGGCACGGGCCGTGCATTCTACATCGGCAAGGAGAGCAAGACAATGACAAAGACCTTACTGGGAATGATGCTTCTGGCGGGCGGAACACTATTTGCGGCACCGCGAGTTTCCATCGGAGTGAGCTTCGGAAATCCGGCGCCGGTATATCTGGGGCGTCCTGCGTGTCAGGAACCCGGCTATGTCTGGGTAGACGGCTATCGCGGGGAGCAGGGGTATTGGAGAGCGCCGGTTCGCGTGGTTGAGGCGCCTCGCTACGTAGCGCCCCGGCGCGACTTCGATCGCGATGACTGGCGTTTCAACAACGACCGGCACTACTATGATCGACGCGACAGCAACGACCGGCGCGACTTCGATCGCGATGACCGGCGTTTCAACAACGATCGACACGAATATGATCGACGCGATAACGATGGCCGCAACGACCGTGATTTCGGCCGCGGCTTTCGACGCTAACAGCTGAGATGTGAAGGATTGGGGAGGCGGGATGGGCCCGCCTCCTCTGAGGTTAGGCTTCGGCTACTACTTCAGGACGTTCTGCGTTGGAGCGTTCTGCGTTTTGCTGCTGCGCGTGGAGACGTTCTGCTTTGAGCAGTTCGGCGACCGACTGAACTTCCCCATCTTCCACTTCACCTACCGGCATGAAATCATCGAGGTCGTCGTCGGCACTGAGAAGCATATCGTCTTCAGAATCGGGTGTTGGGCCGTCTTCCTTTTTCTGGAGGCGCTTGGCAGCTTTCTCGCGTTGCTTCTCGACGCGAGCCATTTCTTTCTGTCTTTTTTTGAATGTGCTGTGTGATCTTCCCGCCATAGATTCTCTCCTCTTTCTCTGCGGCTCGAATTAGAGCCCGGCAACATGCACGGGACTTGTCCAGTCCCAGTATCCGCAAAAATCGATCGCTATCCAACTCGGGTTGGATCCCGACGAGGTCGAGTCCGTGGCGGAAGAGGGGGCGATGGTGCGCCCCGAATCTGTTGGGAGCTGATTACCAGCTCCTCTTTTGACGGCCACCGCCGCCGCCACTGTTACCGCGGTATCCGCCACCACCGCCGCCACGGTCTTCCTTGGGCCGAGCTTCGTTGACGTTCATGGCCCTGCCGTCCAGTTCCCGGCCATTCAGAGCAGCAATGGCCTGATCGCCCTCGCTGTCATTACTCATCTCCACAAAACCAAAGCCCTTTGCGCGGCCGGTTTCACGGTCTGTTACAACGCTTACGCGGTCAACGGTTCCGTACGACTCGAACATGGATCGTACCGTATCCTCGGTAGCACCGAAGCTGAGATTGCCTACAAAAATATTCTTCACTTAAACTCGTTTCTGAAATTTGCAGAGCAGCGAATCGAGGGGCAAGCACGACGGTTTTCCGAACCTTGCGAGAAGCCTTGAACAAGCGGGCCCGTCAAACTACACCTATATGATCGCGCGAGAGGGCCTTCGGATTCAAGCCTACCTGAAAGAATGTCCATTCGCTATTCAATCTAAAGGGTTTTAAGGTTACGGAAGCGAACTCACGGCACACCCGAATCCGGTGATTAGGCAGACTGGTGTTCGCCGCTATAGCTCGCGGAGTAACCGTGTAGCGTCTTCAACTTGCGCGCTCAAGCCCTTTATGGCCGTCGCCACCCGCTGAGATTGAGCATTGGCTTCGTCCCACCGGTTGGCCTCCACCGCCTCACGCACACCCGGAAGAGTCTTGGCGCCGTAGCCGGTGTATAAGCCCGGAGCGTAGAGTTGATGCCGGTACCAATCGCGTCCGGGAAGTCCCTTCGCGGACGTCAGCGAACGCTCGGCACGATACAGCACTTCATTGAGCCGCGCGAGCTTGTCGGCGCTGGCGGCGGCGATCTTTTTGTCTGAGGCCGCCAACAATTCCTCATAATTGCGAACGTCGCCCTCGAGCCGCGCCAGTTGCTGATTCAGCGCACTGAAGTCGACGGTCTTCATCGATTTTTGAGAATCCTTGGTGATCTCTTCAACGTAAGTGCGGACGGTCCTGGCGAGCGATCCGAATTCGAACGGCAGCACATCCGCCTCGGCCAGGCGCATCAGGGACAGCGTCATTACTTGAGCCAGCGCGCGCCCATATTTGAAGTCGCCATCGGAGAAGGTCGTATACCAATGGAGGGAATCGTAGATGGAATGATAGACGCCGCCTCCGCCTTCCCCGCCGAAGCCCAGATTCAAGCTTGAGACACCGATGTGGTCGATGAACGCAACGTAGTCTGAGCCGGCGCCGAGCGGTCCAAGGCGAAAGACATTACCGGCTGGGGCTTCCTGCCCGCGACGCGGACGCCGGGCTTCAAGCAGGCTCTTACCGCTGGCGGGATCCTGCAAATCGCGCAAAACCTCACTCACAAACTGCTCGAGCGCGTGCGACCCGGATGCTCCGATGCTGCCTTTTCCATTGGAGTCGGAATTTATGTAGACGACGGCGTTCTTGTCGAGCTCAGTCTGATGCTTCTCGGCCCACTCGGTGGAACCCATCAAACCGAATTCCTCGCCATCCCACAGCATGAGCATGATGGTCCGCTTGGGTTTCCAGCCCTGCTTGGTGAGAGCGGCCAGCGTGCGAGCGGTTTCGAGCAGCGCCGAAGCCCCGCTGGTGGGATCGCTGGCTCCGTTCACCCAGGCGTCGTGATGATTCCCGTAGATCACCCACTGATCCTTAAAAATGGCTCCGGGTATGGTGGCAACGACGTTGTAGAGCGGCTTGGTGGTCCAGTCGAAATCAAGTTTCAGATGCGCGGTGGCCGCGCCGGGGCCTAGATGATAAGTGATGGGCAGCGCGCCACGCCAGCCTTCGGGCGCAATGGGTCCGCCGAGATTTTCGAGCAGCGGCTTCGCGTCGCCGTAGGAGATGGGCAGAACCGGAATCTTCAGCAGCGACTTCGCCTCGTCGCGCGTCAACCGCTTCGAGCCTTTCTCAGATGCCCAGCCAGGGGAAAGCGGGTCGCCCGGATACAGCGCCATGTCCACTACGCTGCCGCGCTGAACCCCTTGTGATGGGCGGTAGGCGCCCTTTGGATAAACATCGCCCTGGAAGTAGCCGTCGTCGCGGGGATCAGAATAAATCAGGCACCCGACGGCGCCGTGCTCCTGCGCCAGTTTGGGCTTAACGCCGCGCCAGCTCTTGCCGTAGCGAGTGATGACAATCTTGCCGGAGACGTCGATCCCCTGCTGCTTGAGATAGTCGTAGTCCTCAGGGATGCCGTAGTTGACGTAAACGACGGGAGCGGTAACGTCGCCCGATGCCGAGTACGCGTTATAGCTCGGAAGCTGATTCGCATCACCGCTATCCGGATCTTCAGGAATCGCGGGTTCCTTGAGCTTGGCAAGATAATGCACCGGCTTCACCATCTCGAGCGTACGCACGGTGGGATACGGCAGCAGCGCTTCAAACGTCTCGATGCGGGCGTCGAGACCGAAATCCTTGAACAGGCTGAGTGCGTAGTCGGCCACTGCTTTGGATGCCGGGGATCCGGCGGCGTGGGGCGACGAGGCGATCCGCTTCATGTAGGCATGAACCCGTTCGGGCGCAGGGATGGACTTGGCCTTCGCCTCACGATCCTGCTCGGTTTTAGCGGTGTCAGGAATGAACCCGCGAATCGGAGCCTGAGCGGGTAGGAGGCTGGCCAACGCCAGCAGCGCTACAAATGGTTTCATGATGATGCCTGGGGCTTGCTGGTGAGAAACGTGAGGAATTCCTGGGGATCGCGCGTCAGGCCCGGGAAGGAGTTCACCACGTTGCCATCGCCGTCGATGAGCGCGTAGAACGGAATGGCGACGGTCTTGAATGTCTTTTCCTGGAACGACTGATTTTCCTGCGAGGCGGCGTCGTCGCCGTCGGTGAACAGTTCAACCAGAACCATGTCCTTCACCACCGACGCAATCTCCGGCCGTAGGAACATATTCGCTTTCATCCAATGACAATTGGTGCACGCATAGCCGGTGAAGGTTACCAGCACGAGCTTTTTTTCCTGCTTGGCCCGAGCGAGACTCTCTTTGTATTGATTCTTGGCCCAGACCTGATCTGCGACGGCAACACCATTTGCAGCTGTTGGATTGTTACTAGCCGGCACATAAGCTTCGATCGGACCGAGCGATGCGCCGAACATTCCAGGCAGCAGACTCACTGAGAAAATGAGAAATGCGGCGCCGGTCAGCAGCCGTCCAACGCCGACGTCCTCGTCTTTCTTGATTCCGTCCATACGGAGAAAGCCGAGCAGGTAGATGCCAGGAAGCGCGAACAGGACCACCCATACCGCAAGGAAGAGCTCTCGCGATAGAATGCCGTTCCCTTTGTTCAACACCAGGTCAACATTGCTCAAGTACTTGAACATGGCGGCGATGATGATAAATCCCATCACCACCTTGATGCGGACCATCCAACCACCGCTGCGCGGCAGCCTCTGCATCACCGCAGGAAACAAGGCGAGGAAGAAGAATGGCGTCGCCAGTCCGATGGCAAAGAAGAGCATTCCCAGAACCGGCTGAGATCCCTTGGATTGCACGCTCGCGGCCAGCAGCGTTCCCACAAACGGGCCCACGCAGGCAAACGACGTCAGTGAAAAAGTGAGTCCCATCAGCAGGGTTCCCACATAGCCGCCGCGACGCGACGCGCTGTCCATCTTGTTCACCAGCGCAGAGGGCAGCGTGATTTCGAATGCGCCCAGCAGGCTCAGGCCGAAGACGAGGAAGATGAGAGCGATGAAACCGTTGACCCAGGGATTTGATCCAAGCTGGACAACGCCAAACGGGCCGGCGACCACGGTAACCAGGAAGCCCAGCGCGCAGAAAAGGAATACGATCCCGAGGCAAAAGACGATCGCCTGCATCAGCGAATCGCGACGCGAGCCCGTCTGCTGATTTAGGAAGAACGACACAGTGATCGGGATCATCGGGAAGACGCACGGTGTAAAGACAGCGGCAAGTCCAAGACCGAAAGCGAGAAGAACGAATTGCCCGAGCCCCTGGTCAGCAGGTCCGGTGGCGGATTTAGTGACGGGCTTGGCGGCAGCGGCGGTGGCAGTGTACTCGGGCGGGAGAACGAATTCGGAAACCGTCGCGGACGGATCGATCGTGAGCTTGACCGTGATGGCCTTTTTTCGGGGAGGCAGGCACTGCCGGTCGTCGCAGGACTGATACCTCACATTGACGGTAAGCTCCTGCGGTCCCGCCGTAGCGTCTTTCCTGATTTCGGCCTTAATGAGGAAGACGACGTCGCTATTAAACCACTCGACCTCGGACTCCAAGCTCTTGTCGTACTCGCGCCGCGGCGCAGGTTGCCGGGCCTCGGACTTTTCAATCACCGGACTGTCGGCGAGTTTGACGGTAGTAGCGATGGGAGGAGGAGGCGTAGTGAGCGAATAGATATGCCAGCCCGGATCGAGTTTAGCCTTGATCTTGAGCGCGAGAGTGCTGCCGGGAGTAACTTTTGTGGGAGCGTCGACTACCGACCACTGTACGGGATCAAGCTTCTGCGCCAGCGCAGGAACTGCGATCGACAATGCGAGCGCCGCCACCGCGAACCGCATGTTAGCCGTTGACTGCCAAACCATTCTCGCCAGTCCATCGCCCGAGTTCGGCTTCGATACGTTCATTGAGCCGTCCGGTGGCAAACTCAGCCGCCACACGGATGGCATTTTTCATGGCCTTGGCATTGGAACGGCCGTGACAAATAATACAAACACCGCGAACACCGAGCAAAGGCGCGCCGCCAAATTCCGAGTAGTCCAGGCGCTTCTTGAAATCGACAAACGCCGACCGGGCTAACAGGTAGCCCATCTGGCGGGTGACGGTCTCTTTCAGCGATTCCTGCAGCATCGTCTTCACGATATCGGCCAGACCTTCGCTAACCTTCAACGCAACATTGCCGACGAAGCCGTCGCACACAATGACGTCGGTCTCGCCAGTGAAAATATCGCGCCCTTCCACGTTGCCGATGAAGTTCAAAGGCAGGCACTTGATGAGATGCGAAGCTGCGCGAGTCAGATCGTTGCCCTTGTGCTCTTCCTCTCCGATGGATAGGATGCCGACCTTGGGCCTTGGGGTTCGGAAAATCAGGCGCGAATAGATGTCACCCATGACGGCAAACTGCGCCAGCATCTTAGCTTCACAGTCGACGTTGGCGCCGACATCCACAACCACTACCGGTTTGCCCTTCAGTGTGGGGAAGGCGGAAGCGAGCGCCGGACGGTCAACGCCGGGCACCATACCCTGCACCATTTTCGCGGTGGCCATCACCGCGCCGGTGTTACCGGCAGAGACCAGGCCTTGAGCAAGGCCGTCGCGTACGAGGCGGGAACCGACACGGATCGAGGAATCGCGCTTACTGCGTACAGCCTTGGCCGCGCTGTCATCCATCGTGATGACCTCGCTGGCATGTTGAATCTCAATCGGCAGATCGCGCCAGCCGTCATGCTGAGCGAGTTCTGCCCGGATCACGTCTTCCTTACCGACAAGGATGACTTTGACTCCGAGAGCTTTAACGGCCTGTAGTGTGCCTTCGACTTCCGATTTGGGGGCGTTGTCACTGCCCATTGCGTCCACCGCAATCGTGATCATGAGAAGGAGGCTCGCATTGAAGCGGGACGGCGATTATTGTTCGGCGACTTCGATCACTTCCCGGCCCTTGTACTGTCCGCAATGGGCGCAAGCGCGATGCGGCAGTTTGGGTTCATGGCAATTGGGACATTCGGACTTTGCGGCAGGCGTGAGAGAGTCGTGGGCCCGGCGGGTGGAAGTGCGGCGCTTTGAATGTCGTCGTTTGGGATTCGGCATTTTCTAAATTCCTTGCTGTTTCAAATTCTTCAGCGCTGCCCAACGGTCGTCGGCTGGACGCTGGCTGCATCCACAGTCGGCCTGGTTCCGGTTCTTGCCGCAGAGCGGACAGATCCCCTTACAGGCATCGCTGCAGACATACTGCATTGGGAGCGACAACAGAATATGCTCCCGTAGGATATCATTCAACTCCAGACCAGCGCCTTCATAGAAGCCGACCTGGCTCTCGCCCTCGTCGATGGCGACCTCTTCACCCGAGTGATGACCCCGGGTTTCCGGTTCTGGCCGGTAGAAAAGATCCAGCTCGCCGTCGAGCGGAAATTTCAATGCTTCCAGACAACGGTCACAGTCAGCTTCCATCGCCACTTTCAGGCGGCCTCGCACCCGGATTTCTCCGAGTGTATTGCTTAAAAGCTCAACCGAACCTTCGGCGTCCAGGTTGGAAGCCTGGCGCACCTTGTCCTCAAAATCGATTTGACCGGGCGGTATGGACACGTCGAAACGCGCCTTCCGCACCTCTAATTCACGTACGCTGAAAAACACACGCACCTCGGACGCGTTCGCGCCTGGGGGACAAAGGCTTAGTATAACAATTTATTTTGACGAAATCCGGTACTTGAGAACCAGTCCATCGACGAAATCCACTTCGGTGACCTCAGACCCGGCATTCCAGGTTTCAGTTACAACGGCCAGCGACCCCTCCTGCCGTCGTTTGGACGATGACGGTTTCCCCATCATTGCTACCACTTCGTCCCGGCTCATCCCTCGACGCAGCGCCGGGCTGGCGGCGGGAGGCGGCGGTTCCGGCGCCGACTGACGCCGTTGAGCCCCTTCGCCTCCAAACTCCACCCACTGACCCAGAATTCCCATCAGGCGCTCTGGAGTTGGAACGCTTTCCGCTAGATATTTGTCGGGAAACCACACGTTGAACCGCGACCCGGCGCGCCGCCGCTTCTCGTCAACTTCGAACCGCTTGCGATCACGCAATTCGTCCGCCCGGGCGCGCTCCCGCGATTCCTGCCGCCGGCGGTCATCCTCGAGCCGTCGGATTTCGCGATTCATGTCGTCACGGCGACGCGAGTCTTTCTCGTTCTTGACGTCCTTTTCCAGTTGCTGTTGACGTGAGCTTCTCGAAACCGAAGGAACGCTGACGTCGCCAGTATCGTCGCCCAGCGTGCCGTAACCACCGCCGCCCAACTGAAACTCGATGTTCTTCGATTTCAAGCGCACCATCGTCACGATGACGGAATCACCGTTGGCGATTGAGACGGGATATTTCTTAAGGCGTTGGGAATAAGCCTTCATATCCAGTTCTGCTTGCTGCCGCCAGCGAACGTCTACACCCTCTTGTGAACCCGGCATGTCGATTTTCACGCGTACTGTGCGGCCTTCAAAGAAGCGCCGCAACGCCGCCTCATCCTGCGCAAACGCGCAAATGGCGATTAGGAAAACACTAAGCTTTTTCATTCAATCGCTAAAAAGTAAGGCGCAGGTTGAGCTGGCCGGTCCGCGACGATCCGGCCGGCGGAAAGATGTGCGTGCTGGTGATGGTTCCACCCGCCACATTATTCACCGTAGTGTTCGGCTGTCCGTAGTTGAAATGGTTAAACAGATTCTGGAACGAGGCTCCGAGCTGAGCCGTCACCCGTTCAAAGCGAACACTTTTTACCAAGCCGAGATTCGTGATCACAAAGCCGGGGCCCTGGATGGTATTCCGCCCGGCGTTGCCAAAGCGGCCGGAATTGGCGGCCGGAACGGTAAAGCCCGTCCGATCGAACCAGGCCCCGAGCGTCTGTGGATAGGAAATCGGTCCGGAAACATCAGGGCGGCCCGCCGTGTTGTTGGTGTTCGACGGATCGGATCCGGAAAATTGTGGATTCAGCCAGTTGCCGGTTTGAAGGTTGACCAGGGCGTTCAACTGCCAGCCGCCGCGTAGCTTGCCTTGTCCGAGCGGCAGTTCGTAGAGCGCCTGGTTCATCCACTGGTGGCGCGGGACCGAGTAGACGTTGCCGCGGTCACGCCGGCGGTCATAGGCGTTTTCGATCACGGTATTGAGCTCAGCGTCGCCGTTGTCATCCACTTCACTCAACGATTTCGCCCAGCTCCAGGACGAGCTGAAGAGCAGCCCTTTGGTGAACCGTTTGCTAACCACCGTCTGGAGCGCATTGTAGGAACTGTCGGCGCCGTTCTCGGCATAGTTGATGTTGCCGTACAACGGATAGGGACGCCGCGACTGCGCAAACGCGGTGGTGGACGGCGGCGGTTGATTGACATTACGTTGATAAGGCAATTGGCGTCCGCCGGTGCCGATGTAGCTAACGCGCAGGGCGATATCCTTGCCCAGTTCGCGCTCAACACTCAGGCTGTACTGGATTGCGTAGCTAACGCTGAGATCGGGCGAGATCGCGTTAAGAGTGATGGTTCCCGCCGTTCCCGCAGTGGCAAAAGGATTCGCGAGCGTGTAGGCAGGCGTGCCTGCCGGATTATTGATGGTGGTGGAAAACGAATACGGACCGCCCGAGAGAAAACCGGCTACATCGCCTGAGTAGTGAGCGTAGTAAATACCGGCGCCTCCGCGGATCACCGTCTTCGCGGCGCGGTCCAGTTGATACGAGAAACCCGCGCGGGGGGCGAAATTGTTGCGGTCCGGGCGGCGAAGGCTGGTATCGAGGCCAAGATCAGAAGCCGTTTTTACCGGTACGGTAGTGGGGAAGAACGGGCTGAACCGCTTTCGAGCAGCGTCGTTTGGAACAACAACAGCGCCCGATGCCAAATCGAAGGAATATAGGGTGTCCGTCTTGGAGCGAACCGGGTCGTTGTACTCATACCGCAATCCAAAACTGAGCGTCAGGCGCTGCGTGACCTTCCAGTCGTCCTGCGCGAAAAGAGCGTAGTCGAAGAAACGGTTGTACTGGGTGGGGAACGGATCGAGGCGCGTGACACTCGTCGGCAGCCCGAGAAGAAAGTCGGCGTAGGGGTTGCCCGTGTAGCGATTGGTGAAGCTATAGTTGCCGAACAAGCCGCTGTTCGTAGTCAGGTAGCGGTTCACAAACCAGTTGATATATTCGCCGCCGAACTTCATCGTGTGCTTGCCGGCAATCCAGGTGAGATTGTCGGAGACCTGAGCGTGACCGTCATTCACGGGATTCAGGAGGCTCTGGGTCACGCTACTCAGTCCAGTGATGCTGAAATTGGGAACGCCCTTGATGCCGGTGCGGTCAGGCAGCCCTTGAATGCCGATCTGCGTGAGCAGAGTCTGCCCCTTTAGATCCGCGTCGGATTGCGACACCAGGATCACCAGGCCACCACGAAACTCGTTGATGAGGTTGGGGCGCAACGTGAAGACGTCGCCGATGGTGAAAAAATTCACGCGCCGGATGTTGGTCGAAGTTCCAACGGAAGTCGGCGGCAGCACCGAACGCGCGCCGGGGATCTCATAATTGTCCTTCTTCCACTGATAGCGCAGGAAGGCGCTATTGCGATCGGAGAAATTGTGGTCAACGCGAGCTTCAAAGATGTTGTGGATTTCCGGACCGTTGTATGATGCGCGAAAGTTACCGACCGTATTGTCGCTTGGCCCGAAGTTAGGCAGCGGGAACAGCAACTGCTGCGCCTTGACGGCCTGCGGACTCAGAAAAGCGGGCAGAATCTTGTTTCCGTCGAAAGGACTCGATCCGCCAAACGGGTTCTTCAGTGCCGCCAGACCAGTGAAATCTCCCGCGCGCATAGCGGCTGTCGGAACATTAGCGGCCGTCGGAGGCAGAGGGTAGGCACGCACTCCACGGATGCCCTCATAGGTGAAGAAGGCGAAGGTTTTGTTCTTGATGACGGGTCCCCCGCCCGAGAGGCCGTAGTCGTGAATATTCGCGCCCTGTCTGGTGATAAAGAATGGATTGCGGGCGTCGAGCGCGCTATTGCGGACGTACCAGAACAGGTCGCCGTGAAATTGATTGGTGCCGGCGCGGGTGACAGTGGTAACGGTCCCCTGCCCGCCGAACTCAGCGCGCGTAGTCGTGATGTTTGCGGTAAATTCCTGGACCGACTCGAACGAGGGTTGCGACACCGGATCGGGGGAACCGAAGTTGCCGAAGTTCGTTTCGATGCCGTCGACTTTGAGTTTCAAGCTGTTTGCGCCGCTGCCCGGCACCAGCCACGCAGCGCCCGCGCCTACTTGCACCACGCCCGGAACGGTGAGCGGAAGCACCTGCGATGTCAATCCCGAATCGCCTGAATTGTTGTAGACGCTGCGCAGATTGGTGGGAAGCTCGAGGATCTGTTTGCGATTCAGGCTCTGATTTACAGCAGGCGAGTCAACGGTGAGCGGACTGGCCGCAACCTCCGAAACCGTGATCTCCGCATTGGATGTCGCTACCTCAAAATGCAAATCCTGCCGGACAGTTTGATACGCCCGCACGGGAAACTCGACAGTCTCGAATTGGCGGAATCCCGGAGCCTCGGCGGTGAGTTTGTATTGTCCTGGAGCGAGGTTGGCGAACGTGTAGTTGCCCGCCTGATTCGTTTCGAGATCACGCGTGATGCCAGTTTCGATGCTATTCAGCTTCACCTTGGAATTTGGAACCGGCGAGGAACTGGGATCGGTGGCGACGCCAGTAACAATTCCGAGAGGCGACTGAGCCCAAGCCGAGCACAACGCGAATAGTAAAAGGAAGACCCGTAGCAACATTGCTTTATGAACCATCGTAACCGCTTGTTTCCGGCCCGCGCTACCGTGCATGCGCTACTTTGGTAGGAGTGGGGCGATTGTTTGTGCACAGCTTCGGGTGTCGTGCGTCGCAAGCGGACGGCGCGGCCATCGAAACCGCACTAGCGGAGCGCGGCTGGCAGGCCACCCAGACGTCGGGCGAAGCGCAACTGGTCGTCCTAAATACTTGCACCGTGACACAGGCGGCTGACCATGACCTGCGCCAGACCGTCCACCGCATTCATCGCGAGAATCCTGAAGCGCGCATCGTGGTTACAGGATGCTACGCGCAACGCGCACCGGAGGATATAGCTGGGATCCCCGGCGTATCGATGGTAGTGGGCAACTCCCACAAGATCCAGATTCCGGATTTGATCGCGCCTGATACGCCGTACCACGGCCAGATACATGTCGGCGATATTTTCGAGCAGCAGGAGTTTCTCTCCGCTCCGGTGGAGGATGCCTACGGCGAGCGGACCCGGCCTAATCTCAAGATCCAGGACGGCTGCAACAATCGCTGTTCGTTCTGCATTATTCCGTTCGTGCGCGGGCGCAGCCGGAGTTCACCCGCGGATCAGGTGCTGGAGCAAGTTCGGACGCTGGCGGCAAAATACCGGGAGATTGTTCTAAGCGGCATCAACCTGGGCCGTTGGGGACGCGAGCACGGATTCTCGACGAATCCCGCCCGGCTGGTTCACCTGGTACAGCGGATGTTGGACGAGACCGCGGTGGAACGTATCCGGCTGAGTTCAGTGGAGCCAATGGACTTCAGCGACGAGTTGTTGTCGCTGATGGCTGGGTCAACAAGAATCGCCCGCCACGTACACGCTCCGCTTCAGTCGGGATCGGACACTGTGCTGCGGCGCATGCATCGCAAGTACCGTCCCCGGCACTATGAGGACCGCATCCGGAAAGCGCACGCCTTAATGCCTGACGCGGCGATTGGCGCCGATGTCATGGTGGGATTCCCCGGTGAGACTGAAGAAGAGTTCGAGCAAAGCCGCGCGTTCATTGAGGCGCTTCCGTTCACTTATCTGCACGTATTCACATACTCCGAGCGTCCCGGCACCCCGGCCGCTGAAAGCGACTGTCAGGTTCCGATGCCGCTGCGCAAAGAACGCAACCGGATTTTGCGGGGACTCGCCGCCCGGAAGAATCTGGAGTTCCGGCAGTCGATGGTAAGGCGGACACTGAGCGCCGTTACCCTCGACAACGGTCCGCTGGCGCTGACATCGAATTATCTGCGCGTCGAGTTAGCGTCGCGGCGCGAGCCGAATCAGATTGTCGATTTGAGAATCGGAAGCTGCGGCGACGGAACATTGCGCGAGCACAATCCGCTCCAGATCCTCTAAGGCTCACAGCTTTCGAGTCGCACCGCCGAGGTCACCGACGGCGTCAACTTCAAGGAAACCGCTTTCGACACGCAGGATCCTATATAGATTCTGTACTCACCTGGACGGAGTCCCGAAATCCAGAATGTGCCGCCAGGCTGCGCGGTCTGTTCAGCGACGACATGACCGTCGCTATCGGCGACTCGGACACGTGAGCCTGCGGGTGCATCCCCCCGCACCGCGGCAGCGTCGGTGCCGAGCAGAATCTCAACGGGCGGGTTCTCGCCCTCGGCGACCATCAATCCCTCAGCCGCCACATCGCGCGGACCGCATCGGATGGCGGCGACATACCAGGGTCGAGCGCCCAGACGGTCAGCCGGCGAGGCGCCCATTTTCCAATCGCCCGGCGGAACGTCGTCGAACGCAAAGCTGCCGTCAGCAGCCGCACGAACCGCTCGAGCTTGGCGTCCATTGCTAAGCACAGCGTCCACGGCGCCCCAATCTGTAGCCCTATCCGCCGGAACCAGCACCCTGCCAGTGATTCGCGTGAAGACAGGCACAGTGATCGCCAGCCCCGCAGAACCACTCGCGCCGGTGTCGATCGGTGATTCGTAAGCGAGCGCGTCCTTCGCCCGATCCCGGTAGAAAAGCAGTTTGTACCGGCCTGAGGGAATCAGGTCAAACGTGAATGCACCCGTGCCATCGAGAGGCAACCGCGCACCGTCTGACGCGCCTCTTTGGGGCGCAATCTCGATCTCGCCCCTGAAAGGCTGCCGGGACTCGGCGTCCATCGCGTGTCCACTCACCGCCACCAGCGGCACCCGCTTCAGCCTGATATCAAATCCGCCAAGCGTCGAGCCGGCACTCACGTTCACCGGTGAGGCGGCGGCAGTGTCATCCACGCCCGGCACGTAGAGCGACGGCGCAAAGCCAAGCATCTGGCTGCTGGATGCGTCGCGCTTCGCGGTTTCCTTACGGAGCGAATACGAGACGCGCGTGAGGATGCGGAACTGATCGGGCGGCAGCAACTCCAGGCGGTACCGGCCGCCGTCCGCGGAAACTGTCATCAGGCTCGCCTTCGACGGACGCTCGGCGTATAGGACGACGCCCTTCAGCGGAGCCCCTTCCTCGTCCAGCACTCTGCCTTCGATGGAGCCGGTCGGCACTAGCTTCACGTCGACGGCTTCAGGCGCGGCCGCAGCTTGGACCCGCGCTTGAACCACCGGGCCGCCGTCATAGCTGGAATCAACATAGCCGGACTTGTGGAAACGCAAAACATAGGTCCCTGCCGGCAAGTCTGCAAATTGGAACAAGCCAGCGGCGGAGCTAACTTGCCTTCGCATCACGGGCGGTTTGATCGAAGGAGCAGACGTCAATTCCGCGGACACGCCCTCCACCGGTGCGCCTGTTACCGTGTTTCGAACCGTGCCGGTCAGCGTGCCTTGCGATTCCTGCGCCAACGCACGCAGGCTGAGACAGGCGACTGTGAGCCAGGTCCGCATCCAACTCCAGTATGAGGGGAACGTTCGTCTGGCGGCCGGAGTCTATAAGCCGCATGGGACGCGTGCCGTCCGTCGCCGCACTGGGAATCGCCGCGACTTTCCAACTAGCTCTCGTCTGCCGGTTGAGCGGAAGGGCGAAACTTGCCTACTGGGTTGCTGCACTTGCCGTCTCGACGCTGGTGTGGATGTGGTCCCGCAAGCGCTCCCGGGTACTCCTGGTATTGCTGAACGCGCTCCTGCTCACCATACCTTCATTGCGACTGTGGGGCGGCGGCGGATCAGGCGGCGATTCAATCAGTCCCTCCGACGCTGCGACGCAAAGCGAACGCCCGGGAGGCGGCGCGGCTATTGTCGCCGACAACACTTTCCCCGGCGTAATCCTCTTTCCGGAGCAGCAGCAGTTTGCGACGCTCGTGCCGCCATTGTCGGCAATGCGAAGTGACATCTTCAGTCCTAATCAGGGCGACCCGCTCAACATCCCGTTCTTCGGGTCCTATTGGCTTTACAAGAAGCCGCAGACGACGTTGCCCAAGAATGCCAAGGTGATTCGAGGCGACCCCGACAAAAAGATATTCCGGTCAACCGATCTGCGCGAGATGCGGATGGAGGCTCACCAGAACCTCGGCGCGTTCATCGACACCAGTTGCTGTCGCGCGATCGAGATTGCCATTCGCAATGCGGACCGCTATCCAGGGTCGGTCTCGATAGAGTTGACGCTGATCAACACTTCCGTTGCCGGGCGTCCAACGCTTTCGTTAGGATCTCAGACCGTGCAGTCGACACCACGGCGGCGTCAACGACCGCAAGGAACGATGCTTGAGACGCTGACTTTCGAGATTCCGCGAAGCGCCAAGCTCGCGCGCTTTGATGAGTTTTCCGTGCGCTACAACCTGGGCGTATGGCGGTCGGGGCATAGTGCCGCCGCCGGCATCGACCGGTTCGTCCTGCTTCCCCGCCACTAAAAATTGAGAGAGAAATTCCGCCGGGATCCCACTATTCCAGTGGCGGGTAAAACCGCCGCTGTTCCGCAGCAGATTGAGGAAGGCTAGTCGCCAGGCGAAGCACTTGGGCTTCAACTGGAGAAGCCCGGGAAATAAGCCCGGGCTCCCAATCTGTGAAGCGGAAGGAGGTGAGGCCTATGCGCTTCACTGCACTAGTACGTGTCGTGCTGAGATTCATCGGCACGATAACAGCTAAGCTTACGCTTGAAACCAAGCGCTAGCCGATGAAAGGACTGGGCGAGTTAGCCACACTCGTCTGGTCCTTCATTCAGCATAGGCACATTAATGCACCCGCGCAAGCCTTTTGCCCCTCAGATTTTTCCTAGCCTGAGGTCGCGACCCGTCATCTCTTTCGGCTGCTCGATTCCAAGAATCCCCAGCACCGTCGGAGCGATATCCTGCAGCGCGCCCTTGGCCGCCAGAGCGTGCCGGTCCTCGTTGATCACCAGAAATGGAACCGGGTTTGTCGTGTGGTAAGTATGCGGCCCCTTGGTCACCGGGTCGATCATGGTCTCCGCGTTCCCATGGTCGGCGGTAATGATCCAACTCCCGCCATGTTCGCGCAGTGCCTGGTATACCCGCGTTAGTTCCGCATCCACCGCTTCGACCGCGCGAACCGTGGGCTCCATCTTGCCCGAGTGGCCCACCATGTCCGCATTGGCGTAGTTCATCACGATCAGGTCGAAGCCGCCCTGTGTAATCGCCTTCACCACCTTCTCGGTTACTCCGGCAGCGCTCATCTCCGGCTGGAGATCGTAAGTGGCAACCTTCGGCGATGCCACCATCTCGCGCTCTTCACCCGCGAATGGCTTCTCCGCCCCGCCATTGAAAAAGTACGTGACGTGCGCGTACTTCTCCGTCTCAGCGACACGCAGATTGCGCCAGTTCAACTGCGCCATAACGTTCGCCAGGATATTGTCCGGATGCTCGCGCGATAGAACAAAGGGGACCTTGAACGACTTGTCGTACTGCGTCATCGTGACGAACTTCAGGTTCTTCGGCGCCAGTGAACGCGAAGGCTGCTCCAGAACGGAGTCTGTTAGCGCCATCGTCATCTCGCGCCCACGGTCGGCACGGTAGTTGAAAAAGATGCAGGCATCGTCGTCGCGGATCAGCCCGATGGGTTCATTCCGCTCGTCGACAATCGTCACCGGTTCGGTGAACTCGTCGGTTATGCCCTTCTCGTACGACCGCTTCACCGCATCGAGCGCGCTCGTCGACTTTTCGCCTTTGCCCAACACCATCGCGCCAAACGCGCGCTCGACACGCTCCCAACGCTTATCGCGGTCCATGGCGTAATAGCGACCGGAAACCGAAGCGATGCGTCCGGTGCCAATCAAACGTAGTTCCTTTTCGATCTGCTCAATGAACCCCGCACCGCTCTCAGGCGGCGTGTCGCGGCCGTCCATGAAGCAGTGGATGAAGACATGCCCCACTTCCTGTTCGCGCGCCATCCTCACAATGGCGTAGAGATGCGTGAGCAGAGAGTGCACTCCGCCGTCACTGCAAAGCCCCATCACGTGCAGCCGGTGCGTGCGGGCGTGCTTCATCGCATCTACCAGAACCGGGTTCCGCGCAAGCTCGCCATTCGCGATCATCAGGTCAAGTCGCGTCACGTCCATGTACACCACGCGACCGGCGCCGATGTTCAGATGACCCACTTCGCTGTTGCCCATTTGCCCTTCCGGCAAACCGACGAACGGACCCGAAGTGTGGACAAGCGAATTCGGATAATCGCGCAGCAGACTATCGTAAGTCGGCTTGCGCGCCGCCGCGATGGCATTCCCCTCGACGGCCGGGGAAAATCCCCAGCCATCGAGAATAGTCAACACCAGCGGCTTCAGTTGCTTCGGCTTCAACAAAGTCACTGCTTGAACGCCTTCCGGCCGGCGTACTTAGCGCCGTCGCCCAGCTCTTCCTCAATCCGCAGCAACTGGTTGTACTTCGCAATACGATCGGTGCGGCTTGCCGACCCGGTCTTGATCTGACCGGCGCCGGTGGCCACTACGAGATCGGCGATGAAAGTGTCCTCAGTCTCGCCCGAGCGATGCGACACCATCGCGGTGTAGCCGGCGTTGAACGCCATGCTCATGGCCTCGAGAGTCTCGGTCAGTGTGCCGATCTGGTTCACCTTCACCAGGATCGAGTTGGCGATGCCCTTCTCAATTCCCATTGCCAGGCGTTCGGTGTTGGTAACAAAAAGATCGTCGCCAACCAGCTGGATCTTCTTGCCGAGCGCCTCGGTCATCAACTTCCAGCCGTCCCAGTCGTCCTCGGCCATGCCGTCTTCAATCGAGATGATCGGGTATTGGTCCACCCATTTCGCCCAGAACTCCACCATCTGCTCGGGCGTGCGCTCGCTCTTGTCCGACTTCTTGAAAACGTACTTCTTCTTTTTCGCGTCGTAGAACTCGCTGGCAGCCGGATCGAGCGCAATGCCGATTTGCGCGCCAGGCTTGTAGCCGGCCTGTGTAATGGCCTCCATCACGGCATCGAGCGCTTCCTCGTTCGACTTCAAGTTCGGAGCAAAGCCGCCCTCGTCGCCCACCGACGTGGAGTAGCCGCGCTTCTTCAACACACCCTTCAACGTATGGAAAACTTCCGCACCCATGCGCAGCGCTTCCGAGAATTTCTCCGCACCGTAGGGCGCGATCATGAATTCCTGAGGATCAACGGAATTGTCGGCGTGCGCGCCGCCATTGAGGATGTTCATCATCGGCACAGGCAGCAGACTCGCTCCCACACCACCGAGATAGCGATAGAGCGCCAGCCCGTGAGAGTCGGCCGCCGCGCGTGACGCCGCCATCGATACCGCCAGGATTGCATTGGCGCCGAGTGTGGCCTTGTTCGGCGTGCCGTCCAACTCGATCATCCGGTGATCCAGTGCGATCTGATCGTCGGCATCCATACCCTCGATCGCTTTCGCGATCTTGGTGTTGATGTTCTTTACCGCCGTGAGCGTTCCCTTGCCGAGATAACGACTCTTGTCGCCATCCCGCAGTTCTACCGCTTCATGCTCTCCGGTCGAGGCGCCGGACGGTGCGGCGGCGCGTCCGAGGGATCCATCGGCAAGCACGACATCTGCTTCGACAGTCGGATTGCCGCGCGAATCCAGTATTTCCCTTCCTGCTACTTTGATGATTTCCATAGATGAGGTCCAGTAACTGAGAATTCCTTCCGGGGGTTGCGTCCGCTTTTAGAAACTGCGCGGCGCTCAAGGTTAAACAGTCGAGTTCAACACTACAGGTTATCAAAAGGAGAACCAAATCCGAATTACCGCTCATGTCATAATGTGACGTTGATAAGCCCCCGTAAGCTGGCTTGCATCGGATTCCCCGCCCTGGCCGGCATCCTTTTCTATTGGCCCGGACTCACCGCCTGGTTTCAGAAGGACGATTTCGCCTGGCTCGGAATGCTCGATCTGGCTCGCGACCACTCCCTCTCTCAGGCTCTCTTTCAGCCCATGGCTCAGGGGACCATCCGGACACTCGGCGAGCGCGTGCCCTTCATCGCCTTCCGTGCGTGGTTCGGAATCGATCCGCTCCCGTTCCGCATACTCGCCTTTGCGACATTTGCCGCCGTCACAATCATGCTCAACCGCGCGTGCGCCCGCATTACAGGCTCTGAGGCCGCCGGTTTCTGGGCCGCCATACTTTGGATGTTCAGCAGCGGCGTGGCGATCCTCATGGCTTGGTCCGCGCCCTACCATGAACTACTGCTCTCCCTCACCATCCTTCTCGCTCTCTATTTCCTGGTTCGCTACGCCGAAACTGGACGAAGTGTTTATTACGCCGCTCAGTGGACCGCGTTCCTCATCGGCTTCGGAGTCCTGGAACAAAACGTTGTCTATCCAGCGCTGGCGCTTGCTTACGTCCTGTGCTTTGCGCCCCAACTGATGAGGCGCGTCGTTCCAATGTTCCTCGCATCAGCCGTCTATACTGCGATACACATGTGGGCCGCGCCGATGCCCAAGACCGAGCCGTACCTCATGCACTGGGACTTGAGTATCTTCGGCACGCTATGGACCTACTGGAAGATCGCGCTAGGGCCCAACCGCCTCATCCTCTTTCATATCTACCCGGGACTTGGACGCGACCTGCTGACTGTCGCGCTCATGGCCGGATTGTTCGCCTTCCTGATTTATGAACTGGCCCAGCAACGCCGCCAGTCGCTATTTTTCGCGGCCTTCTTTCTCCTTGCGCTGTCTCCTTATCTTCCGATTCGCAATCACATCATCGACTACTACCTCACCATCCCGCGCATGGGACTCGCAATGTGGGGCGCCTGGGCCTTCGTGTGTGCTTGGAGGTCGAACTGGATGGCGCGATCCGCGGGAATCGCGTGGATCACGATCGCGCTCGCAGTGACGATTCCGGTAGCGCGCCTGACGGTCCTCTCGTTTCACGATCGCAGCATTCAGATTCGAGACGCCGTGCTAGGCACCGTGAAAGCGATTGGTAATCGGAAGGACGGTGTCGTGCTACTCCGTGGCATCGATACCGACCTGTACTGGTCAGCCTTTCATGGACGTCCCCTTCGTCTCTTCGGGATCGTCAACGTCTACATGGCTGAGGAGAACCGCGCGGCCATCGAGGCCGGTGACTATCCCGAGCAAGCCGCGTCATTCTTTATTACTCCCGACGAACTCCGCAAGTTCGACGCGCAGCATCGACTGCTTGCCCTTGACCTCTCGAACGGAGCCGTGCGGGACGTGACTTCGGAGTACCACGACCGGTGACGCGCGCGCTTCAAGTCCTGCTGCTCTCAGCCGCCGCCGTCGCCGGGGGAGTTGTGGTGTCGAAGGCGCTGACCGGATTCCCCAACAGCTCGCCGCTGAACGCGGAGGGAGTTTTCGCGGTCGCCTTCGTCCTCCTGGTTCTCCTTCGTACCAGCAGCGAGGCGCACACCGAGTCTGAGGAATCGCAACTCATCGCGCCTCTATTTGGCCTGCTCCTGATCGCCGCCACATTCTGGGGCATACAAAACATGACGTTCCTGTGCGACGACTACTTTGTTGTGTTGGACGCCGTGCGGGGTCGAGGGGCGCATTTCATCGACACGCTGATCTCGGATAAAGGAGACGTCTATTTTCGACCGGCCGCTTACAGCACGCTTTGGCTGGCCGCGAAAGGACTGGGAACAAATGCCGCGCTTTGGCACGTACACCACCTCGTTTTGCACCTGCTGAATTGCGGGCTTCTCTATCTGCTCGCTGTTCAACTTGGACTCGCCGCTCCGTGGGCGGCCGTCGCCATGGTGCTGTTTGGAGTGCACGGCGCGCGTCCCGAAAGCGTCGTCTGGATCGCCGGTTATTGGGAACTGGTTTCACTTGCTCTCGTGCTCGCGACCCTCATCTTGTTTCTGCATTCCCGGCACGCGCACCGTAGAATCGCGTACGCCGGCTCGCTGATTTGCTGCATCGCCGCATTATGGTCCAAAGAATCGGCATACGTCCTTCCAGGACTCATCTTCCTGCTACCTCTCGCCAAGGACTCGCTGCGTTCGCGGCTCACCCGCATGGCGCCGTATGCCCTGATTACCGCGGTGGCGTTCGTCCATCGATGGATCGCGCTCGGCGGCATCGGTGGCTACGTTACCGGGGGACGCGCGGAAGCAGGAGCGATCAGCATCGTGCGCATCGCCAAGCTGTTGCTGTTCCGTCTATGGGCGACACTCGTATTCCCGATTAACTGGTCCGTCGAACCTGGCCCCGTGGTCGCACTCACGATGGCGCTCGCACTTGCTGGACTGCTGTTCGCCTCGCGCTCGAGCTTGAATCGCAACTTCACCGTTTTCTGCATCGGCGCTACCTTGGCCTCGGCCTTGCCCGCTTCGTCGCAGTTGTTGCTCGGGCCCGATCTGCAAAAAGGGCGGCTGCTCTATCTGCCCTCGGTGGGGATGTGTCTGTTGATCGCGGCATTGATTCGCGGTATCCCTCAATCCCGAATACGCTTAGCCACAGCCTTCGCTTGCGTTCTGTTCTCAGTTGCCGTATTGCGTCACAACTTGGGCATTTGGCAGGGCGTGTCAAAGGTCATGGCCGTCACTTACAGCCAGGTAGGGCGCCTGACCAAGGACGGTCCCAGGAACGTGACAACGATCGGCATACCCGGCAGTATTCGCGGAGTCTACTTCTTCATGAACGGGTTCACCGCGTGTCTGGACATGGCCAACGGGGGCTTCTTCGAGTCAGAGATGCTGCCGGCCGGAACCGAGCCGACGAATCGAAGTGATCGAACCATCCTCATCTGGAAGGGCGAGCAGGCAGGGCTGACAAAACTCACTCCTGAATGACGCATGATACTTTCATGCCCACGGTTCTCAGCGAACGGCGCGATTCGATTTTCATCGTTACCATCAACCGTCCCGCAGTCCGCAATGCTGTCGATCGCGACACGGCGTCGGCGCTGGCCGAGACGTTCCGGGACTTCGACTCGGACCCCAGCTTGAACGTCGCAATCCTCACTGGCGCCGGTGGCTGTTTCTGCGCAGGTGCCGACCTCAAAGCTTTATCCAGCGGCCAACTTCGGGAGCTCTCGGAAGAAGGAGACGGCCCGATGGGGCCAACACGCCTCCAACTCTCGAAGCCTGTAATCGCCGCAATCGAAGGACACGCCGTTGCCGGTGGCCTCGAACTGGCGCTCTGGTGCGACCTCCGTGTCGCTGCCGAATCCGCAGTGTTCGGCGTCTATTGCCGCAGATTCGGCGTGCCGCTCGTAGACCTCGGCACCATCCGGTTGCCACGATTGATCGGCCACTCGCGCGCAATGGATTTGATCCTCACCGGTCGCCCGGTCCCAGCGTCTGAAGCGCTGGCAATGGGACTCGCAAACCGTGTAGCATCGGACGGCCAAGCACTCGAACTGGCTCTGGAAATCGCCCAGTCCCTGGCTGCCCTACCGCAAACGTGCATGCGCTCCGACCGTCTGTCGGCAATCGAGCAATGGTCGTTGGACTGGGACATGGCGACCCGAAACGAGTTGCGCCGCGGCCATGACGTCTTAGCGTCAGGAGAAGCCACCGCAGGCGCGCGCCGCTTCTCCAGCGGAGTCGGCCGTCACGGAGATTCGCCCCGGCCTCAGTGAACTACCTGCGGCCGGGGCGCATACGATGATGCTCAGGCTAGATCATAGCGATCCAGGTTCATCACCTTGCCCCACGTGGCTGCGAAATCCTTGACGAACGTCTCCTTCGAGTCGTCGCATGCGTAGTACTCCGCGATGGCTCGAAGCTGTGAGTTGGAGCCAAAGACAAGATCAACCACGGTACCCGTGCACTTGACTTTGCCCGTCGCCCGGTCGCACCCCTCCAGCACCCCTTCGGCCGCCGCGGACTTCTGCCACCTCGTGTTCATGTCGAGCAGGTTGACGAAGAAATCGTTCGTCAGCGTCTCCGGCTTCTCAGTGAAAACCCCATGCTTCGCCTGCCCAAAGTTCGCACCCAGGACACGCATACCGCCCACCAGAACCGTCATCTCGGGGGCAGTCAGCTTCAGCAGGTTCGCCCGGTCCACCAGTTGCTCAGCCTCTGACTCCTTACTTCCATTGGAGAGGTAGTTGCGGAAACCGTCCGCAGACGGCTCCAACACGGCGAAGGAGTGCACATCGGTCTGATCCTGCGACGCATCTGTCCGCCCAGGCGAGAAGGGAACGGTCACGTCCTGGCCAGCCTTCTTCGCCGCCGCCTCCACCGCCGCACAGCCGCCGAGAACGATTAGGTCCGCCAGCGATACCTTTTTCTTCCCGCCTGCCTGCTCGCTGTTGAAGTCCTTCTGGATCCCCTCCAGTTTCTGAAGGACCTTCGCAAGCTCGGCCGGCTGGTTGACTTCCCAATCCTTCTGCGGCGCGAGGCGAATGCGGGCGCCGTTGGCGCCTCCACGCTTGTCGCTGCCGCGGAAGGTTGCCGCGGAAGCCCAGGCCGTTGTCACGAGTTGCGAGATGGACAGCCCCGACGCGAGAATCTTCGCCTTCAGCGCCGCGATGTCCTGCTCACCGATGAGATCACCCTCGACGGCGGGAAGCGGATCCTGCCACAACAGCGTCTGCGAGGGAATCTTCGAGCCGAGATACCTCGAACAAGGACCCATGTCTCGATGCGTCAGCTTATACCAGGCCTTCGCGAACGCATCAGCGAATTGATCCGGGTGCTCGTGGAACCGCTTTGAAATCGACGCGTAGTTCGGATCCAACTTCAGCGCGAGATCCGTCGTGAACATAATCGGCGCGTGCTTCTTCGCCGGGTCGTGGGCATCCGGCACCGTGCCCGCCCCCGCAGAATCCTTCGGCGTCCACTGCTGTGCGCCGGCGGGACTCTTGGTAAGCACCCACTCAAAGCCCAACAGGTTGTCGAAGTAGTTGTTATCCCACTTCACCGGGTTGGTGGTCCATGCGCCTTCCAGACCGCTGGTAATCGCGTCGGCGCCTTTACCAGTGCCAAAGCCGTTCTTCCAGCCGAAACCCTGCTCTTCGATGCCGGCGCCCTCTGGCTCCGAACTGCAATACTTGCCCGCATCAGCGGCGCCGTGAGCCTTACCGAAGGTGTGGCCGCCGGCGATCAGCGCTACCGTCTCCTCGTCGTTCATCGCCATTCGGGCAAACGTCTCGCGGATATCCTTCGCCGCGGCGAGTGGATCCGCCTTACCATTCGGTCCCTCGGGATTGACGTAGATCAGCCCCATCTGAACGGCAGCAAGAGGATTGGAGAGGTCACGGTCGCCGCTGTACCGCTCGTCGGCGAGCCACTTGCCTTCGGGTCCCCAGTAGATGTCCTCTTCGGGCTCCCAGATATCCTCGCGACCACCGCCGAAACCGAAAGTCTTAAATCCCATCGACTCCAGCGCGACGTTCCCGGTGAGGATCATCAGATCAGCCCAGGAAATCTTCCGGCCATACTTCTGCTTGATCGGCCACAGTAACCGGCGCGCCTTATCGAGGCTCACATTGTCCGGCCAGCTATTGAGCGGAGCAAATCGCTGCGCCCCGGTACCCGCACCACCCCGGCCATCGGCGATGCGGTAGGTGCCCGCGCTATGCCAGGCCATGCGGATGAAGAGCGGCCCATAGTGTCCGTAATCGGCCGGCCACCAGTCCTGCGAGTTCGTCATCAGGGCATGGAGGTCCTTGATCACGGCATCCAGGTCGAGACTCTTAAATTCCCTCGCATAATTGAACGCCTGGTCTACAGGACGAGCCTGTGGAGAGTGCTGGTGAAGAATCTTGAGATTGAGCTGGTTCGGCCACCAGTTCGCATTCCCCGGACTTCCGGCTACCGTGTGTTTGCGAGCACCGGCCGAGAATGGACACTTGGCTTCAGCTTCGGTTGGCAAGGTATGGTCCTGCTGATTGGGGGCAGGATCTCCTACGCCGGGTGTGAATTGTTTCTCCATGTGATTATCTTCCTTAGGATTGGTCAACAACGATTGTGAAGTTTCGATCGCGCCGGCTCACGCTCACGACTTGTGGCGGCGTGCGGCCCGGCATTTCTTGCACTCGCCGACGAACTCCACCCGGTACTGGTCGATCGAAAAGCCTTTGAGCAATGCGCTCTTTGGCAGATGAACCGGCTCTACCGCTGATTCGTCGATATCGAAAATCGCCTTGCACGAGGAACACACCAGGTGGTGATGTGGCGTCATGTTAGATTCCAGGCGCAGCGAGCCGTGATGAAGCGTCACTTCTTTCAGAACGCCGGTATCGAGAAACGTCTTAACGTTCTTGTAAACGGTGCCGAGAGAAATCGAAGGTATCCGCCGTCTCACCTGCTCATAGATCAGCTCCGGCGTCGGGTGTTCATGTGAATCCACAACAGCTTCGTAGATCACTTGACGCTGGAAAGTAAAAGCGAGGCCGTGCTCCTTGCACCTGCGGCGAAAGTTATCGAGGGCTTGCGTGCGCATGTCCAACATAGACATTAATCATTAAGTAGGAATCATTCTCAAGTGTCAAGCGTTATCTTTTGAGCCCCGAGAGGGAACGGGACTTGTACCTTCCACCGCCGGGGTCGGATACAATAGCGGAAACATGAAATCGGCTCTTCAGGTGATGACCGTGGCGCTGGCGGTCAGCGCCGCCGGCAGCGGGCAGCCTTCATCTGCTCCGCGACTCGAATTCGATGCTGCATCCATAAAGATCGCTGCTCCGCAAGGCGGACACTTTCATTCCCAGGGCGCAGCCAGAGGTGGACCCGGCACGGTGGATCCGGCATTATTCCGCTGCACAAACTGCAATCTCGCGTCCCTGATCAGCCGGGCGTTCAACCTGTAGCGATACCAGTTCCCTGGCCAGTCGTCGTTGTCCGATGCCGTATTCGACGTGTCGGCAACAGTACCCGAAGGAACCACGACGGAACAGTTTTCCGCGATGCTTCAAAATCTTCTGAAGGACCGGTTCCAACTTTCCTATCACTACGAAACAAGACCGATGCAGGGCTTCGAGCTGGTAGTGGCCAAGAACGGTCCCAAGCTGAAAGAATCGCAATCGCAAGCCAAGCCGGAAACCGAGGCCAACGACAGCCGCCAAGGCGAAGCGGCGAGGAACTGGCACAGCCTTCGGGCGGCGGTGAGCATACTCACACCCGGCCTGGCTTGATGGTCTTTAACGGGCGCGGCATCTATCGCGGCGAGAACCAGACTATGGGCGACCTCGCCCGCATGGTCTCCAATCAACTCGCGAAACCGGTTGACGACCACACGGGACTCGCAGGCAGGTACGACTTCTCCTTGAATTGGTCGGACGATTCCTCGCCGTCAGCGGGTCATTCGAGTGGTGGAGGGGATCATGGAGACCGTGGCGGAGCATCAGCAGGAGGCGCGGCACTAACTTCTGACTTCGCTTCAAGCCCCACGCTGTTTGGGGCTCTTCAGGCACAGCTTGGACTGAGACTCGAAAAGAAGAAGGCTTCAGCAAATGTTTTCGTTGTCGATCGCGTCACGGCTTCGCGAACTCCGAATTAGACGAAACACAAGTAGAGCGGGCGCCTTGAAACGCCCGCCCAAAAACTCCTACGATTCCAGAAGCGACGGCGGGATTACTGCTTTTCAGCGTGCCAGTTCATCCGTCCTGGGCAGCGATCCGCGTATGCGCCGCTCCATGCTCCGTTGACGATCTTTAGCTTTCCGCCATCGTTCACAACCTGGCCCGAATAGTGCTGTTGCCAGCTGCCGCCGTCGCGATCGAACTCAATCCGGTCGCCTCGCAGTACGCCGTTCTTGATGGTGCCATTGGCGTTCTCAAAACCTCCAGTGAAGTTAACTCCATTGGCTGTCTCGATGCCGATAAGCAGGCCGTACTCGTCGTTGCAGGCACGCCACTGCCAGAACCCGGCAATGCTAAGTCCGCTTGGCGGCGTTGCGCCTCCATTCCCGGTGGCCCCCTGTTTGATTCCTGAGATATGTCCACGGGCGGGCGACCGTCCCGTCACCGCCGACAACAGATAACACATGGCCGCATCGTTTGGCCGGTAGGTTCCGGCCGCGATCCAGGTGAAACCTTTGCAGTTCGGGTTGTTGGCGCAATCCGCGTCGCACTGTTGAGCAGTAGGCCGTTGATAGTAAGTCAAGGTGGTGCCGGTTAGGGACATCCCCGACTCGGTGCCCGCCGGCGCTGAAGGCGCTGAAGAGCCTCCGCCCTTCACGCCCGAAATGTGGCCTGCCGCCGGAACTCGGCCCGTGACCGAGGAGAGAAGGTAGCACATCCCGGGGTCGGAGCGATTGTAAGTTCCCGGATTGATCCAGGTGAATCCCTGGCAATTAGGGTTGTTGGCGCAGTCATTCTGGCACTGCGCGGCTGCCGGACGTTGGTAGTATGTCAGCCTTGAACCTTGCAAGGACATTCCATTCTCGTTAGGACCCAGGGTCTGGGCGCATACGGCCGAAATCATGATGAAGGCGAGCGCCGTTGTCCGCGCTGCGATGTGGTTGCGATTGTTTAGGTTCATGGGGTCTCCTTCGTTCTCCTACTGAACCGTTGAGGTTCATACCCCTAATGGCCGCGGCCCGAAAACATTTCGTGAAATCTTTTTTGACCATGAATCGCCAACAAAACGCATGCACGACCATCAAAATCGAGGAGCAGAGGGTCGGATGCCGGGGATATTCAATCGCATGCTGTACAGTCCCGACCGGGCGCAAAGATACAAGGTCTTGCCGTCATCGCCCCAGGCAAAATTGTGCGGATGCCTAGGCGCGATGATTGTGCCTAGATGCTTCCCCTCGGCCGATAGGACCCAGGGTCCGCCGGGACCCGAGACGTACAAATTCCCCTTCTGGTCCACCTTCATCCCGTCGAGAGCGTCCTCGCCTGGCGCCGCCGTCATGTCGAAGAACAGCTTGCCGTTAGACAACGGGCCATCGGCGTTCGCTTCAAATCGATAGATCACCTTCTTCTTCTCGTCCCAATTGGTGACGTACAGGTACTTCTCATCGGGTGAGAACGCGATGCCATTGGGCCCTGTGAAATCGGTACTGATCAGCCGCAGCTTTCCGTTCTGAAGCGAGAAGACGCCGCTGTAGGGCAGTTGCTTGCGTGGATCGTCGAAGAACTTGGGCAGGCCGAATGGAGGGTCGGTGAAGTACAGTGTCCCGTCGGAGCGATACACCAGGTCATTTGGGCTGTTCAATCGCTTTCCCTGATAGCTGTCTGCCAGCACGGTCAAGGTTCCGTCGTTTTCAATTCGCGTCACGCGATGGTTGCCGTGCTCGTTGATCGTCAACCGGCCTTGCGGGTCGAGCGTAAGCCCGTTCGAGCCCGGCTGCCCATACTCGGCGATGTCGCTGCCCGAGTAACCGCTGGGCTGCCGGAAGATCGACAGATCGCCCGCGCCTTCCGGCTTCGGGGCGTACCGGTAAATGATGTTACTGTTCGGGTCGCTGAATAGCAGATACCCGCCATCGCGCACCCAGATCGGGCCTTCGGTGAACTTGAACCCTTCAGCAAGCTTGAAGATCTTCGGATTGGGGCCGACAATCGCGTCCATCGCCGGATCATTGCGCACCACCTCAACGTTCACCTCGCTGGGCGTAATAGCGATGGGTCCCACCGTTCCGCGAAAGAATTCCAACTTCGCGTAGCGCATCCAGATGAAGTTCGTCGGCGGGTTCGAGAGCGGCCCGTTGCTACCGAAGACGGCGAGCTGAATCTTCTGTCCAGGCTTCACGTCACGGCCGACAATCAGCCGGTTAGGCGCATTCCATCCGCCGATGACCGACCCTCCCATCTGGCCGAGAGACCGTGACAGTTCACCGTCCACCCAGACTTCCGCGTAATCATCCAGGGCTGTTTCAAAGACGATCGACGAACCGGTGGGATCGAAGCCTTCCACCCGCTGCGGCACCGTGATGTTGATCCTGTACCAGTTAAAGCAAAGACGTCCGGTGGAGCGCCGTGCGCTGAGAGAGGTGGGGCCGATCGCTTCCCACTTGGAGTCATCGAAGTCCGCGCCGCCCGCGTGAGGCGTGTAATCGTAGGTCTTGTTCGGTGGACCCGAGGGCTGCCCGTTAGCGCCGGGCGCGTGAAAGTCCACCTCAACGATCCTGGTGTCGCTGTAACGCCACTGCCCGTTAACCGCTTTCACGCCGGCTTCGGTGGCGAGATCGATGGTGGCCTCAGGCGTCCCCTTGGGAGCGCCCCGGTCAGTTGATGCCGCGCTCGCGGCCAATGCGATGAGAAAGATGACCGGCTTCATCGCGCCTTCACCACGTAGTACAGCAAGGGATTCGAAACTTCCTTGAACCAGTGGGGCGTCCCCGCGGGCACGATGATGACGTCGCCCTTGGCGATCTGCCGTGTGTCGCCGCCGGAGATTTCAGAACCGCGAATCTCATCGGCGGCAATGTTCTTGGGATCCACCGCGGTGCCTCCGGTGACGAACGTAGCCGTCCCGTCGAGCACGTAAATAATATCCGCGTCCTTGGTATGGATCTCCGCCTGTCCTGCCTGCTCGCGACGGCTGGCGTGGACCATATACTTATCGCTTGCATCGAACAGCACCGCGCCCTTGGCGAAGGCTGCCGACACCTTTTCGCTTTCGAAGTAGTTCACAGACGCTTGCGCGCGGAGAGCAGCGGCGCCTGCCATCGCGACCTCTTCATCCTGCTGCGCGCTGGCCGCTCCGCTCACGCCAACTGCGCCTACCATCTCGCCGTCGATCGAAATCGGCACTCCGCCCTGGCGAGGCGTGAAGTCATTCAGCGCCACCATCGAAGTGCGCCCTTTGCCGATCACATCTTCAAAGAACTTAGTCGGCTTCTTGAAGAGCGCCGCGGTCCGGGCCTTACCGATCGAGATATTCGCTCCGGCGTGATTGCGTTGCGCCTGAGCAACAGCGCCTGCGATTACCTTGCGCGCGCCATCAATCGTGAGCGTATGTTTGCTGGTCGTGAGTCATCGGTGGCCGCGGAGCAGAGCGTTGCAGCGAGCAGCGCGGCTTGAATCGTGAGGTATTTCATTTTGGTTCGTCTCCTGTCTGCGGAGAAATCCAATCTCACGAGGCCTTTATTCCGGCTCAGCCAGCTGCTGTGAATGACATTTTCGAAGAGGCTGGAGACGCGGATGGCACGGCGTACACATCCTCGACGGCGGCACGCAACAGCTCGGCCACACTCCACGCCTGCGCTACACATCCGCGCGCACGGTGCGGCGCTTCAGCGTCCGCGATCTCGGCGATTTGTCCAAGGCCCGACGTCCGCATGTGCGCATGGAGTCCTTCGAGCCAGAGACCGGCCTGAGCGCAGGCTGCCGGCGAGCGTCCGTGCACCTTGGTGTAAGCCGTGATGAAGGGACCCATGAGCCAGGGCCATACGGTTCCCTGGTGATAGGAAGAATCGCGATCCCAAACACCGCCTTGGTAGCGGGCACGATAGCGTGAGTCGCGGGGCGACAGGCTGCGCAGTCCTAGCGGCGTGAGCAGGTCTCGCTCGACAACGTCCACCACGCTCCCCGCTCGATCGGGCGCGACCATGGAATGGGTGAGACTGACCGCCAGAATCTGGTTCGGCCGGATGGCGCCGTCGCGCTCGCAACCACTCACGACATCGTACAGGCAGCCTTCGCGCTCGTTCCAGAACTGGCGGTTGAAGGCTTCATGGCCATGCAAAGCCAGCTCTTGGTACAGAGCCCGCGGGCGTGAGTCGCCAAAGCGCTGGGCCAGGTCTTCCATCACTCGCAGAGCGTTGTACCAGAGCGCCTGAATCTCCACCGGCTTGCCGTGTCGCGGTGTCACCACCCAATCGCCGATCTTAGAATCCATCCAGGTAAGTTGGACGCCAGCCTCGCCGGCATTGAGCAGTCCGTCGCCGTCCACACGGATTCCGTAGCGCGTACCGCGCAAGTGCCAATCGACGATCTCCTTCAACTTCTCATACAGATGTTCGCGGACGAACGCTGCGTCACCGGTGTACTGCACCAGAGAGCGAACCGCCTCGAAGAACCAGAGCGTGGCGTCAACCGTGTTGTACTCCGGCTTGTCGCCAGCGTCCGGGAAGCGGTTGGGCAGCATGCCCTGGTCGACGCTTTCAGCAAACGCGAGCAGAATGCTCTTGGCGATCTCCGGACGGCTTGTCGTCAGCGTCAAGCCCGGCAGCGCAATCATGGTGTCGCGGCCCCAATCGCCAAACCAGTGGTATCCCGCGATTACGGTCTTTAGATCTCCGCGGTTCACGATGAACTGGTCAGCGGCAGCGACGAGCGCCCGCACGAATGGCTCGTCAACCGGCGCAGCGTTCGCAATCGCTTCGCGGCGCTCCACCTCGGCCCGACGCAAACCGGTCGCCTCGGCGGCGGCGTGGACCTCAGTAGATGCGATCACCGTGGCGGTGGCGCGGCGGCTCAGAGAGAACTGAGCCACAAAAGGGTTGAACAGATCCTCGCGAAAGTCGAGGCCGCGGGCCTCCTCCTCGGCATACTCGAAGTTCTCGTACCAGTCCCCGGTTGGCTGAATTTCCACCGCGTCATGCGCGAAGTGCAGCGCGGGGGTGTCAGCGTAAGGACGCAGCGTAGCGAGTCCGGGCGCCGATTCCACTGCACCGTTGATGGCGCCGTTCCGATGCGCAGTGCTGTGATAGTCGCGGTAAGCAATCAGTGGCCGCAATTCCAGAGAGCATTCCGGCAGCGGGTCGCGATCGAGTGACCGTAACTCGTATTCCACTACTGTCGTGTTCTCGCCGTGGACCATGAACACGCGCTTCTCAATCTCCACGCCGTCCACCTGGTAGGTGAACACCGGGAATGGATCGAGGCGAAACTCTTTGAGATATTCGAAGCCGCGCGGATGGATCGCTCCCGGATAGCAATTGGCCGACAGATCGAAGCGCTTACCGTCGATAACAACGGTCTCTTCGAGCTTCGACAACAGCACCATCCGTCCCACTGGGGGCTTGGTAGCCGCTACCAGCAGGCCATGGTAGCGGCGCGAATTCAGGCCGGCGATAGTTGAACCGGCGAAGCCACCGAGCCCGTTGGTCTCCAGCCACTCGCGTTCCACGGCCGCGTCGAGGTTGCCGCAGATGTCCTGATCGAATCGAATGATTTCCCGGTCCATTTGTCACTCTCCGCTCTGTTGCAGCAGCTTTGCTACAACCCCGGTCCACCCGGTTTGATGCGACGCGCCGACGCCCGAGCCGTCGTCTCCGTGGAAATATTCAGAGAACAACACCAGGTCACGCCAGTTCGGGTCATGCTGGTAGCGCTCGTCAGTGCCATGCACGGGTCGCCGCCCGGAACTATCCTTTAAGAAGATGCGAGTGAGCCGCCGCGAGATTTCTGCCGCAACCTCCCACAGTGTCATGTAGGTCCTCGAACCAGTGGGACATTCGACCTTGTAGTCCTCGCCCAGATAGTGATGGAACTTCTGTAGTGACTCGATCAGCAGATAGTTCACAGGGAACCATATCGGTCCGCGCCAATTCGAATTGCCGCCAAACAGCCCTGTGCTCGACTCGGCCGGTTCGTAGTCGACGCGATACTCACCGCCGCCGACGTTCAGAATGTACGGATGCTCTCTGTGCACCTGCGAGAGAGCGCGGATGCCGAACGGTGATAGGAACTCATTCTCGTCGAGCATCATCCGGAGCACCTTACGAAGCTGGTCGCCGTCGACGATGGAAAGCAGGCGCCGTTCACCCACGCCGGGCGTATTCATACAGGCGACGTTCTTCGTCAGGTCTTTGCGATTCTCGAGGAACCATTCCAGGCGACGCTTGAAGCCTGGCAGACGATCCACCAGATCGGAGTCGAGCGTCTCGACGGCATAGAGCGGGATCAAGCCGACCATTGAGCGTACCTTCATCGGCACGTGATTGCCGCCCGGCGTGTGCAGTACATCGTAGAAGAAGCCGTCTTCGGAATCCCACATCCCGACACCGTCGTTACCCAGGTGGTTGATCGCGTTTGCGATGTGTAGGAAGTGCTCCCAGAACTTACTGGCGACGTGCTCATAGGCCGGGTCTTCGCGGGCCAACTCCATCGCGATAGCCAGCAAATTGAGGCTATACATGGCCATCCAGCCAGTGCCGTCGGCCTGCTCGATGTGCCCGCCGGTGGGGAGCGGAGCGCTGCGGTCAAACACGCCGATATTGTCAAGCCCGAGGAATCCGCCCTGGAATACATTGCGCCCTTCAGCGTCCTTGCGATTCACCCACCAGGTGAAATTCAGAAGGAGCTTATGGAAGATGTGCTGCAGAAACGCGCGGTCTCCAACACCCCGCCGCTTCTTCTCGATCTTATAAACGCGCCAAGCGGCCCAGGCGTGCACCGGAGGGTTGACGTCTCCAAACGCCCATTCGTAGGCCGGCAACTGTCCATTCGGATGCATGTACCATTCCCGAACCATTAGAGTCAGCTGGTCTTTTGCGAACTCCGAGTCGACTAACGCGAGCGGGACGCAGTGAAAGGCAAGATCCCAGGCGGCATACCAGGGGTACTCCCATTTATCCGGCATCGAAATGACGTCGGCGTTGTAGAGGTGTTGCCACTCATTGTTACGGCCATGTTTGCGGCCTTCAGACGGCTTCGGGAATGCCGGGTCACCCTCGGTCCAATCGCGGACCACGTAGTGATAGAACTGCTTTGACCAGAGCAGTCCGCCGAGGCTCTGCCGCATGACGTTCTGAGCATCTTCGGAGAGGTGTTGCGGGATCACAGTGGCGTAGTATTCATCTGCCTCGCTTAGCCTTTGTGCGAAGATCGCGTCGAAAGCGGAATCAAAGAGTCCTGCGGACTTGGACGAGTCAGTGAGCCGCAGTCGAATGACACGTGTCTCGCCGGCCGGCACAGACATCGCGTAGTGCGCTGTTGCTTTCGTGCCGGTCTTGGCCCGGCTCACTGCACCGGCGTCACCATTGACCACGTAGTCGTTGATGCCGTCTTTGGCGTACCCAGCGGCGTTAGCCGGGTTATACAGCCGTTGTGAGTTCGTCTCGTTCTCGGTGAACAGCAACTCGGGCGAACCTTCGGCCAGCAGCCAGCGGCGGCCGTACTCAGGCTCGTTCAGTTCGATGACTGCCGGGGACTCATTGCACAACTTGAGAGACGGCTTGGTGACTCCGTGTCCCCACGACCACGTGTTGCGGAACCAGACGGTAGGCAGCAGGTGGATGTCGGCCGCCTCGGGACCGCGATTGGCGACGCTGATGCGGACCAGGATGTCCTCGCACTCGGCCTTTGCATATTCGACGAACACATCGAAGTAGCGGTTCTGATCGAATACGCCCGTGTCGGCGAGTTCGAACTCACGGTCACCCTTGCCGCGGCGCCGGTTCTCCTCGATCAGGCGCTCGTAGGGGTAGGCGGCCTGCGGGTATTTGTACAAGTACTTCATGTAGGAGTGAGTGGGCGTGCTATCGAGGTAGAAGTAGGACTCCTTGCAATCCTCTCCGTGGTTACCCTCGTTACCGGTGAGTCCGAAGAGACGCTCCTTGAGAATGGGATCCTGGCCGTTCCACATCGCGACTGAGAAGCAGATCTTCTGATGGCGGTCGGAGATGCCGGCGATGCCGTCTTCGTTCCAGCGATACGCCTTGGAGCGCGCTTGATCGTGCGGCAGGTATTCCCACGCGGTTCCGCCTTCGCTATAGTCTTCGCGCACGGTGCCCCAGGCGCGCTCGCTGAGGTAGGGTCCCCAACGTTTCCAGTGAGTCTTCCGGCTCCGCGCTTCTTCCAGTCGCTGCTCTTCAGCTGTCACAGTCATTCTCCTTGCGTGCTATAGCTCGCGAGCGAGCCTGGTTATTCCGACAAAGGGGGTAAAAATACAAAACGGCCGAGGGTTGCCCCCCGGCCGTTCGGCTGAACTTCGAGATGTGGGTTTAGCCTTCGAGATTCGCCAGCAGTTGTTTCACCTGCGGAGCGATGGCTACCATCATGTCGGTATTGTGCTGCTGACCCATGTCGGAGATGAAGTAGACCAGGTGATCGCGGCTCTCGAAAGACGCCACCTGGAAGCGCTGCACTCCGGTGCGATAGATCGGGATTCCTGACTGTACCAAGGCAGGGATCAGGCTCTCGGTCTTAAAGGACTCGCCGTCGCCCTTCCTGGCGATGAGGAGCGACACCAGACCCGAACCACCCTTCATCGACAGATGGACGAACTTGCGGCCGTGATACCGGCATTCGTGGGCCGCCATCAGCACGCAGTCCTCAGGCACGTGTTTGCGAAGGATGGGAATCAGCGGGCTGTATTCCGGGCCGAGCGACTTGGCCAGATCCTGCACGTTGGGCGCATTCTTGGGGTATTTGCGGAAGAAGGCGCAGTGAATATGATCGCCAAGTCCCACCCGCATAATTGTTGCGACCTGATTGGTCACGTGGCCGTTGTAGGCTTCCTGGGAGGCGGCCGTAATCCGCAGATTGCCCAGTTGATAGGCAATGGTGACGCCGACACACACTAGCAGAGCCGCCGACGCCGGCACGAGCCAACGCATCATCGAAGACTTACGCGCGTTGGATTGAATGGTGTTGCGGATCCGTGCTTCTAAATAAGGAGGCATGGCCTCACTTCGCACGGCATGTTTTAGCTGCTCCGTCAGGCGCAATCCGTCCTGATCGTTTTCGTTGTTATAGTTCATACTGTCTTTCCTTCTTCAGCGATCTTTCCAATTCCGTAAGAGCGGGCTACCCCCGCCAGTTGCTCGCGAAGCAACTTCCGGCCCCGGCTAAGGCGTGACATCACCGTGCCGATGGGCGTTCCGGTAATCTCGGCTGCCTCTTTGTAGGCGAACTCTTCCACATCCACGAGCAGGACGACGGAGCGAAACTCGGTTGGAATCCGGTCTAGCGCGGCCAGCACTTCCTGGTCAGTGAGGTGCGCGGGAATCGGGGTTGGACTGGTGAGGTTGGCCTCAACGAAGTCCTCGGTCTCTTTCAGGAGCGGGAACCGGAACCATTTCCGCCGGTGATGATTCACGCAATGGAACAAAATCTTGAATAACCACGCGCGGCAGTTGGTGCCGGACTCAAAGCGGTGAAACGACTTCCAGGCCTGCAGGTAAACCTCTTGAACAACGTCCTCTGCCCGCGCACGCTCGCCAACCAGGCGAACCGCCGTCCGGAAGATATCGGTCATATGGGGCATCGCCTCGGCGTTGAACCGGTCTGCGACAGGAAGCGCGGCGGTCATGCTTGCCGGCACCCAGTTTGCGACAGCGTGGAGATCAGCCATACCGACGTTGAATGTCTGGATTTGGGGAGTTTATTCCCGAGCATTGTACTTATCTGTTTTGCCTGAATTTTCTTTAAGTTACAAGTCCGAATCACAAAAAAGGGGACGCGAGAGGCGAGCTCCCGAGTCCCCGGTTGAGAGAAAACTCTATTTCACGGCAGTGGAGAAGGCGGCTTCGCCGAGGATGACTTGGGCCCAGGCGCAGTAGACCTGCACCTTGGCGATGTCCTTCACATACGCCGGAACAACCACCTCGCGCTTCTCGCCGCCCTTGATTTTGAATGCCTCAAGCGTGTAGATGGTGCCGTTGGAGTCCACTACGCGCCAAGTGGGCGCGGGGGTGTCGGCACTTTGAACTCCTTAGAAACGCGCAGAATGCTCTTGCCGTTTTCAGTGGAGTGGATGGCCATTCCGGTATTTGCCTTGGGGCCCTGGAACATCGAAGTGTTGTGGGCATCCATCTTGTCGGCATACACGACGCCGGCGACCAACAACGTCAACGGTGCTAAGACAGACATCAAGCGAGTGACTTTCTTCATGACAATTCTCCTTGGATTTTGTGGGAAATGATTTACTGTTCAACGATCTGAACGGCATGTCCGTCCGGGTCGCGAACGATGAGTGACTTCCGGAATCCCGCCTTGGCATCCGGTACTTCAACGACGCCGGTCGAGACAAAGGCGGACCGGGACATCCGGAGATCGTTCGCGGCATTTTCCACGTTGATCCCCAGGAACTTGGTTTGCCAGTGGAGCAGATCGTTCGATCGCTCATCTGACGGATAAGGGCGGCCATCGCGCGGCGCCAGATACTCAAGAAACTCAATACCGGGACCGGCGGCAGCGCGCAGGGCGGTGATTCTCAACCGCGCGCCTGCATGCGCGGTTCATGACTCACGGCGGGGTGCGGGAACGGGCACTTTGAGAACGGCTCGGTGGGGTCTTCGCGGCGAGTGCCATGCACGTGATACATGTGCTCGGCCTTGCTGTAGTAGGGCTCGAGTTCGTCATAAGAAATAGGCCATGCGGGCGACACGCCGCCATGATGGCGGATCTCGCCGAAGTCCTGTTTGCGAAGGCGGAAGAGCGCGGCGCCGTAGAAGTTGGTGTTGCCGCCCACGTAGTAGTTGGTGTGCGGGTGCAGTTCGTTGCCGTCGCGGTCTCGCCACTTCTCTTTGGTTTGGTACCTGCCTTCGAGGTTGACGGCGCGAGTACTCCAGTTGTCCTTTTCGCGCGGGACATAGTCACCGCGTTCGATCAAGAGGATGCGTTTGCCGGTGGGGGCAAGGCGGGCAGCCAGAGTTCCGCCGCCGGCGCCCGTGCCGATGATGATTAGGTCGTAGTGGTTATTGGCCATCGATAGCTCCGTAGTTGCAGCGGAAGATACAGCGTTCCTTGTTGTTGTGGTGGTGAAGCTTCGCGCAGAAAACGGCGTGAGCCCCAGAACGAAGGCGATAAAGCTGTCCGGCGAGCAGCATGGCGACTGGCGGACCGATGAAGTAGAGCCAGATCGCTTTCCATTCGCCAGCCGGGAGCGCCGAGCCGAAGGTTCGGGCCGGATTCAGGCTGACACCTGAAAGCGGCGCCTCGGTCGTAATGAAGGAGGCCAGCAAAACGGCGGCAAAGATGCCGGTGAAGCGATTGAGGCGCTTCGAGTTCGAGACGACCAGGACGGTGGTCATCATTAAGATCGAGATGAGAATCTCGGCGGCCAGAGCCAGTGCGGGACCGTCGGGTCCAGGAACCGTGGCGACAAAGTTGACCGCGTCATGCCGCAGCGGCGCGCCGATGATCAGTTCCGCGACCAGCACTCCGGCAACACCGCCCAGGAAGTGAGCGATCACGTAAAACAGTGCGTCCCAGCGGGCGATCTTTCCCAGCGCCAGGAAGGTGAGCGTAACGCCTGGATTGATATGGGCGCCGGACCGCCTACCCCAGGGCGAATAGACGATGCCGATGAGCGTGAGTCCCATGGCGACACCGCCAATCGCGCGCCGGGTAAAGGCGTCCTCGATCAGTTGATGCAGGGGCGACGAGGGATGCTCGAGCAGGACTCCAAAAACGCAAGCGGAAATCATGAAGATTCCCAGCAGTCCGCCTTCAATCAGGTACTCGGGCCAGTGAGTTCTGAGGGCCGTGGCCGCGTCCCTTGCGGGTCCAGTCTCAGCCGGCGATTGTGTGACGCTCAACATTCACGGCTGGAATGACCGCAGGCTGTCCGGTTATTCCGCCCGAGGGCAGTTGCAGGAGAAAAATGAATCCTGGAATAAATGGCAGGGTTAGGTGGATCTCGCTGCCAAGATGTCGAACACCTTATCGCTCCGGCAAGAACTACTGATCGAAGGCAACGTTCACCTGCTCCGCCAGGCGCAGAGCCTGCTCGCGCCGATCAGCGACCGTATCTATAAGGACTCGCCAGCCGGATTTGCTCCACACCGGGTGGGAAGCCATTTGCGGCACGTTCTGGAATTCTACGAATGCTTCCTCGACGGTGTGGAGACGGGTCACGTCGACTACGACGCACGCAAGCGGGACGAGGCGGTTGGCACTAACCGCAACGAGGCGATTGCCCGGATACAAAAGATTGTCGAGCGCCTGCAGAACTGCCCGGCGCTGCGCGGCGAGATGCTCATCTGGGTGCGCGCAGAAGACTCGACACTGGAAGACGTCCAGGATCAGTACCTGACTTCTTCGCCGGCGCGTGAACTGCAGGTGTTGAGCAGCCATACGATCCATCACTTTGCGCTGGTTGCGATGACGCTGCGCGGGCACGGCGTGGCGGTGGATCCGGATTTTGGAATGGCTCCGTCGACGCTTCGCTACCTGGCGACGGCGAAGGGGCAAGCCGCGTAATGTGCACGGTTAGCTGGTTGCATCATGGCGGAGGCTACAGCCTGTTCTGCAATCGCGACGAGAAGCGGACACGTGCGATGGCTGAGGGTCCGCGAGTGAAAACGCGCGACGGCGTCCGCTACATCTCTCCGACCGACACGACGGCCGGCGGCACGTGGCTGGCGACCAACGAATTTGGAATGTCGATCTGCCTGTTGAACGGGGGTGTGACGGCAGGGCCTGGGGTCTTCGAGAGTCGCGGACTGCTGCTTCCCGAACTGATCAGCGCGCCCTCGCTGGCGGCAGCGGTGGACCGAATCCTGACACTCGACCTCAGCCGGATGGCTCCCTTTACGACGGTAATTCTCGAACCGGCGAGTCCGGCGACGGTGGTGGAGTGGGACGGCACCCGCAAAACGATGCTGGGCTGGGGCGAGCTTTGCATGCCGCTGATCTCATCTTCGTTCGACTCAGAGGGAGTCATCGAGGAGCGCCGGCAGGAGTTAGTCAGGTTGCGCATCGCGGCCGGCGAACTGAATGAGCGCGTGCTCAGCGACTTCCACACGAGTCACGGATCGGCGGCGAGTGCGTACTCCACCTGCATGCACCGTCCAGACGCGGAGACGGTGAGCTTCAGCCGGGTCCGGGTGATGCCTGCCGAGATTGAGTTCTCTTATTCGGCGGGCACTCCCTGTTGTCCCTCCTTTCGTGAAATTCAAAAAGTTCAACGAGTCCCATGCAACTACTCCTAATTGCTCTCTCCACCCTGATCTCAGAGGACCTGACCTGCATCGCCGCCGGGGTGTTGGTGGCTCAGCGAAGGCTCGGCTTCGCGCAGGCGTCGATGGCATGTCTGGCCGGGATCTTCGCAGGGGACGTTTTGCTTTTTCTGGCCGGCCGGTTCATCGGCGCCCGCGCGCTCCGCTGGCGGCTGGTGACGAAGTTCCTCTCGCCCCAACTGGTGGAGCGGGGCGCGGACTGGCTACAGCGCCGCGGACTCGCGGTGGTAATTCTGAGCCGCTTCACTCCGGGACTGCGGCTGCCAACGTACTTCGCCGCGGGAATGCTGCCCACTCGATTTGCGGCGTTCGCGTCGTATTTCCTGATTGCAGCGGCGGTGTGGACACCACTACTGGTGGGTGCCACGGCGCTATTCGGCGAGGGCTTTTTGAGTTCCCTGTTCGCGCACCACACTGAGGGTCTGCTGGCATTTGTGATTGTCTTTGCGACGATCGCGGCGGCTCATCAATTGGTAAAGCCGCTATTGAGCCATCGCGGCCGCCGCAGGGCGAGGGGATTTTTGATGCGAAAGATCCGCTGGGAATTCTGGCCGATGTGGGCTGCGTATTTACCTGTGGTTCCTTACCTCCTGTATCTGGCGGTTCGACATCGATCGTTGACGCTGTTTACTGCTGCGAATCCCGGGATTGCATCGGGAGGATTCGTGGGCGAATCGAAATCGAGGATTCTGAGACATCTTGAAGACTTTGCGCCGTCGTTCGCGTTGATCCCGGCTGGACAGACGATTGCTGCTCCGGAGTTTCCGGTGGTGCTGAAGCCGGATGTGGGTGAGCGAGGGTCGGGGGTGGCGGTGATCCGATCCGGGGCGGAGTTCGACGCATATTTACGAAATGCACAGACCGATACGATTCTCCAGCAGTATGCCGGCGGCTTGGAGTTCGGAGTGTTTTACTACCGGCGGCCAAGCGAGTCGCACGGGCGCGTGTTCTCCATCACTCAGAAAGTGTTCCCGACGGTGACTGGCGACGGGAAGCGCACGCTGCTTGATCTGATCCTCGACGATTCGCGCGCTGTTTCGATGGCTTCCGCATACGAGAGGGTATCGAAGCGCGACCTGGACGATGTGCCGGCCGACGGCGAGGAAATACAACTGGTGGAGATCGGCTCCCATTGCCGGGGAGCGGTATTTCTGAACGGGATGCACCTGCTGACACCGGCGCTGGAGTCGACGATTGACCAGATCAGCCAATCGCATCCGGGGTTCTATTTCGGGCGGTTCGACATTCGCACGCCGTCGGCGGAGGCATTCGCGCGGGGTGAAGGGCTGAGCGTGATCGAACTGAACGGAGTGTCGGCGGAGGCAACGCATATCTACGATCCGTCCGTGAGTTTGTACGAGGCGTATCGCGTCCTGTTCGAGCAGTGGCGGTTGGCGTTCGAGATTGGAGCCGAGAATCGAGCGCTGGGCTTTGCTCCGATGGCGTTGAGCGAGTTTGTGACGCTAGTCAGCGGCCGGTCGTGGGGACTGATCCGCATACTGACGCCGCCCAAGGTTATCGAGACTCCCTAGCGGGACGGGTGAGATTGGGTTTGTTTCGTAAAGCGATTCGAATTCGCTTTCTTCATGGGTTTCAGGCGATTTCGCGGGGTGAGGCATAAGGCGAGGCATGGGCGCGTTGATGTAATTGCTGAGGGCGCGTTCGACGTCGGCGAGGCTGCGACGGTGGTCGGCGGTCTTTTGCTGGACGGCGGAGCGGCGACTCTCACGGAGTTCTTTGTGCGCCTTGTAGTAGGTGCGCTGAGCGGCGGCGGCGTAGCGGGCGAGGGCGTTGAGGATGTCGGTGCCTTTGGCTGCCATGTTGGCGAGGATGGCCTGATCAGGGTCGGCTGAGGGATCGTCGAGCTGGGTTTGGCTGAGGTATGAGGTTTCGAGGCGATGGATGCGGATGATGCGCCAGCGAGCCTGAATCATTTCGTGGACGAGGAAGGTCTCGTGGTAGCCGCAGGGCTCGAACTCTTCCATGAAGCCGTTGAGAACTTCGTCGTACTCGTCGAGGTCCTCGTTAGGCAGGACGGTGAAGGCGCTGGACAGGCCGTGTTTGGTGGCATTGGCGGCGGAAGCGGCTTTGCCGGCGGCGGTACGGGGGCCGGTTGACTGCTGAGCGTTCTGACAGTTGGCGAGAGTTTGGGCTGGGGATGCCATCGCATTTGTTCTCCTACTTTCAGTATGGAGAGGGGGTTGGTAATTTCCGGGCTCAGCGACCTTGCAAAACCGCTCGCAATCGACTCATTCTAAGTGACTAAAAAAATAGTTTAAGAGGCTATGATCGAGATCTTCGAGACGGTACATTTTCAGCGGAACGAGGGCCGGCTGACGGTTGAGTACGATACTCCGGGAAGGCGAGGGCCGCAGGGGCCGAGGGAGTTCAGAACTCTTAAAAGATCTTGTGAACGCGCGCTGTCCGGCTCGATGATTTCGCCCAGGATTTCGTTCCTACACCCGCTTAAACTCCGACTTGTATTCGGTCAAGTCGCGGGTCTCAAACAATTCTGGCCGGGGAAACGGATTGACAAAGAGATAAGAACTTGTTCCCTGGAGATAGACGTCATAGCTCGCTCGATGCAGCCTGCATTGTTCCACAGCGGACGAGTGCCCCACCCTCCTTGCGTTTCCCGGCCCGCAGAGTAGACCTTCGACGCATTCCTTGGCCTCCATCGAATCACTTTCGATGCAGAGCTCGTCAAAATCGCCGTTTCCTACTAAGACCACCAGAGCAAAGCCCACCTTGCTGTTGTCTAAAGAGAGCACCTCAGATTTCAGGGTTTGAGGTTGCGTTCCTCTCCAATCCCGATACCATTCAGTTAGCAAAATCTTCATGCCCGTGATGTTCCTCGCGAGGTGCTGCGCAAAAGCGATGGTTCTGTCGCGTTGAGCACCTGGAACTGTCCCCAACGATCTTCTCTCCGGGTGCGCTACGAGGCTGCAGATAGCTCCCGAGCGCCTGATCGTAACATATCAGGGTCTGCTTAGAAAACAGATGAGCTGGGTGGCAAATCGTCTTCCGCGACCCCTCGAACGGTGTCGAAGGAATGCCGGGCTATCGCCTACTTCTCGAAGGCACTGGCAGCCCAACTCTGAAACGTGGAAGTACGAATCTTTCGTTAGTCTGACCAAACGCTGACTTGCCCTCTTGACACCTATACGTGGATACTGCCTGTTCCGCCGCGCCGACATCGGAGCCCAATGACCCTCAATTCGTGTTACGGCTAGTCCATATCTTGGTTGATTGGGTCTACCGCTCGGCGCTACAGTGTTTTGTGCGTTCCTGAACCTACAGCCCGGAAAAGACTGGATTGGTTCACGCTGCGCGCGTCGATCGCTGTTGTGACACTGGTGGCAGGGTTGGACCGCCCCCGCGGCCTAGCGTGCGCCGACTAACATGCCGAGTAGATGTCGACCTAAATCGTCGGTGTCCGATAATGCGGTATTGCGGGATTTATCGGAAACTAAATCCAACAAGTCCGAACGTTTCCGCCTTGCCGAAGAGGGTGTTCCCCGCGAGAAGTACCTGGCCCCGAAGTAATCGAGGCCGTCCTATTTGGCTATGCAAGACGGAGGGCGACATAAGTCATCGAGCCACCGTTTCAATCTGTCAAACCTTGACCGCGGAAACAGAATTCTCTTGTTGCTGAGAACCACCCTGTCCGGCCCTGGAAGCCACGGGTAGGAGGGTATTTGGAGTTCGGCAGCAGCTGGTGCTACTTTTTCATCGTACGGCAAAAATTCCTCGTCATATAGAAGAAGCCCGCCAGCATTCCAGATCCGGCAATGTGCTGCGTCAGTGGTTTCCGGGACGTTACAGTGCTGCCACCACCCTCCGATCTTTCCACCAACGACATACACCGCCTCGACTGGAACAGCCCTTGGTCGCGCCGGTTCGTCGTTGCGTCCACAGGATGAGGCTACCAGCAAGGCCAGACCTGTCCATTCGCTCCCATCGTCAACTTTACATCCTGAAATGTGTACCGCCCCGCATCATGGGCAGTTCCCGGATGCACGTGACCAAAGTCCGCAAACTTGCCCGTACCGTCACGACGCACTGAACCGATTCCGCGATGTCCAAGTCCATTCGCAAGATTACCGAATTTAACAGCGATCGCTGCGCGACCGTCTGGATCCGTGTAAGCCAGCGGATTGTTGAGGCCGTACGCATACATATCCCATCGTTGCGGATTGATGACGTGCAACAACGTCGCGCTAATCGGGTCCGGGTTGGTAAACCTCCCCTGCGCTCCCGAGAAGTACCTCGCTCCGAAGTAATCGAGGCCGGTTGCCGCCCATTCCTCGGCTGGTCGCGCCGAAAAAAGCCGACCGGTGGAGAAAGGCGAGCCGCTGACTTGTCGGGAGCACAGTTCGCATTCGACCGTCATAAAGGCAATTTGGCCATCATAGTCATAGCCTGATTCGACAACGCCGGATTCACAATTCGGAATCTATCATCGCCAACCGGAGAACGCCACAGGAAAGTGAGCCAATTCTGGTCGCGCGATCCAATTCCAACGGCGGTTCGTCACGATCCAATTCTATTAATTAGGCAGGTGCAGCCGCCTCAACTGGACCTGTGCTCGCATTCCGCATGTGAGGTCCATGAAAGTAGGCTTATCCGACAGTGACGACTTCAAAGCGGACCGCGCGTTGTCCGGGTTCCGACGACGCGGTTATCCAGGACTTTATGAACCCGACAAAATCGAGTGCTCACTGCCTTCTAGAGGTGGCGGACGCGTGGGGCTTTGAAAAGTTGCCCGTCACGGTTGAGGGACGACTGGCGTTGTTCTAGTTTCGACTGGGCGCAATTTTTCCAGGAACATTTTTGCACGTCCCGCGTATAATCAGACAGTCTATGGGAAAGACTGAGCTTCTACCGGGAACGTTGGACATGATGGTGCTGCGGACGTTGACCCGCGAGCCGATGCACGGGTACGCGATCGCGCAGTGGCTGAAGCAATCATCGGAAGACGTCTTACAGGTGGAAGAGGGCTCGTTGTACCCAGCGCTCCAGCGTCTTGAACTCAATGGCTGGATTGACGGCGAATGGGGCTTGTCGGCGAACAATCGACGCGCGCGAATTTACACGCTCACCGCGGCAGGACGGAAGCAGCTTGCAAACGAGACGGCGCGCTATCGCCAGATGTCAGGTGCGATTGCACGCGTCATGGGATTGGCCTGAGGAGGCTAGATGATGAGCTTCGAGAGGTTGAAACGGCGCCTACGCTATTGGGCACAGCGGTCAGACCGCGCTCGTCTGCTGCGTGAGGAGATGGACGCGCACATGGCCTTGAAGGCCGACGACTTGGAGGAGAACGGCATGAGTGCCAACGACGCGCGGTTTGAGGCAAGGCGCGAATTCGGCAACGCGGCGCGGTTGCAGGAAGAAGCGCGCGGCACATGGATCGCGCGGTGGATGACGGACCTGGCGCAGGACACCGGCTACGCATGGCGCTCGATACGCAAGCGTCCAGGGTTTGCGCTTGCGCCGGTGGTGTCGTCGGCGCTGGGGATTGGCGCGTGCTCGCTGATTTTCGGCATAGCGAGTTTCGCATTGCTGCGTCCGCTGCCGGTGAATGCGCCGTCGCGCCTGTTGAGCATCTCGGTACAGAACAAGGGCGGTCAGCCGGGCGGGACTCTGTCTTACCCCGACTACGGCGACTTGAAACAGATGCAGTCGTTTGAAGGAGTGACAGCATTCTTCCCGCTGATGCCGGCAGCGCTGGCAGTGAGGGGCGGACAGCCGCAGCGCTACTGGGGTTCGTTGGCGTCGGCGAACTATTTCGATGTGGTGCAGCCGCCGTTCCTGCTGGGCCGCGGCTTCGACGCCTCGAAGGATGACAAGCCGGGTGAGGCGCCGGTGATCGTCCTGAGCCATCATCTTTGGAGGTCGCGGTTCGGCGCTGACCGCTCGATCGTGGGACAGACGATCGCGCTGAATCATCGCAAGGTGACGGTGGCGGGGGTTACGGCGGCCGGTTTTCGCGGGACAGAAGTGGCGCTGATCGCCGACTTCTGGGTTCCGCTTTCGCTGCGGAGCGAATTGACCATCGGAGGGCCCGACGGAGCCGAATTCGTGGACCGCAACTCACAGTGGCTTTTCGCGACGGGCCGGCTGCGGGAGGGAGTTTCAACGTCAACGGCCACGTCGGAGATAGGCGTGATAGCGCGACGGCTGGAGGCTGCCTATCCTGCGTCCAACAAGGATCGCGGCTTTTACACGGTAGGCGCCGGGCAGATTCATCCGGCGGTGCGGCAAGGGATGGTGTTGTTCTTCGCGCTGCTGCTCGCGGTTTGCGCACTGCTGCTGTTGACGGCTTGCGCGAACGTCGCGAATTTGTTGCTGGCGCGGGCGTCTACACGCCACAAGGAAATGGCGACGCGACTGGCGATCGGTGCAGGGCGCGGACGACTGATACGACAGGTGCTCACCGAAAGTGTGATGCTCGCAATCGCGGGCGGTGTGCTGGGGCTGCTGTTTGCGAGCATCGGAGCAAACAGCCTGGGCCGCTTCCAATTGCCGTTTCTGCTGCCGGTGGATTTCACGGTGTCGCTCGACTATCGAGTGATGGTGTTCTCGATGCTTTTGTCGGTTGCGACCGGCATGATCTTCGGCCTGGCGCCGGCGCTCGAAAGCACGCGGAGGGACCTGGTAAGCGGCTTGAAGGACGCGCGCCTGAGTGTGCGCGGCCGTTGGTTCAGCCTGCGAAATGTGCTGGTGGTGAGCCAGGTGGCGATTTGCATGGTGCTGCTGGTATGCTCGGGACTTTTCCTGCGCAGCCTGGGGACCAGAGAGTCGATGGACCTGGGCCTGAAGCATCGCAACATACTACTGGCAGGTTTCGATCCGTCGGCCAATCACGATGCCGCTGATCCCACGACGGTGCTGGACGAAGCGCTGCGCAACGCCGTGGCGATTCCCGGTGTCCAGTCCGCCGCACTCACCACGAGCGTGCCTTTGAGCCTGCTGGGAGTACAGGGCACCGCCATCGCGGAGGAGCGACTGGCGCAGAAGGACAAGGAGCAGGTTGGCACCGACATCTACGGCGTGTCGGCGGGATTCTTCGATACGCTGGGCATCCGCATGATCGCGGGCGAGGATTTCCGTGCAGGTCGCGTGCAGGACGATGTCGTGATTCTGAATGCGATTGCCGCCGAGAAGCTGTTCCCGAAGCAAAGCGCGATTGGACGGCGCATTCAATTCGACGATAAACGGCTGGTGAAAGTGATCGGTATTGCGGCGACGAGTAAGTCGCGAACGGTGGGCGAGGATCCGCAGGCGGTGCTCTATTTGCCGATTCTGCGCAACTTCAAGGATACGCATCCGCTGATGGGTGTGACGTTGATGGTACGGACGGCGGGCAGTCCGCTCAGTTATGTGCAGCCGGTGACGGCGGCGATTCGCGCGGCTGATCCGACGCTGGCGATTTTCGATGTGAGGCCGTTTGCGGAGCACCTGCATAATGCGCTACTTTTGCCGCGCGCGGCGGCTTTCCTCCTCGGGCTGGCGGGCCTGATGGGATTGCTGATTGCGAGCGTCGGCATTTACGGAGTGATCAGTTTCACGGTGGCGCGGCAGACCAAGGAGATCGGCATTCGGATGGCCCTGGGCGCGCGCCGCAGTCAGGTTGTGGCGATGGTGCTGCAGCGGGGACTGATTCTGACGGCCGTCGGGACAGGGATGGGTCTTGGGATGGCGCTGGCGCTGAGCCGCATGGTTTCGAGCATGTTGTACGGGGTGAGTCCCACCGATCCCCTGACGTTCATCGCAGTGCCGTTAATCCTGCTGGTAATCGCGCTCACGGCATGCCTGGTGCCGGCGCGACGCGCGGCGACGCTCGATCCGACGGGCACGCTACGGGCGGACTAAAGGGTTGCTGAGAAACTCGGCCGGCGTGTTTCCAACTGAAACGAAGGACGCCTTTGTGTTTGAAGCCGATGCGAGGACCTGATAGCGAGCAGAGTTCGATGTTCAGCTATGGGTCGCCGGAACAGCGCGTGCCTGTAAAGCATCCGTTCCGAGCAATACGATCGATGGGGGACGAGGCCCTGAAAGCCTCAGGTAATTTGCTACGGTTTCGCGGCGCCCAATGGTTTCCGGCTCAATCCGCAGCAGCCCAGCCGCCCAAGGCCGATGACTTGTTGTTGTTTCTCTTCGCTCAAGGCGTTGCTCACACCGTCGGAGCTTGCTTCGCTAGGTCCGATTTTGACGTCCTGAGCCCTACGTCGGAAGATAGCCCATCCAGTGAGTGACCGCTATGAACACGGCAGCATCATCCTAAGTGGCAACAAGAGCTCCGGCGGCCGGGGTTCCGTGTTTGGGGCTGCGGGTCCTCGTCGATGTCCCCATTCGGAATGACGGTAATGGCACTGGGCAGTCCGTGTTTGGTGGCGTTGGCGGCGGAGCGGTGAAGGAAGCCGCGCGAACCGCATCACGGGAGCGTTCTCGCGTTGCGGGACAGTCTGAGCATTCTTGGACTCACATCAAGATTGGAGCGCCGGACGGCATCCAGGTTGGAATCAAACCTGACCTTGCGTTCTTCCACAACGAGGTCGAACATGCCGCCCACTTCTGTCAGGCCGGGCCCGTTTCCGATGGTGAGCACCGGGAAATTTCTTAGCGGGTTGAGAGCGGAAGAGGCGATCTTATACTGGTTGGCGTCGACGAGGAGCACGCGGCAGCGCTGCGGATCGGGATTGGGTTCGAGCCTGAACTGAATGATGCGATCCCCGACTTGTTTTCCGGAAGCGATCTTCTTGACAGCGTCGGAGAAGTCGCTGTTGGCGAGAGCGCAGACCGGAAGATTTCCAGCATCACGATCGTCCGGCAGGTTCTTCCAATTCACCAGGCGAATGAAATTCATTACGAATTCCGCCTTGATTTCCAGCTCACTGCGCATGCGTTCAGGTGCAGCGTCCGCCGTCAGACGAGAGACGCAGAGCACAACCAGGGCGAAGACCGCTGCGCAATGTGCGTAGCGGGATCCCACAACGATACAACCCGCAGGTGCACGGTTAGTCATCACGCCATGTAAGCCTCACAAAGAGCGTGCGGCCCGAGGCAGGCATCAAACGGGTGGCATGTTCCGGGCTAAGCGGATCGGAGTACGCGGTGTTCAGGAGATTGCGGACACCCATCTGCAGCTGGAGGCCGGATTGCGGGCGGTGTGCGGTGAACGTGAGATCGGCAATGGTCGCTCGAGGCGCGCTCTCGCTGTAAGCCGTGAGCCTGGATCCGACGTAGCGCACTGCGCCCGCGATGAAGATGCGTTTACCCGGCAGCGGTATTGAAGCTCTGAATTGAGCTAGTCGACCCGGTGAGTTCTCGACGTGAGCCGTTGAGTTGATACCGCGCGTCCGCTGCATGGTGAAGCTCACGGCGGTTTCAAGCCACTCGCTAGGGTGGCCCTCAACCTCGAATTCCGCGCCGGTTGCCGTCGCCTTGGACGCGTTCCTGTACTGGAGTGTATCGTCCGATACCGGGACGCCAACGATCATGTCACCCAGTCGATAGTGAAAAGCCGTCGTGATCAGTTTGACCCGTTTCTTTAATAGCTGTTCTCTCGCAAACTCGAAAGTATCGATGCGCTCGGCCTGTAGCGCGGGGTTCGGCTCCCAGTAGCGTTCAAAGGTGGAAGGATTGCGGAAAGCACGGCCGTACAGGAACTTATACGTCGTGGTTCCTTCTTTATAGACGAGCGCGAGACGAGGCGAAAGGGCTGATGGGTCATAGCTGGTGTTGTCCAGGCGCACGCCGAGAATCGCCGTCCAGTGAGAGGAGAGCGTCAACTCCTGCTGAGCGAAGACCCCGAGGCTTTTCCGTGGATATCGAAGGCGGAAATTCTCGGTTCGTGTGACCCCGTTACTGGTGTCGAGCACATCAACGTTGTATTGGAGATTTTGTAGATCGGCGTTGACCTCACCGCCGAGGGTGAGGGTTCCAAGACGTTTTGTGGCGTGATTGAAGACGAACTGGCTGCCTACCCAGTCGCCGAGCGCTCCATCGAAGTTCGTGCTGCCGCCACCGTAATTGAAGACTCCGTCGTAACGATACTGGTCATAGTAGGCGCGCCAGCGGATTGTCGTGTTTTCGCCCAGGGGGCGGCTCCACGCAGCCTCGATGAAGTTTCGCGACTCGAGATCAGTGGTGCCGGTGTTACCGACTTCGGCGCGATACCAGCCAGTGGGCGCGATGAATTTATGTTGTCCCAAGAGAGCGGTAACCGACCAGTTTCTCCAGGTTAGTTCGGCGAACAACTTGTAGCCCTTGGCCTCGCCCACATGTCCGATGGCGCTGGGGAATAGGCCAGCCTCAGCCCGTTCGGGGAAGTCGACGGTCCGCCCCAATGCGTTTGAGCCCGAAAGGGACAGGAGAACGTTGGCTTCCCGGCCGAGGCTAAAGGATGTCATGAGACTGGCGGTTTGTTCGCCATGGGTGCCAGCCAGGGTGCTCACACTTGTCCGGGGGGCATTGGAAGGCGACTTGGTGATGAGGTTGATGGTGGCAAAGATTCCGTTGCTCCCGTAAAGCGCCGAAGAAGGCCCGCGGACGATTTCGATCTGATCGACTAACTGCAGATCAAGTGGAAAGTCATCGCCGAAATAGTACATCGCGCTGTAGACATTGTCGGTAAGCTGATGGCCATTGATCAGTACCAGAAAACGCGTGTTGAGGTCGCCGAGCAAGGAGAAGCCCCGCGTTCCTACGAAAGTGAAGGAGCCATCGGAGTTTGAGTAGAAGCTGCGAACTCCGGAGAGGACCTCCGCCAAGGTGCGATAGCCGTAACGGCGGATGTCTTCCGCGGTGACCACGGTGACGCTGGCCGGGGCATCCTGTAAGGACTGCTTTCGGAGGGTGGCGGTCTGAACCGTCGCGTTCATCAGCCGTTCGAGGCCCAGGTCATCCGAGGGGGCCTGTGCGGGGGACTCTTGTGCCAGCACGGTCGACAGTGTCAGCGCGACTACTATCCAAGAGTAAAACATCTTAAGATACGAATCGGTTGAATGCGTCAAATTCTGCAGGCAGAACCATCTGACGGACAGTACTTTGTAGCCCCGGAGCATATGCTCGCTGGGCGCCAGCAGTCGATTCAGGCGGAGCGAGGCGGGATGCTGAAGTCGGCGAGACAACGACGTTAGAGCGACGGCGAACTCGCGGCGTGAGTCAGGGGACGGTCTCCTGCGAGCCAGTTGAACCCACTACATGACGAGTTCTATTTGTGACAAAAGGTCCCATCGAAGGGCCATAGTATCTATCCTCTAGTAGCAAACGACAGGTAAGCTAAAGTTCTAGTATCAACAAGTTGAGCGGCCTCGACTTTTGGTTGTCGTCCTGCAGCATCGACACCAGGACTCATATGAAAGTCAGCTCTCTTTTAACCACGTCGTTATTGATTTCAAGTTTCGCAACGGCCGGCCAACATCCGAAAATCGCCCATGAACTCGAAAGCCCCGGCGCCGATGCTGTAGCGGATGTGATCGTTCAATACCGCCAGCCTTCCCGCACCGACACGTAAACCGTGCCAAGATGCACGGCGGAGCCCACAAAGGCAGGCTCGAGTTAGTGAACGGAGAGGTATACCGGGCCAGCGGACGGACAATCGCGGAAATCGCCGACGATCCGGACGTGGTGATGATCTCTCCCGACCATCAACTGTCCGCGTTTCTCGATCGTGCTACGGCGTCGGCGAACTACAATCAGCTCGCAAGTTACCTGGACGGAATCAATGCCGGGAAAGGCGTAGGAATTGGGATCGCCATCATCGACAGCGGTGTCGAGGTGAATCACCCGAATTTCAAAGGGTTCAACTCCACTGCATCCCGAATCGTCTACAACGAGCGCTTCGTGCCGGGCGAGCCGATCAATGACTGGTTCGGACATGGCCGCCATGTCGCGGGCATCGCCGCAGGGGCCGACAATCTGACTGCGCTCAGCGGCAACTCGCTGACGCATTGGTTCTGGGGCTTCGCGCCCGACGCGACGATCATCAACCTGAAGGCGCTGAACCAGAATGGGGCCGGCACGGACTCCCAGGTGATCTCGGCAGTGAATCGCGCGATCAGCCTGAAGAAGACCTACAACATTCGTGTGATCAATATGTCACTCGGCCGACCGGTGACGACCTCCTACAAGAATGATCCGTTATGCCAGGCCGTTGAGGCCGCATGGAAGGCAGGCATCGTGGTGGTGGTTTCGGCGGGGAACAACGGTCGCGACAACATTCAGAACAATGCCGGCTATGGAACTATCTCGGCCCCCGGCAACGACCCGTATGTGATTACCGTCGGGGCCGCCAACAGCAAAGGTGACACCAATCGATCGAATGACGTCATGGCGACATACAGTTCAAAAGGTCCGACGGCTGTTGACCACATTGTGAAACCGGATCTCATCGCGCCCCGGAACCGGATCATCTCTTCTCAATCCGGCGGCTCCAATCTCGTAAGCAGCTACCCGGCGCACCGGCCTGACGTCGAGTATTACTTCCCGAACGCTGCTTCCTCGCTTTCACCTCATTTCTACCAACTCTCCGGCACCAGCATGGCTGCGCCGGTGGTTAGCGGGATTGTCGCTCTACTGCTCCAGAAGACACCCACCCTCACGCCGGACCAAGTGAAGGCGAGGCTGATGCGGACGGCGTGGCGGGGCTTCCCGTCCATCATGTCCACATACGATCCGGCCACCAACAAAACCTACACGGCATATAACGACATGTTCACTGTGGGCGCTGGAATGGTGGACGCCTGGGCGGCGTACAACGACACAACCGCTGGGACGGGCTCTGCTCCTTCGCCCCAGGCATATTGGGACTCCACTGCCAAGAAGGCGATGCTCTCGTGGAATCCGATTGGTGCGAGCGGAATTGTCTGGGGCTCAGGCATCGTCTGGGGCTCAGGCATCGTGTGGGGCTCGAACGTCTCGGGAAAATGCGATCGTCTGGGGTAGCGGTATTGTCTGGGGCAGTTCCACCATTCAAGGTTTTGGGATCGTATGGGGGAGCACCTCGCCGTGGGCCACATCAGCGCCCGGCGGAGAATCGGTATTGATCGGCGTCAACGGAGAGAACTAGCGAGCAGGCGGCTAAGGCGACTGTGAAAGTTCAATTGGGGCCCGCGGTGGGCAATTTCCTTGGAAGGCGACTTGCTTCCGGCTGCGCGGGTGGGCGCATATCCGTCTCAGAGTCAGATGACGAGTACGTGAGAGCCGTTAAGACGCTTCACCAATTGCGCGACGGAGATCCTTGAGGAGCAACAGAAGCTGATACGGATCGATCGGCGACTCATCGAAGCCAAAGTGCAGATAGAACCGCCGTGCCGCTGCGTCGATTGCATGGACAAGAACGGCGCGCACAGCCACGATATCGGCGGCTTCCGCGATGCGGCTGAGTGCATCAAACAACAGCGCTTTGCCAAGACCCTTCCCCTGTTGATTTTGATCAACTGCCAGCCTGGCAAGCAGCACGACGCCAATAGGATGATTTGCCAAGCCCTTCGCGACTCTTTGGGGACTCTCATGCTTGTGTACCGACCCTGTCGTGAGTGCGTAGTAGCCGACCACTTGATTACCCTCAAGCGCGACATACGTTTTTGCGGAGTCCGATTGTTGGTTGGTCCATGCGAACTTCTTCAGCCATTCGTTGAGGGTCGCGTTGGCGCAATCAAAATCGCCCAATTCGTATTCGCGACGGAGTTTGTCGATGCGAAATTCGGGGCGGCTCGCGGTCCTCACGACCGGCGCTTGGCCACGTGCCGCTCTTTGAACAATTTACGCAGGCGCGGCTTGGTTTGGGTAGGGCGGTCAAGCGCCACTAAGAACGCTTTCCACTGTTTGTCATCAAGCACGAAGCGAGTTTGATCTGCGAGCGCCTGCTCAGCTTTCTCACGAGCGCTGCGCATGATGAACTCAGTTACGTTGACGCCCTGGCGCTCGGCCGCCGCCCTAATCAGTTCTTCTTCCGAAGCCGTTGCACGAAGTTGAAGGCGGCGATCGCGCGGTTGATCCGGGCTCGAAAGTGCCATGGTGCCTCCTGCTTTCGTTGTACTGCCATTGTACTCCGATCACGGACGGGGCACGAAATCCTTCGCCTGAATTGCCAGTCGCGCCGCTGCCGAATGGGAAGAGGGGAGGCTTATCGGTCCTCGGATTTTCAGCAGCCATCGTGGATGGCACGCCGAGACGCAAGCGGAAGGTGAAGACGCATTTTTGACTTCGCAAAAATCGGTTAGGGTGTGGCGGGGCCGGTTAACGCAACATCCTCGGACATACAGGCCCACCCTTCCCGTCCTTCTGATGGGCCACTCGTTATGCGGACGCGCACGTAGTAGGCGTCATTCGAAGGGTTCTTCGAGCAACCCGCTTTTGAGTGTTCCAGGAACCGGCAATAGGATCTACGCGCGACGACCGGGACAGCCGGTTGTTGATGCATGGCGGCCATAAAGGCCAAACGTGCAGGAATGTATTTCTCTGGATGACTGAAGAGCGAACTGAGTACCTGACCCCGTTCGCCAGTTCCACCGGCGCTCTGAATTGCTAGTTGTGCCTTCTGGCGCTCGTCACGATCAAATGATTCCTGGCGATGAATGAGTTCGCGGACTCGTGATGAATCCAGGATCAACGGAATTCTGTCACGTTCTGTGGTCTTGCCACTGCGATCCTGGATCCAATCAAAACCCAGCACGGCCATACCTACGGCAACCAGAGAGGCGATTCCGATTAGCCCGTACACGTGGAAATCGCGAACAGTTTGCCGAACCTGCCTCACGGACAAAGGATATCAGCGCGTTACAGCACTTGGCAGTTAGCGGCAATAGGAATGTTGCGGGAGGCTCCCGGAAAGTATTCTTGTCGTCCCATGGTGGTGAGCAGCACACGAGGCGGCAAAGTCGAGATAACGCGGTTCAGCGCACAATTGGCTTCAGTCTTCTTGCCCGGTCGCCTTCAGTCACGTAGACGATGCCTTGCCGGTCGACGGCCACGGCGTTCGCGTGGACCGACTCTTCACGTGCAAACGCACCGCCTCGAATCCGACTTTCGCCCTCACCGCTTGCCACTATCGTGTGAATGACCCCGTCAATCGTGATCATGCGAAGTTGATTGCGATCGGCAATGTAGACGTTTCCTTTGAGATCGAGGGCGACGGAATCTGGAGCGAGCAATCCCGCTAACAGCGCCGGTCCGCCGTCGCCTGGCGACCTCCAATAACCCTCTCCGCGATTGTCTTCAGAGAGCCATCCACCTCTAGCTTGCGAATTCGATGATTGCCGGAATCCGCAACGTAAATAGCATTGTCCGGACCCACCGCTACTCCCTGCGGGTAGTCGAGCTTAGCCTTTAGGGCCGAGCCATCATTGTTATATCCTCGCTCGCCGCTCCCGATCACGGTTCGAATGCGGCCATCAACTCCGACGACGCGGACGCGACTGTTTTGCCGGTCTGCGATGTAGAGATTCCCTTGGGAGTCCAAAGTGATGCCACGGGGAAATGAGAGCTTGGCGGCTGTCGCAACTCCCTCGTCTCCGCCAAAGCCATTCTCACCGGTCCCAGCAATGGTCCGAATGACCCCGGTGGCGTCGGGCCTCCGAATTCGATTGTTATCGGAATCGGCTATGTAGATATTGCCTTTCGAGTCTACGGCCACTCCGGTGGGCATATCCAAATCAGCCAGGTGGCCATTCCGCCGTCTCCGCTAAACTGCGGCCCGGGCCTGGTGCGATGGTCTCGGAGAATCGCCTTCCCTTTCCCGGGGGCTCGAAAGAACCGGCCGTCTTTGGAGATGCGGCAGATCCGGTTCAACGTGGTGTCGGCGATAAACACCTCTGCGTTGACGCTTACGGCGAGGCCTTCCGGGGAATCATGGTGGGCAAGCGCCCCCGGACCACCCTCAACTTCGTCCGGCAACTGATTGAATCCCGCGATGACAGAGACCTCGTGTTTCGGACTCACCTTCAACACCCGGTTGCGGTAAGTGTCCGCCACCTATAATGTGCCCTCAACGTCGAATACCAGCCCCTGAGGAAAGTTGTAGGCTGCGTCCCGGAGTTCGAGCGGGAGGCCAAGATCGGAACCGGGTGCGAACGGGCGCGTCACAATCCCATTGAGGTCGACTTGGCGGATACCGATGGTTGCGATGAGCAGGTTGCCAGCGCCGTCGAACGCCACCGCGTTCGGATGGGGAATGTTTGCTACCAGAGCCGGGCCGCCGTCACCGCTCCCAAGGGTGCCGCGGTCTACACCATCCCCGGCTACTACGGTTACGCTGCCGTTGGCTTCAATCCGGCATACATGCTGATGCTGGCGGTCGGCCACGTATAGACGCCCAGCAGCGTCGAAGGCAAGACCACCCGGCTGCTTGAGCGTCTGCTCCCAGGGGAATCCTGCAACCATATGAATAATGCCGTCCGCCGTCACCTTCCTCAACGCATCATTGTCCCAGTCAGTGAAAAACAGAACGCCATTGCGATCGAATGCCAACCCGGCGGGCTGCCCGATACGTGCCTCGGTTGCCGGACCGTTATTTCCGGTATAACCGGCATCACCATTCCCTGCTATGGTCTCGATGACTCCTTTACGATTGACCCTACGGATGCGGTGGTTGCCACCCTCGGCGATGTATAGATTACCTTGCGAATCCACCGAAATGCCGTGGAGGTAGGAGAGTTGCGCCGTCGTCGCTTGAACGCCATCGCCGTTGTATCCGCTTTCGCCAGTCCCCGCCACCGTGGTGATGATTCCGGCTTTGTACACCAAGCGGATGGCGTGGTTCCAGGTATCGGCAATGTACAAAGCGCCGCCAGGGGCGATCGCCACTCCTTCTGGCCGGCGCAATTGTGCCCTGGTTGCGGGACCGCCGTCGCCAGAATACCCGGCAAGCTTCGACACAGCGCCTGAAAGCGTGGATACCGAGTAGCGCTGGGCTTTCGTCACGTCCTGCGCTAGGAGAGTAGCCAAGGAACACAGCGCCAGCAGGCAGACAGACACGTGTTCCCGCCCACGTGCGGCTTTCATTTTGCGAGATGTTGACCGCCATCCTTACCTCTTACTCTTACAATCGGTTCCGGCGCCCGTGACCTTCAGCGCTGGGCCTAAAGGATGTTGCAGGAGTGCGGCAACGCGACGAATCGGCGCGGCATTCAATAGACGCAGAGAGACACTCAACGACCTGAGATTGCGCGACTGGTTTCGGGGAGGCCTCCCGCTTCTCACCTTCTATGTACCGTACGAGGAGGCGAATGCCTGCCAGAGGCGGGAGAGTCACGCTTGGCCTGTGGGGGAGTGCGTCAAAGGCTGGTGCAAATCGCGCCACTTGTGCGTGTAGGTACTCAACATTAACTACTGTTATGGACTTTAAGGCCTTATTACCGTTTGGTTAGACAGTTGCCTACCTGCCCACTAACATGAAGAAAGCACTGAAGGAGTCGGAACACCTGGTTCGGCTGGCGATTGTCCTCGCCCTTGGCCTGATGGTTTTCCTGCTCATCAGGCGCGCCGTGGTGCCTGCCGGGTTTGGCCAATACGGGCACTATCGACCGGGGACCCTGCAGGACGTGCGGGCGCGGCCGGTCACATTTGCCGGACACGCTCTCTGTGAAGCGTGCCATGACGAGATTGCGACCAAGAAAGCGGCCACCAAACATGGAAAGGTAGCCTGCGAGGCTTGCCATGGAGCGCTGGCCAAACACGCCGACGATCCTTCTGCCCTGAAGCCGGTGAAGCCGGATCCGGCCGTCCTGTGCGTGCGCTGTCATGAGGCCGATTCGGCCAAGCCAAAGAACTTTCCGCAGGTGGTATCGAAGGACCACTCACAGGGCAACTCCTGCGGCGTCTGCCACGATCCACACAGTCCGAAACTTTGAACAGGCGAGGTCTTGAGAATGAACATGAACCGGCGAGAACTGCTCGAGGTTGGGGGAAAGCTGCTATTTCTTTCGGGCGCTGCTCAGGTGGCAGTGGACAACATGCTGGGTGCTCCGACGGCGATGCCCGATTCCTACAAGATGGCGGACCACTGGTGGGGCATGACGGTGGACATCAGCAAGTGCATCGGCTGTGGCAACTGCGTGCGTGGATGCGCCGCCGAAAATGGCGTGCCGCGAGGCTACTTCCGCACCTGGGTGGAGCGCTATTTCGTAAAAGACGGTGACATGGAGCATCCGGAGGTGGACTCGCCGGACGGTGCCTTCAGTGGGTTTCCAACGGCCCAGCATCCGGAATCGAAGGGCTTTTTTGTACCGAAGCTCTGCAATCACTGCGTGGACTCGCCATGTGTGCAGGCGTGTCCGGTGGGCGCCACCTTTGACAGTCCCGACGGTGTGGTGCTGGTGGACAAGAGCTACTGTGTGGGCTGCCGTTATTGCGTACAGGCCTGCCCGTACGGCTGCCGGTATATCGATCCGGAGAAGGAGACGGTGGACAAATGCACGCTGTGCTACCACCGGATCACGCAAGGCCTGACCACCGCATGCGCCGAGGTATGTCCGACGGGCGCGCGTCAGTTGGTGGATCTGAAAGATCCAAAGGATCCGGTCCACGAGTTTCTTCGCGTGAACACGGTGCAGGTGTTGAAGCCCCATATGGCCACTCGCGCCAAGGTCTTCTACAAGGACCTTGACGGAGCGGTGAGATAGAGGAGAAAACGATGCCCAACGGTGTACAAGGTTTCATGTATCCGAACGAGGTTGAGCTGCAGTGGAGCATCCTCATCGTCCTCTATCCGTACATCACCGGACTAGTGGCGGGAGCGTTCATTCTGGCGTCACTGGCAAGGGTATTCAACGTGGTGGCGGTTCGGCCCACCTACAGACTGGCTCTGCTGACGGCCCTGGCGTTCCTGTTTGTCGCGCCCCTACCGCTCCAACTACATCTCGGCCATCCAGAGCGATCGTTTGAGATGTACCTGACGCCGCACCGGACGTCGGCGATGGCGATGTTCGGCTTCGTCTATCTCTGGTACCTCATGGTGGTGCTGCTGATGGAAATCTGGCTGGACTATCGCAGGGACATCGTGCAGTACGCAGAGACAGCGAAGCCGCCGTTGAAGTGGCTGTACGCGCTGCTGACTCTGGGTTCGAAGAACGTGAGCGCTAAGTCGCGACGGATCGACGATCGCATCGGCTGGATCGTCACCGTGATCGGCATTCCCTCGGCGTTCATGCTACACGGCTACGTCGGCTTCATTTTCGGATCAGTGAAGGCTAACCCATGGTGGTCGACGCCGCTGATGCCGATTGTCTTCCTGTTTTCAGCCATGGTGTCGGGGATCGCCGCGGTGATGTTGATCTACGAGGCCACGTCAAAACTCCGCAAGCAGCCGATCGACATGCCCTGTCTCGACTCGGTGGCCAAGTACCTCTTCTACGTGTTTCTGATCGACTTCTCGCTTGAAATGCTCGACCTGGTTCATCGCATCTATGAAGCTGACGAGTCATTCCGCGCGCTGGACTTCATGGTCCACACCCAGCTTTGGGCGTCGCATGTGATTGTGCAGATCTGCCTGGGGACGCTGGTGCCGCTGGCGATGCTGGGGCTGATTCAGGTGACGCGCTTCAGCGACCCGGTGAGACGGAAGATGTACACCATTGCGGGTGTGTTGACGCTGATCGGCATTTTCGCCATGCGCTGGAACGTGGTGATCGGCGGCCAGTTGTTCTCCAAGAGTTTCCTGGGTTACACGACGTACAAGATGGGCTTTGCCACACGGGAAGGGCTGCTGCCGGCGATTCTGTTAATGCTGCTGCCGTTCGCGATTCTGTGGGCCTTGGTGAAACTGCTGCCGCCGTGGCAGGAGAAGGAAGAGACCGCTTGAGCGTGAGAGGGATGTCATGGACGCTGCCTCGGTTCGCGCGTTGTCATTGGAGGAATTGGCCCGGGAGGTAGGCGAACTCCGGAGCCGGGTGGAACTATTGGAGCGGCAGGCGTGCGTTAGCCTGGCGCCGGCCGTTGAGGAGCAGACGGCGGCACCGCTGCCCCTCGAATCGATCCCAAGCACTGAACTCGGCGAGGCGTTCCCGGTGATCGGACGCGCGCTACTCGGGGTAGCCGGCGCATACCTGTTGCGGGCGTTGACGGAGTTGGGCGCGATCTCGCCGCAAGCGGGAGTGGCCGCGGGATTCCTGTATGCAGCGGCATGGCTCTATGTTGCGGCGCAGACCGCGCCGTCGCGGAAGTTTGCGGCAGCGCTTGCGGCTCTCACCTCAGCCGGGATTCTGGGCCCACTGCTGTACGAGTCATTGCAGCGATTCCATGCGATCTCTTCATGGACGGCGGCGGGAGTGATTGTCGCATTTGCGTGGACCACCGTGGCATTATTCTGGAACCGGGCAGAATCGCGCGTCCCGATGATTGTCACTGCCTGCATGGCCGTATTCTCACTGGCGCTGCTGGTAGCGATGCGCGACCTGCTGCCGTTCACGCTGGCATTGCTGGCGGTGGCTGCCGCAGTGGAGTTTGCGGCATGCTTCGAACGCGAAACGACATCCCGCCCATTTCTCGGCGCAGCGGCTGACACAGCTCTCATCATCTGCACATACCTGGCGGCGTCACCGGGGGGACTGCCTGATAGCTATGCAGGCGTTTCCGCGCCGGCCATACTGGCGGTGCAACTCGGACTGTTGATCATCTATGTGGCGAGTACGGCCGCGCGCACAATTGTCGCCCACCGGCCGTTTACGAATTTCGAGACGATCCAGACGGCTGCTGCATTTGTCATTGGGCTGGGCGGTGCATTGCGAATGGCGAGCACCACAGGTGCGGGTGCAGGCGCCATTGGCGGCTTTGCGCTGTTGGGAGGCGCGGCATGTTACGTTGTGGCGTTTCTGGCAGCGGGAGGTGAAGGCCGCGGCGGCCGCAATTTCCACACCTACTCGACGTTCGCGATTCTGCTGGCCCTGGCGGGCAGTTTCCTGCTGCTGCCGGGAATCGCGTTAATCGCGTTCTGGGCGTTGCTGGCGCTGGTCTGCCTATGGATTGGAATGCGTACGCGACGCCACATCCTGGGAGTTCACGCCGCGGTGACGCTGGCGCTGGCATGGATACTTTCCGGGGTGGCGATGCAGCCGAGGATGCAATTCTTCGGACAAGCGGATGCCGCGGTTCCAGGTGGGGCGGAGGCAATTGTCCTGCTTACAGTTCTGCTGGCCTACGCTGTGGTGGTGCGCACTCCGGCCGAGGGCGGAGCAGGTTGGGACGACAGACTGGCGGCGGCAGTGATGGCGGTAATCCTGACGTGGTCATTGGCAGGCATTACTGCGCACGGCCTGGTGCTGTTGTCGCCGGAACTGGCTCCGGTTTGGGGCACCGTGGTGCTGGTGGTGGTGGCGGCGTTTCTAGCGGTTATGGGTGTCGAGTGGAAACGGCAGGAATTGCGCTGGCTGGTCTTCGCATTCATGACGGTGGCCGGCTTCAAACTGATCACTGAAGATCTGCGCCAGAAGCACACGCTCGCGCTGGTGGTCTCGCTGCTGCTCTACGGCGGGATGTTGATTTTATTGCCGAGACTATTGAGGCAGGATGGACGCCGCGAGAGCCGGCAACAGGCTGCGGGCATCTAGCGTGCTGGCGGTAAAAGAAGTCGACGGGCTCCTACTTTGGCGAACCGGGTAAGGCCACGTCCTCTACTGTTACACCCACCCGTGTTACCTATCAGGTCCTCAACGCCGTTGTTATGATGCCACTAGCTTAGAGCCACCATGCCCAACGAAATCGATCGCCGCCAGTTCATGACCTCCGTCGGAGCGATGGGGGCCGCGCCCGCCATGCTGAATGCCGGCGGATTGGCCCAGACGCCGGCCAAGGCGAAAAAGGATCATGTCATCGGGATCCAGATCGGATCCATATCCTTTTTAGATGAAGGGACGGAGAAGGTCCTTGACATCCTTCAGGAACGCGCCTGCGTCAACACCCTCTTTCTGGCGACCTTCACGTACGGCAATGGCATCACCGGCCGTCAATTGAAAGGTAAGCCTCTCCCTGACCACGGCGTCCAGGACTACAACGACAACTTCCACGGCGGCAACTACGCCACGCCCCACGCTCAGTTTTACAAGAACACCGTCATCCAGGACACCAAGGCTCCGGATCACGGCAACCTCGACATCCTCGACATGGTGATCCCGGCGGCGAAGAAGCGCGGCGTCAAAGTCTTCACCTGGAGCGAGGACGTCTGGAACCCGTCGGTGAAGAACGTCGACAAGATTCAGGAGCGCGACCTGTATGGCCGCAACGCGCGCACCGTCTGCTTCAACAATCCCGACCATCACAACTTCCTGATGGGGCTGATGGAAGATTTCACACGCTCCTATGACATCGACGGAATCATGTGGGGCTCGGAGCGCTATGGCGCGTTCGGCAACATGGTGGAGTCCGTCCACAATCGCGACGGGAACGATCCAGGCAAGGTCACCTGCTTCTGCCAGTTCTGTCAGGACAAAGCGAAGAAGCGCGGCATAAACGTCGCCCGTGCGTTTGAGGGCTTCAAGACGCTCGAGAAGTGGGTTCGCGCCTGCCGTGGCGGCGAACGGCCCGTCGACGGCTACTACGTCACGATGTGGCGCATCCTGTTCCGCTATCCCGAGATCCTGGCCTGGGAAACGCTGTGGAATGACAGCGTCCATGAGACCTACGAGTCCATCTATAAGCTCGTGAAGTCGATCAAGCCCCAGGTGCAAGTGGGCTGGCATGTATGGCATGCGCACAGCTTCACGCCGTTCTTCCGGGCGCAGACCGACTTACAGGAATTGAGTAAGTACTCCGACTATCTCAAGATGACCGTCTACCATAACCTCGGCGGCACCAGGATGGAGACTTACGTCACCAGCACCCGCAACACGATTTACGGCGATCTGCCAATCGACGAAGCGCTGGAGTTTGAGTACCGCATCATGAACCTGCGCGAGAAGGGTTATGAGCAGCTGCCTTACACGGGACTCTCGCCCGACTACGTGTACCGCGAGACCAAGCGGTGCGTGGATGGCGCCAAGGGCACGAAGTGCGAGATCTGGCCGGGCATTGACGTCGACATTTCGAATATGGCGGTGGAGTTCAGTAAGTGTTCGCCGCCGGTGGTGAAGGAAGTTACCAAGGCCGCCTATCGCGGCGGGGCGCAGGGCCTGGTGATCTCGCGGAAATACTCCGAGATGAAGCTCGCCAATCTTGGCGCCGTCGGTGACGCGCTGCGCGAGATGAAGATCGTCTAGGCGTAGACGTTGTGAGGCCCGGCTCGCACAGCCGTGATATAACTTACGGCAGGAAGAGCGCCACCAGCCATTGGGCGCAGTGTGTGAGGCCGATGAAAGAGGATCTCCCCGTTGACCCTTGGGCCGAGGCCCTGCCGGCGGGAAGCGCCATACCTTCCGAGTCAGTGTTGCACGCGCTCGAGCGGGCGCTGAGTAGCGTTGCGTTTTCCCGCTCGCCTCGACTGGCGCGCTTTCTCCGCTACCTGGTGGAACGGTCGCTCGAAGGCGCCTCTGAAGGCCTCAAGGAATACGTGATTGGCATCGACGTATTCGACCGCCAGGCCAATTACGACCAGCGGCTCGATCCGATTGTGCGCGTGGAAGCCCGCCGACTGCGCGGGAAACTTCAGCAGTATTATGCGCAGGAAGGGCATACGGATCCTATCCGCATCGAGATCCCCGCGCGCGGCTATCACCCAGTCTTCCGTACAACGGATTGCGTGCTGTCTGAACCCCAAAACGCGACTGCTTCCGGACCCGGCACGACACTCGTAGTGCTGCCAATGGTGCCGCTGGGTACCGATCTCTCCGATACCCTCTTCGCCGACGGGCTCACGGACGAAATCTCCGACCTCATCAGCGGGCTCGACCATGTTCAGGTGATGAGCCGCAGTTCCGCCTTCCAATACAAGGGTAGAACCCTCGATGTCCGCGCCATCGGCGCCGAGCTGGAAGTGGACTACGTGCTCGAGGGGACCGTCCGGCGCGAAGGCTCGACGGTCCGTATCTCCGCGCACCTGGTGAACACTGCGTATGGATTTCGCGTCTGGTCGGGAGTCCGTGAGCAGCGCCTCGCGGGTGTTCTGGCCACGCAGAAAGCCGTGGCGCAGGCGCTGGTTGCGGAACTGTCCGTGCGGCTGACGCCCGGCCTCGCTACCGCCAGTCCCAGCCGGCCTTCGAGTCAATACTCGCCCTACAGCATGTATCTCCGCGGCCGCTTCCAGATGGGGAACCGGACTGACGACGGCATCCGCAAGAGCATCAGCAGTTTCCGCCAAGTGATCGACGCCGACCCCGAGTACGCGCTCGCCTATGCCGGACTCGCCGACGCCTACAGCCTCGGCGCCCGCTATGATGTGTTCCCCTCGCAGGACTCGTGGGGTCGCGCCCGTGCCGCCGCGCTCACTGCTCTGCGAATCGACGATACGCTCCCTGAAGCTCACACCGCACTCGCCTTTGTCGACCTCCACCAATGGAACTGGCCGGCCGCCGAGCGCGAGTTCAGCGCCGCTATCTTCCTCAACCCTGACTACGCGCCCGCCCGTCAGTGGTATGCGTGGTATCTCATCCTGACCGGCCAATTTGACTCGGCGATTAGTAACTTAAAGAGGGCGCTGGATCTTGATCCGCTCTCCGCCAATGTAAGTGCCGACCTGGCCCTGGCTCACTATTTCTCGCGCCACTACGACGACGTCGTAACTCAATGTGAACGGACACTCGACCTCGCACCCGGTTTCTATCGCCCACACCACTTACTCGGACTTGCGTTTCTCCAACAGCACCGTCCCGCGGAGGCGATTGAGCAGTTCCGTACCGCCGCTGTACTGTCGCGCGGCAATCCCAAGATGCTGGTTCTGCTGGCCCATTCGTATGCCGCCCTGGGAAAGCCGGAAGACGCCATGCGCATCGCCTACGAGCTGAATCACGTGCGCAAGGCCTATTTACCCCCCACCGACGCTGCTCTTCTTCACTCCGCCACGGGCGATGCCGACCGCGCTTTTGCCTCACTCGAAACCGCTTTCCAGGAGCATGACAGCGAACTCGTCTGGCTGTCGGTGGATCCTATTCACGACCGCATTCGCGAAGATCCGCGATTCCCCGTCTTTCTCGAGAGGGTTACCACGCGAAAGATCACCGCGGCCCCTTCCGATACACCGGATTCGCGTGTCATCGAGAGCGCAGTGACACTGTAACACCCCGCCATGTTACTTCCTGCCTGATTTCCACTTCGGCTATTCTTGCTGCAAACGTACTGTCCGCCATGACGCGCGGACGGCCAGAAACAGGGTGGAAACGTGCGCAACAGAATGCGATTAACGATCCTAGTCATACTGATCACAGCGGCCAGCTATGTAGCGCTGGCACAAACAACAACTGCTACTCTTTCGGGGGTTGTCCGCGACGCTCAGGGCGCGGTAATTCCAAATGCGACGGTAACTGCGATTCATGCGGCCACCGGACAGTCCCGTCAAACTACAAGTGGACCGTCCGGCATTTACACTCTTTCTAACTTAGCCATTGGCGACTACAAGATCTCCATCACCTCCGAAGGCTTTAAGGTCACGACCATCCCATCCCTCACACTCCAGGTCAATCAGGTAGCGCAGGTTGACGTGACCATGCAGATTGGCGCGGTGACCGACGAAGTCAGCGTGAACGCATCGGCACCTCTGCTTGCCACCGAAACGTCCTCGGTTGGCCAGGTGGTCGAGAATCGATCCATTGCCAGCCTTGCCCTGAATGGCCGCCAGTTCTGGCAGCTGGTGGCACTCGTTCCCGGCGCCAGCTACACTCCCGGCGGCGACCGTACGCGTACCGGCGGCGGCTCCATCCGGTCGTCCGCTGTGAACGTCCAGATCAATGGCACCGGCTTCATTTACAACGGCTGGCTGCTCGACGGCGTGGACATCACCGAGTACGAGCAGGGCGGGACCAACATTCAACCAAACGTCGACGCGCTTGAGGAGTTCAAGGTGGAATCGGCAAATATGCCGGCCGAATACGGTCACACACCCAACGTAGTCAGCGCGACGATGAAGAGCGGGACTAATGCCATCCACGGCACCGCCTTCGAGTTTATTCGCAACGATGCCGCCGACGCGCGGAACTTCTTCGCCGTCACCAAGAACGCCCTCAAGCGGAATCAATTTGGCGGCACCATCGGCGGCCCGATCAAGCATGACAAGGTATTCTTCTTCTCCGACATCGAAAGCACACGCCAGCGTCAGGAGCAGGTATTTGCCAACACGCTTCCCACCGACGCGATGCGCACCGGAGACTTCACGGGACGCAAAGCCATCACGGATCCTCTGAGCGGCGCTCCCTTCGCCGGGAATATCATCCCGTCGAGCCGCATCTCTCAACAGTCTCGCTATTTCCTTCCTTACATGCCCACCCAGAGGCAGGGGCAGTTTAACGCGCCGCAGTCACTCGACATCTACAAGGGCGACATCAAAGTGGACGCGCAGGTGACTCAGCGGGACCATCTGATGGGCCGTTACTCGGTTGGCGACGATCTTGAGTCTGATCCGAACCAGTACCCCTCACTCGGTATCCAAGGCCTTCACAGCCGCGCTCAGAACGTCGTACTCAACCTTACCCACATCTTCAATTCGCAATGGCTGAGTGAATTCCGCGCCGGCTACTATCGCGATTACTTCTTATTCGACGCCGTGCTCCCTGGGACTAACTTTCTTGCCGCCGCCGGCATCACCGGCTTCGAAAAGACTCAGCTCGACCCGAGCTTTCCTCTGATCTCCATCTCCGGCTATACCGGTTTCAACGGATCGGGCAGCAATAGCCTGCCCAAGGCCAACCGCATCCGTACCTGGCAGTTCAATGAAGCGATGAGTTACAGCACCGGCAAACACAATATGAAGTTTGGCGGACAGCTTTATCACCAGACGCACGGCTTCTTCAACGGGCAGTCGCAGGAAGGCCAGTTTTCCTTCAGCACCAACTATACGGGCGACGCGTTCAGCGACTACCTCCTCGGGTATCCCACCAGTGTCTTCCGCGCATACCCGCTCTCGCTGTACGGCAACTACACCAGCCAGTGGGCGTCATTTGTGCAGGACACGTGGCGCGTCTCCAACCGCCTCACGCTGAACCTTGGACTCCGCTGGTCATACAATCCCTTCTTCAACGGCATCGGCGGCCAGACCTCGGCCATCGACTATGCCACCGGCAAGATCATCGTTCCCATGCGCGATGGCAAGTTGATCAATGGCACCGCCCAGCCGGAAATTCCGCTGCTCCTGCCGCTGTTCAGTGACCGCCTGATCTCCAACGAGTCGCTCGGCCTGCCGGAATCTATCCGCAGGACCGGTAATGGACAGTGGACTCCGCGCTTCGGGTTCGCCTGGCGTCCCAACGACCGCATCGTGGTCCGCGGCGCGTACGGCATCTTTGATGTCTACCTCGATACGAACCTCACCCTGCAATGGGCCAAGGTGCCGCCTTTCGAGATTACCCAGACCGTCAATAACAGTCTCAACGCCACCACCCATACGATGGGCTTCAACTGGGCCGACCCCTTCCTCGGTCAGCCTCTCGCCTCTGCCAATCCCAACCCCGGCAAGCCCTGCGCGACCAGCAATATGGTTCTGAACTCCTGCATCGCGCCGAACGTGTTCTCGGCGACGGCCGATCTCAAGCAGACCTACATGCAGCAATGGAATTTCGCCGTGCAGACTCAGCTATTGAAGAATATGTCGCTTGAAGTCGCCTACGTCGGCAACAAGACCACTCACGCTCAACTGATCAGCGTTCCCGACAACGTGCCGGAACCCGGCGCTGGCGCGATTCAGGCACGCCGACCCTATCCGCAGTGGGGCCAGTTCTCAGTCGGCCTTACCAGCGGCATCGGCAGCTACAACGCATTGCAGGCCAAACTCGAGAAGCGCTTCTCGAACGGCTTCCAGATGCTCGCGTCCTACACCTACAGCCGCTGCATGGACATTGGCTCGAATCAGGGCGCTCCCCAGACCTACGCCCGGATGTTCGCCAATCACGCGGTTTGTGACTACGACCTTCCGCAGAATCTCACCACCAGTTCGGTTTACGAACTACCCTTCGGCAAAGGACGCAAATATCTCACCTCGGCGAACACGTTCGTCGACGGCGCATTGGGCGGTTGGGAAGTCGCCGGGATCTTCATGGCGCGTGCCGGCCTCCCCTTCACGCCGACTATCTCCGGCGACCGCGCGAACACCGGTATCGGCGGCCAGCGCCCCAACCGCCTCGCCAATGGCGCCATCGACAACAAGACGCCAGCGAAATGGTTCGACATCACGGCCTTCGCCATCCCAGACCAGTTCACCTACGGCAACTCCGGTCGCAATATCCTTCGCGGCGACGGCATAGTCCAGTTCGACATGACATTGAAGAAGATGTTCAGCCTCCGCGAGCGCGTCAAACTCGAAGTCCGCGCCGAAGCGTTCAACCTTTTCAATCACCCGACGTTCTCCAATCCGAATTCAACCATCGGCACCGCGGCCGCCGGCACCATCACGAGCACCTTAAACGCCAACCGGGTCATGCAGGGAGCTCTTAAGTTTTACTTCTAAGCAACCGACCCAATGAACAATGCATCTGAACCTATCGAGTCCACTCAGACGGCGGCGGGAGATAGTGCCGCCGCCGTCCACGAGGGCGCTGTACCGGATGGCGGAGACCCTAAACAGACCATCGGTATTCAAATCGGAGCCGTGTCATTCCTGGATGAAGGCACGGAGAAAGTCCTGGACATTCTCGAAGAACGCGCGTGCGTCAACACGCTGTTCATCGCCGCTTTTACTTATGGACGCGGAATCGCCGGGCGCCAGATTCCCGGCTTTGCGCTTCCCGATCACGGACGCCAGGAGTATGATGAGCCCTTTCACGGCGGGAACTACGCGACTCCACATGCGGAGTTTTACAAGAACACCGTCCTCAAGGACACCAAGGCTCCCGACCACGGCAATTACGATGTTCTCGAAGCCGTCATTCCGGTAGCCAAGAAGCGCGGCATCAAGACTTACTGCTGGGCCGAGGACGTCTGGCGCACTGACATTCCGAATATTGAAAAGGCCCAGGAAGTGGACCTCCACGGACGCAAAGCGCCCACGCTCTGCTTTAACAATCCGGAATATCACAACTTCCTGCTCGGCCTGATGGAAGACCTGACACGGTCCTACGACGTCGATGGCATCATGTGGGGATCGGAACGCTGCGGCGCTTTCTGTAACGCCATCGAGTCGATTCACTTCCCCAAGGGAAAAGACCCCGGTCGCGTTACCTGCTTCTGCCAGTTCTGCCAGGACAAGGCGCGCCGCCGCGGCATCAACGTCGAACGTGCCCGCGAGGGCTTCCTCGCACTCGAAGACTGGGTCCGCGCCACCCGGCAGGGACATCGCCCGCCCGACGGCTACTGGGTTACCTTCTGGCGCATGCTGTTCAAGTATCCGGAATTGATTGCCTGGGAAGCCATGTGGAACGAAGGCGTACACGACGCTTACCGCGATATCTACAACCTGGTGAAATCCGTACGCTCCAACATCCAAGTGGGGTGGCACGTGTGGCACGCTCACAGCTTCAGCCCGTTCTTCCGCGCCCAAACGGATCTGCGCGAAATCGCAAAGTACTCGGACTATCTGAAGATGACGGTCTATCACGATGCCATCGGCGGACCACGTCTGGGCATCTACATGGACTCCGTAGCCTCCACGCTCTTTCGCGACATGCCGAAAGACGAAGCGCTGAGATTCGAGTACCGCGTGATGGACTATTCGGAAACCGAAACGGTGGACGGCTTGTACCGGTCGTCGTTCTCTCCCGATTACGTCTTCCGCGAGACGCGCCGCTCAGTAAATGGCGTGGCCGGCACCAAGGCCAAAATCCTGCCGGGCATCGACGTCGACATTCCGAGTCACGACATTCCGCCAGAGGCGCACTACACGCGCTGTACGCCGGAAAGCACTCGCGAAGTCGTCAAAGCGGCGTATCGCGGCGGCGGCGAGGGACTCGTGATCTCGCGGAAGTATTCAGAAATGCGTCTCGCGAATCTGGCCGCGGTCGGTGATACGCTTCGAGAGCTAAGGCTCGTCTAAGTGGCGGCGGCAGTGGCCCCTATCATCGACTTCGAGGCACAAGCCTACAAAACCGTAACGCTGCGGCTGATGCCGCTGTTGTTCACCTGCTACATCCTCGCTTACATCGACCGCATCAACGTCGGCTTTGCCAAGCTTCAGATGCAGCAGGACCTCGGCATGAGCGATTCGGTGTACGGAATCGGAGCCGGCATCTTCTTCATCGGCTACTTCTTCTTCGAGGTTCCGGCGAACATCCTGCTTCAAAAGCTGGGTGCGAAGTACTGGCTTGGCTCCATCATGATCGTCTGGGGAATTACCAGCGCTTGCACAATGTTTGTCCAGACATCCGGGCTCTTCTACGTTCTCCGATTTCTCCTCGGTGTGGTGGAGTCCGGTTTCTTTCCCGGCGTCATTCTGTACCTGACATTCTGGTACCCCTCAAAACATCGCGCCCGCATGACCGCTCTGTTCATGACCGCGATTCCCCTCTCCGGCCTGGTTGGCGGCGCCATCTCCGGCTGGATTCTAGAACACATGTCCACGGCCGGCGGTCTGCGCGGCTGGCAGTGGCTTTACCTGATTGAAGGCCTGCCTTCGGTAGCGGCCGGCATTGCGGCGATCACGCTTCTTGAGAACGGACCTTCGGAGGCGAAGTGGCTGGCGCCGGATCAGAAGGCGCTGCTGCTTCAGCGGCTACGTGACGACGAGCATCGGAAGGGCGCCGGACGCGGCATCATCGGCGCGTTCCTCGATGTGCGTGTGTGGCTACTGTCCGCCGTCTACTTCGGCTTCGTCATGGCCAGTTACGGAGTCGGCTTCTGGCTCCCTCAGATCATCTCCGAGACCCTGACTCATGACCCGCTCGAGATCGGTTTGCTCTCGATGATTCCCTGGGGGATCGGCGCGGTTACGATGGTGCTCGTCGGACGCCACTCCGACCGTACCGGTGAGCGGCGCTGGCATGTCGCCATCTCTGGCCTGACGGGCGCCGTAGCCTTCGCCGTCTCGGCGATTCCCGGCATCTCCGGAGTGGCTGGACTCGCGGCCCTAACCGTCGCCACTGCGGGCGTCATGGGTTGCATCGCCACTTTCTGGTCGTTACCCACTGGCTTCCTGCCGGCCGCGGCCGCCGCTGCGGGCATCGCCTGGATCAACTCTGTCGGCAACCTCGCCGGCTATGTCAGCCCATTCATGGTGGGCCGCTTGCGTGATGCGACGCACAGCATGCTCTACCCGCTCTTGCTACTCTCCGCTTCCTGTCTGGCGGCCGCACTGTTGGTGCCGCTCATACGCACAGGCAGCGATTCGACAGCGACACATAGATCTCTCAAGGAGCATTCATAAAATGAACGAACTGGACCGTCGGACTTTCCTCAAGTCGGCCGCACTCGGCGCGCCGGCGATGATGCAGGCCGCCACCCCGGCCAAGAAGATGATCGGAATGCAAATTGGCGCCGTATCCTTTTTGGACGAAGGAACGGAGACCGTGCTCGACAATCTTCAGCAGCGCGGTGCCGTCAATACGCTGTTTGTGGCTGTCTTCACCTACGGGCGCGGCATCGCCGGTCGCCAGATCCCCGGTCAGCCGCTGCCCGATCACGGCAAACAGGAATACGACCTCAGCTTTCACGGCGGCAACTACGCCACGCCGCATCCGGAGTTCTACAAAAACACCGTCCTCAAGGACACCAAGGCTCCCGACCACGGGAAGTACGATTTTCTTGAAGCCGTTCTGCCGCCGGCCAAAAAGCGCGGTCTGAAAACAATTTGCTGGCTGGAAGACGTCTACCGCCCCGACGTGCCGAACATCGACAAGCTACAGGAGAAGGATCTTCACGGCCGCAGCACCAACACCCTCTGTTTCAACAATCCGAACTATCGCGGCTTCCTGACAGGCCTCGTTGAGGACTACTCCCGCTCTTACCCAATCGACGGTCTCATGTGGGGCTCAGAGCGTCAGGGCGCGCTCAGCAATGCTCTCGGCGCCATGCACGGCGGCAAGCGTAGCGACCCCGGCAAGGTCACCTGCTTCTGCGAATTCTGCCAGGCCAAGGCCCGCGCACGCGGCATCAATGTCGACCGCGCGCGCCAGGGATTCCTCGAACTCGAGAAGTTCGTCAACGCCGGACGCGCCGGCAAACGTCCCGTCGACGGCTCCTACGTCACCTTCTGGCGCCTGATTCTCAACTACCCGGAACTGCTCGCCTGGGAAATGCTCTGGACCGACAGTCTCCGCGACACCTACCGCGCCATCTACCAAACGGTTAAATCCGCCAACAAATCCATCCCCGTCGGCTGGCACATCTGGCACAACAATTCCTTCAATCCCATTTACCGCGCCGAGCAGGATCTCCAGGTTCTCGCCGAATACTCCGACTACCTAAAGATGGTCATTTATCACAATTGCGGCGGCGAGCGTATGGCCGGCTACATTGACAGTGTGAGCGCCACGATCTACGGCGACACGCCTAAACAGCTGCTCACCGAGTTCGAGTACAGCGTGATGAACTACCGCGAGAGGCCGTACGATCAGATCGCGGCTGCAGGCCTCTCCGCGGATTACGTCTATCGCGAAACCAAGCGCGCCGTCGACGGCATCGCCGGCAAGTCCACTTTGATCTGGCCGGGCATCGACATCGACATCCCCACCGGCGACACGCAAAGTAAGAGTACGCCTAAGGGAACCAAGGATGCTGTGCTACAGGCCTTCCGCGGCGGCGCCCAGGGAGTCATCCTGTCGCGCAAGTATTCCGAAATGAAGCTCGCAAATCTGAGCGGTGCCGGCGACGCCGTCCGCGAACTCGGGTTCGCCTAGCCGCTAGCTCTCAGCCTTTGCCCGGACAGCTTGACTCGTTTGGCCTATCGCCTTAAGCTAAGAATTCTTAGTATGGGACGCAAAGCGCAAAAGAACGATTCGCTGCCCGGGTCACTGGACATGCTAATTCTGCGGACGCTGTCACGCGGCGACCTGCATGGGTACGGCATCGTTCAGTTCATTCAACAGTCTTCCGACAATGAGCTGCTGGTGGAGGAGGGCTCGCTATACCCCGCTCTTCAGCGGCTCGAGCTCAACCGCTGGATCAGCGGTGTTTGGGGCGTGACGTCGAAAAACCGGCGGGCGAGGATCTACAAGATCACGGCGGCTGGCCGCAAACAGCTCGGCGTTGAAACCCGTAAGTACGCAAAACTCACGCTGGCCATTGCGAGCGTGATGGGAGCGGAGTGACATGTTCGAACGCCTGAAGTATTGGATAGAGGGCTCCTGGCGCAGCGAAGCGCTGCGTGAGGAGATGGAACTCCACCTTGCGGAAAAAGCCGCGGAACTGCAGGCAGACGGTATGACGGCGGATGAAGCGAGGACTGAAGCGCGCCGGCGATTTGGCAACGTCGGCCTGAAGCAAGAAGAGTCGCGGGAGATTTGGATCAAGCGGTTTTGGTCGGAACTGGGCCAGGATCTGCGCTATGGCTGTCGCAACATGGCCGCCAACAAGGCGTTCAGCATCCTAGCCGTACTGTCGCTGGCGCTCGGCATCGGGGCCAATACTGCGATCTACAGCTTGATGGAATCGATTCTGTTGCGCTCGCTGCCGGTAGCCGACCCTGAGTCGTTGGTGGTCTTGAACTGGCGTAGCCAGCCGCCCCAGAACGCGAACAAGGAATGGGTTCACGTCGTGCATGGGATACAAGGCGTTTTCTGGCCGGGCGACAAAGGCGCCCTGGTGAGCGGGATTTTTCCCTACGCCGCGTTGGAGACATTTCGCGAGAAGAATCTCGTATTCTCCACGGTTTTCGGATACTTCAACGGGAGAACCCGTACCCTAGCCGTGCGGGGGCAGGCCATGAGCGCGAGCACGGAGTACGTCACCGGCGAGTATTTCGGCGGGCTGGCCGTAGCGCCGGCCGCGGGACGTCTGATCGAATCCGCGGACGACCGTCCGGGCGCGGCGCCGGTGGCGGTCATCAGTTTTGCTGCGAGCCAAAATCGCTTTGGAGGACCGCCGAGTGCGACCGGACAGTCGATTCTCGTCAATAACATTTCCTTCACGGTGATCGGCGTCGCGCCGCCGGAATTCTTTGGAGTGGACCCTGCGGTCTCGCCGGACCTCTATCTTCCGTTGCACACGAATGTGCTCGTAGACGGCGCCGAGTCCGCTCGTTTGTATAACGACGAAAACTTCTACTGGGTGGAGATGATGGGTCGTCTGCGGCCGGGTGTGAGCATGGCACAGGCACAGGCAGTGCTGGCTCCCCGGTTCCATCAGTGGGTTGCCACCACGGCGACGACCGGCGGTGAGCGCGCCAACCTGCCCACGCTGATGGTGAATCCTGGCGCCGAAGGTTTAGGTAGCTTGCGCCGCGAATATTCGAAGCCTCTGTACGTGCTGCTGGCGATGGTGGGATTGATTCTGGCGATCGCGTGCGCGAACATCGCTAATCTGCTGCTGGCAAGGGCGGCCGCGCGACGACGCGAAATGGCTGTCCGTCTCAGCCTGGGCGCGGGAAGGCTCCGCGTGGTGCGGCAGTTGCTTACCGAGAGCGTGATGCTGGCGTCGCTCGGCGGGGCATTAGGAGTCTTGTTTGCGATCTGGGCAGTGAGATCGTTGACGTTTCTGTTCTCGAAGGGGCAGGAGAACTTTACGCTGCACGCGGAATTGAACTGGCACGTGCTGGGTGTGACGGCGGCGCTCTCAGTGGTTTGCGGCCTGTTATTTGGCCTCGCTCCAGCCACCCAGTCGACGCGTCCTGACGTCATGCCCGAACTGAAGAACGGCCGCGGGGGCGGAGGGCGCCGCCGTGTGCAGAACGTTCTGGTAGTCGCGCAAATCGCGATGTCATTCCTCATCCTGGTGGCCGCGGGTCTGTTTGTCCAGACCCTCAACAAGCTGCATTTGGTTCAACTGGGATACGCCCGCGAGAACATCCTGCTGTTCTCGTTGAATGCGCGCCAGGCCGAGCATCGCGACCCGGAGATCACCACTTTTTACTCGGACCTGCGCAAGCGCTTCGAATCGATCCCCGGAGTGAGCAGCGCGACGCTTTCGCAATCCTCAATCATCAGCGCCGGCCATGCCGGGAAAACATACAGAGGGGCAATGAAGATTGGCGCCGTTACCATCGATGGCGCCAGCGTAATGACTGCTGGACCGCGTTTCCTCACGACGATGCAGATTCCGATTGTGGCCGGGCGTGAGATTGACGACCGCGACCAACCGGGCTCGACACCGGTTGCTGTGATCAGTGAGCGGCTGGCTAGGACGTACTTCAAGAACGAAAATCCGGTGGGCCAGCGCATCACGTTAGTGGGCGAGAAGCGCGATGTCGAAGTGGTTGGCGTATCGGCTAATCTGCGGAGTGGGGGTCTGAAAAGTGGAGAGGCGAGCGCAATGACTGTGTTCGTGGCGATGAGCCAGTTTTCTCCGGACATGGTGACCTACGCGCTGCACACCGCCGGTGATCCGCTGCGGTACGTCAAGGATGTGAATGAGATTGTGCGGGAGGCAGATTCACGCATCCCCGTCACAGGCGTGGTGACACAGGCGGCGGAGATCGATCGAACCATCAACCGGGAACTCATGTTCGCGAAACTATGCACGGGTTTCTCGGTTCTCGCTCTTCTGACCGCGTGCCTGGGGCTCTACGGGACAATGTCGTACAGCGTGGCGCGGCAGGTGGGCGAGATTGGAATCCGAATGGCGCTGGGCGCGCGACGCGGAGCCGTTGTGTGGATGGTTCTACGCCGCGTTTTACTTCTGGCCGCGGTAGGACTCGCGATCAGCGTACCTGTCGCGGTGGGCGCGTTCCGGCTTATCAAATCGCTGCTGTTTCAGACCCAGCCTAATGATCCGGGAACCCTGGCCGTGGCAGGTGCCATCCTGCTAGCCGCCGCGATGCTCGCCGGGTATGCGCCGGCAAGGCGAGCGTCGCGAATTGACCCGCTGGTGGCTCTGCGGCACGAATAGGACAGTGTTGGAGCCTGCGTTTGTTTCGAAGCAATGATAGTGCACCCATTGACCGGGCCTACCGCACATATGTCATTCGCTCTATTCGCCAAGGAACCAAACGCGAATCCGGCGGAACATCTCTGATTGCCCGTCGCGCTTGGGCTCTGCCGGAAAAGAAAATCCATGATCGGCGCCAATCATCTGATCCGCGGTCACGTCTCGTTGATGGGCCAAGAGATGAGCTCGGAGTATCTCGAATGTCACCGGTGCGACATTGTGATCTTCCGTTCCTTGCGCAATATAGACACGCGCCTTGGTCCGGAGCAACTCCTCCATGCACGACGATTTTGCAAAGCTAGCCCATGCGCGATAGGGGTGGCCAAGAAAATCCGCAGCGGGATTATCCGGGTCCCGCATGACGCCAGCCCAGTCAGAGAGAAGCTTGGCTTCGCGTTGGTCAGGAAGATCGCCGGCGTCGCGATAAATGTGTCCGCCACGGGCGAGTTCAATCAGACTGAACAGTCTCGTGGGTCCGCCGCCAGCCAACGATGCCACGTGCGTAACGAATGCGTTCAATACAGCCACCCGGCACGCGACCAACCCGCCTTCAGAGTGGCCCAGGACGAGTGTGCGAGTCGGGTCGACAAAGGGCAATTGGCGCGCGGCCCGCACGGCCGCGGAAACGGCTTCTGCCCAGCGGTCGAGCGTATATTCGCGACGAAACTCCTCCGATGCGCCGTCCGATGTCCCGACGTGTTTCGGGTGTTCACAAAACGCCACGCCGGGTTTCTCCACGATCATTACCCGAGCGCTATTCCCGACGATATTTCGCAGGGCCCGGTGACCATCTAGCACGCGATCATTACGCCGGATGAAGTTCGAGTCAGACCCTGACCCAAGGATCGAGACGATTAGCGGAAGACGCTGCGCCGGCTCGTCGGATCTTGTAACGTAGAACGTGATTCGCCGGCCCAAGGCGTCTCGTGTGAAGTATCGCCGGTACGGAATATCATCTGTCTGGCTCCGGTCCAGTTCAGGCTGATACGGTTCTTGTGCGGTGGCGGCCAGTAGTGCCGAGAACATCAAGGCTAAGACAGGCGAACGCCTGGTCACGAGTCTTAACGGCGATTGACTTCTCCACATGGTCGCGGCCTTGAAAAGGAGGTGCTAGTTTTTTAGCATACCTCAAAAAGGCGCCGGGCGATGTCTCCCTGTATAAGTCAGGGCAAGGGGCTTTGCGCCATCTTAATGACAAAGGCATCGGAAGGATTGGCCTGGGTGGCGAGGTAGATCCGCGATGAGTCTGTGATGGCAACCTGAATGTCCCGCAGTATGGGGATTGCGAATCCGGTGGCCTGCCAGGTAGTGCCGCGATTGTTGCTCTTGAGCAGCCCACCCTCGACTGAACCCAGATAGAGAGTGGACGGCGTCTGCGGGTCGATGGCGAAGGCGAAGGTGGGCGTCGTGACACCGTTGACCACGGGATTCGCGATACTCCTGGCCGCGTAGATGTTGACCCAGGATGCACCCCGGTCCGTGCTCCGAGAGATGCCGGTTGACCCCATGGAATACAGGATGAGTGGATTCTGAGGGTCAATGGCGAGAGTAGTGGTGGTCGGGCTGTTGCTGACGGGAGTCCAGGAGTTTCCGCCATCGGTACTGCGGTATAAAGCGCCCGGGAAGAACGTTCCATATAACGTTGATTGGGAGTCAATGGCTAACAAGATAAACGCTTGCTGGCTCGGCAGGATACCCGTCGTGGGCGCCCAATTCTGTCCGCCATCCGTAGTCTTGTAAACGGCATTTGTGAAGGCGAGACTCGCATAGAGCGTGTTTGAATTATGCGGGTCAATGAGCAGGGTGCTTACGATGACGACGGCGGGAGGAGTGCGGAACCCGCGCTGGATCTGAGTCCACGTATCGCCGCCATCAGTGCTTTTGAACAAGCCGAAGACTCCTGAGGCGAAGCCCGAGACATAGATGGTGGACGGCGTTTCCGGGTCGATGACGATAGCACTCACAGCGCTGGGGTAGAACTGGCTGAAGAACTCGAGACGGGTCCAGGTCTGTGCTCCATCGGTACTGCGGTACAGCCCCTCGAAGGTGCGAGCGAAGACGCGGGATGGATTCTTGGGATCCACGGTGAGGCTTAGCGCAAGACCGGGGAGGGCACCTGCGGCAAAATCCACTCCAGCGTTCTCGCTGTGCCAGGCGGTGTGGGTGCGATATTGCCGGAGCGGCAGGTCCACGGGGAATTCCGCCTGATACGAAGTCCCGCCGAGAAACACGCTGTCGTCCGCTCCGAGGGCGACGCTCGAGACGTAGCCACCGGTGAAAGTGGAATCCAGGAGCACCGAGCCGTCGGCGGAGATGTGAGATACGTAACCACCGTCGCTTTGCCGGACGGTCTGAATGGCGTTGCGGGTGGGGAAGTCATCGGAATAAGCACTGCCGCCCACGTACGCTTCGCCTTTACTATTGACTGCAATTGCGAGTGCGAAGGCATCGCCGCGGCCGCCGACAGGGGTGGAATAGATCAACTGTTGACCATCGGCGCTGAGCTTAGAGACAAAGGCGTCGTAAGCGGTAGCGATTGAAGCGTACAGCGTGGATCCGTTGTTGGGATCGATGGCAAGAGTGCTGACGAAACCGCCGAGACCCGTATTGACAGCGTTCCAGTGATCGAAACCGTCGGTTGTTTTGAAGACGCCCTCGTGCGAGCCACCGGCGTAGAGTGTGGCGGGATGTTGGACGTCGATGATCAGGCTGTTGATGTCCGTGAGCCGTAGACCCGTACTCCGCCAGTTTTCGCCGGCGTCGGTGCTCTTGTAAACCGACAAGCCATCCGTCGAGTAGATCCGGGTGGAATCAACGGGATCCACCACCAGGATGATCGGCTGAAATGCTGCCGAAATCTGAACCAAGGTAACGCCTCCGTCGGTGCTCTTGGCTAGATTGTTACCGGAGTTGAGGTAGAGGATGGAAGAATTGGCGGGATCAATAGCGAGGGCTTTGATGGCACCGGCGCCCCGCGTGATTCCAGCTGGGGCCCAGTTTTCTCCGCCGTCAGTGCTCTTGTACAACCCATCGCTCACGCCACCACCGCCCACGCCCGCGTAGACCGTGGAGGTGCTCTTGGGGTCAACGGCCATTACCATGACATTCGCACCTGCGTAGGTTGTGGCATGCCAGGTCTTTCCGCGGTCGGTGCTCTTGGACAGTTGCCTGGTGCCTCCGGCGTAGAGAGTAGTTGGCGTCACCGGGTCCACTGCAAAGCTGAGAATTGGCAGTTTGTCTTGCAGGATTATCGACCAATCCGCGCCGCTATTTACGCTTTGGTAAAGGACGCCGGCAGTGATGGCATAGATATTGGTGGGATCTGCCGGAGAAACGACCATCCGGCGAGACCCACCCGGCAATGCTGCATTGGCCGAACTCCAACTCGCTGCGGCGGTCCGTGTCGTGCTGAAGCTAAATCGGCCGGCTTGCAACGGATTGACGGTTGGGAAGTTGGCGGAATTCGTATAACCCGCGATATACGCGCTTCCCTGCGCATCTACTGCAACTGCCCTGGCACCATCGTCCCCCAATCCACCGAGATAGGTGGAATAGACGAGGCTGGAGCCGTCGGGGCTCAACTTGGTAAGAAATGCATCCGACGCTCCTCCCGCAACGCTTTGAAGGGCATTCTTCACCGGGTAATTCAAGGTGCTGGTAGCTCCCGCTACATAGGCACTGCCGGCTCCATCCACCGCGATGGAATAGGGATATGTAAAGCCCGGGCCGCTGCCGCCCAGATAGGACGCATAGATCGTCGTACCGGCGGGACTTAACTTGACGATGAAGCCGACAGTGGCGCCAATGTTGGTGGACTGCACCGGGTTGCGCGTAGGAAAGTCCATGGAACTGGTAAAACCAGCGATGTAGGCGTTACCGGCCGGGTCAGTTGCAATCGAGGTTGCTCCGTCGAATAGGTGTCCCCCGAGGTAGGTGGAGTACTGCAACAAGCCGCTGCTGTCGAAACGGGCGGCGAATGCGTCCTGTACACCCCCGAAAGCCGGTTGCGTTGCATTCAGAAGCGGAAAGTTAGTGGAGCTGGTGAAGCCGCCCACCAAGGCGTTTCCGGCGGCATCAACTGCTATGGCAGAACCCGAATCGTATTGAGCACCGCCGAAGTAAGTGGAATAGAGCAGAGTTTTGCCGTCGGGGCTGATTTTAGCGACAAAAGCGTCCTGGACGCCTTTGAATCCGCCCTGAAACGCCGCGACAGTTGGAAAAGTACCGGACTGGGTTGAACCGGTGATGTAGGCGGCACCGCTGGAGTCAACGGCAACCGCTGATCCGGCGTCGGCCTGACCGCCGCCCAATAGCGTGGCGTAAGTGATGGTGGGATCGATGACGAGTGGCCGGGTGTGGTCGTAGGCGGCGAGTTCGAAGATCACGTTTCCGCGGCGCCGCTCGTAGCGGCAGTCAATCTGTTTTCGTCCAGAGGGAGTGTCCTGATAAGCGACGGAGGGGCCCAGATGAAGAGCCTCGGTTAAGGCGAGTTGAATTCGGCGAGGGTCGGCACCGGGCTGAATGATGAAATCGAACTCGATTTTCCGCCAATCGCCGTAATAAACGACGTCGATGCCGGGATAAGCGTTCTGGTATCGGATAAGTCCGTAGTGGGGGACGCTGGTACGCCAGGTCTTCCGGTCGCTGCCGGAGTAGTAATGGCTATGGCCCGGGAGAAGGTTGCCGGCGATAGCGCGAGCCGCAGGGTTGGCTCCAACCAGGTGCAGTCCCTGGTGGCCGAATTCGGCTTCGGCCGGGCGAAGATGCAGAGCGAGTCCGGGCACACGCGCCACAAACTCGGATGGCGCGCCGGCGGGCTCAAAGGCCAACTGGACTTTTTCGAGGGCGAACTCGCGATGCGGAAAGTGGGAAGTGGGCAGGGTGGGAGGTGCGGCGAACAGCATGCCGAGGAGCGTCGCGGACAGGAGTACCCTGCTTGTTAGAGAATTAAACATTGTTTCCTGCCTCCTTACTGCACGCCGGTTTCCGGGTCGAAAACGTGGACCTTAGTATGGGGGCAAAGCTCGTAGAAGTCGTGAATTTGCGGTGCCCGGTCGGTAAAAGTATTGATAAGCTGATCCAGCACGGCTCCCGATGACCGAATTCCCGCCATTCCGGCTCGATAGCGACAATCAATGCCTATGGCGCGGGTCGGAGCGCATCACGATCACTCCGAAGGCGTTTTCGTTGCTCGCGTACTTGTTGGACCGTGCCGGGCGCCTGGTTACACACGGCGAATTGTTGGAGGCGCTTTGGCCTGACTCGTTCGTACAGCCGGACGTTTTGAAGTCGCACATACTCGACATCCGGCAAGCGCTTGGCGACGATGCGAAGAAACCGGAATTCATCGAGACGCATCTCCGCCGGGGATACCGGTTCATCGGCGCAATCAAAAACGGCGAGGGCCCCACCACGGAGATGAGGGCGGGACAGGCCGCTTCCATCGCGGTACTACCGTTCGCGAATCTGGGCGGCGAGAAAGATGGCGAGTACATTGGTGATGGGCTGGCCGAAGACATCATCAACGAACTGACGAAGATCCCCGGCCTGAAAGTGATCGCGCGTACTTCTGCTTTCGCATTTAAGGGGCAAAATCGCGATATCCGAATGATCGCGAAGGCGCTCGGCGTGACGAATATTCTCGAAGGGAGCGTTAGGAGCCTCGGCGGCCGGATACGCGTGGCGGCGCAGTTGATTGCGGCGTCGGATGGCAGCCACCGCTGGTCAGGCCGTTACGACCGGGATTTGAGCGATATTCTGACCCTCCAGGATGAAATTGCGCAAGCGATCGCCGGTGAATTGCGAACGACGCTGCGCGGTCCCGGAGAGCGGCGACCGGCCAACGTGGAGGCTTATCAGGCGTATCTTGAGGGCCGTTACTACGTGCAGCAAGTAACGCTCGAAAGCATACGGCGCGCGCTTGAATGTTATGAGCGGGCGATTCAGCTGGACGCAGGTTATGCGCTGCCGCATTCGGGTTTGGCGCTCCAAGCGTACTATCAGGTGCTCTATCTGAAGCAACGACCACGCGATCTTGTTCCTGCCGCGCTCGCCTCCCTGGGCCGGGCTTTGCAACTGGATCCGGATTCTGCGCAGTCGCACGTGGTGCGAGGGGTATTTTCGGCATTCTACGAGTACAACTGGAAGGCCGCCGACGAGCACTTCGTGAAGGCGCTCGAGATGGATCCGTCATCGCCGATGGTCCGGCTTGGACGCGCGCTCTGGTATCTCGTGCCAACGCTGCAACTAGAGGATGCGCTCGCCGAAATCGAGCGAGCCGTCAGTCTCGATCCATTTAGTCCGGCTGTGCGGACCGCGGAGTTGTGGATCCTTTATACGATGCGCAGTCCCGGTGCGGCGGGGCGGGCGCGCGGATTGATCCAAATGTTTCCATCGCTACCGATCTGTAGATACGCGGCGGGGCTGACTTTGCTGCGTCATGGCTTTTTCGAGGAGGCCGCCCTGTGTCTCGAGGAAGGCCTCAAAATGGCGCCTGGCGACGTTTTTCTGCTCGGCGTTCTCTCGCTCGCTCACCGCAGTCAAGGGCGAGTGGCGGAAGCCGCGGAGATCCGTGCCGGTTTGGAGGAGCGGGTGAAGACGCAGTACGTCCCGTTCCTGGCGCGCAGCTATGCAGCAGAAGCTTGTGGTGATATCAGTCTCGCCAAACAACTCTTGGAACAAGCCATTGATGAGCGCGAGCCACTCGCTGCGATAACTCTCGCCGACTGGCGCGCTGACCCGGTGTCACATCCGGGTTGTGAGTCTTTGTTGAGCAAGATGAATCTATCGTGACTGGAGGTCGAGAATCTCGCTAGCGGCACCGCTGGGAAGTCCCTGATTCGAGGTTAGACGAAGGATCGTGCCCATCAGGCTGCCGAGGTCTCAACTGCGCTGTCTTCCAGGTCTTGCGGAAGCCAGTGCTTGGCGGACGTCCTCAGGCTGCAGTTCTGGATAACTTCGGAAGAGGTTCTCGCGGTCTGAATACATTGGCAACGCTTCGACTACGCGTCGCACGGTCAGCCGTATCCCCCGGATGGAGGACTGGCCGTTCATTTGATCGGGCTTCCACGTGATTCGATGGAAAATGACCATTGACGTTATCTTCGCGATTCAAGAGTTTTGAAGGTGCTCCTATCGGCCAAGACATCGTCATTCCTGATGCTGAACCCTCGATCTTGCGGCGAGTTTTGTTAGATAGCCTTGGGTCAGGCAACTCGCCAACAATGCGATGGCGAGCGCCACCTTGGTCGCTGGTGCGGCGTAGTTGCCGAATACCGCCAGCAGGACGACCAGCGCTAGTTGAAGCCAGATGTATTTTGAGATTTTGGCGGTGCGGGTGGCGGCTACCACCGTCAGGGCGGCCAGGACCGTCGCCGCGGCGGAGAACAGGATCAGGCTTTCCGCGGGATGCATGTGGTCGTCGTCGGGCAGAGCGATCAACCTCTTGATGCCGATGCTGGCGACGCCTAGTCCCAGGAAGAGCGGCAAGTGAGCGTAGTTCCAAACCTGAAATAGGACTCCCTGGCGCCGAGTGTGAACGTGGCGTTCGGCTGCTCCCTTGGCCGCATCGAAATAGCACCACCACAAGGTAAACGCGATGGCCATGCTCATGAACGCCGTCGATGCAGCGGGCGCGGTCCAATACTCCTGGCTCTCGATTCCGGCCATGACCTGGGCGACGAACTCTCCTAGCAGAATGATGGTGAAAAGGCCGAAGCGCTCGGGATAGTGTTCGGCGTGCGGTGGAGCGTGCTTGCCGTGCCGCTCCGCTAACCAGGGAGTTGCAAAGTCGATCGCCAAAGCAATGGCCCAAAGCCAATATCGTTCGGGCGCCCCCGTCAGTGCTGATGCGATCCAGATGACGGCGGCAAGGCCGAAGCCGGCGGCGAAGCGGGTGGCCAGGCGCCGTGTTTCAGGGACGCGGCGCGCACGCATATATTGAATGACCAGGATGAGCCGGATGCCCCCGTAGGCCGCTCCGAATCCGGCCGACGAACGACTGTCGAGCGCGTCCTTGGCATTAGCGGCCATGACGGCGGCGATGAAGCACTGAAGAAGGACGAGGAAGCGTTGAAGGAGATCGTCGGTGTCAAAGCGCGTGGAGAACAGGGTGTGACCGCTCCAGGCCCACCAGATGAGGACGAACAGGAAGGCGTAGCGGCTGAGTCCAGCGAGGGTGAAGTCGGCACTGAGAGCCTTTCCTACTTCAGCCACCGCGGCGACGAAGATCAAGTCGAAGAAAAGCTCCATCCACGTTACGCGGCGGTTGGCGTGGCTGGACGACCAGAGTCGCGGTGTGTGAATGAGTTCGGCGACGGTCATTTCTGCTTGAGCATTGCGGCCATCTCAGCGGCGCGAGTACGTCCGCCGTGGGAGGTACTGACCTTGGCGAAAGACACGATGCCTTTTTCATCGATCAGGAAAGTGGATGGATAAGCCGTCTCGCCCTTGGCGTCCCAACGCAAGCCGTACAACTCAGTGAAGCGATAGTCAGGATCGAGGAGTAAATGGAAGTTTGCAGGCATCGGTTTGTCGCCGGTGAATTCCTGGGCGTGCTTTTCCAGATCGGCGGCGGGACCAGGGTACACGAGGATGACGGTGACGGAGGCGAATTCCTGGGCGTGCTGCATGAAATCCTGCACCTGACGGTTGCAATACGGGCATTGATAGCCGGGATATCCACGAAGCGCGATCAAGATGACTGGTCCCTTGGAGATGGCCTCGGAGAGACGCATACTCTCGCCGTTGATGGAAGCGAGCGAGAAATCCGGGGCGCGCTCGCCGGGTTTTGGAGCGGCAACCGCTGCCAATGCGACGACACACAATATAGAAGACAACTTCAACAGCATGCCCGTGTTATGTCCTAAGGTGGGCGGATTATTCCCGCGTGTCCTCAGATTCTTCCGTGGATCGGGATTTCGCTGCGGTGCAGGATGAGGAGCGCCCCGGAACATACCAGGACGACAACCGCCAGCGTAAATAACTCACCATGATCGCCGACCGCTGGGAGGGCGATGCCGAGTTTGGTTAAGTGGCTCAGGATGGCGACGCTGATCGTCCCCATGGCAAGCAATGCGCCGACTGTAACCGTACGCGGGAAGAGAAGAAGTATGGAGGCTGCCAGTTCCACGATGCCGCTACCGATGCGGCCCCAAGGTTCGATGCCGAGCGTGGTGAAGATATAGACCGATTCAGGCGCGCCGGTGAACTTGAAGAAGAGTGTCTGCAGCAGGATGACGGCGACGATTCCGCGCAACACCCAACTGGTGATCGTGAACGCTTTACTATGCTGCATAAGATCCTTTCTGACAGGCGATAAATTCAGCGGCTTCAGCTTTGCCGAGATACCGGCTCAGCAGCCGCGGTTCTGTTTTGGTGAGGTCGACAACAATTAATCCGTCGAGAGCGTTGGAAAACTTGGGGTCGATGTTGAAGCCGAGGAGTTTGCCGCCGAGCTTCAAATATTGACGCAGGAGAATCGGAACGCCGGCGCGGGTGGGTTCGAGGTCGGACACGACGGCGGAGAGGTCGTCGAGGTCAAAACCGGCCTGTGGCAAAGGCGTCCGGGCGGTTTTGCGAAACGGATTTTTAGTGGCGACGAGGCCCATCCAGTCGCGCAGTGACGCGTGCCGTTCGAGAAACGAAACCATTAACTCGCGCGAGATGGATTGATATTCATTGCTGATGCTGACGGGTCCAAACAGGACCTTGTAACGAGGATTGGAGGCGACGTATTTGCCGATGCCGTTCCACAGCAGCAGGAGCGGACCGAAGCTCTTTTGATACTCGGCGCGAACGAAGGAACGGCCAAGTTCGAGCGCTGGCCCCATGCGGTTCAGGAAGGCGTCGCCGTAGTCGAACAGAGTGGCGGTATAGAGCTTCGAGACGCGGTCTGTTTCCGCCAGACGATAAGCGCCGACGATCTCGCAGCGGGCCGCGTTCCAGACGAACAAGTGCTGGTAGGCGGAATCGAAGTGGTCGAGGTCGACTGCGGCGCCGGTACCTTCGCCGGCAGCGCGGAAGGTCAACTCGCGCAGCCGTCCGATTTCCTGGAGCAAGTTGGGAATCTGTTGAGCGCGCGCGAGGTAGACGGTAAGATCGCCGGCAGCAGCGAGCGCAGCGGACGCGGGCAGAGCCTCAATCTCGCGCTTCAGCAGCGTAGCGGGTACCGGGTCCGCTACAGGAACCTCGGCGACGGCGCTGCGTTTGAGCGGGACGGCGGTCCTGGCGCGGAAGTCGTGGCGGGAGGCAAGCAGATAGGTGCGCCAGCGCAGGTAGTCCATGCGTTCGGCGTCGGTGGGAATCGCGAGAAGTTTATCGACGGCAATCGCGCTGCCCATGCGAATGGAAACTTGCGCACCGCGCTTATTCAGGAGTTCGCGCGCCAGCAGAGCGGTTCGGAGTCGCGGATGGAGCAAACCGGCGAGTTGAAACAGCTTGCTATTGGCGCCTTCAATATGAGTGGGGATGATAGCGAGCGAAGGCGCGCGCCGGGCGGCGACGGAGAGTAGTCGCGCGACGGCCGGGCTCCAGGATGAGTCGGTGATTGCGCGCTCTTTCCACTGGTAGTGAGAAACTTCGCCGGCGGGAAAGACGACGAGCAGTCCTCCGTTGGCGAGGTGTTCAATGGACTGCCGCAGTCCGCCGGGATTTCGGCGAGTGGCGCGCGCGCCGCCCATCGGGTCCACCGCGATAACGAGGTCACGAAGTTCGGGTATAGCCGCCAGAACGCCGTTGGCGAGAATCCTCACGTCGGGACGCAGTTGGCTTAGCAGCATCGCGAGCACTGCGCCTTCGAGAACGCCGAAGGGGTGGTTGGCGACGACTACGGCGGCACCCTTTCGCGGGACATGGTTCAGGTCCTTGTCCGCGATCCGGTGGGTGACTCGAAGGTGCTGGATAAGCCGTTCGGGGAGCGTGAGCTCGCTCGCGTTCTCGCGAAATTGCTGGTAGAGCGCTTCCAGTTCCCGAAGTCCAGGAATTGGGAACGTCATCAGCCCGGGCAGCGCGTGAGCAGCAGTTCTGTTATTCACTGCGGTCTCAATCCCGCCTGGCGTCGCGATTATTCCCGGCTGATGCGTTTGAATTGATGCGGCTCGGCGCTGAGGATCAGTTTGTCTCCGAGCCGCCCGAGACGCCCGCTGATGCGGACCGGTTCGGCGACGAATTCGAGGACCTCGCGAGTGAGTTTGCGGCCGCCTGGGCCGGTGAGCAAAAGCGCGCGCTGTGCGCCGCTCGAATCCGTGACCACGAGCGAGGGAGGGATGCCGCCGCTGATGCAGCGCACCGCACAATCGCGATGGACCTTGCCGCTGCCTGGATTCATTACACCGAGGTAGCATTTGCTATCGGCGATCTCGCCGGTGAGAGTGACGTCGCCAAGGTCAGTCATGACAGGCACGGGGACGGCTTGAGGTGAGGTTGAGCGAATCGAGCCAGGCTCGAGCTCCAACATCCTGTCGGTTCCACGTTCGATCAATGCACCTCTTAACTGGACATTGCGAAGGTCAAGGCCCTGCAGCAGGCTTTCGGCCCCGTGCTTGCCAGGCGCCACCAGGAGGTAGCGACCGCCGGCAGTGAACAGATTTGGATACGGGGTTTGGGAAATCACGCCCTGGTAGTCGTGATATTGCTGATATTCGAAGCGGCTTGCCGCGAACGGCGATTGGCCAATCACCAGCAGAATCGCGATTGTGACAGCTAGCACTGCCAGCGCGATTACTACCCGCCGGATCCAGCGTCCGAGATGCGGGGGCGCCTTCGGCAGATAGCCTACATAGAATTCGCTCATGACCGCGTCCTCATGACCTCGTCATTGATACGGGACGGTTCCACGCGTGTTCCCGGCTCGAGAGCGCACGGATGCACTTGCACTCTCCCGTTGATGATGCGCGTTCGATAAGTCGCAACCTTTTCTTTGAACGGAGGCGGTGAAGCGCCGGTGTCGGGCACGTATTGATAGCCGTGCCAGGGACAAGTGACGCAGCCATCGATGATGCGGCCTTCGCCCAGCGGTCCGTTTTGATGGCGGCAGACGTTGGACATGGCGGATACTTTGCCGTCGTAGCGGAAGATGGCGACACGCTCGTCTCCCACGTTCACGATCACGGCTTGCTTCTCAGGAATGCCGTTCACGTCGCAGACTTCGATGAAGCCATCCTGCGCGGGCGCGGGTGACTGTTTATCAGTCCGTGACTCACGCTGTGCGGCAGCGACATGGAGCGACAGCACGGTGATCAAGCCCACACCTAGAATGATGGCGAATACCGGACTGGTCTCGGACTGCAGCGCGCCGAGTGCAACGTGCGCTATGAGAAGCGCGTAGGCGAGATAGACAGCCATGTGCAACCGCTTCCAGACGGGCGCCGACAGATTCTTCAACCAGAAGTCGTGACTGGTGGCGGCCATTAGGAAAAGGATGACGAGGGCGAAGAAGCCCAGCGCTTGAAAGGGAAATTCGGAGAGGCTGTCGAAGCGGCGGTTGGCGGTGAACAAGCTGACCAGCGGGTTGGAATCTCCGAAGGCGTGAAACTGAATGACGCCGAAGACGCCGTGGGCGAGCGCGAGCAGAAACATTGTGACGCCGAGATGGCGGCGGTTATAGAGCAACGGCAGAAAGCGCCGGTTGAGGCGGCAGAGCGGCCCGATGGCGAGGATGACGTGGAGCAGCAGGAGGGCTGCGGTCCCGAGGCCGCGGATGAGCAAAGTTTCGACGGTCGCGTTGGGATGAAGCCAAGCGCCGGCGCCGACGAATACGGCGAGATAGACAAGTACCGAAATAGCGAGCACAGTGTCGTAGATGCGCTTCTGGCGATTCCATCCGACTGCCTGGTATTCGACACTCACTTATATTGCTCCCAGTTCAATTGCGGGTTTGGAGGCGCGGCGGGATGACGCACCATCATCGCCGCGGCGAACAACACCGGCAGGACGATGGCGAGGACAATCCAGATCCAACGGTGGGCGCGCCGCAGGGGTTGAATCACGAGGGATCTTTCTCCCCTCCGCGAAACCAACGGAGCAACAGCAAGGGCCACAGTGCCGCTACGCCGGGGATCACGATCAGGCGGAATCCAACGCCAGCGCCATGGGCGTGTTCGTCCACTCGATGAATTCCGAGGATGACGAACAGAATGGCGAACAGCAGTCCGGCAGCGGCGTATACGCTGAGCAGCGTGACCATCGCAGACATCAGGCGTCCTTTCCGTACACAGGGATCACTGCACCGTTCACTTGCGATGCCTGGTCGGAGGCGAGGTGCAAGAGTATTCCAGCCACCTGTGACGGCTGCACCCATTTCGAGAAATCGGCACTGGGGTCTGCGGCGCGATTGGCGGGCGTGTCCATGGTGCCGGGCAGGACGATGTTCGCTGAGATGCACAAGTCGCTATTCTCGCGCGCCACGGTGCGGACTAGCGATACGAGGGCGGCTTTCGAGGCGGCGTACACGCCAGCTGCAGGTGCGGGTTCGACGGCAGCGCGACTGCCAACGGCGAGAATGCGTCCCGATTTTTGTTCACGCATGTGCGGGAGCACGGCGCGGATGATGTAGAGAGCCGACTTGAAGTTAAGGTCGAACATTCGGTCGACGGTAGCGTCGTCGGTGTCGGCAACGGATTTCCCGCCCGCGAAGCCGCCCACCAGGTGTATGAGCGCGTCGATGCGCTGGTGTCCGGCTACGACTTTGTCGGCAAGCTCGCGGGCGGCGTCTCCGCTCGATAGTTCAGCAGGCATGGCGATGAATCCGGGATAGGGGAAATCCGAGGCGGCGATGGAGCGCGACACACCAACGACGGTAGCGCCAGCGTCGAGGAAAGCCTGCGTCACGTTGGAGCCGAGGCCGCCCTTGGCGCCGGTAATGAGTACAACCTTGTTATCGAGCATGTTGATTCCTTTATTCGCCCGATGACCAGGCGACGCGAAACTCGGGGTACAGGGTGAGTCCGCCGCACGCGAAGATGGTCTGTCCGGTGATATAGGAAGCGTCGTCGGAGGCCAGGAATGCGAACACTGAAGCGATCTCGTCGGCTGCGGCAGCGCGCGCCATCGGAATATGGCTTTCCACTTCGCCGCGAGCCTTGGGATTGTCGATCCATGCTTTATTGATCGGGGTTACGACGGCTCCGGGTCCGACAGCGTTAACGCGGATGCCCTGGCCGGCGTACTCGAGCGCGAGCGATTTGGTGAGGTTCTCCATGCCGCCTTTACTAATGGAATAGCTCAAATACTTGGGTTTCGGGATGATTTCGTGAACGCTCGAGTTATTGAGGATGACTCCACCACCGCCACGCTTCAAAAAATGCCGCAGCGCTTCACGAGCGCACAGGAAGGGACCGCGTACATTGACGCCGATGATGCGATCGAAGTCGGCGGCTTCGATTTCGTGACTCGGACATGGCTTTTGAATGCCGGCGTTGTTCACCAGGACGTCGATACTGCCGAAGGCGTCGAGAACCTTTGCGAACATGTCTTTCACCTGATCTTCTTGTGAGACGTCGGCCTGGACGGTGATTTCCTGGCCTGTGCCGTTAGTGCGGGCTTGCTGCGCTTGCACGCGAGTGACTTCCGCCTGTTCGGCGCCGCTGCGATAGTTGATGGCTACGTTGGCACCCTCGCGGGCGAAGCGGATGGCGATTGCCTGTCCGATGCCCGACGATGCTCCGGTGATGAGTACGTTCCTGCCTGCGAGTCGTTCCATATTCTCCTGGTCTTTCTGCCCGGTGCAGAGATGCCGGTGGGGTCCGTGGATATTCCCGGGAATATTGTTTTGCCATTCGGGATCTACTAGGCATGAGGAACTACTTACTTTCGGCCGCTGCGTTGTCGTGCTTTGTGATGAATGCAGCAAGCCTTGTTGAACCGGTCAATAAGAACGGAAGCGGCGTAGCATTGAAGGGATACGATCCAGTCGCCTACTTTACGCAGAGCAAGCCCGTGAAGGGTTTAGCCCAAATCGCGCATACGTGGATGGGTGCAACTTTCTGGTTCGCAAGCGGAGAGGATCGCGATCTATTCGCCGCGTCGCCGGAAAAGTATGCGCCCCAATTTGGCGGATATTGCGCATGGGCGGTGAGTCAAGGCTACACGGCCGATGTCGATCCGGAGGCTTGGAAAGTCATCGACGGCAAACTATATGTGAACTACAGCAAGTCTGTGCAGCGCAAATGGGAAGACGACGTTTACAAGAGGATCGGCGAAGCGGGGCGGAACTGGCCAGGCCTGCACAAGTGAGGTGGATCAATTGATGTAGTCTCGCGAGATGCCTAGCGCGCGGAGGCGGGAGGCCAGAGTGTTTGGGTTAACACCAAGCAACTCAGCCGCCCCGCCGGCGCCAGATACCCTGCCACCTGCCTGCTTCAACACACGGAGCAGATTCTCTCGTTCCTTCTGCCTCCATTGCGCTTCGGTGTAGAACTCCGACCGTTGCTCGGCATCGGCGGCCTTAGGCCTGGGAACACTTCCGAGATCAAAACGCAGCGGTCCGCCCTGAGCGAGAATTACTGCTCTCTCAACCACATTCTGCAACTCCCTCACGTTGCCGGGCCAGCCATACTCTCGTAGCCGGTCCATCTCCCCTTGCGGCAGCTTTCCTTCGGGCAAGTGCAGGCGGCGGCAAGCCTGCGTCACGAAATGCGACGCCAGCTGAGGAATATCTTCCCGCCTGTCCATTAAAGAAGGAAGCTCCAGAGGGAAAACGCTCAGGCGATAAAAGAGGTCGAGGCGGAAGCGGCCTTCTTCCGACTCCATTCGCAGATTGCGATTGGTGGCGGCAACCAATCGCACATTGACGCGCCGGGTGTGTTCATCGCCGACGCGCTCAAATTCCCCTTCCTGCAACACACGCAGCAGTTTCGACTGCAGGTCCAGTGGGATCTCACCGATTTCATCCAGGAACAGAGTTCCGCCGTCGGCTAGCTGGAAGCGCCCAATGCGGTCGCGTATGGCGCCAGTGAATGATCCTTTGACGTGACCAAAGAATTCGCTCTCGAATAAGTCTTTGGGAATGGAGCCGCAGTTCACGCGGATCATCGGTTTGGCGGCGCGGCGGCTGCGCTGGTGAATGGCGCGAGCGATGAGTTCCTTGCCGGTGCCGCTCTCTCCCTGGATCAACACGCTGGAGTCGGTTTGCGCCACTAAGTCGATTTGCTGAAGGACGCGCTTGAGCGCAGGACTGTGGCCGATGATGTCTCGAAAGTCACCGGTCTCGACCACTTCCTCGCGAAGATAATCGCGCTCGAGTTCAAGCTTCCGCCGGAGCTCATCGATCTGCTGGAACGCACGACAATTACCGATGGCGACGGCTGCGTGAGCGGCGAACGTGCTCAGCCATTGGAGCGTGGCCTGGTTGGGATGCACCCGCAGGAAGACGGCAAGCACCCCGACGGTGCCGCCGCGAAATCTAAGCGGATGGCCGATGAACCCTTCGATCTGCTCGCGATTGGCCCATCCGATGTCCATTCCAATACCGGGTGCCTGCGCGATATCCGGAATCAGAACCGGCTCGCCGGTGCGCGCGATGAGCGCCACCTTTTGTTCGGCGTTCAGGGCGACCCGGTGGTGGGCGCGATCGATGCGGGTCCAATCCGCTTCGGGCTCGAGCGGACGGCCACCACTGGCTCGCATGTGCAAGGCGGCTGCTTCACCCGTATTTGCGCAGACCGGACAAGCGCCGTCCTGGTCGAGAAACCATATACGCGCCAGGGCCACATGCTCGTTCGCCATAATCGCCTTGATGATCTGGCCTAGCACGGAAGGCGGACCCTCAGCTTGTGCAATCGAAAGGATGACCGGCAGCAGATCCAAATTCGCACCTCTTGTGAGAAATCACAAATTTGTGAGCGTTTATTCCGGCTTCGTGAAAGATCACGAGAGCGAGATCGCGGTTAAGAGCTAGAGTGTTGATAATACGATACCCGCGATATGGCCATGACGGTGCATCCTCTCATTGCAGAAAGGAACACCACAATGAACTACAAATTCGCAGACATCGATGGACTGAAAGTCTTCTATCGCGAGGCCGGCGACCCGAGAAATCCGGTGATGGTCCTGCTTCACGGATTCCCCTCGTCATCCCACATGTACCGCAACCTGATGGCGGAGTTGGCGGACAAGTTTTACATGATTGCACCCGACTACCCGGGCTTCGGCAACACCGATGCGCCCTCGCCGGACGTTTTTCCGTACACCTTCGACAAACTGTCTGAGGTGGTGGAGAAGCTGCTGGTGGCGATCGGCGTCAAGCGTTTCACGATGTTCATTCAAGACTACGGCTCGCCCGTGGGCTTCCGCATTGCGTTGCGACATCCCGATTGGATTGCGGGAATTATCAGCCAGAACGGCAATGCTTATGAGGAAGGTTTCACCGGTGTCTGGGATGCGCTGCGGACCGCGCTTTGGAAGAACCGTACCCCCGAGACCGAGGCGCCGCTCGCCGGCTTCCTTACCCCTGAAGGTGTGAAGTGGATCTACAGCGAGGGTACGCGCAACCCGGAAAAGATCAGTCCCGACAACTGGAGCACTGACCTGTTCTTCCTCGGCCGGCCGGAAAATCATCGTATCCAACTTGATCTGCTCTACGATTACCGCACGAACGTCGAGCAATATTCGCGCTGGCACGACTACCTGCGGAAGCAACAGCCGCCGACGCTCCTGGTGTGGGGTGCGAACGATCCGATCTTCACGCAGGCGGGTGGCCGTGCGTTCCAGCGCGACGTCAAGGATGCCGAACTTCACATGCTGGATACAGGCCACTTTGGGCTTGAGGATCATTGCGAAGAGATTGCCGCGCTTGTGCGATCATTCCATGAGCGCAAGATCGCGGTAAAGAAGGCAGCTTGACTAAATGGATGCGGGCGGCTCGAAAGAAGCGCTTCGAGCCGCCGATTCCCAGGTGACTCCAATGTGGCTGGAAGAAATTTGGCGGTACCCGGTTAAATCGATGGCGGGCGAAATGCTCAAAGCGGTGGCCCTGACTGAGGCCGGCGTGGCGGGCGACCGCATAGTTCAAGCCAGGATTGGCGCAGGACGGATTATGACTGCCCGAACACGGCCCGCACTACTCCGCCATCGCGCCACGCTAGGCGAAGGCGGCGAGGTTCTGGTAGACGGGCGGCCGTTCACTGATGAAAGTGTGGCGAAGGATGTCGAGGCCGCGGCCGGCGCCGGAGCGCGGCTGGTGGAAGCCGAATTGGAAGACCGGTTCGACATCTTACCGTTGTTGGTTGCAACGGATGGAATGCTGAAGGCCGTTGGCTATGACCGGCGACGGTTCCGCCCGAATCTGGTGATCGGCGGTGTCGAGGGACTTAGTGAGCGCGATTGGGAGGGCCAGGAGCTGAAGATCGGGGAGGCGATCATCGGCGTGCAAGATCTGCGTGGGCGCTGCATCATGACGACGTTCGATCCGGATTCAGGCGAGCAGGATCTGGGTGTGTTGCGGCGCGTTCAGAAGGAATTTGGCGGGCGGCTCGGGCTGAATTGCTTTGTCGCCCGGCCGGGCCACGTCACGGTCGGCGATCCGGTGGAGTTGGTCCGACGAACGTGATTTCTCCGGATCGCTGCCCCTGGCAGGCGATTGATGAAGCTGGGTGTGGGAACTCGGATCAACGGGAGCGAATGGATGCCCACGAGAGCTTGAGCTTCAAATCGATCTGACAAGGTCGCCGAGCCCAGGATACTTACGAGTCCAGGTCAGGCGGTGGCCTGTCTTCATCTCGACTCTGTAGTCCCCATGAGTGGCCGCCTCGACCTCTTTTACGAACTCCCGGTTTACGATGACACTTCGCCCGATCCGCACAAAGCACTCCGGATCGAGACCTTTTTCAAACGACTCCAGCGTGCGTCTCAGAATGTGCGTTCCCGATCCCACGTGCAGAACGGTGTAATTGCGCGCCGATTCGATGAAGACGATGTCCCGCACAGTCACCGGAATCGAGCGGCCGCCGTATCGACAGGTCACAGTGTCGGCGAACTTTTCCCGGTTGAGGCGCCCCTCGCGGGCCGAGGCCGCTTCACGTGCATCCACCAGTTTCTTCTCCACGCGTGTCATGAGTCCAGCGAAACGTACCGGAGATATTGGTTTCACCAGGTAATCCATCGCGTGCGCCTCAAATGCCCGCAGGGCGTGCTGCTCGTGAGCCGTGGCGAAAACGACGACGGATTCCGGCGGCACGGGGCAAGCGCGGACAACGTCGAAACCGGACATGTCCGGCAGTTCGATGTCCAGGAACAAGAGGGAAGGCATCCATTCCGAGAGCATTCGAATAGCGGCGGCGCCGCTGCCCGCTTCATCGCGAACGCGGAACTTCGAATGTTGTTCGATGTAATGCCGCAGCTTGGCGCGGGCCGGCGGCTCGTCGTCGACAATCGCAACGGAAAAGAGATCGTCAGGCATTTTGCGGGATCAGCAGCCGGACCACAGTGCCACCGCCTTCAGCCGGCCCCACCTGCAGGGCTTGCCGATCGCCGTGCAACGTCACAAGACGATTTCGCAAATTCTGAAGGCCCACGCCCGAAGCCGCGCCCGGCTTGAACCCTGCTCCATGATCGCGAACGGTGAGTTCAACGCAATCGCCGCATAGCCGCGCGGTAAGGTCGATTTCCACGCTGAAGTCCACTGGATTCATTCCGTGAGTGATCGAATTCTCCACCAGCGGCTGCAGGGATAACGGAGGGATCTTGGCGGCTCGGGTGGCGGGATCGATGTCGCACCGATAGATCAGCCGGTCCTGATATCGCATTTGCATAATGTCGATGTAGGTCTGCACCGACTCCAGTTCCTGTGCGAGCGAAACCTGGTTGGTCTGTTCCCCGGAAAGCAAACGTCGCAGAAACGAGCCTAACCGCGCAATCATCTCGTCGGCGGCTCGCGGATCCGTATAAATCAGCGACGACACTGCGTTCAAGGCGTTCATGAGGAAGTGAGGTTGCATCTGCGCTTGCAGGTTTTTCATCTTTGCGTCGGCCAGATTGCGCTCGAGCGCTGCCGCCGCCTTCTCACGGTCCAACAGGCGGCGATAGTATTGGATCACGAGGTACAGCAGCAGCCATTTGATGTACGTCAGAAGGTCGTTCGGCAACTCCATGGCATAGCGGAGCACCGGGTTGCCCGCATTGAATTCCCCATACCCAAACAACGGGTACAACAACGAACGCATCGCACAATACGCCGAGGTGTGAAGGGCGGAATACACGAGAATTGCGGCACCATGCATTCCGAGCAACGCCAGCCAGCCCGATGGCTGCGTCGGCTTGCTCCAAAGCAAATAAACGGCAATGCTGAGGAAAAAAGCGCCGGCGACAGCGCCGGTCATCTCATTGATTACAATTCCGCCCATGGCGGCGTTGGTGTGATAGAGTTTTGCGCGCAGGCACTGATAAGTGGCGACTACTCCGCCATTTAGCAGGAATAAGCCGAGAACGGCGGCGGCCACCTGGATCCGGGTGAGACTTAATCCCATTGCTCGAAATTACTGTATCCCAGACGATGATCAGTGTATAGGAGTTATCGGACCCTCTTCGTCCTGGTATTGAACCTAGTCGTCCCAAACCCATTGATTCCGATGGTCTTTCGGTGGATTATGGATGAAGACCGTCCCGTTTTGCTGGTTGGTTCCTGGACTGTACTCATGAGGCTGCCACGTTTGCAAGAGGAGATCCCCAGGCAGCGCCAGTTGCCAAACCGGTGGCCAGCGGTGACTCCCTTCCTCCTCGGCTTTGGCGCTTTTCTATCACTCCACGCAACCACCCCCACCGATGCTGAACTCGAGCGCAGCTTCAAGCAGACCGTCCGCCCATTTCTCGCCACCTACTGCACCGGCTGCCATAGCGGCGCCTCCCCGGCGGCCACGCTTGATTTGCTGCATTACTCCAGCCTTGAATCGGTGGTGAAGGACGCCCCGCATTGGGCACTGGTGCAGCGAAAACTCCTGTCGAACCAGATGCCTCCCCGCGCTTTGGCGCAGCCCACGGCCGAAGTGCGGAAGGAGATCACAAGCTGGATCGAAGCGGTTCGCAGGAACACAGCTCTCAAGAATGCCGGCGATCCGGGACCAGTGCTGGCCCGCCGCCTCAGCAACGCCGAGTTCAACAACACCATCCGCGATCTCACCGGTGTCGATCTGAAACCCGCGCGTGAGTTTCCAGTGGACCCTGCGAATGAGGCGGGCTTTGACAACTCCGGCGAGTCCTTAACCATCTCTCCCGCCCTGATGTCCAAGTACCTCGAAGCCGCGCGTCAGGTTTCAGACCACCTTGTTCTCAAACCGGATGGCATGGCGTTCGCGAACCACTTTATGCTGGTAGAAACTGATCGTGAAAAGTATGCGATTCAGCGAATCGTAGCGTTCTACGATACTCAGCCGACCGATTTCGCTGACTACTTTCAGGCCGCCTGGCGTTACAAGAATCGCGCCGCGCTAGGCTACCCCGCCGCGACTCTCGCTTCTATTGCTGCGCAATCCAAGGTATCGCCGAAATACCTTCCCATGGTTTGGCAGACCCTGGAGGAGGCGAATGAAGACGTGGGGCCGCTGGTGAAACTGCAAGCAATGTGGCGTGCGTTACCCGCTGCCAAAAATAAGCAGCCCGATGCTGCACGCGCAGGGTGCGTCGAGATGCGGGATTTTGTCGTGAAGATCCGCCGGCACACCGAGAAGCTCTTTAACAATCTGGACGCGCCCGGATTCAATGCCAACTTCCAGCCGGTGGCGATGTATCGAAATCACCTGCTTGCCACGCACCACCGCGATTTTGAGCCGTTAGCACTTCGCGTTGAGGGCGAACCAGCGGCGCCGGAATTCGTAGTCACGCGCGGCCCCACGTTCGGTGGGCAGGAAGATGCCGAGCTGAAAAGATCCGCCGCCGTATACCAAAAAGAACGGCTGGAAGACCCCGACCTTCTGGTTCCCGCGGGACAGAGAGCCCGTTACGAAGCTGCGTTCGCCCGCTTCAGCAGCGTTTTCCCCACTGTGTTTTGCCTGCGCGAGAAGGGCCGCTTCTATCCGATTACTTCAATGGATAAAGGCCGCCTGCTGGGCGCCGGACTCCACAATGTGATGGGCTACTACCGCGACGATCAGGCGCTCATCGAACTGATCCTGGACGAGAGAGGAAAACAGGAGCTCGACAAACTCTGGCAGGACTTCGAGTTCATCGGCGACTACACTACTCGCACTTATTCCCAGTTCGTATACAACGGCGGCGATGGTTCACGCAGGGGCGTTGTTGTCGATCGTCCCAGCGTTAACACTTTCTCCTCCGCCGCCTCCATTGCCAAAATGCGCGACCAATACCTGGCGAAGGCAAACACTATCAACAACTCGGAGATCGTGAAGGCCATCAAGACTTATTTCGACAACACCAACGACGCTATTCGCTGGGTGGAGAAGGCACGCCTGGACGCGGAACAGCGCCATCTCGACTCTTTGCTCAAGCTGGCGGCGCGAGCCTATCGCAGGCCGCTTACCATCGAAGATCGCGATGACATTCTGGCCTACTATCGTGAACTGCGCCAGCAGCGCAACCTCTCGCACGAAGAAGCGATGCGTGGGTCGGTTACCAGCATCCTCATCTCACCGGAGTTTCTCTATCGGGTGGACATGGTGAAGGGCGCCACGATTGCCTCGGTAAAAACGGCCCCTCAATCGCTATCGAACTACTCCCTGGCAAGCCGTCTGAGTTTTTTCTTGTGGTCGAGCATGCCCGACGAAGAGTTGATGGCGAGAGCCGAAGCCGGCGATCTCGCAAAGCCCGCCGTGCTCACAGCGCAGGTCCGCCGGATGTTGAAAGACGATCGGGCACGCGGACTGGCCACTGAATTCGCCGGCAACTGGCTGGACTTTCGCCGCTTCGAAGATCATAACGGCGTCGATCGGGCACGCTTCCCCGCCTTCACCAACGAACTCCGCGAAGCGATGTTTCAGGAGCCGGTCCGATTGATCAGCGACGTGATTCAGAACGACCGTTCCGTGCTGAACCTGCTGTACGGAAACTACACCTTCGTGAATCCGGCGCTCGCCCAATACTATGGAATGCCTCCCGTAGCGGGTGGAGCGGACCATTGGATTCAGGTGGACAATGCAAGGCTGTACGGCCGCGGCGGCTTGTTGCCGATGGCCGTCTTCCTCACCACGAACGCTTCCGGATTGAGAACCAGCCCCGTCAAGCGCGGCCATTGGATCGCCCAGCGCGTATTGGGCGAGGTGATTCCGCCGCCCCCCGCCGTGGTTCCGGAACTGCCGAAAGACGAGGCCACGATGGACCTGCCGGTGCGTGAAATGCTCGCCAAGCACCGCGAGAATCCAATCTGCGCCTCCTGCCACGCGCGCTTCGACTCCTTCGGTATAGCTTTCGAAGGCTACGGCCCGGCCGGCGAAAAGCGGAGCAAGGATATGGGTGGTCGGCTGGTGGACGCGCGTACGCAATTTCCCGGCGGACAGCAGGGCGACGGCATGGAAGGTCTGCTGACCTACATCCGCGCAAATCGCGAGCAGGATTTCCTCATTAACATCAGCGAAAAGATGCTGGTGTTTGCGCTGGGCCGCCAGCCGCTGATCACCGATGACGAGCTTCTAGCCAAGATGCGCACCCGCCTGAGCGCCGGCGGATATCGCATGTCGGTGCTGATCGAGACTATCGTTAACAGTCCGCAGTTTCTGACTAAGCGCAGTCCACAGTTCTCTCAGAACGTGACTTCAGAATCCTATTCGCAAAGGTAATCAGAGATGCCAGACGGAATCAAACCTTCGGCCCACCAAATTGCTCGCCGCGCCGTTCTGCGCGGTGCCGGCGTCGCAATGGCTCTGCCCTTTCTTGAGTCGTTCAGTGCGAAGGCTGCCACCACGAGCGCTCCCGTACTTCCAAAGCGCTTTGGCGTAGTCTTCCTTGGTTGCGGCGTAAATGAAGACTACTGGGGATCGGACGGTTCGGGCGTTGACATGAAACTTAGCAAGTCGCTCTCGCCGCTCGAGCCCCTGAAGAGCAAGATCAACGTCGTCCACGGACTGTTCAATAAGGGCGCGACGGGCTTGGGCATTCACCCTCCGCAAACAGGCAGCCTGCTTACGGGCGCAACGTTGACTAAAGGCTCGGTGCTCCATTCCGGCGTGTCGGTTGACCAGATGATCGCCAATCACGTGGGGCAGGAGACTCTGCAGTCGAGCATGGTCCTTGCCTGTGAACAGCCCATCACCGGCTTCCACGAAACCAACTTCTCGCTGGCTTACAGTTCGCACATCTCCTGGCAGAGCCCTGAATCGCCGGTGCCGAATGAAGTCTATCCCTCGCTGGCGTTTGACATGCTGTTCGAGAATCGCGGGAGTCTGTTGAACATCAGCATTCTCGACCGCGTTAAAGAGCGCGCCGAGCGCTTCAGCCGCACCATCAGTTCCACCGACAACGCCAAGTTCGATGAATACCTAACGAGTGTCCGCGAAGTAGAAAAGCGCGTTGAAGGCATGCGTAAGGCAAAAGAACAGGCCGACGACCAGGCCAAGCTGAAGAATCGGCCGGCCATCACGATGGAGCGCCCGGCCAACGGCTTGCCCGAAGACCTTCGCGACCACGCGAAGTTGATGCTCGACCTGATCGCCATCGCCTTCCAGACTGACAAGACCCGCGTCGCTTCACTGCTGATTTCGCGAGATCTCTCCGCGATGACCTATCCGTTCCTCGGAGTCAGGCAGGCACATCACGGCGCGTCGCATGCCAACAACACGGATGAGTATGAGCGGATCACGCGGTGGCACGTCGAGCAGTACGCTTATCTGGCGTCGAAACTCGATGCAATGCCCGAGGGTGCCGGCACCGTGCTCGACAATACCTGCCTGATGTTCCTCTCTAACCTGTGGGTGGGGCGCACGCACAATAACTCGCGCCTGCCGATGGTGCTCGCAGGCGGCCTCGGCGGTACACTCGAGACCGGCCGCACGCTCGACTACACCAAGTGCGCTGACGAGGAGCGTAAGGCGTGCAGTCTCTACCTGTCGCTCATGGATCGAATGGGCCTCAAACTCGCTCGCTTCGGCGACGCCAACACTCGCCTTCAGAATCTGTAGAATCCTATGTTTCGTCTCTTCACCAATGCAGCACTCATGGCCGGTTTAAGCCTGGCTCAATCCCAGGTTCCTGCCCCTGCGCCGGAAGCCCCAAAGCGTCCAGCGCGCCCCCCGTCGCCGACGCGCGATTGGCACAACCCGAGTTATGTCCAGGCGAAAGAGCTACCGGATGGTGAAAACGCCCCTGTCAACGCCGACGGCAACTTCATCCTCGGACCCACGCATAGTCCCGCGCCGGAAATGATTGCACAGGAATCCGTACCGCACGGGACTGTCTACAACTTCACAATGGAGTCCACCGACAGCAAGTTCTATACCGGCGTTGCGCGCGATCCGAGTCCCTCACTGCAGCCGGGCCAGGCCCCGCCGGAATTTGGCAGAAGGGTTGTCAGCAGCCACCCTGCTCCCTACACGCGGAAAGTCGCCGTCTACGTTCCCAAGCAGTACGTACCCGGCACAGTCGCTCCGTTTATCGTCGGAGCCGATGGACCTGACCCCGGATTGTTCACCGCCCTCGACAATCTGATCGCTGCGAAGAGGCTCCCCGTGATGATTGCTGTTTCGATCGGCAACGGCTCGGGTGATGGACCGGGAAGCGAACGCGGCCTTGAATACGACACCATGTCCGGCAAGTACGCGGAGTTCGTGGAGCAGGAAGTGCTGCCCCTGGTTGAGAAACAGTACAACGTGAAACTGAGCAAGGATCCCGACGCCCGGGCAACCATGGGCGGCAGTTCCGGCGGTTCCGTGGCGCTGGGCATGGCCTGGTTCCATCCCGAGTTGTATCACCGCGTCCTCACTTACTCCGGCACCTTTGTGAACAACCAATTTCCGGTGGACCCCGCGCTCCCGCACGGCGCCTGGGAACTGCACGAACATCTGATTCCTAACAGCCCGGTTAAACCAATTCGCATCTGGATGGAAGTAGGCGACCGTGACAACGGAGGCACCGGCGACGTTATGCATGACTGGGTAGTCGCCAATGAGAACATGGCGAAGGTTCTGGCCGAGAAGGGCTACCACTACCAGTTTGTATTCGCGGTAAATGCCGGTCACACGGACCGCGCGGTGAAACAGCAAACCCTACCTGGGGCTTTAAAATACGTATGGCAAGGCTACTCCAAAAAGTGACCCTCTCCTGGATCGCGATACTCGCGTGCGCAGCCGTCGCCTCGGGCGAGGTGAAACCCGCGGCCTTGTTTAGCGACCACATGGTGCTGCAAAGCGGCATGTCCGCGCCGGTGTGGGGAACGGCGAGTCCCGGTGAAGCGGTGACGGTCGAAATCCAAGGACAGAAGCGAAGTATCACGGCGGGCACGAATGGCGAGTGGTTGGTCCGCTTGACGGACCTCAAGCCCGGTGGCCCACTCGAGATGACACTGACGGGTACCAACGCGCTTGTCATCCATGATGTTCTGGTGGGCGAAGTATGGCTTGGATCGGGTCAATCGAACATGGCGTTTACGGTATCGAAGAAGAATGCCTCTTACGCCGGCCTTGTCGACGAAGAGCAAGTGATCGCCGCCGCGAACTACCCAAAGCTGCGCATGTTCATGGCGAAAACAGCCAGGACCTATGATCCGCAGAGGAATCTCGGCGGTGAATGGCAGGTGTGCAGTCCCGAGACCGTGCCGGGCTTTTCGGCCGTCGCCTACCTGTTTGGCAGGAACCTGCACAGGGAGCTGAATGTTCCGGTGGGAATGATAGTGCTGGCATTTGGCGCTAGCACAGCGGAGTCGTGGATTCCGCGGGAGACGATGGCTGCCGATCCATTGCTGAAGCCGATGCTGGACCGGTTCGACCGCGCCGTTGAATTCTATCGAGCCAACCCACAGGCGCCCGCGGATCAGGCGCCCAAACCGCCACAGACCATAAATGCCCGTTCTGGTCCCCCTCCCACCCGGCAGCGCGATCCGGTACAGGATCAGCATCAGCCTTCGGTGTTATTCAACGGTATGGTGAGTCCGGCGATTCCGTATGCGATTCGCGGTGTGATCTGGTATCAGGGTGAGTCAATCGTCGGTGGAGATGAGGGCGTGACGCTCTACCCGCACGTGCAAAACAGCCTGGTGAAAGCCTGGCGCGGGCTTTGGGGTGAAGGCGATTTTCCGTTCTACGTGGTGCAGCTACCGGCGCTGCAGAACATTAGTAACAATCCACGGGTACGCGATGGACAGGCTGCGGTGCTGTCGCTTCCCAACACGGCAATGGCGGTGACCATCGACATCGGCGACCCCAAAGATGTCCATCCTCATAACAAGGAGCCACTGGGCGACCGGCTGGTGCGGATTGCGTTGGCCAATGTCTATAAGCGAGACCTGGAGTACTCGGGTCCGGTGTACGAATCGATGGCGATAGACGGGGCGAGTATCAGGCTAAAGTTTTCACACTTGGGCAACGGCCTAGTGTCGAGAAACGTCCCTTTGAAGTGGTTCCAAATCGCCGGCGCGGACCGGAAGTTTGTGGACGCGGAAGCGCGGATCGAGGGAGATACGATCGTCGTGAGCCGCTCCGACATCACCGTTCCCCAAGCCGTGCGCTACGCCTGGGATAATTACCCTGAGGGCTGCAATCTGTACAACGCGGCCGGATTGCCTGCGGCGCCATTTCGTACGGATCACTGGTGAGGGATTTAATGAATCGTTTAATCATCATCTCTGCGCTCACGGCATCTCTGGGAATGCTCGCGATACCCGGAACTGCGCAGAGCCAGCCGGCAGGTGGTGCGCTGTTACAGCGCTACTGTGTTGGCTGCCACAACAACCAGGCAAAGACAGCCGATGTCACCTTGCAAGGGTTAGACGTGGCGGCGGTGGGACCGAATGGCGAATTGCTGGAACGGGTTCTCCGCAAAATCAAGACCGGCCAGATGCCTCCTCCCGGGCTACCCCGGCCTGATGCGACAGTGATTGCTGGCTTCAGCAAGTCGCTAGAAAGTGCGCTCGACACTGAAGGCGCGGCTCACCCGAATCCCGGCCGCCCCGCGATTCACCGGCTGAACCGCGCCGAATACAGTAACGCAATCCGCGATGTTTTCGCTCTCGATGTGAAAGCTGGCGCACTTCTGCCGGTAGACGACACTGGCTACGGTTTCGACAACATCGGAGATGTGCTTTCGCTGTCCCCTACCCTGCTCGATCGCTATCTCTCGGTCGCGCGCAAGCTCTCTCGTTTAGCTGTTGGCGATCCCACGATCAAACCAGTTGAGGAGGCTTTTGAGCCACGCCGCGAGACGGGCGGCTCAAGGCCAGTCCCTTCGCGGCTCGAATGGGTGAGCGACGACCTCCCGTTTAACTCGGCCGGCGGTGTAGCGGTCCGTTACTACTTTCCGTTGGATGCCGAGTACGTGCTCCGAGCTAATTTTGGAAATGCCTCCCCCGACAAGGCGATCGAGGTGCGGCTTCCCATCAAGGCCGGCCTCCACGCGGTTGCGGTCACGTTTCCGCGAGAGTCTCTACGCTCCGAGTTTCTGGCAACAGGCGGGCGAGGCGTTCGTCCGGAGACTGGACCGATTGCGCTGGATATAAGAATGGACGGCACCAGCTTGAAGCGGTCCACCACTCAGGCCGCCCTCGGCTCTCTACCGCGCTTGACCAACCTGACGATCGCCGGACCGTTCAATGCTACCGGACCCGGGGATTCTTCGAGCCGCCGCCGGATCCTGATCTGTCATCCGGGTAATCCGTCGGAAGAGGCTGCTTGCGCCGCGCGCATACTGTCCCAGGTGGCTCGCCGCGCCTACCGTCGTCCAGTCAGCAGCGCTGACTTAAAGCCACTGCTGGCGTTCTACCACCAGGCCCGCGGCAAGGGATCGTTCGAATACGGAATTCAGAAAGCGCTCGAAGCGGTATTGATCTCTCCGGATTTTCTATTCCGAGTGGAGTCTGATCCCGCGGGCAGCAAAGTGAGCGGGGGCCATCGTATCAGCGGGGTGGAACTGGCATCGAGACTCTCCTTCTTTCTGTGGAGTAGCGTCCCTGACGATGAGTTGCTCGATCTGGCCGAGAAAGGCACTCTGACGAATCCGCAGGTGCTGAAGCAGCAATTGGAGAGAATGCTGGACGATCCACGATCGAGCGCACTGACTTCCAATTTTGCCGGCCAGTGGCTGCATATCCGCAACGTTACCAGCGTGAGACCCGACCCCGTGATTTTCCCCGACTTCGACGAGAGTCTCCGCGCGAGCATGCGGCGGGAAACTGAGCTGTTCTTCGACAGCATCGTCCGCGAGAACCGTAGCGTGATGGACCTTCTGACGGCCAAATACACTTTTCTCAACGACCGGCTCGCGAAGCATTACGGCATACCGGGAATTTACGGCTCGCAATTCCGGCGGATCGAACTGCAGGATCCCAATCGCGGCGGTCTGTTGGGTCAGGCCAGTCTGCTTACCGTGACCTCACCGCCGAACCGCACCTCGGTTGTGCAACGCGGGAAGTGGGTGCTCGATAACCTTCTAGGCGCACCGCCTCCACCGCCTCCTCCTGTGCCGCCGCTCGAAGCCACCACCAACGGGAATCACGCAATGAGCCTGCGAGCGGCCCTGGAGTTACATCGTGCTAGTCCCAGCTGCTCCGGCTGCCACAAGGTGATGGACCCGATCGGATTTGCGCTGGAGAATTACAACGGCATCGGCGAGTGGCGGACGAAGGATGGTGGATCGGAGATCGACGCCAGCGGCAAGCTGCCTGACGGGACCGAATTTACCGGACCGTCGGGACTCAACCATGCACTCACCACCGTTCGCCGCGAGGATTTTGCGGCGGCCGTAACCTCTAAACTTCTTACCTACGCACTTGGACGCGGCCTCGAATATTATGACCAGCCCGTAGTGCGGTCCATCTTGCGTCAATGCGAGGCCGGCAATTACCGGATGCGAGACTTGATATCAGCCGTCGTCATCAGCACTCCATTCAAAATGAGGAGATCAACCAACCCATGATCGTCACACGGAAACATCTCGCGCGCCGGACCTTCCTGCGCGGCGCCGGCGCCATGCTGGCACTGCCTTTCCTCGATTCCATGGTGCCCGCTTTCGCCGGCACCACCAAGAGCGCTGGATCAGCGGGAACACGGCTGGGATTCGTCTACGTTCCGAACGGAATCATCGATTCCAGTTGGGCTCCCAAGGGGGACGGCGCGAGTTTTCAATACAACGCGACCATGAAGGCGCTGGAGCCCTTCCGCGACCAGACTCTCGTGCTGAGCAACCTGGCGCAGATCAACGGCCGGTCGCTCGGCGACGGGGGCGGCGATCATGCCCGCGCCGGCGCCTCGTGGCTTACGGGAGTTCATCCCAAGAAGACCGAAGGCGCGGACATCCGTTCGGGCGTCTCCGCTGACCAGATTGCGGCGCGGGAATTTAGTAAGCGCACGCAGTTCGGCTCCCTGGAGATTGGGGTGGAATCGCCCAGCCTGGTGGGTGGCTGCGACTCAGGTTATAGCTGCGCCTATACGAATACGATTTCATGGAGCAGCCCCACCACTCCGAATCCGATGGAAGTGAATCCTCGGGCGCTATTCGAACGGCTCTTTGGAGACCCCGAGAATACGGACGCCGCCGCGCGCATGGAGTCACTGCGGCAGCGGGCCAGCCTGCTCGACTTCGTCAAAGGCAGCGTGGATCGCCTGGAAACAAAGATCGGCCAGGGTGACCGCCACAAGCTCACTGAATACCTGGATGCGATCCGTGATATTGAGCGTCGGATCCAGAAGGCCGAGGAGCAGAACGCGAGACTCACGATACCGGCTATCAATCTTCCGCTGGCAGCGCCGGAAGAGTTTGCCGATCATGCACGGCTGATGATGGACCTGACGGTAATCGCCTATCAGACGGATTTGACCCGTGTCGTCAGCTTCATGCTAGCCCGGGAAGGCAGCAACCGGAGCTATCGCGCAATCGGTGTTTCAGACGGCCATCACGACTGTACGCATCATCAAAATAATGCCGAGAAGATTGCCAAGACGATCCAGATCAATACTCACCACGTGCAGCAATTCGCTTATCTTCTCGATCGAATGAAATCCACTCCGGATGGCGATGGAACGCTGCTCGATCACTCCATGATTCTGTATGGCAGCAGCATCGCCGACGGGAACCGTCACACCCATACCAACCTACCGCTGGTGCTCGTTGGAGGCGGATCCGGAAAGCTCAAGGGCGGACGTCACATTCGTTATTCAGAAGAAACGCCAATGAACAACCTGTTGCTCTCCATGTTGGAGAAGGCAGGTGTGGTGACCGAGAAACTGGGCGACAGCACCGGCAAACTTGAGCACCTTTCCGATATCTAGGGCGAGGACGATGCGCTCCGTGATCCAGTTCGGCTTGGCTTTCTATGTGTCAGCGGCCATGTTGTGTTCGGCCGCCGAGGCTGGGTTGATCGACGCAGTTCAACGGCGCGACACCAAGGCCTTCGAAAGGCTACTAGCCGGGAAAGCTGACATCAACGCCGCTGCTCCCGATGGCGCCACACCGCTGTCCTGGGCGGTATTTCTCAATTTGCAGGACATGGCCGAGAGATTGATCACGACCGGCGCCAAGGTGAATACCGCGGGCGATTATGGCGAAACGCCGCTTACCCTCGCGCTCGCCAATGGTAATGTGCGCCTCGCCCGAGAGTTGCTGAAGGCCGGCGCAGATCCGAAGGCGACGCGTTGGAACGGCGAGACCTCTCTCATGATTGCGGCGGGTGTAGGCAGCGTGGAAGAAGTACGGATGCTGCTCGACCTGGGCCTGGACGTGAACGGGACGGATCCGAATCGAAAGCAGAACGCCTTGATGTGGGCTGCTTCAGAAGGTCATGCAGCCGTGTTGGACCTGCTAATCCAGAGGGGCGCCAATGCCAGCGCGGCGAGCAAGGGCGGATTTACGCCGCTGGTATTTGCAGCGCTCAAGAACGACGCTCCTTCGGTTCGGCGCTTGATTCAAGCGGGTGTTGACCCGAACTACGCACTTCCGGATCAGACCAAGACTTTGACAGCCGCGACCACGAGCCGCTGTTTTTTGGCGGCGATGGCTTTGCTCGAGGGAGGCGCGGATCCGAACATTGCCGATCGTTCCGGCAGCACGCCGCTGCACGTAGCCGCTCAAGCCGGCGCACTTGAGCTGGTAAAGACGCTGCTGGCCAAGGGGGCCAATCCGAACGTCCACACCCATACCTCCACTCCGGCCAAGGGCGATTTCCGTGCAATCGCGGGGGAGCAGACACCACTGCTGCTGGCAGCCCGAGCCGATCACGTCGAGGTGATGCGCGCCCTGGTGGAAGCGGGCGCCGACACGAAATTGAAGGCGCAGGACGGTACAACGCTGCTGCTTGCCGCGACGGCCAGCGGTCGTGTGGCGGCGGCTCAATATGCTTTCCAGTTTGACAAAGATCTAAAGGCTGTCGACAAAGCGGGGCGCACGGTGATGCACGCCGTCGTGAGCAATCCGGGGGGCGGGGCCACGCAAGCGGAGATGACCGAACTGGTGCAGTACCTGGCGGACGTTGGGGCTCCGCTTGATGAGAAGGACGGCCGGGGCAGAACGCCAATTCAAGCCGGCGATGGAATTCCGCTTGATTTGCCGGTTCAGCGAATGGCCGAGATCATTGTCAGCCGCGGCGGCACTCCGATCGCCTTTCCGAAGGAATACATCAGGCCCGTGACGTCCCGCTGACGGTTGCCCTGCTGGGCTGGTCGCAACACTGGGGTAGCCGAGGGTCCCACTTGTGAGAGCAGGAAGCTCGAAGTGCGCTTTGAGGTTCCTGCCCGTGTCATCGCGGCTTGGTAAGCGAAGACGTGGTTACATCAAATAGCCCAGGGCCGCCGGTGATTGGGTTCGTTTTGTAAAGCGGATCCGTTACGGCGCTCACAGGACCCTGCTTGGATTTTGAGGCTGAGGGCTTGGCCAAGCAATGGTGCGTAGATGTACTCACAAATCGCACTCCGTTTCGGCCATATTGCGGCGCGCTTCGGCTGCTCGTTGTTGGGTGTTCTACCTGCGGCCTTCGAGGAGTTCCCTGGCCATTCTCACCAACATGGAAGCCAAAGGAGTCGACATCCTCAACGCCCTCACCCGCAACGCCGCTGCCGCCAGCGCACCACAAGGCTCACGGAACATGCGCGGATTGTAGCAAACGGGTGGGTTCAACTCAGCAGAATCCTACGCACTTCACCTTCAGGATCGTTCACCATGCGGCATTGATTATCGAACACCATTGTCGGGCAGCGATCCGGCTCGAACGGAGTCCAATTGAGTCCAGGCTGACTGGGATTCCCGGTGCGGGCGAAATTGGCCCAAGCGTTCGACATCGTCTTCGCCAACTTCTGCGCTTCCGGTGTGTTGCCGGTGCCCTGTTCGCAGCGCTTGGTGTTGTCGAAGCAGAATGCCAGTTCGGCGGTGTGCCAGGCGCCTGCGTCCTCGAGCATCGGCGACTGCCAGCCGAAGTAATAGGCGTAGACGGGCGCCGCCTTTTGCTCGTGTTTCAACCTGGCCATGCGTGTGACGTTGTTGCGGATCAGGAGTCCGCTGACGCCATAGGACAGCGTTCGAATGCTTTTTTCCGGGTGCGCTTTCTTCATTGCCGCAATGAGCGCGGTGGCCTTGGCCTCACCGAGAACTCCCGAGAGGTTGGTGTGCCACTCCTGCTCAGTGGGCCGCGACGACATGCGATTGCCCTCCTCGCTAACGGAGCCGATGAGCATCGGAACGTTCTTTGAGATATCAGGGGCGGCATCGTAGAAAGATCGCAGGGTGACCGTCCGTCCATCCATGGTTGGTCCACCGCCGACGCGCGACGGACCGCCCATGGCCGAGCCCATTCCGAGATTTCGCTGTATAGGACCGTTGAGTTTGGCGGCAGCGGCGTTGGCGGCAGCGTTCAATTTCGACCACTCCGTCTTTTGCAGAGCCCCGATGTCTTTCGGTCCGAGGCCCAATTCGACCATGACTTGTTTTGCGTAGGCTTGGGACTGTTCGGCGCTGGGAGGATTGCCGCCGCCACCCGACTGAGCCGAGGCGCGGTGGAGCAAGCCAGCCGCCGACGGCATCCCCATGAGGCAGGTGACCTTTGATCCGCCGCCCGACTGACCGTAGATCATAACCCGGTCAGGATCGCCGCCGAAATTCGCGATGTTGTCGCGAACCCAGCGGAGCGAGGCAACTAGGTCCATCATCCCCACGTTTACCGAATCGCCGTATGCCGGACCTCCAATCCCGGAGAGATCGAAGAAGCCGAGGATGTTGAGGCGGTGATTGACCGAAACCTGCACGACGTCGTGATGCCGCGCCATTTGTGCGCCATCGTGCGACGCCAATTCGTAGGAAGAGCCGAACGCAAAGCCGCCACCGTGGAAATAGACCATGACGGGGCGCTTACCGGTGAGGGCGGGCGTCCAGACGTTCAGTTTGAGCATATCTTCGCTCTGATAGCCGTCGTCCCATTGCTGCAGGAAGGACTGCTCGAGCACCCAGTCATGCAGGCGCTGCGGGCAGTTGGGTCCATAGATCAATGCCGGGTACTCACCGTCCCACGGCTTCGGAGGTTTGGCCGGAAGCCAGCGGTTCTCGCCCCCGGTATTCGCCCCATAAGGGATGCCCTTGAAAGTGAGCACACCGTCGGAAGTGTAGCCGCGGACTTTGCCGTACTGCGTGGCTGCGACCGCCGATCGGGGCGTGCCGCAGGTTCCGCCGGTGAGGGCCACCGATTTGGTCTCCGCCGCGCGGGCGGTTCCGGCAGCGGCAGCGCTCAAGCCTGCTGCCGCAGGGAACAGTAGTGCCTGCCGCCGATTGAGCGTGGTCCGATTCTCAGAATCTGATTCAGACATATTCCTCTCCCTTTTACCTAGCTGTGACTACTGCTTCTGGAACTCGAAGATGTTGATGCTGGCGGGCGCGATTTCCAACGTATTCACGCCGGAGACAACGCCTTCGGTTACTTGGACTTCTTTGCGGTTCAGGCCACTCGACGCAGTCAAGCTCGGGCCGGTCATGCGCCACAGCTTGCCTTTTCCCGCCACGGCGATGCCTTTGAGTTTGAGGTCAAGAACCTGTTTAGACTCGGTGGCGTTGATCACGGCCACGGTAAGCGACTTACCGTCGCTGCTGATGGAAGCAGCCACATCGAGCGGATAGGTTGGACTGCCGGCGTTGATTTTCGGTTGATCGGCGCCGACCGGATAGAGCGGCGCGGGCACGGGCGAGCTGCCATTCACTTGAACAGGTACGGTCTCGAAGTGATCCCTGTACAGTTTGAAGAGAAGACCCGTAGTGCTTAGCGCAGCACCGTCCGGATTCACTTCAATTGAAGCGGTGGCCATGGTGTGCCCGGCCATAACGATGACATCCGAGTGCCGGAACATTTCCTGGAGCACAAAGGCGTCGGCGAGGCTCGATTTCAAATTGCTGGGACGCGCGTAGGCCCATTCGTCGATCACCATCGGAACCGGTTTCGCTTTCAAACCCGGGATGCGCTCTCTGTACTCTTCGTACGCTTCGACTTTATTGCGTACACGGTTTGCAGGACGGCGGGCGAACTCCAACAGCGACTCATCCACCTTTACCATGTAGGCGCTGCGGGTGAATTTGCCGGGGCGAAGGCCCGAAGAATGGTCAAACCGCTGCCCGACATAGGAGTAAAAATGCTCCGACATAATATCGACGTTATCCAGGCAGTGCTGGAAGAGGCCTCCCGTCCAGTCGGCTTCCGAGCCCCAGTCAGGAATCAGTTTGCCGGTGAGCCGCAGCGAGTGACCGTAGATCGTCATCTCGTCGGGCGTTGCGCCGGTGGCCAGCAGTTTGATGGTGGGATCGACCTTGCGCATGGCCTTTGCGAACATATTGTGCTTAATGACGTACTGGTTGAGCGACATGTTGCCGAACTGCCAGTCGCCGTACATCTCGTTGCCGATGCCCCACCATTTCACGTTGTAGGGCGCGGGATGGCCATTGGCGGCCCGCAGTTTGCCCATGGGCGTATTCACAGAACCGTTGACGTACTCAACCTGCTCCGCGGCACTATGCGCATCGCCGAACCCGGCGTTGACGCTGATGAAAGCCTCGACGCCGAGCAGTTCGCACATGGTCATGAACTCGTCGGTGCCGACGTCGTTGGGCTGCAGGGCAGACCAAACGGGATCCAACGTGGGCGGCCGCTTATCGGGGTCGCCTATGGCGTCGTGCCAGTCGTGTGCGGAAAGGAAGTTGCCGCCGGGAAAGCGGTACATTCCGGAACGCTGCGCTTTCAGCAATGCAATGATGTCGGGGCGGAAGCCCTTGATGTTATCGGCGGGCATGAGGGACACGGCCCCAACACGGAATAAGCCCGGCCCGGTCCCGGAGATCTCAATGCGGCCATCATCGCTATTTCCTCCGGCGACGAACTGAAACGGAAACCTGGCGAATCCGGCGCGCACGCCAGAAACAGGAAGGGTTTGGCGCTCACCGGGGCCAGCACCCCACGCGACAGTGATCGCGATTTTGGCGCCTGGATCGCCCGCCAGCACGATGCGGCCGGAGTAGGCTTTTCCCTTTCGAAGCACCAAGCCGTTCTGGCGCAGGCCTCTCGGGTCAGCGCCTTCGAGCCTGATTGTGGGAGACTGATCGCCGGCGTAAGCATGCGCGCGGTCCATAACAATGGAAGCGTCGGGACCGATGGGCAGCCACCGGCTGGACCGCCGGCCGCGAACGGGCTTCTGTTCGCCGGGATTGGCGACGACCGGGTGGTAGAACTTGCGGTCGTCAATCATTTCCGCCCAGATACTACGGTTCACGAGGTCGCCGATATGCTCGATGAACTGTCCGTAGATGTGTGGTGAGATGGGCGCGCCCGTGCTGGTGACGTCGATAGTGGCAAGCACCTTCGCACCCGCCGTGCTGTCTCCGCCCTGCGGGTAGGCCAGGAAGCATAGAGCAGCTGTCAGCAGGACGGAAGCGGTGAACTTATGCATAAATCCTCGCAATAAAAGAAGAGTTGAATCATGACGCCCGGATCTCGACAACAGCAACCGTGTAGGGCTCCAGGAGCACGGTGAATTCCTTCGCGTAATTTAGCGCTCGACTGACCGGGGCGATTCTATCCGGACGCTCAAGGGACGCAGACTCCGTAAGCCCGGCGCGAATCGTATGCAACGTGGCGACAGCCTTCTCAGGAACACCGCCGCCCTGGAGCCGCACGAACAGGGTGTTCGGCTGCCCTTCATAGTTGACGGCTTTGACGACGATGCGGCGACCGTCAGCGCTGCTGGTGGCAATGGCGTCGACGGTGCCGGGCCGCCAGTCTTCCGGCTTCATGGTCGCGATCTCGTCGAAGAATGCCTTGCGGTTGGGAATGTCGCGGCACGTGCCGTTGGATGAGGCGAGGTACCGTTCAGCGTAGTGCGCGCGAAAGAGCTTTTCGACCGGATAGGCCGCGCCGGGGAACCACGAGACATGGTCATGGTAGATGAACGACGTCCAGGTGGGATCGTCGGTAGTGTTGCGCATGAGCAAAGCCGGGCAGCTCATCGATAAGGTAGGGCTGAGCTGTTCGTAGAGCATGAGGCTGCCGGCTGCATGGAGCCCGGCCCGCCAGTCGAAGGTGCGTGAGAGGTTCCATTCGAGGACGGCGATCTCGATCCGCGGGTGGGCGGATGAGCGGATATGGTCGCGGAGCCTGGAGAGGTAGTTGCCGATTCGCCTCAGCCCGATCTCGAAGCTCTGAGGCTCGTACTCGTAATTGTGGACGCCCAGGACGTCGAAGTTTGATCCAGCGAGGTCGATGATCTTCTGGCTCCAGTTCAGGTCGTCGGATCTTTTCTGTCCGCAGGCGAAGATTCGGGCGCCGGGAGCGACGGAGCGCAACCGGCTGCCGTAGACATTGACGATCTCGGCGTACTTTTCGGCCGTGAAGCCGTTGTTCATGGGCTCATTGTCGATTTGGAAGTACCGGACTCCGTAGGGCTCCGGGTGTCCGTTGGATGCGCGCATCTTGCCCCATTCGGTGGCTGGCGGATCGTTGAGGTAATGGACCCAGTCCATGGCGTACTGCACCTGCTCGGGGCTGACACCGGGCGCGGGCAGGACGATGAGGGGATCGCTGCCGAGCTTGCGGCAGAGTCCCAGGAACTCGTCCGTTCCGAAGCCGTAGTAGTCAGAGTAGCCACCCCAGAACGTGTTGGGCGTGTAGCGGCGCGAAACGTGCGGACCGATGCCGTCGTTCCACTTATATGTGGACGCGAAGGATCCTCCAGGCCATCGGATGAAGGGTGGAGCGAGATCTCGCAGCGCCTGCAGCAGGTCGGGGCGCAGCATGCCGTCGCGGCGGACGTCGGCGCGCATCATCGAGAAGTAGTCGACCAGGAGCGTGCCCGTGCCGGTTGTCGCCAACTCTACAGAGGCCTGTGTGTCCCGCAGGGAACTGGAGAAGGAATAATGAATCTCCTCCCAGCCCGAGCCAGTGGGAGTGAGCGGCACAGACGCGATGGGTTCACCCCGGGAGCCGGTAACGCGGAGTGTCAACTGTGAGGAGCCGGCCTCGCGCCTGACCCAAACCGAGCCGTCGTAAACCTGGCCAGCGTCGACGAAGACGCGACCTTGCCTGATCCCGACGCGGCCGCCTTCAGATTGCAGGCGCACGCTCTTTTTGCCGTTCTTGAAGTCGACGCCGGCGTTATCGACGCGGCCGCGGTCGGCGAAGGATTCCCAGTAGGTTTCGAAGTCTTTACCTTCGAAGCCACAACCACGAATCTGTTCGGCGTAGAGGCCGTCGACGACCGAATGGTTGATGTGCTCGAGGAAGTGGCCGTAGATGCGCTCGTCAATGGAAGCAATAACCCTGTCGGTATCGACGAGCAGGGGTGCGACCCTGGTGTCCGCTGTTGCTGCAGCGGCGCTCGGAAGAAACGGGGTTGACGCGACGGGGGAAAAAGGTCCGGCGGCGGCAGCTATTGAAGTAGTCAAAAAGTAGCGTCTATTCATCCGCAATTTTCGTTGTTGTGAAAAAACTGGCTTCAGTATATAAGCGAATGCCGGGGCTGTCGGCGGAGGGCCGCTTGGATCCCACTAACAGGGGCCTTGGTTATGCTGGCTCCCGAGCGGTGCGGATGGGATTGGGTTTGTTTCGTAAAGCGATTCGAATTCGCTTTCTTCGTGGATGTCAGGCCGGGTCGCGTGGTGAGGCAAAAGGCGAGGGAGGGGTGCGTTGATGTAGTTGCTGAGGGCGCGTTCGACGTCGGCGAGGCCGCGACGGTGGTCGGCGGTCTCTTGTTGGATGGCGGAGCGTCTACCTTCACGGAGTTCTTTGTGCGCTTTGTAGTAAGTGCGCTGAGCAGCGGCGGCGTAGCGGGCGGGGGCATTGAGGATGTCGGTGCCTTTGGCGGCCATGCTGGCGAGGATGGCTTGATCGGGGTCGGCGGAGGGATCGTCGAGCTGAGTTTGGCTGAGATAGGAGCTTTCGAGGCGGTGGATGCGGAGGGTGCGCCAGCGGGCCTGGATCATTTCGTGAACGAGAAATGTCTCGTGATAGCCGTGCGGATCGAATTCCTCCATGAAGCCGTTGAGGACTTCGTCGTACTCGTCGAGGTCCTCGTTGGGCAGGACGGTGAAGGCGCTGGACAGGCCGTGTTTGGTGGCGTTGGCGGCGGAGGCGGTTTTGCCGGGGGCGGTACGGGGGCCGGTTGACGACTGGGCGTTCTCGCGGTTGGCGAGGGTTTGGGCTAGGGAAGCCATTGCTTTGTTCTCCTACTTTCAGTATGGAGAGGGGGTTGGTAATTTCCGGTGGTTTTGAGGGGGTGGAATTGGCTGGGGATGGTTGAAGGGATTGGAGTTAAAAAATAGTTTCAGAGGCTATGATCGCAAAAGGTCTTGTGGGTCGGCTGTTGGGATCGCGGGTGCACAGGGGTCGAGGGTGGCCACCCCCGACGTCGCTCATTTCGAGTAGGAGATTTAGCCGAGCGCGCACAAAAGCTGTGACGACGCCTCGTCCTGAGGTGTCGGGTCGAAACAAGACCACTCCAGCATGTCTGTGGGGTTGGGTAGCGCAGGAGATTGGCGATACCCTTATCGAGCGTTTGAAGGATCCGATCAGCAGCAGAGGCGGCATCCACAACAGCCGGGTCGGCCGCGCCTCGAAGTCCTTGGTCGGAACAGTGTCGGCATCGTGACCCAAGGCGCGAAGATCTGCGGCCAGTTCCGCAGGGAGATTCTCGTCAAGCTTGAACTTCACATTGCCCGGATCGGCACGAGACGCTCCTCGTGCGCTAATTCCGCGGCGTAGGATAGGGCGGCAGTGATGTGGTTGACGCCGAGCGACGGATAACTCGCCAAGATCTCATCCCGAGTGGCGCCCTCGGCCAGACTGTCGAGGATAGACTGCGACCCGACCGAGAATCAAATTGCGCTGATTCGGCCCAAAAACTCTGGTGGAGTCGCCCAGTGAAGTTGTCGGCCCGCTCGCGAGTGTTTCTGTCGGAACACGCACGACCCGGAAGTGAAGCGAACGTCGGCGACTTAGCAGGACTAATCTCCCACAACGCCGTTTCGGGCCAAGGTCCTAGTTGCCGACAATGTGGCCGGAGCGGTGGCTAAACACTGTGGCGTTTTGCGGGATCAATCGTGCGGCCAGCCTATACTTTCCGGATTGCCCGTCACCCGGGATGCTCGAACCCTCCTGCGCGCCGAAGGACGTGCTATCGTGCGACGGATGAGCCACGAGAACACCGAAGTTAGATCCTTCTTCACTCGCTACGAGGCGGCAAACACGATATTTGACGTGGAGCAGATTGCCGCTTGTTACTCTGAGATCTTCATGTTTGGTGGACCAACGGGTGTTCAATGCGTGAAGAAAGAGGACTTTCTGAAAGTTCTTCCCCGGCGTAAAGAATTCTTTCGATCGCGAGGATTGGTGTCCTCGAACATCGACTCTCTCGCAGATTCTACTCTGGACTCGAAGTACACGCTGGTAAAAGTGATCTGGAATATGCGTTTTGATCGAAGCGCGAGCGAGCCGATATATACTCAAAACGCCGCTTCATACATCCTTTCTAGAGCGAATGATGGCTTTCAGATTGTGTTCCAGATCGATCACCAGGACTTGACCAAAAGAGTTCAGGAATTGGGGTTGGAGTAATCCTCTGTGGCCGCTGGATTCCGAGCGAATCGTTGGCCATCTGGAAGTTATCCTTGCCGATGTTTGGATCGATCCTTTCTTGTCGCGCAGTGCAGAGTGATCGAGCCGGGTAATTCCGGGCGGATCACGCGCGACTCGGAAGTTCAAGCAATGTTCGCTCCGATACCACACCGTGTTCCATCCGCCAAACGTGCTTGGTGAAATGGCGGCGGATGAGGCGCTCGGTTGCGGCGAAGAAGAAGTCAGGGCTTCTGACACGCGGCGCTTCGTGGTCTATTACTGCTCCGGCGTTTATACCCCTTTGATCGCGGGCAAAATGGGGTTTGCACTGCCATCCGACCTCGTGAGAGTTAATGTTTTTTGCGGGTAATCTTGCGGGCTACGAATTCCTGGAAAAGATTGTCAAGGGCCTCGAACCCAACACCCATGGCGGAGTTCCGAAGGATGGTTCCCGCCTTGTCGCGGTCAGCAGCCGGGTAGTAGTAGTTGGTGACGAAGCCTGTTCCGAGACGGTTGATGAAGGTGGAGTAGCAAAACTGGTCTTTTTTGTTGTCGCCACGGCAGACGAAGGTTCGGCTGATGGCGTAGAAGGCGCGGGATCGAGTAGTGCCGGTTCCTTGATAGAAATAGCGCGGGTCCTGTTTGAAAATCGTAGGCATGACGACTTTTTCGAGCAAAAGACTGGTGCCATAGTCCGCAAAAGCGGCACCGTACCGTTTCGCGTAGCCTTGGCCGCCTTGGCCGAATCCAGGATGCGTGTTTTGGGCCTGCCAGACTCCGGCGATCATGCCGTTGATCACGAAAGCCGATGGGTCAAGCCAGGTCTTCGCGGTGAGTTCGAGTTTTTGTTTGGCGTTGAGCGGCGCGGCGTCGTGATCGTAGCTGGCGAAAAAATTGGGAAGGATTCCGATGAGGCGCTGCTGTTCCGCCACCTCGATCTGCGCCTGTGCGATTTCACTTTGAGTTTGGGGAGTAACGTTAACCTGAGTGGAAAGGGTGTCAATGGCCAATGCTGTCTGCGGAAGGCTCAAGGCTTCGCCGAGGTGCAAATCGCACGTGATGGTTCTCACGGCGAAGCCTTTCGCCGCGAAGGACAAGCTATATGTACCTGGAGCCACATTCGAAAATGAGAAGCTGCCGCTCTCAGCCGTCTGCGTCTCCTGATCGGGCCCGCGGCCATCCAGCGACAGCCGCACCTGGGCATGCGCGACGGAAGATCCGCTGGTGTCGATAACAGTGCCGCTGATAGTTCCCTGCTGGCCGAATGCGATAGGAGCCACAGCTAGCAAAATAAGGAGCGAAATGGAATGCCCTACGGATCGCAGCGCAACGAAGACACGGTAGGGCGAAATAGAACTCACGATAGCTTGATGCCGTGGTGCCGCTAACGGACTCAGTGAATTACCGACAGCGATTGCCAGCCTCGCCCCGCGCGAGCCGCGCCTAGCTCCTTCACCGGGTGCGGAAGAATCCCACGATTGCGGCCTCCCTAATTGACTCTAGCTCAGCCCTGGCCGACGTTCGGGCGTGCGATGACTCCCGGCGCGCCCTTGAACTGATAACGGGTTCAGAACGGATAGGGCCTCGATGACGCGTGACTCGGAAGTTCAAGCAACGTACGCTCCGATACCACACCGTTTCCATCTGGCGAACGTGCTTGGTGAAATGGTGGTGGCTGAGGCGCTCGATGTCCTGCGAGCTATGACAGGGGTTCGAAGACATCGCTTGCAGCGGGGCAACGCCAGCGATGGGGCAATGCGTGAGGCTTGGCGCCGGGGATCGGATGAGTCAGGCGGGTACTTCCGTTACAATCGGGCCAGTGACGATCAAAGCTATCGCGCTTTTGCTGGCGGCCAGCTCACTGTTTGCACAGACGGTCTACGAAGATGGGCGGCCGGCTGCCTCGCTTCGCGTTCCGGTGGAGGACTATGGTGTGGTTCTCAAGCACGGCGAGTGCCCGGGGGATTGCGACGTTTATGGGGCCCGGGATGTCTGGGTGTGGCGAGCCGGAAGCACATACTACATGCACTACGATGCCGCGGGTCCGAAAGCCTGGCTGACCGCGCTGGCTACCAGCACCGACTTGATGCACTGGCAGAAGAAAGGCGCGGTGCTGGACCTTGGTGCGCCGGATGCGGACGACTCCAAATCGGCCAGCTACGGCGTCACCTTCCTGGATGGCAAGACGTGGCACATGTTCTATCTCGGTACGCCGAATACCACGCCGGCGCCGAACCGCATTCCGGGGTTTCCCTATCTCACGATGAAGGCTTACGCGAAGTCGCCCGCCGGGCCTTGGACGAAGCAATATGATGTTATTCCGTGGCGTCCAACTTTGGGCAGTTATAACTCTGTGACTGCCAGCCCGGGCTATATCTTGAAGCACCGGGGCGAGTACCTACAGTTCTACAGTGCCGCGACGCAGGATGCGAAAACGCGAAAGACCCGCCGCACGATCGCGCTGGCGCGCACCCGGAACCTCAATGGGCCGTGGGCCTTGTCGGCTGAGCCACTGCTACCGCTGGACGAGCAGATCGAAAACACGTCGCTGTATTACGAGCCGAGCAATCAGACCTGGTTCCTGTTTACCAACCACGTCGGCATCAGCAATGGCCAAGAGTACACGGATGCCGTCTGGGTGTTTTGGTCGAAGGATGTGGAGAAGTGGGACCCGAAGAACAAAGCGGTGGTGCTGGACCCGAGCAACTGCAAGTGGACGAAGCGGGTGGTAGGCTTGCCGTCGGTGGTGAAGACCGGAAACCGGCTGGCGTTGTTCTACGACGGGCTAGCTGAAGATTCTCTCAGCCACATGCGGCGCGACATCGGACTGGCCTGGATCAACCTTCCGCTCGATGCGAAGACTTTCATAAAACATTAAAGGTGTCGAGAGGGGCAGGCAGTGCTGAGTCTTGCGATGACGTTTGAGATCCAGGCGGCGATGCCGGGGACGGGCTGCGTGTTTGCGGGCCAGTGCCCCACTTCACCGTTTTGAGCGCCCTCTGCCAAAGTGAGCGCACTATCGGATCAACCACGGAAATTCCACCTCGGCGGCCCGGAACGAATTGTGGAAGCCGGCTAGGACTGGGTTTATGTCGGGCTGATGGCACGGAAACTTTTGGAGCCCAAATAGGGTTTCGGGACATGACAAACAGCAATGTTTATGTTTTGTTTGCGACCCACCATGAACACGCCGTCTATACGCGCAAAGTTGACGATGTTGCGTCCTCGGTGGCCCGGTTGAGGACGTTACATGCCGCACATCGTCGCCGGTGACCCATCGCAGGCGCGAAGCACAGACAGGCCCCGGCACCGTTTTGACGGAGCGGTATCCCGGTGTTTGAGTCGCGGATGCGGCGGATGAGCCACTTCCCGATGCGGAACAGCGATCGCATTCGCCCCGTCGAGCTTTCCTCGCCGGTCACATTCGGCTTGGCAGGCTGGGGGGAAACGATCCCGGCTTTCCTGTCACAACGATTCGAGGCCGGGATACGGGCCGGAGGAGAGTGCATGAAGAAAACAGCCGGGTTACCGGTTTAGTGGCGGCGCTGATGGGAGCGACGTTTCTCCTGATGATTCTGGGCAATCCGCGTGTAGAGGCGCTGCACGTCCCCGATGTCCTGAAACTCGTCGCTTCAGGCATGTTGTTGGGGTTCGGCTTCGCTGGCCTGATGGGCATGCTGAATTTCCCCGACTCCCGGAAGGACCAAAGCAGGCCGCTACGGAACGAGTAGGGTGCGGGAGGGGGTCGGTCATAACATTCCGTCCCCATCGTGAGCTCCAATATCGACGGTCTGAATTCGATCATCCGGCGCGAACCGCCTTCACTGTCTCATAACGGGTAAGTTTTGAAACATCCCCCGCACCCCTGCAAACAGGGCGCTTGACGTGTTTCATAAGCTATTTCGCAACGAGGGGCACGAAATACGGCTACACCCGGACCTCGGCCGACGACCGGACAACGGCTTTGCAGCTTGCTGGGTTGAAGGCGGCGAAGTGTTCACACATTTTCGAGGACAAGGAATGTCCGGCGCGACCACCAAGCGCCGCAGCTTGCCAAGTGCATCAGACGGTACGGGCGGGGGATACGCTGATTGTCTGGAAGCTCGACCGGTTGGGGCGCAGCTTGCGCGATCTGATCGCCATGCTGGATGACTTGCGCGAACGCGGCATAGCCTTCCAGTCACTCACCGAAGCCATCGACACCACGACGCCCACAGACCGCGCCATGTGGCAAATGATCGGCCCGCTGGCCGAGCTTGAGCGCAGCGTGAAATTCGGACGCAAGCCTAAGCTGACCGCAAAGCGTATCGAGCATGCCGGGAAGTTGATCGAGCAGGGCGAAAGCCGTCAGTACGTGGCCGAGATGCTGGGCGTGGGCCGTGTGACGCTCTACCGGGCGCTTGCCGGCTGAATGCCGGGGGGGGGGCGCCACATCGGTAGTGCTTTGCTGAACTTCGCTCGCGGGATGAACCCCCATCCCCAGGGGACTCGGTTCTTCCTCGCGCACTCCATAGACCTTCTTCAGGTGCTACTCAAACGTCCTGGATAGTAGTGTTGGCCCCTACCATTGCTTGTTCCCGATGGGGCACGGGCACTTGTAGATGGGGCCTGTTGCCGCAGACGGACTGGTCCCGCCTTGCGAGAGGACGTTGCCGAGAAAATAAATCTCATTCCGATCAACGCCGGCCAGCACGAAATCCCATTGCAACGGACCCAGCGAGATGGAACCGCCGCCGCAGCCCGGCGCGACGACAAAATTCGCGTCGTTGGATCGGCTCTCAAGATACGATTTGAAAATCTGGACGTTGCCAGGCCCCGTCACCTGCAACTGGCCAACCGGCGCCACGCCAGAATTGCCAAAGGCCAAAATCGAGCCAATTCCACCGACAAGGTCCGCCGGAGTGCCTCCGGCCGGGCATGCACCCGCGGTGCGCTTGGCGCTGCCGGTGTTGGTGGAAGCTATGGCCGCTGCCGTGTAGGGTCCGAATGAACCTTGGGAATTTGTGGTGAACAGGATTTCGTCCGGACCCGCGAAAATAAAATCTAACTGGACGGGCAGCGCGTTGGCCATGAAGCTGAGTGAGCCACCAGAACAATCCGCGTCCACACTATAGCGCCCGCGGAATTGGCCGCCTCGCGTGAGTACACCGTTGGCCTGGATCGTCTCATCCACCTGCAAGTAGCTACCGGGGAACGCCTTGAAGGTGCCAATTGCCCTGGCCCCGGCATCACCGCCACCTGGCGTCTCCAACCGGAATGCCCAGGGTGCGCCTTGCAGTAATTGTGTTGGATCTGCCGGACAGGTGTTTGGCTGGATCAACTGCGCGGTGCCTATGGCGAAAGGCAGCGCTGCCGGCTGAGTAGTGGTGTTCAACAGGAACATCTCATCGAAGCGGCCGGAATAGACGAAGTCCCATTGCAGCGGGCCCATGCTGATGGATCCGCCGCCACAGCCTGGGTCGACGGAGAGTTTTGATGTGCGGATGTTGGATTTGGTCGTGCTGTAAGTAGATAGCAGCGAAGCATTGAAGGGATCTTCGGAGACTCGGAGGATGCCGGGAGATAGTGTTCCCGCGCCGCGGACTGCCCATTTGGTTCCGGCCAGCACACTCACTGGCATGGTGATATTCGGCGGGCAGAACGCTGGAGCGGGCTTGGCCACGCCAAATTCTTGCTGGTGGGTCGCCCACCCACCCCTCAGGGTTTCCGTTGAATCCGTAGCGAGTAACATCGCGCCGAAGCCCTCGACGAAACGGAACTGTAACTGCATGGGCGCGATGTTGTTGTTGAACAGGAGCGTCCCGCCGGAGCAATCGGCGGCCAATGTGTAGATGCCCGTTCCGTCTTCAATGCGCGTTGCCCTCGAGTTGGGGCCCATGATCGAGAGGTTGTACTTCAGAACGCCGCCCGGCAAGGCACGGAATGTTCCCACAGCGCTGAAACCTGGTTGGGCAAAAGGCCCCGGAACAGGTACTGGAGCGGGCTGCGCGAGAAGATCAACAGGCGCTAAGAGCGTGGGTACGGTACCGGCGAGAAGGAGCAACACGGCGAACTCCGCCGTACGGCTACCCTTAAAGCGGGCCGGCCTCAATCGACGGGAGACGGCCACAGCGAGGACAAGCAGACCAAAGGCGTTACCTTGCACGGGCACGGGGGCCGGCACTTGTCCCGAGGAGAGCTGAAGAGCCCAGGGAGTATATTGAAGGGTCTGCGTTGGGTCAGCCGGACAGGTGAACGCACCCCAGGCGGTCACATGCGCGCACAGCAGGCAAATGATCAAAGCAAATTGCTTCATAGTGGTGGCCTAACGGTAGATCGGCAAAAAGTCCTAGTCAAGCACTAAGAACTTACAGTACCTACATTCAGTGAGGTCCTCCCGATTGCCCTGACAGGAGTTGCGATTGCCGCGCTGATCGCAGCGCCAAGACGAGCACAGCCATCTCATTCAGGTTTCCGCAAAGCGGACGAAGGGAAGCCTTTTGTCCCATGGCCAGCGGTGATGGCGGGCACAATTGAACCCGACATCTGAAACACAGCCCCGCGAGCGCCAAGCGGTTAGCGCAACACAACGTCCTTTATGTCCGGTGATTCGGTGGGCGTGGGGGAACGCCCCTTCCCTTCACCGGCTCCACCGGCGCTTGTCGCTTGGCCCGACTCCCCGCTCTACTTTGCTACAGAAAGCAACCCTATAGGTATATAGATGTATAAATCGCCGTCATCATGAAGCAAGGGGGGTGGCAAAACGACCAATGACATTGATCAACAGGCGACGGCCTCCAAAGGGACTGACCGCCGCACGGAGGAACAGCCGTGGGTTCTTCCGACGCTTACCGTCAGACGACCCGCCGCGATTCAAACAAGCCGAGGCGCAGGGCGCATCATTTTTGAGGTTGAAGATGGCAACGCCAAAAATGTTGAGCTGGTGGATTACCACTAGGAGGAGACAAGATCATGCCCATGAAGAACCCCGTCCACCCCGGGCGCATCGCGCGGCAGGAATGTCTGGAACCGCTCGGCCTCAGCGTCACCGACGCGGCCAAAGCGCTTGGCGTCACGCGGCAGGCGATGAACACGTCTTCAATGAAAAGTCCGCGATCTCGCCGGAGATGGCCATCCGCCTCTCCAAGGCCTTCGGCAGCACCCCGGATACCGGGGTGAAGATGCAGGCGGCGTTTGATCTCGCGGTTGCGCTCCGCAGCGAAAACAAAATCCACGTTGAACGCTACAAACCGCGGCCCGAGCGTGAACTCATGACCCCGGAAGAAATCGGTGGGCACTATCTCAGTCTGGCTTTCAAGGTCGCTTGCCGGGAACGGCATTCCAGATACTTTTTGAACAGATCATGTTCAAGCACGATCCGACGTTCATCTCCGCAGGTGGCGGCGGCACGACTGAGTGTCGGCGCGCTGGAGTGGAATCTCGTACTGCCGGATGCGTGGTTGGCGGACGTCGAGGGACTAGCGGCGAGGCGACCGGGTGAGGTGTGGCAGGTGCTGGGAACCGGATTCGAGCTGGACCCGGAGGTGATGCGGAGGCATCGACCTGTATGAGCGAAGCGGCCCGCGTGATTGCTGTGCATGGTTGGATTGCGGATCATCATCTCTTTGATCCGCTGTTGCCCTATGTGAATGGGGTGGACTTTATTGCGATGGACTGCCGCGGTTATGGCACGCGCCGGAATAGTGGTGGTCCTTACCGGATGGAGACCATTGCCGAGGACGTGATCCGCACGGCGGATGAACGGGGTTGGGAGACGTTCCACGTACTTGGTCACTCGATGGGCGGGATGGCCGCACAATACCTGATGGTTCAGGAACCACAACGGCTGCAGTCGGCGATACTGCTGGCTCCGGTGCCGGCGCGCGGCATTCGCGCAGGCGAACTGTCAGCCCGCGCGGTTGTCGATCGAGACGCCCGCAAAGAGCTGATCGATACCAATAGTGGTGGTGTTCAGGACGACGCCTGGCTGGAAGAGATGGTGGAGTTGAGCTTCGACACGACAATGCCGGAAGCGCTCGACGGTTACCGGCAGGCATGGTCCGAGACTGACTTCTCTTCCCGGATGGCGAATGCGGGGACACCGGTGTTGTCGATTGCCGGCGCGCTTGATCCAGGCATCACAGCGGCGCTGCTTAAAGAGACGATTCAGGCATGGTGTCCGAACGGGCTGTTGAAGGAGATGGAGAGTTCGGGGCACTATCCGATGCGAGAGGATCCGGAGGAACTGGCGCGGTTGCTGCACTGGAGACTGAAGGCGTTCTGAGATGATCAGCGGCGGCGAGCGAAGGGATCGGGGAGCGGGTCAGCAGCGAAGCGGCCTCCGACGAGCGCGGGTCCGTCTTCCGGGCCGAGGGTTGAGAGCGGACGGAAGTCCGGGGCGCGGTTTTCATGGGCCCAGTCGAGCGGCCGGTAGCCGAGACGTTTGGCATTCTCGTTGGGGAACAGACCGTTCTCACAATTGGACACTCCGTAGACGATTTCATAGCGGAGATCTTCCGAGCGAAGGCCGATTCCGATTAGTTGCGTGAGATCGCGAGCGCTGACCCAGAGCCGTTCACGACGCCCATCGACGACCTGTGCGCCGGCGTTTCCGATACGGATAACGAGCGTGCGGATCTGGAAGCGATGGGCGTACATCGCGCAGGCCGCTTCTCCGAAGGCTTTGCTGAGCGCGTAAAAACCGTCCGGGGCTAACGGATCGGACTCGGCGCAGGAACTCTGTGATGGATGAAGTCCCTGGATGTGGTGGCTGCCGGCGAAGATGAAGCGGCGTACGTTCTTGCGGCAGCAGGCGTCGAGCAGCGCGAGCACGGCGCGATAGTTGGGGTTGAGCGTGTCCTCGAAGGTCACCTGGGAGGCGACGAGTCCGGCGAGGTGAACGACGGCATCGACGCCGCTGACGGCCTGGCGAGCGAAATCGGGATCGGCGAGATCGCCTTGAAGCGCGCCGGCAAGCGGCTGAAGGTCGGCGAGGCGCAGTTCGTAGTGTTCCTGCAGCAGCGGGACGAGGAGCCGGCCGACGGCGCCCGCGGCTCCGGTGAGGAGGATACGCATTGATGTAACCGTCGTAACACAGGATGGAGCGGGGCGCCAGTTTGTGGGTTGGGCCGACTGTCCTTTTGCGTTCTACTTCGACCTGAAGTATTGGTTGGGAGCACCGGGAGTGGGAAGGCTCCTGGCCACCTGGGTCCCGCTGCCGTGCGCCTTGGTCAACGGCGTGGTGAGGGTGATGCCGCTGCCGGAAACCTGAACACCAGCGGCGTGCGCCATGGCGAGCGGTTTCGTGACGATGATGCTGGAGTTTCTGAAGCCGAAGGTGGTGGATGCGATCACCGCCGTCTCCTGATTTGCTCCGCTGTCGATGGTGATGGTCTGGCCGGCGGTGAAGCCTATTGCGCCGTTGACCGGGATAACGGTTGCACCGGCGTTGGCGGCGGTACTGACAGTGGACGCGCCCGGGGTGCCGACGGTGGCAATGACGGCGGTCTCAAATTCGGAGCCGGCGTCGATCAGGACGGTCTGGCCGGCGGTGAAGTCGGCGATGTTCGCGACCTTGATATTAGTGGCGCCGGCGGCTGAGGCGGCAGGCAGGGTGGTGCCGGGCTGCAACAGGAAATCATCGCAGTTGCTGTCGGTGTCGACGCCGTCGGGGAAGCGGCCTGCGCTTCTGTTGATGGCGCCCGGGGTCGCGTTAGGTGGTCCGAAGCCGCGTCCAAAGAGGGGTGCGGGGACCGAACAGCCGCTCTGTCCTGATCCAGAGATGCTCTGGTAACCTTCGGCGGCCCAGGGGTCGACCAAGCCGCCGTAGTTGAGGCTGTCGACGGTGAGGCCAGCGGCGTCGCGCAGCACAAGGTTGCCGGAGGCGGGAGAAAGCGCGGGACCCCCGAACCACTGGTTAGGCGCTGGAGTTCCCTGATAGCCGGCGGTGGTGACTGTGGGGTCGCGCACGACTGCGTTGATCTCGTGGTCCCTGGTCAGCGGTTTGTCGAGCGTGATGCCGGTGCCGAGCGGCTGAACGGGTTCGTTGCTCGAGTGCGCAAAAGCCGTTGCCGGCTTGAAGGTAATTCCGGTGCCGCGGGCGCTGAAGGGCATGTTGGCGGCGTGCTTGAACTTCAGGGGAGCGGCGAGGTCGACGCCGGTGCCGTGAGCAACAACGTCCTCACGGGCGGAGTGGGCTTTGGTGAGAGCGGGCGTAAAGTCGACGCCGGAGCCGGTTGGACCAGCGGCGCCGACGGCGGTTATGGTGACCGTTTGCTGAGTGGCGGGGGTGCCGATGGTCATCTTGTCGCCGGCGACGAAACCGGTGACGCCGCGGACCTTAACGTTGGTGGCACCGGCGGTGACATTGGCCATGAGGGGAACGCGGGTGGCCTGTGTACCGACGTTAGTCACTGTCACGATGTCGATGCCGTGGCCCACGCTGTCAATGTCCAACCGGATCTTGTCACCGGCGGTAATGTTGGCGACCGAGGTCAACTTGAGGTTGGTTGCGTCGGCTGCGGCGTCCACCGCGAGGTAGGCTTGCGTCCCCGGCTTGCCCACTGCAGTGACGGTGGCCACCTCGTAACGCTCGATGGTTCTGGCGACGCTGGGAAAAGTGGCGCCATAGCCGAGGGCGACCTTTTCACCGACTGCGAATCCAGACACGGCGGTGACGGGCACGTTGCTGGAGAGGGCGGGAAGGGTGATGACGGGACCGTCGGGGAGGGGCTGCCACAGCGTGGTGCTGTTGCCGGCCGCGGTGCCGAGGTTGACGATTTTGCGAGTCTCCAGGCCGGAGCCGGTGTCGATGTCGATGGTATCGCCGGCGGACATTCCGGTTGTGCTCCTGAGATAGAGGGTGCTATCGCCCTTGCGCGCGGCCACGGCGAGGCCGGAGTTGGAGAGGCCGAGAAGGTAAAAGCCTTTCGGCGCGAGCTTGGTTGCAGGCGGGATTTTCACAGCCGAGAAGATGGCCTGTTGAGTGGAGTGCCCAGTGAGAGTCCAGTTGGAGAGGTCGATTTCCCTGGCACCGGCGTTGTAGAGTTCGATGAATGTATTGGTGGTGTTGGGAGGATTGCCGGCGCTGACGCGGAGTTCGTTGATCTTGATGGGGCTGACGTTGCGCACCTTTTCGGCGGCCTTCTCGGACTGCTTGCCGCTGGTGGCCTGGTTGGTCCACAGGGCGTTGGCCAAGAGGTCGCCATTGAACGGCGCAGGCCCTGAGGTGACCTTGAAGGTCGCGCTGACGCTGGCGCCTGGCGCAACGGGGCCGGCGATGGTCGCCGATGTTTTGCCGGTGTCGGGAGTGACGGCGGTCCACTGCTTATTCGGCAGGGAGATGCTCAACTCGACGGCTGTCACGGGGGCGCCCGTGGTGTTGGTGAAGGTCACGGTGGTGTCCTCGGAGGACCCGGGTGAGAAGGTCTGAAGGCGAGGCGGGGTGTTTATTGCCGCGGCGGGCGCGAGGGTGAGTCGCGGCACGTCGTACCTGGCAGCGACGACGTTGGCTTGCACCAGTTGGTCAGTGGCGTCTGAGGGGAATGTACCGGCGGCGGTCATCGCTCCTTCATAGAAGGTGCCCTGGGAGCCAACGCTGTTGTCACCGCCGTTGCCGAGCAGGATGGCGCCTTGCTTGCGCATCGGGTCATAGGTGTGGTCAATGCGGGGTCCGTCGAACATCAGCGACAGGGGGCCTTTTTGCGCGTCGCCGCCGAGGGAGGCCCAGTGATGCGGTTCGCCCTTGGCCATCGCGGTTACGAAGCGCCACGTGATGGTGGGAAGAGTTGGGCAGAGCTTCGATCCATCGGAGTTCACGCAGCCCACGAGGTTGTTCTCCTGGTCGGTCATGATCCAGGGGCCGGGGGGATTGCCGCGATACCAGGCAGTGGCATTGCCGTAGTAGGTGGTTTCCATGGTGCCGTTGTCGTCGTCGCGGCTGTCGGTTTCGGCGTTGCCGTAGTCGAAGCAGCAGCCGGAGTTGTAGTGGCGGCCATTGATGACCCAGTACTGTCCCTCCGCCTGATCGTCGACCGCGGTGCCTTTGGCGTCGTTCTGGCGCATCCCCATGCCCGGCGCGATGAAGACGCCGTAGGCCTTGTGGCCCATGATCGTAACCGGCGCCATATCGGCGAGCGGGAGATTGTTGAACCCGCCCATGGCGGGGCCGCTGAAGCCGCCTCGCGGGGCGTGGATCAGGTCGTTATGCTTCGGGGATTGGTCGTAGATGATGCTGATCCAGCAATAGGTATTGGCGCAAAACGTATCCTGAGCGGCGGCATTGGCGTAACCGCCGGCATCCGAGGCGGCAGGCTGCACGACGCCGATGTTGACGGTCTTGCCGTCGGATTGACGCAGCACCTGATAGAGCGGTCCGTTATAGGAGGCGTAGAGCGCGCGCGTGGTGCTATGGGCGGCGACGCAGGGGGCGGCGGCGGTAGCGTAGACGTCGCACGGGCCCTGCGGACGGGCGGGAGTTCTCGCGCTTTGCGCGGCCATCGTCAACGCCAGTGTGAGCGTCAGTGTAAGAGCTGTCTTCGTCTTCATGCTTGTCTTGTAGTTGCCTTTCAATTGGCTTGCCATTCGTACTCGTTCACTTTGGCTCACTGACAGTTGCCGGAAGCGCACAGGTTCTTGCTGAAGAACGGCATCACGTAACTCTGGAATCGGACCGCCATGGCGCTGGTGTGAGTGCCGGGATAGATCTCAAACGTGTTGACGATGCCGTAGGTGTCGAAGATGTCGTGGAGCTTGGCCGCGTCGGTGCGAAGTCCATCCTGATCGCCAACGTCCATCGCGATGGCGCGATACTGCCGGAGATTCCCGATGTACTGGTGAACGAACGCGAGAGGAGCGTTGGCGGTCCATCGGGCCAGCACATCCGGTCGGGCGGCGCCGTCCTTGACGGGCAGGTCGAGATACAGTGGCGGATTCATTGGATTGGGCGACCACGCGGCGGCGGTGGCGAGTTGAGCCCTGAGGCCGAACGGAAGAGTGGCCGAGTCGGCGGGCGTCTTCACGGCCTCGAGTGCCTTCTCCATAGCGGGGTTGGCCGGGCCGGCGGCGCGAGGGGACATGCAGCATGGACTCATGATGTAGAGCGAGCCAAAGACGTCGGCGTGCCGCATGCCGATTCGACTGGCTCCGTAGCCGCCCATGGAGTGTCCCACGAGTCCGCGGCTGGTGCGCCTGGCGATGGTACGGTAATGGGCATCGATGTAGGAGACGACATCGTGCGCGATGAATTGCTCGAAGTCGCCGGTGGTGACGGAGCTCGAGTACATCGAGCCGTTGTGGACGGTCTTTGAATCGGGCAGGACGACGATCATCTCCTGCGCGCCCTTGGCGATGGCGCCCTCGATGGTCTGGGGTACGTGAATCTCCTTGGACCACTGGTCAGCGCCGATGCTGTAGCCGTGGAGGGCGTAAACCACCGGATAACGACGCTTTTTGTCTTTCGCGTAGCTGGGAGGCAGGAAGACCAGCACCTCGCGATCAACGTCGTTGGCTTCGAGGTTGCCTTCGAGCGTGACGCCGTGAATCTTGATTCGTTCCACGGCCACAGGCTTGGCTCCAGGCTCAACCGGCGGCACCTCTGTCTTTACTTGGGCCGCCACCGACAGGGCCAGCGCGAACGCGACCGTCAGGGCACAACAGGTATTCTTGCTCATCTTGAATCTCCTTGCGTACTTGTTCTCGAACGAAAAGTCGCGGCCGTGAATCACTTCAGGGGCGGGACCTTTTCGGTTATGCCAGGCCAATCGTCAGTTCGGAAAGGTGAAGCAGGGAGTCCGGCGCCGTTGAACAGCGTCGCGGCGGGATTCGACTGCCACGCGTAGCGAACAGCTTTGGGCTCTGGAACTGAAGCGGAGGACACGATCACATCGTTGCCCTGGATGCGGGCGTCTGCCCAATACCATTTGCGGTCGTCGCCTGCGATCGAGAACTCGCCCAGTTTCTCGCCCTTGACGATCAGGCCGCCACCGGCATGATCGAATTTCAGCTTGAGGGCGCCGGGCAGGTTTTCCATCGCTGCGAGAGTGGGACCAGAGTAAGGAATTTGGAGACCATAGTGCTCGCTCAGCGCGCAGAGGGCAAGGCGATCACCGGCTTCCTTTTTATCCACGGGGTGAATGTTGTCGGGGTCGCCCGTGTCAATGGTGACAGCCAGGCAGGAATGAGGAACATTTTTGGCCGTGAGAGCCTGAGCTTCGCGCGCCTCGGCCCAGGAATCGTCTCCGGGGGTGTCGCGACGGTGCATATACGCGGGGAGGCCGACGATGTAGAACGGGAAATCTCCCTGGCCGAAGGCTTTCCGCCACCCTGAGATCATGGCCGGCAGCAGGCTACGGTATTGGTGCGCGCGTTGGGTGTTGGACTCACCCTGATACCAGATGGCGCCGGTAATGGCGAGCGGGATGATGGGTTGGAGCATCCCCCGGTAGAGGACGCCGGGCATGGTGGGAAGGTTCTCAAAACCGATTGGGAGCGGCTGCGGCGGGCGGCCATTCACGGCAAGCTTGCCCTTCCATTCGCCGCTTAGCGGGATGGCGGTGCCGTCTCCGAGCACGAGGCGCAGGTCGGCGGGTGGATTGAGGAAACCGCCATCGGCTTTCATCTTTAGCAGCCGGATGGCGATGACGTTGCGGCCGGGCTTCAAGGCTCTGCCCGCGAAATAGACACGCGGGTTCTCAACCCAGGAACTGGCGCCCACCTGCTGTCCGTTGATAAAGGTGGTATCCATCTTCTCCACTGAACCCAGAAATAGCCGTGCGGTGCCTTGGGGGAGAGTCTCGGGGAGAGTGATCTCTTTTCGCAGCCAGCACAGGCCAGGGACATCGCTGATGCCGAGTTCCTTGAACTTGCCGGGAATCTGGATGGCGTTCCACGACGAGTCGTCGAGAACCGGATCGGCCCACGAGCCGTTCTTGGAGCCGATGTCGAATTCGTCGTACCAGTGCATGATGTAATTTCCGTATTCCTGACTCCCCGTGCGATTGCGACGCCGCACTTCGGCGATGCCGGCATCGAAGTCTTTGAGCGGGCGCAGGGATTCATCGCTGGCGAACGTTTCCGCCGGAACGCCGCCGACGGCTTCCTGGATCAGACCGATGGGAACGTGAACCGACTCCTGCACACTGCGCGCGAAGAAATAGGCGGCGGCCGAGATCCCACTGAATCCTCCTACCGTGGTGGGCGAAACAATCTTCCAAGTGCCGCGCGGAGTGTCGGCGTGGGAATACGACACCCGCTGACCAACGACGTAGAACCGAATTTCGGGATGCTCGGCGGCCTTCACTTCATCTGTCCCGTTTCTCGCCTGCGAGAGGCCGAATTGCATATTCGACTGACCGGCGCAGATCCACACGTCGCCCACCAGTACTTCGTGCAACTCGACGCGCTGCCGTCCGGTGATCCTGACGACATAAGGTCCGCCCGGTGCGGGAGGCTGAATGCGAACCTGCCACTTTCCGTCGGCGCTTGCGGTTCCGCTGGCCGACTGCTCCCCGATTTCCACACGCACCGTGTCTCCCGGCTGGGACCAGCCCCACAAAGTATTCGGCTTACCGCGCTGGAGCACCATGTTGTCGCCGAATATCGGGCTGACAAATGGAAGCGTGCCGGCGCTCTGCGGAGATGCCGCGCACTCGAACACGGCCAGCATTGAAAAAGAGAGAATGCGTCTCAGGATGCGGGTCATTTTCTCACTCCATCGCTGCCGGCGAATTTGCCGAAGACCGTGAATTCCAGAAGTCCGAGGGGCACGTTGGCGAGATGCGGCCAGTCTGTAAGCGTCAAGCGGATATAACGGCAAACCGTCGGATGAAGTTCGTCGAACTCGGTGTACCGGGTGGTGTTATTGCTGGTCTTGTCCAGGATGGTCTCGAAGTTTTGACCGTCCTTTGAGCCTTCGATGCGGTAGCGAAACGCGGCGCTACCCGAGACTGTCGTGGCGGCGGCGCCACGTGGGCCGAAGGCGCCGCGCCCGCCGGTACTGAACTCGATTCTGCTCGAATCGACGGTGAAATACTGCGGATCCTCGAATTCTGTGATGGACCCCAGGTCCACCGTCAGACTTGGCCGGGCATCGTCCTCGGCGGGCTCCCACCAGGTACCGTTGGATCCGTCTACCGCGTACGCCGCATCGCGACCGGGACGCTGGCTGGACAGACTCCCGCGCTGATTCATGGCTCGAATTTTGTTGACCGTCAGCGGTAGGGACCCCGAATCGCCGTCGCGCACGGGATTGGCGACGACTCCGGGAGCCCACTGCGGCGTCTCGCTGACGGCGCGGACATACATATTCCCTTGTGCGTCGAAGCCCACTGGATCCATTCCGAGGCGCCGCCCGCCGGGAGGATTCGGCAGAACGATAGTGTAGAAGACCCACCAATTACCGTCCGGCCCTTTCACGATGCAGCCGTGTCCCGGTCCCGTTACAACTCCCGCCGTTTTGCGAAGAAGCGGATTCCGCGGCGAGTAGGTGAAAGGCCCGAGCGGACTCCTGGCAGTATAAACGCCGCTGGCGTAGCTCGTCCACTGCGTACCGGAGCCGCTGTACTCGAGATAGTAGGTCCCGTTTCGCTTGAAGACCCACGGACCCTCGATCCAGGCAGTGTTCTCGTACTCGTTGCTTTCACCCCAACGTTCCCACACGTGCTCGGATTTGAAACCGAACAGGTGCTTGGGGGCAGCCGTGAACCGGGTGAGGTCAGCGGGATCGAGCGGCGCGACGTAGATGCCGTCGGTGGAGCGACCGGGAAAATAGAGATACGGTTTATTGTCGTCATCGACGAAGATGTCAACGTCGAACGCGCCGCGCCACGGCTTGCCGTTCGAGACGCCGGTCCAGGGCTCGCCCTTTTCGTTCTTCCACGGTCCCAAAACTTCGTAGGGTCCTAGAATATTGACGGCCCGGTAGAGCGGAGCGTCGTTACCGGACATGTAGAAAGCGCCGTTGAACCTGGCTATATGGGGTGCGACGGGGAGTCGGCCGCGGCGAACTTCGACGGGCTGGTATTTCCAATCCAGGAAATCCTTCGACACCCACGCGCCGCCGCCGGTCGCGAAGAGATAATAATCGCCGCCCTCGCGCACGATGGTGACGTCGCCGAGGTTGACGCCTTGAGGTGTGCCGTCTTTGGATGAAGTTTCGATGGGCAGCGGGTTGAGGTAGCGAGCGGCTTTGCCGATTACGGGCGCCGGTTTGCGAAGAGTGGCTTGCGACCAGAGGTTCAGGGTGCAACAGATGAGAGCGACGCAAAATGTATGCGCTTGCATTGGGTCCGCCGTGAGTCTATCGCGTCGCCGAGGTCGAGTCAACGTGGTTGTAATCGCTTACAGATGGACAGCACGGGGTATAGAATTACGGACGCCGGATTCGTCCACGGATCGAAGCTCCGGGTCAGAGGAGTCTATGTCCAGACGCAGTGGATTTGTTGGTGCGCTCGTTGCGCTGTTTCTTGTGATGGCAACGCTCACTGCCGGGGACAATGCCAGCATCAATGACAAGAGGCCGATTTTTGGCGGCGCTTGCAGACTCTGCCCTTGCGGAGCGATGGCCGAGGTGGTGCAGGCGGCGATGAAACCTTACGGCTACGACGTGCGCATTTGCTACAACTGCAATGCCGCCGACGCTCCGCGAATCGTCAGTGAAGCCCGCACGCCGCCGCCGTACAAGCCCGACCCGGCAGTTCCGGAAATCCTGGCGCCGCGCAATGAACCCGGGCTTGGCGGAGTCGACTTCGGTGCTGTCGCGATCCAGTTTCTGCGGAACGCTTATCGCGGTACTGGAATGTACGCGAAGGACAAGCCCAGAAAGAACCTGCGCCTGATCGCCAACATCCAGGACCCGAGTTATGTACTCGTCGCAGCCAAGGCGGGCACTGGGATTACCGACCTCTTGCAAATTCGTGAGAAGCGCTGGCCGGTGCGTATTCTGACCGCTGGGATTGGCGGTGACTCAGCGCGCATCCTGGCTTACTACGGCCTCTCGCGGCAAACAATTGAGGCCGCCGGCGGCCATGTGGGCAATACGCCCGAGGACCGGGAGAACTTCGACGTCGTGATTGGAGGAGGCGGTGTAATGAGCACCGCTCCCGAGTGGCGAATCTGGACTCAGATCAGCCATAAATTCGATCTCACGTTCATTCAATTGCCTGATGATCTGCTCTCGGAACTGGGGCGCGAAGGCGAGCAGGATCGCGGCATGATCCCTGCGGGACTGTATCCCGGCGTCGACCGCCCGATGGCAACCGTCGTGCGTACCGGCACCGCGGTTTACGGCCGCGATGACATGCCTGATGGTTTCGCATATATGGTCGCCAAGGCGATGGACGAGCAGCAGCATCTGCTCCAGTGGAGACATCTGAACTTCTCCTATAACGCACACACCGTCTGGAAGGGCTACGAGGTTCCGCTGCATCCGGGAGCCGCGCGTTATTACAAAGAAAAAGGCTACATGACGAGGTCCAAATGACAATTCGTACCTATCTCCCGATCGCATTGCTGCTGTCGCCGGTGCTTGTATGGCCGCAACAGGCCAATGTGAATCTCGACTATAACCCGCAGAAAAACACTGAAAATCTGATCCCGTTCAGTGCCACGATCAACTCGCCGGACGTCCGCGATGACGGAACAGTGACGTTCAGGCTGAAGGCGCCCACCGCCAAAACAGTGGATCTGGCGGGCGTCGCGATTCTCACAGGATTGGGAAAATCCGGGCAATCCGTGCCGTTTACCAGAGGCGATGACGGAGTGTGGACCCTCACCGTGGGGCCGCTAAAGGCGGACATGTACGCCTATCACTTGCTGATTGACGGCGTGCGGGTGGCCGATCCAAACAACACCATCGCCGCCTTCACGGCCATGCCGCCGTACAGCGAATTGGTGGTGCACGGGAGCGGGCCGGCTTACTACGATGCTCGCAACGTGCCGCACGGCAACGTGACACGGCATGTCTACCACTCTGAGGTGACCAACGGCGAGCGCGAGCTCTACGTCTACACGCCTCCGGGTTACGACCGCACGAAGCGCTATCCGGTGCTGTACCTGGTTGGCGGCAGCGGCGAACTGCCTTCGAATTGGGTCTATGACGGACGGGTTAATTTCATGATGGATAACCTGTTGGCCGAGAAGAAGGCCGTTCCGATGATCATTGCCATTCCGAACAACCAGGTGGTGCATCGAAATAATCCCCGGCACACCGAACTAACATTCAAGATCTTTGAGGCCGACATGCGGCAGCATGTCATTCCGCTGGTGGAACGCGAATATTCGGTCCGACGCGAAGCCAAAGGCCGCGCGCTTTCAGGTCTGTCGATGGGCGGCCGTCACACGCAGTTTGTCGGCTTCAATTCGCTTGATCTGTTCGGTTCTTTCGGAGTGCTCAGCGCGGGCGATGTCGACAGTGAAAAGTCGATTGCTAAATTCCTGAACGATCCGGACGTGAACAAGAAGGTCGACTATCTCTTCGTGGGACAAGGGGCCGTTGAAGCGGCGGGTCGAATGGGCGAGCGCTGCGTGGCGCTGCATGAAGCGCTACTGAAGCACAACATCAAGCATGAATATTACGTAGGTGGGAGCGGGGGGCACGATTGGTCGACGTGGCGCCATTTGCTTTATTACCGGTTTCTGCCGAACTTGTGGCGACAGCAGTAGAGCAATTCTGTTTGGCCAGATGAGCATTTTTTGGTTTCTCAGCATCATCGAGCAAAGCACGTGGGGCAAGTGCACGAGGATGCCCCGATTATCGAGGAGTCGTCAAATCACTGAGAGTTGACGGTTTCGACAGGCAGCCCATGGGGCGTTGATCCTGAAAGGCTGTCAGTCGCGGGGATCCAGCGCTCCAGGATGCGCTTGAGGTCAGCGGCCCGAACGGGTTTCGGAATGAAATCGTCCATCCCAGCGGCGATGCAGACGAGGCGGTCTCCGGGAAGAACGTTTGCAGTCATGGCTATTACGGGCACATGACTATCTGGCGATTCGCTTTTTCGAATAACCCGGGTGACCTCGTAGCCGTCCATTTCGGGCATGTGGCAATCAAGAACGAGGGCATCATAGGGCAGTGCGCGCCACATCTGCAAAGCTTCTTTCCCGTTACCGACGACGTCCACGCGGCATGCAAGCTTCTCGAGCAGCGCTTTGGCTACCTTCTGATTGACCGAGTTATCCTCGGCGAGGAGGATGCGGCGGTTACGGGCAACCGGCGCCGGAACTGCAGATGTCTCCATCTCGGGGCGTGGGTTCACTGCGTCGTGCAGGAGAAGAACCGAGGTGGGCTCATCGTGCCGGCGGGCCCATGCAACGGCCATCAGCCTGGCGAGCACAGAGGGCCTGACCGGTTTGGTGAGATAAGCGCTGAAGCCCGCTTTATGGAAGAGCAGACTGTCGTGGGCACCGGGCGAGGATGTGAGGCAGATCAGGACGGCGGCGGCCAACGCAGGCTCTCCCTTGATGGCCCGTCCCACTGTTTCGCCATCCATATCCGGCATCCGGTAGTCGAGCAGGATGATGTCGAATGGTTTTCCGATTCGCGCGGCCTCTCGCATGCGTTCGATGGCAGCCGGGCCGCTTTCGTCTTCGGAATGCTGCATGCCCCAACTCGATAGTTGTTCGGCCAGCACGCGCCGATTGACAGCATTGTCGTCGACAATGAGAGCCTTCAGGCCGGCGAGATCGGCGCTGGGGGTGGTTTGCTTCTGCTCACGTTGATCGCGAGGCAATTTCAGAGTGAAGGAAAAGGTAGAGCCGGATCCGGGCTCACTTTCGACCTGTATGTTTCCGCCCATGGCCTCGATGAGGCGCTTTGAGATGGCAAGTCCAAGCCCTGTTCCGGCGAACCGGCGAGTTGGGGAAGAGTCCACTTGGCTAAAATCCTGGAAGAGTGAGCCTTGCTTATCTTTCGAGATGCCGATACCGGTATCACTCACCGCGACCCGAATGGAGGCGTCGACGGGAGTAAACTCCGGACAATCCACTTCAACGAGTACGTGACCCCTGTCGGTGAATTTGACTGCATTGCCGGTGAGGTTGAGCAACACCTGGCGGATCTTTCCGGCATCACCGATGAGGTAACGCGGCGACTGCGGCGCGTATCGCAGGATCAGTTCGATCTCTTTCTCGTCTACTCTCGGCGCCAACAGAGTGGCTACGTCTTCGACGATGGTGGAGAAGTCGAACGGTATCGGGTCGATGGTCATCTTGCCCGCTTCGATCTTCGAAAAATCGAGAATGTCGTTGATGATGGTGAGCAGCGCCTCGCCGGAGAGCCGGATGCTTTCGGCGAAGTCTTTCTGAAGCGGGCTGAGGGGCGTATCGAGCAGCAGGGCGGTCATCCCGATGACGCCATTCATGGGCGTGCGAATTTCGTGACTCATGCTGGCGAGAAACTCGCTTTTGGCACGGTTTGCGACTTCGGCTGCATCTTTGGCTGCTTCCAACTCCGCCAGCACCCGGCGACGCTCGGTCACATCCCGGAATCCCCACACGCGTCCGACGTCATGCCCTTTAACGCGCTGCGGTTCGGAATGGCGCTCGAAGATGCGGCCGTCCTTGAGCAGAAGAGTGTCGTCGCACCCCGGCAGATGATTGTCGCCAGGCGGTGAAAGCTCGTTTACAAGCTTGTCCGGATCCTTCAACTGATCCATCAGGGTTTTTAACAGCAGTGCTTCGTCGCCCGAGAGGACGAGGTGTTCGGGAATGCGCCACATTTCGACGAACTTCTGGTTGAAGGTAAGGACGCGTCCTTTTGAATTCACAGCCAGAACTCCATCGGCGGTGGAATCGAGGGTAGCGCGAAGAGTTTCGGTTCGTTCGTCGACGCGGCGGTGCAGCAGGATCACCCAGAGCGAGGCTAAAGATACCAGGGTGAAGAGCAGCCCTAGAAGCACCAGAATGCGCTGACTGGTCCACCATGTGCCGGCTTGAAGAATCCTGACATCGGTGTTTGATCTCAGGAGCACGCGGTATTCGGCGGGCCGCCCGAATACATCTGCCTCGACGGACCAGACTCCGGTGATTTGAAGAACGCTACCCGGACGAAGGGAGCGCACGTTGTTATCCGTGCTTCTTTCGTCGAGCCGGGCGGAGAAGTTTTGGCTGCCGGCGCGCATGGACAAGACGTGGGATTCACCGCTGCGGGTTTGATCGATGAGAGTTCCGGTGACCCTTACGAGTTCTGCGTCGTGGTCACTTAGTGGACCCGCGGTGGCGGAAAGATCGAACGGCTCGGGAAGAGTGCCCCTGCCGGTTTTTCGCAAGCTGCCGTTCTGCAGACCCGGCGCGTACTGGCCCGCCGATGGGAATCCGATGGCGTCTACAAGATCGCCCGGCTCGACTGTGGCCTGCTGGTGATCGAGCAAAACGACGACTCCACCGGAGTGGTCCTGAACGAACGCAAGCACTCCGGGAACAGCCAGCGTAACGACACCCTGAACATGCATTAGCCTGCCGGGCTCGCGGCGGGGTGTGAACTGCATCAAGCTGGCGATGGGTGATCGAGAAATGGTGTAGGGATCGGCAGGGCCAGCCTGCTCTATCTTCAGTTGATCCAAGCTTGGAACAAAGAGTTGCACGCCGATCAGCTGCCTTCGATCGTTGAACAGGGTTCCACTCGCTCCGCGGACGGTGACGACGGAATCGACCAGGCGATTGCAGTCGATATCTTTCGGGAAGTCCTTGATTCTGGCCTTGAAACTATCGCGGCCGGAGGCGATGCCGAGCACCAGGTGGGGCGGACCTCGACGCATGTCCGGAGGCAGGCGGTCCTCGATCCTGGCCGTACGAACGATTCCGCTAGTCTCAATCCACTGACTATCCTGCCGGCCGGTGAGCAGTTCCGGAAGGGTTGTGAACGTTGGTGTGGGGAGCGGGGCCCGTCCGAGAAGCCGAACCCGGATCTGTTCGATGGACGGTGCGAAGTCGCCCGGTGCGGTTGTACCTTCCAATTCCACCTGACTACCGGTGGTGATCTCACGGTCGGACTGAGGAATGAAGAGAAAGATGCCGGCGGTGGCGTCCTGAAAGAACGTTACCGCGTAGTCGGGAGAACGATAGGTAATGACACCTCGGAGGCGAATCGGCATTTTGCGTTTCGCGTCCCCTGACGAGAGCGTCCGGATGCTGGCTACGGTGGTGAGGACCTGCGGTTTCTGATCGGTTTGGGCCGTGGCAAGGACTCCCAGCAACCCGAGTGTGAGTATTCGGTGGACGGTGCTGAGATGCTGTCCGCGAATTAGGTTTGACATGGGTTCGCACGATCCCGTCACGAAGGCGGCCCTGGAGATCTATCGACTATCCGCCCTCCTTCTTTAGGGATTGCGGGCGAATTGGCAACGGAAATGCTGGAAGAGCCGGCCGACCTCGGCTGGATGGAGCTGGGGGTGGAATGGAGCGTTACCTGGCTCTGTATGAAGCCTTAGTCAAGCACAACATCAGGCAAGCCACGAGCGCTACTGCTTTTGGCGCTCCCATTCCTTAATGAACGCGCTCTCCGTTCTTGCGACGTAGGCACGGTAGCCATCGGCGTCCAGGAACACATTGGGTCCATCGTGGGTTGAGCGTGCGAACTTGCGTTCGAGGTTGTAGTAGTCCCCGTGGGCGCCGAGAAAGATATCGCACCGGAGCGCTTTCAGCTCGCGAAAGGTTCGCTGGTAGTCGTCGGCGATCGCGGGGTAGACGGCGTTATTTACCAGCTTGAACCCGGCGTTCACATTCGGGCTTCCGACGATCACTACGTCGTAAGTTTTGTTTCCCTCACTCACCTTCATGGTCCAGGTGGTGCAACCGCGGGTGTGTCCGGGCGTGAGGTGAGCGGTTAATACAGTTCCGCCCAGCTTCACTTCGTCTCCCTCGTGAAGGACGCGGTCAACCTTGGTGGGCCGGTAGAGCGAGGCCTTGGACTTGCCGTAAAAGAAGTCGGATTTGCCGCCGTCCTCGGTGACGGCAACGTCCGGTTCCATAACCATGTATGTGGCGCCGGTCCGAGGCGAACTTATAGGTAGTGGGTCAGTTTGAATAAACTGACCCACTACCAACTTATAAGCCAGCGTACCAATCGTATCCCTGCTCAGACCAATAATCATTTGGCCGCTCATTCGAGTAGATAATACTTCCGATACGCTTTAGGTTCTTAACGCCGTACTTAACTGGGATCACCAGTCTGAGTGGAGCTCCATGCGCGAGCGTCAACGGCTGATTGTTCATCTCGTAGCACAGTAGCGTTTGCGGGTGAAGGGCGCTGGCCATATCCAGGCCAACGTAGTATTGCTCGTCGGGAGTGTGCATCTGAACATATGCGGCTTTGAGTGACTCGGGGGCATAGCGTTCGGTGAAGTCCTTGAACCGAACGCCCGTCCAATGCACGATGGCCGTCCATCCTTCAATGCAATTTAACTGAGTGGTTTGCTCGACACGAGGGAGTGTTCTCAGATCGGCCAAAGTCAGAGACGAACGGGACGCGCCTACATGGTCAAGGGAGAGACTCCAGGATGCGGGATCGAAGCTACTCTCCAAGCCGAGATTGCCGTTCACACGAGTGTCGGGATCGGCCACCGACCTGGGGAACTCCCGGATTTGGTGATCGCCGCTAAAGTAGGATTTGGCGACCTTTTCGTTGAACTGAAGGGCGCGGCGAAACGGCCAGGGCGCTCCTTCATCGTCCGAGCGCGAGCGTAGCCAACTCCAGCCCCCGACACCTGTCGCTGCAGCGACGCCCATCGTAAGAAATGCCCGCCGCGTTCGGTTGGAGAGTTCCTGCTGAGGAGTTTTCATTTCACGTCGCTCCGCCCATCCGCCTCGGGCACGAGCGAGTAGCCGGCGACCATCGAGCGGAAATTATCCCAACCGGCGCGGATTACCTGGGCCACGTGAACGGTGAAAAACAAGAGCATTGACATCATTAACCAAAAATGTTCCCAACGGGCCATGGGATACCCGCCTAAAAGTGAAGTCAACCAATACAGTTGGGCCGGCTTGTAAATGGCAAGGCCGGTAATCAGGCTGCCGGCGCCCATCAGAATTACGCTCGTGTACGCGATTCGTTGGGCGCCGTTGTACTTGCTTTGGGGAGGAGCTTCTTTCCGCAAGTGGAGGTCGTGCAGAGTTACGAGGATCGCGTCACGTAGACTGTTCCTATCCGGGACCACATATCTCCACTCCCCGGAAACGGCGAGATAGGCTCCATAAATAACACCATCGGCCGCGAAGAGCCACATGAAGAAGAAGTGAATCGACATCCCTTCAGCTAGCCGTTGGGGCAGGTGTAAACCGTTGTACAGCCAGTCAGGAAAGAAATGAAATAATGTGGTGCCGCCCCAGCCCACCCGGTAGACATCATTCGCCCAATAGATCATTAATCCGCTCCAGATCATCACGAAGAGAATAGGAAAGTTGAGCCAGTGGAACCAGCGGATTGCCAGCGGATGTTTCTTTTCCAGGTGGGCCATGGAGATTACCCGGTATGCAGTTAAGGTTACATTTTGTCTTTCTTCATCATCATGTCCTTGTCCTTGTGCATTTTGTCCATCATGGCCATGCGCTTGTCCATCGGCATCTTGTCGAAAGCCGCGGCTTTGTCTTCAGCCGACATCTTCTCAGTCATCGACATCCGTTCCGACGACGGCATCTTGGTCATGTCGTGCCCCGCCATTTTAGTGGCGCTCATCTTGTCGGAGTCGGACATCTTGTCGAACATCGCGGCCTTGTCCTCGTTGGACATGGCATTCATCATGTCCATCTTGCTTTTCTTGGACATCTTGCCGCTCATCGAGTCTTTGGATTGCGCCACCGACGGGATGGTCAGGGACGCGACGGCGAGGCTCAGTGCCAGTGCAAAGTAGATCTTTTTCAGCATTTGTTCTCCAGTTCGTTTGCCGGTCAGCGCGGATTGGATTCCCTCGCTTCCGTACGCGTTTATGTTTCGAACGGAGCGTTCAGAAAGTTACGGTGCCTTAGGAATATGTGCAAGACTGAGTGGACTGACGCGCCGTACTTGAAAATGTGTAACTTTTTGGCCTCGCGTTTCGAAGACTTCACGATAAGCGCTATCGCGCGCGGTGGTGACATCGGTTGGGCCGGGAGTTGATCGAAGCGTGGCAATGATTCCAGAGCCTTCCGGGGATCTTGAAGCGCTGATGCAGCGGTACCAGGCTGGCGATCGGGAATCGGCGAGCGCTTTAATCGCCGGCATCAATCCACGTTTATTCCACTATCTGTTGAGCCAAGGCCTCTCGCGGTTTGACGCGGAGGATCTGCTGCAGGATGTTTGGCTTCAGATCCATCGCGTGAGACATACCCACCGCCAGGGCGAACCGGTGCTTCCATGGATCTACGCGATTGCGCGGCATGTTCAGGTGGACTCGTATCGAAAGCGGACACGCCGGCGAGAGCAAGGCATTGAGACCGTTCCAGAACTAAGAGCCCCAGCGAAACCTGCCGATGGAGAACAAGCGGACTTCGAAGAGTTAATTGGGAGGCTACCAGAAAGCCAGCGCGAGGTTGTGACGATGTTAAAGGTTGCCGGGATGAGTTGTGAGGAGGTGGCGCGCGCAACGTCGTCGACGGTGGGGGCCGTAAAAGTGAAAGCGCACCGGGCTTATGAGAGATTACGAAAGCTGCTGGGTTCACCGGCCGAGTTAAGGCGATCGCGAGATTGAATCGGCGATGACACATTGTGACGAGATAGATCGGCTGCGGGCGTTGTTCGGTCCGAACACCGAAGTGTGGCCGGAGGAAGCGGTCCGCCATCTAGGGTCATGCTCGCGGTGTCAGGATGCGGCCGACGCCCGTTGGTCCGTAGAAATGCGCAGTCCCGAGGGGCTGGACTCGAAGGTGGAAGGGTCGATTCTGGATGCATTGGCCCCGGTGTCGCCGATCTCCTCTCAAAATCGCGTGGGGACGCTGCTGTTGTTGATGAGCGCGGCGGTTACCAGCGTTGCGATTCTTCGCATTGGGAGTGCTGGGTGGCACGCGCTCAACGGACTAGAGGCGACGATTCTTTTCACGATCTTTGGGATAGGGATGGTCGCGCTGGCTTACAACTTGGCCTCTCGGATGATGCCCGGATCGAGAATCCGCGTCCATCCGGTGGTGTTGATCGCGGCTCCTTTGTTCTGCATGTTCATCGCGGTGATAATCCTGTTTCCCTACCGCGTGGATCCTGAGTTCGTTTCCAAGGGAGTGCTGTGTTGGGAGATCGGATTCGTGGCGGCCTTAGCATCGCTGATACTAGTGACGCTCGCATTACGGAGAGGCTATCCGTCGCAGCCAGTCTGGACCGGGGCGTGCGTAGGGGCTCTCTCGGCGCTCAATGGTCTGGTCGTGCTACAAATCTTTTGCCCTAATCTTGAGAGGCTTCATGTGGCGGTCTGGCATTTGGGCTCGGCCGTAAGCGCCATCGCAGTGGGGACGCTGATCGGTGGTCTTCAGCGTCGTCGACGGCAGGGCTGAGGGCGTGTGCTGAAAGTTCATACGTGACACCTGGAGAAGACGAGCGCGCGACCGTAGTTTCAAGGTAGCGCGCATGGCTCTACTGCTTCTGGCGCTCCCATTCCTTAATGAACGCGCTCTCCGTTCTTGCGACGTAGGCGCGGTATCCATCGGCGTCCAGGAAGACATTGGGTCCATCGTGGGTTGAGCGAGCGAACTTGCGTTCGAGCTCGTAGTAGTCGCCGTGGGCGCCGAGAAAGATATCGCACGGCATCGCTTTCAAGACACGGAATGTTCGCTGGTAGTCGTCTGCAATCGCGGGGTAGACAGAGTTATTTACCAGCTTAAACCCGGCGTTCACGTTAGGGCTTCCGACGATCACTACGTCGTAAGTTTTGTTTCCCTCCCTCACCTTCATGGTCCAGGTAGTGCACCCCCGGGTGTGTCCTGGGGTGAGGTGAGCGGTTAATACAGTTCCGCCCAGCTTCACTTCGTCTCCGTCGTGAAGGACGCGGTCAACCTTAGTGGGCCGGTAGAGCGAGCCTTGCGATTTGCCGTAAAAGAAGTCGGATTTGCCGCCGTCCTCGGTGACTGCGACGTCCGGCTCCATAACCATGTACTTCGCGCCGGTCCGCTCCTTCACCAGCGCACTGCCCGCGTTGTGATCCCAGTGGGCGTGGCTGACGAGGAGGATCTTCACGTCAGCTAAGCGGAAGCCAAGCTTCGTAATGCTCGCCTCGATCATCGGCACTGAACTTTCGAGACTGCTGTTGATAAGGATGTGCCCTTCCGGGGTGGCGATCAGGTACGACGCCAGGCCTCGCGTACCGACGTAATAGAGATTGCCGGCGATACGATGTGCCGGGAAGGGCTCGCCCCAGCTTCTTGCGTTCTGTGCGGCCATGAGCGATACGAATATCGAAACAAGGCCGCAGCGGAGAGCGACACTGAGCATGAGAATGATTAGAACACGTACTTCAAGGCAAACTGCATCTGCCGCATGTTCGTCGTGGTGGACGAGACCTGGCCGAAGCTTGGACTGCTCAAATTCGTATTCGGGAAACCCCAAACAGGGTGGTTGAGCAGGTTGTACGACTCCCAGCGGAACTGCAGTTCATGCCCTTCCTTGGGGAGCCGGAAGTTCTTTTGCACGTTGGTGTCGAGCATGAAGCCCGCGGGTCCGGGGATGGAGTTTCGCGCGGCGTTTCCGAACTGGTAGATCGGCTGTAAGGTGAACGCCGCGGTATTGAACCAGCGACCGGTGGTGGCGGTGTCGAGGCGGACGCTCTGGCCGGTAGCGTCAGGGCGATCGCTGTTGATATTCGTGTTGGCACGATTTTGACCCGCGCTGGGATTGATATGGAAGCCGGAGCGCCAGGTGGTAATGCCGCCGACCTGCCATCCGCCGACCACGGCATCGAGCATGCTATTTCGGATGGCAATCTTCCTGCCCCTGCCGAACGGCACGTCGTACAGACCCGAAATCACGAGGCGGTGACGGTCATCGAAAGCCGAAAGGCCGCGGTCGCACAGCATGCAGCGTCCGTCCTGGGAGAAGAGCGAGTCGCTGTCTGAGGTTCGGATGCCGCTGGTGGTGTCGATTGATTTCGACCACGTGTACGAGACCAAGGCGGTGAGCCCGCTCGAGTAGCGCTTGGTGAGTTTGGATCCCAGCGCGTTGTAGTTTCCGCGGCCGCCGTTTTCGACGAGCACGAGCAGTCCCCAGTTCGGGTAGGGCGAGCGGCTGGCATTTGATCCAGGTCCCGGAACGGCAGCGCTAACGCCGCGGTATGACTCCAGGTGGCGGCTGATGGATCCCAGGTAACCGGCCTCGAAAGCGAGGTCCTTGCCGATTTCGCGCTGCACGTTGAACAGCCACTGCATGGAGTACGGCGTGCGGCGGTCGTACTTATTGGAGAAGGCCTGAGGCGTCAGGATGTTGGCTACGGAGCCGCTGAGTGCCGCGGCCCCATTCGCCCAGGTTTCGGACGGAAGGTCGGGATTGTCGTCATTGCGGGTTCTGCCGGCGGCATTTCTCGCGACGTCAAAACGAGGATTCCCTTGATCCTGGTTATAGAACATTCCCGCTCCCGTCCTGATGGACCACTTGGGATTCGGGCTAAAAGCAATTCCGAATCGCGGAGCGAAATCGTTGTTATCGCGGTTCACCAAGCGGTTGCCGAGGCGCCCGTCCTGCACCAGGGGGATATTCGGCCAGCGCACTCTCAGGCCGGCATAAGGATCACCGGAGGTTTTGCCCTGGCGTAAGAAAACAGGATAGCGGCTCTGGTCGGCCACGTTCGGCGTGTTATCGAAGGCGTTGAAGTAGACCGTAACGAGGTTGCCTGAGATGTCTTCCCACGGAGGGGTGTTCTCATAGCGCAGGCCAAGCGACAAGGTCAGTTTGGGAGTGACCTTCCAGACATCGTCCACATAGAGGGCGAAACTGGTGGCGCGAAACTGCGCGGCGGCGATTTGAGCGGCCACCTCGGTGAGAGTTACGTTCCCCAGAAGGAATGACGCGAACGCATCTCCCTGGGTGGGCAGGCCGGAGCCTGTGGTGAGCGCTCTGGGATCCTGGGTGGGTGTGACGGAGAAGCTGAAATTGCCGCGTCCGAACTGATTGCCCACCTGATTGAACTGGTCCTTACGGATCTCGCCTCCGAACCGGAAGGAGTGTTTGCCCTTCGTGATCGAGGTGTTGTTCAGAAACTGAAGTGCGCTGTTCTTGTTCTCGAAAGGACCGTCGGTGCTGTCTCCGATGCCCTGGTAGTTCGCGATGCCAACCGAGGGAATCCCCCATGATACGGGCTCGCCGCCCTTCAAGCCTGGGATGCCTAACTCGTCCACAACGTTCCGCTGGAAAGCGAGCAGTGTTCCCACGGAGTTGTAGAACCGGGTGTAACCGAACCGCGTTTCCGTCACCACGGAGGGCGAGAGCACGCGGGTGTTGGTGCCCATGTACTGTTCGAGGTTGGTCACCAGTTTGGTGCCGTTGAGGTTGAGGCCTGGGCTGGACTCGTTTTCATCTCCCCAGCTATATCTGCCCGACCATGAAGACCGCGACGACTCAACGTAGTCCAACCGCAGGATGAATTGATCGCGATTCTGCGGGCGACCCAGAGCCTGCACATAGTTGTTGGTGAGGCCGGGCAGCGTGGGGTTCTGATAGAACTCGAGCAGTTTCTTGGAAGTGGGATTGATCCGGCTGGCCTGGATCCGGTTGCCTTCAAAAGGCGTGCCTGTCAGTGTGCCATCGGCGGCTTTAGTCCGGCTTAGCGGGTCGTAGATGATTTTTCCGAGTCCCGAGAAATCTCCGCTCTGAAAGGCCGTCGGGGCAAGAGAGAACAGACCCGTGGTATTTCCTCGCTTGCGGAATGACTCGTAATTGGCCATGAAGAACAGTTTGTCCTTGCCGTTGAAGAGCTTCGGCAGCCAGACCGGACCGGCCAGTGTGAACCCGTACTGGTTCCACTTAAAAGGGTCCTTCACCGGGCGCAGCGCGGTAAACGCATAGCTGGTGGCGTCGAGTTTATCGTTGCGTAGAAACTCGAAGGCCGTGCCATGATACTGATTCGTGCCGGACTTGGTGAGCACGTTGATCTGCGTGGTCTGGCGGCCGAACTCCGCCGGATAGACACCGGTCTGCACCTTGAACTCCTGCAGCGCATCTACCGACGGCATCACGACGAAAGTGTTGAAGTTCGGGTCGGTGTTCTCGACGCCATCCAGCGTGTAGTGGTTGAAATTGGTGCGCTGGCCAGCCACCGAGATCGACTGTGCGGCACGGATGCCGCCCTGCCGGGCACCGGCTTGTCCCTGAGTGGAAAAGCCCGTGGACACATTCGGCGCGAGCGAAACCAATTGCAGATAGTTGCGCCCGTTCAAGGGCAACTCGACGATTCTCTTATTCTCGATAACGGTTCCAACCGTGGAGTTCTCTGTGGCGATCACCTGACTCGCCACCACCTCGACGGATTCCGAGACCTGGCCCACCTGCATTTCGAAGTCGATTCGGGCATTCTGCTGGACCTGAATTTCCACTTGTGTCCGAACGAGGCTCTTAAATCCCGGCCTCTCCGCCTTCAACGTGTAGATTCCGGGAGGCAGCGAGGGAAATGCGTACTCGCCGGCCCCATTGGTAACGGCGGTTCGTTGCGCATTGGTGCCGGTATTGGTGACCGTAATGGTGGCCTCCGGTATCATGGCACCACTCGAGTCACGCGCTTCCCCGGCAATCGAGCCCAGCGTTTGCCCGGACACGCCGGAAATTCCAAGCAGAAGGCACCCGGCCAGAAACAGGCGGTCCCCTATCAATTTATGCAACATAGCATTCCCCTCTTGCTGCGCGAACCCAGCGCGCTTTTTTGAGCAGGTCCGAACTTTAAAGGAACGCAGGCGTACAAGCAAGCAGTCGCTGCTAGAAGGGCGGCAGGTGACTGGTTAGAGAGGTAAAGGTATTGGACTCAGTGTGGTTACAAGGCGGAGGGTAGCTGGTTACACTTATTTTTCGGCGGTGAGTTCGAGCGCGTTGACGGCGGCGTACTGAATTTCGGGCTCGAAGGAAACTTCGATTCGTCCCTGGGGATTCGGAACGAGTCCGCGGAACACTTTCTCGACGGCGCGGCGTTCTCCGCCTTCCTTAAGGATCTCGAACCGTCGGAGAAGCGTGGTGCCGCCGCTGTAGACATTGAAAAGGCGGCTTCCCGGTCCGCCTTTGCCTCGGTTATTCGGACCAAAGAACGTTTCGGCAAAAAGCAGCCGCAGCGTGTATCTGCCGGGCGGCACCGGAAAGCGGTAGGCGAAACTGCCGTAGCGCTGGTACAGGAAAAGTTCGGGGTCGGCGGTACCGGCAACCATCTCGCCGTCGGAGATTTGGCGGCCGCCATTGTAGTAGCGGTCCAGTTCCCAGAGGTGTCCGGCGTGGTCGGTGAGGTTTGCGTTTCTGGTGACGATCCGGATTGGCAGCGGCCGGCCGGTGCTATTTGGGACAATCTCGATGGCATTCAGCCAGGCGCCGGACAGGATGGGGTGAAAATCCAGAGTCAGGAAGCCATTGACGGGCGACACATCGGTAAAGGCGCGAATGTGGGCGATGTTGGCCCCTCCCGCATCCGCGGCGATGTCGAACGATGACAACAGGGGGCGGCCGTTCATCAATACGTCGAAGATTCGGCGATTTTCGACACCATCGCCCAGTTCCGTAGGCAGGAAGATGACCTCGGAAAAGTACAGCTTCAAATCGTATTTCCCCTCTGGAAGAGGAATGCGGTAGGAGAAATTCCCAAAGCGGAAGCTGCGGAAGTACAGCTGGTCGGGCGCCCAGCGGATGGTTCGAACGGGAACCCCCATCTCCTTACCGCCAAACTGCCAGTGGTTCTGCTCACCGCCGACAAAGTAGCGGTCGCTGAGCCATTCGACGCCGAAACGATCTACTGATCTCTCGGTGGAAGATCCGGCGAGGATGCGCACGGGAGCGGGACAACGCCGGCGGGGAGAGGATTGGCGACCTGGGAGGTTCGAGCGGCAATGGGGGCGGTGGTGAGGACCTGCCGGTCGCGGGAAAGCGCGATTATCAGCGCGACCAGCACAACAACTGCTCCTGCCACGATGCCCAAAACAGGAAATCTCCAGCGCTTCTTCGGGACGGAAGGAATAGCGGCCGGGGCCGGGGGCGGGGGCGTTTGTGACTCAAACTTTGGCTGATAGGTTCCAGCAGGAATAACGATGTGGAGCGTATGGCTCGCACCTTCGTCCGCGTAATAGTTCGCAAGCCGCTTACGGAGGCGGGAGACTTCTACACGGACAACGGAGTCGCGCCTCTCGCCGAAACTCTCTGCGCGGGCGTAGACCTCGGTTGCAATGCTGAACTCCTTGATCTCATGCATCCGACCTTCAAACGTTTTTTCGCAGAGATACTTCAGGAGCTTGGCGAGGGCGGGCGCTCGGGAAAATTCTTTGGACTCAAGGACCGCGTTGAGAGCAGCCCTGCGCTCTTCAAGGAGCGTCTCGGTGTTGGACATCAATGGCCCCTATTTTTACCGGGATTGTACCACCTTTGGCGTGTTTGCCAAAAAGCAAACCTATTGTGATGTCCTTCCCCAGGCTCCCATATTGAACCTGTTCCAAGCGAGCAGTCACTGCGCGTGCTAGATTGCTATTTCGTCTAGTGCGCAGTCCGGAAGGGGCAGTCGTGAAGGCGCCGGCGAGCGGTTCGCGGCGATGACGCACACAGTTTGATGCTCGCCTGATTAGCGGACAGCGACACGCGAGGACCAGCTTCTTTGAACAAATCCTGGCTTCCCTCATTTGGCCTGGCTGCTCTTCTACTCGCGCCGTCGGGCTTCAGCCAAACCTGGAAGGCCGACAACGGCAACGGAACCTTCACTAATCCGCTTTTCTTTGATGAGTTCTCCGATCCGGACATGATCCGCGTCGGCGCCGACTTCTATCTCACCGGCACTACGATGCACAGCATGCCGGGACTCCCGGTTCTGCACTCCCGGGATCTGGTGAACTGGAGTTTCATCGGCTACGCGCTCGACCGTCTGGACCTGGGTCCATCTTTTCGTCTCGAGGACGGCAAGAGCGAGTACGGCCGCGGCATCTGGGCGCCTTGCTTCCGCTATCACAACGGGACGTTTTATATCTTCAGCAACGTCAACGGCCAGACCACTCAGCTGTTCCGCACCACCAATCCGCGGGGACCGTGGACGCGGACGCCGATGAAGCGGTCGCTGCACGATCTTTCCGTACTCTTTGATGATGACGGCAAGGCGTATGTAATCTGGGGCTATCGAGGGATTCATATTGCTCAGCTGACGGACGATCTCACCGATATCTTGCCGTCCACCGACCGCGAAATGATCCCGCCCACGGCTGGGATGGGCGAAGGGCTTCATCTCTACAAAATTAAAGGCAAGTACTTCATCACCAGCGCCTGGTTCATGGACGAGATGCGCATGCCGGTGGCGCGCGCCGACCGTCTTGAAGGACCCTGGGAGGTCAACCAGAACGTCAGTCGTGGCGAGGATTTCGGGCTCGGCGTAAGTTATCGCGCGTCTCGCGAGCCACCTTTCCGCATCTCTCCACCCGATGCGTCCAAGGCGGGCCGCTGCGCGATTCACCAGGGCGGCATTGTCGACACGCCTGCGGGCGAGTGGTGGGGATTCTCGATGATGGACGCGAACGCAGTCGGCCGTCTCACCGCGCTTTCTCCGGTCACCTGGACTGACGGCTGGCCCTACTTCGGCTTGCCGGGCAATCTTGGCCGGACACCGCGCACCTGGGTGAAACCGAAGACCGGCGCTACAGACAGTCCGCGCGCCCCCTATGAGCGAGGCGACGATTTCTCAGCCAGACGACTGAAGCCTATCTGGCAGTGGAACCATTTGCCGGTGGACGGCAAGTGGTCTCTCACCGAACGCCCCGGTTTCCTTCGACTCCATTCCCTGCCCGCCTCCGATCTTTGGCACGCGCACAATACGCTCACGCAGCGAGCGATCGGGCCCCGGTCCACCGTTACGGCCGTCCTGGAAATCAAGAGCATGAAGCCCGGAGACGTTGCCGGACTCGCGCTCTTCAACCGCCCCTATGCGTGGATCGGCGTGGAGCAGGGGAGCGGCATCGCCGCCATCGCCGCGTTCGACGAGGTCACCGGCGAGTGGACCCGCGTCCCAATTACAAGTGCACGCGTATGGCTGCGCGCCGAGTGTGACTTCGTCAGCAACAAGGCCGCGTTTCAATTCAGCACTGATGGGAAGACTTTTTCTCCTATCGGAAAGCCTCACACGATGGCTTACGGCCTGACGACGTTCCAAGGAGTGCGTTACTCGCTTTTCGCCTACAACACAGGATCCGCGGAAGGCGGAGTGGCTGATTTCGACTCCATCGACGTAGCCGAGAATCCCCGGCAACCCATTCCTTACGGCAAGCGAATCGAACTAAATGTCCACGGCGGCGCGGCCAAACTCCAATTCGGCGAGACGAGCACGTTCACGGTTGTCGATCGAGGATTGGGGCGCGTCGCTCTGCGCGCGGGCGACAGTTGCGTATCGGTGGATTCTCACCGCGCTGTCTCGCTCCGCGCTGGAGCGGCGGGCGAATCAGAGACCTTCCAGTGGATGGAAACCTTCTCTGGCGAGACCATCCTGATGTCGCTTGCCGGCAATCGCTACCTTCGCGTCGCGGACGGGCGCATCACCGCCGACAGTCCTGGACCGCGACCCGACGGCGCTGACGGCGTCCGCTTCGACTGGCGTCCCCGATGAACTTTGGGAGACACACAGTGCCATCTCAAACTCTGAAGTTTGTGATCTGTGCGAAGTAGCGAGCCGATGGAGTCCTGAAATTCAATTAGCGGATGAGTGTTCGGCATGGTCTGTCGCCAGAATGTCGACTATCATTACACTTTTTTACAATTGACGTTTAGCAAAGACACTGGTCGCATCCGAGTCCATACAAGTGTCAATCCCACTGCCCTTTCGCCGAAGACGGGACGGACGACATGAATGACCGGAGGCGAGTTTCGACGGGGTTAGGAATAACTGTTGGTAAGCCCTCCGATGGATGCAATCGAGGCGGGGACGTCTGATGCTCGAGAATCGCGAGGCAAAGCATCCATGGCGAGCGAAAAGACAGAAACGTTCCTTCGGTAACGCACCTCCTCTGAACAGCTTATGCGCCGATTCCTCTTTGCCCTTCTCGCGCTGTGCCCGCTCGCAGCGCAACAACCGTTCATAACTGACGATGCTGATGTGACCGAGCGACATCATTTTCATCTTGAGCTCATAACCGAGCATGATGGGTTGCAGCACGAGGCATTTCCGAGCCTGCGACAGCAAACAACCCGCTTTCAGCTGACCTATGGGTTGCTTGATTGTGTCGAGATCGGCGTGGATTATCCATTCCTTTCCATCTTCAACGAGCGTCGCAGTGGCATTCCTAACGCGCTCGGTTTTGGTGACTTGGACTTTCAGGTCAAATACAACGTCAAGCAAGAACGAGAGCACTCGCGCTGGCCGGCCTTCAGCGTCGGCCTCTTCATTGAGGTACCGACGGGCGATACGTCGAATCAACTTGGGTCGGGTTTAGCCGACTACTGGTTGAACGGCATCGCGCAGAAGCGAATCACGGATCGCCTCACGTTACATCTTAATTCAGGCATATTATTTTCCGGGAATACACTTACCGGAGTCGTTGGTATCCGATCGAACCGCGGTATCGTTTTCACCGGGGCTACATCGTTGACTTACCGAGTAAACGATCGCTGGCTGGTTGGTGGAGAATTAGTTGGCGCTCTCACGAATCAGTTCGAACTAGGCAAAGGTCAACTGCAGACGCAAATTGGCGCGACGTACATACTGCGGAAGTCGCTTGGGCTAAATTTTGCCGTCACGACGGGGCGTTTCGAGGGTAGTCCGAGGGTTGGTGGCGCAATCGGTGTCGCGGTTGATTTTTAGCGCCTTCGGGAGCCGCGCGCGTGTTATCCAGCTCGATTTGAGGCAGTCAACGCTACACGGGATTTGAAGAACCGTCTGAATCCTTCGAGTGGGACAGCTCAGGCTGTCCCGCTCGTGCTGCCCCGCTCGTGGTGCTGCCTTTCGATTCATAGACACGCCTGCCGCCTTTGAAACGAAACGCTTCCGTGCCCACTAAGTGCTCAACAGCCGGAAGCAATTTCCGATTCGACGGATGGGCACATGGCGGTAAGCTATCTTCAGATCACGGTGGCGGGCGAGACGATCGGTGACGCCCTGTTGGGGCAGGTAGTAGTCGAGCAACGGCTCAATCGACATTGGACCTGCCGGATCATTCTGCGGCAGACCGAGGATAGTCGATTTGCAGTCGAGGACGCAATCGGCCGTTCCGTGACAGTCAAGGCCTTTAATGAAGATGAAGAGCCTGTTGTCCTGTTCGACGGTCTCATTCGATCAGTAGCGCTGAAGTATGAGGTGTACGGCAGCTAGACGGCCGAATTGAAGGCCGTAACTAAAAGCTACAAGCTCAGCCTGACTCCGCGCAAAGCATATTATGCGGAGAAGCCGCTCCGGGCCATTGCCGTGGAACTGGCGACGCGCGCGGGGATTGAAGTGACGGTCGAACATCCGGACAAGCGCAAGTTGAACTACGTTCAATGGGCCGAGACGGACTTCGATTTCCTGAACCGATTGGTGGACGATCACGGCTGCTGGATGCGTCCGTCGGCGGAAGGCATTCAGATTCATGATGAGTTCCAGGAACCCGCCGGTCAGCCTTTGCAATGGCGAGACGAATTCGGTCTGTTGGAGTTCAGCACGCGCGCGACTCTCGGCTCGCCCTCGTTTAGTGGGTGCCACTACGATCACCACCAGATGGACAGTCAGTCCTGGGAGTCGGTAAGCGAGGAACCGTCGTTCTTTGGCTCAATCGACCCGCTGGTTGAGGCGCTCAAGACTCAATCCCAGCAACTGCCGTCAGGCTATCTGCATCAACGCTCACGGGCCGTGAAGCTGGATGAGTTTGCTGCCGTACTCAAAAAGGAAAGTGTCCGTTCCATTGGTGGGAACGTGACGGGGCGGGGCCGAAGCCGCGACCCGGGATTGAAGCCTGGAGACAAGGTCAACATCGCGGGTCCGCTCGATGCAGAAGGTCTTTATGGCCTGACCGCCGTTCGGCATCGCTGGACTCCTGAAGGGTACATGAATACGTTCAGTTGTACTCCCTGGAAGGACTACATAAATCCACAATCGCCGCGAATGCGGCGGTGGTTCGGGCTCGTTCCGGCGCGAGTTGTAGAACATAATGACCCGAAGAAGATGGGTCGTGTACGGGTACAGTACATTTGGCAGGAGGAAGGTCCCTCGCACTGGGCGCGGATGATGACTCCGCACGCGGGCGCCGATCGAGGATTCATGTTCCTACCGGAAAAAGGCGATGAAGTCATCGTGGGTTTCGAAGATGGCGATCCGGAGAGGCCAGTTATCCTCGGCTGCCTGTGGAACGGCATCGATCAGGCACCGCGGCAGGATTTTTGGGGCGGCGACATAGATCAGAACGACGTAAAGCGGATAATGACCAAGAGCGGTCACCGGGTCCAGTTCGTCGACAAACCCGGCAAAGAGTCAATCGTGATGGCGACGCCTCGCTTCTTGAAGGTGTCTCTGATTGAAACTACGGATGAGACCGGGCGATCGATGTTGACGCTGCACTCCGACAACGGCGACATCTTCCTGAGCGCACCGAACGGCCGCATCCACATGCTCAGCAAATATTATTCCCGCGAGGTGGGTGAACCGGCGCTCGATACCGCGAATCCTACGCCTGAATAATATGAGCGTATTCGATGGCAAAACCGCAACGCGCCTGGCTGTGGCCGACCCGAGCAAGGATCACCGGCTGCCGTCTCCGGCCTCACTGTCTTTCGCCGCGATCGCTGGTCCCAGCCCCCTGAAATCGACTCTTGGGCAGCACTGCGAACTTGTCCATGGCGATCATTGGGACGAAACTTCGCGCACGTTCACGCAACACGTAGGTCGTGACGTTGCGACGACGGTGATGCATAACCAGAGCCATAAGGTGATGAGGCACCAACAAGTGACCGTTGCCGGTCATCACAAGGAAACATTGGCCTCAGTTTGCAGGCAGACTGTTCTGGGGCCTCACCAGATCTTCAACGGAACCGTTCGTAACGAGACACGGCTCGGTGCATACACCGAAGTGTACGGGAAGGAGGAGATACACGACGACCAGGACGGAAACACCATCGTTGGCGTGGATCACGACGAGCGGTTCAAAAGCTCGACTCTGACACACTATCTGGATGTCCAGAGCTTCGGAATGGCATTTTCTCTGGTTGGTATCACGTTGGGAGCATATGGGGCGGGTATCGCGTTGAAGCTTTTCCTCGACTTTTCTTTGGCGCTGGTACACGCCGAGGCAACCCTCCTGCACATGGAGTCACATCTGCACCACACCGAGGACCATGACGGGCCCCCCGGCCTGCCGGCAGTCTGATGGGCGTGTTCGATTCCAACACGAAGACGCTGCTGGCGGTGGCCGACCCAGGCACGGACCATCTCCTGCCACGTTCAGCCTCTCTCCACTGGAAGAGCATTGCGAACGTCCACGCTCTCGCGGGGACACATGGGTACCAAGCGCGCCTCGTTCATGGAGAACGAATACGCAAAGTCTCCTGTTCGCAGAAGGTCAATATCGCGCGGAATCTGCGGACAACTGTGGGCCGTGATCATGTTCTAAAAGTCGGAGGCGATCAGAAGATTGTGATAGTGGGCGAGCACAAGGAGACGATAGCGGGCCGCTGCCAGCAGTCGATCCTGGGTCCGCATATTGTTCTCAACGGAACTGTCCGAAATGAGTTGCGCCTGGGCGCGCGAACTTTGGTCTATGGAGGTCACGAGGTGACGGATACCAATTCTGGCAATTTCGTGACTGCAACGGATCACGATGAGCGCTATGGTATCTCGATCGCGCACCATACCTTCGACTATCAATTTCTTGGAATCAGTTTTCAATTGATGGGAGTACAACTGATTGGTTATCTCTTGACACTATCGGCAACTGCCTTGGACGCAGTGCTCGCTTTGATGCACCTTGAACTAGTGTTGAGCTTTTACGAACACCACGTGATTCATGCCGAGCTACACGTTTGTTGAGATTGATATGGGAACATTCGACCGTAAGACTTTGATACCCCTCGCGACTAAGGACCCACGTTCAGATAAGACGCTACCGAATCCGCGTTCGCTCACATGGGCACACGTGACTTCACGCGTAGCCCTGAAGGGCGCCGAGGGTGAACACGCCCAGTTGATTCACGGTGACCAGTGGCAGGAGTTCCGCGGAAGCGTGATAGAGAACATCCATATAGACTCACGGTCAACGATCGACCGTAACGAGACGCACACTATCCAGGGTTCTCAACAGATCCAGATCGGTGGCAATCACAAAGAAACGCTGGCGCAATCTTGCCGCCAAAGCAACCTTGGCCCGCAGGTCGTAATGAACGGCACGGTGCGGAACGAACTGAGGATGGGGGCGGCCACCTTGGTGTACGGAAAGCACGAAATCCACGACGACAACGACGGAAAGGTCGTCTACGGAGATAACCACGAGGAAAAATACAACGACTCCTTCGCGGCTCATCTCGAGGATCACCAGACGATCGGTGCTCAACTTGGTTTCGTCGCGGCCCAGGCGCAGATTACGGGCGCCTCGGCGGTGGCGCGTGGGATCGATGGCTCGTTGGTAGTGGTGCATGGCGAAGCCACGCTTGTGCACGGCGAGGTTCACATCATGCATATGGAGAATCACGGTCCACCGAAGCCGTCCAGCATACCGCCCGAACCAGCCGCCAGCAGCCAACCGCCCACGACGGCGATCTCCCATATCGCCTAGCCAGGAGTCCATTGTGAATCCTTCGTCAGGAGTCCGACACCGCCTGGAAGCAGTTGCCAAGGGGGACACGAGTCCGTGGCAGTACGCCGATTCTTTGAGTCGTGCTGGCTCTACTGGCTCCCGTCGGACACGTTTCCGATGAGGAGCGAACAGCGACGCTGGGCCCTTCGTTTTCTGGACGAATTCACGGCAGCGTTACAGAAGACACTGAAGCTCGAACCGAAACAGTTTCTGCAGACTGGACTGCTTTCCTCAACGGTCCGGGATGTCTTGACAAATCATGCTTTGGATATCCAGACTTTGCCTGGAATCACCTGCCCCGCACCGGGCGGCGTCATGGAACGTGCGGATCTTGGCAGTTGTGTCTGGTTTCCCGGGGACCAAGCCGAACAACAGCGTGATCTGTTCTTCGGCCATGGGGCCATGACCATCTGGTATGTCGCACACGACGAGAGCACGGAAGCGCCTGCCATGCCGGTATCCCAGGCCGTACGGGCGCACCCGATGTTCTCCCGAGTCTTTGAGTCATTTAACGTCGATCAGATGTTCTCAAATCTGTTTGCTACCCGTCACCGGGCGCTGGCGAATAGTAAACAGTTTACGGCTGATCTTAAAGACAGGGCACCTGAGGTGAAAGGCACTTTGTTCGTGGTGCCCTTATTCGCCGTGAATGATTTCTTCGTCAACAATGTCGCGATAATTTCAAAGTGGTTTGATGTCTTCGAGGTCTACGTTCGAGAAAGTCCTGGCGACAGCGGCATACTGCTTGCCTCTAAAACCGATTTAACGGATGTCATTTCCGCGGTGGTCGCCAAGATCGCTCCTGAACCGGGCGAGGCACGAACGAATGAGCGGTGAAGTCAACCCCAAGACAGTCCAGATTCAGCTACTGCCATCACGGGCGGGATGGGAAGTCTACCGGCTGCCGGTGTCGCAGTTTAACATCCCAACGGAGGAGTGCACCCGCCTATATTCGGCGGTTCGCCGCATCCGTGACGCTTTGGTTCGCGAACGTAGTCTTCATCATGAGGCGTTCATTCAACTCGAGCAGTTTGAAGAGAAAGAGGCGCGAACCATTTTCGCTGCGCATTCGAAAGAATGGATTCCTGAGATCGGGCTAGGGGTATGGCCCGATCGCGATCCCCCGGCCGTCTGGACAAAGGAAGAGTTTCGGAGCGCACCACCCGGCGAGCGAGTCCGGCCACTGATGTACAACGTGTTTCAGATCAGCACAACGCCGGCTGCCCGCCGCCGAGCTGTTGAAGTGTTGTTCCGCTTTGGAGCGATGATGGAGATTCTTACCTCGCTAGGCCCGGACAGCTTGTTCGAAGGCATGACCGAGGAACTGCTGCCTCCAATTCAGGATCCGTCCTACACCTGCTTCTCCTACTACGTTCCGCTGCTCGAGGCCAAGACAGTCACAGCGGCACCGATCGAGCAGATGGAGCGATGGTGCCGGGGAATTAGCGTTTACATCCGGCAGAGTTTCGAGGATCGGGGCGTTCTAATTCTTTCGCGCGATCCAATTGGACGTGTGATCGAGGCCCTTGGCGCCGTTCCCGAGGACAGCGGGAAGACCAGTTGGCTGATTCCGGACATTGGGTGAGAGTCTAACAAGGGATCGGCTCCTAGGGGCCGCGGGTGAAGCAGGATTCCGGATGCTAATGGTCCTAATATTCCGAACGTGAATAATGCCGGTGTTCCAGGCCATTATAAGGATGCCGACTGGCTCCTTCCACCGCGCGTGTATTCTCCTGATAGATTCTGATCGGTCATGAGTGGAAGTGATCTTGAGCCCATTGCTCCAGGCTAACCTACTGCAATCATCAGCTTATCTATTGTTGTAAAATTCAACATTATATTTCCATTGACTCCGAGTCCGACCGCCCCTAGTATGGAATCAAATCTAATAGTACCTTGTGATAGATAGTACTATTATCAAACTGGGCATGGAGATTTAGCAGTGACAAAACAACAAAGGAGCAGACTCGATGAAGTCACGTTGTCACCTTTTGTTGCTCTCTGCCCTGAGCATTTCAGTTTTGTGGACTCCAGTGACGGCTCAAACAAAATTGATCCGTCCTGTGGTGCGCAACGACGAGGGCAGCGCAACCCTTTCGGTAAGTCCAAACTCTATTAACTTTAGTGCTGTAACTAACGGCGCTCCGGCAAGACAGCGGTTAACGGTGAACGCCGCAAGCCGCACCACATTTAATGCCAGTACCTCTGTGCAAAATGGCGTACGGAACTGGTTGAGCATTTCGCCTTCGGGCAGCCTGTCGACGAATCAGACCCTTACGGTCACGGCGAACCCGAGTGGACTCGCGGTGGGCAACTACACCGGCGCGATTGTGCTCGCCGCCAGCGGCCGCAATCTCAGTCTGCCGGTCACTTTCGCCATCACATCCACAACCGGCGGCGGAGGTGGAGGCGGCACGGGCGCGTATAAACTCGTGGGCTGGAACGACCTGGGAATGCACTGCCAGGACGGCAAAGATTTTAGCGTATTTGCGGTGCTCCCCCCCTACAACACGATCCACGCCCACCTCATCAATGCGAGCAACGGACTCGTGATAACTGATGTCGGCTACACGGTCACCTATGAAGCCGTCACCGACCCGCTCACCAACACTCGCAACACCACGTCGACTGCCAAGACCAACTTCTGGAATTTCGCGTCGGCATTGGGCTTTGGCGCATTGACTCCGGATACAGGGCTGAAAGGCTACGCGATGCCAGGTGCCAGCAACACCCCGCAGACAATGAAATTCTCCACGTCGGATAATACGTGGATTGCTGAAGGCATTCCGATGATGCCTTATGCCGACGCCCCCCAGGCGCCCTTCCCGACCAACTACTTCCCGATGATGCGGCTCACGGCCAGAAATACGCTCGGCGCTGTACTCGCCACAACGGATATCGTGTTGCCCGTCTCTGACGAAATGAACTGCTCGGCTTGCCATTCTTCATCCACGGGCACCGCGGCTGCAAAACCGGCCTCCGGCTGGGTGAATAACGCTGACCTTGCGAAGGACGTGAAGCTTAATATCCTGCGCAAACATGATGAGCGGTTCGCTTCCACACCACTATTTAAAACTGCTGCCGGACAAACCGGTATCAACGCTGCCGGCCTTGAGGCTAGTTCTAAAACCAAACCGTTCCTTTGCGCCAGTTGCCACGGATCTAATGCACTGGGACTGGCGGGCGTGGGCGGAGTTCAGCCGCTGACGACGGCCATGCACTCGCTTCATTCCAATGTGACCGACCCGGCCACAGGCGCCTCCATGGACAGCGGCACGGTTCGCGATACCTGCTATCGCTGTCACCCAGGCCCTGACACAAAGTGCCTTCGCGGCGCGATGGCCACTCTCAAAACGGGCACCGGCGCCAACGCGGTGGAATGCCAGAGTTGCCACGGCACCATGAATACCGTGGCCGTCGCCACTCGCAGTGGCTGGCTGGACGAGCCGGGCTGCCAGAGTTGCCATACCGGCACAGCGACCAACAACAACGGGCAGATCGCCTACACCTCGGTGTTTTCTAGCGGCTCACTGGTGCGCACGGCGATCAACCAGACGTTCGCCACCAACCCCAACACTCCTGCCGCCGGTCTCTCCCTGTACCGTTTCTCAAAGGGGCATGGCGGGCTACAGTGTGAAGCCTGCCACGGCTCGACTCACGCCGAATATTCCACTCCAGTGGTGAATGACAACGTGCAAAGCACAGCCCTCCAAGGTCACACAGGAATGCTTGCCGAGTGCACGGCTTGCCATACGACGGTGCCCGGCAATGTTACAGGCGGTCCGCACGGTCTCCACCCAATCGGCGCATCCTGGGTGAGTGGTCACCAGAGCGCCGCAGAATCGAACCGGTCGGCCTGTCAAAGCTGCCATGGGACCGACTATCGCGGCACGATCCTGTCGAAGATGCAGGCTGACCGGACGATGGCCGGGACGTCGTTCCCGCGGGGTACAGTGATCGGCTGTTACAGCTGCCACAATGGCCCCAACGGCGGCGGGTAACCGCTGATTTCCTGCTGCTCTGATCCATCAGAGCACGGTGGCGTTTCGTATTCTGGATGTTCCCGGCGCGTGGGAAATCGATCGTGTTATGGTCGATTTCCCACTGCAGGTTTGCTGGAATTCCAGACTCCGACATCCAGGGGAGAACGAATCTCGACGTCACTGGGCCTTGCGCTCGGAGACGTTGTAGGGGGAGATCGACTCTTTGATGAATTGCTCGAACTCTTCCTTGGCAGGTATGTCGCCCTTTACCGGCGTTTGGAAAAAGTCCTTCGCACGTTGAGATTACTAGATTTGGTCGGGGCGGGCGATTCGAGCGCCCGCCCCCCTGCGCCGAAGGAAAGGGCGTGGTTTCGAATAGCTCCATCGTTTACGCGAGGATCGACACTTTCCATCACAGAACACATTTTGCGACTCCCGGTTCCAGCAATTCGGGACTGGAGCGCGCCGGCGATCTGCGGCGGTTGCTGCACCCCAATTCGTCATCTCCAAACGGAAACTCCGCGAGGCAGAAGCGATGCTGGAGGGGTGGCTCAAACTCGTCCGGGCGATGTGGCCCGAGTGTCCGGCCTAGGTCGACCAGGATGGAATCGCGTTCGTTCTGGATCGATCGCTACCTGTGCTTCCGCATTCTTCGGAGCCTGCAAGCAAGCCTGCAAGAAGCGGTAAGTGACTTGAAATCCGACCCCCTCAGAGCCACTAGCTTCACCATCCATTTAGCCTCCGCCGAGACGCTCACGCGGTCGGCGCTCAGGTCCGGTGTCACCGCGTGCCATGACCGTGTTTGAGCTGTTACTTCGCTGCCGGCTTGGTGAAGCCCTGCGCCTCCAGCCAGTAATAGAATTCGTCGATCCAGTGATCGCTGGTGGTGTTCTGCTTTGTCATTCCGAAACCGTGGCCGCCGGCGCGGTAGATGTGCACTTCCGGGGTGGATCCGGAAGCGGTGAGGGCCGCGTAGAACCGCGCGCAAGCGGCGCCGGCGGTGGTATCGTCCTGCGCCCAGGCCATAAAGATAGGGGGCAGGTTCTGGGGAATGGCTGGAATCTCTCCGAACGGTCCGCCATAGATCGGCGCCGCGAACGCCGGCCTGGATGAGGCATCCTGCTGGAGCAGGACACCGGAAGCGACCATCGCACCCGCGGAGAAGCCCGCGATTCCGATCCGGTCGGGAGACAGGCCAAATTCGGCGGCGCGCTGGCGCAGTAATTTGAGCGCCTGGATTCCATCGGCGATGCCGTACTGTCCGACATTATCCATGCTGCGCGCGCCTCCAGCCGGGGCCGCTGGACGCGCTGCTGCGTTGGGCGCGGGGGCACCCGCACGTCCGCCCACCGCTCCAGTCGCGCGGCGTGCCTGGAAGGCGGCGATGTCGGCTGCCGCCATCTGCCGGACGCGGTATTTGAGGACGAAACCCGCGATACCTCTCTCTTGAAGCCATGTGGCGACGTGATGGCCCTCCTTGTCGATGGCCAGGTAAGAGAAGCCACCGCCGGGGGCGATGATGATAGCGGTTCCGGTCGCCTTGCTCTTTTCCGGGAGGTAGGCGATCAGAGTGGGAGTGACGACGTTCATGACCCGGTCGGTGTCGGTCCCCTTCATCACGCTTTCCGGTTCCACCCAATTTTCGGAACCTGGAGCGACGCCAGGCCAGATCTTAATCGTCTGCTGCGCGGCCGCGCTCCAGGCGAGCAGGAGCATGGCTCCGGCGGCTCGAATTATTTGTGTCGTTCGCATAGTGTTTTTGCTCCTTAGCCTTTTCTGGTCTCTAGCACTGCATCACCTGCAGGCCGCGTTATTAGCCTGCGGAATGGCGAAAAAGGAGATGCTGGCCGGAGGAAGTGCCTGGACTCCGGATGTCGAGCGCACCCCCGCGAGGGCCGGCAGGTCGCCGTTAGCGGTCAGTTTGAGTTCGCTGCCGTTCAAGTCCACGCGGTTGTCCAGGATGTCCTTGGCGGTGAGTGTGTAGCGGTCCGCTTGGAGCGGGATTCCGATTTCGTGAGCTGCGGCACCGTCAATGTTGATGGCCAGTACGGCGACTCCGCCCCGGGCGCCACGGAGGCAGTGAGCATACAGGTGCACGTTGGCGGCACCCGGTGAACCGGCGTCGAGAACGGTAGCATCCATCAGTTTCCTCCACAGCACCGCAGCCCAATAGTTCGGCCGAGGAGCGAGGGTGTCCTGATCGATGAGAGCGTAGTCGCTGGCTGACAGAGTGTTGTGGGCTATCACCTGGACACCTTGCTTCGCTAAGCGGCCGTTTTGATCCAGGTAGCGGAAGGTATCGAGGAATGCCGCGTTCCAGGGGTTGCCTCCGCACGAGGCACCGCCGGTTTCGGTCAGCCAGATCGGCTTTCCTGGCTCGTACTGATCGCGAATTTTGCGGTAGTATGCCTCGGCCTGACCGGCTTTCGACAGCCAGTCTTCCGAGAGCGCCTGGGCGGCGGTGGTTTGCTTTTCCGGCCCGCGGAAGGAGCAGCGAACGGCGCGCGCGCCATAGAAGTGGTAGGAGAAGGCATCGATTCCAGGGCCAGCCTTCGCCATGAGGTCCTCGCTCTTCATGCGGTAGGTGCTGCTCTCCTCGCCGCTCGATCCGGGGCCGAGCACGACCATATTGGGCGCGGCTTTGCGGATGAAGGGGAGGAAGACTTTGAAGTCGCGGCCATAGACAGAGGCATCGTAGCGGGTCCCCTGGCCCGTACCGACTCCCTGGTTCGGTTCGTTGAATAATTCCAATGCCGCGATCTCGCCGTTCACGCTCCTGGTATACGCCAGAATTTTTTGAGCCTCCGCGGGCGTCCACACGCCATCCGCATTACGGACGCCGTCGCTGCCCGCGAAAGACGAAATGATCTTCGCATCAACGGTGCGGGAGAAGTCAATCACGCCTTTCCACTGTTTGCGGGTCAGGACGCCGTTGAAGCCCTTAGGAGGAGTTGCCGGCGCGGGATCGTCGGAATCGTGGAAGTAGGTGGCGTTGGCCCACGAACCGCTGACGCGCACGTAGGCCGGAGCGAGGGCGGCGGCCATCTTGCGCAGCCTGGCGTCGTAGAGGTCGATCGGCGGGCGCATGGCGAACATGCTCTCGCTTGCGGCTGACAGGCTTTGCGGCAGCACCGTCTGATTCGAACGCGGCGCAGTCGGAGTAGTGGGCGCTGCTGGTGCGGCGCCTTTCTTATAGGGAGCCCAGAAGCGCCCGCCGGTCACCTCCACCATCTCCACGTTGTAGGACTGGAAGCGGTCGTCCACTTTTCCGATCCGCGGCATCGACGAGGGCGCCAACCGTGCTGACGACTGCGCCAGCAAGCATCCCGCTGCCATCCCCGTGTAAGCGATTGCGATAAGTCCGTGACGGACCGAATGTGACATCGTAAATGACTTTTACCTTCTAGTAGCTGAGGCCGAACCCAAAACCGTACAGGGTGTCTGCCTTCGGGTAACCCGCCTGATCCGGACTCTTCTTTGTGATGGCCTCGAGATTGTTGGCCAGGGAGAACGGCAGTCTTCCCTGGGGCTTCACTTTTCCGGATAACACGTCCATCAAGCCGGGCTCGCTGACACCGAAATGCGCCATAATCGCGCCGGCATCGAGGATGCCGCTGGCTTTGTCGAGCACGTAGGGATGGCGGAAATAGATGACGAGTATCGTGTTCTTTGCGCCAACTTCGCGCATGATGGCCTGGATGGTGGCGAGATTCGGTTGGATAGACCACGACGCCGAAGCGGCCATTGCTGTGAATGACAGGTTGCCGGCTTCCCAGGGCAACACTCCGCCGAACCGCATTCCCCCATCGATGCAAGCGGGCTTTACGCCGGATGCTCCTTCGGCGTACGCGGCAGGATCCACGCAGCGGTCCTGCGACCCCCATGTCTTGTTCGTAAGCGGATTCAGGTAGGCCGGGTTGAGGCCGGTGGCGGGGTCGTCACTCCTGTAGTTTCCGGCGGCTTTCTGATCGGCCAAAGCAGTAACGGAGATCAACGCGTAATCGTGCCCGCTGGCAGACGGTCGCACGCCCTCGATTTGGGCGTTTCCGTCGGTGACTGTGAACCCGTATTTCTCGATCCCTGCCTTGGAGAGGTTGCCGGCGATGTAGACCTTCGCTTTTGGGCTCAAGGGGAGTGGCTTCTGTGCTGAGCCTTCTCCCGCGTTCCGCATCAGAACAACGGATTTGCGCTGGAGATCCAGGGCTACGGTACGACTTTGCTCGTTCCCGATCGCCCCGGCGGCTTTTTCGGCATCCACATAAGGATTCTCGAACAGACCCAACTGGAACTGTTCTTTGAGAAGCCGCCTGACGGCCTCATCCAGGCGTGCCTCCGGCAGGAGCCTCTGCTCCAACAGTTCAAGAATCACCTTCTTGTCGTGGAATCCGGAAAGCACATCCACGCCGCCATTCACCGCGGCTGCGACGCGTTCTGGAACGGTCTTCTTCTCCAGTCCCCACGCGCGGTCATTAATAATGCCGGTGTCGGAATTGACGTATCCCTGGAAGCCGAGCTTCGTGCGCAACAGATCAGACACGATTTGTTTCGAGAACGCGAACCCGGTTTGGCCGTAAACGACGCCGTCGTAGGTGAGGCTGGCCGGCTGGCCTTTGGAGTCGCGCCCAGCGGTCGGCACGCCGTAGTAGGGCATGATCGCCGAGACGCCTGCGTCGATGGCTGCCTGAAACGGCTTCATATGATAAGCGAAGCCGGCCTGCGAACTGTAGACCTGTTGTTTGCCGTAGGTATAGTGAGGATCGAGGCCGTCCTCTTGCGGACCGCCGCCGGGGAAGTGCTTGATGGTCAGCGCGATTGCGGATGCCGGCGTAACCGAGGTGCCGTCGTGTACCGTTTCGCCCTGGAGAGTCTGCACCAATGTTCGGATGATATTGGCCGCCAGATCGGCGTTCTCGGTGAACGTCTCCTGAATCCGAAACCAGCGCGGTTCGGTGGCCAGGTCAGCCATATAGCCGTACATGCCGCGCAACCCCACCGATCGCCATTCTCCGCCGATCACACGGGAAAAGTCTCGAATGACGGACATATCGCCGCCTGTCGGGGGCTTGCCCGTCCTGACGGCTTCCTGGCCCAGGGCGGCTGCGGCGAGTCCCGCTTCTTTGGGGAAGGCGGTGAAGGCGCCGGCGGCCTCGCTGATGCCAAAGCGGGCGTCGGGATCAATGTGGTTCCGGGCATTCGACTTGAACACCATCGGAATGCCGAGGCGCGTCCCTTCCCGAAGTTCCTGCACCGCGTTGGTGAACTTCGCCAGTTCGGTGGGAGATACCTGGCCTCCGCCGAAGCCTCCGGGGCGCGGCTCACCGCTGCAAACCGGAGCCTTCGCGACAGCGTTGCGCAGAATGACGCGAGTCATATTCTGACTGGCGATCTCGGCCGCGGACGCCGGGGACATTACGCCTCCGCAACCGGCGTTCACCGAGTCAATCAGCATCATCCCGGCCTTCTCGTCTACTGTCATCTGCGCCAGCAGATCGTCAACACGCCTGGCGACAGCGAGCCGCCAATCCTCATAAGGATCGAGGCGGCCGTTGCCGTTCAGGTCTTTGAATTTGTACGCGTCGACGACGATGATCTGCTTAGCGCGTGCCCCCAGAGCCGGCTGAGCCGGCCTATCCGTGGCGGCCAAGTCAAAGCTGACCAGAATTAACACTCCGGCAGCCAGCAGAAAGGCGGTGTACGTTCTTTTCATAAACTGATTCACAGGAAGCCTATCAGAAGGTGACCTTAGCCCCCAATTGAATCTGTCGCATCGGACTTGCACTCGATATCACTCCGAACGTTGCCGTATTCACGGTGTTGCCTGGCAGGCCTAAGCTGACGATGTTGAAGGCGTTGGAAGCTTCCGCACGAAACTGGAACTTAACGTTTTCCCGGATGGGAAATGTGCGCGCAAGGGTCAGATCTACGCTGTGGAACATCGGCCCGTTGATGATGTTCGGCCCCGAATTGCCATCCACGGGCTGGCCAGTCACTGCCTTGTTTTGAGCGAATGCTGCCGTATTGAACCATTGAGAGAGCAGGTGCTGTCCCGAGGACGCATCCCCGATCAACTGAGCGCGATCGCCAGAGGCTCCATTCAGATTCGCGTCGATGCCATTGAGAACAGAAAATGGTGTTCCGCTACGCAGACGCGCCAGCGGGGCAATTTCCCAACCGTTGACAATCGAATTGAATATTCGGGACTGCAACGACAGCGCCGGATGCCAAATCATCGCAAGCGTGGCCTGATGAGTGAAGTCACTGCCGGTCCGGCTATGTTCGGCGGCGAGGTTATTTACGTTCTGAACTCCACCGGCTGGTACCCCGCCCTGTAGTGGGACGTCACTCATTGTCTTTGACCACGAGTAGTATCCGGATGCGCTGACCTGATGGGCCAGGCGCCGGGTTAAGGAGACCTGAAGTCCGTTGTAATTCGTATTGAAGTCCGTCCGAAGAAGGGCGAACGTTCCGAGCGGCTGGATTGGACGCCGGCACTGCGCATTGGAGGTTGATGGAGCCACTGTGGGACTTGTCCCGCACTGTGACAGGCCCAAAGAAGCTGCATAGTTCGTGTTGAAGCTGGGGTAATTCTGTTCGATTCCGAGCGCCTGGTTACTGCTGAAAGCGCCTACGTAGGCAACTACGACGCTCATATCCGCAGTTAGTTGTTGCTGCAACGAGAGGTTAACCTGTACGGTTCGCGGCCAATCCGCGTTGGGGCTGACGCCGCCGAGACGGACACCGTTGGGGAAGACCGCCGTGCCATTTAGAAACGGGTTGGTTCCACCGCGGTAAGGGTTGCTCAGAGTGGCGCCATTGACGCTGGAGGTGTTCGGAAATGTGTATGAAAGAGCATACGGACTGGTATTACCGCCTTGCGTCCATACTTCCTCCGAAACAGAGCCCCAGAATATACCCGCGCCGCCTCGAATCGAGGTTTTTGAGTTCCCGGTTGGATCGAAGGCAAATCCAACGCGGGGAGAGACGTGTCCGAATCGTACGGGCGTAATGCCTCGAGTGACGCCTGCATCGCCCGGAAAAACAAGCCCAACCGGCGCGCTCGGAAACCTGGTGGATTGTTGCCCAGGAATAAAAGTCACGTTGTGATTTTGAGATTCGACAGGCGGAGTTTGAACGTCGTAGCGCATGCCGAGATTCAGAGTCAGCCGCCGTGCAACGCGGTAGTCATCCTGAAAGAAACCGGCATAGGTCAAAGCGGTTGTGCGAGTATAAGCGGGGCTGTCCTGCAGGAACGAAGACGGAATCCCAATCAGGAAGTCAGCAAGCGCGTTTCCGGTCATGACACCTGAAAAGGTAATCTGACCGTAGTTGTTGAGGTACGCTGCTTTGGCGGCCTTATCCATTGATGCCTCTCCGCCTATCTGGACAGTATGGCTTCCACGGCTCCAGGTGACGAGATCGCGCAGCGCGTAGGCGTCGGTACCGGCCGGGCCGGCATTCGCCGCGCGCATATTCCAGAATCCCGTAACGCTGACATTTGGCAGCGCGGGAGGACCTTGGACACTGAACGTAGAGCCGAGGTTCGCCAGCGACAGGGCTGGCGTGTCGGTTCGCGTGTTCTTCATTCTCGTGTAAGAGGCCCACACGTTGTTCACAAGAGCCGGACTGGCAATCCAGATATGGTTGACGATGATGTTCTGCTGCCGGTAGGTCTGCACGAGCGTCGCGTATGGGGCGATGGCAGCTGCCGGATTTGTCGTGGCAAGAGCGGACAAGTTGCCGGCGGTCATGAAGTAGGTAGCCGTTAGTGTTTGCGACTCCGAGAGTGTGTGATTGATCTTAAAGAGGAAGTCGTCCTGGTTAATCGGCGAAGGAGAGTAGCCGGTCCAGCCGGCAGCGATTCCGGAGGCCGTAGCCACCGCAACATTCGAAGTGGGGACATATTTGAGCAGGGCTAGCGCCGTTGGGTCGATGCGGTCCGGACAGATGACATCCTTCACTCCGTTGCATACGAAGTTGGTGCCCGTCAGGGGATCCTTGGGCCGGGTACCGGCAGACTGAGTAAAGTCGCCGGCTCGTTGGAGCGCGGAAGGCACAATTGCGCCGGTCAGGAGCGAGGCATCTGCCTGGCGTAACCCGGCATACGAGCCAAAGAAGAAAGTCCTGTTCTTGATAATGGGTCCGCCTAATGTTGCTCCGAACTGGTTTCTGTGGAGCGGTTGCTTTGGGTCGGTGGGCAGTGAGCCCCAGGGGCGGGCGTTGAGATGGGGATTTCTGAAGAAGTCGAAGAGCGCGCCATGAAGACTGTTGGTGCCTGAGCGAACCAGGGCGTTCACGATTCCCGATCCGAAGCGGCCATATGCGGCTCCGTAGTTGCTTGTCTGCACGCGAAACTCCTGGAGCGCATCCGGGTTGGGAAGAATGCCGCCACCATTGTTAAGGGCATTGAAGTTTGGAGCGCCGTCGAGATAGTAATTGGTGGTTCCCGAGCCGTTGTTTGCACCTCCATTGATGATCACCGTCTGAGTTGGTGCGCCGAAGCTCTGGCTAACGGCATTGGATTGGACTCCCGGTGTCAGATCCAAGAGCGTATACGGGTTACGATTCACCAGAGGGAGCCCGGTAATGTCCTGCTGGCCCACGGTGGCCCCGACCTCGGCGTTCGATGTCTCGATCAGGGGTGTCTCGCCTGTAACCACAATGCTTTCCGTTACTGTGCCCGGTGTCAGCTCTGCATTAATGGTTACAGGAACGCCTGCGTTGAGACTGATCCGGTTCTGGATGTAGGTCTTGAAGTCGGGGGCGGCTATGGAAACGCGGTAATCTCCTGGGACTAGGAAATCAAGCCGGTAGCCACCCTGGTCGTTTGACTTAGCTGTCTTTTCCAGGTTGCGGTCTAAATCTCTGACAGTGATGTCGGCATTGGGAATCGCCGCTCCACTGGCGTCCGTAACAGTGCCCAGGATCGAAGACGTTGTTACCTGGGCCTCGAGCGACAGACCGCAACTGAATAAAGCGGCCAGCACCGGGAATAGCAGGTGGGTGCGAAATGGGATGGCTACTTGAGGCTTATACATTGTTGCCTTTTCTTGCATCATGAGATGGTCAAGCTGAACGTGGCGCGACCTTCACGGGGTTATTTGCTGGCCGCCGCAGTTAATGATGGGACAGCTCTTCAGGCCGCGGCAGACCTGGACGGCTGAGATCTTTTCGCCCTGAAATGTCAATGAGTTGAAGGGAGGTCATAGACCTCCAAGAGGCCGTGGACAGGTCAGCTCCGGCTGCCTCCGATGCCTGACCCCTGACCGGACGTTATAATGTGACTGTCATTGAGGAGTTTTTCGTTGTCCGAGACTACGCCGTCTCGAATCGATCTGCCGGTGAACGAGAATACTGCCCCGGCTGAAAAGACGTCGGGGAACAGCACTGCGGCTGTGCCCAGGCGAACCGAGATCATCGAGCAGTTGGACCGGATTTTGAAGAGTCCGGCTTTCAATAAAAGCCAGCGCTACTCGGCGTTCCTCAGGTACTGCGTGGAAAGGGCGCTCGACGGCAAGAGCGACCTGATAAAAGAGAGGTCGATCGGGGTCGATGTGTTCGACCGGCGTCCGGACTTTGATCCGGGTACCGATCACGTCGTGCGTAGTGCGGCCGCTGAAGTGCGTAAGAGGCTGGCGCAGTATTACCAGGATCACGTGGATGCCAGTGAACTTCGCATCGAGGTCCTTCCGGGCTCCTACGTTCCGCAGTTCTCGTCGATTCCGCCGCTCATGCAGAATCTTGGCGAAACACCTCCGCCAGTCATGCGGGAGGAAGCACCTGCGAAGCGGAAGAGATCCGTACGACCAGCTGCTTTCACGGCGGCGGCGGTGTTGGCCTTAGCTGTCGTAGGGCTCCTTTGGTATCGTCCGTGGCGAACTCCCATTGGTGTCGAGTGGTTTTGGTCTCCGCTGCTTTCCGCACCAAAACAGTTGACGATCTTCATTGGTCCCGCGGCGATGGTATCGGCCGAAACTGGTCCGGTTCCACGGGAAGATGCCGGGGCCACTGTCGCAACTGTCTTTTCTGCAAGCACGGTAAGCTTCGCCTCGGCTGCATCCGCCGCTAAGCTCTCGGGTTTCCTACAGGCGCAAGGCAAACCGAGTCAAGTCCTTTCCAGCGCCACCAGCAAGTTCGACGATCTCCAGCGCGGGCCGGCGGTTTTGCTCGGAGGCCTCAACAACGCGTGGACACTGCGGCTGACCGATAGTCTCCGTTTCGGCTTCAACGTCCGCGACCGGGTGAGTAGAATTTATGACCGGCAACGGCCCCAGGAGGAATGGGCCTTCGACTTCAGGGCCCCCTACCAGAAGGTCGCGCGCGACTACGCATTGATTTCCAGAGTGATGCATCCTGCTACCGAACAGATGACGCTGATCGTCGCGGGCCTGGGACAGTGGGGCACCTTGGGGGCAGTGGATTTCATAACCGACCCTGCCCGGCTCGAGAGACTCAGGGTATCCGCCGCGAATCACCAGCAGAGTGTCAACCTCCAGGTGTTGATCGGTGTGGACGTAGTGAACGGCACCAGGGGTCCGCCGAAGATCCTGGCGACTCACTTCTGGTAGCGGCACGCGTCGTCGCCGCAGGGTGTTGTTGGGGACAATGCCGTCCTCGTATGGCCCGAAAGGGATCTGCTTGGTTCGGCACGGATTTTCAGAGCCCAACCGGCACTGGCGATAATGACTTACGAGATGATGCAGGTCCTGGATCCCTACCGGTTCGTGTTGATTGCCATCGCCGGCTGGATGAATCAACGCCAATTGCAGGTTATTGACTATTTACGTGAAGAGAACAGCGTTCTTCGAGAACAACTCGGTGGACGGCGGATGAGGTTCAATGACGACCAACGTCGCCGCCTAGCGGCTAAGGCCAAGAGACTGGGACGAAAGATTTTGTCCGAAGTAGCCACGATCGTCACGCCCGAGACCCTGCTCGCCTGGCATCGGAAACTGATTGCGCACAAATATGATGCACGGGCAAACGTGGTCCTGGCCGACCGCGCACCGCTGGAGAACTCGAGGCTCTGGTGCTGCGTATGGCAGAGGAGAACCGGGATTGGGGCTATCGGCGTATTCAGGGCGCGTTATCAAACCTAGGGCACGAGGTCTCCCGGAGCACGATCTCTGACATCCTGCAACGGCAGGGGGTTGAGCCAGCCCCGGAGCGAAGCCGGAAGACAACTTGGAAAGAGTTCCTGACCCGCCACTGGGAACTGATCGTCGCTACCGACTTCTTC
>JBBQUM010000010.1:0-211198 GCA_038212445.1 Bryobacterales bacterium
CATCCCGAACACGGAAGTTAAGCCCCTCAGCCCCGATGGTACTGCACGCGCAAGTGTGTGGGAGAGTAGGACGTCGCCCAATTAATTCGCAAAAAGCCCCTGGCCCTCTTTAAGGCCCCAGGGGCTTTTTCATTGCTGCTCGCTTAAAACGGCAAGTCATCCTCTCCCGCGGCGGACACCGCTGGCGCAGCCTTCAACCGTTTGTCGAAGTACACATTCGCGCTGCCGTTGCGCGTCTTCTTCGTGATCTCCAACTCGACGTCGACCAGCCGCTCCTTTAACTGCGGCAAGTCGGAAAAGCGATCCAAATCCAACCCGCAGGTGTGCAGTTCCTGCTTGATGATGTGTAGATTGTTTTCGCTGATCCCATTCGTCTTGAACAAGATACGATTTTCGGCCGAAGGTCCGATAATCCGCAGCGCCCAGGTGATCTTCGGATTCCCGCTCGTTTGCGACTGTCCGAGTTCTACGCCCTCTACCACGACCTGGTAGGTCCCATCCGGCACCGGCGCCGACTCCGGCCCAACTGCCGCATCACGATAGGGCTCGTCGAACCGGCTCAGATCAAGCGCGCGTGCGTACTGATATAAGGCATTACTCATTCGAGAGAACCTCCTCTCGGACATAGTGCCCGCCGGCGCGGATTTCTCTCAGGCTATTTCAGCCACTCATCCAAACCCGACCGCACAAACTCATCGTCGTTCAGATGTGGATAGGCGCCATACACTCGATCGATCTCTTCCATCTGCCCCGGCGACACGTCTTCATTTGGATCCAGGCACCAGCGCCCCGCCAACAAGCCCTGCCTTCTGAGGACCTCGTGCAACCCCGCGATGCAGCCTCGAAAGCCGTTCGGCGGATCGAAGAACGCAGCGTTCGAATCGGTGATCTCATCGGCGAGCTTTCTCAGCGCGGGCGACGGGCCGCGCCTCGCCAATTCCACCTGCTCGACAGCCCGCCGCGTCCAGACAGACCAGTGCCCGAGCAGGCCTCCCTTGAAGTCGCCGGACACCAGATCCATGATGATGTGATCGTCGTTGCCCGTGTAAAGCGGGATCGGGCGGCCGGAGTCGCGCACGGCGCGTATGACGTCCAGGGTCTGATACCGGTTGAATGGCGCCACCTTAATGCCCATGACGCCGTCGATTTCGACGAATTGCCGCCAGAAGTTGTAGGGCAGAATCCGCCCGCCGACGCTCGGCTGAAGGTAGAAGCCCATCACTGGAATGACCGCGGCCACCTCGCGCGAGTGCGCCAGCAGTTCCTCGATTGACGACTCCTTTAACGCGCCCAGGCTAAGCAGACCGGCATCGTAGCCGAGTTCACGCGCCAGAGCGGCTTCTCCAAGGGCTTGCGCTGTGCGGCCCACCACGCCGGCGATCTTCATTACCGGCCGACCCTTCAACTCTTCGGCGGCGAGGGTCAACACGGGACGCAGCAGTCCGGCATCACGAATCGCGAACTGAGTGGTGTGGACGCCCACCGCCACTCCCCCGGCACCGGCAGCCAGATAGTAGCGAGTCAACGCGCGCTGGCGGCGCTCGTCGAGTTTGCGCTCGGCTGTCAGTGCCAGGGGATGCGCTGGGATAACGATCATCAGAACCTTCCGTCCCTCGCTTCGAAGTGAGTCGGCTTGCCTAACGTAGCGCCGCCGGAAGCGATCCAGTCGGCTACCCATTCGATCATCTGGTCGAGCGATACCTTCGGACGGCCAAAGAGTTCGACCGAACGGCGGCAGTTGTTGAGCAGCGCGGTATCGGCCTCCACGCCTTCAAACATAGGCTGCTTTTCGAATCGTTCTCCGAACGCCCGCGCGATGTCACGCACCGCGACCGTTTCAGGACCGGTGATATTCAGCACCAGCGGCGGCGACTGGCAGTGCGCGAAAGAGCGGAGGCACATCGAATTCGCATCCCCCTGCCAGATCACATTGACAAATCCCATCGACAGGTTCACAGGGCTGCCTTCGAAGACCTTTCTGCCGATGTCGAGCAGTACGCCGTAGCGAAGATCGATGGCGTAGTTGAGGCGCAGCAGGACAACGCGAGTGCCGTACTTGATTGACCCGTACTGGAACATGCGCTCGCGTCCTAACGCCGATTGAGCGTACTCGCCGACCGGCGCGGCCGCCATCGACTCCTCTGCGCCCCCTTCGCCCACCGGTACGAGCGGATAGACGTTGCCGGTGGAGAAGGCGACTATCTTAGAGAGGCGATAGCGTTCGGCCACGAGTCCGGGCAGGAAGGTGTTCATCGCCCATGTCAGGTGCTCGGCTCCCGTGGTGCCGAACTTCATCGCCGCCATGAAGATGACATTCGGGACGTCGGGAAGGGAAGCGAGCGCGCCCGGCTCGAGCAGATCCGTCTTAACCGTCTCGATTCCTGCGTCCTCTAACCGCTGGTGCAACGCAGAGTCGCTGAACCGGGCGGCTGCGATCACTCTCCCGCGTGATGCGCGCCTGGCTCGCATTGCCAGTGTTGGGCCCATCTTGCCGCCGGCGCCGAGGATGAGCAGGTCGCCCTCAACAGCGTCGCCCTCGTAAGGCTGTGACAACAAGTCATCGAGTTCCTGTTCAGAGCGAATCATCCCGCCTCAAATCCACCGATCGCATATATGAGGTTATCGTTTCTTTGATTCTGGCGGCCGCGCACCATTCGCACGAGCCTCCGCACCGGTTGGAACCCTAGCCCGGCGGCGATGCGCGCGGCGTGGGGATGTTCCGGCAGAAGATCCCAGAACCAGGGACCCTGGTCGCCTTCAACAATTGCGCGAATCGTCGACTCTGCTTTCTGAGGGTCGCGCGAAACAAACGGCCCCAGATAATAGGCGATTCTACCGGGCCTCGCGACGCCCAAAGCCAAGGTCCGCAGAAACGTCGTGCGATCGGCGCCGAATGCTTCGCGGTCGAGCGCTTCATCCAATAGGACCGGCGGCATGGCGCCTGTCGACGGTGTCGCCTCCCTGCGCCAGCGCTCAATTGGCTGTTCGTCCTCAAAGCCAAGCGAGGCGTAAAGCGGGCGTCCCTGATCGGTGGCATCGAGCTTGACGCAGGGGATTCCGCGGCGGTCCGCCAGTTCAAGCGCTGCGGCCACCAGGGCTCGCGCGTAGCCACGGCGCTGGCAGTCAGCGCGCGTGAGGACCATACCCACCCAGGCGAGCGCGGCTCCGTGGCACATCAAAGTGGTGGTAGCCGCGAGTCCTCCGTCGTCGATTCCGAAGCATCCTTCCGGCGCGATCTCGAGGACGCGTTCCCAGTCCTGGCTGGTTTGATTCCAACCCGCCGCTGTCGACAGGGCGAACGCCGCATCGACGTCGGCGGCTACGAGCGGGCGAACGCCAGAAGATTTTCCAACTTCCAATCGGCTTCTCCTCTCATCTCCACACGGCGCGGCGCCAGGCCGGCTGCGATCTCCGGCAGATCGGTGTGGAGTAGCAGGTTGGGCAGGAAATTCGCTGCCGGTTCGGTGTACTCGCCCGCGTCGATGATGCCGCGGAACGACGCCAAGCCGCCGGTGAGGTAGAGCGACTCGATCCGCTTGTCAATGGCTGCCGCGAACAGTGCCGGGACGGTCATCTTGCCGGACGCCGCCACGACGATGCTGCTCCCTCGTATCGTGAGGCCGGCCACCCACGCGAGAACGTCGGCGACGCGCTGAGTCAGAAGCGGCCGACCGAGGATGAGGGATGCCCAGGCGTAGCTTTCTTCCTCATTGCGCGAGCGTTCGTAGCCCGGATTGCCACGGCCGAACTGTGGCACAGTGTCGCCGTTGCCGCGCAGATCCGCTGCGCAGACTCGCACGCCGGCCAAAGCCAGTCGAGCATAGAGTCCCTCCTCGCCAGCACCTGGATTGCGGCCGCGCGCGTCGAGCGCGAGCAAGATAGGCGCCTTGCCGGAGTCGCCTTTCGGCAGATAGAACCAAGCGGGCAGGAACATTCCCGGGTCGGACTCAACCTCGAGCGCCTCGATGTCGATCCCTTCTGACGGCACGTGCGAAAGCACCGGTAGCTTCAATGCCTTTGACGGCTCGAGCTTCAACAATTGAGAGACAGGAACGGGCGCGGAGCGTACAAGTTCACGCGAAAACGCAACAGGCGACTTCGACTGAAAATCGCGAACCACGTTTCCTGCGGGGCCACACCAAAGCGTCTCATCTTTTTCCGGACTGACCGGCGGTTCTTCGGTAATGGCTGTCGAGGAATTCTTGAGCCAGCGTTCGAACCAGTTGTAAGTTTCCAGGCGCAGCGCGTAGGAGAGGGAATGCGCAAGCGGCGATTCTTTCCAGGCGATTCTGTTGCGGTGTCCCAGACGCTCGTAGATCGTCGCCAGGCGCGCGAACTCGGCCCGTCCGTCGTCGAGATAGTTCGGCGAGTAGGTGCCGTAGAAATCGCGCGCACTCACCATCACCAGCAGCGGTTTCGGCGCCATCGGGTACAGCATGTCCCAACGATCGAAGCCGACTAAGCCAGAGCCGATCAAGTCCTGCTCCCCGTCGTCGGCAGAACCGGGAGGGATGAAATTGGCGCACGCGAAGTTCTCCGTGTTGCCGCTGCACACGACAGCGGCCGCCAGGCGCGTATCGACGCTGGCCAGGAGTTGAGTAGCCAGTCCGCCGCCCGATTGACCGGTGGAGGCAAGCCGCTTGGGGTCCACCATGGGCAGCGATGCGAGTACGTCGAGACTGCGGACAGCGTCCCAGGCAAGCGCTTTCGAGGCAGTGTCTCCCACCAGCAGCATCTGCTTTCCAGCCATCGAATGATGTCCAGTGGGGCTCACCTTTCCTGAGTACTGAATGCGCTCTCCCTGTCCAAACGGATCGAACGCGAGTACGACATGGCCAAGTCGCGCCAAACCTTGACAACATTTCTGATAGCCGCCGGCCGCTTTACCGTTCGGCGTGTGACCCATTTGAAAGAGAATGCCGGGAAATGGACCCGCACCCGTCGTCGGGATGTAGAGGTTCGCCGAGACGATGAGCCCTGGCCGGCTTTCGTAGATGATCTTGTCGACGCGATAGCCATCCCGGTTGAACGTGCCGACGGTCCGTTGGTTGAGGGGCGTCCGTTCGGGCTCGCCGCCGTTTAATTCCCAGAATGTGTGCTGCACCCATTTCTGACGGGCGGCGATGGCTTCGGGCGTTGTGAGTTTGGCCATTGCCTGCTCACGCCGTTCGCGCGCTTGTCCGGCGAGGCGAGTGAGATAGGACGGTAGTCCTTGGGAGTAATGACGGTAGTTGACACGCGTGGGCAGTTGCGCGTGAACCGCCGCCGGCAACAATGACAATAGCGTGCGGCGCGTGAGCATCACCGAGCCATTGTATGAGATTGCGCCGTTAGCGCATCAGCGTGGGACGGTGCTTGGGGCGGACAGGAGGTTCGGTAAGGGCGCGGACTTCTTTCTGCGCAGCGATGAAATCGTCGGAGGGAGACGCACTTCGATCGTTTCGCGGCAGCAACTCGAGAGCGGCGCGAAGGTTAGTGAGCCGTTGGTCGCGGTCTGGTTGTGGGAACTGCTCGATGAAGCGGAGCAAGCCCCTGGGGTCCAGTCCCGCATGGGCGAGAGCCTCCGCTGCCAGCGCGTCCGCGTCGATTTCATACTGCCTGCGTGGGGCCGAGAATGCGGCAGGGCTGGCGGAACCCGCACTACAGCTTCCAGACCATCCACCGATAAAGACGAGCGGAATGGTTGTGTTGGCGGCCCCGGCTGGGCGGCTCGCTTCGAAGGTTCCATGGCGCTGGGCGACATGCTCCATGGCGTGGGCTAGAGCGCCGGCGAACTGAGCCTCATCCGCGGCAAGCAGTAGTTGGGCAGAGATGAACACGTAACCGCCGGGCAGCCCCACAGGTTCCATGCATGTACCGCCCGCGACCGTTTTGAAAACGAACGGAAACTTCGCTTCGGTCATCTGAGTGGCAAGCCGTTCACCGAGACGGTCGACATACTCCTGAGCAACACCACTCTCAATTGGTGTATTGCCCCGCGAATATTCAGCGGCAAGCTGACGGCCGAGTGCTGCTTCTTTCTCGAGGTTGAAAGTATTCGGTTCCGGGCGGGAGTGCCCGGTGGATGTCTGGGCGGTCAAAGAGAGACCGGCCAGCAGTGCGACAAAGCTTGGGATCCACATAGAAACGCCTCAACCTTGGCAATTAGACGTACGACCCAATCTTTAGTTCCGAATGCTGGATTCGATAGTATGGGGCTGTCATGAAAATGAGAACGGCATTCTCCATATTGATGTTCCTGATTTCTTCCTGTTTGTGGGCACAGGCTTTGGATTCCAACAGCATCACGGTTTCCGTTTCCCGCTCCACGACACTGAGAGCTGAACAGGCGAACTTCGCGATGTCGGTTCGCAGTGGTTTGGATTCTAACCTGACGGCTATCGTCTCCGCGCTCACTGCCGCCGGGATACAACAGGGGGATTTCGCCGGGGTGTACGACTTTTCTACTTTCACTAACATCACGTTTCGCGACCCCGGCGAGGTCCGCGAACTGAACTGGCAGTTCAGCTACTCGGTGCCTTTTTCCAAACTAAACGAGACGCTGAACAGCCTCGCCGCAAGTGCGATCAAAGTGAGTTCTGCCAACCCACGGCTCACGATGTCCTTCAGCTTGAGTGGTTCCACGGTTTCTGACGCGTCAATCGCGGAAGCCAGACGCAAGCTGCTGCCCGGACTCATGGACGATGCAAGGAAGCAGGCCGGACTTTTGGCCGATGCCGGCGGACTTGCGGTGGGGCAAGTGCTGGCCATCACGGATGGAGGGAGCTACGCCTATAGTTCGAGCGTCATTCCTGTCTTTTCCGTGGGCGTGGTGGCTTCGCCCAATTACGCCGCTTCCCAAAGCATCACAGTGAAGTTCGCAGCCGGCCGGCCATAGGACGGGCGCGGGTCTACGGTATAACGGGATAATGAACCGACGCGATTTGTTCAAGACAGCGGCTTCCATGACGTTGGCGGGTGGAGTGGCTTCCGCCGCACCGGCGGATTCCAAAGCGACGATCAGCGCGGACGTCGTGCGCCTGAATTTGCGGCACACTTGGACTACCGTGATGTCGTCGAGCGACTTCCGCGACACACTGCACGTCAGCTACAAGCGCGACGGCATCACCGGCCATGGCGAAGGCGCTCCTATTCCTCGCTACAGGGAAAATGCTGTCACCGGCAAGAAGGTAGTGGAAGGGATCGGCGAGTGGCTCACCTCGCAAGATCCGCGCGCCTTCTCTAAGTTAATGTCGGAAGTCTTCCGCAAGATCGACGGTCAGTGGGCCGCGAAGGCTGCCATCGACATCGCCGTCATGGACTGGGTGGGACAGAAACTCGGCGTCCCGCTGTATCGCTACTTCGGGCTCGATGCGAAAGATGCGCCTGTTACGACGTTCTCCATCGGCATCGATACGCCGGAGATGACTAAGAAGAAACTGGATGAGGCGTCGCAGTTTCCGGTACTGAAGATCAAGGTCGGCCTGGATACTGACGAGGCCACGATGGAGACCGTCCGGCGCTTCACCAAGAAGCCACTGCGGGTGGATGCGAACGAGGGCTGGACCAACAAGGAAGAAGCTGTCCGGAAGATCAACTGGCTCGAAAAGATGGGCGTCGAATTTATCGAGCAGCCCATGCCGGCTGCGATGCTCGAGGAGACGCGCTGGGTGCGCAGCAAGGTCCACATCCCGATCATTGCGGATGAAGCCTGTCTGCATGCCTCCGACATTCCGAAGCTGAGCGAATGTTTTGACGGCGTCAACGTGAAGCTCGACAAGAGCGGTGGAATCCTCGAAGGCTATCGCATGCTGCAGATCGCCAAAGCGCTGGGCATGAAGACGATGTTGGGCTGTATGATTTCGAGTTCAGTGAGCGTGACCGCGGCGGCGCACCTATCGCCTCTGGTGGACTATGCCGACCTGGATGGGAATCTGCTGATCTCGAATGATCCGTACACGGGTGTGACGGTGAAGGACGGGAAGTTGATCCTGCCCGATCGTCCAGGCTTGGGATTGAAGGGGTAGAGGGAAGCCGAAGCTCCCCTCTGTCTCGATTATTCTACTGGCAGTCTGAATTCAACGCCCTGATCGCGATTGATCTGCTCGCTGAATCGCCGGTCCACTTCGCTCAACGAAACCTCAAACATCTTGTGGTCGCGCGTGACGTAGTGCAGCATGCCATCCTGCACCCAATACGCCACTACCTGCACGATGTGATGATCGCGGAAAGCAAGTGAGTAGACCGTGGGTTGATAGTCACCCTGCTGCTGGCCTTGCGGAGGCGCGTTGTAGTTGGGCGCCTGATTATAATTTGGCGCCTGGTTGTAGTTGTAGTCGGCCGGAGGATTGTTGACGATCACGGTCGGGGACTGCTGATAGCCGTAGCCCGAGGAGTAATCGCTGGGGGCGTAGTAAGGCGCGGAATAATACGAGCCGTAATAATACGGGTCGTAGTAGGAACTGTAATAGCCCCCATATCCACCCCAATAGCCGAGTCCAAAGCCTAATCCGCCGTAGTAATAACCCGGGTAGCCGTAAGATCCACGGTAACCACGGTAGCCGCCATAACCGCGATAGCCGGAATACCCACCCCGGTACGCTGTGCCGCCGCCGCGATAACCTGAAGCGACTCCACCCCGGTAATTCGAGCCGCCGCCTCGAATGGCGCCGACGTTGCCGCCTCGAATGGCGCCGACACTGCCACTGCTGCGAAATCCGCTTGAGACGCCGCCGCCTCGAAACGATGAGCCGCCGGAGAATCCGCCGCTACTGCGCATGGAGGATCCGCCCCGGGAACCGCCTCCACCGCTAGTGCGGGAGCCACCTGAAGAGCCGCCCCCACCACCACGATGCTGCGCCCATAGCGGCACGGACAGCAACATCACGAGAACGATGCTTGTTTTGCGTAACATCTAATATGCCCCTAACCGCAGCTTACGCCCGTAATCCAGTTCACGCAAGCAGGTGGCCCCGGCCGTGCTAGGTTGATGAATCACATGCGATGGTTCTGCGTAATCACGCTCTTGGTGTGGCCGGTTTCGGCACAGGACGTGACGATTCGAACTCAGTCAAACCTGGTAGTGGCGCCGACCACGGTCACCGACGCCAAGGGCAATTTCGTCGACGGACTGCTCGAGTCAGACTTCCTGGTGCTCGACAACGGCAAGCCGCAAGCGGTCCGCATGGACACTTCCGACATCGCGCTCACACCGATCTCCGTGGTGGTTGCGGTGGACTCGGGGTCGCTGTCCGGTCCCGCTCTGGCCAAGATTCGCAAAGTGGGCAGCGTGATCCAGCCCTTAATTACAGGAGATCGCGGCGAGGCGGCGATCCTGCGGTTTTCGCGCGAGGTGCACGTAGTGCAGGAATTCACTGGCGACGCTGATCGCATTGTGAACGCGTTCTCATCGCTCAAGCCGGCAGGCGGCCAGGCGCGCAGTCTGGACGCGGTGAAGGCCGCAATTGAAATGCTGCGCGATCGTCCAGGCAATCGCAGGAGGATCGTCGTTTTGGTGTCGGAGAGCAAGGATCGCGGCAGCGAAACGAAACTGCCCGAGGTGCTTCAACTGGCACAGCAAGCCAACGTGACGGTGTTTCCGGTGACGTACTCGGCCCACTCGCAAATGTGGACGGGAAAGCCGGCTGATGCCCAACCGGTGGCTAACCAGATGAACCTCTTGTTCCTGGTGGGCGAACTGGTGCGGTTGGGGTCAACGAATACGGCTCGGGAACTGGCGAGATTCACGGGAGGGCGGCAAATTTCGTTCTTGAGCCTGCGGGCATTGGAACAAGACCTCAGCCGGATTGGTGAGGAACTTCACAGTCAGTACCTGCTGAGCTTCGCGCCGCAGCGAGCGGAGGGCGATGACAGCTTTCATGCCATTGAGGTTAAGGTGAAGGGACGGCCAGAGCTGATCGTTGTGACGCGCCCGGGTTATTGGCCGGTTTGGTAGGCTAACCGATTGGTGTCGCCTGCCGTCTCAACGCCCATGAGACTTCCCATCCCAATAGCGATTGCCTGGCTGTGCTCGACGGCCGGATACGGGCAGAGCAGGGAATTGCGAATCGTGTTCGAGGCGGGAGCGGCGCAGTTCTCCGATGCGGCCGCGGAATATCAGACGATCTGGACACGCGACGGTGCTGCGATTAGTGGGGCGATGGAGAAGATCTCGGGCTTGAAGTTTGAGGATCGCGAGGTAAAGGCAATCGTCCTCGAAGTGTCGAGCGATTCCGGATACAAGGAAAAACGGTAATAACATACTTGACGAATCCACCCCCCGAGTGGGAGAATCGTTTATGCCAAGCTTGCGGTTCATTTTCAACCGCATCGTTACCTCCGCGCGAGCTTACAAGTGGAGGCAGCGCCATGGGCCAGATGGCTCTAGGAGGATCGACCCCCTCTCGTGGGCCGGGATGGCGCGGTTCTATCATCACTGGCTACCGCCGATTGTGCTCCTTGCTGTATTGTCCTGGCTCGCATCGGTGCTTTACTTTAATCCACCGAGCCCGCCGATTGGCGTGTATATGGGCGGGCTTGCCTGTCTGGCGGCTATTGTGACTATTTGGCCGCCCCAATCGAGTTGGAGCAAGGCCGCTTGGATGCTTGTGTTCTTCGCCATGTTCGGCCTTGAAATTCACACTCTGTATAAAGACCGGGAGACGAACCAGTCACAGCAAAGAGCCGCCCGCAAAGAGTCGAATGACGCATTCAAGTCAATAGCTGACGGCCTGAAGATTGCGATCACTGAAAATCAGCGAGCTTTCGACGCCACGATGTCGCGGATGAAGGGCCTTGGGGAAATTAGCGCTGAAAATCTAGCACAACAGACAGGTGGAAAAACGTTCTGCTTTTATCTGGCCAGCGCGCTACCTGAAAGCGACGGGTCACATGCTCTGACACTATTTGTTACTGGCAAACACGTCATGAAAAATTTGGCCGCAGAGTATTACGCCGAGCCTACCCCAAATTCCACCCCGCAAGAGGCGTATTCGAGTTTTCTATTGCGGAAGATGATTATACCGGGGCGTGATGTGCTTCCAGGTGCGCACATGAGTGACGTACATCTCAACCCAGGCGCATATCAATTCAATTTTTGGGCGGTCAATGGGTGGATTCAGCAGAGCTTGAAGTTTAAAAAAGTTGGGACACACGGCTTGAGTCAATCCATAAGCGTTAGGCGTGACGGGAAGATCTTATACGAAATCGTAGACGACAAAGTGACGGTGCCCTACAAGGCAGAGTGACCTTGATTAGGCGCGCGGACCGGTCCCGAATGGTCCTGACGCTCTTGCTTATACTCCGCCTCAGCCTTGTCGATCTCGGTCTTCGGCACTGCGATTACCTTGCGGAACAGCGCGTCAAACTTCTTGAACTGGTCCGCCCCGTCGCACTTTGCGGCCAGGGCGTCGATTTCGTCCTGTGGTGATCGGGCTGACGCTGGTTTCATGCTTGTCTCCATTTTACGCCTATGCATATCGCTACCCTTAATGGGTGCCGGTTTCAAGCCCCGGTGGCCGGACCCCGTGGCCCTTGATCTTTGGCGGTTAGGACATTGGTAGGCGGTGGCTGCGCCTGCGTATCCTCTTCGTCGGCCTGCTCCAACTGTGCCAATAACGGCGGCGGTATCAGAGCTTGCGGCAGTGGCAGATCCCCAACGTCTGTAACCGGGAAACCCCATCGCTCCCCAAGTGAAACTAAATGCGGATCGTTAGATATTAGTTCGGTCGCACCGCTCACGATAGCAATGCAGAGAATTTGCCGATCGAACTTTATTTTGGCCCAAGTAGGGTCGATTAGTCCCTCTTTTTTATCCCCGGCGGCAATCGCCTTAGCGGTTCGGTCGGCCAACTCTATGGCGCTAGCGGTGTCGAAAGGCTCAAGCCGATACCACATAGAACCATTCAGTTCAGCCAGTAAATTGGCGATGTCCTTTGGTGGAACCTTGACGAGAAGTTCACTCAATACTGGCGCGGGTATGACTACCGCGCCGCCACTCTTTGCTATGCGTTCTACTAACTCCTCTATGCGTTCCTTGCCATGCTTTATTGGAATAGTAGAACCACGCTTATATACAGCCGAACCCTTTATAAATAAAAGGGAAAGTGCATTTGTGTCCAGGGCGATCATTCGCTTCGAAGATCCTCCATGGTAGCCATGAACTCTTTCGGGGATACGTCGGAAAGGATGGCCTGTATTCTTTCCAGTGATGCGCCAAGTGGAGATTCATCAAGTTCCGACACAGTCTCCGCCGTAAACGACGCCATGCGCCAGTGGCCATCGGTTCGGTACCAATATCCGCTGCCCGTCAGCCTAACTCTTCGGCCAAGCAAGTAACGCCCAAGTTTTCTAGCCAACTCAACGGAAACTACGCATCGAAACTCGTTATCACCGTTTCGCAGTTGAACATTGATAGTCTCGTCTTTCCCGCCAATCGAAAAAATCTGCCCATCAATAGTAGACCGCCTTGCAACCGGACCTATTTCCTCACTGACTCGCCTCCTGCGCCCAGGAAACTCAATGACCTTCTGTTCGTCAATGTACACCTCACCAATCGCGTTATCTTGCGCGAGCAGATCATCCATTTCCGCCTTCGCTTTGAGCGCGGATCGAGGAGCGGTCCCGTCATTAATTCGATTGGCCCTGTCACGTATTTTAGGCACGGCTGGATCATCCGCGAAGGCCCTCAACGCGCAACTGCTTTTTTCAACACTGAGCAGGTGGACATTCGCTTCACTCCCCAGCAGCGCCGCGAATTTTTCCACATACTTAGCCAGCCGATCCATTGGCATTGTTTCTGGAGTGAAGGCGTCGATTTTCAAAACCAGGGCCGTGTGTTTAGATTTTTTTCGTGGCACGTTCACTCTCGCGCAGCTGTAACCGAACCCATTCTACTCTTCCGCGCGGGTTCGCGGTTTCCCGCGATCTTGCCGCTTCCTAATCGGTTGCGGAAGAGTCTTCATGATTGCTCAGCCTCTTCCGTTTTCCCTGTCAGTTGCTTGTACGTGACGCGCTTGCCGGTGATGCCCTTGACGGCCAGATCCAGGCGTTCTGCGTCATCGCTCCAGCGGTTGTTAAACCGAAATGCCTGCTCATCGCAGTAGGCCTGCAAATGGAACGGCTCGACCGAAACGTAGGTGCCCTTGAGCGAACGCTTCAGTAGGCTCCAGAAGTTCTCTAGGCCGTTCGTGTGGACCGCTCCGCGAACGTAGGACTCGGTATGGTCGATGAACTCATGAAAGAATCCATCTGCGCCGACGTTGCGGTAAGAGCGTAGCGCGTCACTGTAGATCTTGGAGCCACGCTCTACGTTCTCAATGATGTTCGTACGCAGGTGGAACGCGCGAACGTTCGGCATTACCTTCACCCGCGCTTCTTTCGTGTGGCAATCCAGCAAGCCGGACACGATAGCCTTGCCAATCAAACCACGGCGGCTGCGGCCATCGGCTTTCAGCTTCGCCTGACGGGCCTTGCTCATATTGGCGACCTTGCCGCCAATAAAAGTTTCGTCGGCCTCAACCTCGCCGCAAAACTTCTTTTCGAGAGAACCAGCCTGCATGGCGAGACGACCACGGTGCAATAGGAACCACGCGGTCTTTTGGGTGACGCCCAACGCGCGGTGAATCTCATAGCTGCTAACGCCATTCTTGCAGTTCGCAATGAGCCACAATGCCGGGAGCCACTTGTTCAAGCCGAGCGGAGAATCTTCCATTACGGTTCCGGTTTTCGCGGAGAACTGACGCTGTTTGTGATGGCTAGAGCACTGCCATTTCCGCTGGTTGATTAGGAACGACACACTAGCGCTGCCACACGTCGGACAGAACACGCCGTTCGGCCAGCGACGCGCGACGACATACTCTAAGCAGTTGTCGGGATTCGAGAAAAACAGAATCGCCTCTTGTAAAGTCTTCGGTTCGCTTGCCATAATCAAACTATACCGGAAAATGACGGATTCGTCAAGTATGTTATTACCGGAAAAACCGATGCACCTGCGCGCCAGCTATCCGCCGGACACCAAGCGGGCCACTCTGATCCACGAACTTGGGCACCGTCTTCAGTCGGAGCTTTTTCATTTTGGTGAAGACGATCACAAGTATCTATTCCTGTGGATCTACGACGTGTGGGTGAAGCTCTACGGCCGTGAGTTTGCGGATGCGCAGGTGGCCGTGGAGAGGCAGCGGGGCCGAATGTATCCTGCTGCCTGGGACTTTGCTCTAGCGATGAGCCCGGGGCAGCGCGCGGCGAAGTGGAAGGAGACGGTGGCTGCGCGTACGGCGCAATAGGCCCGCCCAAGTTCTACGGATGCGCTAAGCCGAGAGTAATTTCTCTAAAGCTGCGGCATCGTTGGGAACCACTTGTGGCGCGTTGCCGAAATTCGGAAGGATGCGTCCGCCGGACGATTCGAGCTGTCCGGTGTGATAGCGGTAGATGTAGTCGGGATCCTTCAGAACATTACCAGTGAGGACGGCGACGACGTCGGCGTCAGGCGCGATGATGCCGGCTGCGGTGAGCTTCTTAATACCGGCGAGGGTGGCGGCAGAAGCCGGTTCGCAGCCGATGCCGGCGCGTCCGATGACGGCCTTGGCGTCGGCGATCTCCTGCTCTGACACCTGCTCGACGACGCCGTTGGAAGTAACGATCTCGTGCTCGGCCTTTGGCCAGGAGATTGGGTCACCGATTTTGATGGCGGTGGCTAGAGTCTCGGGATGATCCACTGCTTTGAAGCCGGCATGGTTCTTCATGTAGGTATAGAACGGCGCTGAACCGTCGGCCTGGATAACGGCCAGGCGGGGCGAACGCGGGATGAAACCTGCGGCTGTCAGTTCCCGGAGAGCCTTACCGAACGCGGAGACATTGCCGAGATTGCCGCCCGGGAGAACGATCCAATCCGGGGGCGTCCAGTCGCGCTGGTCCATCATCTCGATGACGATGGTTTTTTGTCCTTCGATTCTGAACGGGTTAATCGAGTTCAGCAGATAGATGCCCAGTTTTTCTGAGAGCGTGCGGACCAGCGCGAGAATCTGATCGAAGTTCGCTTCAACCTGGAAAGTACGCGCGCCGTACTCGAGCGCCTGGGCTAACTTGCCGTAGGAGACGTTGCCGTGGGGGATGAAGATGATGGGCTGCAGGCCGCCGGCGCTCGCGTACGCCGCCATGGACGCCGAGGTGTTGCCGGTGGATACGCAGGCTACGCGTGACATTCCCAGGCTACGGGCTTGGGACGCGCCGCAGGTCATCCCGTTGTCCTTGAACGACCCGGTGGGATTGAAGCCTTGATGCTTGAATGTCAGGCCATCAAGGCCGCCGTAACGAGCGGCAGCCGCCGAGGCGAGCAGTGGCGTGTTGCCTTCTCGCAGGGTAACCACGTGGCCAGGCTGGTCGAGGAACGAAATCATCTCACGGTAACGCCAGACGCCGCTTTGGTCGAGGGGTGAATTATTCATCCGCCGCTCCCGCCAGAGCTTCTTCAGTGAAGCAGGAGTCGCTGCGGTGGCTTCGTAGTTAACTTCGAGCAAACCGTCGCAAGTAGGACAGTTGTAAAGGACCGTGTTGACTGGATAGACCGCGCGACACTGCGGGTTGAAACAAACCAAAGAAGCGGGCATGAAGGCTAATTATATAGCGGCTTGGGGAGGGGTCTGAAAAACTAAGGGCTCGAAGATCCGGTCGGGTGGGTGAATTTTGGTGGAAATTTCAGAAGTTCAGGGTTGTGAAGCTTTATAGCAGTAAATCGTTGCGAGGGTCGACCTGGGATCTTCGAACCGTGCCCTGTGTTCGGTGCTTCGTAATGCAACCAAGGTGCCAGTCGCTAACCTGTTGATTTTCTGTACACGTCAGTGAGGCGAAGGTAATTAGTACCTCACCAGTACCCGGTCAAATTTGCATAATGGTAAATTTTCCCAGCCTACTTCGCCGCTGCGATCGGGGCTGCGGGGGTGACAGCTCTACCCTGAACGCCGGGGTCCACGGCGGGAATTGGGGACGGAGCCTTGGAGACTCGGCCGGTTTTCGCCTCTTCGATCTGGATGTTATTAGCCTCAAGCGTCTGGCCGGTGGCCAGGTCCAGCTGAGTTCGAGCCCGGGCGTAGGCGGAGAGTGCCGCGACTCGGGACGATTCGGCTGTGGCGAGGTCGCGCTGAGCCTGAATTACGAGATAGACGGTGGAGGCGCCGAGCGCGTACTTCTTCTGCTCTGCGTCGAGGGTCTGCTCCTGCAGGGCGCGGTTCTTTTCGGCTGCAAGGTAGCGGACGCGCGCCTGCTGGAGGGCGATGACGGCGTTTTGAACGTCAACGCGAACGCTGTTGATCTGACGCTGGAGCATCAGTTCGCTCTGGCGGAGGTTCAACTGCGCGGTGGCGTAATCGGCCTGGGCCGCGCGGTTGCGTAGGGGAATATTCAATGAGATGCCAGCGCTGTAGTCGGGGAAGTTACGGCCGAATAACTGGCTCAGCACGTTGCCATAGCCGCCGACAAAGTACGAGTTGGGCTGGACGGCGACGACGTTGCCGGTGATTGGGTCGACTGTGGTGGAGGGGACGCCGACGCCGGCCTGTCCGTGATTTCTGAGGTCGACGAAAGCGTCGACGGTCGGCAGGAGGGCGTTCTTGGTTCCTTTGAGCGCGATGTTGGAGTTCTCGATCTGGAACCGGCTCTCGGCGAGTTCGGGGCGGCTGTCGAGGGCCTTGGCCGCAAGATCCTGTATTGGCTGGATGGGTTCCACATCGGGCATACGAATCCGGTCAGTAGGAACCACGCGAACGTCGGACACTGTGGGACTGGCGACGCCATTGCGGCTGATCGCGTTCTTGAGGATCGTCTCCTGCTGAAGAACGTTGGTTTCAGAGGTTGTGAGGTCCTGTTCACGGGAGGCGACCTCGGCTTCGGCGCGGACGATCTCGATGGGCGCCAGGGTACCGATCTCAACTTGCTTCTTGTTGTCGTTGTATAGCTTTTGGGAGAGCGCCAGCGCCTGCCGCTTCACGGAAACATCCTCGTTGAACGCTACCAGATCCCAGTACAGCCCGATCACGTTGGCGACGGTATTCTGCACCTGCTGGACGAAGGTTAGATCGGCTACATGAATGTTGTTCTTGGCGATGCGGATGTTGCGGTTATTGACAGCCAGGCCAAAGCCCTGAAGCAGGTGTTGCGAAATGGTCAGGTCGGCTGCGCCGTTGGTGACGGGATTGAAGGTGTTACGGAGACTGTTGGTGTTCTGGACGTTGTTATTCAGGGCAAAGCTGGCGACGGTACCGGTGAGAAAGCCCTGAGACACGCCGAAGTTGTAAATTTGTTGCCGCTGAACGAAGGAGTTGGTACCCGTGGTGAACGAAGAGGCCTGAGGGCTGCTGAAGTGGCCCCATTGCAGGGTTCCGCTGGCCACCGGGTCGAGGCTGATCAAGGGTGCGCTGTTCGAGGTTGTTGTCGCCGTGCTGCCATTGGTGCTGCCGGTGCCGCCTACGACGGCTGAGCCCGTGGCTCCGGTAGAGCCCGTGGTGACGGTTGTGGAAACGCCGCGAATAATGGACCCCGATTTTGCTCGGAGCAAATCTGCGTCAGCCAGGCGGGCGCCATAGCGCTGGATCTCGATGTCGATGTTGTTCTCGAGCGCCGCGGAGATGGCATCGTTTAAAGAAAGATAGATCTTGCCGGCGCGCACCAACTGGTCGAGACGGCCGGAGTTGGACACGTTTACGGGCGCGAGAGTGAATCCCTCATAACGTTTGAAATAGCCACCGAAACGGTCGGACCAAGTGCCGGACTTCTCCTGAGACGGAATCTGATCCTGGGCGAAGGTGCCCGGAGAAAGAGTCAGGAGAACACAGACGGCTGAAAGAGGGGCTTGAAGGCGTTTCATCTGAAGCAAAAATCCTTACACGACATACTGTTATCGACGGTGGCGGAGGTTTGTACTCTCCAGCTTTATCCTACCAAGGCAACCTGGGCGCCACCAGCGGAGTTCGGCGAATTCAATTTGTTAGCCGGTGAGCGGCGGAGCAAGACTGTTCGATTTCGGGACAGTTGTGCCCAGCCTGAAGCTGCCAGACTGGAGCGGGTCGAAAAAGAACAGACGGTTCGATTCGGAACAAGAAAATGACACGACGGCAGAATTACGTCATTGGTTACCCTCGCAAGTACATGATTCCGGGTACCGGCTGCCGCTGGTGCCCAAAATGCCATGTTCGCAGCGTGTTCGATCCCCTGAGCTCCCGTTTGGAACATTACATGGACCTGCTGAGCGCCCGGCAGAAACTGGTAGCCGGCAACATTGCTAACGCGGACACTCCAGGTTATCGCACCAAGGATATCGACTTTCAATTTGAATTCCAGAGTCAACTCGCCGGGCTTCCGCCAGACGTGCGGGGCGTCGAGGGACTGCGGGTAAAGAACGACGGTAACGACGTGAGCATGGATCGCGAAACGCGTCTGCTGGCCGAGAATGCCATCCGGTTCAACATGGCGTCGGCGGTCATGAAGGGGCAGTTAAAAATGTTGCGCAGTGCCATTGAGGAGGGCAAGTGAGTCTGTTTTCATCTTTGTCCGTAAGTGCGTCCGGTATGCAGGCGCAGAGGACTCGTGCGGAATTACTGGTGGAGAACATGGCGAATTCGGAAACCACCAGAACTCCCGAAGGCGGTCCATACCGGCGAAAGGACGCGGTTTTCACAACCGAGGAGCAGTCGTCGCCGTTTTCGTCGGTATTTCAGGGCGAAATGGGGACGGGCGTTACGGTGGCGGACGTGGTTCAAGACACTCGCGAACCGGATCGGCGGTACATGCCGGGGCATCCCGATGCAGGCAAGGACGGGTATGTGGCATTTCCCCGGATCAATCCGGCGGACGACATGGTGGATCTGATGAGCGCAACGCGTGGATATCAAGGCAACGTCGCGGCGATGTCGGCCGTGAAGGACATGATTCTGCGTTCCATCGATCTGATGAGGTGACGACATGCCGCTTTCGATCTCGCCTATACAGTCCACGTTTGCTCCGATTGTCGCGCCGAGCGCCAAGCCGGCCGGAGGCACGACAGACGCCTTCCGCACGCTTTTTGAACAGGGTGTAGCCGGCGTCGAGTCACAGCGGACGGCCGCGCAGCAGAGTGTCGACCGGTTTCTTTCCGGTGAAGGAGAGGAACTCCACCAGGTGGCGCTTGCGACGCAGAAGGCTGAACTTTCCTTCGAGATGTTTATTCAGGTGAAGAATAAGGTCGTCCAGGCGTATCAGGAAGTCATGCGGATGCAGATCTGATGGGCGAATTTCAAGACTTGCTAGCGCGGTTGAGCCTGAAGCAGAAAATCTCGATAGTGATGACGGCGATGGCGATTGTCGCGGGGCTTTATTCCTTTTCGAAGTGGAACAAAGAGCGGGATTTTCGGCCTCTATTCACAAATTTGGCCGCTGAGGACGCTGGTCAAGTGGTGACTCGCATCCGGGAGAGCGGCACGGACTTCCGGCTAACCGACAATGGCACTTCCATCCTGGTTCCTTCAGACAAGGTTGCCGAACTGCGGATTCAACTGGCCTCGGCGGGGCTGCCGAAGTCAGGACGCATGGGCTTCGAAATATTCGACAAGACGAATTTCGGAGCGACGGAGTTCACAGAACAGATCAACTACCACCGGGCGCTCGAGGGCGAACTGGAACGCTCTGTAATGTCGCTGGCTGAAGTGGAGCAGGCGCGGGTTCACATTAGCTTCCCCAAAGACTCGCTCTATACCGAATCGAAACAACCAGCCAAAGCCAGCGTGATGGTGAAGTTACGGCCAGGCGCGAAACTATCCGCGCAGAACGTTCTGGCGGTCTGCCATTTGACGGCAAGCGCGGTGGAGGGCCTGCAACCGGAAGGGGTTTCCGTCATGGACATGCAGGGGAATCTTCTCAACCGTGCGAGGAAAGCTGGAAATGACGGTTCAGACGCCTCCGAAATGGCGATGGAATACCGGCAGAAGCTCGAGCGCGACCTATTGATGAAGATCAACGGGACGCTTGAGCCGCTGCTTGGTTCGGAGAAATTCCGCGCTGCTGTTTCGATTGACTGCGACCCGAACAGCGGCGAGCAGAGTGAGGAGACCTTCGATCCCACGAAGTCGGTGATGGTCACTTCGCAGCGGACTGAGGATGGCTCGAACATGGCGCTTGCTGCCGGCGTTCCCGGCACGTCGTCGAACCTGCCACGTCCGACGTCACGCCCGACTACAGGAGCAGGCGGGAATAGCCGGCGGACGGAGAACGTGGCCTTTCAATCCAGCCGGATGGTAAAGCACACCAAACTGGTTCAAGGGACGATCAAGCGTGTGTCGGTGTCGATTCTACTGGACCACGACGTTCGGATGGACAAGGGGAAGCGAATTCTGGACGCACCTACGCCGGAAAAGTTGAAGGTAGTAAAGGACCTGGTATCCGGAGTGGCGGGATTTGTCAACGAGCGGGGCGATCAGATAATTGTTGAGAGTTTTCCCTTCGAATCCACACTTCGTTTTGAGCCTCCCGCCGCGATGGCTCCACTAGCACCGGCCGGTGGACCGGCATGGGGGCCGCCCTGGCTCCAACAACTGATGCAACAGAAGAATTTTGCGCTGTTGGCCGCCGCTGCCGGCGCCACGCTCGTGTTGCTGCTGGCGGGGATTGTCTTTCTGCTGACGCGCGGAGGAAAGAAGAAGAAGGCATCGGCGATTGCGATGGCGGCCGCCGTGGCGGGCGCGGAGGAGCAGAGGTCAATTGGCGAGGCGCAGCCGACGGATTTGCAGCACGAGCTCGAGTCGAAAATAGCCGAGCAAACGATGATCAAGGAGCAGCAAACCCGTGATGTGCTGGCCTCACTGAAGCTGCCGCCGGTAACGACGAAGAAGACCGAGGTGCTGGTGAAGCATATCAGCGCAGAAGCTAAGAAAGATCCGCCTGCAATGGCGCAGGTGATTCGTACCTGGTTGAACAGCGACTCTTCAAACTAAGATGACTGATCCGGATCACGTCAGCGGACTTCGCAAAGCGGCGGTGAGCATTATCATGCTTGGCGAGGACATCAGCGCCGAGGTTCTGAAGAATCTCGACGAGGATGAGGTCCAACTGATTGGGCGGGAGATTGCCCGAATCCGCTCGATCAGCTCAGAGCAGGCCGAGGCTATCCTCGAAGAGTTGTACCAGATGGCGGTGGCGCACGACTATGTCGTGAAGGGCGGGATCGAATATGCGCGCAAAGTTCTGATCAACGCTTTTGGTCCAGAGCATGCGAAGAAAATGCTTGACCGGCTGATGAAGACGCTGGGTAGCGAGGCGGCGAATTTCGATGTCTTGCAGAAGGCCGATCCGCAGCAGCTGGCGAAGTTCATACACTCTGAGCATCCACAGACGATTGCCCTGATCCTTTCGCACTTAAACTCTTCGCAGGCGGCGGGCCTGCTGTTCTCTCTCCCGGCGGAGATGCGTGGAGACGTCGCGTTGCGAATGGCGAATCTGGACCAGATCTCACCTGAAATCATTTCAAAGATTGCCAGCGTTATCGGAGGAAAGCTAAAAGCTCTTGGTGAAGTGAGCCGCGAGGCGTACGGAGGCATTCGCGCAGTCTCGGAAATGTTCAACCGGCTGGACTCCAACACCAGTAAGGACATTCTTGAAAGCATGGAGACAGCCGAGCCGAATCTAGTGGAGACCATCCGTCACCTGATGTTTGTCTTCGAGGATCTGCTGATGCTGGATGCAAATGCAGTGAAAGAGCTGCTGGGAAAGGTGGATCGCAAGGTGCTGACGATTGCGCTGAAGGGAACCAGCAGTCAACTGAAGAACAACATCCTGGCGGCGATGTCCCAGCGCGGTGCAGAGATGTTGAAGGAAGATCTGGATGCACTGGGTCCAATCAAGATCAAGGAAGTGGAAGCCGCACAGCAGCAGATCATCGCAGTGGTACGGCAGTTAGAGGCTGAAGGAACGATCAGCATGAAGGGCACCGCCGGAGAGCAGTATGTCGATTAGAGTTCTAGGCGCCGGGCATACCGAGGTGGTGGAAACGATGCAGTGGCTGCATCCTGGCGAGGTGTTAGCTGCTGAGGAATTTGCTACTGCGTCGCAGCCGACAAACAGTCATGGGGATGCCTCGGAGATCCTGATTGGTCAACAACGCCGGATTCAAGAACTGGAACACCAAGTCGAAGTGCGATGCCGGGAGTCTTTTCAGAATGGCCACGCCGCCGGGACCACTGCGGCGCTGGAGCAGGCCGAGAAGCAGTTGGAGCCGGTAATGGCGCGACTGGTGGAGGCGGTGAGCCACCTGACGGGCCTCCGGAGAAAAGTCAGGGCTGAGGCGGAGGAAGACGCGATGCGGCTTGCGCTTGCGGTGGCCAAGAGAATTCTCCATCGGGAGATCAGCACCGATCCTGACGCGTTGCTGGGTTTGATGAAGGCAGCGCTTCAGAGGATCGACGCACGCGAATTGCACCGGCTACGGATGCACCCATTAGACATCGCACAGATCGAAAAGCAACTCGACAAGCTGGGTATGCCGGCGCGGCTCGAGGTGGTGGCGGATCCAACGCTCGAACGGGGAGCTGTGCTGTTTGACACCACCCGCGGGCAACTGGATGCGTCGGTGAGCACTCAGCTTGTGGAGATAGAGCGTGGATTTTTGGATGTAGTGCGGAGAGGGCGCGATGCCTTTTAGCGGGCTGATGACGGCGCTCGACAAGATCGACCCGCTGCAATGGACGGGCCGGGTGACGCGTTTAACGGGGCTGCTGATTGAGTCAGAGGGACCGGCGGCGGCGATTGGCGACTTCTGCGAGGTGATCTCCGAAAGCGGACGGCGAATTCGCACGCAGGTGATCGGATTTGGGGAAGGGCACGTGCTGTCGATGCCACTTGAGGAGACTGACGGTCTGCAACTCGGCGATCGGGTGGTGGCGAAACGCGCGGATGCCCGGGTAGAAGTTGGGCGGCAGTTGCTGGGGCGGGTGCTGGATGGCTTCGGCAAGCCGATTGACGGTAAGCCGCCGATCGTTCCCGATGATACCTATGACCTATTTGCGGTCCCTCCGGGTCCGCTCGAACGCGAGCATATTGAAGAGCGCCTGATCACCGGAATCCGGGCGATCGACAGTCTGCTGCCGATCGGCAAAGGTCAGAGGATGGGCATCTTTGGCGGCAGCGGAGTAGGAAAGAGCACTTTGCTGGGGGCGATGTCGAGGCACAATTCGGCACAGGTAAGCGTGATTGCGCTGATTGGCGAGCGCAACCGTGAGGTCCGCGATTTTCTTGAAAACGAGCTTACGGCTGAGGGGCTCGCGCGGAGCGTTGTGATTGTCGCGACCTCGGATCGTCCGGCGCCGCTAAGAATCCGCGCGGGTTTTGTCGCGCTGGCTGTGGCGGAATACTTCCGTGACCAGGGCGACGATGTGCTGTTGGTGATGGACTCGGTCACTCGTCTCGCCATGGCGCAGCGCGAGATTGGCCTAGCAGGTGGCGAACCGCCGGGGCAAAAGGGATACACGCCGTCTGTGTTCAACCTTCTGCCGAGGGTTTTCGAGCGCGCCGGCCGCTTCAAGAAGGGGTCCATCACCGGGTTCTTCACGGTCCTGGTGGAGGGCGATGATTTTAACGAACCGATCTGCGATGCCGCCAGGTCGATTCTGGACGGTCACATCATCTTGTCGCGAGAACTGGGAGCGGCCGGGCACTATCCGGCTATCGACGTGCTGCAGTCGGTCAGCCGGTTGTCGTCGCGGATTTCGACCGCGGAACAGAAAGTGGCGGCGCAAAAGCTGCGTGCGGCCATGGCGGATTACCAGCGGTCGGAGGATCTGATTAATCTCGGCGCGTATGCCGGTGGCTCAAACGTCAATCTTGACGCCGCGATTCAACTCCGTCCACGTCTGCTTGAGTTTCTGCGTCAGGATGCGCACGCCTACTCCACACTGGAGGAGACGCTTGGCGGGATGTTGGCGCTGGCCGGCAGCGTATGAAGCGGTTCACTTTTGCGTTAGAACGGGTCCGGCAGTGGCGCGAGGAGCAGGTGGTGGTGGAGCAGTTGCAGTTGGAACGGCTACAGGCGGAGCGAGGCACCATCGAGGGAGCCATCGCAAAACTGGAGCGTGACAAATCGGCTAGCGAAGCGACGGTGCTAGGCGGAAGGCTGGTGGACTCGCTTGACCTGCAGTCTCTAGATCAATTTCGACGTCATACGCAGATTCTGCAAGCCAAGCTTCGCGCCGAGCGTGCGGGATGCGATGACCGTATCGCTGCGCAGCGCTTACGACTCATCGACGCTCAGCGCAATGCCCGTCTGCTCGACAAAGTGAAAGCGCGCAAGCTGAAAGTGTGGCAGGCCGGCTTCGAGAAAGAGATCGAGGAGCAGGCAGCCGAGTCGCACCTGGCGCGATGGCAACACCACTAGCGGGCGTGCGCTACTGCGTCTTCTTCCGACGCTCGAGTAGCTCACGCCACGTGGTGAGGATGAAGCCTTCACGCTTCAGGAACGCCTGAAAGTCAGGGTCGGTCATGGCGAGCATGTCGGCCTGCCGCAGGTCACCCGAGTCCGAGATATGCGCGAAGACCTCGGTAGGCGAGGTGCAGTGCATGATCACCATGGTGACTCCGGGCTTCAATTCGCGGATGGTCTCCATGTACTTGGCGGTCCGCCAGCGGCGCAGATTCTCGGGCGTCTTGACCATGCCGGCAGGCACTTTCCAGCCATAGCTGGTGTTGTGGAGATCGTCGAGCACGGGGAGTCCAGCGCTCCAGAGTTGCGCGCCCAGCTTGCGCATTTGCGACTGGAGGGCGTCGGAGCCCTTCATGTCCTCTGCGATGTAGGTATTGTGGCCGCCCGGCAGCATTACAGGGATATGCTTCTCGATTCCGAGATTGATGTACTTTTCGAGAAATGCGGGCGTGGCGAACAGCGTACCCATGTGTGAGTCAAGGTGAGTTGGATGGAAACCCATCTTCTCGGCACGATCCAGTTGCGCGCGAATCTCGCCGTCCACTTCGGCAGGCTTGGCGTGCTTCACAACGTCCTCAACGGAACGCCAGAGTGCGCCCTGCGTGTCGACCAATCCGGGTGCCGGAGCCAGCGGAACCCAGCGGTAATCCTTCCACTCAGCGGTGAGCGTCAGGTGCAAGCCGGCGTCGGCTTCAGGATGCTCCAGGATATAGCGGACCATCTGCGGCACCCAGGGGCAGGGCATCATCACGCTCAGCGACCGGGCGGCGCCATGTTCGATGACGTCGCGCACTCCAGCATTGGAGTCGTAGGACATCCCGGCGTCGTCCATATGGAGGATGAGTACGCGGGCATCTTTGGGGAAGCCGAGGCGTTCCGAATAGGTTTGGGAGAAGAGGGCGGAGGCGAAAAGGAGAGCTGAAGTAATTCTAAGGAGCATCGGCAAGATTATATGACCTTCCGCTCGCTCGGGCTGAGATAAACGAAATGCAAATCGCGCCGCACCGGGGTTCCGGCGGGCGCGATTTCTTCAATACCGATAGAACGGCGTTGCCGTCTATGACCGATTCTGTTCAGAATCACCGTCGCGAGACCGCTTTTTGCGATTGCGCTTGCGGGCCAGGGCAGACTTTACACGTTTCTTCTGACCAGGCTTTAAATAGAACGCGTGACTCTTAATGTCTTTGATGATTTCTTCTTGAAGAACCTTACGCTTAAAGCGCTTGAGTGCGCTCTCCAAGCTCTCACCATCGTTTAGATAAACTTCAGCCAGTTAACCTCACCTCCCATCGAGTGGAGTGAAATCTTAGGATACCAGCTTATTGGGCGGAGAACACTGGAACCGGCAGCCACGGTCAGACGGCATGTCCGGCGGTTCCTGGCGGTTTGGCTGCGGGGGAGGGACGGCCACCCACTGGACGCGGTCCGAGTTTCCAGGTAAATGACAACAGGACGATGCCGGCAAATGTGGCGGCCAGAATTGCGTACAGTGCCATGTCCCAGCCGTAGGTTTCGGCGATGACGCCGAGCGCCTTGCCCTGTACCGTGCGGCCGAGGTATCCAAACAGTCCGATAAATCCGGCTGCCGTGCCCACCGCTTTCTTAGAACTGAAATCCAAGCCCGCGACTCCCAACAGCATCACCGGCGGATATATGAAGAAGCCGACAATTCCAAAGAGCGTCAAATCGAGCCAGAGCATTCCTGGAGGCGTGTACAGAATTCCGCCAAATCCCAGGAAGACCGGGATCATGCACAGCAGACTGACCATGCCTCGCCGCCCGCCCATCCTGTCCGAGACCCAGCCCATCAAAATGGTGCTGAAGATCCCGGAAAATTCAAAGATCGCTGTGCTGATACCTCCTTGTTGAAGGCTGGCCCGTTTCACTTCCTTAAGGTAAGTGGGGCCCCAATCGAGCATGCTGTAGCGCGCGATGTAGACGAAAAAGTTGGCAGCGGCAAACAGCCAAAGGTAACGATTCTTGAGGACGTAGGTGACCAGGAGATCGCGCACGCTGAGTTCGGCCTCGTGATCGATGCCCTCAGTGTCCGGATAATCGTTCTTGTACTCCTCGATGGGCGGCAATCCTACCGACTGGGGAGTGTCCCGTAGCCGCCAGAGGAGATAGCCGGCGCCAATGAGTGCAAGCGCACCTGGAACATAAAATGCCGATCGCCAGCCCATCCATGCGGCGGAGTAGGCAGCGATCATGCCGGTGAGACCGCCGCCGACGTTGTGAGCGATGTTCCAGAACGCGAATACGGTGCCACGTTCGCGCAGACTGTACCAGTGCCCCAACGACCGGCCGCAGGGAGGCCAGCCCATGCCCTGCACTAAGCCGTTGATGGTCCAAAGTCCGAGATGAACCGGATAGCTGTCGGAGGCGCCGAAGAGAAAATTGCAGAGCGCGGTCAGTATGAGACCGAACGGCATGAAGTAGCGCGGGTTGCTGCGATCGGACCAAGCGCCCATCAGAAATTTGCCGATGCCATAGGCGATGGCCGTCAGTGCAAGGAGGTCGCCGATTTGCCCCTTGGAGTAGTGGAGCGACTGTCCCATTTCCTTCGACACAACGGGCAGGTTGTTTCGCACGAAATAGAACACTGCGTAACCAATGAATGTGGACTCGAGAATCTGACGCCGGTATTGCGGGTAGAGACGCTTGATCTGTTCTTCGGGGAGTCGCGCAATGGGCGCGGCGGGAGGGAACCACCTGCGAGAGACAGCCATGATTTCTGGAAAAGATCCGTCATGACTATATGCCAAGCGCGTCCCCGGTATCAACGTGGAGCGTCACGCGGTTATTGCGTTAGGCTGGATGGATTGCCGATGGAGCACGCATCCGGAGACAAACTCGGCCCGTACGAATTGCTGGCGCTTCTGGGTGAAGGCGGCATGGGTGAGGTCTGGAAAGCGCGCGACACGCGGCTTTCGCGGAATGTTGCGATCAAGTTCTCCAAGACCGGTTTTGGAGAGCGTGCCGAGCGCGAGGCACAAGCCATCGCGGCGTTGAACCATCCCCACATCTGTACTCTCCACGACGTCGGTCCCGACTACCTGGTGATGGAGTACGTCGAGGGTAAGCCGCTTGGACCTGTGCCCGTTGATCATGCGCTACGTTACGCGATTCAGATCGCCGACGCTCTCGATTGTGCTCACCGGGCCGGCATCGTCCATCGCGATCTCAAACCTGCGAATATCCTGGTGACGAAGGCGGGCGTGAAGCTTCTCGACTTTGGTCTGGCAAAACTCGCGCCGGAAGCCAAGCCTAGCGACGCTACCGTGACCCAAGCCTTACGCAGGAGAACGCCGTTGCCGGCACCTTAAGTTACATGTCGCCCGAGCAACTCCAAGGCGGCTCGGTGGACTCGCGGAGCGACATCTTCGCGTTTGGCATTGTACTCTCTGAAATCCTTGCCGGAAGGCGTGCTTTTGAGGCGAGCAATGCGGCATCCGTAATCGCGCGATTCTGAAGACTGAACCTCCGCCGATTATTCCGTTGAACCCTTCGGTTCCAGCAGCGCTCGCACGCGTGATGGATCGATGCCTGGCGAAAGATCCAGAGGACCGCTGGCAGACCGCACGCGACCTCGCTGCCAACTGCGCTGGATCCAGGACGGCGGTGCTGTGACCGCGGTAGCCGTTCCCCGGCGGAGGTGGTGGGTGACCTGTCTGCTGCCGGTTGCCGCCTTGGCTGCGCTGGCGGGCGTCTGGTATGCGCGATCGCCGCGTGCACCGGGTTCCGCTGCGGAGACTGCTGGTGGTCTCCCAGGAGAATCTGGGTGCAGCCAGGATTTCGCCCGACGGACATATGGTGGCCTACACGTCCAAGGGCAAACTCTACATCCGCGACTTGGCGCAGTTAGAACCGGTGGAGGTGGCCGATTCCGCGGACACAGCCGGGGCCTTCTGGTCGCCGGACAGCAAGTGGGTGGGCTATTTCGGCAGAAACGAGATACGAAAGGCGGCCTCGGTGGGAGGCAGCAGCCGCAGCGTCTGCAAGACGCCGACCGCAGTCCAGGGAGCGGACTGGACCACTACCTGGGATTCGCGAGGGGTCATCGTATTTGCTATTAACGCCGGCGGAGTCTTTCGAGTTCCCGCTGACGGCGGCGAACCTGTGATGATCCTCGATGGCGCCGTCACCAGGACCTACGATTTTCATGAAGTGCTTTTTGTTGGGAGTAACGGCGATTTCATCACTTGGACACACAAAGGATGCGAACCGCAATGTTTTAGGCGATTGGATCCGAGTTTCTCAACGCGGGCAGTCACGGACTCCGATTATCGGCGGCTCCGCAAAACCGGATGGCGCCACCTGGTCCACGGCAGGCTTTCTCATTGTCGGCGATTTGAATAGCGGTTTGTCCGCAATTCCAGTGGACTCTTCGGGGAAAGCGGTTGGCGCCGAGAAGGTACCGATTGACCGGGAAGGTACCAACCCGAGCACCAGTGCTGACGGATCGCTGGTCTACTTGAAAAGCAATAACGGGTCGGACCAGATGATCTCGGTTGACCGTGCCGGTCATGTGGTTGAGGAACTGAGCGGCGGAACGTCCGCTGCGTCGGCGGTCACGGTCTCTCCGGACGGTGCCCGTGTGGCGGTTCAGTCTGTTTCCGCAATTTGGATCTACGGTATTTCGTCAAAAACATGGAGACGGCTGGTGAACGACATCAAGGCGGTTGGCTCTCCCCGGTGGACGCCTGATAGCCAGCAGATCGGCTTCGTCGCGGGGACGGCGGTCAACGGTGGATCGATCTATGTCCAACCCGCCGACTCCAGTTCCGCTCCAAAACTTCTCAGAGCTGAACCAGCGTTGGATTGGGACTGGTCACGCGATCGCGACACGATCGTGTTTTCAACACAACAGCGCGGGAATCAACGCGACATTTATGTGGCCTCGTTGAGTTCGGGGACTGTCACCGGCGTGGCTGCAACGACGGCTTTCGAGAGACGTCCTGAGATTGACCCAACCGGGCGATTCGTCGCTTACGAGTCGGATGAGAGTGGGCGCTTTGAGATCTATGTGCGGACGTTTCCGGGAGGGTCGGGACGCTGGGTTGTGTCCGATGGAGGCGGGCGTATACCTCGCTGGAGTTCTCGCGGAGATGAACTGTTCTATCTCAAAGACGAAACGCTGATGTCGGCCAAGGTCCTGGCCAAGGACACATTTCGAGTGGAGGGTCAGCCCCGCGGGTTGTTTACCAATGACGCGGGACGGCACTTCAAGATGCCGCTCTACGCGCCCGTTCCAGGTGGGCAGCGGTTCATCATTCCACGGCCGGCTGGCGACCAAAGCCGGTCCAGTATGCTCTTGGAGAACTGGCTCGACAAGAAGTAGTCTTGATCCTGTCGCGTGACTGTGTTACGTTAGGCATAATAATTATATGCCTAAGAAAGAAATGCCTGCTGGCGCCTTGACCTTACTGATTCTGAGGGTTCTACAGTCGGGTCCGATGCACGGCTATGCCATCGCGCAGCGCATTCACGTTCTCTCGTCCGATCAACTACGGGTGGAGGAGGGCGCTCTTTATCCGACGCTTCAGAAGATCCTGTTAGGCGGCTATGCAAAGGCCGCATGGGGGACTTCGGAGACCAATCGCAAAGTTCGGTTTTACAGCCTGACGCCTGCGGGCCGCAAACAACTCGAGGCGGAGTTGTCGGAGTACGAGCGGATTCACGACGCGATTCAAACAGTGCTGCGGACTGCGTAAGGATTCGATGACAGGTTTCTTTCGCCGCCTTTACTACCTGGCTCATCGACGCCGTCTCGAGGATGAACTCGCCACCGACATGGAGGTTCACCGGGAGATGTCGGCCGCGGCTGGAGGTACGCCTTTGGGCAACACGCTGCTGCTGCGTGAGGAGGCTCGGGACGCGTGGGGTTGGACGTGGATTGACCGGTTCAGCCAGGATGTCCGCTACGCCATTCGGGGGATCCGGAAGTCGCCCGGGTTTACGCTTGCCGCCATCCTCATGCTCGCGATCGGTATCGGCGCAAACGTAGCGGCATTTGCTTTCTTCGACCTGATGGTTCTACGTCCGCTCAACGTCCGCGATCCTTCGACCCTGCTTCGCTTTCATCGACGGTCGCCGCAGGCTTACGCATTCGCGCTGCCTTATCCTGAGGCCGAGTTCATCGGTTCGAACTCACGGACTCTCTCTGCGCTGCTGTTGGTGAACTACACCCGCGTTGCCGTGGAACGCGTGGATAAGCAGGTGGAGGCGCACTTCGTATCGGCGAATTACTTTCAGGAACTGGGCGCGGGCGCCCGGCTAGGCCGGCTGATTGAACCCGCGGGCGACGGGAAGCCCGGCGCTGATCCAGTGGTTGTCCTGAGTGAAGGTTTTTGGGAACGGCAATTTGGGGGCGATCCACAAGTAGTGGGCAGGACCATCCACGTCAACGGTAAGGTCGCCACTGTGATTGGCGTCGCTTCTCGCGATTTCGGCGGACTCAGTATGGACGACCCCGCTCTCTGGGCCCCGATCCTACAGCAACCCTATTTCGCTGCCGGCAGTAAGCTGCTTACGGATTTCTCTGTCGAGAGTCCTGGGGTGCAGACTTGGGGCCGGCTAAGACCGGGAGCTACTCCCAAGGCTGCGGAAGATGAACTGAAACTACTTGCCGGTGAGCTCCGCTCGCAACATCCTACCGGTATTTGGGAAAACGAGAGTTTACCCAGTGAACCTGGAGGGTATGCGCAGAGTCTAATGAACGGCAACAGCCGTGGTACCGGCGCCGAGGTCAAGAGTAAACTCTACCCGATGTTCGCGCTGCTTGGGACGCTGGTGCTGTTGATTCTAGCGGTGGCCTGCGCGAATCTTGGTAGCCTGCTGCTTGCACGCGGCGTGGCGCGCCAGCGGGAGATTTCGATCCGCGTATCTGTCGGTGCGGGTACCAGCCGATTGATCCGTCAGCTCTTCACAGAAAGTCTGCTCCTGGCTATTTTGGGGTCGGCGGCCGGACTGGCGCTGGGCTACTGCATTCTGAGGGGACTGATGACTCTCACCAGCGCGCCGGCGTGGCTGAACGTGGTGCCTGACTGGCGCGTTACGATGTTCGCGCTGGCGGTGGGCGTCGCGTCGGCAATCTTCTTCGGGCTTGCGCCGGCGTGGCAGATTGCGCGTCAGCGTCATCGCTCGAATTTTGTGCGCCAGATCCTCGTCGCCGCGCAGGTGGCGGCCAGTTGCGTTCTGCTGATCGTGGCGGGCTTGCTGGGCCGCGCACTCGATCACACCATGTCCACGAATCCGGGTTTTGACTACGACCGGCTCATTTCGATCGATTCGGGACTGTCCCGCCATGGTTATTCGCCGGCTCGGGCGCGCGCCTATCTCGACGCTCTCGAAGCGCGCCTGCAGGCCTTGCCCGGTGTCGAGTCAGTCTCGCTTACGTTGCTTCCGCCATTGGGGCGTGGCGCGATATCGGGCGGTGTCACCGTCAATGGACACGACATCGAGACTCAGTTGAACCGGGTGGACTCACGGTTCTTCGAAACGATGAAGATCCCGTTGCTTCGCGGGCGGGGACTTATACAGGGGGATACCGGCGTTGTCGTGATCAGCGAATCTCTGGCGCGGGCCGCATTTTCCGGCCAGGACCCGCTTGGCAAGAAACTCGATTTTGGTTCTGGGTTAACGGTAGTTGGTGTGTCGGGAAACGCTCGTTTGACGAGACTCGAGGATTCGGATTCGGTTGAAGCGTATATGCCGATCGAGCCCGGAGATCCACCGTCGCTGCATGTTCTGGTGAAGACGGCCGGACGCCCTGAAGATTTGGCGGCAAGGGTGGCCTCGACGGCCAGGGCGATCGACCTCGACGTGATTCCCGACATCGAGTTGGTAAAGAGCCGGTTTGAGCGGAAACTGAAAGGCGCCGAATACAGTGCTTTGGCGGTGAGCCTGCTCGGCGGCATCGCACACGTGCTTGCTTGTCTCGGAATCGTGGGCGTGGTGGCATATGCGGTATCGCAGCGGACCAAGGAGATTGGAATTCGAATGGCGTTGGGCGCGACGTCGGCCCAGGTACTCTCGATCGTCCTCCGCCAGTTCTCCCGCCCGGTCGTCGCAGGCATGCTGATAGGAGGCGGTGCGGCGGTTGCGCTCTCGCGGACTCTCCGCGGCTATCTCTATGGGTTGAGCAATCTTGATCCCGTGGCGTACCTGGCCACCCTATCCTTGTTCATCGTGACAATCATGCTGGCCGCGTTGTGGCCTGCGAGGCGTGCGTTGCGCGTCGACCCGCTGCGTGCGCTGCGTCACGAGTAGTCAATTCGTTTTGGTAGTCGGCCCGATGGGCGATACAAAGGAATCGTCCAGACATGCGTGAAACAAGAATACCGAACAGACGGGGGCGAAGACGGTTATGCCGCGGCGAATCTCGTCAACCGACACCGTCTGACACGATACGGATCGCTTTGCTGAAGCGCGGTGTCCGCACGTTCTGTAGGAGTCGTTCCAGGTGTACCGCGCCGTACAGCGTTTTTGCCGGTGCGTCCTCCAGTTTGATTTCACCTGCCCAGAATCGACGCTGAAAGTCGTCCCATCCGGGCGCGGCCTCATTCCGGCTTACGGCTCCGCCCAACGATCCAAGCCAGAGGAAGCCCATGGCGTAGAAGATGTGCGCCACTTGTTGCATAAGGAACAATCGGGTCGCCTGATACGCATCCGGCGGCTGTCCAAAGTACTCCCCGAGAAAAGCTCGTTCGTCGTCCTCATTGGTGACCAGCAGATTCGCGACCACCGCCAGGTCCGCATAGCGATCATTCAGAAACGCAGCCTCCCAATCCACCAGCCACACGCGGTTTCGATCGAAGAGAATATTGTCCGGCTTGAATAGATCGTTGTGGCTCGACACCATGTCCGAATCGCGCCGCTGGTAAACCGAGGCCACACTCTCATAGGCGGCAAAGAGTTCGTCGCTTTCGCTATTGGAGAGGACATTGGCTGCCTTAACATTCGCGATAAACCCGTCGAAAGCAGGACCTTTATTGAGCAGGAACATGCATGAGGTATTGATGTGGTCTGGGATCGTGGGAAACGGCATTAGTGCATGCAGCGTCCGGAGAGTCGCGGCCATTCGACGCAGCGCGCCGGCTCTTGGCAGGGGCACGGTGTCGACGAAGTCAGTGATCGAAACTCGATCTTCGATGCTGGTGTACCAGACATGCGGCGCCAGTCCAGCTTCAGCTGCCGTCTTCATGCACTCGAAGTGACGGGTTGCGTCGTCGGTACGCATGATGACTCGCAATAGGTATGGACGTCCACGCACGACAATGCGAAAGACGAAGACGCCAGGACTCCGGCCGAGGGTCAGCCGGGTAACGTCGTCGAAAGATGTGACACCGAAGGCCTCACTTAGGGCGCGCGACACAGCCCCGCTCTTCTCTTCAGGGATCATACGCCTCCACTTGTGTTTCGAATCGGGTGTGGGCTCAGTTCGAGCCAGAGTTCCTTGAGCGATGTTAGTGGAAGTGCGAGTCGCAGACCAGTCTTAAATGCGACTTTGTCGCGCCTTTAGTTGGCCTGTTTTCTGCGCGTTAGACTTCACTGTCAAGAGCCTGCTAGTCTATAAACGGAAAGAAGGTCAGTCCAACGCACCGACTTCTTCTACCAAAACCCCACAATCCAACACCTCGTAGAAAAGTCGGGCCACGTAATACTCATCGAGAACCTGGCACGACGATATAGCCATTCTCGTTATCGCCGTAGACCTGATTGCGACGAAGGCCCCAGTGCCACCAATGCGCCGCGATGTACGCGCACATGACGGCGTCAATCTGATCCTCCACCGGCTTCAGGGGCCCTGTCCTCGGCAGACTTGGCAGCGTCAGCGACAGCGGTGGATCCAATAGCGGCAAACGAGTGAGCATCAGGCTTCGAAGCCGGCGCAAGCCGCGCGCTTTCTCCTGGCGCGTGCCCCGCTTGTATTTCACGATGCGATCGAGTTGAAAGAGACTGACGGTGGCGGCGTGGGGGTGGACCTCAATCTGGAATCGCCCCGGTTGACGAGCGACAAGGGCGGCGCCGTGGGCGAATCCGAGTGCCTCCAAGCGCTGGCTGAAGGAAACCACATTTCCGGCGAACGGGCGTCCCAGGTTAGCCGCATGACAGCCCGCATGGAATTTTCGGTACACCGCGTTCAGGCCACGCTCAGCGCCGCGAATGCCGGTGGCGTTGGTTATTACCAACGGGGCGTCGACGCCCACCACGGCATCGGCACGCTTGGCCTGCTCGACGACCCACTCGAGAATCTGGTCCACGTCCTCGACACGAGCGATGTTGTGCAGATACAGCCCCGAATCATCAAGCCGGATGGAAGCCAGTCCGGTCGGTTTGCCGTACCACCCGAGATCCACGCCAATGAAAGTTGTCATCCAGATATCGATCGAACCCACCGTTCTCTTTGAAATCAAGACGGCTCTATGCGGGTCTATGGATTTTAGCCCATACTCACAGACATGTCCGACCAAATTAAAACATACGACTTGATTATTCTCGGCGGGGGCCCGGCCGGCATCGTTGGAGCCGGAACGGCTGCGCATTTCGGGAAGTCCGTCGCCTTGGTCGACAATCATCCTGAACTGGGTGGAGCCGGAATTAACACGGGGACCGTACCGAGCAAGACCCTGCGAGAAACGGCACTGACGCTCTCGGGCGCCCGGTCGCGAAATCTATATGGAGTGGATCTTTCGCTGCGACGCGACGCCACCGTCGCCGATTTTCTTGGGCATGAGCGCGCCGTGAAGACCAGCCTGAACAACTTATTGGCTAAACGACTGAAGGACTCGCACGCTGACGTCTATCAGGGGGATGCGTCTTTCACCGACAACCACACGATCTCAGTCTCGCTTGGCGACGGAAAGAGCGAGTCAATTCGCGGCGAGTACGTCTTGATTGCGACTGGATCATCGCCTTTACACCCGGCGTGCTTCCCCTTCGGCAGTCCAGAGATTTACGATTCCGATACGGTACTCGAGCTCGACCGGTTGCCGAAGAAGATGGCAATTGTGGGCGCGGGCACAATCGGTTCGGAATATGCCTGCATCTTCGCGGCACTTGGTACAGAGGTTCATTTATTCGATGGACGGAACGTGCTGCTCCCCTTCTTGGACACCGAGGTGTCGAAGGCCCTGGCAGCCGCAATGGAACGCGAGGGCGTGATTTTCCACTGGGGAATGAAAGTGGATTGCTGCACTTCCACAGCTGAAACGGGCGTTGTTCTGACGTTCACCTCAGGCGAGACGCTCACTTTCGATGCTGTATTGATCGCGGCCGGCCGGCAAAGCAACACAGGCCAGCTGAACCTGTCCGCGGCGGGAATCAAGCCGGGTGAGCGCGGCCTGCTGCTGGTGGATGCACATTACCAGACTGAAGTGCCTCATGTCTTCGCGGCCGGAGACGTAATTGGCGCGCCTGCGTTGGCGTCTACGAGCATGGAGCAGGCGAGGCGGGCGATGCGCCACGTCTTCGGTCCGGCAGGTTCCGATGAAGCCTATGCGTCATTGCTGCCCACCGGTGTCTACACCATCCCCGAGGTGAGCATGATCGGCGAGACCGAGGAGTCGTTGAAGGCCAAGGGCGTGGACTACATAGCCGGTCGTGCCGGATACGATCACAATGCTCGTGGCAGAATCATCGGAGACACGGATGGATTTCTGAAACTGCTGTTCTCCCGGAGTGAAAAGAAGCTGCTCGGTGTTCATGTGATCGGCGAGCAGGCTACCGAACTTGTGCACATTGGGTTGATCGCGATGCTGTCGAACTGCACGGCACACGTCTTCGATGAAGCGTGCTTCAACATCCCGACTCTTGGCCAGCTTTACAAAAGCGCGGCACTCGACGCGTTGTCCAAATAGCAACTGCACGGGCAAGAAGCCCTAACCCGGCGGAGGGATGCATAAGGTATAATTTCGCCACATAGGAGACTTACATGCCAGGCCCCGGGGGCGAGGTGACGGTACTGCTGTCTCAACTGCGCGAGGGGAACCCAGGCGCGGCGGATGAGCTAATCCCGTTGGTGTACGCAGAGCTTCGCCGGATGGCGTCGGGCTATATGCGGCGGGAACGCGCGGGACACACGCTCCAAGCTACAGCGCTGGTCTCCGAGGCTTACATGCGTTTGTTGGGCGGGGAGACGCCGCCCTGGCAAAATCGGGCGCACTTCTTCGCAATCGCGGCACACGTGATGCGCCAGGTTTTGCGAGACTACGCCCGGAGCCGTGGCGCGAGTAAGCGCGGTGGTCCCGATGCCAGGAAGGTGGACATCGATGCGGAATTGCTGATGGACCGCAACGGCCTCGAAGACGTCATCGCAATTGATGAAGCGCTGGAGCGTCTGGCAAAGATCGACGAGCGACAAAGCCGGCTGATCGAGTTGCGTTTCTTTGGCGGACTCAGCGTTGAGGAGGCGGCCGAAGTGATGGGGATCGCGCCCATCACGCTCAAGCGCGACTGGCGTGTGGCGAAGGCCTGGCTGCACAACGAACTGACTACTGCGAAATCAGAATGACATCGGAGCGTTGGGAGCAGGTGAAAGCGATCTTCCTTGGCGCGGTGGAACGCGACTCAGCGTCGCGTGCCAATTTCCTCAAAGAGCAGTGTGGGTCGGACGCGGAACTTCGCAGAGAGGTCGAAGCACTACTGGCGTCGGACGGCGAGGCCGACAGCGCGGTGCTCGAAGGTCCGATTGTGAGGGCGGCTACGCTGGCGGCATCGGACGAGCGGGAATCTACAGTGGTGCTGAAGGACCGCTACGAAATCGTGCGCGAAATCGGCCGTGGTGGGATGAGCATGATCTATCTCGCGCGTGACCGGCAGCTGCTTTCGAAGCAGGTGGTGATCAAGGTGCTGCTCGAAGAGAGCGGCGTCGATGCCTGGATGCGGCAGAAGTTTCTGCAGGAGATGGAAGCGCTGGCCCGCGTCGATCACCCGGGCGTTGTTGGGGCGCTCGATACCGGAGTCACTCCGGATGGCAAGCAATTTCTGGTGATGCAGTACGTGGAGGGGACCACGCTGCGCGCCGCGATCGATCCCGGCGGCATGAACTTAGTGAGGGCGGCCGGAATCATCAGGCAAATCGGCCAGGCTCTCTCCGCGGTGCATGAGAAGGGCGTCTGGCATCGCGACCTCAAGCCCGACAACATCATGCTGCAAACGCTAGGTGGCGACGACCACGTCAAACTGATTGACTTCGGGATTGCCGGTATTCAGGATTCTCAATTCGGCGGCGAGAAGACCAAGGTGGCCGGTAGCTTGAACTACATGGCGCCCGAGCAATTCGCCGGCAAGCCCTGTGAAGCCAGCGATACCTATGCACTCGCCGTGGTGGCTTATGAAATGGTCACCGGCCGCAAACCGTTCCCTACCGATTCGATGATGCAGTTGGCGAAAGAGGACGGGACGCGCCGGACGGCTCCGCACGAATTGAGGCACGAACTGCCCGAAGCGGCAAGCCGGTCGATTGTGAAGGCGATGTCTTTCCGTCCGGAGCAGCGGCATTCGACGGTGCGCGAATTCAGCGAGGAACTGTGCCGCGCCCTTGGCGGAACTTCGTCCACGTTCACCGGAGCAACCGCACCACCGGCGGCGCGGCGGAGAAGCAGTCGGATTGTGGTGTTCGCAGTCGCTGCGCTCCTACTCGCTGCCGTGATCTTCTGGTTCGTGCGGGGCCGAACCACGGGCGTGCCGGAGAGGCCCTCCATCGCTGTCCTGCCGTTCGTCGATTTGAGTCCGGAGAAGAACCAGCAATATCTGTCGGACGGACTGGCTGAGGAACTACTGGACGGACTGGCGAAGATCCCGGAATTGCGGGTGGCGGGGCGCCGGTCGGCTTTCGGTTTCAAGGACAGCAGTGATTTTCGGGTCATTGGCGAGAAGTTGCACGTCGCCTCAATCCTCGAAGGCAGCGTCCGCAAGCAGGCGAATCAAGTAAGGGTCGCCGTCAGGCTCATCAAGTCAGCGGACGGTTTTCAGATGTGGTCCGAGGTGTTTGACCGGGAGATGAGCAATATCTTCGCGGTCCAGGAGGAGATTGCGCGAGCGGTCACGGGGTCGTTGAAGGTGACTCTGCTGGGACAGACAGGAGTGCGGAATCCAAAGGTCGATGCGTTTAACGCCTACCTTCAAGGACGCTATTTTCTACAGCGGAGCAGCAAAGAGAACCTGGAGAAGGCCGTGAGCTATTTCGACCAGGCCATCCAACTCGACTCGAACTACGCGAAGGCGTGGTCGTTACTCGGTGAGGCATATAGCGGACAGGCTGGAGCCACCTACGTCGAGCCGTCGGAAGGATATGAGAAGGCGCGAGAGTCCGTGAAGCGCGCTCTGTCGATCGATCCAAATTTGGGTGAGGCGCATGCGGCGATGGCCTGGATAAAGCAATTTCGCGATTTCGATTGGGAGGGTTCCGACGCGTCTTATAAGAAGGCGCTCGCTCTGGAACCGGGAAACGCGACGGTAATCAGCCACGCCGCGATTCTGGCGCGGATTCTGGGACACCTGGACGAGGCAGTGGACTTGGGACGCAAGGCGATTCAGATTGATCCGCTCAGCCCCGGCAATCATCACAACGCCGGAGTGTCGCTCTATTACGCCGGCCATTACGACGAAGCGAACGCTGCATTCCGCAAGGCGCTGGAACTGGTGCCGGAAATGGAGCGTCCGCACTTGTTTCTCGGACGCGTCCACCTGGCGCGAGGCGAATCGAAAGAAGCGCTTGCCGAGATGGAAAAAGAGCGGCATGTCGCGTTGCGGCTATTTGGAACTGCGTTAGCCTATCACGCGTTGGGGCAAACCGCGGAGGCCGACAAAACAGCGGCGGACTTCGTCCAGCAGTACGGTCGCGCGTACTACCAGATCGCCGAGTTGTATGCGTTCCGCGGCGACGTCAATCGCGCGTTTGAGTATTTGGAGAAGGCCAGCGATCCGGTACAGATCAAGGGCGATCCACTCTTGAAGAATATTGTCGGCGATGCCCGGTACACGGCATTGCTGAAGAAGCTACGACTGCCGCTATAGCTTTGCGGTCGTCTTTCGGCAGGTCCTGAAAGGCAGACCCTTGCTAGCGTACGTGCTTAGCCGCAGGGTTGCGATCCCCGGCGAACTTCTGTTGGTGCCAGTGCGGGTAAGGGAGTGGAAGGGCACTCACTTCATCCAGACGCTCGACCTCATCGTCTGAGAGTTGCCAGTTTGCAGCGGCGAGGTTGTCACGAAGCTGCTTCTCATTACGAGCGCCGAAGATCACGGTGTCGACAGAGGGCTTGCGCATTACCCAGTTCAACGCCACCTGTGGGACAGAGACCCCGCGTTGTGACGCGATCCCGGTGAGCATGTCGACAATGTTGTAGAGCCGCTCGTAGTCGATTGTTCCGGGCGCCTCGAGGGTATTGAGCCGGGACTCCGTTGGCTTCGGCTCGCCGCGGCGGAATTTCCCAGACAAGAGCCCAAAATGCAGGGGGCTCCAGGACATGATACCGACTCGCTGGTCGAGTCCCACGGGCACGAGTTCGTGCTCGGCGTCGCGCGCCAGGAGCGAGTAGTTGATCTGTTGCGAGATGTAGTTGTGAATGCCCAGCCGCGCAGAGGTCGACATGGCCTTCATGAGCTGCCAGCCGGAATAGTTGGAGCAGCCGGCGTAACGGATCTTGCCCGAGCGTATGAGATCGTCGAAGGCATGGAGGGTCTCATCGAGCGGCGTCAGAGAGTCGAAATTGTGGGCTTGATAGAGATCGATGTAGTCAGTCCCAAGCCGGCGGAGGCTGGCCTCGCAAGCCTTGACCAGATAACGCCGGGAGAGTCCTGAATTGTTGGTGCCCGGCTCAATGCGAGCAAACGCTTTCGTCGCCAGCACGATGCTCTTACGGCGAGCGCCCAATGCCTGGCCCAGCACCTCCTCAGACTTTCCAAGCGAGTATACGTCGGCGGTGTCGAACAGATTGACGCCAGCCTCGATACAAATCTCCACCTGGCGGCGCGCCTCGTCCACCTGCACATTCCCCATAGCGGCAAACCGTCCTTCGCCGCCCATCGTCATCGTGCCGAAGCTCAGTACGGACACCTCAAGACCGCTCGCGCCTAATAACCTGTATTCCAAGTGATTCTCCTCAGATCAGCATACGAGAATTGAACCTGCAGGGGCGACTCTTGTCTCACGCAAGATGAGCCTGAACGGACGATTGGATTCTCATACAAGATGCAAATAATCGGTGTCAGAGACCGATTCTTGAGGAAAACTCGCCCTGCGGCTCACGCGACTAGGAGAGCCTCAACAACTGCTCTTTGAGGTGCTCCAACAACGCGCCGGGTTCGGCACTTGGGACGGGCAGGCACAGTACACCGGCGGGCGTGAACTGAGCGCCTGGAGTACTGTTTACAAGGTCCATCAGCTTGGCGGGATCGATCTTGGACTGCTCGTGGAACTTCATGTTGACGGCGCCAGACCGGCGGTCGATATTCTCGACGCCTACCTTCTGCGCAAAGCTCTTGAGCAGTGAGAATTCGAGCAGATTATTGACGGCGACCGGCGCGGGGCCGTAGCGATCGTTCAGTTCCGCGAGCACCCTCTCGGCCTGTTCCGGCGTGCTCGCATCCGCGATCTTTTTGTAGGCGCGGAGGCGTTGATGATCGTCGGAGATGTACTCGGCAGGAATGCGTATGTCGAGACTGAGGTTGATGGTGGAGTGGAGTTCGAGCGGGACCTCCTCCCCGCGCAACTCCTGGATGGCTTCCTCCAGCATGCGGACGTACATGTCGAAGCCGACCGCTTCAATATGGCCATGCTGCTCGCCGCCGAGGATGTTGCCGGCGCCGCGCAGTTCCAAATCGAGCGCAGCGATGCGGAAGCCCGCGCCGAGGTCGCTGAACTCTTTCAACGCCGCGAGGCGCTTGCGGGCGATTTCGCTGAGCTCAGTGTCCTGGGGGATCAACAAGTACGCATAGGCGCGACGGTTCGACCGTCCCACGCGCCCGCGAAGCTGGTAAAGCTCAGACAATCCATGCCGCTCGGCGTTCTCGATGATGATGGTGTTGGCCAGCGGAATGTCGATTCCATTTTCGACGATTGTAGTGGACACAAAGACGTCGAACTCGTGACGCATGAAGCCCAACAGGACCTTCTCCAACTCCGCCTCGCCCATCTGGCCGTGGCCGACGCCAATGCGCACATCGGGCAGCATTTCGAGGATGGATGCGGCGCGCATGAAGATGGAGTCAACGCGGTTGTGGATGAAGTAGACCTGGCCGCCGCGCGACACTTCCTGCTCGATGGCGGTCTTGATGAGCTCCGCATCGTAGTGGGCCACCACCGTTTGGATGGCCAGACGGTCCTTGGGCGGAGTCTCGATTACCGACATATCGCGGATGCCGAGCATCGACATGTGCAACGTACGCGGAATCGGCGTGGCCGACATGGTGAGCACGTCGACGTTGTGGCTCATCTGCTTCAGGCGCTCTTTGTGGCGGACGCCAAAGCGCTGCTCTTCGTCGACGACCAGCAGTCCAAGATCGCGAAAGACAACGTCCTTGGAAAGAATACGGTGCGTGCCGATAACGATGTCGACTTTACCCTCCGCGATCCCTTCGAGCGTCGCTTTGTTCTCCTTGGCTGAACGGAACCGGCTCATCAATTCAACCTTGATGGGGAACGACTGAAAGCGCCTTCGGAACGTCTCGTAATGCTGGAACGCGAGTACCGTTGTTGGGGCGAGCAGCGCCACCTGCTTACCATCGCCCAGCGCTTTGAACGCGGCGCGCATGGCCACTTCGGTCTTTCCGTAGCCCACATCCCCGCACAGCAGGCGATCCATCGGCTGCTCCGCTTCCATATCGCGCTTGATGTCTTTGACGGCGGTGAGCTGGTCCTTGGTCGGCGGGAATTCGAAGGCGTCCTCGAACTCCCGTTGCCAGTTGGAGTCCTTCGAGAAGGCGAAGCCCTCGGTCAAGCGGCGCTGGGCGTAGAGCTTCAGAAGCTCGTCGGCCATGTCGCGCATTTTGGCTTTGACACGTCCCTTGGTGCGATTCCAGGTGACGCCGCCCAAGCGGTCAAGTTGCGGCTTTGTCTCGCCCGCGCCGCGGTATTTCTGAACGAGATCGAGACGCGTGAGTGGGACGTAGAGCTTGGAGTCGCCGGCGTACTCAAGCAGCATGAAGTCGCCCTTTTGATCGCCTTGCGTAATCTCTCGCAGACCGGCGAACCGGCCGACCCCGTGAGTAGTGTGGACTACGTAGTCGCCGAGATTAAGATCCGCGATGTCGGCGGCAAACGCCGAGAGCTGACTCTTGGTGAGCGATGGACGCGCGATCAGATCGGAGGTGTCAAACAGATCCTCGGAGCCAAACAACACCAGGCGAGAGTCTGGGAAGACCACGCCTTTGCGGACGGAGCCGCGGATGAGATACGTGCTCGCTACGTCGCCGGCCATGTAATGGCGGGAAGTGAGCGTCGTGCGCTGGTCCGGCGTGGTCTCGATACCGAGCTGGAAGGGGACGTTGTACTCCTGGAGAATGTCGGCCAGGCGTTCGACTTCGCCGAGCGTGGGCGCGAAGAACGCGACGCGGTTGCCCTGTTCGACCAGCGATTTGGCTTCGGCGACAGCCACCTGCATCGACCCGTGGAAAGCCATTGAAGGTCGGCTTGAGATGTGCAAAGACTGGTGAGTCATCGCGCCCAGTTCGAGTTCACGGAGGCTGACAGTCACCGAGCCGTCGGGGACGCCAAGGTCTGTGAGATTGCGGTAGTAGTTTGCCTCGGGTGGAATGACGGTCGGCTTGTCGGGCTGATCGAGGCGCTTCCACAGCCGCTCGGCAGCGGCTGAGATCTGCTCCGGCTCATCAAGGATAATGACCGGCGCCGGCGCAAAATCAAGCAGGGAGTGGGTTCGCGGACGTACGAGCGGGACGCCGAATTGCCAGCCGGGGAAAACGTCGCCGGGGCTGGCAACGCCGACAAAGTCGAGCTTCTCGGCAATCTCGTGGAGCAGGGTACGCGACCGCGGGACCTCGGCCAGCGGCAGCACGGTGGCTTCAGTCACCTTCAATACCGAGCGTTGGGTGGTGGCGTCGAAGCGACGTATGGATTCGATCTCGTCGCCGAAGAATTCGATGCGCACAGGGTTGATGGACTCGGCGGGGAAGATGTCGAGGATGCCGCCGCGCACGGAGTATTCGCCGGTCATCTCAACGGGCTCACGGCGTTCATAGCCGATGCTCTCCAGGTGAGCGATGAGCGATTCGAGCGGAATCTCCTCGCTGGTGCGGAGCGAGACGGCGAGTTGACGGTAGAACTCGGGACTGTCGACGCGGAGCAGAGCCGAGGCCGCGGGCGCAATTGTGATCGGAACTTTCTGCGAGGCGAGACGCCAGAGTCCAATGGCGCGCTGTCCGGTGATTTCGGTGTGGGGATTCAGCCGTTGATGCGGGAGAACATCCAAGGCCGGGATGGTCTGCGGGTGGGGAATGTCGCGGCGATCTACCAGTAAGTCAAAGAAAGTTTCCACCAGCTCGGCCAAAGCGTCGGCCTGCTTATTGCCGTCAACGATCACGATGAACGGCCGCTCCGTCAGTTGCCACAGCAGTATCAGGTAGAGGGCTTTGGCGGTAGTCGTCAGTCCGGAGAGAGAAAGGGCGTTGGTATCGCGACGCAGCAGGCTCCCGGTGAGTTCCGCGAAGGAGTTGTTGCGGGAAAGTTGATGAAGTAGGTCACGGACGGCGGGATGAGTCACTGCGCAACCTTATTCTAACGGGTGCAGTACTCCCGTGGGCGCACGCTCATCCTGGCGGTCCGTCGAGACTAGGACGGTTTGATGGTCTTCAGTAGTTTGTCGAGCTTGGCGCGAGTGTCTTTGGCTTCCTTGGAGTCAGGTACCTGCTTCAAAGCGTCGATGGCTTCCATGCACACCATCTTCAGGCGCTGGGGTTCGTCGAGCTGTTTGGGTCCAAACACTTCGGCTTCCTCCGCCAGGGCGGCCGCCATGCCGAGCATGAACTTCTCACGGGGAACCTGTACCGGCAATGTCTTGAAGAGGTCTGCCGCTTTAGACGCATCGTCGCCGGCGCCCACGGCGTGCGCGGTGCTCCAAACTACACCCTTTTGGACCGCAGTGATCTGGGTGGATTCGGCGTCGGCCGGCGGCGGCATGATGCCTGTGCCGACCTTCAACAGGTTAGGGATGTCGGCGAGGCGGCCACTAGGCGCTCCGAATTCGAATTCGACGCTGGGATCCTTACCTTTATCGTTGAAATAGTGCATGGATTCGGCGAATTGAAGGACGGAGGCCTTCGCCATGGTTCGCATGTTGCCGGCTTGACGGCGAAAGATCAAAGGATTGTCGTGATTCGAGTGAGCCCCCGTGTCATACGCCTCGGCGATCTCGAGGTATCCCTTGGTCATGCCCGCGGAGAGTACGGCGAGCCAAGCGTTTGCCCGAGTGCGGTATTCATTATCCGAGCCGGTGAGTTTGGTGAGATTCTCGGATGCTTTCAGGTAGTCGCCGCTGGCGAAGGCGCGTTTGGCGGCGCCCCAAAAGAAGGCGGGGGATCCGGGTTGGACGGTCGCGGTCTGGGTGGCACAACTGGTGATTATCAGGCAGAGGGCCAGAATAAGGAGAAGGGGGCGGGTGGAGGAGGGCATGACGCCCTCACTATGTCAAACCGGGGATTCGGAGTCAAGCATCCGAATCCCCGGTCTGTAGGATTTTCAAACGGTCAATTCTACTGGCCGGTCTGGTTACGCGGAGCCGGAGGGGGTTCGGGAGTGCCCACCGGGACTTTGAAGTTGAAGAAGCCGATCATCATCTCCTGGAAGGTCTGATCGCCCCACTTAACCGTCTGCGTAGGATCGGGATTGTACTTATTGTTCGGCGAGTTGTCGTACCAGGCGGTGGCCTCGATCTTGGTGCCCTTCGGTACCTGGAGCGGCTTGTCGAAGATATAGCTGAGCTGCCAGTTGAAGTCGTAGTGCGGGACGTTGAGGAGTTCCTCGACGCGTCCGTCCGGGTAGGTCATGACGTACTTGAAGGCTTTGCCGCGGAGGTGCATATGGGGCGTCATGTCGAGCATCGTGACGTCCTCTTTGAAGGTGTAAATGGCCTTGGTCTCGTAGTTCGGGTCGCCCGGGGGGATGTTCAGCCGAAACTGGACGGCTGAGTTGGAGAACGCCTGATACGCCGGTTTATCGTGGCGAATCTTCATGCCGAGGACGGATCGATCCGATGCTGCTTTGCCGTTGGCCGTATAGTGCACCTGGAAGAGCAGCGTCTGTCCGGCTTTCACGAGGTAGGCAGTGTCCGGGTCCCAGGTAATGGTCGGAACACCGGGAGCATAGCCGATCAACATGTTGCTGAACTGTTCACCGGCGCGTTGTGCCGGTTTGTTACCGTCCTGGACAAAGACGAGAATGTGGTGAACCTGAGAGCGCTGCGAGGGGCGAACCTCAACCGCTTGCACCCAGGTGTCTTCCTTAAAGCCGGGGTCCACTTTGAAGTATTGATAAGGGATCACGCCTTCGGCGGGAATCGGAAAATCCTTGCCGGTGTCGAAAGTCAGGTCAGGCTTGCCGATGTTCCAGCCGGTGACAAATTCAGGCGCCTTCGGAAGATCCTTGGAGTTTCCTTCGGGAGAGCCGTTGTCGACCCATTTGACGATGGCGGTCATTTCGGTGTCCGAGAGACGACGGCTGTTTTTAAAATGACCAATCGACGGGTCAGCGGACCATGGTGGCATGGTGCGGCTGGCGACAGCCTGCTTGATTGCCTTGGCCCATGGACGGACTTCTTTAAAGCTGCCAAATGACATCGGCGCGGCTTCACCGGCACGGTGGCATTCCACGCAACGCTGATTCAGAATGGGGGCGATGTCCTTGCTAAAGGTAGGGGCATCGGCGCCGGACTTGGACGCAGCAAATGCAGCTCCGGCAGTAATGGCGAGCACAGCGAACCTGAACTTCATACAGATCTCCCAGGGGTGGCAGGTTAACTACCATCTCAAGATTAACAGCGTTCAGCTTCCGTGCCAAGTCTTTTTTACGGTGTTGTTTGGATTACGTTAGCGTTTGTAAAGGGACGGATATATACTCTAATTACTGCTTTAATATGACGACCTTAACGCCAATCGGCGACTTGCGGGCGTCGCTCGAAGTAATCAGCGGACCGGGACGCGGTCGTGTCTTCGAGGTTCGCGAGAGGCCGATCACGCTTGGACGGGAACCCTCAAACGAGGTGCCTTTGAAGGATGGGTCCGTTTCGCGTCAGCATTGCCGGGTGGAATGGAGACCCAACGGCGTCCATCTGGTGGATCTTGAAAGCCGCAACGGGACTTTGCTGAACGGAATCGCCGTCAGCGAGGCGGTCCTGGAGGACGGCGATCAGATCAAGGTTGGCAATTGTGTGGTTGCATTTCACACCGTCTCCACTCTTTCGACGCGCGAGGCTGCGGCATATGACCCTGGTACAGTAATTGGCGATCAGACAGTTGTCCTGCGACGTGAAGAGTCGGTATACCTTCGGTCGGAGGAGTCCGCCGGAAAGCTGCCCGCGAACGAGAGAACCGTTAGAGATTTGGATGTGCTGTTTTCCTTCAGCCGGGCGGTAAGCACGCTACGCAGCGTCGATGAACTCTTCAGGAAGGTACTCGAAGCTGTTCGTAAGGTCGCGCCCGCCGATCGAGTAGCGATTCTTCTTGCCGATGGAGACAGCGGCGAGGTTTCAACCGGGGCGTCGTGGGAGCGAAAGCCTGGACTCGGCACCAAGCCAGTGAGCCGCACCATCGTGTCGCGGGTGATGAACGATGGGGTTGCGTTGTTGTCGAATGACGTCGGCGCTGAGGAAAATCTCCAGCAAGCCCAAAGCCTGATTACAAATCGCGTACAGCGTGTCTTGGCGGTCCCTCTGACGGCGGTGGACCGGGTGATCGGCCTGATTTACCTTGATGGATCTGAGCCGTTTGCGGTATTCGACGCCGCTTTGATGCACTTGTTGACGGCGCTGGGAAGCATTGCCGCGCTAGCGATTGTGAATGCGCGGAATTTTGAGTGGCTTGAAGGCGAGAATCGCCGGCTGGAGCAGGAGTTGAATATCCAGCACGACATGATTGGTGATGGCCCGGCGATCCGGGAGGTTTACCAGTTCATTCAGCGGGTTTCGGTCAGTGAAGCGACAGTGCTGGTGATGGGTGAGAGCGGTACTGGAAAGGAACTGGTGGCGCGCGCGATTCATCGAAACAGCAAACGCGCCAACCGATCGTTTGTAGCGATCAACTGTGGCGCATTTGTCGAGACGCTTTTAGAGAGTGAGTTGTTCGGCCACGAGAAGGGTGCGTTTACTGGAGCCATCGCGCAGAAGAAGGGGAAGTTGGAAGTCGGCGAGGGCGGGACGATTTTTCTCGATGAAATTGGCGAGCTTGCCATGCCGCTGCAGGTAAAACTTCTGCGTGTCCTGCAGCAAAGAGAGTTCGAGCGCGTCGGTGGCACACGCACTTTGAAACTCGACATCCGGCTGGTGGCGGCGACGAATCGTGACCTCAAAGCCGAGGTCCGGGCAGGAAAATTTCGCGAGGATCTTTACTACCGGCTGGACGTAGTGTCGATCAAGATGCCGCCGCTGCGGGACCGGCGCGAGGACATCCCGCTACTTGCGAGTTATTTTGCGACGAAGGCGGGCGAGCATATGGGGCGAAAGATCACGGGTATCGCGCCCAAAGCCAGGGCATGCATGCTGCGGTATGACTGGCCGGGCAACGTGCGTGAACTTGAGAACGCCATTGAGCGCGCGGTCGTAATGGGCGCGGGTGATCTGATTCTGCCCGAGGATCTGCCGGAGAGCGTACTTGAGCAGGGCGTTGAGGAAGATCAGTCGGTATCGGCGCTGCACGACGGAGTGCTGGTGGCCAAGCGGCAGATCATTACTAAGGCGATCGAGCAGGCCGGCGGTAACTACACCGAAGCCGCCAAGGCGCTTGGCGTGCACCCCAATCACTTTTTCCGGCTGATCCGAACCCTGAATTTGACGCCGAAGCGACGGCGGTCTGCAGGTTAACCCCGCTCCTCTCACTTGCCCTTGAACGTGGTCCAGGGACGTGAGTCCATGTCCCGCATCAATTCCTTCTGCCAAGCGAATTCCGGATGATCCTTGATATGCCGGGCTGCCTTGAAGTGGGTGCCGCAGGCGTGTCCCAAGGCTGCGTTCATTGTCAGGCTCGCGGCCATTTTTGAGTCCGCGACCTTGTTTTGAACCGAGCCAGCGGTGCCATAAGCAGGTTGCCAGGGCTTGCTGCCGCGGGCTGAAGCTTCGATGTGGCCGCAGAGCGTGCGCTCACTGGCGAGCGTCTTGTTGTCGTAAGTGTCGTAGTGATCGCCGAGGAAGCGCTGCGCAAGGGCTACGTCGATGCGGCCTTTATTGTCGGCCATCAGCTTGTCCCAACGCAGGTGGCGCGCGTTCGGGCTGAGGCTCATATCGGTCATCTTAAAGTCCGTCTCCTCGGCGCCGAGTTTGGGATTGATCGGATAGTTGGAGCCGGCGAAGTAGCCGTCGGTGGTGCGCTTCAGTTCGACATTCTTCAAGCCGAGCTCAAGGCTGGCGATCTCGCCGGTGTTGCGGTCGGCAATCAGCCAGTCATTGGCGTAGCCGCCGTTGTTGCCCTCTTTCATGATGCGGGCGAAGTCGTCTATTGACGCGGAATACTGCATGGCTTTGCGAGCGCGAACGAATTCCGGGATGCCGTTGGGATCAAAGCCATTGAATCCGCTGATGGTGGTTTCGGTGATCATGAGGCCGGCAGAGTTGATACCGAAGTCGTCGCCTGAATGGATGAGCCCGGGCATGCCGTCCATGATGAAGTGGTAACCCTTGGCGGGTGCGATGTCGAAGATGACGTTCCAGCGAGTGCCGGTGACGTAATCGGTCCAGTTATTGTGCGCGATCACCGGCTTTCCGTCCTTGGTGTAGCTGCCAGTCGCGACAAACGCGGAGCAATGTTCAGCGGGTGCTTTGTGAGCCTTGTCCACCCAATTGGTGTAGTAAGGACTCAACTCGAGCCAGGCGTTCACCACCACCATATCCATTACATCGAGCTTGACTGCCTTGGCGTGCAGACCGTCCACAATGCCCTGAAGTTCGGCGCGATATTCCGTTTCGATGTGCGGCCACAGCACCTTCTCGGCGACGCCGCGGAAATACTTCCAGTCCTTCGAGTCGTGCGTCAGCGAGAGAGCGATGGCTTTCTGAGCGTCGTCGATTTCACGCGACAGCAGATAGCCGTGTTGGAAACCGATCTCTGCCGGCGAGCCTTCCAGGTGGACCTGGATCCAGCCGTTCTTGTCGGCGCCGCGCCAGGAGCCTTTCAGTCGCGCGTCGGCTTGCGGGTCGCGCGCAGCAAACGCGAGGGACGCAGCCGAAAGAAGTAGGGCGGCACAGATGCCCAGTTGAGTCGCAAGGCGGTTCATTGAATCGTATTATCGCCAATTTGCGCCTTACCCGGCGGACGCCGTTTCGAGACGTAGTCCTACTTGACCTGAACCATGGCGCCGTTTACCCAGCGAAATATGTGATTGAACTCTGTGTGCGCGTCGCCGTAAGGGATGTCCTTACCGGGCCAAGTCATGGCCACCTGGAGGGTCTTGTCGTTGAAGTAGAGCTTGGCGATGAAGTACATGTCCCAACCTTCGCCCCAGGGGTTGTCGACGAACAGGACCCTGGAACCAGGCTCCACCCGGGGATGAAGGCGGTGCATGGCGGCGATCACCTCATTGCTCAATTGCTGGGCTGAACGCAGAATCTGCTCCTGCTCGCGCGACCGCTTGTAGTGAATCTTCAGCATACCTGCCGTAACGAGCAGAATGAGCAAAGCGGCAGCGGCCAGGCGCACCGGCGGTTTCAGGGGCAGGCGGTTGAACAATTCATCGAGCAATCCTGCGGTCCATAGGGAAAATCCGATGAGCGGGATGTAGAGAGCATATCCTTCGCGCACCGGGACGAAATTCAAAGGAAGGTAAGCGATCAACGCGAGCGCCGCGCCGAAGAGCATATCGCGCCTTCGCAGAAATGCGCTTAGGGCAAAGAGAGCGATCCAGAACAGTTCGACCGTCCGCTCCTTCAGCATGTCGTTACGGAATAGCAGCATTCCGGCATAGGTGCGCGTGGTCAGCAGGAACTGGTGCGCAGTCCACACAGGCTTGTACGCCTCGAAGTGGGTGAGCGTACCGGGTCCGAACATTACAGCGATGACGAAGGCGACGGCGAGTACCCCGCAGGCGACGATGGGAAGAAGTTCGGGAATGCGGAAGCGGCGGACGTATAGGAGTTCGTACACCAGGAGCAGGGCGGGGAGGATTACACCAGCTTCCTTGGAGTCGACCGCGCCGGCGTAGAGCAGGACCAGTGCGATGATCTGGCGCCACTGCAAGGTACGCCCGGCCTGGCGAATGCGGACGTAGTAGAGCAGCGCACCGCTGAGGAAGCCATAGCAGAGCACGTCGTAGATTACGGCGGTGCTGAGAAAAACGCCCAATGCTCCGGCGTGATAGCTACCGATCAGGGCAGTGAGCATGCCACCCAGACGAGATCCTGAGAGTCGCTTCCCAAGGCAGTAGAGCAGCCAGCAATTGACGCAGAGCAGGCAGAAGATCACGGCGCGGTATGGAGCAGGGTGGAGGCCGGCAAAATGATAAACGGGCAGGTAGAATGCGCCGCCCATGGGGCGATAGAACGATGTCGCCACCAGCGCAATAGCCTTGGCCACCTGCCAGACCGGCTTGCTCCAGTAGACATGCATATTCATCATGTCGTCGGGAGAGAAAAGCGTCGTCAGTCCTGGACGGATCATGAAAATGAAATACGCCAGGACGAACAGGAACGAGAAACGGCGCAGCAGCGTCATGCTCAACCGGGCTGATACTCGAGCACAACCAGCGTGACGTCGTCGGTCATTTCGATGCCTGCCGCGTGGTGGTCCACCGCTGCGAGAATTCGTTGGTGCAAATGGGCACTGCTCTCGGCGGCGTGGTCTTTGAGAATCTGGCGCAGTTTGGGAGCACCAAAAAACTCACCTTGTGCGTTTTCCGCATCGGTGATGCCGTCACTGAAGATCACGATTTTGTCGCCGGGCTCGAGTTGAAGAGATTCCACGCCGAAGGTGGCGCGCTCGAGCATGCCAAGGGGCAGTCCGGTAGTATCGAGCGATTTCAATTTCGCGCCGGGCCTCACCAGCAGTGGCGCACAGTGACCGGCGTTGGACCACTGAAGGTTCCCCGAAGCGGTGATGGTACTGAAGAAAAGCGTCGCGTACTTCTCGCCCTTGGTCCGCTCGTTCAGATAGCGATTGACGGTGTTCATCGTCTCGACGATTTGCTCGGGCGACTCTGAGCTGAGCAGGAATGCGCCCTGCAGCAGCGCCGCGAGGAGCGCGGAACTTACTCCTTTGCCGGAGACATCGGCTACTACTGTGGACCACGCGCCCGATTGCAAGCGCCTTACGTCGAAGTAGTCGCCACCCACCTGGTGCGACGGAGTGCTCGACCCAGAGGCGCGCAGCCAGCCTTCGTGTGGAAGTTCTGAGGGCAGCAGGCTCGATTGAATATCGCGTGCGATGTCGAGTTCCTTCTCCAGACGCTGCTTGGTTCGTTCCTCGTCGAGCAACCGGGCATTTTCGAGAACCGTCGAGGCTTCGAGCGCGAGCGTCTGCAGTAATTCACGGTTGCCCTGCGAGAGATCGGCATTGCCGGCGCGGGAATCCATATAAAGGAGACCGGCTGTATGTTCTGCAGCCGAGATCATTCCGGTGTCCTCAGTCTGCCCGGTGCGCACGCGGACGAGTGGCACACAAACTACACTGCGCAACTCGAGATTCGCGATGGAGGTGTCGGGCCGGAGCCCTTGTTCCTCGAGCGGATCGAAGGACATCGAGAGCAACTCGCGCCGGTGGTTGAGCGCGCGCTGGATGATACTCATCGGCACGGTGAGGTCAGTGGTCGCTAGAGCCGAGCCGCGCTGATCGCGGGCCACCGCCACCTCCAACCCCTCCTCTTTGCGAAGGAGCAGAAATCCACGCTCGGCGCCGGTGAGAGCCAAAGCGGCATCCACTACTGAGCCGAGCACGTCGATTGTCGAGAGCGAACTCTGGAGCACACGCGCAACCTCTACCAGAGCACGCAGCTTGGCGAGGTTTGCCGAGCCCGGAGACTTATCGCCGGAGGCATGCATTTGCTCCAGGATCCGTCCGAGTTGCTCTTCCTCGAACGAGAACGTCAGGCGATAGGAATCAGCGAGTCCGAATTCGATGACATCGCCATTTTTCAGAACGCGGTTCTCGATGCGTTCCCCATTGACGAAGGTGCCGTGCCGGCTCTTCAGGTCCTCAATTGCGTACTGATCCCCGTCGGCTACGATCTGCGAATGGTCACGTGAAATGCGGTGGTCGCGCAGCACAAGATGTTTGTCGGGCTGGCGTCCAAGCAGAAATGGCAACGGCGAAATCGGGACCTTCGAGCGATTACCGGAAGGGTTAATGACGGTAAGCACGGCGCGCCGCGGGAGCGTATCCGTGCGGGTGGGGCTCACCGTTTCCGCGCGGTTCGGGATGATGACCGCGCGGGGGCGCTCTCGGCGTCGCGGGCGGCTTCCACAAATTCCTTCGCTCGCAAAGCCTGGCAATGGGAGCAGTAGCCGCCGATTTCGGTACGCGCGAGCATGATCTGAAAACCGAAGTGAGCCTCAACCTGACGGCGCAGTTTCTGCAAGGGCTCGCCAAAGAATTCCTCGACCTTGCCACACCGGAGGCAGATGACGTGCGCGTGTTCCTGCTTCAACCGCGTTTCGTAGTAGTGCTGGTCGCCGCCGTAATGCATGAGATCCAGCTCATCCACCAAACCGCCTTCCTTGAGCAGTTTTAGCGTCCGGTAGACCGTCACTCGATTGAGCTTGGGATCGCGCTCCTGGGCCATCTGGCATAAACTTTCGGCGTCCAGGTGCTTCCCGGAGCTGTCGATCAGTTCCAGTAGAATCTGTCGCTGCCGTGTGAGGCGAATCCCCTGCGACTTCAGTGAGTCTTTGATGGCGGAGTGGCTGCCCTCGGCATCTTCGACAGGGAGTTCCGGCGAACGGCGGGGCATACTCTAAGAATGTAACATTGTGGAGACCCTATGACGAATAAACAGTGGCATTTGGCAGCGCGGCCTTCGGGTGTGGTGAAGGAGTCGGACTTCAGATGGGCTGAGACGGAAATCGCGGATCCGGTCCAGGGACAATTCCTCGTTCGCAATATTTATCTGTCGCTCGACCCGACGAACCGTGTCTGGATGAATGAAGCCGACTCTTATCTGCCGGCCTTGCCGCTCGGAAGCATCATGCGAGGCGGAACCATTGGGGTGGTGGAAAAGTCGCTGCACCCTCAATACCAGGAAGGCGACATCGTCCAGGGTATGGGCGGCTGGCAGCAGTACACACTGACCGACGGCGTCATGTTTAACAAGTTGCCTAGGATTCCCGGGTTGCCCATGGCCGCCTGGTTCGGCGCGCTCGGACACATTGGGTTTACCTCCTATTTCGGCTTGTTCGACGTAGGGAAGCCGAAGCAGGGAGAGACTGTTGTGGTGTCTGCGGCCGCTGGTGCGGTGGGCTCACTGGCCGGGCAAATGGGCAAGATTGCCGGCTGCCGGGTGATCGGCATCGCCGGGTCCGACGACAAGTGCAAATGGATTACTGATGATCTGGGCTTTGATGGCGCCATCAATTACCGGACGGAGGACGTGCGCGCGGCGCTGAAGCAACATTGTCCGAAGGGTATCGACGTCGACTTCGAGAACGTCGGAGGTTCGATCATGGAGGCCGTGATCGACCGGCTGAACATCGGCGCGCGCATTGCGCTTTGCGGGATGATTTCGCAGTACAACGATGCCCGGCCGGCGGGTCCGTCCAACTTTGCGTCATTCATCATGAAGCGCGTCATCTGCACCGGATTTCTAGTTACTGACTTTGCGCCGCGATTTCCCGAAGCCGTTCAGCGCATTGCCGGATGGCTGGCAGAAGGCAAGCTGAAATACAGGTTGGACGTTGCAGAAGGTCTCGAACAAGCGCCCGCCGCACTGGGAAAACTATTCAACGGCGGGAACATGGGTAAATTGCTGGTCCGAGTTTCCGGGGAGCCATCGTAGAGATGTTTCGAAAAGTCCTGGTGGCGAACCGGGGCGAGATCGCGGTTCGCATTATTCGCGCCTTGCGCGAGATGGACATCGAGAGTGTTGCTGTCTACTCCGATGCTGACCGTTCCGCGTTGCATGTGCGTATGGCGGACGAGGCCGTGCATATCGGCCCCTCCCCATCTTCTGAAAGCTACTTGCGGATTGATCGGATTTTGGAAGCGGCGGCCAAGCGGGGTGCGGAAGCGATTCATCCGGGTTACGGCTTTCTCAGCGAGAACGCGAATTTCGCCGAAGCGTGTGACAAGGCAGGCATCGTTTTTATCGGGCCGTCGGCTGCTGCCATCCGCCAGATGGGCTCCAAGACCGAAGCGCGCAAGGTGGCCATCGCAGCCGGCGGTCCTGTGGTTCCTGGCACCGAGGAAGCTCTCACGAGTTTGTCGCAGGCGCGTGAAACGGCGGAGCGAATCGGATATCCGGTACTGATCAAAGCAGCGGCAGGCGGCGGCGGGAAGGGAATGCGGCGCGTCGACAGCGAGCCGGAACTGGAAGCCGCCCTGCGTGACGCTTCGAGCGAAGCCGAGCGGTCGTTTAACAACAGCGAGGTGTACCTCGAGAAGTTCGTAATCCGCCCCCGCCATATCGAGATCCAGATCATCGGCGACCAGCATGGCAACATGATCCACCTGGGCGAGCGCGAGTGCTCGATTCAGCGGCGCCACCAGAAAGTAGTGGAAGAGTGCCCGTCGCCGGTCATGCTGGAGCATCCGGAACTGCGCGGCGAGATGGGCGAGGCGGCGCTGAAAATCGCACGCGCGGCCGGCTATTACAACGCCGGCACGCTGGAGTTTCTCGTCGATGAGCACCGGCAATTCTACTTCCTGGAGATGAATACCCGGCTTCAGGTGGAGCACCCGGTGACCGAATTGGTGACCGGACTTGACCTGGTCCACATGCAATTGAACGTCGCGGCGGGCGGCAAATTGGGACTTCGACAGGAGGACATAGCCTGGCGAGGTTCGGCGCTCGAATGCCGCATTTACGCCGAGGATCCAGCGAACAACTTCTTCCCCTCGCCGGGACTCGTCACCCAGATTGAACGTCCCACGGGCCCGGGGATTCGCCTCGACAACGGCATCTACCCCGGCTGGGAAGTGCCGCTCGACTATGATCCGCTGCTGGCCAAAATGGCCGTTTGGGCGGAGTCGCGTCCGGCTGCTATTGGAAGAATGAAGCGAGCGCTGCACGAGTATTACGTTGCCGGGATCACTACCAACACGAGTTTCTTCCGACAGGTGCTGGAGGATCCGGAATTTCGAGCGGGACGGCTGCATACCGGGTTTATCGAGGAGTTCTTCGCGCGGCGGCCCGAGCCTTCAGTGAAGAAGAACGCTGAGTACGAGGCCGTAGCGGCGCTGGCCGCCGCGATTTACTCACTTGGCCAACAGCCGTCCGCCCCACCCGCCTCGAATGGGCGGAGCCGCTGGCTGAACGAAGGCCGGTTACGAGGTATGCGATGAAACTGGTGGTGACGGTGGACGGCAGACCGGGCGATCTGCAACTGGAGCGCGCAGGTACTGAATGCAGGTTCGCATACCATCGCGAGGACATGGACCAGGGAGAACGCGAGGCCTCCGTGTTGGAGTGCGAGCCCGGGATTTATTCCATCCTGCTGGACGGGCGCAGCTACGAGGCTAAGGTGGTGCCGGGGCCCAATGGCTATTACGTGGATCTTTTGGGACACCGGTCGACTGTGGAAGTTCGCGACCCGCGCACATTCTCGCGCAAGGGACGTGCAGGCACCGGGGACGGCAAGCAGAACATCATCGCTCCGATGCCGGGGAAAGTGGTCCGGCTGCTGGTGAAGGTGGGAGACGTGGTCGAGGCGGGAGCCGGGGTGGCTGTCGTGGAAGCGATGAAGATGCAGAACGAGATGAAAGCGTCCAAAGCCGGCACCGTAACCACGGTCTCATGCCGCGAGGGCGACACCGTCAAAGCGGGCGACACGCTGGCCGTAATCGAGTAACGCGGATGCCGTATACTGAGGCCGATGGTGGACGGTCTTCTCTCGGCGAAGAATCAGGACTCCAGCGCCTGTTCCAAGTGCGGTGGCTCGGGGTGGATCATTTTGGAGCGGGATGGTATCTCGGGCGCTGAGCGTTGCGAGTGCGCCAAGACTGCCCGCCCGCAGCGTGTTGAGGAACAGTCAGGCATCCCTCCGCTGTACCAAAACGTCGACCTCGATTCCTTCAACACCAGTGGCTTCATGCCTGACGAGGAAAAGGTTGTCAGGAAGCTGCTTTGGGACCTGAAGACCTACGTTCGAGAGTATCCACCCAGCGATCGTCCCGGCCTGCTTTTCACCGGGGCTCCAGGAACAGGGAAGACCTATCTGGCAGTCGCTGTGTTTCGGGCCGCGATCCGAAAAATGGCGGGTGGCGTCTTTTTCGACTACCAAACGCTGCTCGACCAGATCCGGTCAGGCTACGACAAGCAATCGGGCGCGACGGATAAGGAAGCGTATCGGACGGCGCTCGAAAGCGAGTTGCTTCTGCTCGACGATCTCGGAGCACATCGTGTGACCGATTTCACGCAGGACGTTGTCACCGCGCTCCTTACGCATCGCTGCAACAACCGGATGCCAACCATCCTGACGACGAACTGGCCGCTCGAGGGATCAAGTGAGAAGGACACAGCCAAAACGCTGGGTGAAGTGATCGGCTGGCGCGCAGTTTCACGTTTGCATGAGATGTGCCGGATCATCAAAATGCCGATCAACACCGACTACCGCATGCGAAAGCGCTAAACCAGATTCGGCGAGCGAACTTCTTCAAGCTTCGCAACGTCTATCATGGTGGCAGTTGTTATTCGGAACTCACTGGGTCCTCCCGGAGTCAAATATCCATGAAGTATTGGGGTTTCCTGGCGGCGAAGCTGATCGCAGCCGGCGCCCTGGCCTACGGCGTCGCGATGTTGATCGTGGCGTTCAGGCCGAGCGCTTCACCTTCGATGCTGGGAATTCGTCCCGAGCAATTCGCTCCCGATCTTCTCACCACTTTCATAATGTTTGGCTATTTCATCTTTTGTCTCGGCCTTCTCTATGGCGTGATTTTGGATCAGCGCTACCGCTGCCGCACCTGCCTCCGCCGTCTGCGCATGCCCGTCGCTACCGGTTCGTGGACCCACATTCTGCTCAGTCCTCCTCGCACCGAATACATCTGCACCTACGGACATGGCACGCTGAAAGTGCCCGAGTTGCAGATTGGCGGCCCTCATCCGCCCGACTGGCAGCCCCACGAAGATATGTGGAAAGAGCTTTTTTCGGTGAAGGATTCCGAGAAGTAGAATGAGCGACAAATGGCGCCGTGTTGCCGGCGTGTTGGTAATCGCAGCATTGATCGGTGTTGCTGCGATGCTAATTCCACCATACGTTCGCAATTTCCAATTCCAGCGGGCGTTGGACGATGTGGTGGACCGATCCAAGACACCGGAGGTGGCGCAGGCTGCGGCCGTCGACAAAGCCGCTCAGATGGGACTTCCTGTGCGCGCGGGCGACGTCCATGCCGTTCGATCAGGGAACGGCGTGCGTGTAGAAATCGTCTATGTTGTGAGAGTGGACCTTCCTCTATACACCGTCGATCTCCATTTCCATCCGGCAGCATCCTCCGAGTAATCCAAGAAAATGAGTGAGCCGAGGAAATCTGAGACAATGAAATTGAAACGTGCGCTCTCTGGAGTCTAGTGGCTTTTAAAGTACAGATCCCCAAGAAGGCTGCTCTGGTCCGCTTTACCCTGAACCCCTGGGGCCGTGCATTCATCCTTCTTTTGACCCTCAGCTTCACCCTGGTGCTGGGTGTACTTGTGTTTTATTACGTCAAGTACTCGCACTTGATTGAGACGAAGCTTAAGAACGGTGCCTTTTCAAGCACATCGATGCTGTTCGCCGCCCCTCGTGTAGTGTCGGTGGGCGATCATTCCTCCCCCGCTGAAGTTGTGGCGTTACTGCGCCGCTGCGGCTACTCCGAGTCGAAGAACGGCCCCATGGGGTCGTATAATCTTCGCCCGGATGCGGTGGAAATCTACCCCGGTCCCGAGTCATTCTTTGCGCGCGACGGAGGCGTGCTGAAATTTCAGGGCGGAGAGGTTAGCCAGATCATTTCGTTGAAGGACAACAGCTCGGTGAACCAGTACATGCTGGAACCGGAACTGATCACCAATCTGTTCGACAAGAGCCGGCAGAAACGGCGCATTGTGCGGTTCGACGATATCCCGCAGACGATGGTGAATGCGGTGCTTGCGGCGGAGGACCGGCGTTTCTTCAAGCATGCAGGCTTCGATCCGATAGGGATCGTCCGCGCGGTGTACAAGGATATCCGCGGCGGCCGCAAAGAGGGCGCCTCAACGCTCACCCAGCAATTGGCGGGATCTCTCCTCCTCGATCGCAGCGAGCGGACCTTGAGCCGCAAGATTCCTGAAGCCCTGATCGCGGTTCATCTCGAACAGAAACTGACGAAGAAGGAAATCTTCGAGTATTACTCGAACGCGATTTACCTGGGTCAACGCGGCAGCTTCAGCATTCACGGGTTTGGCGAAGGAGCGCAGGTCTACTTCGGCAAGGACATGAAGCAGTTGAAGCTTGAGGAAGCCGCTTTGCTCGCAGGGCTGATTCAAAGCCCGAACATGCGAAATCCGTTTCGTTATCCGGAGCGGGCGAAGTCGCGACGTAATACCGTGCTGCAAATGATGCACGACGATGCCTTCATCAATGACCTTGAGTATCAGAGGGCGATCGAGGCTCCCGTGAAGCTGGTTGGCGAGGAGACCGAGTCCACTGAGGCTCCATACTTCGTCGATCTGGTCAACGATGCTTTGAGCAACCAGTTCCAGGATCGCGATTTTCAGACCAGTTCGTACCGCGTCTACACTTCGCTCGACATGGACCTGCAGCGGGACGCTGCGGCTGCGGTGAGGGCTGGGATGGCGGAAGTTGACGCGCTTGCGAAGAAGAAATTCAAAGGCTACGGCGTCGACAACGCTGAGGCGCAAGTGGCCCTGATTGCGCTCGATCCCCGGACGGGCGAGATCAAAGCGCTGGTGGGTGGAAGAAACTACGGCACCAGTCAGTTGGACCGGATTCTGTCGCGGCGTCCGCCAGGGTCGGTCTTTAAGCCGTTCGTGTACACGGCTGCGATGAATACAGGGTTGTCCGAAGGCGAGGCTCAGTTTACGCCGGTGTCGACTGTGGTGGACGAACCCACGGTCTTCTACTACGACAACAAGACGTATGAGCCGGGTAATTTTCACGGCGGGTTTGCGGGTACTGTGACGGTGCGCCAAGCCCTTGCGAAGTCGCTGAACATCCCCACTGTAAAGATCGCTGAGAAAGTCGGTTACGGAACAGTTTTATCGCTGGCGCGTCGCGCTGGAATGACTATTGACGCCTCCGCGACTCCGGCCATTGCGCTTGGCAGCGCCGGTGTCACGCCCCTGGAGATCGCCGGCGCCTACACCATCTTCTCCAACCACGGCCAGTACGCGAAGCCGAGTTTCCTGACGCAGATCCGTGACCAGCAGGGTGGCGTAATTTTCGAGGGCCAGATCGATCGCCGGCAAGTCATTGATGCTCGAGTGGCCTACCTGATGACCAACCTGATGGAAGAGGTGATGCGGAGCGGAACCGCTGCCCGGGTGCGATCGCGCGGGTTCATGCTGCCCGCTGCGGGTAAGACCGGCACCTCGCACGATGCCTGGTTTGCCGGGTACACATCGAAGTTACTCTGTGTGGTCTGGGTAGGCTTTGACGACTACCGGGACGTCAAGCTTCAAGGTGCCGAGGCGGCGCTGCCGATTTGGACCGAATTCATGAAACGCGCGCATAAGCATAGCGCGTACGAGCGAGCGGTGGGATTTGGCGCTCCCGAAGGCATTGTCAGCGCTGAGATCTGTCCGGAATCCGGGCAATTGGCCACGAGCGCCTGCCCCAACGTCCGTCCTGAGGTTTTCATCGCCGGCACTCAGCCAGTGGAGCTATGCCGGCTCCATGGCGGTGGTGCCACTCAGGTGGCCAGTTGGGACACGCCGTCGGCGGAACAGGCAGCGCCAGCGCGACGGGTAGAGAACGGGTCGGGAATCCCGCAGGTGTCGCCCCGTGCGGGCGAATCGATTCCCGTTAGTCCCCGGCCAGAGCCGCCAGTTGATAAGAAGAAGGGTTTCTTCGATCGCGTGCGCAGCATTTTCAAGTAGGTGAGGTGTTACTTGGCCGGCTCCGTCTAGGTACTTTGCCCATTTCCTACGGCGCAATTCAGCGCTATAGTTAGTTACACGAGGAGGCCTACTATGGTTTCCAGAACTCTTGTTTTGGTGACGGCGGTGTTTGCCGCAACTGGGGCAGCCCAGTCCAGCGGATTTAGACCGACGGATGTGAAGAATGAGAACCCGCCTGTCAAGGCGCCCGCTCCGAACGTGTCGCCAGAGATGCGGGGCGACATCTTTATGGCCCGAAAGATGTATCGCGAGGCGATCGAGTGTTACAAGGAAGGGGGCGCGACCGATGCCATTATGGTCAACAAGACCGGCATCGCCTACCACCAGCTTCTTCAACTTGATCTGGCGAAGAAGTACTACGAGAAGTCCATCCGGATCAACCCTCAGTATGCCGAGGCGCTGAACAACCTTGGCACCGTCTTCTATGCCGGCAAGAACTATCGGCGCGCGGTGACGCAGTATAAGAAGGCGTTGAAGCAGAATCCGGAGTCGGCGTCGATCTATAGCAACCTCGGTACAGCCTACTTTGCGCGTAAGAACTACGTCGAGGCGCAAACCAACTACGAAAAGGCGCTCTCGCTCGACCCTGAAGTGTTCGAGCGCCACAGTGCGTCCGGGGTTCTACTCCAGGAACGCAATGTCCAGGAACGGGCGAAGTTTCATTATTACCAGGCTAAGCTTTACGCCAAGCGCGGTATGAACGATCGCGCGCTGCTGTCGCTTCGCAAGGCCATCGAAGAAGGTCTCAAGGAACGCGACAAGATTGGCGATGCTCCCGAGTTCGCGGACCTTCGTGAATTACCGGAGTTCAAAGAAATTCTCGCCTGGCAGCCGAGGGTGCTCTGAGGATTCCCATTGTTTCTCTAGTCTGCCTGGCTCTGCTTGCAACATTATCCTGCGCCCGGCGCGGACCCGATTCGCTCACGCGGCTCGCGGTGCTGCCATTCGAGAACCTCACTGGCGATACTTCACTCGACTGGGCCGGCGCTGCCGTCTCCGGCATTATTAGCAGTGAGCTGAGCGCGTCCACACGGAAATCCGTAGCGGCCATAACCACTACGCGAGATGCGCAGCTGGCTGCGGCGGGTCAAATCATGCGCGGATACTTCGAAAGGCGGGGAGCCGAGCTTCGTTTCTTTGCCGCGGTTGAGGATAGTGCCACGCACAGAACCGTCCAACAGCTGGTAGCGTCGGCCGGTGTTGCCGGACTGGCTGGCGCCGCTGATTCAATGGCGCGGCAAACTGGTGAACGGCTACGTCCTTTCTCGACACAGAATCCGGTGGCGGTTCAAGCTTGGGGAGAATCTCTCGCGTCTCATGACGGGGCCGCACGTGCTGCCGCCCTGAAGCGCGCAATTCAGGCCGATCCGAAGTTCGGGACGGCTTATGGTCAACTGGTCCAGCTCGAAACAGCCACTGGTAATCGCGAAGGCGCGATGCAGGTAATGGAGCAAGCGCGACCGCGATTGGCGACGTTCGACGATCTCGACCGCGCACGGCTTGAATTACTTGACGCTGAGCTTTCGAATCGGCCTGAGGAGCGTCGCCGTGCGTTGGTGGCGATATCCCGTTTAGTGACTACCGACAGCGCTCCCTTGCAGCGACTCGCTGACATCGAAATGCAGCGCCGGGACTTCCATGCGGCGGCCGAATTCCTCAAAAACGCCCTGGCTCTGAAAACCGACGACGTGACCGTGTTGAACACGCTGGGATACGCCGAGGCCAATGCTGGAAACCTGGCCGAATCGAGGACGGCACTGGAACGCTATCGGAGCCTGCAGCCGGATCAGCCCAATCCGCTCGATTCGCTCGGGGAAACCTCTTTCATTCTGGGGCAGTTTGAAGAGGCCGAGAAATATTTCCTACAAGCTCAATCGATCAGCCCAGGTTTTCTAGGCGGCATCGAACTGGCGAAAGCCGGACAGGCGCGCCTGATGCGGGGCGACGTCAAAGGCGCCGACGAGTTGTATCTGCGATACGTGGGTCCAATAGACGCTGCCCATCCGCTAAATGGCATTCGAGTGGCTCAGTGGCAGTATCTGACCGGGCGTAGAAAAGAAGCCATAGATGCAATCGCCAAAACCGCAGGTCCTGCGGTCCCGTACGCGGAGGCTCAACAGACGGTATGGGCCGTGGCTGCGAACAGTATGGATGTCGCCGAAGTAGCAGCGGCGGGGTGTGCGCCCAATCCCACCTTGTCGGCCTTATGCCGCGGGTTGCTCGGTTCACCGGCGTCGGTGCCGGGCGCGCTGGGCGAGACGATCCGCGTCTACCGCATGATCGGACATCGCGACTTCAAGGCTGCTCTCCCCGAATTGAAGCGGCTCTACGAGCGTGCCGACCCGCTAACCGACGGCGAGATCCGGACCCTGTATGCATGGGCGCTCGCCGAGACAGGCAATATGACCGAAGCCGCAAAATTGGTTGAAGCCTACCCGCTCTTTATCGGCGCAAGCGGAGATGTGCTGCTCAAGCCCTTCATGTTTCCGCGATTCCTTGCAGTGCGTGCAGCCGTGCGGCAGCATCAGGGGAAAACCGACGAAGCTTCGAAGCTGTCGGCTTTATATCGCCAGTATGCAGGAGAGCCCGCCGGACGATGATCGCGTGCCGCAGTCTCACGCGTAAGTTCGGCGAGTTTACCGCGGTCGACTCCATCTCATTTGAAGTAGCAGACGGCTCGATTTGCGCATTCCTCGGTCCGAACGGCGCCGGGAAGTCGACTACTGTAAAGATGCTCACGGGTTTGCTGAAGCCCACTAGCGGAGAGGCGCGTGTCCATGAGTTGGACGTCGTCAAGGATCTGTTGCAGCTCAAGCGAGTCTACGGTGTGCTGCCAGAGGATTTGGGGCTCTTCCACTCGCTGACAATCGGGGAGCATCTCGAAATGGCGGGGCCGATTTATGGGCTGTCCAAGAGCGAGACAAGGCAGCGATCGGAGGAATTACTCACTGCTCTTGGAATCGACAAGAGCCGGCACGTCTTCATCGACGAATGCTCGCACGGGATGAAGAAGAAGACCGCGCTGGCGCTGGCCCTGCTGCACAACCCCAAGGTCCTATTCCTCGACGAACCTTTCGAGGGTATTGATCCGGTCACCTCCAGGGTGATTTCGGATCTGTTGGTGGACCTTGCAGGCCGGGGAATTACGGTGTTCTTAACCGCGCACATCCTTTCCATTGCCGAGCGCCTGGCAACGCAGATCGTCATGATCCGCCAGGGACGTATCGTTCTCAATTCGAGAATGAGTGAGTTGGGCACATCGCTCGAGCAGGCGTATTTCGACCTGGTGGAACCACCGCGGACGGGAGAGTTGAAGTGGTTGGGATCCTCGCGGTCCTAAGGACAGTGGGCCGGCTGGCGCTGAGGGATCTGAGGACACTCACCGCCAACGGCGCCAACAACTTCTTCCTGTTTTGTCTGCTGCTGGAGCGCAGCGGCGCATTTCTTTGGATCGTTGCGGGACTCTTGATTCTGTTCCCGCTGAGTGCCGATCCGCTGCGTCGCGTACCGCTTAGCCGCTGGAATGCATGGCCGCTTTCGGCGGAGCAGCGCGCGGCAATTCGAGCCGGAAGCTTCCTTCTTAGTCCAGCGGCGTGGATCACTGCCGCGATGGTGTTTCTCTGGTCACGCCCCGCCGACGGGCTGCGTTTCGCGGCTCTTTCGCTGGGCATCGGTGCGGGCAGTGTCGGACTGAGCACTCTTGCGGCGAGAGTGCCGTCAGTGAATCCACTGCGCCATATTCCAGCGTTTCCTGGCCGCTTCGGAGGGCTGGTGCGCAAGGATGTACGGCAGATGCTGAGTATGTTGGACCCGTACTGTGCGCTCGTCCTTGCGATGTGCGGAACGGCGTTTCGCCTTGCCGGACAGGCGGACCGCGACACGCGCATGGGAATCACCTTGTTGGTGGTGCTCGCCGTAAGTACGTACGCGCAACTCCTGTTCGGGCTCGACTCGGACTCCGGGCTCGCCCGCTACCGTCTGATGCCGATCAGCGGGTGGGCGATTCTGGGCGCGAAGGATGCGGCGTTTCTCCTGGTGACACTACCCATGGTGCTGCCGCTTCTGCCGCAGACCGGACTCGCGGCGGCGATGGCGGCACTGACAATCGGCCATCACACCTCGGTCACCAGGCGAATCCCACAACAGCGCTGGCGGTTCGGCGGCGGGGGATCGCTGGTACTGGCAGCGTTTCAAGTGGCGGCATTGTTCAGCGCTGGGGTGATGGCAGCGAAAGAAAACTGGTTTCTGATCCCTTGTCTGGGAGCCTATCTGATCTCGCTCGGCGTCTATGGGCGAATGTTCGACCGGCAGGCCGTATGAATATTGAGAACCAGTACGAGTTGGAGACCTACCTGGGTGAGCGAGTGGAGTCGCGCGTACTTGCAGGCGGCGTTTCCAATCGCACAGTCGAGGTGAAGCGCGAATCCGGCGAGACCTGGGTGTTGAAGCAGGCGCTCGAAAAGTTGCGCGTACCCGTGGATTGGTTCTGCTCCCCGGAACGGATCATTCGCGAGGCGCTCGGGATGGAGACTCTCGCTCAGGTGGCTCCGGCGGGCGCGATCACTCGCCTGATCTTCTGCGATCCTGCCGAGCATGTCCTGGCGATGGAAGCCGTGCCTGAGCCGCATGCAAATTGGAAAGAGCTGCTCTTGAGCGGAGTGGTTGAGATGGACCACTTCAGACAGTTCGGAGTGTTGCTGGCAACCTTCCGAAACAGTCCGCACCGCGTGGAGTTTGACGATCAGACGTTTTTCGAGGCGCTTCGGCTTGAGCCGTATTATGCCTACAGCGCGTCGCAAGTGCCGCCGGCCGCATCGTTCATCAGCGCACTGATCGGGCGAACGCGGGCAACACACGAGGGACTGGTACATGGCGACTACAGTCCGAAGAATGTTCTCATTCATAAAGGCAAGCTCGTGCTGCTCGATCACGAGGTGATCCACTGGGGCGACCCGGCGTTCGACGTAGGATTTGCGATGACGCATTTCCTTAGCAAGGCCTCGCATTTGCCTGCCTGTGCCGCAGGTCTGAAGGCCGGAGCCCGCACGTTTCTCGAGCAGTTGCCGGTGGTGGGAGCGGCGGAACTCGACCACACACTGGCATGTCTGCTGGCGCGAGGCGCGGGACGCTCGCAATTGGAATATCTGAGCGCCGGCGAGAAGCGACAGCAGGTGGAGCGCGTCCTAGGTTTCATCGAAAAGCCCCCTCCAAACCTGTTTGCGCTTGTCGACGCGTGGTAACCTGAGCGAATGCTTTCAAGGCGCGAACTGCTAGCGGCCTGGCCGGCCATCGCCGCCGCTGCCCAACAAGCGGGCTCGCGCACCGGCTTTGAGTTTTTCACCCCGGCGCAGGCACTGGACGTGGAAGCGATGGCGGAGCAGATCATACCGCGCGACCAGTCTCCCGGAGCCAGCGATGCCGGGGTAGTGTACTTTATCGACCGTGCCGTTGCGCATCTCTTTCCAGAACAGCAACCGCTGTACCATCGAGGACTGCCAAGCATAGCGGGTCTCGCCAAGTTGGATCAGGCGCAGCAAATCGCCAAGATCCGCGCGATCGAAAAAACGGAGTTCTTCGAGGCCGTCCGCACTCACACGATCATGGGATTTCTGGCTGACCCCAAGTACGGCGGCAACCGCAACCGCGCCGGTTGGGAACTCATCGGTTTTAGCGCGGCTCACGTCTACCGTCCTCCCTTCGGCGCCTACGACGTGGAGGGCTGAGCGTGGGCGCGGCATTTCCAACCAGCGACACTGTTGATTTCGTGGTGATCGGCGCTGGTGCTGCCGGTGGCGTCATGGCGAAGGAGCTAGCGGCCGGCGGCTTCAAGGTGGTGGTGCTGGAACAGGGTCCATACCGGCACGCCTCCGACTTCAAGCATGACGAACTCGATGTCATGTACCTCGAAGGGTTGGTGAACAACCACCGGCGGCAACCAAATACCTTCCGAAAGACCGACAAAGAGAAGGCAGTGGTGAAGCCGACCGTCGAATACGGCTGCATGGTGGGCGGTGGATCCGTCCATTTTACGGGCAATTACTGGCGCTTTCACGAATCGGATTTCGAGGAACGCAGCCGCTTCGGCGATGTTCCTGGAGCCGGCCTGGCAGACTGGCCGATTCGCTACGCGGACCTGGAACCCTATTACACCAAGGCTGAGCTGGAATTGGGCATCTCCGGACTGGGAGGCGCCAATCCGTTTGAGGGGCCGCGCTCGAAGCCCTATCCACTGCCGCCGATGCCGGTTAAGTCGTCAGGAGTGCTGTTTGAGAGTGCCGCGAAGAAGCTGGGTTTGCATCCTTACCCGGCGCCGGTGGCCGTGTTATCCAAGCCCTATCGCGGCCGTGGCGCCTGCATTCATTGCGGATTTTGCGAGGCTTTCGGCTGCGAAACCAACTCGAAATCCAGCACGCTCGCAAGTCTCATTCCGGAGGCCGAAGCTACCGGCCACTGCGAGGTACGGGTAGATAGCTACGTCCGCAAGATCGAAACCTACGATCAAGGCCGCGCAACCGCGGTGATTTACTTCAACAAAGCTGGAAGGGAAGTCAGGCAGAAGACTCGTGCCGTCGCCCTGTGCGCAAACGGTGCGGAGACACCTCGACTCCTGCTGCTGTCTAAGTCGAAGCGCTTCCCCGACGGACTCAGGAATTCCAGCGGACTGGTAGGGAAGTACCTGATGTTCGATACCGGCACGCTGATGATGGGGCTGTTCGACAAGCCGTGCAACGAGTACAAGAGTATTGTCGTCACCCGCGTCCTTCATGATTTCTATGAAGCCGACCCCCAGCGTGGTTTCTATGCCGGCGGAGGACTTGATTCCCGGTTCGACTACCAGCCAATCATGTTCGGGCTCACCGGCACGCCGCCGGATCTGCCACGGTGGGGCGCCGGTTACAAGAAGGTCCTTCGCGAGTATTTTACGCTTTGTTCAGTGGTTTTGAGCCATTCGAGCTGTCTGGCGGTGGAATCGAACAGCATCTCCCTCGACCCCGAAGTAAAGGACCACTGGGGTTTGCCCGCCATGCGCGTAACGTTCAAGAACCATCCTGACGATCTCAAGGCAATGTCATTTCTCGAGACAAAGATGCGAGAGATTCTCGAAACGGCCGGAGCTCACAAAGTCTGGTCCGACCCGTCGACGATCACCGATGTGGACTACTCGCGGCATCTGATGGGGACCTGCCGTATGGGCAGCGATCCGCGGACGTCGGTCGTCGACTCCTGGAACCGGTCTCACGACGTTCCGAATTTGTTCATCGCTGACGGCAGCAGTCTGGTTACCTGTGCGCGCCAGCAGCCGACTGTGACAATTCAAGCATTGGCATATCGAACTGCTGAAGGCATGATCCGGCGTGCGCGCCAGGGCGACCTTTAGGTTAGGCTGCGGAGAAGAGGAATTCCGATGGTGAAGTGGACGATGGTTTGTTGCGCCGTGGGCCTGGGACTCACGGCGCTGGCCGGGCCTGCGGCCGACGCGAGCGAGAAGTTCTATCAGGCGATCCGGAACAACCGGCTCGACGAGGTGAAGGATCTGGTCAAGACGTCGGGTACCGACGTGCGTGACCGCCGTGGCACCACTCCTCTGATGATTGCCGCCGCGTTTGGCAGTATCGATGCGATGAAGCTCCTGCTGGACGCCAAGGCCGACGTGAATGCGAAGAACGCGTTCGACGCCACCGCGCTGATGTGGAGCGTCACCGATCTTGCCAAAGTTCGGCTGCTGCTCGACCACGGAGCCGACGTGAACGCGAAGTCTAAGCAGGGTCGGACCCCGCTCCTGATAGCCGCCAGTTCAAATGGCACTTTGCCCGTGGTGAAGCTTCTCCTGGCCAAAGGCGCCGACCTCAAAGTCGCGATCGCCGATCCCACCACGACACCGCTAGCGGCGGCCACCAATGCCAACGACACTGCGGTGACACGCCTCCTGCTCGAAAAGGGCGTGTCCGTCAAGGGGCCCGACGGGCTGATGGCTCTGCTGAGTGCGGCTTCGTTTGGGAATGTGGAACTGACCAAAGTGCTTCTCGATCGCGGTGTTGACGTCAATGCCAAGTCGCCACCGCTGCTCGGCGGGGTGAAGAATGGGCCGATCGAGTTAGGCTTGATCACCGCACTACAACTGGCCGTCGTATCCGGTTCCGCGGAAACCGTGAAGCTGCTTCTCGCGCACCATGCCGACGTGAACGCCCAGGATGTTCGCGGCATGACGCCGGTTATGCTGGCCGTGGCGCAGGACCGCGCGCAACCTGAGGTCATCCATATGCTGATCGCCGCGGGGGCCGATCCAGGCGCGAAATCCAAGCTCGGAGAAACGACATTCGACTGGGCCCGGAAGTTCAATGCGCCGCGCGTCCTAAAGCAGCTTCAACTGCAGCCGGCGACCTTCGCGGCAACACGGAGCGAGCAGCAAACGCCTTTGAAACAAGCATTGGGGCGAAGCGCCGCGCTGATGGAGTCGGCCAGTGGGACCTTCTTTGTCGAGGGGGGCTGCGCTTCGTGCCATTCACACAATCTCCCGGCAGCGGCTAGCCAGGCGTTGCGGGCGGCCGGGTTCACGGTCAGTGATGAGGCGGCTTCGCGTGGTTCGAAGGAAATGCGGGTTGCCTTCAATGCCGCCGAGCAGATCCTGTTGCAGCAAATACCAATTCCAGGCGGGATCGATACGATGCAGTTCGGCATGTTCCAGATGGTCACCGACAAGATGGAAGCCGGCTGGACCACGGATGCACTGGTTCACTCGATAGCGGGGCGGCAAATGCAGGACGGTAGCTGGCAATTTCCAGGCGTAATCCGGTCGCCCATCGAGGACGGGAATATCACCCGGACGGCCTTGGGCATTCGCGCTCTTTCGTTCTACGCGCCGGCCGGATTGAAGAAGGATTACAACGCACGCGTGGCCAAGGCGGGGTACTGGCTGCGGAAACAGCGTCCCCTGACCATAGACGACTACTCGTACCAAATGCTCGGACTGAAGTGGGTGGGCGGCGATGGAGCCGAGGTTTCAAAGCTGGCCGCCGCGCTCAAGGCGCGCCAGAATCCCGATGGAGGATGGGCTCAGACGCCTCATTTATGGAGCGATGCATACGCGACCGGCCAAGCGCTGTCCGCACTGCATGAATGCGGCGTACCGGCAACTGCTGCTGAGTATCAGCGGGGCACCGAATTTCTGTTACGGACGCAACTCGCCGACGGGTCGTGGCACGTCCGGAGCCGGGCGCCCAAATTCCAACCTTACTTCCAAGGCGGATTCCCGCACGATCACGATCAGTGGATCTCGATGGCTGCGACAGCCTGGGCCACGACGGCGCTAGCCCCCGCGTACGCAGCAGCCGAAAAGCAGGTAGCGTCGGCGAAGTGAATTACTTCTTCGCTGGAGCAGCTGCCGGGGGTGGAGTCTTGCGAATCTGCTCGAAGTACTGCTGCACGTACTCGTGATATTCGATCGGCACTTCGTCGCGATTGATTTCGCCGCCCGCCTCGGCGTGAGCCGCGCTCTTGGACGAGTATTGCGTTTTCAACTGCTGCTTGCCGCCCGACACCTCGACCATTACTTCGCCGGCCATGTCCTTCGCGCGCTTGCCCATGATCTCGCTGATCTTGCCCATGGCGTCAAGCTGCTCGGCTTCACGCGCGCTCTTGTCGCCATCCTGCTTGCCGATGCCGCTCTTGGCGTCCTGCGACGCCTTCTGATCAGCATTACGATCGCCTGACTTACCCTTGGCGTTCTGCGACTGCTCGTTTTGCGATTGTTCCTGGCCTTGGGGATCCTGTTGATCCGAGCCATTGGACTGCTGCTTGCCGGCCATCTGGCTCTTCTCGCCCTTGCCTTGCTGCTGTGATTGCGAAGCGTTCTTGGAATCCTGCTGCGAACTTTGCTTGGAGTCGCCGGGCTTCGAACCGGTCTTCAGCTTGCTCATCATGTTCGACATGGCGTCGCGCATCTTGTCGAGTAACGACGAGTTCTGACCCTGCGATTCCTTACCGCCCTTGGCGTTTGGAGTCTGCTGACCATTCTGGGGGTTGCCGTCGTTGCCTTCCGGCGGCTGATCGTTCGCCCCTTTGTCAGAGCCTTGCGCGGATGACTTATCGGACTTCTCGTCCCCGCCAGGTTCGCCTGATTCCTGCTCGTTCTGAGCGCTCGACGCCTTCGACTTGGCACTATCGCTCTCGCCGGAATTGGTGATATCGGGCGAGTTCTGGGCACTCAGAGGATCCTTGTTCGGATCGAGGTCGCTCGCCTTAGGATCGGTAACACTGATGCCAAGCTTCTCCAGTTCACTCTCAATCTTCTTTTGCCAGTCACTCTTCTTGACGTTAGCGGTTTGAGGATTCGGGAAGAACGTGTCATAGGCAATACGGACCAGCGACGGCCGCAGATCGAGCGACCTTGTGACGCCATAGCGGAGCGCGAAGATCCCGAGCGCGACGGCTGCCAGGCCGCCGGCCGCGTACAAAGCCTTCGGCATCGTGAATGGAAAGACGGTGGTCAGATTGACGCTACGGACAACGCTTTCAGCCTGGTTGCGCTGCAATGCCAGCAGTTCAGGATTGATAGTGCGCCGGCTGTTCTCGAAGTGATAAGCGGTGGAGACGGTGTCTTTGCAGTCGAGCGTGTGATCGATCTGCTGCGCCAGGACGTAACGGGACGGCAGATCCCGGAAAACACGCCACAGTCCGAAGCCCAGGCTGCCCGCGAACAGAATTACGAGCCAGTACCAGTCGAGGATTTGGGTTCCGGCAAGCATGAGGAGCACGGCACCGGCCATGGCCGCGCCAAGAGCCAGACCGGACTGCTCAGCGATTCGCAGAGCGAGGTTGCGCCGTCGGGCGCGATCGAGCAGAGCTTCGAGCAGATGGGACTTTTCGGTCAAAAAAAGCTTCCGTTCCTGATTTCAGTATCCCACTGACGGCGTTTCCCCATCCGCGCGCACAAGGACACCTCTATCGCCTTGGACGATCCACGCAACGTGTGTTTCGAATTAACGATAGAATACCATCTTCGCCAAAAAGAGAAAGGCCGCACGGTTCAGTACCGTGCGGCCCGTAGTTACAGAACGATCAAGCTGATCGTGTGGTTAGAAGGTGATGCGGAGGCCAGCCTGCGCGCGGCGGGCAGTGGTGCCGTCGGGCGAAATCTGGGTCTGCAGGATACTGTTGAAAGCGGAGTTGGGAACCAGGGCGACTTTCCCGTTCAACGCTCCGCTGGTTTGGCGGATCGAGGTGAACTGCTGGGTGACGCGCGGACCCGAGCCGCTGATGATGGTGTGGTTGAACACGTTGAAAGCCTCGAACAACAGGTTCACTTTCACGCGTTCGCCGATCGGAAACAGCTTCGAGATACGGGCATCGGTACGGAAGAGCGGACCGATGTCGAGGAACGAAGTGGATTCGAACGGTACACGGTTCGAGCCGCCCAGTCCGTTCAGTGAAGAAGTGCTGAGCTGTCCGAGCGTGGTGCCGAGGTCAGCGGCGGTGAGTCCGTTCTGAACGCGGATGTTCGGGGTCAGAGGCTGAGCCGAAGCGTTGATGTTCACAACCGAGAGCTGCCAGCCGTTCACCAGGTATTTCGACGCGAAGTCGGTACCGTGCGAGAACGTCGGCGCAACTACGGCGTTGATCACGAGCCGATGGCGTTGATCGATCGAGCTCGATCCCTTCTCGCCCTTGAAGTCGCCGTTGAACACGGTGGTCGCGAACGTGGAGCCGAACAGCGTGTTGCCGCCGCCGCCCTGGTTGTAATCGATGGCGTGCGAGTAGGTGTAGGCGACGTTGCCCTGGAACCAGCTCGAATACCGGCGGGTCAACTGGAGAATGCCGGCGTTGTAGTAGCTATTGCCGGCAGACTCGAGAACGAAGATTCCGCCAAAGGCCGGATTGACGCGGCTGGTGTAGATCGGCGTCGTGTAGCTGCCGGTCTGACTACCGCTCGCATCCAGGATCGGGAACGTGTAGGTGCCGTTGGGCGCGGATGCGTTGGCATCGCGAGTTTGCAAGAGGTGCGCACCGCGGCTCCATACGTACGAGACCGTCAGCGTGGTGTTCTTGGCCAGTTCGCGTTCGACGGCGATGTTCGCCTGCTGCGAATACGGATTGCGCCAGGTGTCGGACGCGTAGAGGATCGTCGAGCTGCCGGCGACATTCGGCTGCGCAGCGAGCGCGTTCGGGAATACGGGTCCGCCGGCCGCGATCAGGGCAGGCGTGCCGAGTGAATAGCTCGCCTGGTAGACGCCGTTGGTCAGCGCCAGATTCTCAATCGTCGACGTCGTGTACCGGTTGTAGAACATGCCGTAGCCGGCGCGGAAGACGGTCTTCGGATTGAAGGCATACGAGATACCGAAACGGGGAGCCGTGGAGACGCCCGTGTTCGGAATGCGATTGGTCTGCGGAACGGCGGGATTGGACAGGCCAGGCTGCGGAATGGCAGCGTACTCGAAGCGGAGACCAGGAGAAATCGTGAGTTTCGGTGTGATGTGATACTCGTCCTGGAGGAAGAAGGAGACCTCATTCATCTGGACGTCAATCACCGGATTTCCGAAAGCCTGCGAATAACTCTGGTAATTTCGGCCATTGGTGGTGTTGCCCGTGAAGTCGGCGGCAAATGCCGCCAGGGTCGCATAGCTGAAAGTCCCGTAACGATTTGCCAGGCGGCTCACGTAGTCTTCCACGTTGTCGTAGTCGATACCGACCTTGATGTTGTGCTTGCCGAAGTTCCAGGAGAGGGTGTCAGCTAGCTGGAAGCGCTGTTCGCTCGGATTCAGCCGCGGATAACCGTTGGCAAAACCCGTGTTCGAAATACCGTTCACGGTCAGCGTGACCGGTCCGAAGGAAGGCAGGAGACTCGGGCTGGCCGGGTCGTACTGGCGATCTTTGAAGTAGCCGAACTTCAGCTCGTTCACAACCGTCGGCCCAAAAATGCGAGTCCAGCTGGCGCGTCCCGTGCGATCGAACACGTTGGTATCGCCGTTGTTGCCGATAGCGGAACCGTCGGTAAGCGACAGCTGCGTTTGAATGCCGTTGGGCGAGCGGAAGTCAACGTAATTGAGACTGAAGCTGAAGCTGTCCTTCTCGTTCGGCCGGTAGTCGATCTTGCCGAACATGAGGTTGACGTCCATGGTGCGAGGAATGAGTTGCGGCTTGATGCGGCTGCTCAGATAGTTCACGGCAGCCGTACATTGCGCTGTGGTCGGGATGAGCGCGGCATTGGCGGCGGCGTTGCAAGTCGGGCTGCCAAGGTAAGTGCCACTCTTATCGAACAGCCCAGCAGTGTTCGCAACGTTTGACGAAACCGCCGGCGCGTTGCGGCGCTGCAACTCACCGTTGAAGAAGTAGAACAGTTTGTTCTTCTTGATCGGACCGCCAACGCTCGCGCCGGCCTGGTGCCGCCACTCGGGCGGATTGATGCCGAGCGAGGTGGGATCTACGGCGTTCAGCGTGCGGTTGCGGAAGAACCAGTACAACGTGCCATGCACGTCGTTTGCGCCTGAGCGCGTTACGGTGTTCACAACGCCGCCCGACGCATGTCCGTACTCGGCGAGAAAGTTGGACGAAACCACCTGGAATTCCTGCACCGCGTCCTGCGAAATATTGTAGGAACGAGTGCGGCCGGCGTTTTCGTCATAGAACGAATTCGTGGTGTCGATACCGTCGGTCTGGAAGGTGTTGCCGCCGGGGTTGCCGCGGAATGAGAGCAAGCCGAAAGCACCGTCCGTGGTGACTCCGGGCGTCAAGAGTACGAACGAGTCCACGCGGCGGCCATTGATGGGCAGTTCCAGAATCTGTCTCGACGTTACAACTTGGGAGACGTCGGTCTTAGTGGTATCGACCGTGGTGGCTTCCGCGAGCACTTCCACTTGAGTCGCTGACGACGACACCGCCAGAGCTGCGTTGATGGTGACGGTTTCACCTACCGAAACGGTGATGTTGTCCACTTTGTAGGCGCCGAAACCCTGTGACGAGACCGTCACGGTATAACCAGACGCGGGCACCAGCGCCGGAGCGCTGAAAGTTCCCGCTGAACTCGTGTCGAGATCGCGTCGAATGCCTTTGGAGCTATTCTCGACTACGACCTTCGCACCGGGTACAACAGCACCGGATGCGTCCTGCACCACGCCCGAGATGGTACCGAAGCCCGAACTTTGGGCGAATACCGGAAGGGACAGCGCAAGAAGAATGAGGATGAGGGAAAAGCAGAAAGCTGACTTTCGAACCATTAATTGACCTCTCGAAGGAAGTGTCATGTGCCAACACTACGGACGCACGCTCAAAGGGTACGATGAGCGCAGAACAACTTGCCGTGTGGGGGGCGCGGCTAAGTCCTCCGGAACCCGCTGAAGCATTTCTTGAGATTCCGATTGAAAACGCTAATTCGTATTGTACCTAAGAACGCGTGTCCGTTCCGTGAAAATACGGACAACGAGCGATCACAAATGTGTTCGAACGGCTATTTGATCTCAACAATTAGCGGCTGTTCCAGAAACTGGGGTTCCAGCCCGGTTGTGAGGACCATGAGTCTTAGGCGTCCTTCTTTTACCTTGGCCGGGATTTTCACGACGAGTTCGGTGTCGGTCTGGGAGATCACCTGGAGCTTATAGTTGTCTTCTCCCTTGGTGAGGTAGACCTCGGCTACGTTCGCCTTGCTGAGGCTTTCGCCGGTAACCGTAACTGTATCGCCAACCTTGGCTTCGTCGGGGACGACAGTGCGCATAATGGGCGTCGGCTTCCACTTCTCGTCTTTGGCGGGCTTGTCGGCGGTACCAGGCGTGCCGGCGAGTAGAACAGTGAGGGTGAACAACGCGATTACAAGAGACTTGAGCATCTGAACCTCCGCTTTGGAAAGGTCAGCAATCGATCGCCCAAAAACATCCTTATTGTTTCCTGCGTATTAGCGGGCATCAGCGATGGGTGTGCGCGCTTTGACGCTATCCTTCCGCGTCTTTTGTGTGCGCGTCCGTGCGCAATTCCACCACAGTAGCGCCCCAGCCGCCAGCCTCAGACGGCGCATCACTAAATGACAGGACGAAAGGCGTCCTTGCAAGGATCGACCGTACAGTATCGCGCTGCACCCCTATTCCCCGGCCGTGAATGATCCGAATAAAGGTAAAGCGTAGAGCATGAACTTCCTCGAGATAAGCCTCGACAACGGCCTTCACGTCACGCGGCGGAACGCTATGCAGATCGAAAGTGTCCGTAATCTCTATGCGAACAATACCGTAGTCCAGATTACTATCGGTGTCGAAAATGGGTGGATCGTGTCGCACGAGAACTCTAGACCTAGAATAGACACCTTAGTTCCGGTTGTACAGATCTCCACGACTCTCCCAAATCGAGACTTAGGACGTCTGAAACCCGGAGATCCGTCATTATAATCGGGACTGAACTGAGGGTCGGCAGTCGTGTCGATGGTTTGCCAACTTTGTGATCGAAAAATCGGACCGTTCCGCCGCCTGGTGGACCGCGAGTTTTGCTGCGCGGAGCACCGGGTGGAAGCGCGCACGTGTCTCGATCGTACGCTGGCCGACATTGACGACGGCGTAGACGAGCGGTGGTCGGTTGCTCGCTCACGCCGGGGAGCGCGTTCCAATTCACCTTCAGCGCAAACTGCTTCCGTTCTCCTGCTCGTGGTCGCCGCCGTACTGATTCTGGCGACCTTGAGTTTTTCCGGCGGCGCCACGACTTCTTTCGCGTTTTCTGCTCCATCCACCCGCCCGGCAAGCAGCTCGGGTTGGGCCGACCGATTTGGCGACACGATCGGTCGCACGCTCCGTAGCCGGACGTCGGCCACCCTGCGGGACGATTTTCGGACCGGGCTAACGGATTGGGTATCCTCCACTTCGACCAGTATTCGCACCGAGTTTGGCTCGGGTGACTGGAGTTATACGCCTGAAGGGCTGAAGCCGGGAAGGCTTCGCATTTGGAAGCGGTCCACCGAACTTTCAAACTACGAGCTGGACTTTGTTGGTCAGATCGATCGAAAGAGCATGAGCTGGGCGTACCGCGCGCTCGACAGCGGCAACTACTACGGCACGAAGCTGACGATCCTCAAGCCAGGCCCCGGACCAAATGCCGGTCTGGTCCGATACATAATGCTTAACGGACGGGAAATGGATCGGGTGCAACTACCGCTCCCCATCAGCATCGCGGCCGGGGAGCCGTACCGGGTGCGTGTCAAAGTCAGCGGCGACCACTTCATGACGTCAGTCAACGGGCAGGTGATCAGTGCATGGAGCGACCAGCGGCTACATCGAGGCGGCGTCGGCTTCTTCAACGAAGAAGGCGAGAGTTCCACGCTCAAATGGGTGAGCTTGTCGGAACGCGACAGCCTACTCGGCAAGGTAGTTGCTTACTTCTCCCTCCTGCGTATGCCGATGCTTGAAGAGTAATTCATCAAGCTGATATAAACTGTTCGTTTGCTCCTCGAGCTGAAGAATATTGAAAAGCGCTTCGGCGGTGTAGCTGCGCTTCGTAGCGGAAATCTGTCGGTTGAGCCCGGTCAAGTACATCTGCTGATGGGCGAAAACGGCGCCGGCAAGTCCACGCTAATGAAAATCGTGGCCGGCATGCTGCAGTCGGACGGCGGTGAAATGATCTGGCGCGGACAGCCGGCTCGTTTCCGCAACCCGGCCGAGGCCGCGAGCAACGGGATCGCAATGGTGCACCAGGAATCGTTACTGGCGCCCCACCTGACCATCGCTGAAAACATCTTTCTAGGCCGCGAGGACACCAGCAGCATCGGCTGGGTGCGCCGCCGGCGGATGACGGAACTGGCCACCCGGCTAATCAACGATCACAACTTCCCATTGAAGGCGGAGTGGCGTGTCGACCGGCTAAGCCCCGCCGGCAAGCAATTAGTCGAGATCTGCCGCGCGCTGCAGCAGGGCACCAGCCTCCTGATCTTCGACGAGCCTACATCCTCTCTCTCCGATTCTGAAACTCGCGAAGTTTTCAAGATCGTCAGCCGGCTGCGCGAACGCGGCACCGGCGTCATCTACATCACCCATCGCCTCGAGGAACTGCGCTCAGTCGGCGACCGCGTGACCGTACTCCGCGACGGCCAGACCGTCCATAGCGGTCCGCTCAGCGAACTGACCACCGCGCAGCTCATTCATCACATGGTGGGCCGGGAGGTCAGCGCCATCTACCATCGCGAGTCCATTGCGCCGGGCGCCGAGGTTCTGCGAGTTACCGGCCTCACCGTGAAGCCGCTGCTCCAGGACATCAGCTTCTCGCTGCGTGCCGGCGAGATTGTGGGCATGGCCGGACTGGTGGGCGCGGGACGCACCGAAACCTGCCGCGCGATCTTCGGTCTCGATCGCGTCGACTCAGGCGAGTTCGCAATCGATGGCAAAGTGGTGAAGATCGACGGTCCGCGCGACGCCGTCAGACAGGGTATCGCGCTCATCCCTGAGGACCGCCAGAAGACCGGCCTCGCAACCTCGCTTCCCATCTCCACAAACATCACCATGGCGAGCATGGACATGGTGAGTCGCTTCGGCATCCTCAACCTCACCACCGAGAAACAGATGTCGACGACGTTCGGTAGCCGTCTGCGGATCAAGATGGACGGTCCCAAGCAATTGGCGGGAAGGCTCAGCGGCGGCAATCAGCAGAAGGTGGTAATTGCGAAATGGCTGGCCCGGCAGGCGCGCATTTTTCTATTCGACGAGCCGACGCGCGGAATCGATGTTGGGGCGAAGGTTGAGGTTTTTCAAGTGATGGATGAACTGGCGCGCAATGGCGCGGCGATCCTCATGGTGAGTTCCGAGATGCCGGAATTGCTCCAGGTGGCTGATCGGATCCTGGTTATGCGGCAGGGCAAGCTTGCCGGCGAGTTACCCGGGAGGACGACACAAGAGGCGATCATGCGGTTGGCGGCGTTTGAGAAGGAGAGCGGTGTGATTCAGGAGCCAGCCGAGTGATACAGAAACTACTGCCTTTTCTCACGCTCATTGTCTTGTTCGTCGCCCTCGCCATTGCTTCGCCGCATTTTCTGAGTGAGACGAATCTCTCGAGCGTAGTGCGCCAGACGGCTGTGATCAACATCATGGCGCTGGGTATGACGCTGATCATCATCACCAGCGGCATCGATCTTTCCGTCGGATCGATTCTCGGCATGGCGGGATTCTTCGGTGCGCTGGCGATGCAGAACGGCGCTTCGATTTTCGTTGGGGTACTGGCCGGTGTCGCTACCGGATTGTTGTGTGGTCTGGCGAATGGACTGATGATTACCTCGCTGCGGATTGCACCGTTCATCGTGACACTCGGCACACTGGGCATTTATCGCGGAATTACGCTCATCAAGTCCAACGGACTTCCGGTCCACAAACTGCCTGCCGGATTCTCCTATCTGGGAGAGGGCAGTCTTTTAGGTGTCCCTTTTGTGCTTTGGTTGCTGCTGATCTGTGCAGGCATCATGCACGTGGTTCTGGAACACACCAAGCTGGGACGGTACGCGTTCGCCATCGGATCAAACGAACATGCGGCCTTCTATGCGGGCATCCCCGTGAAGTTCCACCTGACGGCGGTCTACGCCATCGGGGGAATGCTGACTGGGCTGGCAGGGATGATCGAAGCGTCGCGTCTGATGACTGGCCAGCCGACGGCGGGTCAAGGTTACGAGTTGCAGGCGATCGCCGCCGTCGTTATCGGGGGCGGATCGTTGAGGGGCGGGGAAGGCAGCGTTCTGGGCACGTTGATTGGTGCCTTCATCATGGGATTGCTGTCAAACGGCAGCGATCTGCTCGGCATCAGCCCTTATTTGCAGCAGGCGATTATTGGCGGCGTAATTATTCTGGCAGTGACATTCGACGAGTTGCGGAAGCGACGCGCACCTGGAGCGTAGCCGGCGGGGCGCTTAGTCGACGATAAATAGTTGCGCACCTAACGGCGCGCTGCTCCGATGTCGCGGATTGCCGTCACCGACGTGATAGCTTTGGCCTGGCTCAAGCCGCAACCGCGTGCCATCTTCGAGCTCGATCTCTAAACTGCCAGTGAGGCAGAGAATCACGTGACCTTTGGCGCACCAGTGGTCAGCGCGGTAACCCGGCGAGTACTCGACGCGGCGCACTCGAATTTCACCGAATGTACAGGTTCTCCAAAGCGCGAACCCGGATTCGCCATCGTGGCGCGCCGGGGCGATGGTCTCCCATTCAGTGATCGACATGGCCATGGCTGGCATCAGCATAGGGTTGGGTTCAGGTGCGCAGGCGCGTGAGGAAGTACAGTCCGGTGAGCGCGAAGATGGCGTCGGGGGACCACGCTGCGAGTTGTGGTGGAAGTCCGTTAAGGTTGCCGATCTGCTCGAACAGCTTGCTGATGCTCAGGTAAGCAATCGCGATGGCGAAGCTCACACCAACCCCAGCCATCGCGCCGCGTGATCCGGCGGCGAACGCGAATGGCACGGAGATCAAGGCCATGATCAGTGCGAAGAGCGGCACCGAGAACTTCTTGTGATATTGCACCTGGAGCGGGATGGTATTGAAGCCGCTTTGCTGCACCTCGCGAATGTAGGATTGCAGCTCGATGAAGTTCACCTGGAAGTACTGTTTCACTTCGCGCATGAACCACGAAGGCGGCTCGCTGAGGTTCGTAAAGGTCCGGGTTTCCCCGCTGAAATTATCGAACTTTTCGTGATCCTTCCCGAACTCGCGGCTCCAACCGTTCTGAAATACCCAGGTCTTCAAATCAGGTTCCCAACGTGCTTTCTCCGCCTGTATATGACGGGTAAGCCGGAATGCCTTTGGGTCCAGTTCGAAAACACTGACACCCACCATTACCGATTCATTGCCATCGAAGTACTTGTAGTAATAAATCCGATCGCCCTGGCCGTAAATCCATTTGCGATCGGGCCGCAGGTAGGTCTGCGCTGCACGACCCTTGATTACGTTGCGCAGCGCGTCCTGGCGGCGGTTCGCGTCGGGGACGTAGTAATGATCAAACGCGAACAGACCTCCGCTCAGAACGGTGGACGCGATCAACACCGGTCCGGCCAGGCGATAGGCCGAAACGCCGCAAGCCTTGAAGGCTGTCACTTCGTTGTGTTTAGTAAAGACACCGAATGTGATGAGCACGGCCACCAGTACACTGAGCGGGGCTGAATCGTAAATCAACTCCGGTGTGAGGAAGAACAAATATTCAAGCACCATCGACACGGGGATCCGGTTCCGGATGATGTCGCTGATGAGCTCGAAAAACGTGAACACGTGAATCATCAGCACCAGGCTGACAAGCATAACGGCGAAGTAAAAAACGAAGCTATTCAGGACGTAAGCGTCAATGAGCTGCGGCACCAAGGGGATACGGAAGCCATCAAAAGGCCCCTGTCGTGATGGTTGCGAGCGGTACTTTCGCTTGATGCGTGCAATTGTGGAGTCGATCCAGAAGCGAGCGTTAGCGACCAAGTCGCGGTCGCCCGGTTTTTCAAGGCGCCACATCATGATCAGTCCCACCAGCGTAAACAGCGCGTTAGGCGTCCAGACCGCTACCGGCACTGAGATGGTGCCTTGGCGAGCCAGCCCGTTGAGGCCGATCATAATGATGAAGTAGACAAAGGCCATCCCCACGGTGAGGACGAAGGCTCCTGACTTGCCGCCCTTGCGCGAGGAGACGCCCAGGGGGATTCCCACCAGCGACAACAGCAGGCATGCGAGCGGCAGAGCAAAGCGCTGGTTCAGTTCGATACGCGCTTCGAGCTTTCGCTGATTGTCGACGCTTGGATCCCGATAGGCGATCTTGTAGAGGGGGATGGTGTCGATCTCGATGGAGGGTTTGCTGGGGCGCTTCTCTGAAGGCTTCTCGGCGTCGAGCATCTGTTCGCGAGAGGGCTGCGAGTTGACAGAGTATTGCGTGAAATCCTTCTCAACGTCGTACGAGGTTGTATTCACCAGAGAGAGCTGAATCCGAGTGTTGGTAGCATCGGGCGTTGCCAGAGCCTCCGATGCCAGCGTAATACGCGGTCCGTCACCGTACTCGCGAGCGCTCTTTGGCCGGTCCTCGGGCGGCGTGACGTCGGCGATAATGACGTTGTGCCAGCGGGGAGCTTTGCCGCAGCAGACGTCCCCGACGTACAGAATGCGTTTCGGAAAGGTCTCGTCGAAAACGCGAGGTTGAATCTCGGCGCTGATCTCTTCAGCGGCGTATTGATTGAGAAGCCGGTATTGTTCGCGATACGCCCAGGGCGTGAGCCACAGCGACGATGCGGCGGCTGCCATCGATGCCAGCGCCGCAAACAGGAGCACAGGCCGTGCGACGCTACGGCCCGGTACACCTGAGGCACGCAAAGCCGTAACCTCGCCGTCGCCCGACATGCGGCTCAGCGCGAGCAGCACGCCGACCAGCGTTCCGAGGGGGACGGTAAAAATAAGGGTCTGCGGAATCGGCAGCGAGAAAAGGTACGCCATCGTGCGTGGCGGACCAGAGAAATGCACAAGAAACGCGAAGAGCTGCCCCGCCTTTTGCAGGTAGAGAACGAACGTGAAGAGGACAACGCCGAGCGCCGCGCCGGTGGCGACTTCTCGAAAGATGGAACGGCTCAACAAACGCGTCATGGGTCTAGCGGACCGCGGAGGTGAGAGGCGGGGGCGGCACCAATGGAGGCTGCGAGAGATTGTCCTGTGGTCTCTCGAATTCCAATTCCTCGAATAGCAAAGCGGGACTGATGACACTGGCCGGTGCGAGGAAGCCGCCGGCTCCGATCATCGCAAACGGAGCGCCGTTGTTGATGAAATGGAAGACCGTCGATTCACTGGAAGCGGCGATAATGTCGCGCAGCGAGCGCACGTTGAGGCCCCGAAAACGAAGTCCTCTAACTAACTCCTCGCGCCCGTCCTGATAGACCCGGTAAACAAGGATGGGAGGCGTCACCGGACGGCTGCCGCCACCGCGCGTCATGCCGGCGGCGAGGCTCTGCAATTCAGGAACGCTCGCCGACGAAGGGTAGTCGAGCTTGCGGACTAACATACCAAACGGCTTGTTCCGCTGCTTGCAGATGTCGATCAACTGAGCTTTCAGGGCACCAAGCGGCTTTCCCTCGGAAGCGCTGATGAACAGGTTGCTGATGGTCGCCATGTGCGCCCCATAAGGGCCAGGCAATCGGGCGTGTCCATTGGTGGTGGCGTAGGCGCCGACAGGTTGCCGGGTCAAGAGAAAGTTCTTGAGGACGCCCTTCTCGACGACGCTGACCGGCTGTGGCGCGATGCCCTCCATGTCGAAGCGGTAGCCGCCGACGAGATGTTCGCCATGCCACTCGGTCTGGGTGGGATCGTCGACAATACTCATCCATTCGGGCAGAATGCGAGATGCCACCCGACCCTCTAGTTCGCCAGGCGAAGTCTGCGCCGGTCGTCCAGGGTCGGATACAGGTCGGCGTGTCAGGCGAAGATTATCCCCCACCAGTTGGGCGATCAATTGAGCGGCGGCCTGCGCTTCAAACAACACCGGACCCGTGTAATCCTCACCCGCGGGAGCCTTGAGCAATGCGCGGATGTTGTCAGCAACTTCGGTGACGCCCCGCCGGAAGTCGAGATCGGACGGCACACTCTGCAATGAAAGGCTGGCGAAGATGCGAGCATCATGAATCGTCATGCCATCGGGCGCCTGGGCTGAGGCGAGAGAACGCACCTGCACTAGAGTTTCCGGAGTGCGCTGAATCGACCCCTCGATGTTGACGTAATACGAATTTCCGAGGTAAATGCTGGTATCGGCCGAGGAGGTAAAGATTTCCGGGTAAGCGGAAAAGATCGCAGACAGGTCAACGGCGCGCTTCGTCCAGACTTTTTCATCGAAGGGTTCGCGATTGAGCGGGCCGATAAAAACGGTGGGCGGGGCCTTCGAGAAGTCCGCGAGCTTCTCTGGCGCGGCGGCGTTACGCAGCGACGAGCGCTTTCTCGAGATGGCCTCCAGCGCATTCTTGAAAGCACGGTCCGTGGCGAGCCAGAAGTTCTGACGCAGGACGCCATAGTCGTTCTCGATGGGCCACTCGCCGTCGAGCCGCGGTCCGGCCTGTTGGGTGGTCTGAACGTGGTTGGTATTGTCGAATTCGTAACTGCCTGTTCGTACGGCCACCTGCGGCAACCGCCCGTGCGTGCGAGAACTGCCCATCAGCGAGCCTAGAGAGGCGGCAGCTGAAAAGCTATTCACGTCTTCGAGCGAGTATTCAGCGAAGTAAGGCTTGTCCTCGAGGCCGACCACCGCCAGCATGGGAATGCGCTGCAACTCGTCGATCATTGCCTTGAGGACTGCGTCGTCCGGCAGTTTTACGGATTGAGCCGCGCCAAGGCAGGCCGCCGTAAGCGCGACTAACAGAACTCGTCTCATTTCGAGGGCACCTCAGGCGGAACCGGGAGCAGCGGCGGGCGGTCGAGGCTTCGTTCTTTGCGTTGAATCTCAATTTCGCTGACCAGCATGGCCGGCGCCACGGCCGATACCGGCACTGAGCCGGACTCGGCGCCGCAAATGCCGTTGAAGATTTCCGCGCGATCCGACGTTGCGACAATTTTGGCGAAGCTCGCCAAAGGAGTGCCGACGATATCCACGCCGCGAACTAATTGATCGGGCTTTCCGTCCGCGTAAATGCGGTAAACCAGCAGCGGCATTACCGTGAACGCCTGCAGGCCCCGGCGTCCGGTTGTGGTGTAACCGCCGGTGACCTTGGCAAAGTACAACCCCCACGGCTTGCCCTGTTTCTTTAGCTCTTCGCGTAGAGTTTCCTTAAGCTTCTCTTCTGGCATGGCATGGGAACTCTCGACAATGAGATTCGACTGCCGCGAAACCACCTCAGCCCCCACTTGGCGGCGGCCATGTCCGTTCGAGTTCGGAAATCCCTTAATCGGCGAACGCGACAGCAGGAAAGTCTTGAGGATGCCGTGGTCGACCACGGTTACGGGCCGTGCCTTAACGCCCTCATCGTCGTAATCATAGTGGCCGTTGAGGAAAGTGCCTTTGTAGCTTGTCCGTGTCGGATCGAAGATGACGCTGAGAAACTCTGGAAGCACGGGTGCGTTAACACTCTTAGTGAAGGTCTGACCCTCGGCCTCGTCCTTCTGACGGTGTCCCTCAACACGATGCCCGAAAATCTCATGGAAGAATACGCCCGCGGCATAACCGGATAGGATGGCCGGTCCAACGTAGGGATCAACAACGGGAGCCCGCAACAGCGCAGTCAGGTCCTCGGCGGTCTTCTTGATGGCCTTGCGAACGGTGTCTTCACTCGGCAAACCCTTCAGACTCTCGGCCTCGAAGGTCTCTCCCAGAGCTAAATCCATGCCGTCAGGCGCTTTAGCCTGTGCCGAAATGAACATTTGGGCGATCAGCCTGCCTTGTTCAATTCGCGAGCCTTCGCTGTTTACGAAGGTGTGAAGCTCCCGGCGCACCCCGACGGCAACAGAGGAATTAAGTATGCCAGGGTACGCTTTGAACTCGGCGGAAAGCCTCTTTACTTTCGCCGACCACTCGGCCTGCGAAAAATCGTAGCGGGCGGGCGCTTCGTTAAAAGTTGCCGGCTGCTCAGAGGAGAAGTCGTCAGAATCGTCGTCGCCCGCCAGTTTCACCTGCGCATTGGTTTTGATCTGGATCAGGCGCTGGGCCGCCGCTCGGTAAGCTCGATCCGTTTCCAGCCAGACGCGCCGTTTGATGGCATTTGGGCCGTCCTCGATCGGAATAGCCGCACCCGAGGTAAACCGGCCTTGATCACCGCGAATCCGGCGGTAGTTGTCGAGTTTGCTATCTCCCACCCGGACGCTGACGTCGAAGTAGCGTGAATGATTCTTGTTTTGGCTAGTGATGGCGCCACGCGAAGCCGACACGCTATCCGATTCCATATCGGTCACCGCGTAGCTCATGAAATACGGGGCCGGCTCGCCCTTTTGTTTCAAGACCGTCAAATTGCGGCTCAGTTCGTCATCAAGAATCCGCAATAAGGGTGAAGGCTGCTGCGCGAGAACCGGCAATCCGAGCAACAGGAGGAACAGACGAGGGTTAGGCACGAAGTCTCAGAATAACAGACGGTCTCGCGGCCAAGCCGTCACGCCGAAGTGCCAGTCGCCGATTCGCGGTAAAGATTTGTTGCCGGTTTAGATTGCTGCCAACCGCCTTAAGCGGTAAGTGAGAGCAGGCCCCGGTCTTTCAGGCCGCTAAGAGCCAACCCGTACCGGCCGCGGACTCCGGTTTTCTCGAAGACATGCTTCAGATGGATCTTCACCGTACCCGGGCGGATACCCAGTTCAGAAGCAATCTCCTTGTTCTTGTAGCCCTGCTCGACGAGTTCCAGAACCTGCTGCTCGCGAGGCGTCAATTCCGACCGCGGGTTACGGTCTATCCGGAGGGCATCGCGAAACACGCAGTCCTCCATCCAGTTGCGTCCGCTGGCGACGGTGCGGAGGCAGGAGAGGATGAGCGGGACATTCGCTGTTTTGCGCAGAATACCCCGCGCGCCCGCCTGGAGGAATCGCAGCGCCTCGGCTTCAGTGAGCGACACTCCCCAGATCACCGGCAAGGTGAGCGACTGCCTCAATTGCAGATCGGAGAGCCATTCGAGAATGGCTTGAATCCCCAACCCTTTGTCAATGATGAGGATATCGGGAGCGCTCTGAGTCACCAACTCGGTGGCGGCGGCTAGTGAATCGACACGGTCGACGAATTCCATATCGCCACTGGACTGAATTACACCCCGAACCCCTTCGGCGGTGATGGGCTGCGTATCGCAGATTGCAACGGTTTTCTTGTTTGTTGACATCATTTTACGGCTCCGGCGTGGCTGCGAAAAGAGGCGTCTTCCGGCGTTCCGGATGGCCTACACCTTCTTATCGTCACGGTCCACAGATGTTTAGTCCGTTTTTCGGGGAATAGATCTCACGTTTTGTTTGGGCGATGCCGATGGGATTAATTGGACGGGCATCTGCCCGCCGCTGGCCCTAACGAAGAACAATGCCTAGCCTTAACCTCTCAAATGATTCCCGTAGCGAATCGGACGGGCTGCGGCAGACCGCCAGTTGGCGAGTCATGTGTATCAGTCCGCTCCGGGGGGTATTGGACGAATTAGGTCCGCTGGTCGGACATTGCATGCCCCGGGCAGCGGTAAGCGAAGTGGCCCGGTATCCCGACGCGGGCGACTTGCCGAGGCTGTTTGGTTCACAACCGCCAAATCTCATCCTGCTTGACGTGATGTCGGCTAAAGAGCAGGCGCTCAGCTTGTTAGGCGACATGGCGAAAGCTGCGCCGGATTCGACGATCATCGCGCTGCTGGGGGCCGGCGACTCACAGCTTATGCTGCGCTGTCTGCGCCAGGGGGCGACCGAACTGCTGGTGCAGCCCTTCAACCGCGAGCAGTTGGACGCCGCACTCAAAAAACTGGAACGTACTCTTCCGAAAGATAAGCTGTCCAACAAGCCGGCTGCCAAGATCATCTGCGTGATGCCCGCCAAAGGGGCATGCGGAGCCACTACGGTTGCCACCAACCTGGCTTTCCACGCCAAGCGTACGGGATCGGAACGGGTGCTTTTGGCGGATCTCGATCCGCTTACGGGGACGGTATCATTTCTTCTCAAAGTCAAATCCACCTACAGCTTCCTGGATGTGCTGGCGCACTCTGAGAGCCTCGACGCTGACCTTTGGAAAGCGATGGTTGTCCAGCGTCAGGGTGTGGATGTTCTACTGTCGCCGGAGACACTCTTTGAGTTCGCCAGTGATTTGCGCGACGCCAGTCCAGTCATTAATTTTGCTCGGGCCAACTATGATGTCGTAGTACTCGACTCGCCCAGTGTTTATGGAGAGTGGAATATGTCCCAGGCACGGATGGCCGACGAGGTGATTCTGGTCACCACGAACGAACTGCCGGCCCTGCAGGCCACCCAACGGGCTCTTTCATACCTTGAAGCAAACCGGATAGGGCGCTGGAAGACTCGGGTGGTGGTGAACCGTTATGACAAAGATGTTGGCCTCAGTCGTGATGTCATCGGCACGGCGTTGCATACCGACATCTTCCATGTGATTCCAAGCGATTACGAGGCCGTTCAGAGGGCATTGCTCGAAGGTAAGTCGGTGCCCCCCACATCGGGCCTGGGCAAGAGCTTTACGCAATTGGGAGACCGGCTCACCGGCAAAAAGAAAGAACCGGCGAAGACAGGATCCGCGTTCGGCAGCCTGCTTTCATTGTTCTCGCGCACTTCGTCGTAATTCGCCAGACCAATTAGTACAATAGTAGTTTGGACCTCCAGAAAACGATTCTGCGGAAAGTCGGTGAGGCGGTGGCACGCTTCAAGATGATCCGCGACGGCGATCGAGTGGCAGTCGGCGTGTCCGGCGGTAAGGATTCGCTGACACTGCTCGAAGCTCTACTGATACTCCAGAAGCGTGCCCCCATCCAGTTCTCCGTTTGTGCCTTTACGGTGGAGCAGGGAAAGTTCCTGCGGCCGATTGAGCCCGTGGGCGAGTATCTGAAGGCTCGCGGAGTGGATTGGACCTATTTCCACGACCGGCCGTCGTTCCGCCTGATTGAGGAGCAACCCGACCATGGCTGCGATCTCTGCAGCCGGTATCGCCGGCGCGCGGTTTACGAGATTGCCCGCGGGCTGGGCGCCAACGTTATCGCTTTCGGCCACACCGCCGACGATTTCTGTGAGTCGTTTCTGCGCAACGCGATGTTCACCGGCCGGTTGAGCGCTCTGCCACCCGTCACCAAGTCGCGCGATAAGGAATTTCGGTTAATTCGGCCGTTGGTGTTCGTCACTGAGGATTTGACGGCTCGCTTTGCCGAATCGCTCGGCGCGCCGGTAATTCCCTGCGGCTGCAGCCAGCGGACGGGTACCGTGCGAAAGTCGATCCGCTCCATGTTTGCGGATCTGGAGAGCGAGCATCCCCGCTTGAAGGAGAGCCTTCTCGCTGCGATGGGCAATATTGAACCACAGCGCCTGTTGGATCTCCGATTTCTTGACCTCGAAGGCGTCGAGGCTGAGGAAGCGCCGCCGCTGGTTCAAGTGCTTGCCGATTCGTAACCGATTTGTAGCAACGCCACCATATACTGATAAGGACCCCATGATGAGTCATCCTGAAGCTCGACCGCTGGAGTTCTCCCGCGAGACCGTATGAAATTCCTTCCCCGCGAAGAGAAGTTTTACGAATACTTTCTAGAACAGGTCCGGATCATCGGCGAAGCATCGCAATTGCTGCTTGAAGGCGCGAAGGCTGGAAATGCCCAACTGGCGAGTGCGGCTCTGAAAATCCGCGGACTCGAACAGGAGGGCGACGAAATTATCCATGAAATCTTCGTCCGGCTGAACTCGACCTTCATTACTCCACTCGATCCGGAAGACCTGCATTCGCTTTCCTCCCATTTGGACGACGTGCTGGACGGCATCGAGGACGCCGTTCACCGCATGGTCGCTTACCGGCTCGAGCGAATTCCGCCAACTGTGATTGAGCTGTGTGGGATTGTCCATCAGTGCTCTGAGGCTCTTCAGAAGGCGTTTCAGGCTCTCAGCAAGAACGAGAAATTGATCGACCATTGCATTGAGATCAATCGTCTTGAAGAAGTGGCTGATCAGTTGGTTCGATCGGCGGTGAGTGACCTGTTCGTGAACGAGAAGAACCCAGTGGAGTTGCTGAAGCTGAAGGAAATCTACGAATTTCTCGAGCAGACCACCGACGCCTGCGAGGATGTGGCAGACGCATTGCAGAGCGTGGTCGTCAAGAACAGCTGACACCCGATGGATTCGACTCTGATTCTGGTTGGCGCGATCATCCTGGTTGCCCTTGCCTTTGACTACATCAACGGGTTTCACGACGCCGCCAACTCGATTGCGACCATCGTAGCAACCCGCGTTCTGACGCCGATGCAAGCCGTGGCGTGGGCGGCGTTCTTCAATTTCGTCGCCGCATTTAGTGTGGGCACAGGGGTGGCCAAGACCGTCGGCTCGGGGATGGTCCACCTGGAATACGTGACGCCGTACGTGATTTTGGCCGGCCTGCTTGGCGCGATTGTCTGGGATCTGCTGACGTGGTGGCTGGGGCTGCCCACCAGCTCTTCGCACGCCTTGCTGGGCGGCTATGCAGGGGCAGCGATGGCGCACGTCGCCTACCTTGAAGGCTTCAGTCACAGCTTCGTGGCGTTGATTCCTCACGGTTGGAAATTGACGCTGATTTTTATCATCATCGCGCCGATGGCGGGCATGGCAATCGCATACTCGCTGATGGTGGGGGTCTACTGGCTTTTCCGGAACTCCAGTCCGAAGAACATGGACATCTGGTTTCGTCGCGCACAGTTGGTGTCGTCAGCGCTGCTGAGTTTTTCTCATGGCGGCAACGACGCCCAGAAGACTGCGGGCATCATAACCACTGTTCTGGTGACCTCGAAGTACCTCGACAAGTTCGAGGTGCCCTACTGGGTGATCATTGGAGCGTACTCCGCGATTAGCTTGGGCACGTTGAGCGGCGGTTGGCGCATCGTCCACACCATGGGCGGCCGGTTGACCCGTTTGAAGCCCCGCAGCGGCTTCTGCGCCGAGACGGCCGCAGCGATCACGATTCTGTTTGCCACTGAGGGGATGCACCTTCCGGTGTCGACGACACACGTCACCGCCGGCGCCATCGCGGGCGTAGGTTCCATTCAGCGATTGAAGGCGGTTCGCTGGGGTGTTGCTGCAAACATCGTATGGGCCTGGGTGCTTACTATCCCAGCAGCCGGACTTGCGGGCTGGCTGATTATGATGGCGATGAACCTGATGGGCGTCAAGAACTAACCGGCTTCGAAACCCTACAGCACGCGGCAGTGTTCCAAAGTGATGGTGCCGGTCCATTGCCCCTTGCCGTGAACGACACCTTCGACGGTAACCGTCATTCCAGCTGAGATGCGATCTGGCGGCGCGCCGTCAAACTTGCACTTGATCTTCTTGAACGACAGATCGTGCTTGCCGACTTTTTCCACCGGTTCGGTGATCTTGATCAACGAGTCCTTAAATGCGGCGGTTGCTTTACCCTTGTCATAGGAGAAATGTTCCTGCAACTCCTGCGCGGAGATTTCACGTGCGCTTGCGGCCTCTGCCACAGGAGCCGTTCGGATCACTGGAGCCTCTACTCTTGCAACCGGCGCCGGCTCTGGTGTGCTTGAGGGATCGTGAATTACGGGCCGAGCGACGGCGGCTGCTTCAGCGGGTGTTTGCGGAACTTTGGAGCCCGGCGCCTTGAGCTTGGCGGCTGTGGACGAAGGCGAGGTGGTCTTGGATCTTCCGGGAGCAGAACCTGTGAGTGACGATTGCGCTTCCGCTTCGGCCGTTGCCGCCGCCGCTGCGTCACTCGCTGCTGCGGGTGCGGGCGTTTCGGTGTTGCCGCGGAAGAACATTAGCGGAACGAGGATGCCGACGGCGGCAGCGATCGTTAATGCGATTCCCCACTTCAGGATCGAGCCGACGCCGCCACCGGACCGTTTGGCGCCGGCTCGGAGCTGCTTCCATTGACGTTGCAGATCGCGCTCACCGAGTTGCTCCATGACGCCTTCAATGGCGTTCAAGTCCTCTTGCGTGAGGCCGTTGGCGGCAAGCTGGAGGTATAGGCGCATGCGCCGGACGGTGTTGTTTCGCTGTTCCACATTCAGGCCGGGAACGTCGAGCCCGGTGAAGTAAGGCCGGAGGTATTTGGTTTGAGGGAGACGGTCGGCGAGCGCGCCCCAGCATTCGCGGGCTCCGGAACGGGTGCCTTCATGCAACCATTCCATCGCGCGGTTAACGTCCGCGGGACATCCTTGCCCGCTCTCGTACATCTCGGCCAGTACGGAGAAGGCTCTGGGCTCGGAAAGCCTTGCGGCCCGCTTGAAATAGCGAATGGCCTCCACGGGATTCTGTTCGCGCCGGTGACGGAGACCCTCCTCGTAGAGCGTCGTTGCCGTCGTACCCTCCGACACTTGCGGTTCTTCGTCATAGAGGGAGGAGTTTACCGGAATATTAGCCCGGGTTCCGACATGTTTTTCCATGGCGAGAGACAGGGCCTTCAGGGCAATTTCGACTGGCACCTCGAACATTTCCGGGTCATTCCCGGTGTTGAAAGTCTCGAGGTAGTCGTGGCAGAAGCCCTCAGCACCCATGCAATCGCTGAAATATCCAGCGTCACGAAGCTGGAGATTTGCTTCTCGCGCCGCATCTTCGGGGGGACGGTCCGTCTTGCCCACTCGAACCAGTTGCGGCGCCCGCGGGTTGACCATCACGTACACGAAGCCGGGAGAGCGCATAGCAAGCGTGAAATCGGATGGTTAGGGCGATGACTTTAGCCAGCATAGGCCGTCAGGAGTAGGTGCTCACGCGCTCAGACGGATATCTGGCCTGTTTTCATATACTCAACCGTTTGGCGAGTCATCCATGAGCATGCGGAAGAGATCAGGACGCGCGTAGTGCCCGACGACGTCCAGATCAAATTTCCCCTCAACGATCTCATTGAGATCCAGGTCTGCAATTAGGATGCACTCATCGCCATAACAGGGACCCGCCAGCAGGCGACCCTGCGGATTCACGATGACGCTGCCGCCGCGAATTACCGGATCTGCCGGCTCAGGCGGGAGGAGACTGGCGATATCGGCTGGATAGTCCGAGCGGCGCAAATACTGGACTGCCGACAGCACGAAGCAGCGGCCTTCGAAGGCGATATGCTGCATGCTGAGCGGCCAGGTATCGCGATCGTCGACCGTGGGGGCGCAGTAAAGCTGGACGCCTTGCTGGTACATTGCCATCCGCATGAGCGGCATGTAATTTTCCCAGCAGATGACGGCGCCGACGCGCCCAGCGCTGGTCTCGACCGTCTTCAATGTCGACCCGTCGCCGAAGCCCCAGATAAGCCGTTCCATCCCCGTTGGCATCACCTTGCGGTGCTTACCCAGCAGCGTGCCTCCGTCGCTGAAATAGAGCGCGGTGCAATAGAGCGTCCCACCGCCCCGCTCGATTACGCCGATTACCAGGTTGATGGAATGCTCGCGGCAAGCGTCCCCCAAGGCTTGCGTCACCGGACCAGGGACGTCGATCGCGCTTTCGAAGTAGCGCCGGAACAGCTTGCGGCCTTCTTCGGTGCGGCGGCCGACCGTGGCCCCAAAGTCTAGCAATTTTGGGTAGCCGGACAGGAAGGCTTCCGGGAAGACTGCGATTTTCGCGCCTTTGCCGGCCGCTTGAGCAATGAGATCCAACGTTCGGGCGAGAGAACGATCAAGATCGAAGGGAGCAGGTGCTGCCTGCACGACGGCCGCGCGGACGGTGGACATACAGCAAGTTTAAATGGATTGACCAGCCGAGTAGCCGCTGGCCCAAGCCCACTGGAAGTTGAACCCGCCCAGGTGGCCCGTGACGTCAACCACTTCGCCGACGAAATACAGTCCGGGGACGAGGCGGCTCTCCATGGTTTTCGACGAAAGCTGATTGGTGTCTACCCCACCGGCGGTGACTTCGGCCTTCTCGAAACCCTCAGTGCCAGTCACATGGGGGATCCAGTGATGGATGTCGTCCACTTGACCTTCAAAGGCGCGCGCGACGCGTTTGGGTATATGGATGGACTCGTCAGGTTGGAGGTCAATCGAAAGTGCCGCGGGAAGATAGGAAGAGATCTGCAGGATTGCGGGACCGCTTAGCCCTCGATGGGTGAAAAGCATCTTTTCGCGAAACGTTGTTTTACTGGCTGATGCAACCACTTCAGTGGAAACACCCGCCAATTCGCCATAGCCCGGCACCAGGAGCGGAACCAGGGCTGGACGCGGAGAAACGATGCGATGCCCAAACTGTCTGGCGATGCGATAGCCAAAGTCGGTGGCGCCGATTTTGGGGATCGAGAGTCCACCGCTCGCGATCACGATGCCCGGGGACGTAAACTCGCCGGTACTCGTGGACACGCGGAAATGCTCGTCACGATCAAGGGCATTGACGCGGCAGTTGGGGACGATGCGAACGCCGGCGTCGCGGCATTCGCTCTCGAGCATCGTGATAATCTCGGTGGCGCTGCGGTCGCAGAAAAGCTGCCCCAGCGTTTTCTCGTGATATTGAATGTGGTGTTTCTGGACCAGGGTGATAAAGTCCGCAGGCGTGTATCGCGCCAACGCGGACTTTGCGAAATGTGGATTTTCGCAGATGAAATTCTCCGGACGGCAGTGCAGATTGGTGAAGTTACAGCGTCCGCCGCCGGAGATCAGAATCTTGCGGCCGATGCGGTCATTGTGTTCGAGCACGGCGACGCGGCGGCCGCGTTTCCCGGCCTCGATGGCGGCCATGAGTCCCGCTGCGCCGCCGCCGATTACGATGGCGTCGTAGTCAGAGTGCAATTACGAACATACATCACTAGTGCTGGATGGGGATGTAGAGCACTTGCCCGTCGGGGAGACCGTTGACGAGCAGCGACACCGGCACCAGGTCGTTGTTGGGAAGGTCGGGCACCACGATGTTGAACTGATAGAGACCTACGAATCCCGGTGCGAAACCGGCATATTTGATGTCGGCATTCGAATTCGCAAAGACGATTCTCAGACTGTCGAACTTGGTTTCGCCCTGCGCGATTTGTCCCGGCGGAACATCCGGTACAGTAGGGCCAAAACCGATGCCGTACAACGTAACGATATCTCCGGGCTTGGCCGGCCGTGAAGTGACGCCTGCGTTCGCGCCCGCCGGCAGCGCGTAGGCGCCGTCGGGGAAGACTGCTCCGACGTATTGCTTGCCGCCAATCTTGAACGTCGGTGGTGCGTAGGTTTCCGGCTGTACTCCGGATGGGCTTACCGTCAGCGGGTAGGGCGCGCTGGTGCCGGTGGCCGTGATGACTGTAAGATTCACCGTGCCCGTGCCGATCGCGTTCGGAACCTGCGCATTCACTTGTCCGGGACTCACGTAGTCGAGGAACGCGAATTGTGAGCCGATCATGATGCGCACGTTATCCAGAACCGTCGGCGCAGTGTTGCCGAGAAAATCCGAAGCGCGCCACGCGCGCGTGGTGGCCGACAGATTCGTCCCGTAGATTTCGATCCAGGTTCCTGGCGCGATGGTTGTAAATGCGCCAAACTGCTGGGCGGTGATTACTCCACCCGGATTAATGACAGGCACCGGATTGCCGGTTTGCGCCTGAAGCGCTCCGCTGGCAAGGGCAATGGCGGACCAGTAGACAAGCCTCATGCATACAAGTATGGCGCTACTCAGCGCGCAGTGCGTCGACTGGACTCACCGATGCCGCCCGTCGCGCGGGAATGAAACTGGCGAGAAGCGCCGACGCCGCAAGCACGCCCGCCACCGCGGCTAGTGTCGGCAGATCCCAGGCCGTGGTGCCGAACAGGAGTTTGCTCATCAGCGTCGCTGCGCCGAGGGAGCCCAGCAACCCGGCCGCGATGCCGATTGCAGCTAACAGTCCGGCTTCCTGCAGGACCAGCCGGTATACCGTTCCGGGTCGTGCGCCGAGTGCCATGCGGACTCCGATTTCACGAGTCCGCTGGCTCACCGAGTACGCTATCACGCCGTATAGACCGACGATGGCGAGCACAAGCGCCAGAACAGCGAAACCGGCAATCAGCCAGGCTGACGAGCGATGCAGGTAAGCTGACGGGGAGTCCGCGATGCGCTGAACCATCGTATTCGGGTTCGTCGCCACAATTCCCACGTCGATCTGGCGGATTGTCGCAATGAGCGCGGGAAGTATCGACTGCTCGTCCTGCTGGGTCCGAACCGCAATCGCGAAGACGGAGTCGGTGTTCTGATTGAACGGAACGTAGATGGCAGGGCGAGTCTCGACGTCCAGCGGACCTTCCTTGATGTCGTTCACCACCCCGACGATCGTTGTGAACGGAGGCTTGCCCGAGAGTTCCGCGAGTTGTTTATCCACGGCATCCTCACCGGGAAAGTAGAGCTTGGCGAAGGCTTGGTTTACAATCGCCACCCGCGGCTTGGACATATCGTCTGATTCCACGAAGTAGCGGCCACTTAGCAAGCGCGCTCCAAGGGTCTTCAGGTAATCTACGCTGACTTCCCGTTGAGGCGTGTCGTTATGTTCGCCGTGATATGGACGGCCGACAAGCCTGAACCATGTCGTGTTCCCATTGCCGCCAATCGGCAGCAGGGTTGCAATTCCAACTGCCTTTACGCCCGGCAAACTAGACACCCGATTGATTACCAATCGTTCCAGTGCCACCGCTTGCTCGTCCTTGCCGTAATTGGCTCGGGGAGCACCCACCTGGAGCAACGCGAGATGATCTGGCTGAATGCCGGTCTCGACATGCAGTAGCTTGTAGAAGCTCTTGCCGAGCAGGCCCGCACCAACGAGCAGAATCACCGCTGTTGCCAGTTCCACCACCACCAGGTTCGATCCGAAGCGCCTCCACGTCAGACCTGAGGAGCCTCGACCGCCCTCGGCCAGACCCTGGCGTGCATTTGAGGACGCGAGCCGCCATGAAGGAGTGAGGGAAAAGAGCAGGCCCGCTACTAATGCTACGAAACCGGCAAAGGCGAGGACGCGCGGATTGAGTCCGAGATCGTTCAAATACGGCATGCCCTCCAGCAAATAGCTTGGAATCAGGCTGAGAAGCACCCTCATGGCGCCATAAGCCAACGCCAGTCCGGCCAGGCTGCCGGTCGCAACCAGGACAAATCCTTCGGTCACGAACTGACGGACCAAGCGACCTTGAGACGCACCCAGGGCGCCCCGGAGGGCCATCTCGCGCCGGCGGCTCTCGGCGCGCACCAGAATCAGGCTCGCGACGTTCACACAGGCGATCACCAGCAGGAGTCCGGCGCCGACGAGCAGCAGCAGCAGAAGTGACCGCATGCTGCCTACGATCGACTCGCTGAGCGGTTCCACCGCCGCTCCCTGTCCGCGGTTCGACTCCGGGTATCGCCGCTCCAACTCGTGGGCGATGGATACTGTATTCGCCAACGCAGTCTGGACGGAGACGCCGTCTTTGAGCCGTGCAACGCCGAACATGGAATGACAACTGCGGCGCGCGTCACACGTACCGGCCACTTGAGAGGCGTGAATGGTGGTCCAGAACTCGGTTGCACCCGTAAGCGCGAAATGAAAATCGCGGGGCATCACCCCGATAATCAGATTGGCCTGATCGTCCAGCACTATGGACTTTCCGAGAACATCGGGGCTGCCGCCGTAGCGATTCTGCCAAGCGGCATAGCTGAGGATGACCGTCCGTGGAGCCGACGGCAGGTCTTCACCGGGCGTAAAATCTCGTCCCAGCACCGGCGCGACGCCGAGCACTCGAAAGAAGCCGTCGCTCACCCGTGTACCGCGTGCTGCTTCCGCACCAGCCGGACCACTCATCATGAAACGGCGGCCCTGGTAGAGCTCGAGGGAACTGAAGACGACGTTCATACGTTTCCAGTCGAGGTAGTCGGGATAGGACAGGTTGCATTGCGGGCAGATCTTCTCGATACTCTCGTACACGCCGACCAGACGCGTCGCGTCGGCATACGGGAGCGGCTTCAGCAGCGCAGCGTCAACGAAAGAGAAGATGGCGACACTGGCGCACATGCCGAGCGCCATAATCAACACCGCGGTGAACGTGAAGCCGGGATTCTTTCGCGCTTGACGGGCCGCGTAGCGCAAGTCCTGCATGAGCGTTTCGAGGAAGGGAACTGAGCGCTGGTCTCGATAGTTCTCCTTGGTCCGCTCGAGCCCGCCTAACTTGAGCATCGCCTGCCGTCGAGCCTCTTCGGCGGTCATGCCTGCCTTCAAGTTGTCGTCGACGTGCAGTTGAAGGTGACTCTCGAGTTCCGCTGAGAGCTCACGTTCGCAGCTGTTTTTGGAGAATAGTCCCGCCACTCTCAGCATCGCGGCCCGTAGAGCTCTCATGCCTGCCCTCCGCTCTCGGTGAGGAACCGGGCGAGGATCGCGGTAGTCTGCTCCCAGTCCCTGGTGGCCTTCTCGATCTGCTTCCGTCCGGCGCGGGTCAGTTTATAGAATTTCGCTTTGCGGTTGTTCTCGGAAACGCCCCATTCGGAAGTGATGGCGCCTTCCTGCTCCAACTTCAGCAACGCCGGATACAGCGTCCCGTAGTTCAACGAAAGACGATCACCGCTGGTTTGTTCGATACGGCGTGCGATCCCATAGCCGTGCAGCGGACCCAACGTCTCGAGAGTTTTCAGGGCCATCAGGGCAAGCGTGCCTTGCCAAACGTCTGCTTTGTCGCTCATGCTGATTCCTATTGCTTAACCATAGGAAGAGTAGCATGGCTTCATATGGGGAAGCAATAGAAGTGTTACAGCCCGAACACAAACAAGCCCTGGCCGGCTGCGATGGCGACGTACTGCTTACCGTCAACCGAGAAGCTCATGGGATTCGACACCACTTTGCCGCCTGTCTGAAATTGCCAGAGCGCTTTTCCAGTGCCGGCGTCGAGAGCAAAGAAATTTCCTTCGTCCGAGCCGCCAAACAGCAGTCCGCCGGCCGTCGCCATTACGCCTGACCACGGCGGCGTGTGCAGCGGGAATTCCCATTTGAGCTTTCCGGTTGATGCATCCAACGCTCGGATTGAGCCATGGGCGTCGTCCCCGTACAGCGCGCGTTCTCCGCCGCCGGCAAAGAAAGTGCCGGGCTTGTATTCAGCCGGGCTCTTGTAATAGTAGGCACCGATCTCGCGCACCGAAACGTAGAACAGCTTCGTAAGAGGACTGTACGACGGACTGAACCAGTTCGTTGAGCCGTTCAGATTCGGCCAGAGCAAGGTGCCCTCGACGCTGGGAGAAGTATTGGGCAGGACGATCGGCCTACCCTTGTCGTCGAGGCCCTTCGCCCACGTCTGCTTGGCGTAGGGGACGCCGAGCAGGAATTCGCCGGTGGCGCGGTCATGCAGATAATAGAAGGCGTTGCGATTCGCCATGGCCACTACCTTCCGCGTCTTGCCTCGTACTGTGGCGTCGAACAGCACTGGAATCTCGGTAGCATCCCAATCATGATCGTCGTGTGGCGTGTACTGGAAGTGCCACTTCAGCGTGCCATCATCGGCGTTGAGGGCAACCAGAGCGCACGTATACAGGTTGTCGCCGGGACGGTCGTCGCCGTTCCAATCAGGACCAGGATTCCCGACGCCCCAATAAATCAGGTTGGTGGCTGCATCGTAAGAACCGGTAACCCAGGTAGAACCGCCGCCGGTCTTCCAGGCGTCCCCTGACCAAGAGTCATGACCCGGTTCGCCGGGACCGGGAATCGTGTAGAAGCGCCAGGCGCGCTTGCCGGACTTGGCGTCATAGGCGTCGACGAAGCCGCGGATGCCGGCCTCACCGCCGGAAGTGCCCGTGATGATTTTGTCCTTAACAGCGAGCGGCGCACCGGTGATGCAATAGCCGAGTTTGTAGTCGGCCACCTCGGTATCCCACCGAACCGCGCCGGATTTAGCATCGAGTGCGACGATATGTGCATCCAGCGTGCCGACGTAGACCGTGTCGCCGATCACCGCGACACCACGGTTGACGCGCCCAAAGCCGATGGTCTGCAGGTCCTTGGGTAGCGTCCTGCGCCAAGTCCACAGCGGACGGCCCGTGCGCGCGTCGAGGGCCGTGACAACGGTCGGCGGTTCAGTGATGTACAGCACGCCGTCAACGGCGATCGGCGTGGTTTCGAATTCGCTCTTCTGGCCCACCTGATAAACCCAGGCTGGCTTGAGGCCGGAAACATTGCGCGTGTTGATCTGCGTGAGCGGCGAAAAGCGCTGTGCGCCAGGATCGCCCGAATAGGTGGTCCAGTTGCCGGGTTGTGCGGCGGCCAGTGTTACCAGCAGGCAACCAAGAATGGCGGCTCTCATTTCTCACCTCGGAGACTGGCGAGATACGCAACCAGATTATCGACGTCAGGTTCGGCAAGGCGCCCGGCATAGCTCGGCATCGGCGAGGCACCAAAATCCTTGTGAATCTCGCGCAACTCGGATTTTCGAAATGAGAGAATCTTGCCGGCCATGTTCCGCACCTGAATCGTGAAGGTGTCCTCGTTCACGCGGATGCAGCGGATCTTGTTTCCGGCGGCGTCTACCACAGTGAGCGCGAGGAAGCCTTCAGGGACCGCCTTTCCAGGCTCAAGAATGGATTCACGAAGATGAGCCGGGCTTCGGCGGGCGCCGATGAGAGAGAGATCCGGCCCCATCGATCCGCCTGCGCCTTCGGCGATGTGGCAGCCCGCGCAGCCGCCCTTGCCGAGAAACACTTCCTTGCCGGCAGGGATGCTGCCGGCGATCTTGATGGTGGACGCTATCCGGCCGAGCGACCGTACGAAATACGCCACCTGGACCGCTTCCTGCTCGTTCATCCACCAGGCGGCGGGCATCTCGCTGTCAGGTACGCCGTTCTTCACCACCTCGACCAGCGCGTCGTCATTGGCGGCGTTTCGAAACTTGACGACTGCGAGATTCGCGCCTTTGCCTCCCGCACCATTCATGCCGTGGCAAACAGAGCACTGGGCCTCGAACAAGCGCTTGCCGCGGGCGAGATCGTTCGGCCCTAGCTTGTCGAAGGGGCCAGCAGACAGAGCGATGCACCCGAATACAGCCCAGAAAGTGAACCTCATGGTAGTAGAAACCTAGTATGGTGTCTTGCTTAGTTACAATCAATACTTAAACTGATGCGATCTGTCGCTGCCGTAACCCTGTTGTTCTTTTTCCAGGCCGCCGACAACAACCGGTCCGTCGAGGACAGGCTGTGGCATTTTCGGAATCTGGGCAAAGCTTTCTATGAGAATCCGACCACGCAGACTCAGGCTGTGGGCGAATTCAAAAAGGCGCTCGATCTCTCGCCGGCCTCCAAGCGCGAGCAGCTGAACTATGGTTTGGCATTGCTGCGGGCGGGGAAGACGGACGAGGGCGTCGCCCAGCTGGAGAAAGTTCAAAAGGCGAATCCCGAACTTCCACACACCTGGTTCAACCTGGGTATCGTCTTCAAGAAGAATGGCGAGTTTGCGAAGGCACTGCCGCAGTTTGAGCAGATGGTGAAACTGGTGCCCGCCGAGCCGGTTGGCCATTACAACCTGGGCGTTCTGTATAAGCAGGACGGCCGCAACGACGAAGGCATGCGCGAGTTGGAGAAGGCAGTCCAACTGAACGGGAACCTGGCAGCGCCGCACTTCCAGCTGTACAATCTGCATCGAACTTCCGGCAAGCGAGAAGATGCGGCGCGGGAACTGGCGGAATTCCAGCGCCTGAAGAAGTCACAGGAGGGCGCGGCGATTGCTGAGGATATGGAGTGGTGCGATTACGCCGAAATCTACGATCCGGTTGACGCTCTGCCGCCCGCTCCGAAGACGGAGCCGAAGTACACCGAGCGTCCTTACGCATTGCCTCCGGGCCTGGAGAAGTATCGGAGCGCCAAGGCGATTGTCGCCGGCGACTACGATAACGACGGACTGCTCGACCGGGCCGTAGTCACCGAATCCGCGGTGATCCTCTGCCACAACGAGCGCACGAAATTCACCTGTAAGGAATTGATGACCGGGTCCTATGAGAGCGCGGTCTGGCTCGATTACGATCACGACTACGATCTCGACCTGATCGTTCTCGGTAACGACTCGAAGCTCATGCGCAATCAGGGAACCGCAGGCTTCGCCGATCACACCTCCGACTTTCCGTTCGTCAAAGGGAACGCTCGGGGCGGGTGGCAGACACGCGTGGTGCCCGATAGCAAGGCCTTCGATCTCGTGATCAACTACGACGGCGGCCCGGTGCGCGTCGTTTACCGCGACCGGTTGAACGGTAAGTACGAGGCGGAGCGCAATCCTGGGCATCCTTCGCAGGCGCGCGATCCGCTGGCAGTTTACGTCGAGGGCGCTAAGGAACGTGTTCCCGTAAAGCCTGTTTCCTGGATCAGTGTTCAACTGCAAGGCGTAAAGAACCTAAAGCTCGCGCAAGGCTCGGAGGTCGAGATCAAGGCGGGTCTGCTGTATGAGAAGAAGGAGTACCAGGGAATCCCGCTGCTGTTCGACCTGCGTGGTTATAAGGAAGTGGACACGGTTCGGATCACCTGGCCCAACGGCCTGATCCAAAACGAAATGAAGCAGGCCGGCAATCGAGCCTACCTATATAAGGAAGCGCAGCGCCTCTCCGGATCGTGCCCGATGATCTGGACCTGGAACGGCACGCAGTTCGAGTTCATCACCGATGTTCTCGGCATCGCGCCGCTCGGGGCAAGTTCCGGGGACGGCTCCTTTTTCCCGGTGGACCACGACGAGTACGTCCAGATTCCGGCCGAATCGCTCGCGCTTAAAGACGGCGCGCTCGAGTTACGAGTCACTGAGGAGCTGAGCGAAGTGTCGTTCATCGATCAATTGCGGCTGTACGCGATCGACCATCCTGTGAACGGGGAAGTCTTCGTAAACGAGAAATGGAAGGGTCCGCCATTCCCGGAATTCCGGTTCTACGGCGCAACCAAGCGAATTTATCCGATGTCGGCACGCGACGGCGGAGAGCGCAATGTTCTCTCGAAACTTCTAAAGCGCGACCGGGACTATCCTACAGAATTTCAGCGTGCGGAATCAGGCGTCGCTGAACTGCATCCGTTAACGCTCGACTTTGGCAAGGCCGCCGCGGACAATCGCGCAGTGCTGGTGCTCAACGGTTGGGTGGATTGGGCCGACGGCTCTACCTTCATGGCCGCGGCACAGGAATCCAAGGCTGGATTGATCGCTCCTTACCTTCAGGTGAAGGACGAGCACGGCGAATGGACGACGGTAATCGAAGATATGGGCATGCCGGACGGCAAGCCGAAGACGATCACGGTCGACTTGACGGGCAAGTTCCTCTCAGCATCGCGCGAAGTTCGCATTATGACGAATCTGTGCGTTTATTGGGACGAGATCTTCCTGAGCGAGTCGAGCGCGGTGCCCGAGATGACGCAGACACGCGTCGCCACCGCTGCCGCTGAAGTGCGCTTCCGTGGGTTTTCCGATTCGAAGATCCATCCGCAACGGACTCAGCCCGAACAGTTCTTCTATGCCAAGACGTCGCCGTTGTCCTATTGGAATCCGACGCCAGGCTTGTACACGAGATATGGCGATGTACGGGAGTTGCTGGAGACGCCGGACGACAGGTATGTAGTGATGGGGTCCGGCGACGAGATCCGCTTGCGTTTTGACCCGGCATCGCTGCCATCGCTAAAGGCAGGCTGGCGCCGCGATTACATGCTCAAAGTGGACGGGTGGGCGAAGGATCGCGACGCCAACACGGCGTTCTCGCAGTCGGTTGAGCCTATGCCGTTCCACGCGATGTCGCAGTATCCATATCCGGCTTCCGAGCACTATCCGGACGACGCGGCGCATCGCTCCTACCGCGAGACCTACAACACGCGGCCCGCGCTACGGCTGATACGACCGCTGGCGAAAGACAAGCAATGAGATCGAAACTGCTGCTGATCCTGGGCGCCCTGTTCGTGGTGAACACGGGCTACATCGCTGCCTTCGCGTCGCCGACCATCTTCTACATGGGCAACGTCGTGTTGCACCTCGTGGTGGGACTCGGCCTGACGCTCACGGTGGTGGCGATGTTCCAGCGCTGGCCTTCTCTGGCCGTGGGACTTGCGGGTGCAGCGCTGGCCGGAGTCGTACTGGCGGTGATCGGTAACACGCAGCCGCATCGGTGGTTGTTGGGCCTGCACATCATGTTCGGCCTGGTAGCGCTGGGCGCATCGATGTGGTTTAAGTGGATGCGCCTGGCCCTGGTGGTGGCGCTCGCACTACAGGTCTTCCGCTTCACCGGCAAGCCGCCGCAAATCAAGAATCCGACGGTGGTGCCAACGAGCATGGCCGAGGAAGGCGCGGGGCCGCAGTCGCCGTTCTGGCCCTCATCGTCGAATACCAATACCGGCAAAATCATCCCGGCAAACTTCTTCATGGACTCGAAGATCTGCGCCGAGTGTCACAAGGATATCTACGACCAGTGGAATAGCTCGGCTCATCACTTTGCGTCGTTCAACAATCAGTTCTACCGCAAGAGCATCGAGTACATGCAGAGCGTCGCGGGCACTAAACCGACCAAGTGGTGCGCTGCCTGCCACGATCACGCTGTCTTCTTTAACGGACGCTTTGACAAGCCGATCAAGGACCAGATCGACACGCCTGAGGCGCAGAACGGGCTTGGCTGTCTCTCTTGCCACGCCATCGTGAACGTCGACGGGACAATGGGGAATGCCGGGTTTGTCATCGAGTACCCGCCGCTGCACGATCTCGCGTCGAGCCACAATCCGTGGATGCGGAAACTAGACAGTTTCCTCACCTACCTGAATCCGAAGCCGCACAAAGCGACGATGCTGAAGTCTTTTATGCGCGAGCAGTCGGCGGAATTCTGCTCCACCTGCCACAAAGTGCATTTGGATGTGCCGGTGAATGAGTACCGCTGGGTTCGCGGCTTCAACGACTACGATAACTGGCAGGCGAGCGGTATTTCGGGCCAGGGCGCGCGGTCGTTCTACTACCCGCCGAAATCGCAGAATTGCGTGGATTGCCACATGCCGATGATCAAGTCGGCTGACAACGGCAGTCACGAGGGCTCCGTTCATTCCCACCGCTTCCCGGCCGCTAATACGGCGCTGCCGACGGTCAATCAGGACCACGGACAACTCGCCGAGACGGAGAAGTTCCTTAAGTCTGGCTTTATCACGGTGGACATATTTGCCGTGTCGCCAGTGGAGGAAACCAAGGGCCAGCCGCAGATGAAACGGCGCAATCAGGAGGCTCCGCAGTTGAGCTCTACGTTCGCGGTGGGCGAGGAAGCGGAGCAGTCGGGCGCCGTGTTCCTACGCGAGGTTGGCAAGCTGAGCGCGCCCATAGACACGGCGAAATCGCAGTTCGCGCCGGGATCGACGGTGCGCGTGGACACTGTGGTGCGCACCCGAAAGATCGGCCACTTTTTTCCTGGCGGCACAGTTGACTCTTTCGATGTCTGGCTGGAACTTCAGGCCAAGGATGCCACCGGCAAGATCGTGTATTGGAGCGGCAAGGTGGATGACGGAGGGCGCGGTCCCGTTGAGCGCGGCGCGCACTTCTACCGGTCGTACCAGATCGATGCCGAGGGCAACATGATCAACAAGCGGAACGCGTTTCAGGCGCGAAGCGTGCTGTATGTGCGCCTGATTCCGCCCGGCGCTGCCGATGTGGCTCACTTCAGGATGAAGATTCCGAGCGATGCGAAGGGGCCGATCACGATTCAGGCCAAGCTGAACTACCGGAAGTTCATGCATTACTACACGCAGTTCTCCTACGCCGGCGAGCCCAAAGGGAACGATTCGAAGTTAGTGTCGACGAGCTTTGAGAATCGCGAGTTCAGCTTCGACAAATCGAATATTCCGGCAAACGTCTCCGGCAAGATCAAGGGAGAGATCCCGAACCTTCCCATCGTGACGCTGGCTACGGCCATCACGCAGTTCGGACTCGGCGACTCCACCTGGCAGCCAGTGGTGCAAAAAAAGGATCGCGAGCGCTGGAACGATTGGGGCATCGGCATGCTCCTGCAAGGCGATCTGAAGGGCGCGGAGTATGCGTTCAAGAAGGTGACTGAGGCCGAGCCGGAGTACGCCGACGGCTGGTTGAACGTCGCAAGAGCCCTCATACAGGAGGGCGAGACCGAAGCCGCGAAGCCGTACCTCGAGAAGGCACTGGCGCTTAACAACAAGCTCGGACGCATCCACTTCTTCAAGGCAATGACGCAGAAGGCGGACGGCGATTACGACGGCGCGGTGGCGTCGTTGAAGACGGCCTCGGCCATGTACCCGCGCGATCGCGTGGTGTGGAATCAGATTGGCCGCGTGTACTTTTTGCAGCGGAAGTACAAAGAGTCGGTAGATGCGCTGTCACAAGCGCTGGACGTCGATCCGGAGGATCTGCAGGCGCACTATACGCTCATGCTGGCGTACCGCGGCCTGGGTGACACCGAAAAGGCGGCGCGCGAAGAGAAGCTATTCCGGCGATTCAAGGCCGACGAATCGGCGCAGTCGATCACGGCGAAGCCGCGCATGTTGAGCGCGGAGGATAACAACGAGAGACAGATGATCCACGATCACGAGAGTGCGCAATGAAGAAGTGGCTGGTGGTGAGTGGCGAGTGCCTGGTGGTTGGCGCTGCGATATTGATGGCAGCTGGCGGATCTTCAGACGTTAAGTTCGTCGATATCACTGCGGCGTCGGGGATCAAGTTCATTCACAACGCCGGCAAGCAGGGGAAGAAGTATCTGCCGGAGACGATGGGCTCTGGCGTCGCCTGGATCGATGTGGACGGCGACGGCTGGCAGGATCTGATTTTCGTCAACTCGCACGATTGGACGCCGCGCGGACGCCGCTCCACTGCCGCGGTCTATCGCAACAATGGTAAGGGCGGCTTCGTCGACATCACCCGCGGTTCTGGTCTCGACGTCGAGATTTACGGGATGGGCATTGCCATCGGCGACTTCGACAACGACGGGCGCGACGATGTCTACATCACCGCTCTTGAAGGCGACCGTCTCTTCCACAACGAAGGCAACGGCAAGTTTCGAGACGTCACTGCGGCGGCGGGCATTCGCAATGCAGCCTTTGGCACCAGCGCTGCTTGGCTCGATTACGATCGCGACGGCAAGCTCGACCTGGTGGTGGCCAACTACGTCCAGTGGAATCAGAAGGGCGACCTTTGGTGCTCGCTCGACGGTGCGACAAAATCGTACTGCACTCCCGAATCCTATAAAGGGCAGCCCTCTCGCATCTTCCATAACCTGGGGAACGGCAAGTTCGAGGACGTGACGCAGAAAGCGGGCTTCGGCGAGGCGTCCAGCAAGGCGCTCGGCATCGCCGTGTTCGACTATAACGGCGACGGTTGGCCCGATATTTTCCTCGCTAACGACACTCAGCCCAATAAGCTGTATCGGAATAACAAGAACGGCACCTTCACCGAAGAAGCCGTACCAGCGGGTGTGGCGTTCGGCGAGGACGGCGTGGCTCGCGGCGCGATGGGCGCGGATGCGAGCGACTACGACCGCTCGGGCCGTCAGCACCTGCTGGTCGGAAACTTTTCCAATCAGATGCTCGGCCTGTATCACAACGAAGGCAACTCACTGTTTGTCGACGAGGCTCCCCGATCGTCGGTGGGCCGCGCGAGTCTGCTCAATCTGACCTTCGGCCTGTTCTTCTTTGACTACGATCTCGATGGGAATCCGGACATCTTCACCGCCAACGGTCACATCGACGAAGAGATCGGGCGCGTACAGCCGAAAATCCAATTCAAACAACCGCCACTCCTGCTGCACAACGCCGGCAAGGGCAAGTTCGAGGACGTGACGAAACAGCAGCCAGCGGAGTTTCTGCGGCCTGTAGTGGCGCGCGGCGCCGCTTACGCTGATTTCGATCACGACGGCGACCTCGATATCGTCGTCAGCACGAATAACGGTCCCGCCACGCTCTACCGCAACGACGGCGGCAACAAAAACAACTGGCTCCATCTGAAGCTGCAGGGAACTCGCAGCAATCGTAGCGCTATCGGTGCGGTAGTGCGGATTGAGTCGGCGAGTGGCAAGCAGATGCAAACCGTCCGGAGCGGTTCGAGTTATTGCTCCCAGAGCGAGCTTGGGTTGACATTCGGATTGGGTAAGGACACCAAGGTAACGGCAATCGAGGTGGAGTGGCCAAGCGGAACGAAACAGCGGCTGGCTAATATCAATACAGGACAATACTTGTCGATCCAGGAACCGCTGAAATAATGACTCCGAAACTTCGCATCGCTGCTATTACAGACGAATTCTCACCTGACCTGAATGTTGCTCTTACCGCCATGAAGCCTATTGGCATGACTGGCGCGGAACTGCGCGTGATTGGCGGCAAGAACATCATGGACCTCAACGCCGGCGAACTGAAGGCGGCCAAGGAGGCGCTCGAGGCCGGCGGATTCGAGGTCATTGGTATCGCCTCTCCATTGCTAAAGTGCGTGTTGCCGGAAGGCCCGGAGGCTGACACCCGGTTCCAACAGGATATCTTCGCGTCAAAGCACACCTACGAAGATCAGCCGCGACTCACCGCGCACGCCTTTGAAGTCGCCCAGTTCTTTGGAGCGAAGATCATTCGCGTCTTTTCATACTGGCGGACGGTTGAGCCTGACCGCTGCTTCGATTCGATCGCGCGTGCCCTCGACGATCTCGGTGACCAGGCGAAGGCGCACGGCATTATCATTGGCCTCGAGAACGAGCACGCTTGCAATATCGGCACCGCACAGGAGTCCGGCAGAATTCTGCGCGCGGTATCCAATGAAAACGTGCAACTGGTATGGGATCCAGCAAATGCTTTCGTTGGTGGAGAGGAGCCCTATCCCCACGGCTACCATTTGCTGCCGAAGCACCGCATTGTTCATGTACACGCGAAGGATTGCCACATGGACGGTCACAAACCGGTTTGGGGACCCCTTGGCACACGCAAGGTGAACTGGAAGGGACAGATCGCGTCACTGCTCGCCGACGGGTACACTGGCTGGCTCAGTCTCGAAACTCACTGGCCGGGGCCAGGGGACAATAAGCTCGAAGGCTCCACTATCTGTGGCTGGAATCTTCGCGGACTCGCCTCAGCCTGACCGTCGCGTCCGCATTCCGTCGAATAGCGATGCATTCTCGCGCAGGATTCTGTCGGTAGTCGCGGGATCCACCTCAGTGTTCCAGTTGCCCATTTCGTGACTGCCGCCCAGCAGGATCCCGTCGCGGCGTGGAAACATGTAGTTGTCGTCGGGCCCGAGTGTCATGTAATCGATCTCGGGTTGCGGCAGCAGAAACGCGAGCTGTCCCCGAATCGGAGTGAGTTCTTCATCGCCGAATAGGGCGCGTGCGCCAAGGCCGGTACAGTTGAATAGCAGTGGTTCGCGCAGTTTCGTCAGTTCGCGACGGTCGGCAAACTTCTTAACCACTACCGCGCCACCCGCCGTCAGAAAATCGCGCATGAGCGCATTCAGGTAAATCGAAGGCTCGATCAACATCGAGTAACGGCGGTACGCGTGAGGCACGCTGAACGGATGCTCGCTCGCTTCCAGCTGGCGCTTCTCCGGGTAGAGTGGATCGATCTCGCTATAAGCGCTCTCCACGCCAGGACTGTTATGCGGCGCGTCACGGCTTAGATTGTAGACCGGCAGCCAGCGAACGCCGTAGACGTCGCCAGCGAGCGCCTGGTACCGGCGAAACGCAAACCGACCTGCCTCGCCAAACTGCTGCTTGAAAGCGGACGTCAGCTTCGTACGGTCGTAGACGGTAGTCGGATCCCACAATCCGCCGGCGACATTCGAAGTGGTGTCGGGCGGCATCGCTTCGGCGTAGATGATGGCAGAGTAGCCTCGCTGTTGTAGCAGACGCGCCGTGGACAGTCCCACCACGCCGCAGCCGATCACAGCTGCTTGCCCCGTTTCCACTGCCGCCGCTTCCGTCACTGCAAGATGAGCGGTACCCCACGAGAGCGTGATCCCAGCGCCTCCGTGACCGTAGTTATGCACCACCACCTTGTCATCGAGCTTTTCGGCCCGGACAACGAACCCCGATGGACGGAACGGGCGTAGCCCCACGATAGAGCGAATTACTCGATCCTTGGACACACGCACTCGCGCCAGCGGACTCGGGGCTATGGGAGGAGCGATGGTCGCACGCCGCGTTGCACATCCGGCCAGTGCCAGGGGCGCAACGGTCAGCAGTCGTCGGCGCGACAGCGGCATCCAGATATCGTAGCGCGACCCGCACCGGTGTCGCCGCTATTACTACTGAGCGGAATTCGGAGCGGAGGCTGCGCTCAGTTCGGTGGTCGGGGAAGCCTCGCGCTTCACCTCGACGGCCGGCTTGGAAACGCTAATGGTGAGACGGTCCCAGTGGTGCTTCCAGCCGTAGGCGGCACAGATTTCCAGGTCGCCGCTGCGCATGGCGTCGCGAAACGCAATGCGGTCGGTGTTCGCGCTCTCAGGCCAGAGCTTGCCGTTGATGGCAGAAGTACAGCGCGGCTTGTCACCGTCGGCCGCCCAGGCGCAGCACGCCAGGGACAGCAATAACGCCATTCTGCTCATGCAGGCAATTCTCAATCATGTTGGCCGAGCAAGCAAGTCCTGCCGGTACTGGTATTGGGGCTACCTGCGAAGATGGGCGAGCCGTTCCTCTGCGGCGGCGATGGTCTCGGGACGCTTACAGAAACAGAACCGGACCAGGTGCGAGCCGTCGGCAGCATCGTTGAAGAAGCTCGAGCCTGGCACCGCCGCCACCCCGATATCCTCGATCAAATGCCGCGCAAAACTGACGTCGTCGGCAAATCCGAAGGCGGAGATGTCGGTCATGATGTAATATGCCCCGTGCGGCTTAAAGCAGCGGAAGCCCGATCGTTCGAGCACGCTCAGCATCGAGTCGCGACGTACCGTGTAATCGGCTGCCAGCTTGTCGTAATAGGTGTCAGGCAGCGCGAGCGCCACTGACCCGGCTTGCTGAAGCGGAGCGGCAGCCCCGACGGTGAGGAAGTCATGGACCTTTCGGATGGAGTCCGTCAGATCCGGGGCGGCTAGTACGAAACCCACGCGCCAGCCGGTGACGGAGTAGGTCTTGCTCATGCTGTTTACCAGGATCGTACGGTCGCGCATGCCGTCCAGCGTCATCATGGGCACATGCTTTTCGCCGTCATAAATGATGTGCTCGTAGATCTCGTCGGTAATGCAGAGCGCGTTGTACTCGATGCAGAGGTCGGCGATCAGTCGCATCTCAGCCGGAGTGTAGATGTGACCGGTGGGATTGTTCGGCGAATTCAAAATGATGGCTTTGGTACGACTGCTGAATGCCGCTCTTAGCTCGTCCGGATCGAAGCTCCAGTCGGGCGGGCGCAGTGAGACAAACTTCCGGTCGGCGCCGCAGAGCAAGGCATCCGGCCCGTAGTTCTCATAGTACGGTTCAAACACAACGAGCTCGTCGCCGGGATTGGTGGTGGCGAGCAGGGAAGCGATCATGCCTTCGGTGGAGCCGCAACAGACGGTGATCTCCCGTTCGGGGTCTAGTTCAAGCCCGTAAGTATGCCGGTACTTTGCCGCGATTGCGTCGCGAAAATTCTTCGCGCCCCAGGTGATCGAGTATTGATTAATATCGGCCGATACTGCGTCTCGCGCCGCCTCCTTCAAGACAGCGGGGGCAGGGAAGTCGGGGAACCCCTGGGCGAGGTTCACCGCTTTATGGATGATCGCCAGTCGCGTCATTTCGCGGATCACGGACTCAGTGAATTGAGTAGTGCGACCGCTACGGAAGCGGCTACGCGCAGTCGAAGCCAGGCTGGGAGTCATTTGGCGGATCCTCCATATAGACGTTGATACATATCGGCGTTCCGGATCACCGCCTGCACGTAATCGCGGGTCTCGGTGAACGGAATCATCTCGACGAATTCCGAAGGCTCGCGGTATTCGTACCAGCTTAGCCACGAGACCGCTCGCGATTTTCCCGCGTTGTATGCGGCGAGTGTAGCTTCAAGCCGGCCATCGAGCTGGTCGAGCAGGGATCTGAAATAGTGCGTCCCGAGTTGAAGATTGATTTCGGGACGGTATAACATTTGCGCATTGAAAGGCCGCACTTTCAGCTTGCGCGCCAGTTCGCGGCCAGTGGCCGGCATCACCTGAGTTAATCCGTACGCCCCGGCGTGAGACATCACGTGCGTATCGAATTCAGATTCCTGACGGATCAGTGCCGCCACTAGAAAGGGATCCAGATTTTCCCGCTTCGCGAAAGTGTCGAGCGGAGCGCGATAAGGCAGCGGATAAGCGAGCTTCCAGAATTCCATCGGCGCGCCGTCCACCGGCAGCGTCAAGGAACCGGGTATGTAGCGCTTGGTGTACCGGACGGCGCGTTCCGGAAAGTGCCGCTGCAGCGCCAGTTCCGCCAGTGCGACGCCCAGCACCTGAGGCTGATCGTCCACCCGTGCGCCATAACGAAGCTCAGTGTCGGCGAATTCGTCGGCGCTCTGAGCCGCCAACAGGCGCGCCCGCTCGATGCGCTGTTGCACTATTGCGTTCGCTGTGAAGTCGAGCTTGCGACCACGGACAGGCAGCGTGACCTCGCGGAGGAATGCGACGACGGTCTGCGATGGCTGAGCACGAGCAATGGCCGCATCGCGCAGGCGGGTCCGCGCGAGCGCCGCGTAGTAGTAATTAGGATAGGTGGAGCTGATGTGGTCGTACCAGGCGCGCGCCGAGGCGCCGTCACCCGCCTGTTCGGCCAGCCGCCCCAGGTAGTACATGGAACTGGCCGCGTACTCAGAGCCTGGATAAAAACGAATGTGATCCTTGAGCGCCGACGCTGACTGAACTTCGCGCCTCAGGTACTGCGCAAACGCCAGCCGCCAGTGACAAATCGCCGCTTTTGCGTCGCCGTGAAAGTCCGCCGCACAGGTCCGGAACAGCGGTTCGTACGCCGCCGGCTGATTGGAGACCGTGTAATAGCTGGCCAACGACAGCAGCGCTTCGAGCCGCCAGCGCGACTTCGGATACTGCCGGCCCATTTGATCGAGTGTCTGCGACGCCTGATCCAGATTGTTCAGCCGTCGATGGCACTGCACGATGTAGTTGAGGCGCTCCGCGTCGGCGTCCGGACCCGACAGTTGCAGGCCGCGCAAATACTGAAGAGCTCCCGGATTCTCCCGCGCATTGTACTGGGCCACGCCGATACGGAGTAACGCCGCGTCGCGGTCGGGACCCGCCAGAGACGGCGCCAGAGTCTCCAGTTCGCGTCGCGCCTGCTTGTAGGACCGTGCATCAAAGAGCTTCAGCGCACGCGCGTAGGCAGTCTGCGGAGTTACAGGAGGGAACGATGCGCCTAACGAATCGCGCAGGCGTGTGAGCGCGGTCTCGGCCTGGTCCACGCCGGCCGCGGCAGGGTAGTTGTAGAACGCATGCTGGTAGGAGAGTGCGGCGTTCTGTGGCTCTTGGGCCGCTTCGTACGCCTGTCCCAGGGCGATGTCTCCGTCGGGCTGCGGGAGTTCCCCGGCGTGACGCTTCAAGATTTCGATTGCGGACTTCGGCTGGTTCGCGCGGACGTAACTGCGCGACGCCAGCAGCGCGGCCTGGCCGGTCAGCGGCGAGCGCGGCGTCTGCGCCCAAACCGGCTTCAGGGCCTCTGCCACTCCGCCATCGTCGTTCAATTCGAACAGCGCTGACGCCGCCACCCAGGCCGTATAGTCGGCGATCTTGGGCTGTCGGACGAGCTTGGTCTGGGCGATCGCATCGCCGTAGCGGCGGTTCTCAAGCGCGTTGAGAGCGGATTTCAGCGGCGGCGGGGTCTGCGCCACCGCCGGGTATAAGAACAGCAACGGTACTGCAAGCAGGATGCGAATGGTGGCTACCTCCGCATCAATTCAGGACGGCCCTGGGCGAGCGAGCGCACGAGTTCGGTCTCGAGATAAGCCACAGGATGGTCAAAGTCGTCCCGCAGTTGGTCGATCGCCGCCTTGAGCGGCGTGTACACATCGCCGGCCGCGCGTCCTTGCCGGACCGCTGCATAATTCTGCAACAGCAACCGCGACGCTGCTACCCGCGCTGCCTTTTCCGCTTGCGGATTCGTGTGCATCTTCTTCACGGCTTCCGCAGGCGTAGCCGGTTCTTCGGAGAGTGCGGCCTTCAGCGTCCCGCTTGACCGCGCCGGCTCGGCGGAGCGTAGCCGTTGATCCAAAATGATTCCTGCCACCAGGGCAATCGATGCAATCGCCGCTGGTTCCAGGGCGTTCTCCGTGTACAGAACCCCCGCTACTCGCTCGTCGGTGGAAATGGGGGTCAGCAGTGCTCTCCCTGTACTCACACCCGGACGGTTGAACGCGGAGGCCAGCAATGACGATAAGTCTGCGGCGGTGCACCCGGTCTCAGCCGGTATGCCGCTCAGCACCACTTCGAGAAACGCGGGCGCTGCCTGCACCGGGAATACGGCCGGCACGTCGGAAAGAGGTGGGTCAAATCCGCGCGAGCCCTGGTAATAAATCGCCTCGCCCTTCACCGAGAAGAACGCGCAATGACGTGCCAGACCGGCCGCTGCATCGAGTAACGCGTCGCACCAGTCGCGATCGCTGTCCGACGCTTTCATGCGGAGGAAACACTCATTCCAGTGGCGGCCATAACTGCGTACCACCTCGCGCCGCGACTCCAGAATGCGGGGCTTCAATGCCGCCTCAAAATCAGTGAACCGGTCGTCGATGACTCGGCTCATCTGCTCGCGCCAGTCTCTGGACAGTACGTCTCGAATGCGTTCCATCTGCGACTGCCAGACGGCGGTCACCTGGTCGCGAGTAGCGCGCCGCACGTCGGCAAGCGCCGCACTCAGCGGATCATCGCCCATATAGGATATGGTAACTGCTTTACTTCGCCGCTTGTTCTACTTTGCGCATGACGCGCAGGAAATTCCCGCCGAAAATCTTCGCGATGTCTTGCTTCGAGTAGCCCTTGGCGGCCAGCGCCTTGGCTAGTTCTGGAAATTTCGAGACATCGTCGAGTCCGGCGGGAGTGCAGGGAACGCCGTCGAAGTCGCTTCCCAGGCCAACCGCGTCGATCCCGCCCACCTTCACCGCATGGTCAATGTGCGCCACCACGTCGGCCAGGGTCGCCCGCGGAATCTGTCCCGACGCATAGACCCTCTTGTACGCTTCCTCGTCCGCCTTCGGTTCCCGCTTTAAGAACGCCGCCTCGCCATCGGCGGTCGCCTGGGAAAGGAAGCCGCAATTAAAGTTGATTTGAATCACGCCGCCCTTCCTGGCGAGCGCAGCGATCATGTCGTCGGTCATATTGCGCGGGACATTCGCCAGCGCGCGGCAGGAGGAGTGCGATGCGATGAGCGGTGCCTTACTGAACTCCAGTGCGTCCTGGAACGTCTTATCCGCGACATGCGAGATGTCGATCATCATGCCCAGGCGGTTCATTTCGGCGATGATTTCCTTGCCCAGCGGATTGAGGCCGTTGTGCTTCGGCGCGTCGCCCGACGAATCCGCCCAGCCATTGCTGTTGGTGTGCGTCAACGTCATGTAGCGGACGCCCAGTGCGTAGAAATCGCGCAAGAGGCGGGGACTGTCCTCTATCGCATGTCCGCCCTCGATACCAATCAGCGACGCGATCCCACCGGCTTTCCACGCTTGTTCCAGTCCGCTCGACGTGTCGGCGAAGACAAAGTTGCAGTCGCCGTCCACAATGTCCGTCTTCACCGTGTCGATCATCTCCAAGGCCCGGTGCGCCGACTGGTTGGTCTTGGCATAATCGGCCGCGACGTACGCCGCAAAGAACTGTGCGCCCACGCCGCCTTGCCTCAGGCGCTTGATGTCGGTGTGGTTCTCCGGGTTGTCCTTGAGCAGCGATAGCCCGGTTAGCGTAAAGCTCGTCACGTCGTTGTGTGTGTCGATCAGAAGCGGTTGCGACGGAGCCATAGGCCGGCAGACCTCTCGCACCGGCCGTTGCGCCGCTGCTACCTTCTCCACCGCACGCATGACACGGAGCAGGTTGCCTCCATAGATCTTACGGATGTCCTCAGCCGAGTATCCCTTCTCCAACAGCGCACGCGTCAGGTTCGGAAACTTCGATACGTCGTCCACTCCTTTGGGCACGCACCCTACGCCGTCAAAGTCGGTTCCGATCCCTACGTAGTCCACTCCGGCAATCTGCCGGACGTGATCGATGTGGGCCACGGCATCAGCCAGCGTCGCGGGTTGCACGTCGCCGAGGTCTGCCATCAACTTGGTCCGCAGTTCTTCCCGGTTCAGGTCCGGGTTCTTCCGCAAGGCGTCGGCCAGCTTTCGCCGCATCGGAACCATCGCATCGGCATACCGCTGTGACAGGAAATCGCATCCGAAGTTGATCTGAACCACGCCGCCCTTCTTGGCGACGGCCTTGATCATGTCGTCGGTCATATTACGCGGAATATTGGATAACGCCCGGGCGGACGAATGGGAAGCAAACACCGGCGCGCGACTCACTTCGATGGTATCCCAGAATGTCTTGTCGGCGACATGCGAAATGTCCACCATCATGCCCAGCCGATTCATCTCGCGAATTACGTCTTTACCGAAATCGGTAAGGCCGTTGTGGTGCTTGATGTCTGTTCGATCCATATCACCGGACGAGTCCGCCCAGTTGTTGGTGTTTGAATGGGTCAGCGTCATGTAGCGGACGCCCAGGGCGTAGAACTGTCGCAGCAACCGCAGCGAGTCCTCAATGGCGTGTCCGCCTTCAATCCCCATCAACGCCGCCATCTTGCCGTTTCGATGCGAGGCTTCGATCTGATCGGCGGTGAGGGCGAGATCGAAATCCTTCGGATAGCGTGCCACGATATCGTGCCGGACGGTGTCCACCATCTGCAGGGCACGGTTGGCCGCATGGTTGTCCCGGACGTAGTTCGCGCCCACGTAAACCGCGAAGAACTGGGCGCCCATGCCGCCCTGTTTCATTCGCGGAATGTCGGTATGCCCTGAGGCGGCGCGTTCACCGATGTCGAAACCAGCTACGGTTTTGCTGGTGACGTCGTTGTGGGTGTCGATTAATAGCGCCGACTTGTGGACGCGCATCACCTCCGCGTCGCTCACCGTCCGTGTTTGCGCACACACAACCGCGCAGAAAAGCAGCAGGGCTGCCATCGTTCGAGTCATAGGATTTATCCTGGCGGGTGTCCGCCTATTTTGTGAGTTGCTGAACTTTGCTGTGCTTGCGCCCGTATGCGAAATACACCACCAGCCCGATTCCCAGCCAGATAAAGAGCCGTGCCCAGTTCACCCAGCCAAGCTTGTACATCATATAGCCGTTGAACAGGATGCTCAGAATGGGCACCAGCGGAACCCACGGTGTACGGAAGGGCCGGGGTTGATCCGGATCGCTGCGTCGTAAAACCACCACGGCGATCGACACAATTACAAATGCCAGCAGGGTCCCGATGTTCACCATCTTGCCGATGTCGTCAATCGGTGTGACGCTTCCAACAAGCGCAGCGATCAGGCCAACCAGAATCGTGTTCTTCCAGGGTGTGCGGAATTTCGGATGGATGGCGGCAAAGAACTTCTTGGGCAGCAGACCGTCGTTGGCCATCGAATACAGTACGCGCGTCTGTCCCAGCAGCATGACAAGCATGACGCTGGTAAGGCCGGCCAGTGCGCCGATGGTGATGACGTGCGACGCGCCAACAAGTCCGCGGTCCAGGAAGGCGCGTGCAATCGGTGCTTCGATATTTACTTCCTGCCACGGCACCATGCCGGTGAGGATGGCGGCCACCGCAATATACAGGGCAGTACAAACCAGCAGGGAAGCGATGATGCCGATTGGCAAGTCGCGTTGAGGATTCTTGGCCTCCTGCGCGGTTGTGGAGACGGCGTCAAATCCAATATACGCAAAGAAAATGTAAGCGGCCGCCGCACCCACGCCCGATAAGCCGAAGGGCGCGAAACTGCTCCAATCATGTCCCCAGTTCGCTGTGTCGATGTACTTGATGCCCAGGCCGATCACGAAGAGCACTACCGCAACCTTGACGGCGACGATAGTTGCGTTGAACCGGGCGCTTTCCTTGATACCGATGGTGAGGATCGCGGTGATGACAAGGGCAATAAAGAATGCCGGCAGATTGAATCCGATCTCGACGCCGAAGATGGTGGGGGCATTTAAAAGATCGTGCGCGCGCTGCATCAACTCCGCTGAGTGCGCAGTGGTAACGGAAACCACTTTGTCCAGGAACGCCGTCGTGCCGGGGACCAAGCCGGGATCCGATGTCGCAACCATCTGGCGTGCGACGATGCCTTCAGCTGTTCGCAAGCCGGTCCAATGGTCGTAGGCCAGCCAGAGCGGCATCTTAATATTGAGGATGTTCAGAAGCTCGATGAAGTGATTTGACCAGCCGGAGGATACCGTGCTCGCGCCCATTGCATACTCGAGCGTCAAATCCCATCCGATAATCCAGGCGAATAATTCGCCGAGCGTCGCGTATGCATAGGTGTATGCGCTGCCCGCAAGGGGAATCATGGCCGCAAACTCCGCGTAGCAGAGCGCGGCAAAGGCGCAACCGAGGCCCGAAAGAACGAACGACAGCATCAAGCCAGGGCCCGCGTAGTGCGCGCCCAGGCCCGCCATCACAAAAATCCCCGCGCCGATCACGGCGCCAACGCCCAAAGCAGTCAGCTGCAGCACGCCCAGCGTTCGTTTGAGGCTATGATCCCCAGTTTCCTGAGCCTCGCTCATGAGCATAGCCAGCGGCTTGCGAACAAACAAATTCATTCGGATGGTTCTCCGGGAGATAGATTGCTAAAGATGTATTTGATTGTCGCGCACTTCAGGCGCTGGCGGCACAACGCCCGGCAAGATCTATTGCTTAGCCTCGAAGCCAACCATGTTCATGATGATGCCCAACTCGCGAATGTCCTGAGTGCCTGGTGGAATTGCTTTGTCGAGCATGAACTCCACTGTCACTGCATCTTCCTTGAGCGCCGACGCCGGTACCTCGCGGGAGTAAGATTTGTCGCCGGCGGAATCCACTGTTTCAGGCGCCAGCTGTTCCGATCCCACTTTCGCCGAAATTGTGATTGGACCCAATTTCTGCAACGAAATCTCAGGAAATACGAACTTCAAAACCAGCGTCGCGCCCTTCACCGACGCTCCAGCCGGGGGATGAAGCGTTACCGCGAAGCTCTTCGCGGTCCATCGCCACGCGCCTGATTCCACGTCGTGAAAGCCGCGTAGAAGTTGCGTCGCAGCTCGCGGATCCGCGGCTTGCAGCATCGTTGCCAGGCCCGCAGGCTCGTCCTGCGCGCGCTTCTTCTTACGCTTGCACCCGGTGGATCCAACCACCACCAGACTCATCAACAGGACAACCGAAACGATCTTGTTCACTAATCCCCGCATCTTTCCACCTGTACCAGGCAGCTATAAAAGGCCGGTCCGCCGCCCATATCCGTGAGCCGGTCTGACGTTAACGCATTGGCGCTGCGCTTATCCGGTGACGACCGCGCCCAGCGTACCGACGGTGCTCTAACGACGCCTTCCCTGACGCCGCCGTCGACGCTCGCCGTCAACGCCAGGCTGCCGCGTTCGTTGAATACCCGCACGCGATCGCCGTCTACGATGCCCCGCTGCGCCGCATCGCTGCGGTGCATCACGAGCTTACTGGTTTGCTCGTCGACCGCGGCGCGATATCCGAACGTCGAGTTCATGCTGTCGTCATTCTTCGACGAGACAAATTCCAGCGGGAACCGCGATCGCAGCGCGGCGTCGCCGCGTCGCGATTCCACCGGCGGCTGATAATCAAAACACTCCGCGCCCAACTCGCAACGTCCCGACTTCGTTTCAAACCCGCCATTCGCAAAGGGCAGGAACGGTGTTCCCGGCTCGGACACCTTCAGCCGAACCGAATGCTCGCTCTCCAACCTCTCAAGCGTGATGCCCTCCAGGAAAGGATGACCGGAGTTGAGCAGCGCACGCAGCATTTCGTCTTCGCTGTTGGCGAAGCAGGCGTCATCAAAGCCCATCCGCGCGGCCAGCAGCCTGAAAACCTCGACGTTTGACTTGGTCCCGCCGGGCGCCGGTAACGCCGGACGCGCCAGTTGAAGATGGTAATGCCCGTACGCCAGGTAAAGGTCCGTGTGTTCCAGGAACGTCGTTGAGGGCAGCAGAATGTCGGCGTAGTCCGCCGTGTCGGTTTGGAAGTGCTCGAGAACGACAGTGAACAGATCCTCGCGCGACAGGCCCTTCATCACCAGGTTCTGGTTGGGCGCGACGGCTGCCGGATTCGAGTTGTAGACCACCATCGCCTTCACCGGTGGACCGTCGAGCGTCGTCAGCGCTTTGCCCAGCTCCGACATATTCACTACTCGCCCGTCGCGTCCCAATGCCGAAGCTCGCTGCAATTCGGGCATCTGGAGCGCCTTTGAATTGAAGCGGAACGCGTGCGACGTCGACAACTGCAGTCCGCCGCCCACCTCTCTCCACGAGCCTGTCAGTGCCGGCAGCGTCGCAACCGCGCGTACTGCCGCTCCGCCACGCTCGCTGCGCTGGAGTCCATAGTTCAATCGAATCACCGCCGGAGGCGTGGTGGCATAGGCGCGTGCGAGCCACGACACCTGATCGGCGGGCACACCGGTAAGCACCTCGACCCGCTCAGGCGTGTAGCTCTCCGCTGCCTTCCGTAGATCCTCAAAGCCAGCCGTGAACTGCGCGACGTAATCGCGGTCGTACAGATCTTCCGCGATGATGATTCGGATTAATCCGAGGGCCAGCGCAAGATCGCTCCCCGGGTACGGCGTGAGGTGCACGTCGGCGAGCTTGGCAGTCCGCGTCGTCACCGGGTCAATCACCACGAGCTTGGCCCCGTTGCGCCGCGCTTCCACGATGAAGGGCCACAGATGGACATTCGTCCCGTGGATATTCGCGCCCCAGGCGAGGATGAATTTCGACTGGCTGAACTGCTCGGGCTCCGTACCGTATCGCGATCCGAGCGACGCCGTCATCGCGGCCATGCCCGCCGACGAGCAGATGGTGCGATCGAGTTGCGACGCGCCCAGCCGGTGGAAGAACCGCCGGTCCATCCCACCGCCGTTCAGCATCCCCATCGTGCCGGCATAGCTGTAAGGCAAAATCGACTCCGACCCAAACTCATCGGCCGTCGACTGCAGCCGCAGCGCGATCGTATCGAGCGCCTCATCCCACGAGATCCGCTCAAACCGCCCCTCACCCTTGCGGCCCACACGCTTCTGCGGATACAACAGGCGTTCGGGCGCGTATTCCTTATCGAGATACTTGGCAACCTTGCCGCAGAGAAAGCCGCGAGTCACCGGATGCCCGGGATCGCCGCGTAGTTTCGACCCTCGCCCCTGCTCGTCGACATTGATGAGCAGCGCGCAGGCATCGGGGCAGTCCAGTGCGCACACCGAATGCCGGGTGATCATGATTAGGCCTTGAGCTTGCGGCGCCGCGCCTCGTAAGCCTTGAAGCGCGCCAGGTACTCGTCGTAGCCCTTGCGTCCCATCAGCGCGAACGTGTACTTCTTGCCAAGCTCCACGCCCTCCTGATCAAACGCGTTGATGTCCAGCAGTTCGCCCATGTACGCTGTCTGGAATTCCATGAGCTGAATGAACCCGCCGAGATGTTCCTCGTCCACCTTGTCGAACGTCATCGTGCAGTTTGGTCGCCCGTTGTCGGTGAGCGCGGCGGCCGTGGCCTGCCGCTCGGAGTCGATCAGTTTCACTAGCGTCTGACCTGCGAGATAGTCGAATGCCTCGTACCCCGTCTTGCCCTTTGGAATGCGGCCCGACTCGCTGAACTTGCCCACTGACCAGAACGTGAACACCTTGTCGTTCGGTCCCTCGATGTACAGCTGAACTTGCGAGTGTTGATCCGTAGTGCCGAGTGCTGCGATGGGCGTCTGGCCTGTATGGACCTCGGCCCCGGCACGCGTCTTGGCTTTACCCAGCGATTCCGCCCAGAGTTGACGGAACCAGAACGCCATACCCCAGAGCTTGTTGGAGTAGGGAAACGCTACCTGAATCGTCTTGTTGCGGCGCGTCAGCAGCAGATAATGCATCAGAGCCGACTTCAACGCGACGTTGGTGTCCGTCGAATCGCTCCAGCAATCGTCGTTCATCCGCGCAGCGCCTTTCAGCACCTTACGCACGTCGAAGCCTGCGAGTGCCGCTGGCAGCAGTCCCACCGCCGACAGAACGCTGAAGCGGCCACCCACGTTGTCGGGTAGGTGGAAAGTCGTATAGCCCTCCACCGTCGCCATCTGTTTCAGCTCGCCCTTGTTGGCCGAAGTGACAACCGCAATGCGCTCGCGGGTCTTCTTTCCTAACTTACTGGCAAGCCATTCCCGAACAATCAGAAATGTTCCAACCGTCTCCGCTGTCGCTCCCGACTTCGCCACTACCGCTACAAGTGTCTTGCGCGGATTCATCGACGCCAGCGCCCCGCCAATGAACGTAGGGTCCACATTGTCGAGAATCACCAGACGCGGATTGGTGACGGAGAAAGCAGGCTGCACCGGATGCGGACCGCGCACTCCGCAATCGAGCGCCCACGCACCGAGTGCGCTACCGCCGATACCGATGAGACAAACCGTGTCGTATGTACCGCGATGCTGTGCGGTGAAACGCAGGATTGCCTTTACAGTCTCGGTCTGGTTTGGCAGATCCGGGAAACCGTATTGGCCTTGGGCGTAAGAGGTGCGGAAACGATCTAACGCACCTTTGGCAAGTCCCGCTGCCTGCGTGATCTCATCTCGTGTCAGTCCGTTCTGCTCGCCCACCATCTCGGCTAGCAAATTGGTGTAGTCGAATCCAATCGCCATTCAATTCAGAATAGCAATCCAAATCGTTCTTGTGAAAGGGTTAGTTGTGTAATCGGCTATAAAAAGCCGCGCGGCGGTTCGGAACGACTGCCTGAACCGGGTTACTGCAGTGGCGACGGGAAGGTGTTGGACATGTGATCGTGCCAGGTGAGACTCTCTTCGTCCACCAGTGCCCAGATCAGACCAAGACCGGCTGCCAGAATGCTCAGGCAGCTCCCGATCAGCCTGTAAACCCGCTGTTCGCGGTCCGGCGGTTGCCCGTCGAAGTTAACCAGTCGCAGTTGCGCCCAACGCATTCCAGGTGAATCTCCGCCCGAAATGCAAAACAGAAAGTGATAGAACAGTGCGAACACGGCCGCGATGGTGCAGAAGAAGGGGATCGTCTGCTTTGTGAGGACGATTTCGCCACCAGCGAGGTGGAAAGTGACGAGAAATACTGCAAGTCCCATCAGGATCACGCTCAAATCGAGAGCGGATGCGATCATACGGTGTGTCGGTAGCGCCACTGGGGCATCGCAAAAAATCACAGCTTCCACCTGGGTGTCTAGAGGAGATTGAAAACTAAGGCTCTGTTGCCCTTCGACGGTTCGCCTGTTGCGCGTGCGCGTGGCCCGGTTGCTGCGCGGCGGTTCCGCGACAGCCACGCTCGCGGTGGGCATCACTCGCGGCATCTCGCTGAATAAGGCGCGTTGATAGCTGAAACGGCGCGAATCGTCAGAGCTTCCTTCGGTGACGGTCTCCGTCTCCTTGGCCACCATCTGGTACAGATTGGCAAGCGCTGGCGCGGCGGCGCTCGTGATAACCGGATAGGTGTCCGGCGCGGGACGGGCCGTCGACGCCCGCAGACGGCGACCGCACCGCGTACAGCGATGGTCGTCTTCTTCGTTTAACGCACCACAAAAACGGCAGTCCATCTTAATTCGTCTTCCCCCGAAAACCCTTAGCTCCCCAACCCCCGTACTATCAGCAGAATGTTGCGCGCTCCCCACATTCGTGCTACGGTGCTGGCTTGGACCTACAAGCGCCAGCGGACTCAGTACTTCCTAGTCCGCAGTACGTACCAAACCTTCGTAACATATTCGCTTACTTTTGTCACGAACTTTATCACTATGCTGGGGTGGGTACTGTCCTACGACTCCTAAGCGTATTCTCTGTTACACTTGCCGCGCTAGCCTTCCAGCCGCCCACCAGCCGCCCTCCGTACTTGCCAGTACCCCCACAACCGGCGGCAGCGCTACTGTCCAAGTCAAAGCTAAAACCCATCCACCCCAACGCCCCCCCTCCTGGCTTCTTTAGGACCTTTGCCGAGGAACAGGAAAAGAGCGGCGACGAATACCAACTCCGCGGAAACGCCGAACTCGAAACTTCGTCGATGATCATCAAAGCCGACGAAATCGACTACGACGGCGAAACCAAGATCGCCACCGCTCGGGGCAACGTCCGGTTCGAAAGCTACGCCAACGGCGAGCGCATACAAGCCGATCACGGCGACTACAACACCGATGATGAAACGGGCCACTTCTTCGACGTCAGCGGCACGTCTCCTGCGAAAATCAACGCCCGTCCCGGCGTTCTGACCTCAAGCAACCCCTTTTACTTCGAAGGCAAGTCCGCTGACAAATTAAAGGATAAGTACATCCTGCACGACGGCCTCATCACCGACTGCCGCATGCCCGGCGCCTGGTGGGTTCTTCGCGGGCCGACTTTCGACGTCATCCCCGGCGACCGCGCCATCGCTTACCGGAGCATCTTCTGGATGCGGGGAATCCCCATCTTTTACGCGCCGGCATTCTACAAATCGCTCAAAAAGAATCCACGAAGAAGCGGCCTCCTCACACCCAACATCGGCAACAGCTCCCGCCGCGGCAAAATGGTAGGCGGCGGATACTACTGGGCCATTAACCGCAGTTACGACCTCACCTACCGCGCGCAATACTTCTCGGAGCGCGGCGTGGCGCATACCGTTGACATGCGCGGCAAGATCAACGAACACACCGATTTCGGCGCCGTCATCTACGGCGTTAACGATAAGGGCATCATGATCGGTGACACGCTGACGAAGCAGGGTGGAGTCCTCGCGTCATTCACCGGACGTTCCTCGCTGGGCCATGGATGGGAGGCTCGCGCCGACATCAACTACCTAAGCTCATTTACCTTCCGCCAGAACTTTACCGAGTCCTTCACTGAGGCGATCTTCGCCGAAAACACCTCCACGGCCTTCCTCACCAAACACTGGTCCAGCTTCGGCACCAACATAGTGTTCGACCGCGCCGAAGTGTTTCAGATCACCACCAATAATGAGGACAAGCTCATCACCCGAAAGCTGCCGGAGGTCCAGTTCATCACCCGTGAACGGCGCATCTGGGACAAACTGCCGGTCTACTTCTCCCTGGACTCGGCCGCCGGACTCCTGCAGCGGCAGCAGCCCCTCTACCAGACGCGCGACTTCGTTGACCGCATCGACTTCGCCCCCCGCGTGATGACCGCTGCCTACTGGAAAGGCTTCAGCATCGCGCCGGCGTTCTCCTTCCGCGAAACTCACTACGGGTCCAGCTTCGAGGGCACCCAGGCCAACGGCAATAACATCCTGCGCAGTTCCCGGGAGTTCGATATCGACTTCTCTCTGCCCTCCTTCGCACGCACCTTCAAGGCACCGAAGTGGACCGGCGTCGACAAGATTAAGCACGTGATCGAAACGCGCGCGAGTTACCGCAACATCGCCGGCGTGGACGACTTTGCCAAGACGCTCCGGTTCGACGAGGTCGACATCATCTCGAATACCAACGAGGTTGAGGTTTCACTCACCAACCGCTTTTTCGTGAAGGGCAAAGACGGCAACGTCAACGAACTGTTCACCTGGGAACTCGCCCAGCGGCGCTACTTCGACCCGACCTTCGGCGGTGCCGTGGAGCCTGGACGCCGGAATGTTGTGCTCAGTTCGGCCGACTTCACCGGCTTCGCGTTCCTCGATGGTCCGCGCAGCTACTCGCCCGTTACCTCGTCCATCCGCTATAACTACAAGATCAATCTGGAGTGGCGGGCCGACTACGATCCACTGCGGCAGCATATCGTCAACAGCGGATTCAGTGCCGGCTACCGCTCCGATGCCTACTTCATTAATGTTGGGCACAGCCAGGTGCGCAGCGATCCACTGCTCTCAGCGCCCTCAAATCAGTTCAATACCCAGTTCGGAATCGGCAAGGAGAACCGTCGCGGGTGGAACGCGGGTGCGAGCATCTTCTACGATTACCGGAAACAGGTCATGCAGTTCGCCACCAGCCAGGTTACGTACAACAGTGACTGTTGCGGATTTAGTGTGCAGTATCGACGCTTCAATCTCGGCAATCGCGACGAGAATCAGTTCCGCCTCGCATTCGCGATCGCCAACATCGGCACCTTCGGCACCCTCAAGCGCCAGGAGCGCATGTTCTAGTTCGCCCGCCGACCCGTCCGCACTTTTACGAACAGTTGGACTCCCACCGGAAAACTTCCGTACACCGGCGACAAGTTCGCAGGCGCTCGGAACAGCGTCACCTGCGCTCCGATTCCAGTGCTCAAAAGGCTCGTCAGTGACGGCAACTCTCGCTCATAGCCTGCAGTGTACGCCTGGACGCGTGCGTATCTTTGCTCATCCACCAGCAACACAAACGGAGCCTCCTGGTAGAGCAGTGTCGAGTCCTTATCCGTATTTTCGGCTCGTCCCCAAACCCAATTCTTCCCCCGCCGCAGTGTCGACTCCGCAAGAAACGAATTGTAGATCTGTCGCGGGATTCTCGTTGGGACCGACACGATGTGGAGAGGGCGTGGACGTGCCTCGATGAACTGCACCTCTCTGGGACCCTGACCCGGCGGCAACTGCGTGTACGAAAGGTCGTTGTCGCGTCCCCAGATCAGCGACGTCGCCCAGTGTCCCGCACTGAGCGGCCTTACATAGGTGATCGACGCCGTGGTCCGCAGCGTCGGGCGCAGCGGATGGGTGGCCTCCCGCTGATTGATGCGGCCAATGGAAAATTGACCCGACCACCGGGCGGTTGGCGTGACCGTTAACCGGCTCGAAATCGAATTAATCGCTCCACCCTCGATGCCCCAGCGTTGCTCGTCAGGCTCGCGCCCGTGAAACCCCGAAACCTCGAACGTCAAAGCTCGATGCGTGATGCCCGCAGTGGCGACGTTGGTGGCAATGTGTGTCGAATCCTGCAGGTGATGCGAAATCACCGCCACCGGATCTTCCGACGCCGAAATGCGATGCGGGTACGCAGGCGGTCCCAACGCAGGCTCCCCGCGCGGCCCTCCATAGAAATTCAGCGCCGTCCGCTCCCCGAGCGGCAGTTGGTAGGCGGCCGCCAGTTCCATGAAGAAATCGTGCGGGTGCTGACCATTGATGATCGGGATGCCATGAGCCGTTTCGCCCGCGCCGAACAGCAGCGGATAGCGTTCGCCGGTGATGGTGGCAGGCTCGAGGCTCAGCATCGTCCGCACGGTCAGCGTTCCCGGCCCCAACTTGCGACCCGCCGACCCCATCAGCCAGTTCGTCGAGAAAATCTTATCTCGTCCCCGAGGCCCCGTTTGGTCCGTGTACACGCCGAAGAACTCCCCGCTGAGCATCAAGCTCCACGCGCCTGCCTGCCGGTGCAGCATGTCCATCGGCGCGGCGCGAGGCACCTGGCTCGTCCCTGACGAGTACATTCCGCTCGAAGCTCCACCTCCCGGACCGCCCATGCCATCAGCCATTGGCTCCATCGCCGCCAGTTGAACATCTCCCGGATCGATCCCGGGGAATGCGCCCTTGCCCGACTTCCAACCGTCCAGGCATTCGCCGCAAACGCCCTTCTTACCCGTAGCCAGGTCCGATCCACAGGGACAGCTACCTTCATGCGCACACTGTCCGCAGCCGCCGCGGATGCAACAGGCATAACGCTTCTCCGCTACCAGCGTTTTCTTCGCGTCGAGCAGTGCGTCGACAGCCTGCTTCAGCTCTGGCGAAGGACTTCCATCGCCGGGTGCGGCACTCGCACTCATCGCGCACCCCTGATGGTCCGCGGTCAGCAGTTCCACCGACTTCGCGCTGACTCCTTTGACGGACCCCCGCCCAGCCTTCCATCCGGCGTAGCACTCACCGCATGAGCCGCGTCCGGCTGCGACGTTCTTCGCGCATGCGCACGATCCATTGGTCCTCGCGCACAAATCGCAACTGGGTTTTGTGCAGCAGGAATACCGTCCGCGCGCGGCCAGGTCTTTCTTTGCGGCGTCGAGTGACTTGCGGGCGCGGTCCAGGTCACGCTTCGCCTGAGTCGGCTTCTGATTCTTCGGCGTACCCTCATGTGCCCATGCTTCCCAGGAGAATGCCAGCAGGCACAGCGAAAACAGAACTCGCCTCATTCAGCCCGCAACCTGAACTCTTGAGTGATGATCTCGCCATTCCGCTTCACCTGCACCCAGCCTTTGTATATCCCGGCTTTGGGAAATCGTGCTAGGAAACGGAGTTGGCCGTCAACAACGCTGCCCACCTCTTCACGGGGATGGGAATGGACGAACGTTTCGGCGTCTTCATGGATCAGGATGAAGTGCCCGGGCGCGCCGAGGTAGCTTTGCAGCTCCGCAATCGCGCTGCCGGTATGACGATCGCGAATCGCCACCAGCAGGGTCGTCGTGCGCTTCACAGGTTGAATGTCGCCGGCCGGAAGCAAAGCCATGTCCACATCAGATTCGTGAACACCCACCTTACTCTCGATCGCCTTCCCCGTCACGCTCACTCGCGACATCATCACCTGCGACCCCGCTCCCAACGGCGCAACATCGGCGAACAAGTGGTACTCGCCCGCGCTCGCAAATGTGTGAGTTAATTTGAAGCTGCCGTCTGGCTCCGACACCGGGTGTTCATGCGCGAACTCAGCCAGATCAGTGCGCACCAGGATCAGATGGAATAGCGCTTCGTGGACAGTCTCAAACGACCGGTAGATCTCCCTCGGATTTTCCCGATCCCGGAAAACGAAGCGCAATTCCGCAGGTTCACCGGCCTTCGGCTTTTTCGGCTTGGACGTGAGTTCGAGCGCGTACCGGGACGGCTTGCGGGCTCGTTTGCCATCGCTCGAGTCGCCCACCACCAGCGGAAACTCCGCCGTGAAAGCCGCCGACTGAGGTGGCTGCACCGTCATCCGCAAACGGTACTCCCCGCCATGAGCAAAAGTAGGATGGACGCCGTATTCCCCAGGCACGCCCTCCGCATGCGCCGTCTCGCGATACGCGGGCATACCCGGCATCTGCGGCATATCGATCACCACATCTACGTTCGCCCGGATGATCGGAGCAAAGCCCGTAAGCGGATCGGGTCGTGTTGCGTCCTGGATGCGTAACTCGATTTCCATTTCCTCACGCGCTACCAAACCGTCTGAAGGCAGGCGTAGGAGCACCTCATAGTCGCCGACTCGTTTGCGCGCCGGATCAACGGTGGCGCCCAAGCAAAGCCCGGCGAGCACCGCCGCGAGCAGGAATCTTCTCATCTAACGGCCACAAGAGCTACGTTACTCTGTCTTCCGCCGACCGTCAGGATAACCCCAATATCCGGACCCTTTGGCGCGTCATTCGGAATCACGATGTTCGCTTGTGCCAACCCGATGAAGCCGGGAGACAATCCGAGGAATTGGATGGGAGCGTTGACACCTCCGATGGTTGCGCTTCGGGCCAGCAACGCATTGGACAGCGTAACAAGCGACGCACTCTCACCAGTCCCGAGCGCAGGCGAAACAGGTCCTTGTCCGGTGAGATAGAACACCAGCAGACGGCCCGCGCTCTCTGGATTATCCGGGGAATTCAGCCCGCCATCCTGGTTCGCGGAGATTGCCCGAGTAGTGCCCGGATACAGGAAGAATCCCGGCGCAGCAGCGGCGATCGCCACCGGCACGGCTGTACTCGCGCCCGCTCCCGTTGTCACTACCAGGCTGGCTGTTCCTTCGGTCATTTCGACCGGCACTTGTCCATTGATCTGGGACGGCGAGACCACGTAGAGCGGAACAGCAACACCATTCATCGCAACCGACGCTCCGGCCAACGTCAGAGGCCACGCACCGGACGTTGCGATTTCAGTTGACGCGGAGAGGTTCGCGCCGAAAATCGAGAAGATTGAGCCGGGCGCGACGGGCGAGGTGAAGCTTGCGCCGTTAACGACTCCGGCGGAGGTGACCACTGGCGACGAGCCGAAACTGATTTTCCGGATCACGTAATTCTGCCAGTCGACCACGTAGAGGTCCTGTTTGGCGTCCACCGCAAGCCCGGCAGGATAGTTGAGCTGGCTCTTCGACGCATCCACGCCATCCGGACCCCATCCCGGAATACCGGTCCCTGCCAGCGTCGAGATATTACCGGCGGCATCGATCTTGCGGACGCGGTGATTGCCCGTGTCGGCGACATAAATATTGCCGGCAGCGTCCGCTCTTACGTCCATCGGAGTGTTCAGGCAAGCCTGCGCCGCGGGCCCGCCGTCGCCGCAGAAACTCGCTTGTCCATTACCCGCAATCGTCGTGATCACACCAGCCGACACTCGGCGAATCCGATGGTTGCCCGTGTCGGCGATGAGCAGCGCTCCCCCGGCGCCAATCGCGACCCCCGCAGCCTTTCGCAGAGTTGCCGCGTTCGCCGGACCATTGTCGCCACTGAATCCGGGGAACCCCGTGCCGGCAATTACGCTCAGCAATCCGGACGCTTCGATGCGGCCAATCCGGTTCCCGTGCAACTCCGAGAAATAAACCAGGCCGAGCGCATCCACCGCGATTGCCGACGGCCAGTCCATCGGCGAGTTCACCGCGGGTACACCCGGAGCATAGAGATTGTGCGACCCATTCCCGGAGATCGTCGACGCCACTCCCGCCGCCGTCACCTGCCGGATCCGATTGTTCTGCTCGTCCGCGATGATCAGATTTCCCGACGGCGTCAGCTCCACGTCCGCAGGATTGAAAAACCGGGCGCCCGCCGCAGGACCGTCGGCTACTGAGCCCGTCGGCTCACAGCGTGCATTCACCGCCGGCTTCTCGCCTGTGCCGGCAACCGTCGTAATCAACCCGTCAACACTGACGCGCCGGATCCGTTGATTCTCCCCGTCGGCGATAAAGAGATTGCCGTTTGAATCGACGGCGATGTGGCTGGCCTGCTCGAACTGGCCGGGATCGCAGGAGTTCTGCAGATTCGCCAGGCTCAATGACGCCGCCGTTGCAAGTCCACCGTCGCCGCCGAAGCCACGGGTCCCTACACGTCCCGCAACTGTCGTAATAATTCCGGCCTGCCCGTGAGCCGCCGTCGTGCCGGCTGACAGGCACACGACCATCACCCAGAAAGAATGAGACCCCATCTGCCACTTAGTGTACGGTGGAAACTTCTTGCTCATCCCCGAGCTTTCCCGTAACCTTGGATCATCAAGGGTCTTGTGTTTCGCTACTCGCTGGGTTTCACCGCTGTTCTCTTTTGTGCATCTCTCGCCGAGGGACATGCTCCGCCGATCTACGTCCCGGTACCGCCGTTCCACGTCCAAGGGCGCTCGCTCGTCGATTCGACAAACACGACCTTCCTTCTCCGAGGTGTGCGTCTGCCCGACACTACGCTCGCCTCTGCCATCACCTTCCGGACGATTCAACAACGCTGGAATCTGAACACCGTTCGGATCCCCATCAGCATCGCGCTCTGGCGTCAGGACGGCGCAGCTTACCTCCAGCGCATCCACGACATCGTTCAAACCGCCAACGCCGAACATCTCATCGTGGTTCTCGCCTGCGACGACGGCCGTTCCGCTCTCGCGTTCGACGCTCCCGCGTTCTGGAGCGCTGCCGCTGCCGCCTTCAAGGACTCGCCGGGTGTCGTCTTCAGCGTCTTCAATCATCTGTCCCCCCGCACCGACTGGCGCGCCTGGCAATCTGCCCTGCAACCGCTCGCCGACGCTATCCGCACTGCCGGCGCTAAGCAAATCCTCTCGTTCTCCGCCTTTGACGATGCGCTCGACTTCCAGGGCTTCGGGCCCGACTTCTATATCCGCGACGCCAATACAATTTACGAAGCCCACCCTTTCTATGACCACGCCAAAACCGACGCGGAACGCGAGACCAACCTTGGCGGCCTGACGGTCCCGGTTTACGCCGGCGAATGGGGAATGCCTTTCGGCGTCGACTCTCCTTCGTGCCGCGCCATCCCCGCCGATGTCGCGCAGCAGCACGCCATCCTGCTTCAAACCCTGCTCTGGTTCGACACACGCTCGATTTCCTGGACCCTCGACGATTTCAGCGCCGGCAGCCTGGTACAGGATTTCGCTGAGTACAACGGAACCGCTCTCGATCGCGCCGGCACCTGCGACCCTGCCGCGCCAGCCCAGCCAGGCATCGGCGTCGACCTTCTGCTGTGGACCACCGGCGACCCCGGCGGCTTTGGCTCGCTGGTGGCCGAATTGATGGCGAATGCCGCCGGCGGTCCTGCGCGTCCCCCATCGCCCGGCGGCTTGATGTCGATCTACGGGCAAGGCCTCGGCCCCGACACTCCCGCCGTCGGCCAGTCAGACTCTTCCGGTAGCTTCCCAACTAACCTCGGCGGCACGCAGGTATTCTTCGACGGCGTTGCCGCTCCCATGCTTCTGTCCAGCCTGTTCCAGATCAACATGCAGGCCCCGTTCGAACTCGCCGGGAAAAAACAAACGATCGTCCAACTCTTCCGCAATGGCGTTCCTTCGAACAAGCTGACGCTGCCTGTCCTCGACGTCAACCCTGAGATCTTTGCCCTGTTCGGACTGCCTTCCGAAGCCGCCGCGCTTAATCAGGACGCGAAGCTGAATACCTCATCGAACCCTGCCGCCCGCGGCACCATCGTTTCTCTGTTCGCTACTGGAGCCGGAATCTTCAATCCGCCTACGCCCACCGGCCTGCCCGCGCAGTCCGGATCGCCACAAGCAGGCGTGACGGCGAAGATCGGCGGCCAGTCCGCCACCATCTTCTATGCGGGCGTCGCGCCCGGACTCGTCGGTCTGCTGCAGGTGAACGCGCAGGTGCCGCCCAACCTTCCGCCCACCCAGCGCGCCGAGGTCGTGATTGAGGTCGCAGGGCAACCATCCCGCTCGGGCGTCACCATCTGGATCCAGTAGCCTCCAGGCTACACTCGAATGATGACGCGTTTTCTCGCTGCCATCGCGCTACCGGTTTTTCTCGCTTCCGCTCAGGAAAAACCAGCCGCGAACGACATCCCGAAGGTCTTCAACGCACCCACCACCGCGCACGATTACACCAAGCGCGAGGTCATGATCCCCATGCGCGACGGCGTCAAGCTTCACACCGTCATCGTCGTCCCCAAAGGTGCGCACGACGCACCGATCCTCCTCACACGCACCCCCTACAACGCCTCGAAGCGCACTGCCCGCAACGACAGTCCCAATATGCTGGCCGCGCTCCCGCAAGGAGACGAGGTCTTCGTCGCCGCCGGATACATTCGCGTTTTCCAGGACGTGCGCGGCAAGTACAAATCCGAGGGCGAATACCTCATGACGCGCCCCGTTCGCGGTCCGCTCAACGCGACGTCCACTGACCACGTCACCGACGCCTACGACACCATCGACTGGCTGGTGAAGAACACGCCCGAGTCCAACGGACGCGTCGGTATGATCGGTTCCTCCTACGAAGGTTTTACTGTCGTCATGGCGCTGCTGGGTCCGCATCCGGCACTCAAAGTGGCCGCGCCTGAGAGCCCCATGGTCGACGGCTGGATGGGTGACGACTGGTTCCACTACGGCGCATTCCGCCAGACCAATTACGACTACGCCCGGTTTCAAACGACGAGTAAGGACGAAGGTGAGGCTGTTCCACGCGGCGAGTACGACGACTACGAGGCGTTCCGCCGTGCCGGGTCGGCCGGCGCCTACGCCCGGCTCAATGGACTGGATCAGCTTCCATGGGTCCAGAAGATGATCGAACATCCCGCGTACGATATGTTCTGGGCCGGCCAGGCGCTCGACAAGCTTGTCGCCAAGACTCCGTCCAGCGTCCCCACTATGTGGATTCAAGGACTGTGGGATCAGGAGGACATGTGGGGCGCCATCCACTGTTACCTGGAACTCAAAGCCAAGGGTCAGGCCGGACATAACTATCTCGTCATGGGCCCCTGGCGTCACAGCCAGGTGAATTACGACGCCTACAATCTGGGACCACTGAAGTGGGAAGGCGATACCGCGCTTCAGTTCCGCCGCGACGTCCTGAAACCGTTCTTCGACCAGTACCTCAAGCCCGGCGCTCCCAAGGCTGACACCCCGCATGCGTTCATCTACAACACCGGCGAAAACCATTGGGACCGTCTGAATGACTGGCCGCTCGCCTGCGAGAAGGACTGCCCCGCGCAGCTCAAACCCATCTACCTCGATGCCAATTCGCGGCTCAGCTTCAACCCGCCGGTCAACGCGAGTCCCACCGCCGACGTCTACGTGTCCGATCCCGCGAAACCCGTTCCCTACCTGCCTCGCCCTGTTCGTTTCGCCGACTCAGATCGCTGGAAGACCTGGCTTGTTACCGACCAGCGCACCGTCGCCGACCGTACCGACGTGCTCACGTACGAAACTGAAACCCTGACTCAGCCCGTTCGAATTGCCGGCGCGCCCGTCGCCGACATCTACGCCGCCACCACCGGCACCGATGCCGATTGGGTGGTGAAATTGATCGATGTTTATCCCGGCGAGGTCCCCAGCCAGCCCGAGATGGGCGGTTATCAACTCGGTGTGTCCATGGACATCTTCCGCGGGCGCTATCGTGAGAGCTTCGAGCATCCGTCCGCGATTCCCGCCAACCAGACTCAGCGCTATCGCTTCGTGCTGCCCACGGCGAACCACACGTTCCTACCAGGACACCGGATCATGGTGCAGATCCAGTCCAGTTGGTTTCCGCTCTACGACCGCAATCCGCAGACCTACGTCCCGAACATCTTCATGGCCCAGCCCGGGGACTATGTGAAGGTCACTCAATCGGTCTATCGCTCCCCAGGGCGTGCCAGCGCGATCTGGCTGCCGGTTACTGCGGCTCGAGCGATGACCGAATCGCGCTGACGATCTCGTCAGCCTGCGCGGTGTTGAGAATCAGCGGCGGTGAGAGCGTCAGGACATTGCCGTAGCCCGCCACCGTGTCTGCATTGCGTCCGGCAATCACTCCGCTGTCCCGCATCCTCTTGAGGATCGCGGCCATCTGCGCGTCGCTCAGCGGATCCTTGCCGCCGCCGCTCACCAGTTCGAGCCCGATCAGCAGGCCCGTAGCGCGTATCTCGCCGATGCGGTCGTCTCTAATCGTTCGCAATTGCTCCAGCAGGTAAGCGCCACTGCTCGCTGCGTTCTCCCACAGCCTTTCGCCGCACAGGATGTCGAGATTCGCCAGCGCGGCGGCACACGACGCAGGATGTCCGCCAAACGTGCTCAGATGCGTGAACTTCGTTGTAGGGTCGTCACCGCTGAGAAAGGCATCGAACACGCGGCGGTGTGCGATGGTTGCACCCAGCGGCAGGTATCCCGAAGTGATTCCTTTGGCCAGCACCAGAATGTCGGGCGTCACCTGCGCATGCTCCATCGCAAACAGCTTGCCGGTCCGGCCAAAGCCGGTAATCACCTCGTCCAGTATCAGCAGCACTCCGTAGCGGTCACACACTGCGCGCACACGCTCGAGATAACCGTCGGGAGCAGGGAACACGCCGCCTCCCCCGATCGCCGGCTCGACAATGATCGCAGCAATCGTCTCGGGCCCTTCCATCCGGATCACCCGTTCAAATTCGTCGGCGCACACGAGCGAACAGCGGTCGCTGCCGGAACAAAATTCACACCGGTAGCGATCCGGCGGCGCTACGTGGACAAAGCCCGGCACCAGTGGTTCAAACCGCTGTTTCCGCATCGGCTGGCCCGTTGCGGACAATGCGCCCATGGTCAAGCCGTGATAGGCACGGTGACGCGCGATTACCTTGTATCGTGGCTGCCCGGGATGCATCCTGCGCGCGCATTGACGCGCCATCTTTAACGCCGTCTCGACAGCTTCTGACCCGCTATTGCTGAAGAACACACGACTGAGGCCGTCCGGCAAAAGCCCCGCCAACCGTTCCGCCAGTGCCGCCGCCGGACCATGCGATTGCGTCAGCGGATAGAACGCCAGCCTCTTCATTTGCTCGTACGCCGCGTCCGCAATTGCCGTACGGCCGTACCCCACGTTGACGCACCACAGCCCCGCCATCGCGTCCAGGTATCGCCGGCCGTCACTGTCCCAGACGTAGCAGCCTTCCCCACGTTCAATCATCAGCGGCGGATTCGCCGCCAGACCCTGGTGCTGCAGCGAGCCATGCCAGAGATAGTCGAGATCAGCCTGTTGAATTGATGTTCCGAGCATTGCGATTTGAACCGTATCGTAGCATCCTCATTAATGATGAGATTGGCGACCGCGGTACTGTCGATGCTTCTGTGTGCGCTGAACGCGCAGGACTCCGCGCCATTGGCCGATACCACCAGCGACGGACACCTTGCGCCGCTGCTCAAGAACCTCGGCCACCTGCATGCGCCAGTCACCACGAAATCTCCCGACGCTCAACGCTACTTCGATCAGGGACTCACGCTCGTCTACGCCTTCAACCACGCCGAAGCGCTTCGATCCTTCAAAGAGGTGGCCAGGCTCGATCCCGACTGTGCAATGGCGTATTGGGGCCAGGCGCTCGCCCTTGCGCCCAACATCAACGACCCCGCCATCGGACCCGACCGTGAACAGCAGGGGCACGACGCTGCCGCCGAAGCCGTGAAGCGCAAGAAAGGCGCCAGTGCTCGCGAAACCGCCCTCATCGACGCCATGGCCGCGCGCTTCGCTTCTGCCCCTCCGCAAGGCAATCGCTCACCCTTAAATCACGCGTACGCCCGAGCCATGACCAGCGTGTACCTGCGCTTCCCAGCCGACCCCGATGTCGCGGTCCTCTATGCTGACTCCGTGCTGAACACCCGCCCCTGGGACTACTGGAATCGCGCCGGCCAACCGCGACCCGGCTTTGCCAGCGTCCGCGCCGCGCTGGAAAAGGCGATTCGCGCGTTCCCTGACCATCCAGGCGCTCGCCACCTCTACATCCATCTCATGGAAGCTTCAAACGAGGTGGATCTCGCCACGCCCAGCGCTGAACATCTCCCGGGTCTCGTGCCTGCCGCCGGACATCTGGTCCACATGCCCGGACATATTTATATCCGCGTCGGCCGTTACGCTGACGCCGCCGAAGCCAACGTTCGCGCCATCGCCGCTGACGAGGACTACATCACGCAGTGCCGTGCCCAGGGCATCTACCCGGCGGCCTACTATCCCCACAACATCCATTTTCTGAACGCCGCCCTGGTGATGGACGGGCGCAGCGCCGAGGCGCTTGAATCCGCGCGCAAAGTCGCCTCAAAGCACGATCACGCAGCAATGCAACAGCCAGGTTTCGGTTTCGCCCATCTGCTAAAGTCGCTGCCGGTGCTGACCCTGGTGCGCTTCGGCCGTTGGGACGACATCCTGGCCGAACCGGCATTCCCTGATGACATGCCCTTTGAGGAAGGCATGCGCCATTTCGGGCGCGGGTTCGCGTTCGCCGCTTCGGATCGCATGACCGAAGCCGCCGCCGAACTTCAGGCGCTGCGTAAAATTGCAGCCGATCCTTCGCTCAAGGAACAGAAGATTTTCGACGTCAATAGCCTCGGCCAGATTGCCTCTATCGGCGAAGCTATGCTTACCGCCGAGATCGCGCTGAAATCAGGCGGTCCCGCCAAAGCCATCGCCGGATACGTCCACGCCGTGGCACTGGAGGACAGGCTTCTCTATAGCGAACCGCCGGATTGGCCGCTGTCCCCGCGTCAGTATTTGGGACAAGCCTACATGGCCGCCGGCCAGTTCAAATCGGCCGAGCGCACCTACCGCGCGGATCTGAAGCGCCACCGCGCCAATGGATGGTCACTCTTCGGCCTCGAGCAGTCGCTTCGCAAGCAAGGCCGGACGGCGGAAGCAGGCGAGGTCCAGAAGCAGTTCGCCACCGCCTGGAAGCGCTCGGATATTCAACTCGCTGCGTCCCGGTTCTAGACGCTTACTCCGACTTCAGCATCTCGTCCCACGTCACCTCACGCTTGGTTTCGTACGCCATGCGGCCGAGCAGGCTCGTGTATGTGCTGTCGATCGCGTCCTGCGCCTTGTTGTACGGCTTCTTCTCCACGATGCTCTTGAAGAACGCCTCTATGGCGTCGATCGTAATCTCGCGCTTCGACTCCCCGCGCTCAATCAACGACCGGTCGCGCAAGTCATCGGCATTCGCCAGCGGCGACGAAGGAATCGGCCCGTGCCACTTGTAATATGTGCGCGCCACCTCGAGCATCCCCTCGGATCCGAAAAATTGCTCTTTCACATCGCGGAATCCCGCCGTGTGCTTCGCCGAAATCAGCCAGCCTTCAACGCCGCCCGGATAGAAGTAGGTGATGTTGTGATGGTCAGAAGTCCAGGTGGATCCAGGATTCGGATACCGCAGTCCGCCGGTTCCCACCGCCCGCTCCGGATGCCCGTTCGCAAACCAGTTCAGGACGTCCACTCCATGACAGTCCTGCTCGACAATGCAACTTCCCGATGTCTCGCGGAACGCTCCCCAGCGCCGGATCTTCTCCTGATCGGCCGGAAACGTGTACTTCGGCGCTTGTTTCGGCGGCGTTCCGCCCAGCACCCAGTAGCTCATCCCCAATTTCATTTCGCCGATCTTTCCCGTCCTGAGTAAATGCTCAGCCTTCAAATACTCTGGACTAAACCGCTGTTGGAACCCGAGCTGAATCGTCTTGGTGGCGTCCGACTTGGCTGCCGCTGCCGCAAGCCTCTTCACACCGGCGACGTGAGCTCCTGCCGCCTTTTCGCAGTAGATATGCTTCTTCGCCTCCACCGCCAGCGCAAAATGGTCCGGATGGAGAAACACCGGCGTCGCGATCAGCACCGCGTCGATTTCCGGCTTGGCAAGCAACTCGTGGAGATCCCGATAGGCGGGAACCTTGTCAGCTCCCGGGATCACGGTCTTGGCGCGGTCGATCTTGTCGGGATAGATGTCGCAGATTGCCGCAAGATGCGCATTGGCATCGTTTGCCATGTGCGCTCCCACATAATTGCCACGCCCGCCCGTGCCAATGATCCCGAACGCCACTTTCGAATTGGCCGCGTAGCCGAACGCAGTCCTCGAACCGACCAGCAGCGGACCAGCAACCGCCGCGACTGTCATCATCTGTCGCCTACTGACCTTGTCCATGAGTATTCCTCTCTCAATATGAGAAATTAATACTCTATTGTCCTCTTTAGCGACTTCTGATGCGGTTTACTTTGCCGGTTTCTTGGCGGTCGGAGGTTGTTCCTTAGTAGCGTCGTCCGGCAGCGGCTCCGGTTCTCCGATGTCCTTGAGAACCGATTCCGCCGAGAACTTCCGATACAGCCGGAATTCCACTTCGTTCTTGATGAGGAACTTATCGCCCTGTCGCGAGGTCACCTCCGCTTTGAGCGGCAGGATATAGTCTCGCTCGGCAATCTTCGTCTTGTCGTAGTCGAGTGTCAGCCGTACTTCACGGATCGGATAAGTCAGCGGAATGCCGTCGCCAATGAGCGTGATCTTGGTGATCGTGTTGTTGTCGCGGTCGACGTAGATAAGGCCGTGATATGCAATAACCAGCCGCTCCGAGCCCTGCGCCAGAATGCTGTACTGCGACCGGTTCTGGTCCACCCGATAGCTGAAAACGTGCATGCGCTTGCCGCGTAGCGTCGCCCAGCGCTCCCACTCGAAATGGGTCTGTGTCGATGCTTCGAAGATCTCCTTCATCACCGAGCCGAATTCACCGCTGGATGTCGCGCCCCCAAGTTTGTCGTGCGAAGTATCGGTGGCCACCTGGTTGTTCACCAGCACCACCTTGTAGTCTTCCTTCTTATCGAAGAAGCTCAGGCGCTCGGTGATCACATCGCGCCGCTGCCAGAACTCCATGCCCGACGGATCGATGAACCGCCGGGTCACTTGCGTGCAAATGAAGTCGGGCATGCGCGAGACATAGCTCTCGGCCCACTCGGTAACGTCGGCCAGTACTCGCTTCTGTTCAATGGAATCTGGCGGAGGAGGGGGCACGTAAACGGGCTTGGGCGGCGGCGGCGCTTCCGTTTTCAAGCTTGAAGTGGAGTCGCGGAGAACGTTGAGCGCGGCCACGGTCTTCGGGCCGGCGCCCAGTCCCTGCAGTTCTTCGACCGTGCGATCGTCCAGCCGTCCGGTCAGTTTGACCCGCTTCAAATATTCGGCGACCTTACGGTCGTCGTACTTCATCTTGATGGAAGAGCGTATGAATTCGGTGAGCCGCTGGATCGACATCGTCTGCGCCGCCGATACTGCAGCCGCGCAAATCATCAGCACCAGCGTTCGCACCCACATCTATTTAGTCCTCTGCCTGACCCCTGGAAAACAATCCCTTCTTCTTTGGCTTAACCGTCGTCTGTCCGGCGTTTGAACCGGTAACTCGCTGGATCGCTTCGAGGGCCAGCGGCGCCATAATCCGGTAACCGGCGGAATTGGGATGCAAACCGTCATCGGCCAGATCCGCTTGCAACATTCCCGCTGAATCCACCATCGGAGTGTAGTAGTCGAGATAGGTGTAACCGCGTTGGGCGCAGAAACTCTTCAACCAGTCGTTGAGAGCCCTTATCTGTGCCGGCGGCCGAATCCTGGTCATCTCCCACGCCGGATTCTGGTCCTTGTGATAATCGCTCACCGGCAGCACCGACGACCAGATCATCTTGATCTTGTGAAGATCCGCGAGGTCAGCCATCATCGTGTAATAGCTCGTGATCGAGGGAATGCTCACGCCACGGGCAAGGTCGTTGGTGCCAGCCAGAATCACCACGGCGTCCGGCTTGAGATCTACCACATCGTTCTTGAAGCGGCCCAACATCTCGCTCGTGATTTGACCGCTGATTCCGCGGTTAACAAATGGCGCGTCCGGGAAATATTCATTCAAACGCCAGAAGTCGGTGATGGAATCGCCGTAGAAAACGACCCGCGGTTTGCCGGCGACCGCAGGCGCCAGCGTCTTGTTGGCCTCGGAGAACCGCCGCAGGTTGTCACGGTCGGGTCCGCGCAACTGCGTCTCTCGCTGGTCCAGCACAGCCCGGAAGTGTGCCTCGAATCGCACCAGGTTGTCGCGGAGTTCGGAAATCTGTCGCGCAGCCTCAGGCGCAAAAGGATACGGCTTGGCGATCGCGTCAGCAAGCGTCACAAAGCCGCGAAGGCTCGTCAGAAACGAGTAGGAAAAGCTGCTTTGACCGGCGCGCTGTTTGAGATTGGCCTCGGCTTGACGCGCCGATTCGATGAGAGGTGCCCCGGCACGGCTCATGTCCGGGATCGAGACTGCCACCGCGTCCATTAATTGGATCGACCGGTTTACCAGTTCAGCCGCGTCCTTTCCCGGCAACAACGGGCTAGCCGGTTGCGCCCACACCCAAGGCGCCAACGCGACCACAAGCCACAGCCAACGCTTCATCAATGCTCCTCTTTATCCAGAGTTAGCGTAACAGTACCAACCGGGAAACTCATTCGCGCTTGAATCTGAACCGGCAGTTTCGCCGCGTCGTCCGTCAGCCAGATGAGTAGACGTGCGCGGCGGGTATAGATCACGCCGTTAAAGATGAAGGCCTCATAGCGGACTGTCTTTACTGGCTTGTCCTTTACCTTGATGACCTCGCGCTCCTGCGCCTCCACCCGAACATTGGCGAACTTCTTCCCATCGCTCACGCCAATCTCGTCCGACCTTCCGACATCGATATGACGCGTTCTCAACGCCGCCAGTGCCCCCGCCACGTCGTGCACGCAGGCGGGAACATCAATCTGATCCTGCTTCACCACCACGTTCTTGATCAGGTCGCGTTCGAGGTAGTCGGCTTTCTTGCGCTGCCGGTCAAAGGTGACCCTGGTATCGCGCTTGCGGCGGCCTTCCTGGGCGTCCATCTGAATTGACGTCAAGCACAAATCGCCTTCGTAAGTGGTGTTGTAAGTGTCGTCCACCTTGTACAGCTTGGACACCAGACCGGACGACTCCAGCCGCAAATTGAGCTGATTTCGAGTCCGCTCTACCTTCGCCACTCCCGCGGTTATCAAACGCCACTCGATGGTGTAGGTGAGCGTCTCGTTGGTGCTGGCGGAACTTTGCGATTGAGCCTGTCCCTGGATGACGCCCTGGGGCATCGCGCAGAGCACAACAAGGGTCGCGCAAAGCCGCCGGGCAATATGCAGTCCCAGCATTCGAGTACTAGTTTAACGTGGCAGCGCATGTTAGGCTGAAAACGTCCATGAACCGAATCCCCGGGCGGTACTTTGCCCGCAATCTGGTTGAACGCCGTGCACTGCTGTTTCAACTGGTCCGCCGCGACTTCCGCCAGCGTTTTGTCGGTTCCGCAGCAGGCTGGCTCTGGGGCGTCGTACATCCGCTCGTACTGTTGCTCAGTTGGACCTTCGTTTTCCAGATCTGTCTGCGGATGCCCCTGCCGCAACAGGGGCTCACCACCAACTACACCATCTTCCTGTTCTGCGGCATGCTGCCGTGGCTGCTGTTCCAGGACACCGTAACGCGCTCCGCCGCATCTCTAATCGAGCAATCCAGTCTCATTACGAAAACTGTATTTCCGGCCGAGGTGGTCCCGGTCTCCATCTTTCTCTCATCGCTCATCCATCACCTGATAGGACTTGCCCTGGCGGTCGGCGCGGTCTTCTATGTCGTCGGACATGTGAGTCCTATGCTGATTTTCCTTCCCATCTACATGTTGTTTGTCGGCATGATGGCGGTTGGACTCGGCTGGATCGTCAGCAGCTTGAACGTCTACCTGCGCGACACGGCGCAGATCCTTCTTGTAGTGATGACGCTGTGGTTCTGGATCACGCCCATCATGATCAGCGAAGAGCAGGTTCCTGCAAACTTCCGTTTTCTGCTCCGCCTAAACCCGCTTTCCTACGCCGTTCGCGCCTACCGGGAACGTCTGCTTTCGCCCGCTTGGCCCAACCTGCACGAACTGGCAGTACTGGCTGCCTACGCGCTCGTGGTGTTCATCGCCGGCGGCCTGTTCTTCCGTCATCTGAAGCGTGGATTCGCCGACGTACTGTGAGCCGTAGTGCTTGCGGATCTTAGCTGAGCGCGCTACAACAGTCAGGAGACCATGGACACTGCTGCGCGGAAACAACGCATTGCTGCCGCACTGAGTAAATCCGCTGCACCCTCAAGCCTCTTCGACAGTTTTGACTTCGACTTCGCCCGCACTCCTTTTGATGAAGCCCTCGACGCCGCCCGCGGCTTGTTTGACCCTGTGCACCAGGCCGGAGCCCTCGTCAAAATTTCCCGCCGCCGCAATCTAAATCAGAAGCAGAAGGCCCAGGCCGCCATCGAGGCGCTCAACGCCGGCGCTAAGTTAAACACATCCGATCCCAACCGCCTTTTCATCTTCGCCATGCTCGGACGTGATTTCACCCGGCGCGGCGATCGCGTGCATGCCACTCGCGCTGCGTCGCTGCTCGCCGAATCACTGGCAGCGTCCACCCGCCTGGAAAGCGGCGCATCTCCCCACCCGCCCGAGCCAGGAAAATCCGCGAGCCTCGAAAAACGTACTCTGCGCCGTCTTTTGGGCGATGCCCGAAAGCGCGGCTTTACCGCATAGTTGACATCCTCCTCCCCGCGAGCCATACTTCCCTAAACGGTTTATGGGAAGCCTCACTGAGCTACTGCTGAAATTGCGGGCCATCTTCCGGCGCCGGCGACTCAACCAGGACCTGGAGGACGAACTGGCGTTCCACCTGGAAATGAAGCAGAGCCGGTCGGGACTCTCTCCGCTTGAAGCTCGACGCGCCTTCGGTAACGAATCCCGCTTCCGCGAGGCCTGCCGCGACCTTTGGACCTTCCGCTGGCTCGAAGCTCTCCAGCGCGACGCACGCTTCGGCTTGAGAATGCTGCGCCGCAACCCCGCCTTCACGCTCGTCGCCGTACTTTCGCTCGGCATCGGCATCGGCGCTAACGCCGCCATCTTCAGCCTCGCCCATGAACTCCTGCTAAAGTCGCTGCCCGTGCCTGCGCCCGAGCAATTGCGATTGCTTACCTGGGTGGGAGGCAAGGACGTGCCGTTCGACTCCATCAGCGGCTACGGCGACTTCGACGACAAGACCCAAATGCAAAGCAGCGGGTCATTCTCGTACCCCGCCTTTCTCGCCCTGCGCGACCGCCTGGCGCCAACAGCCCAGGTCATGGCCTTCCGCGCAGTGCGAGTCACCGCCGCCACACCCGGAGAAACCGACTTGGCTCGTGCCCAGGTGGTATCCGGCAACTACTTCGATGCGCTGGGCCTGAAACCCATCGCAGGGCGGGGCATTCAGCAGGTGGACGACAATGCCGGCGCAACTCCGGTTGTTGTCATCAGTTCGCAATTCTGGCAGCGTCGCTTCGCCTCTGACCTCCGCGCTCTCGGCAGCCCGATCACGATGAACGGACAGGTCTACTCAATTGTCGGAATTCTGGGCCCGAACATTTCGGGAATGTCTCCCGGCGACCGCATGGACCTGTATTACCCCGCCTCTACGCAGCCACAAAATGGAACCCACTATCCCGTCGCCGACAATTCCTTCTGGTGGGCGCAGATCTTCGTGCGCCTCAACCCCGGCACCGCCGAGGAGCGCTTCTGCGTCGAGGCCGATACGATCTTCCGCCAGATGGCGTTGGCCGACGCCAAGCCGGGAGCCAAGGTCGATATTCCCCAGCTGCGCGTCGAATCCGGTGCCCAGGGCATAAGGTTCATGCGCCAGAACATGAGTACGCGACTCGGAGGCCTCGTGGCGGTGGCGGCACTGGTATTGCTGATCGCGTGCGCCAACCTCGCCAGCTTGATGTTGGCGCGCGGCACCGCTCGCCGTCGCGAAATGGCAGTGCGGCTGTCGCTCGGAAGTGGACGCTGGCAACTGGTGCGCCAACTTCTAACCGAGAGCCTCATGCTCGCGCTCGCCGGGGGACTGCTGGGTTTGGTGATCGCGTCGCCCCTGGCAGCCACCATCGCGAAATTTGGCGCCGCCGACATCGTTGTGAACCCCGGCGTCAACCAGCCTGTGCTCTTGTTTGCCTTCGCAGTGTCGCTCCTGGCCGCCCTCGTCGTCGGACTGCTGCCGGCCCTGCGCTTGACCCGCGGCGACATGACTCCCGCGCTCAAGGACGGCGGTAAGCAGGCCAATTCACCCAAACTTGCCGCCGGACGGCTGCTGGTTGCCGGCCAGGTTGCCTTGTCGGCTATTCTGCTTGTCGGCGCGGGACTCGCCGTTCGCACGCTAATCAATCTCTCCAAAGTGGACGTTGGATTTCATGCGGAGCGACTGCTCGTGTTCCAGATCTCGCCCTCGCGCAGCGGCTACACGGCCGGCCGCTCCCTCGACCTTTACGCCCAACTCCGTCAGCGACTCGCTTCCATTCCAGGAGTTCAGGATGTGGCGCTGACACGAGAGTCCCTGATCGCAGGCAGCGTAACCACCACGACGGTGAACGTGCCCGGTTACGTCGCCATGCCTGACCATCCGGCACGCGCCTGGGTGATGGGCGTTTCCGACGGCTTCCTGGGAATGATCGGCATCAAGCTTCTGGCCGGCCGCGACTTGATGCCTGGCGATGGTGCCGATGCTCCGCCCGTGGCCGTGGTGAACCAGGCGTTCGTGCGCAAGTACATGAGCGGGGGCAATCCGGTCGGCAAGGTATTCACCAAGAGTAAGAAGGAACTTCAAATCGTCGGAATGTGCCAGGATGCGAAATATGCGAGCGTTCGCGAGCCCGCCCCGCCGACGATGTACCTCAGCTATCCGCAGTCCGGCGTCGAAATTCCCTCCATGGCGTTTGCCCTGCGAACCAGCGTGCCGCCCTTGTCGATTGCGAATGCGGTACGCCGAACCGTTGCCGCGATTGACACCCAGTTACCAGTAGCCGAACTGCGGACTCAGGAGGAGCAAATCGCCCTTTCCGTTGGCCCCGAGCGATTCTTTGCTGCCTTCATCGCAGCCTTTGGCGCATTGGCGACTCTGCTGGCCGCGATCGGTTTGTACGGAGTGATGGCCTACAGCGTCGCCCGTCGAACCTCGGAAATTGGCATCCGTCTGGCACTGGGCGCCCGGCGTCCCGACGTTGTCTGGCTGGTCGTCCGTGAATCCATTGTCGTGGTCTGTGCGGGACTCGCAGTGGGAATGCCCGCCGCGATGCTGCTCGCCCGTCTGATCCGCTCCGGTCTTTACGGCGTCGAGCCAGTGGACCCTCTGAGCCTCGCAGGCGGCGCCACACTATTGCTCGCCGTCGCCGCCCTCGCTGCCCTCGCTCCCGCCCGCCGCGCCTCCCGCGTCGATCCGATGCTCGCTCTGCGTTGCGAATAGGCTATAGCGCCGCCCAGACGCCTCGGCTCGACGAGCAGCGCGGACACTGCTGATTCGATAAGTCAGTAATGTCCTCAGCAAGAATGACGGAGAAGGCTAGCATGCACAAGAAATCTCTTGTCGCACCGAGGTCATTTTTGTTCGCGAGCTGCATTTCGCTGACCGTCTTTACCGTCACGCAGCAAGTTCTTGCGCGAGATAGAACCGCTCCTCTTACCGAGTGCGTGAGCGATTTGAAGCTCCCAGAAATGTATCCTATTGCATGGGCAGCAGGCAGTTCTGAAACCCCAGTACACACAAAGATCAAGATCGGCAAAGGCGGCTTGATTCACGCACACCGAATTTCACCCGCCAAATTACTTCATCATCCCGGGCAACCCGCTTCTGTCGATTACCGATTATGACGCCAAATAGCTGGAACCACGATCTTCGAGCCAGTCTACGGCCGCTCCGGCAGCACGCAGAACGAGCCCTCCGAGAATCCAGCCGGACCGATATCGAACACGCGGTTGAACCGCGCTCGACTGTTCTCCCAAGTGATCGCCGCGCTCAACTCAACCAATTGAGCTTCTGAGAAAGTGGCGCGCAATTCGGTGAAGAACTCATCGCTGACGTCGGCCGGCGTGCGCGTCAAGGCGACTGCCAGCCGCAGGGCAAGCTTCTCGCAATCGCTAAACGCGCCGCTGGTCTCAAACCTGCCAATCTCGCGCAACTGATCCTCGGTGACCCCGGCTTTTCTGCCCCCGGCAGAATGAATGTCGAGTCAAAACGGACAGCCGACCATCGCGGCCACCTTCAACTGGATCAGCTCTTTCAACGACCCCGAAATCGTCCGCGCCTTCAATTGGGCACTGTTCATCCAGGTGGCCGCAACCAGCAGGGAAGTCTGGTGTGCTTGTAACTCCGCCGACTTTGGCACCTGCCCAATGCTTCGCTTCAGAGCGCGATAGATGAATCTGGTGATCCAGTTGGCCTCGCCGAAAGCAACTCCTTGTGCCCGTCCCATGACTTTATTGTGACGCGAGCAGGCCGGTCGCCGCGACCGCTGCCCACGCCGTCTCCGGATGTACGAAATCGCTGTGCGCCCCCGACGGCGGCCCTCCATGCACGATTAGTCGGTTCCCGTCCAGGTTCACCCACTTACCTGCACGCGGCTTCAGACGACTACGAACCGCCTCGAGCGGGACCGCTTCTGCATCCACGCACTGCGCGCCGTCATGACCCATCGCTCCCCACCGGTACAGGCGATCCGATGCCATCGAAGCATCCTGTCGACCCGCAATCGACGCCAGGGGATAAGCAGTGGTCACCGCCATATCGTGCAGCGAATGGGTGGTGAGCAGCGGGCCGTCAACGTTCCTGTCGAGCCCCGCCAACTCACCCTGCCGCTCCCGGTCAAAGGGCAACCGCGACGCGAATGCGAAATGTGAAAATGCGCCCTGCAAAAGAAACAGCGACTTCACCTGCCCCGCCGGGACAGATCGCAGCGCGAAGGATACGAGCCGCGCCCCGAACGAGTGTCCCAGGAGATGGACGCGCGCCGGTACGCCCGCCAACAGCGGACCCAATCCGCGCTCCCCCACCACGCCAGCCCGAGCCTTCATCTGAAAGTACGACGCCACCCGCAGCCCCGCTTTCGCGCCGCTCCACAGACGTGCGAAAGGATCGAAACCCGCCGCTCCACCGTCGTCGCCTGGCGGGGAGAGGGCTTCCAGCGCTTCCCGGTAATCATCTATAACCAACGCCTGTGGAAGCAGGGGATTTAGTTCACAGTGAAACTTCCTCAGCTCGGCGTGGCTGCGCGGCTGCCTCTCTACCAGCGACTGCATCGACGGGCTCACGCCGTCCGGCCACCATGTCGACGGCCAGTGGACGCCCACCGTCCCAATAACCGCATCATGCCGCGACGGTATCACTTCCATCGCACCGAAGAACGCATCGAACATCGCCTCGGCAGGCGTATCGCCGCTATTCCACCCATGTGCGAAAACAAACAGGTCCGTGATGCGCTGGGATGTCACCCACGCCCGGAGATCGCCTTCCATCAGATGGCCCATTGCGTCGAATTGAATTCTGAATCGAGGTAGGCTCATACGCTTTGAATCGCCCTCATCAGGTCGAGCAGCCCGTGCCCCTGGAAGTAGCGCTCACGCCCGAGTGAGGTCGCACTTTCGAGAAACACGCGCTTTACATCCTCAGGCCGCTGTATGTATTCGCGCCGGATCGACAGAAACGCCGCGATCGCGCCCGAGACATGCGGTGCCGCCATGCTTGTGCCGGTGAAGTCGATGTACGCCGGAACGGCGGACGCTTCATGCCGGACCCCGTCCAACATCGCGCCAGTTGCGCACGACGTAATCCGTTCTCCGGGCGCCACCAGGTCCGGCTTCTGCCGTCCATCGGCCGTCGGTCCCTTGGATGAAAAGTAGGACACGCCGTACATGTGGGGCGACTCTCGATGTGTCGCGCCTACCGTGATCGCGAGCGCGGCGTTGCCTGGATCATTGATCGTGTTGGCGATGCCCGCTTTGGTGTACCGCTCCTGCGCGGGCAACCGCCCATAACCGGTGTTGCCGGCCGCCGCTACCACCACCACTCCGCTCTTCACCAGGCGGTCCACTTCCACGCACAACGGACTCTGCCCGCAGGCGAACATCTCCGCATCGAATTCATAACCGAGGCTCAGGTTCAAGCCGTGGACCCGCATCACCTTGGGATGGGCGTTGAGCACCGTCCGGATGTACTCAATCGCGCGCAGCACATCGCTCGCCCGGCCTTGACCGCGACCGTCGAGGATCTTGAGGCTCACCAGGCGGCACTCCGGCGCCACCCCGCGTATGTCCGTCGCACCGGCGCCGTCGCGAACCCGGGTAGCATCGTAGGCGCCTCCGAGTTCGGCCCCGGTATCCGCCATGTGCTCGTAACAAGTGAAGGCGCGACCGTGCGGGAGCCCGCCGGCGATGATCCCGGCCACATGCGTTCCATGGCCAAAAGCGTCGGTCAGCGCCGACCCCGGTTTCGCGTCCACCGTAAAGTCGCGATGGAGCCCGGCTACCGACGCGTGTGTGAGCGTCGAATGCATCTGGAAGTGCTCGTGTGAAGCATCGATCCCGGAGTCCACTACCGCCCACACGATATCCCGCCCCGAAGCGTCAAAGGCACGAAGAGCGGCGTCGGACTTAATCGTGATCGCCGACCGGTCCAACATCGGAGACACGGGAAAATCGGGCCATATCCTGTATATGGACCGATCACTCGCGGTCAACTGCCGTTCCTCCATGGCGAGTGCCCGAACTTCTGAAACCGTCAACTGGCAGCTGTAGTAGGTGCTCGAAATCGCCCGGGCCCGGCGCAAGTGATCGCCCACCACACGTGCCTGCAGCGTCTCAAATGCAGCCTCGGCCCCTCGAATCCCAGCAATGTGGCGTAGGTTCAACTCGACGATGTACGCCCCCGGCGAGGCCGTTGCGGACGGCAGACCCCAGGCGCGTCGCCGCTCCACATCTTCTAATAAGGACGGAATGGTCGTCCGGCCCATGGGCCTCCCGGCGTTGCCGTACTGGTTCTCATCTGGCATGATTCACACCTGCCTCTCGACCGAGATTTACCAGCTAAGGCAACAAAATGGACCCCATCAATCACCGGATCCCACTCATTCAATTAGCTATAAAGTTTTTTGGAATTTAAAATTCAAACCAGCCCGGCCTGGGTGCTGAGACGCCAATCTACGGCATTCACCCGATCTAATGCTCACTGACGCGCTGGTCGATTAGTGCGTAGGACATGATGCGGCTTCGTACCACCCTCGCGGGACTGCGGCGGCAACTCTATCGCCCGGCCTGTGGGTCTGGGAAGTCGGCAGGAGCGTTTGAAATACATGACTAATCAGCTTTTTAGAATCTTGTGCCTTCCGGCGTTCGCGCTGATGGCCGCCTTCGCGCAACAGACGCCGATCAGCAGTATACGCGTCTATACGGTGCCCGAGGGTGCGCGCTTCTACGTTGACGGCCAACTCTATTACGGTTCACAGACGTTCCTTTGGCCTCAAGGAAGCAAACACATAGTTCAATTTCCTACGGTTACGGTGGACGGCGTCGTCCAGAATTACCAAACCAGCCTGGATGGCGGAACCAAGTATACGTTCGGATCCTGGGAAGACAATCGCTCTCTCCTGGCCACCGCATCCTCGCTTTATCAAACGATCACGGCCGATCCTACCGTCACCTTCCTTCGCGCCAACCTGAGCGCGACATTCAGAATATCCTTGCGCTTCTCCACGGCGCCGACGGCCGTGCCTGGCTGCGATGGCGCGCCGGGAAATCCACCTCAGGATTCAACCCGTGCAGGATTGATCTTCTTCGAGGGCGGCCCGAATACATGCTACGGCTCAAATGCCGACTTCTTCCTGCCGGTCGGAAACTACCGCGTCAACGCATTTCCGTACCCGGGCTGGGTCTTTACGGGCTGGTATGTGAATGGCCAGTCGTATCCCTCTTACTTGAGCCAGATTTCGATCCTCGGACCCGTGACGGTAGCGCCCGTGTTCCAACTGGGGCACCGTGTGCAGTTCGTTACCGATCCCCCCGGCTTGCAGGTCTTGATTGACCGCACACCCACCCCTACCTCTTCCGCCGATACTGTGGACAACATTTACCAGCCCGGCCGTAACGTGCCGCCTTGCTCCCCTGGTGCCAACCTGCCTCCACAGGCCCCGGCAGGCACGCCCAACCTTTGTCTCGGCGAGTTTGATTTCCTGCCCGGCTCGCAGCACACAATCGGCGGTGTCACGCCGCAGATTGATCGCAGTGGCAAGTACTGGGTCTTTAACAAGTTCAGCAATAACATGGCGCAGAACACCATCTACGTCACTCCTAGCAACACCTCCACCAAAGAAGTGGTTACTGCGAATTTCGCCGCTGGAGTACAGGTGGCGTTCCTCACCAATCCTCCCGGTCTCAAACTGCAGGTGGACGGAACCACCAACTGGCAGAGCTACAACTTCATCTGGGCCAATGGCTCCACCCACACCGTTACCGCACCCGCTGCGCAGGTTGACACTAAGGGCCGGAAGTGGAGTCTGCAGAGCTGGTCGAATAGCTCTCCGGGCACTCAGACGATCGTCGCTGACATCAAGAACAACAACGTCCGCTACATCGCCAATTACGGCGCACTCGGACAGGTACAAATCACCAGCAATCCGCCTGGCGTCACGCTCCAGGTGGATGGCGCCGATTGCAAGACGCCTTGCACGCTCGACCGCGAGGCTGGCGCCAAAGTCGCCATCGCAGCACCCTCATCAATTCCCATGGACTCCGCCTCCCGGCTCGACTTCCTCGGCTGGAACGACGGCGGCACGCCCGGACGTGTCTATGAGTTCGGTACCAACGCATCCGCCCTCTGGGTAAACTACGGGACATCCTACAAGCTATCCGCCGGGAGCGACCCTGCCAACGGCGTCGATATGACCTTCGATCCGCCCTCCACCGATGGTTTCTTCGCAGGCGATGTCGCCGTTAATGTCACTGCCAAGGCCAAACCCGGGTTCAAGTTCCGCCGCTGGGGCGGAGACGCAAGCGGTACCTACCCGCTGGCCCAGGTGACAATGGACGGCCCTCATGCCGTCCTCGCGATGATGGACCGTACCCCTTACATCGCCCCTGCTGGAATCAAGAACGCCGCCGGCGATACGCCTGACGGCACAGTCGCTCCGGGCTCGATCATTGCGATCTTCGGTGAAAGCCTTGCGCCCGCCTATCAGGTTGGGCCCTCCAGTCCGCTGGCTCAGGCCATCGGCGATACCGTCGTGACCATCAACGATCGATTCCTCCCCCTCCTGTTTGTATCGCCCAACCAGATCAACGCGCAGGTACTCTCCGATCTTCCCGACGGCGACTATACTTTGCGCGTCCAGACCACTGGTTTGGCCACTGTAACCGGCACCTTCACGATTTCGAGGAACGCGCCCGGACTGTTCGCCAATAGCACCGACACCGACTCGCGAAAGTTCTCCAGGGCCACACATCAGGATGGCTCAGCCGTCACGCCGGATTCTCCTGCGCGCCGCGGCGAGACCATATCCATCCTTGGCACCGGCTTTGGCCCTTACGATCAGAAAGTGATCGACGGCTTCATCATCCCGGATGCCGCTAACTACAAACTGCTGGATACGGTTGTCCTCAACGCGGGCGACCAGACACTGCAGCCGGTCTGGAGCGGTGCCGCTCCAGGCTACATCGGCACCACCAGTACGAAGTTCAAGATCGACGATACCTTCCCGGCTGCCACTAATGTTGAGTTGACCGTGCAGGTGAACGGTAAGCCGAGCAACAAGGTTCTCCTTCCGGTGGAGTAGCTAAAGCCGGTTGATCAAACTGGCGACGTATCCGGCGCCGAAGCCGTTGTCGATGTTGACCACGGTCACGTTGGAGGCGCAACTGTTCAGCATGCCGAGAAGCGCGGCGAGTCCGTGGAAGCTCGCGCCGTAACCTACGCTGGTAGGTACGGCGATCACCGGGCACGATACGAGACCTCCAACCGCGCTCGGCAGCGCTCCTTCCATGCCGGCGCAAACCACGATCACACGCGCCTGGGTCAGTCGCTCGCGATTGCTCATCAGCCGGTGTATCCCCGCCACGCCGATGTCGTAAATGACATCCACTTCGTTCCCCATAACTTCCGCCGTCACCTGGGCTTCTTCGGCGACGAAGATGTCACTGGTGCCGGCGCAGACTACTGCCAGCTTGCCCTTTCCGTGGATCGTGCGGTCGCGCCATACCCGAACTGCGCCCGAAAGCGGAAAATATTCGACATCGGACCCCAGTTCTTTCAGCCGTTCCGCCGCCGCCTCTTCTGCGCGCGTAACCAGCAGATTGGCTGATTGCTCCAGCAGGTGTTTCGCGATTTCGTAAACTTGAACGGGCGTCTTACCCTTGCCTAAAATCACTTCCGGCATCCCGTGCCGCAGCGCGCGATGATGGTCCACCTTGGCGAACCCGAGATCTTCAAACGGCATGTGCTTGAGACGTTCGAGCGCCGCGTCCACGTCCAACGCGCCTCCCCGCACCCCTTCCAGCAGAATTCGAAGTTGATTCTGATCCATGGTTAAAACGTCAGGATAGACCCGACACGCACTCCCATCTTCTCAGCCTGTCCCCCAGCTAACTGCAGCACATAGAGTGAGCGCTCGCGACCGCCAAAATGCGGGCACTCGCGCGCCGACTTCGAGGCACAAGGCTGCATGTTCGCGATCACCTCCACCACACTACGATTGCCGTCCATCCAGATGGTGTCGATCGGTATGGTGGTCTGAAACATCCAAAAGCCGTAGTTCCCAGGCTGCGCATATTGATACAAAAGTCCGCGGTCCGCGGGCAGGGAAGTGCGAAACATGGCTCCCCGCGCCATCAGCGTGGGGTCCGTCAGCGCCTCGACACGGATCACCGAGCCGTTTGGCATGGTGAGTTCCCGCATCCCAAAATCGCGTATATCCTGCTGCGGACTGCATGAGACCAGCGCCAACAGAGCGACCGGCAAGAACAAGAATTTCCCGGGCATGAAATAAGATGGTAACTGAATTGACCCTGGGACACTTTTTCCGGCGCGTACAGTTGACGCTCGAGATGATTAAGTTCGAGCACTCGGTTTTCGCGTTGCCGTTTGCGCTCACCGGAGCGCTCCTCGCCTGGCGGGAATCCGGATATCCGGCCGGTGGGTTTGCCTGGAAGCTGCTTTGGATCATTCTCGCCATGGTCAGCGCCCGCTCCACCGCCATGACCTTCAACCGCCTCCTCGACCGCGATATCGACGGCCGCAATCCCCGTACGAAAATGCGCCACCTCCCGGCCGGCTCACTTTCCGCGGGATTCGCCTGGGGCTTTCTCTTTGCGTCCATGGCGGTCTTCCTCGTCGCCGCTAAAGCTCTCAACCCGCTCTGCTTTATGCTGGCTCCTATCGCGTTGGCCGTCGTCATGTCCTACTCCTACACCAAACGCTTCACCTCGTTTGCCCACGTCGTGTTAGGGCTCTCGCTCGGCATCGCGCCTGCCGCCGCCTGGATCGCCATCCGCGGCAGCCTCGACCCCAGAATCATCTGGCTAACCGTCGCCGTCACCTGCTGGACGGCCGGCTTCGACATCATCTACTCTTGCCAGGACTACGCCTTCGACTGCGCCGAGGGCCTCTTCAGCGTGCCGCGCCGCTTCGGCATCTCAGGCGCTTTATGGATCGCCCGCGTTCTCCACCTCACGATGGTGGCCTGCCTGATCTCCCTGGTTTCCACCTTCCATCTCGGCCCCGTCAGCCTGGCTGGAGTCGGAGCCGTGGTCGCCTTGCTTCTCTATGAGCACAGCCTGGTAAAGTCGGGCGATCTGTCGCGCGTCGATGCCGCCTTCTTCACCATGAACGGCTACGTCAGCGTGCTATTCTTTGTGTTTTGGGCCACCGATATCCTCGCAGTATCCAGATAAGCCAATATGCAGCCTAGTTTTGACGATCAGCGCTTAAAACCCATCCTCGAGAAGGTGGAAGCTCAGCAGCGGCTCTCTTTTGAAGACGGCCTTACGCTCTACCGCAGCCCGGACATTCTCGGCATTGGCTATCTCGCCAATATCGTCCGCGAACGCATGCACGGTGACGTGACCTACTTCAACGTCAACCGGCACATCAATCCCACCGATGTTTGCGTGGCCAGCTGCCGTCTCTGCGCATTTGGCAAGCGCGTGCGCGATCCCAAAGCCTACACCATGTCACTCGATGAGGTGTGGACCCGTGCGGCCGAGGGCTGGACCGATTCGATCACCGAATTCCATATCGTCGGCGGACTCCATCCCGAACTCACGCTCGACTGGTATTGCGAGATGCTGCGCGGTCTCAAACAGCGCTTCCCTGAAGTGCATCTCAAGGCCTTCACCATGGTCGAGGTCGCCTACTTCTCCCAGCGCTTCAAGATTCCGATCCGCGAAGTGCTCGAACGACTGATTGCCGCCGGAGTCGACTCGCTGCCCGGTGGCGGCGCAGAAATCTTCTCCGAGCGCGTTCGCCGCATCATCTGCGACCACAAGATCGATGGCGGTCAGTGGCTCGAGGTGGCTCGTCAAGCGCATGAAATCGGCCTGAAGTCCAACTGCACGATGCTCTACGGGCATATCGAAACCGAAGAGGATCGTGTCGACCATCTGGTGAAACTACGCACTCTGCAGGATAAGACCAACGGCTTCGTCACCTTCATCCCGCTGGCGTTCCATCCTGCTAATACGCCCCTCGAACACATTCCGGCCACTACCGGATTCATGGATATTAAGCAGATTGCCGTAAGCCGCCTGATGCTCGACAACATCCCGCACATCAAGGCCTACTGGATCATGATGACGCCAAAGATCGCGCAGATCGCACAGCGGTTCGGCGCCAACGATATCGACGGAACTGTCATTGAAGAACGCATCTATCATGATGCCGGCGCCACCACGTCCCAGGGCATGCGGCGCGGCGAGCTCCTGCGCCTCATCAAAGAGGCCGGCCGCAAACCGGTCGAGCGCGACACCGCTTACCGTCCCGTGCAGCGGACCGAAAAAGCTTTTACCGTCCTCGTCTAACGCTCAGGACTCTCGCTTGGCGTCGATCTTAGCCGTCATCTGACGTTCGGTCGTCTGTGCTTTTGCGTTACCAGTCAGATGATCGCCGTCCAGTGCCAGGTCGAGAATCACCATCACCTCACCAGCGTCCACAGTCAATTGGATCTTGCTGCCTTCGATCTTGCCGGCTTTGATTGGGAACTGCTTCTCCGCGTTCGGACCTGCTGTACCGGTGATCTCAGACCCACTCTGTTTGAGATTCAGGATGATCATCTCATCCTGCGTGTCGCCGTCCCGCGTCACCACGAAGCTACCGCTGAATTTACCCGAGGCATCGGCTCCAAAAGCCGCGATCGCCGACAAGGCAATAACTGCGAGAAATTTCTTCATGCCGTCCAGTACGCACCCCCGCCCCCAATGTTCAATTAATCGGTGTCAGAGACCGATTAATTCTCATCAGTGTCTGACAGCCACTTCCCTCCCCGCCGACCCGCAAATTAATCGGTCTCTGACACCGATTTCCTCGACGCCTACGTCGTCCGCGGCGGACGCGCCGACAGCTTCAGCTTCTTCAAATTCGACTCTCCCCCTGAACCATTCAGCTGCCAGTACTTCATCCGCTCGCTCCCCAATAACTCGCCCTTCTCCCCCCGGCTCGACTCCCACTTCACGATCCGATGCGGGACCGCCCGCTCCACGTAAATCTTCATCTTCCCGCCGCCGCTCTCCACCACCCACGCCTCCACCTCAAACTGACCGGCCGCCACCGTCATCGGCGTCAGCGTCTTCATCCGCGACAACCTCGCCGCCGACCACTCGACAGGCTTGTGCGAATCTCGGACCGCCTGCAACCCGCTCAGCATCTTCACCGTCCGACTCTCCCCCGCTGTCAGCCGCGGCTCCGCCATCTGCCGCGCCCACAGGAACACTGCATCCGCTGCAAATCCCTCCGCCGGATACTGCAGCGCCGACTGCTGATCGCCCTCGCCATCAAAGTAGCTATGCCGCCACGAGCGGATGGAATGCGCGTCGAACAGCAATTCGTGAAACACATTCCCGCACCATTCCTGACTCGAGAACGACTCCTTGGTCAGCGTGCCAGCCTTGCGCGCGTTCACTTCCTCAAGCGCCACAAACACGCTCGTCATATCGTTGTAATCGTAAATCCCGGTCTGAAAATCCTTCACCAGGTTAAGCTTCATCACCGGAAACTCGTCCGTCTTAGGATGCTTTCCAGGATCCGCCTTTACCCGCGCTGAATTCGAAAACGTCTCGCTGACGAAAATAGCCACCGCTACCCCCCGCCGCGGCTGCCCATAATGCGGCTCCACCAGGTCGTAGCTCGACAACTCCGCCATACCGTCGCCCCATGTTCGCCAGAACTGTGAGTCGGCGAGGGGCGAGTCAATATACGCTGCCCCCGTCCTCCCAACCTGGGCGCTGGATCCACCGAGCGACAGAGAAACGGCACACAGAACCAGCAGTAGGAACAGCCTCATATTTCGGTTATCGCACGTTTGGTAACATGAGAAAACATATATCAAGCTGCTTCCGTGTTGAAGCCGGCTACGAGGATTGCCCATGGCCAGCGTAGCGGGACGGCGAACGGACCCTTTCCCTTTGAACGATTACGAACTTAGAGAAGCTTACGACGAGATGTTGACGCCGTCAGGCGAGGTGCGCTCGCACTATCAGTTCCTCCAGGAAGCGCTCCTCGAACTACCAGAAGCGGAGTTGCGCAAACGCAAACAGGCGGCCGACCTCTCCTTCCTGCATCAGGGAATCACATTCACCGTCTACGGCCGCGAGGAAGGCACCGAAAAGATCTTCCCCAACGACCTTCTGCCGCGCATCCTCACTGACCAGGAGTGGCAAAAGATCGAGCGCGGACTGTCGCAGCGAATCCTCGCCCTAAATCTGTTTCTCAAAGATATCTACCACGAGGGTAAGATCCTCAACGACGGCGTCGTGCCTCGCGAGTTGATCTATACCTGCAAGCACTTCCGACGGCAGATGCGTGGCTTCCAGGTCCGTCGCGACGCCTACGTCGCAGTCGCCGGCACCGACCTCATCCGTCAGCCTTCAGGCGAATTCGTCGTGCTCGAGGACAACCTGCGCGTCCCCAGCGGCGTTTCCTACATGCTGGTCAGCCGTCAGGTCATGAAACGTACGTTCCCCGTTTTGTTCCGGCGCTGCGGCGTGCAACCCATCGAACATTACGCCCAGGCACTGCTTGCCACCCTCCGCTCCCTCGCCCCCGAGCATGCCGCCGGCGACCCCACCATCGTCCTGCTCAGCCCCGGCGTCTACAATTCCGCCTACTTCGAACATGCGTTTCTCGCACGCCAAATGGGCATCGAATTGGTCGAGGGCCGCGACCTCGTCGTCCACGACAACTGCGTTTACATGCGCAACACCGGCGGACTCACTCGCGTCGACGTCATCTACCGGCGCATCGATGACGATTTCTGCGATCCGCTCGCATTCCGCCACGACACCATCCTCGGCGTGCCAGGCTTGTTTAACGCCTACCGTGCCGGCAACGTCAGCCTGGGCAACGCCCTCGGCACCGGCGTCGCCGATGACAAAGCCGTCTATGCCTACGTTCCCAAAATCATCAAGTATTACTTGGGCGAGGACGCCATCATCGACAACGTCCAAACGTTTATCATGACCGACCCAAAGGAGCGTCAGCACGTCATCGACAACATCGGCGAGTACGTGGTGAAAGCCGTCGGCGAGTCCGGAGGCTACGGCATGCTGATCGGGCCTCATAGCAGCGATGACCAGCGCGATGAGTTCCGCCGCCGCATCGAGGCCGACCCGCGCAACTATATCGCTCAGCCAACTATTCAGCTTTCCACCGCCCCCTGCCTCATCGATGGCCGCGTCCAACCCCGGCACGTGGACTTGCGTCCCTACATTCTCTTTGGCGAGAAGACCACCATCGTCCCCGGCGGCCTCACCCGCGTCGCGCTGACTCGCGGATCGCTGGTTGTGAACTCGTCGCAAGGCGGCGGCAGTAAAGATACCTGGGTGCTTCACTAAAATGCTCTCGCGAGTCGCCGACAATCTCTACTGGATGAGCCGCTACCTCGAACGCGCCGAACACATCGCGCGCGTCATGGAGGTTCAGTACAACCTGATGCTCGAAGCCACCGCGGAGTCGGAAGAGGAACGCTGGCGCCGCGTTCTGCGCACGCTCGGCGTGCGCGTCAAGGAAGGCGAGAGTGTTGTCGAAGTAGCGCACTCGCTTACCTCCGACCCCGATAGCCCAACTTCAATCGTCCACTGCGTCATGTCAGCTCGCGAGATTGCGCGGCAGGTCCGCGAGCAGATCAGCTCGGAAATGTGGGAACAGATCAACCGCCTGTTTCACGCCATTCGCCGCGCCGACCGCGTGGATCTCTGGCAAAGCGATCCGCTCGATTTCTTCCAGTCCATCTGCGAGGGCTCCTATCTGTTCCAGGGCATCACCGACTCCAAAATGACCCACGGAGAAGGCTGGCACTTCATTCAATTGGGGCGCTACATGGAACGCGCCTCCACCTTGTCCACGCTCATCGATGCGCACTATTCGGAGTTCGACGTCGCGCTCGATCCCTCAGTCGAGAGCGACGGCGACCACCTTGAATGGGTCGGCCTCCTCAAATCCTGCACCGCCTTCGAGGCTTACTGCAAAGTGTACTCAGCCGAGACCCGCCCCGATCGCATCGGCGAGTTCCTCATCCTCAGTCCTAACTTCCCTCACTCCATTCGGTTTTCCGTCGACGCCGTCGAAACCGCCCTCAGGGCGATCTCCGGACTCTCCTCGGGCAAACGCAGTTCCCGCATCGAGCGCATCACCGGACGCCTGCGCGCCATGTTGAGCTTCAGTCAGATTGACGAAATCATGGCCGCCGGTCTGCACAGCTATCTCCAAAATGTCCTGAAGCAGTGCGCCGACGCTCACTCCGCGCTCCATCAGGTCTATATCACCTACGCCATCGAAGCAGCTCTTGAGGCCTAATGTTCTACTCCATCCGACACCTGACACGATTTCGCTACAGTGCGCCAGTGAGCGAGAGCATCATGGAACTGCGCATGCACCCGCGCACCGAGGGCCCCCAGCGCTGCCTCACCTTCGACCTCAACGTCGAGCCTCGCGCCCGCGTCCATTCCTACCGCGACTACCTCGGCAACAGCGTCGATCATTTCAACGCTCCTGGAAAACATACTCAGTTGCGCATCGTCGCTGAATCACTTGTGGAGTCCCTACCGCCTTCTGACCTTCCAGACGGCCTTCCCAATGCTTCGTGGAGCGAATTGGACGACATGGTTGCCATGGGCGACTACTGGGAGATGCTCATGCCTAGCCAGTTTGCTCACTCCACCCCCAATCTGCTCGACTTGGCGAGTCAGTTCAAACTGCAGCGCCGCGACGATCCTCTCACCGTCGTCCGCGACGCCAGCCGGGCCATCTACGAATGGTTCGACTACGTTCCCAAATCCACCCAGGTCGACTCGCCCATTGACCATGCCATCGCCGAACGGCGCGGCGTCTGTCAGGACTTCACCCATATCCTGATCGCGCTGATGCGCCAGGTCCGCGTTCCCGCGCGCTATGTCAGCGGCTACCTATATCATTCGCCCAAAGGGCAGGATCGCTCGGTGGACGGCGCCACGCATGCCTGGGCTGAGGTTCTGCTGCCCACGCTCGGCTGGGTGGGAGTCGACCCCACTAACGACATCTTTGCCGGCGAACGGCACATCCGTACCGCGATTGGCCGCGACTACGCCGACGTGCCTCCCACCAAGGGTGTTTTCAAAGGCGGCGCCTCCACCGAACTGACTGTGTCGGTCCGTGTGTCGCCCTCCGATGCACCGCCATCGCCCGAGCCTGAAATGACCATCACTCAGGACTGGGCCGCCATCGCCGCCAGCGACGCGCAAATCGCGCACGAGCAGCAACAGCAGCAGCAACAGCAGTAGCTACCAGTACAGCCTCAGCCGGACAGCCGCCGCCCGCGGCGATATCAGCCGCGTCCCCACAAAGACCGATTGAAAGTTGTAGAGCGCCGTCGTGTCCGTCAGATTGTTCATCTGCACCTGTACGTCCCACGCTCTCCTGTCGCCCCGCCATTGCCGGTATCCCACCGCCACATCCGTGACCGTCCGTGCACGCACCCGCGCCGGACTACTGGTCAAATCGACGTAGGGCAGAAGATCGCGATAGTCGGGATCAGCCGCCACTACTGTCGGGTTCGACGGATTCGCCACCAGTCCACTGTCGTAACGCAGCGTGGCACTAGTCCACCAGCGCCGGTTTGGCGCGTAGTGCAGATTGGCTTGAGCGCCGAGTTTCTGGTCATGGTCAATCACGAATGGACCCGACGTCAACAGGTCCACTGAGTCCTGTCCAAGAAACAGTCCTCCGGTGAACGGCGGCGTCGATACCGCGTGCGAGTGCGTCAGACTGACGGTGGTTGTGATCCCCGCCACCGGCGGCAGCGTGATCCGCGCCTCCACTCCGTTCACTCGAATCCGTGCCAGCGCCGTCGGGAAAATGATCCCCGTGTCGAAGAAATTATTGTTGTCCTGCTGGTCGCGCGAGTCCTTGTGATAATACGTCGCGTTTAACGAAGCCTTGCCAAACAGTGCCTGTTGGATCCCTGTTTCGTAGACATTCTCCCGCTGCGGGCGCAGTGGTGCGAACGTGTTGCCGAGCGCCGCCCTTACGCCGGGGGGAGCCAGGCGCGACGCTTCTTCCGAGCTCGATAACAGCAGGTTCTCGTTCGGCGGCGTCTGGTAGTTCCGGTTGTAGGAAGCTCGAAATACCGTCCCCGTCTCTTTCAAGTTGAACGCCACTCCCACCCGCGGCTCCAACTGGTGACCGTCCACCAGAAAACGGTAATCGTCGTATCTCAGACCCAGCGAAAACATGAACCGGTGCCAGCGGATCGAGTCCTGCGCAAACCCGCTCGCGAGCGTTCCCGCCTGCTTCCGCGCAAATCGAAACCACTCGCCCCCGCGGCCAAGATCATACGGCAGCAGCGCCGGATTAAACGATGGCGACGCCGGATCGTTGAACCGTGGACTCGCCACTGCCATAAAAAAGTTCTCGCTCACTGGGAAGTACTGCAGGTCGGCGCCCGCCCGGATTGAATGCGCCCCGATAATCCAGTTAATCCGGTTCGCGGAAGTTACTGTGCTCAGATGGCGCGCCTGCGATGACGTCACCGGAGTATCGTGGACGCTTGGCAGCAAGTGCGCCACTGTCGGCCGAAATGCCACCGTCGACTCAATCGTCGCCCGCGGACTCACCACGTGGCTCCACCGCAGCCAGATGGACGCGTCCTTCAGCAACTGCCTCTGGTCCATCCCCGCAGCCTGCTGCGACCGCAGGTTCGCTAGCTGAAAGCTCGACCGTCCCAACATGACGTTCAGGCCCAGCCTGTCGTGATCGCCCAGTTGATAGTCCACCCGCAGGAAAGCCCGCCCGGCATTGCCGCCGTTATGCAAATTCTCCATCGAGACCTGATCGAGAAAACGATTTGACTTCGCCGTCGATAGCAGTGCGAAATAACTGAACCGGCCCACCTCGCCGCCCGCCTCGGTCACTGACTCCAGTGTTCCAAACGAGCCCGCCCCCACCTCCGTGCTCCCGTACAAGCGTCGGCCTGAACCCGCGCCGGTATGCGTGGAAACCGCAGCCACGCCCGATACTTTTGAGCCGAACTCCGCCGGAATGTCGCCCGTATAAAGCTCAAGGCTTTCGACGATTCGCGGATCGAGCGCCGTCGCAAATGCTCCCGTAAGCTGATCGCTGATCGGCAGTCCGTCGATCACGTAAGTCATCTGGTTGTGAGCGCCCCGCGGATGGATCGCGCCATTCGCGTTCACCGCAAATCCGGGAAAGCTCATCAGGTAGGTCTCCAGGCCCCGGCTGCCAAGCGCCGCCGGCATGGTCTCCAGCGCCGCCGCTGAAAGAGCTGTGCGAGTGCCAGTCGCCGCCGTGTCCACCAGGCTCGCCGTCTCGGTGGCGCTTACCGTCACCTCCGCCTCCACGGTTTCCACCGCCAGCACAACCTCCACTTCCACTGGGACGTTTGTGCGAAGCGCGATCTCTCGATGGTGAGACTGAAAACCTTCCGCCGTCACCTGGAGCCGGTAATCCTGAAGCGGAATGAACCGTAGGCTGTAAGATCCTGAGCCGTCAGCTGCCAGCTCCCGGCCAAAGCTCGTCAGCCGGTTGTCCAACCTCACCCGCGCGTTTGGAATGGCCGCGCCGTCGGGCGCTCGCACCTTCACCAAAAGATCCGCCGTCGTCTGACAAAACAAAACGACCGGAAACACCACCCCTAGTGCTACCGCCCAGTTAACCATAGTTAAGTCTACCCTATCAACTATGATTCAGGAAGCTTTTTCTTCGCGAACTAGAAAATCGGATCCGGCGGCAGCACCACCACGCCGCCATCGGTGACCGTGTATCCGCGCGCGCGATCCGCCTCGATGTCTACGCCGATGTTGCTGTTCTCCGGCACTATGACGCCTGCCGGAATAATCGCCCGGTGGATGCGGCTGTTCCGGCCCACCTCAACCCGCTCCATCAGAATTGAGCTGTCGATGTCGCAGTAGCTATTCACGCGCACACCCGGCGACAGCACGCAGCGCGTCAGGCGTCCTCCGGAAATGATGCAGCCGTGGGCGACGATGGAGTCGAGCGCGACGCCCATCCGCCGGTCCTCACTCGCGAACACGAATTTGGCTGGCGGCGCCTGTGCCATGCGCGTCCGCAGCGGCCACCTGCGATCGTACAGATTGAACTCAGGCGTCACCGACACCAGGTCCATATTCGCGTCGTAGTACGCGTCGAGCGTCCCCACATCGCGCCAGTAGCGCGCCGTTTTATCGTTGAGGTCGCGAAAGTCGTAGGCGATTACCTTCGACTTGCCAATGAGCGCCGGCAGAATATCGCGCCCAAAGTCATGCGCCGAATTTTCGTTCTCGGCATCGGCGATCAGCGCTTGCAGCAGCACTTCGGTACGGAACGCGTAAATCCCCATCGACGCCGACACCATCTCGGGGTTGAACACCGAACGCACCGGATTGCCGTGCTTCGGCTTCTCCTCAAATCCGGTAACCGCAAAGTCCGTTTCGATTCGTGCGATCCCAAACTGATCGGCGAAGCCCGGATCCATCTGTATGGTCGCGATGGTCACGTCGGCCTTACTTCGCTGGTGCCAGTCCACCATCTCGAAGTAATCCATCTTGTAGATGTGATCACCCGCCAGGATGATCGTGATCTCCGCATTCTCGGCGTGAATGCTTTCGATGTTCTGATATACCGCATCAGCTGTGCCGCGATACCAGTCGTCGTGAATCCTCTTCATCGGCGGAATTACTTCGATGAATTCGCCCAGCTCGGTGGAGAAAAATCCCCAACCTTCGCGGATATGCCGCGCCAGTTCGAGCGACTTGTACTGCGTCAGCACAAACACCCGCCGGATATCGGAATTCAGGCAATTCGACAGCGTGAAGTCGATGATCCTGTACGTGCCGCCGAACGGAACCGCGGGCTTGGCTGTATTCCGTGTCAAGGGACCAAGACGCTCGCCGGCGCCGCCCGCAAGTAGGATTGCGATTACGTTGTGCATGGAATCACTGAGAAGGGGACGCCCGTCACCGGCTGAATCGTCCCCTTTTTTTGAACTCGCCTGACCGTTAACGCTTCCGGCGGCTACTGTCGGGAGTGACTTGCTTGAACCCTGAGGGTACTTCGAACCGGGCCGCTTCGATCGCAGCCGACGAATAGCCCGACGACTCCGTTGTGGTTTCGATGAGTATTGCCGGACCCGCCGCCTTGCCGTCCGCCGACTCCTTGGGTGTGTCGTCCTTCTTGCGCCCAAGTCCGCCAAAGCGTCCCAACGCCGCGCCCGCCAGTGCGCCCTTCATATCCGGGCCCTTGGTCTGCGCCGCTTCCGGTGCCTCCGACGCTGCGGGCAGGGGACCGCCGTCAGCAGCTGTTCCTATGCGCGTCACCGTCAGCACCGGGACGCCCTTCAGTTTCGCGGTCTCCTTGGCCACCTCGCCAAACGCCTTCGCCATGTCGGGCCGGCTGCCAACCATCGCGCCCATTCCTGAACCGCCCATCGCCGCTCCCATCTTCTGAGCCATCCGCATCTCGAAGTTGCGGTACTCCTGATAGCCCTTGATTTCCGGCGCCATCCAAAGATCGGAGGTTATGCTCATGCTGGCCTTTTCACCGCTCTTGCGGTCTGAGCCTTCCACCGTGAGCATCATGATGAAGTCGCGCGTGTTCTGCCCGGAGATTTCCTTGGTTGCCTTGGTTTCCTTTACGGTCGCTTTGAATTTGACGTCCGCATTCTCCGCGCCCTCCGACTTCTGCTGCTTCGCCTTCTCCACAGCCTCCTCCATGGCTTCCTTCATCTGCTGGAATGTCATGACGGAATACGTTTTCTTGTCGAAATCGATGGTGGTGATGTTCTCTTGGTCCAGATCGATCACCTCACCGTGGTGCGGACCCATCCGCGCCATCCGGTTGCCCTTCACATAAATCGTCGACACGATCGGCTCGCGCGCCTGTTTGCTGAAAGTGCCCGCCATGCGCGTCATTGCCTGCAACATGCCGCCTGTGATGGTAGTCGTCTGTTGATACTGGAAATCGGCGAGTAGGGTGCCTGCCGTGAGCAACGCGATGATCGCGCTGCTTTGAATGGATTTCAAAGTACTGCCCTCCACCTACGATCCTAGCAAGCGCTAAGGACCACAACTTCCCCGCGTCTCCGACACCCACTGCCGGATCAACTCCACACCCTCGCGATGAATCGTCGACCGCCCAATTTCCGGCATCATCACTTTCGGCTCAACCGAATTCATGCGCCGTAGCAGAATCGACTCGTCCGGCTTCCCGTGCACCACGTCAAAACGCAAGTCGCCCGCTCCGTGCCCGGCCGCTACCGGTACCTTGCAAAAACCCCAGCGCATCGGTTCCGTCTGGCCCGCGGTAAGGAAAAGACCGCTAGTATCCGCTGGACCTTCCGCGTTGTGACAGTGCCCGCAATTCGCATCGAGGTAGGCGCGCGCGCGTTGTTCCAGGGTCCCAGTCGCACTGTCATTCCACACGGCATTGCGCGGCGCTTCACCAGCCTGGGGCGCACCGGTGAGCATGCCCGTACGACTCCAATAGGCGAGCTGATTTTCCGCACCGCCCGCGTAGGCGTATTCCCGATTCAGATGTCGCGCCTTCAGGCCGATCGGCACAGTCCGCTTGGCCCGGTCATGGCAGCCCTTGCATTGATTGACGTTGGGAATGATGTACTGGAACTTCTTGCCTTCATGCTCCATGCTCACCGCATCCGGGACAATCTCAAACGTCGCGTCCGTCTGCTCCGCATTCCAGACATACGGCAACCCCCGCCAACCCGATCGCGTGTTTACCAGCAATCGCGTCTCCACGATTCGGTTGCCAAAGGAGAACGTCTTGGCGACGACGGTGCCCTGCGGAAACTCGAAAGCCTCGCCACCGTCGTACTTGGCCGATGTCCCCGGCGGCATCCAGATCATGCGCGATTTTGCTGCGTAATCGGAGAACAACGGCGTATTGACGTCGTATGCCACCACTCGCTCGGCCGGCTGAAGTTTGCCCAGCGGACCCGCAAATAGGCGCCACTCGGATAGCTTCTTCGGGAAAGGTTCGTCCAGGACAATCCTCACGCCTCGATCGCACGACGCTAGCCACAACGCCGCAATCGCCAACAGCAGCGTGCGCATTCTCACGATCCGAAGGGGAGCGTGATCGGCGTCAATGCGGGCAGCGCACAGTTATGCTTCGCGCCATCCAGGCTGGTCTTCTTGAAGCCGTTACCGGCATCGAAATTCAGGAAGTGCGCGTCGCCGTTGTTCTGCGCGCAAACCTGCGCGTCCGCTTGCTTCGGCCTTAGGACACCGTCGTAGACAATCCCCGGCAGAGGCGTCCCCGCAACCTTCGCGATCGTTTCCGCACGTCCTTGAGGCGCATCGCCTCCGCCTTGAATCACGTTGTCGTGAATCGAAATCTTCTCCGTGTAGGGATCGTAGGTTGTGTCTTTGATGGGATTGCCCGTCGTCAGATAGCTGAGAATCGTCACGTTGTACGACTTGTTGTCCTTGATCGTGTTCTTGAAGACTTCGATCTCGCTAGTCGCCAGCACCATCAAACCTGTACCCGCCGCCACCTTCGCCACCATCGCGCTCTTCGGCGCAAAGTTCACGTGATTGTTCGACACAATCTGGTTGTTGTACACGCGCGTCTGCTTGCCGCCCTTCATCGGCAGGTCAGGCAAGTTGAACACCAGAATGCCGCCCGTATTGCCGGTGGCGGTGTTCTCGTAAACGTCCGCACCAATGGAATTCTCAATCTCGATGCCCGCCACGTTGCCTTCCGCGCGATTCCGCCGCACCACGATGTTGTGCGATTGGCCGACGTAAAATCCCGCGTCTGAAGCGCCCTTTACTACCGAGTCCTCAATCAGAACGTTCTTGCACTCCACCGGATAAATCCCATAGGACCCGTTGGTCTCGAGCGCGCCGCCCGTCCACTCCGCACGGAATCGCCGGACAATCAACTGGTTCGCGCCCTTCACCTTGAGACCGTCGCCCTTGGTGTCTTCTACGCCCAGGTCCTCCACCGTGAAGGAGTTGCTCGTCACCATCATCCCGGCCGACCCGGCCGCCTGGTTCTTGAACGAGAGAACGCTCTTGTCCATTCCCTTGCCGCGCAGCGTCACGTTGTCCACGCTCAGCGAGAGCGGAGTATCGATGTCGTGTTTGCCCTCGGGTATCTCGATCACATCCCCCGGCTTGGCTTGAATCAGCGCCTCCTGGAGCGCCTTACGGAATCCAGGCCCGGGCTGAAGGCCGGACTTTTGACTGGAGCAGGAGGAGATCGAAACGACTGCGGCCATCAGCAACAAGGCATATCCGCGTGACATTGAAACACTATAGCGCACTACGTTTCGCGTCATAATGACGCTATGAAGACATGGATCGGGTTGTGCCTGCCGTTGTTGATGGCTACCGCGGCGGATCTTAAATTGGGCAAACCCCTGCAGGTTGAACATCCTGTTTCGATTGCCGCGCTCCTCGAAAAGCCGGCCGGCTACACCGGCAAGACCGTCCAGGTGAAGGGCAAGATCGTCGAGGTCTGCCAGATGGCCGGTTGCTGGATGAACCTCAGCGATGGCGAAAAGATGGTGCGCATCAAGGTCAACGACGGCGATATCGAGTTCCCTAAAGACGCCGCCGGCAAGATGGCCATCGCCGAAGGTACCTTCACGAAAATCGAATTGACCAAGGATCAAGCCATCGCTCAGGCCAAGCACGAGGCTGAGGAATCCGGCCGGAAATTCAATCCGGAGACGGTGAAGGGCGGCACGACGATCTATCAGATTGCCGGCACCGGCGCGGTCATCCTGGTTGACTAAGCACGATCGAGCCGCAGCACCAGGTGATCCTCGTCCACGTAGCCGGCGCTGGTCTTCAATGCCCGCTGTTCCACACCGTATGAGCGAAAGCCCAGGCTCTGATACAAGCGGTGAGCAACGGTCTGGCCTAGAGCCACCGTCAGGTGTAGCGACTCGACGCCTGCCATCTGCCGGGCTTCCTCGATGAGCAGAACCATCAGTTCGCGGGCCAACCCGCGCCCGCGATGGGCCGGTGCGACATACACGCCCCACACGCCCGCATGGTGCCGCCGCTTCATCCGCAACTCGCGGTATATCCCAGCGGTGCCGGCGAGTGTCTCCTGTTCGAAGGCGCCCAGCACGAAACTCTCCGACGGATCAGCGTCCAGCCGTCTCTCAACGTCCTCTATCGTGAAGCGGTCCCATTCCTCCACCGATTCGCCAAATGCCTGTGGTTCGCCGGCCAGCGCCTGCCGGCGTAACGTTCGAAACGCAACCGCATCTATAGCTGTGAGTTTGCGCAACACTAATCTCTAAATGGTACGCAAAGCATAATGAACCATCGTGAAGCCGGCCGCTATTGGGATGGCAACGCAGCCGCCTGGACACAACTCGCACGCAAGGGCTACGACGTCTACCGCGACGCCGTGAATACGCCGGCTTTCCTCGATCTGCTGCCCAACGTCAACGGCCTGTCCGGCCTCGATGCCGGCTGCGGCGACGGCCATAATACCCGCCTCATCGCCCACCGCGGTGCCGCCATGACCGGCATCGACGTGTCTCCGAAATTCGTGGAGCTCGCGTCCCAGGTGGAAAGCGATGTCCGGTACGCCGCCGCCAGTGTCGTCGAACTCCCCTTCGCCACCGCACAATTCGACTTCGTCACCTCCATCATGAGTCTGATGGACCTTCCCGAGCAGGACCTCGCATTCAGCGAAATGTTCCGCGTCCTGCGCCCCGGCGGATTTCTACAATTCTCGATTCTCCATCCCTGCTTCAACCCGCCTCATCGCCGCCTGCGGCGTACTTCCTGGCCGCGAAAACCGTATGCCGTGGAATTGGGTCAGTACTTCGAGCGCGTCGACGGTCAAATGAGCCGGTGGCTATTCTCAACGGCGCCGCCCGAAGAGAAAGCCGGCCTGAAGCCCTTCGAAATTCCCATCTTCCATCGCACGCTCTCCGAGTGGATCAACGGCGTGACAACCGCCGGCTTCAACATCGAAAGAATGGCCGAGCCTCGCGCTGACGCGGAGACGGCTCGACGAGTACCGGCCGTTGCCGACACCCGCGTGGTCGCCTACTTCCTACACCTGCTCTGCCGCAAGCCGTCCTAGATAGCAAGCTTTGGATTGATCAGGCCCAGCGCAACCAAAGTCATCACCAGTCCGATGCAGACGATCACCGCAGCCGACAGTACAGGCACCAGCCGGAACAAAGGGTGCCGCGACGTCTTGTTGGAATCCGGCAGCAAATGCTTCGCGTAGACCACCATCACGCCAATCGACGTCAGCACAATCGCCAGGCCTAGGCTGAACGCCACCAGCAGCGTCAAACCAAATGCGATTCTCCCAACAGCGATTGAGCTGAGCATCAATACCAGCGCCGAAGGGCAGGGAACCAACCCACCGCTGGCGCCCAGCGCGAGCAGGCTTCCCATCGAGACATCACCCTCAATGTGATGCGTGTGTCCGTCCGGTCCATGTGTGTGCCCGTGATCATGAGAGTGTCCGTGATCGTGAACATGCACAGCGCCGGCGCCCGCGAGCACAGCCGCGTGTTCGTGCACATGATCAGGCTGGGAGTTGTGGCTGTGCCTGTGACCGCGCCGCTTGGCGCTGTAAGCCCGCATCACCCGGAAGCGCTTCACAAAAAGCGTCGCCCCGATCAACAGGATCGAGAGTCCGGAAATCAGTTCCAGCCCCTTGATCAGCGTCTCAGGCACCACGTACTGCGCCAGAAACAGCGTCACGATCCCCAATAGGAAAACGCTGATGGTGTGCGTGAACGTCACCATCGCCCCCAACAGAATTGCGTGCTTCGCACTCCCGCGCGAGCCCACCAGGTACGCCGCAACCATCGTCTTGCCATGCCCCGGCGTGAACGCGTGTACCGCCCCGATTGCGAACGCCACCGCCAGACCGCTGACGATCATCCAGAGGCTGAGGTCCTTATTGCTCATCAGCCGCGACAGAAAATCGCCTTTCACCACTGTGCCCGCCGGTTGGACTGCCCCCGGTGCCCCAGCGCTCGCCGGCGGTACTGCCGGATTGGACGGTGCCTTCGGTTGCTCGATCCGCGCGATCACCGGAGCTTTGGGTGCTACGGCTACCGCCTCTACCGCCGGCGCTGCCGCTACCGTCCATTTCAACGATGCTCGCAAGTCCTGCGGCGGCGCGGATACGTCCGCTGGATAGCTGGTCAACCCGTTGCTTCGATCCTGATCCGTCTGGCTGGCCGTCTCCACCACTGCGCCTATCGCCGGAGCAATGACAATCTCTTTCCACCCCGCGCGTCCCTCGAAATTGTGATCCTCAAAGGTAAGCTCGCCGCCCGTCACCCCAGGCAGATGCAGGCGGGAGGTAATCCGCATCACCTTCAGGTTCGCCGCTCCGTCGCTCAGGACAACGTCGGCTCCATCGAACCTCGGCGTCACCACACGACCACCCGCGCGAAAGTCCAAGCCGCGCATCCATCCCCGAGCCTGCTCATGCGCCTTGGCTGTGAGTTCGGCCTGAGAAGCCGTAGCCTCCACTTTCCAATCCCGCAGCATCTCAAACGCCGGAATCTCAGCCAGGTCAAGGACGTACACCACCTCCACGCCCTTGGCTCCAGGCGTGATTCGCGTGTAGTGGCTGACACTGAAATTGCCGAGAGGATGCGCACCCAAACCCGCCACTCCCATCGACACGAAGAATAACCGGGCCCAGTTCGCATTCATATATACGCTCGAAGCGTCGAAAATGGATCGTCTTGCCGCCTTCTACTTCGGCAGCACGACTTTCACCGGCGAGGCTTTAGCCCCCTGCTGGACCTTCACAATCTTACAAATGAGCTGTAGCGAGTGAACCGGCGTGACGATTCGCGTTGTGTTCCGCTGCGGATCGACGCCCGATAAAATCACCACCATCTTGCTCGGCATGAAAATCTCGAACACCCGGATCATCTCGGTGCCCGCCGCGAACAGCACCACCAGGTCGTCTTCTTCCTTCAGCGCCTTCTGCATCGCCAGCACCTGCGCGAGCATCGCCGACCCCAGATCCGCCGGCGCCGCCGGTTCCGGATCAAAGACCCCCTTCACCGCGTCGCCGACGGCCTGTTTCGCCAACTGCTTTGTGATTTCGCCGAATGCCACGTGCATATCCTTACTTCTTCATGAATCCCTGGAGAGTCATCCAGTCGCCAAACCGGTCAATCCAGTGATCGGTCGGCAGGTTCTGCTGACGCATCCCAAACCCGTGGCCGCCCTTGGCGTACATGTGCAGCTCAGCCGGTTTGTGCGCCGCAATCCACTTGCTATAAAACTTCACACTGTCCGGAGCCAGGCCCATTTGATCGTCGGACGCCGCCACTACAAACGCCGGTGGAGCGTCCGCCGGCACAGGCGACTCCTTCACCGCGCCCATAAATACATAAATCGGCGCCACGAAATCCGGCCGGCTCTCCGCCGTGTACTGGAACGCCACCGCCGCCGTTACCGTTCCCCCCGCTGAGAATCCAATAATGCCGATACGGTTCGACGCCACGCCGTACTCGGCTGCGTGCTTTCGCACGTACGTCACCGCCGCCAGTCCGTCCGCGATCGCCATCGGCACAACCAGTTCGTTATCGGCCTGCAACTGATCGGGATGGGCGAGTTTCGCCATGAACTCCTTGGTGCCGTCCTCGCCCGTCGGCACCAGCCTGTACTTCAGGACAAACGCCATCACCCCACGCGCCGCTAGCCACTTCGCTACGTCGATCCCCTCACTGTTAATCGAGAGAGCGTAGAATCCGCCGCCTGGACAAATGACGATACCCGTCCCGTTGGCTGTCCCCGCGGCAGGCGCAAACACCGTGAGCGTCGGCGTCACCACATTGGTCACCACCTGCGTGTTCCAACTTGTCGAGAAAAATGCTTTCTCCGTCTGCGTCCATTTCTCTGAACCCGGTGCCGCGCCCGGATAGAGCTGAATCGTCTTCTGCGCCAGCAACGCGGGCGCCAGCAGCATCATCCACCACACAATCGGAGTGAGTCTCATGGAAGTCCCAGTCTAAAACAGCGCCGCCCGCTTAAGTGTGCGGATGGTCCAGGTAATGCTGCCGCAACAGGTCTTTGCCGTAATCGTTGCCGTTCGGCGTCCGGATGACGCAATGAATATGGTCGCGGAACGGCTTGTTGGGATCCATCAGGTGCCGCATTCCCGCCGGTTTCTGGTGATCAAACTCGATCAGCAGAACAGGACTGTGGATCCGGTAATAGTACACGCTGTTGTCGGTGCTGCCGCCGATCCACGCAAAGTAGGTATGGTCAAGACTCCGCTTCACTTCGTCCATCTTCACCTTTGCGTGGCCATCATCCATGTTCTCCACGTACTGCCGGATGAGCCCAAGCAATTGCTCCTTCTGCGCTGCCGTAAATCCGGACACGGCAGCTCCTTTGTAGTCGAGCGTGAAGTTATCCTTAAACGCTTCGCCCAGGTTGTTGTTCCCCGTCTTCGAGACCTCAAGCACCGCCTTGTCACGCTGACTCTGATCGAGCGACAGCAGCATCTTCAGCCCCATCCGCTGCTCGTCCTGCAGAATCGACAGACCCTTGTACTTCCCGCTCGGCGCAATCACCGGCTCCGACCCCACGAAGAACGGCGTGGCCACTACCTGATCCCCGAGCACGAAGTAATTGATGATCAGGTGATGCCCGTCCATCTGCCATCCCCACGGCTCGGTCTTCGATGGCTTGCCCATCACCGTCAGGTAGTAGCGCCATTCCCCGTACTGTTCAAAGTCGTTGTTGTTCAGCTCCCCCAGCGTCTCGTTAAGCTTCATGATGTCGCGCGACAACTGCAACCCGCGCGCGCTTAACGACGCCTTCATTAACCCGAACGCCGCTTCGCGCTGCTTCTCCGACATCTCGAGAAAACTCACGCCCTGCCGCACGTAGAAATGCTGGTTCATCCACTTGCGCCATTCGTCGTCATCCACCGCGAAGGTCGTCCGCTTGCGCTGATCGTCGTTGAGCGCCGCCAGAAACGCGTCCGCCGCCTTACGTACAGGCTCTGTCGATACGCCCGTCGATCGAACGGAAAATAAGCCCTTCTCCACGCCGCTCGTCGCCGTGATTCCTCGATACGGCTCCTTCAGACCTGCGGTCTCTGCCGCCACCGACATCTTCTTGAACCGCTCGCGCCAGGGGTCCTGCTGCGCTCGAACAAACGCAACCGTCAACAGCAAACAGAAAGACAGCAGCAGCCACACGCGTTTATGCATAATTGGGAGAAGTTATAACACACGTGCTGTGCCGGAGGAAGCCTGCACAGCTAATTGAGGAGCGCAAGAATCGCATGAGTGATGCAACCACCGGGGCTGACTTCAAGAAGCAACTCCGTGCCGGACAGCCGAAGATGGGCCTGTTCCTGAACTCGCATAGTCCCACCGTCGCCGAACAACTCGCCCACTCCGGTTACGACTGGCTTCTCGTCGACAGCCAGCATGGCCCCATGGGTTACGAGAAGCTCTCCGCCATGCTCGCCGGCATCGCCAGCGGCGGCGCCAAATCCATAGTGCGTGTGGCCGGCTATTCTGACCGCGCGGGCATCCAGCAGTCCCTCGACATGGGCGCCGACGGCGTCCTGGTGCCCTATATCAATACCGCCGAAGAAGCCCGTCAGGCAATCAGCTGTACCCGCTACCCCACCGCCGGCACCCGCTCGGTCTACTTTCCCCAGCGCAGCATGAACAAAGCCGGACTCCTCGGTTATGCCGGCGCCGCCAATGACAACGTCGTCGTTGCGCTCCAGGTCGAGACAGCATCCTGTATCGAAAACATCGAGGAGATCGCCGCCGTCCCTGGCGTTGATCTGCTGTTCCTCGGCCAGAATGACCTCTGCATGTCCATGGGCCTCTATGAGAAGTACGAGTTCCCGCACATGTACACCTCGCCCGAACTGGGCGCCGCCACCGACAAGTTAGTTGCCGCCGCCCGGCGCAATAACGTGATCCTCGGAGTTTTCCTATTCGGAACTTCTCGCGTCGGCGAATTCCTCGAGAAAGGCTTCCCGTTTATCAGCGTCGGCAACGACCTTCATCACGTCCTCACCCAAGCCGGTGCCTACGTCAAGGACATTGAAGGGATCAGTCAGCAAAAGGGCAAAGCCTGGACGCGCCGCCCCACCGCACTGTTCTAATCCATGCTCCTCGAAGCCCGCGGGCTCACCAAGCGTTTCGGGCACAGGACCGTCCTCAATAACGTCAGCCTCGATGTGGACCGCGGCGAAATCGTCGGCCTCATCGGACCCAACGGCGCCGGCAAGACGACTCTGTTCGAGTGCCTTGCCGGACTCCAACCCGTCCACTCCGGCGAGATTCGCAAGTCGCCGCTGTTCTATCTCCCCGACGCCATACGCCCTTGGCCCCACCGTCGCGTCCACTCGCTTCTTACTTTCTTTGAGCGCCTTCACCGCACCAGCCGCGGCGACTTGGTGGACCGTCTGCACCTGGGCTCGCTCCTGCAATCACGCGTCGGATCGCTGTCCAAAGGAGAACTGAAGCGCTTCAGCGTTGCCATCGCCTTGCTAAGCTCCGAACCCCTCCTACTGCTCGACGAACCCTTCGACGGACTCGACCTGCGCCAAACGCGCGACATGATGGAATTGCTCACCGGCGCGGCCCTCGATCGCGGAAAAACGCTGTTCCTGTCCATCCACCAGTTGGCCGACGCCGCGCGCGTTTGCCACCGGCTGATCCTCCTCAGCGACGGGCGCATCGCCGGCGCCGGAACAGTCGAACAACTGCGCGCCATGGCCGGACTCCGCGACGGTGGACTCGAGGAGATCTTCCTTGCGCTCACTTAGCCTCCTGCTTGGCAAGGAACTCCGCGACCTCTCACTGTCCCGCGCTTACTGGCTCCTTCTTGCCATCATCGGTCCGCTGGTGGGACAGGCTTTCATCACCGCCGTCAACACTTACTCCGAAGTCAGCGGATCCGGCGCCCGGCCCGCCGCGCTTGCTCAAGGACTCTCACCGCTCGACGGAATCTTCGTTCCCACCTTCGGCGCCTACGACCTCGCCATCACCCTGCTGTTCCCCTTCGTCGCCATCCGTGTGCTCGCCGCTGAACGCGAAAGCGGAGCCTGGAATCTCGTCCTCCAATGGCCCGTTCCCCTCGCCGCCATCCTCGCCTCCAAGGCACTGGCCCTCTCGATCGCCTGGCTGATTGCCTGGATTCCCGGAGTCATCGCCGCCATCCTCTGGAGCACCTACGGCGGACATGCTTACCCGCCTGAATTACTAAATCTCTTCCTCGGCCACATGCTGCGCTTTGCCCTGGCATCCGGAGTAGCGGTCGCTGCGGCGGCTCTGGCTCGCTCCTCGGCCAGCGCAGCCATCGTCACGCTGGCGTTCACGCTCGGCACTTGGGCGCTCGATTTCGTCGCCGCTGCACGCGGTGGATGGGTCTCCGCGATTGCCGCTTACACTCCATCCGCGGCACTGCATGCCTTCGAGCAGGGCGAACTCCGCTGGCGGACCGTCGCCGTCATGCTCACCATCTCCGTTGCCCTCTGGGTCGCTACCGGCTTCATCCTCCGCCGCCGGATCCTGCACATAGCAGTCTTGGCCGCCGTCTCCGTAGTCGCCGTAACCCTCGCCGCGAGCATCCCTGCCAGCCTCGACGTAAGCGAGAACCGCCGCAACTCCTTTCCACCAGAAACCGCCGCAACCCTACAACAGATTCGCGCGCCGCTCAAAATCACCACCCACCTCGCCGCCGAGGATTCCCGACTCGCCGACCTCGAACGCAACGTATTCGCCAAACTGAAACGCGTCCTGAAAGTCGAAATCGACTCTGCCGCTACCTCGCGCACTGGACTCTTTGAAGGCGACCGCTACGGAGAAATCTGGTACGAGTACGGTGGCCATCGCGTGATGAACCGCTCCACCATTGAGCCCGTAGTGCTCGAGACCATCTACCATCTCGCCGGCGTCACTCCCGCTCCTGAATCGCAAACACCCCCATACCCCGGCTACCCACTAAACCACTCACCCTCCGGTGCAGCCTGGCTGTTCTATGCGGCGTGGCCGCTGGCAGTAGCTATCGCAGCATGGCTAAACTGGCAGAGATGAAACTTCCGTTGCTGTCGCTCGCGCTGCTGCTGCCCGCTGCCGCCCAGTCCATTCACGTGGAGGCCAAGCAGTTTCTCCCGGTGGTCGGCGAGTGGACCACTATCCAGCAAGGTACGCGCACCATCCTGGTAGTCGACGGACGGAAGTGGAAGAACGGGCAGCCCGCCGGCGGTCTCGCGGATAAGGCGCGTCAGATTTATGGAGCCCGCCACGAGCAGTTCATCGACAACGTCAAGGCGTTCGCCTACTTCCCCTACGCCGTCGCGCCCAACATCGATGACTTCAAAGAGGGCGAGATCGAAATGCGCTTCCAGATTGTCGACGGCGTGCTCGACCAGTGCGCCGGTATCCTGTTTAATGTGAAACCGAACGGCGACTATCTGGCCGTACGCTTTAACGGCATGGAAGACAACCTGGTGCTCTGGACCTTCAACAAAGGCACTCGCAAATTCGTCAAGCGCGCGCCCGAGAACATCCCGCTTGAGCGCAACAAATGGTACCGGATGAAAATTACAGTCCACGGCCGCAAACTCGAGGGCTACCTGAACAACCGGCTGCTCCTCGAATACGAGCTTCCCGAACCCGTCTCCGGGAAAGTAGGCGTCTGGGCAAAAACCGACAGCGTCAGCTACTTCGACGACTACTCCGTGAAAAAAGGCGGCTGACGCGTCTCCCTATACGAACTTCCAGCCCTTCCGAATCGCCGGCTTGATCCATTGATTCGCCTCGCGGTGATTTGTGAACACCATCTTCTGCGAATCCCACTCGAGCTTCGTCTTGGGATACTTCATCGCAATCACGCCAAGCAGCATCCACTCGACAAAAGGTCCCGATACATTGAAGTTCGAGCACGACGGATCGCCGCCCTTACACGCCCGGATCCAATCCCTGTAATGCCCAGGCGACCGCGTCAGCAGCGCCGGCGGCAACCGGTAGTCCTTCATGCGATCGTCCGGAATCAGCCGCGTGCGCTCGCCGTAGCAGCCCGTCGTCACCATGCCCTTGTCCCCGATGAACAGCGACCCGTTGCAGTCGCTGTCACCGAGCAGCGTACCCTCGGGAACCTGGTCGAATTTCGGCTGCTCTTTCAATCCGTCGTGCCAGTAAATCTTCACCGGCGCCATATTTCCACGGGCAGGGAAGTCGAACCGGATTACAGTCTTCGCCGGAAACGTGTACTGGCTGGTGCCTTCGCTCAATTCACACTCGACGCTCGTCGGATTCCCCAGCTTTAGCGCCATGTTCGGAGTGCCGAGAATGTGGCAAGCCATATCGCCCAGCGCTCCACACCCAAAGTCGGGAAACGCGCGCCAGTTGTGCGGCACATACGCGGGACTGTAGGGACGCGTCTCAGCGATGCCCAACCAGACATCCCAGTCGAGCGTGTCGGGAACGGGCGCCTCCGTCGGCACCACCTGCGGACCCTGCGGCCAGTAAACATGCGGCCGGTTTGTCCACGCGTGAACCTCGCTCACACTGCCAATATCGCCGTTCCAGATAATCTCGCAGCACTCGCGCGCGCCTTCGTTTGAGTAACCCTGGTTGCCCATCTGCGACGCCACACCATATTGCTTGGCCGCCTCACGCAACTGGCGCGCCTCCCAAATCGTGCGCGTCAGGGGCTTCTGACAGTACACGTGCTTGCCGCGCGACATCACCGCCATCGCCGCCGTCCCGTGCATGTGGTCCGGAATCGACACCGTGCAGGCGTCAATGTTCTTGCCTTCTTTGTCTAGCATCTGCCGGAAATCTTTGTAGCGCGGAAGGCTCGAGTACTTCTTGAACGTCGACTCGGCGCGCTTCTCGTCCGGGTCAGCAAACGCGACAATGTTCTCCGTCTCCGAGCATGCCGCGATGTCGCTGCGGCCCTTTCCGCCCGCCCCGATCGCTGCAATATTCAGCTTTTCGTTCGGCGACTTGTACCCCAGCTGTTTCAACGAGGCTACCGCGCCAAAACCGCCGGCGGGGACCGCCCCGGCCAATAAGGATCCAAAGAAGAAATACCGTCGCGAAAGCATGGTCATAGCCTATAACAACTTCACCTCCGCGGTAAGCTGGGACACGGGCATCCGGCGTGATATAACGTACCTGAACTTGAGCCGCCGGAATTGAAAGGGAGTGCGTAATGGACGAACGTCAGATGTATAAGGAATCGCAAACCACGAAACCGATTATGCTGAACTGCCCGTTCTGCCGGACTCAGGATAGTTACGACCTGAATTGGGTGGTTCGCAAGAAGATCGACCGTCTGCCGGGCAACGCCGACGAACGCGCCAAGGCGATCTTCAAAAAGGCCCAGAGCTACATGGTCCTGATGGACGACAAGGCGATGTGCAAAAACATGCGGTGCCGGAAACGTTTTGACATCTCCGGCGTCAAGACCACGGCCTTTATCTAGGACTTACTTCTTCAACCGGCTGGTGATGTCGGCCACGCGCTTGCCAAGCACACGGGCAAATCGCAAATCATCAGCCGTCGGTTGCAGTTGGCCCATTCCTCCGGCGATCGTGGAAGCGCCATAGGGCGATGCTCCTCGCGCCTCGTGATGCGCGAGCCCTTCAGTGGAGTAAGGTATACCGACGATCAGCATCCCCAAATGGATGATCGGCGGGTACATCGTGAATAATGTCGTCTCCTGGCCGCCATGCATCGACCCGGTCGATGTGAACACGCCCGCTGGCTTGCCTTCCAACTCTCCCTTTCCCCACAACGCACCCATCCCGTCAAACAGCAACTTCATCTGAGCTGTCATGTTGCCGAAGCGCGTAGGCGACCCGAACAGGATTCCATCAGCTTGTCGCAGGTCGTCTGGCGTGCACACCGGCACGTCCTTCTGCGCTTCCATCGCTGCCCGGATCCCGGCGTCTGACTCAGCCCGCTGCTTCACAACGTCCAGTTCTTCCACCCGGCGCAGCACCACTTCCGCGCCTGCCACCTCGCTTGCCCCCTCCACCACTGCCTTGGCGAGTTGGTAAACGTGTCCGTACATGCTGTAGTAGACAACGAGTATCTTCACTGTTCAGTTAGAGGCCTTCCCTCATAAAGACGATCCACAAAATCGACGTGCTACGATCTTCTTACATTCATGCCAACTAAGGTTACTGTCATTAACAACGGCCCCATCCGCATCGAAGGTGACTTCACCGTCAATGATGCGCAAGGCAATCCGTACGGCCTCGCCGGACGCACTGTCATCAGCCTGTGCCGCTGCGGAAAGAGTGAAAATAAGCCGTTCTGCGACGGCAAGCACGGCGTTTCAGGATTCGAATCCCTCTGTCAGGCCTTCGAATTGCCGCCGCCTAAGCCGAAGGTATAGGTTCTAGGAATACCGCGCAATCAGCTTGAAGTAGTCCTCAAGGCGCCGGCTCCCATATGCCGGCGCCATCGCATCCACCCTCGACACGGCCAGGTAGAACTCAGCCAGATCACCCATCCTCCGGTTGAACAGACGCGTCGCTTTCGCTCCCACTGAAACCAGCACCGCCGGCACCCGCTGATACTTGGGCTTGCGCCCGATCGCTGCGAAAACCAGTTCAAGAATCTCTTTCCGCGTCAGCACGTCAGGACCGCCAATCGCTCGCTCCCGTTCGTCCGATTCGATGCCTTCCACGCACGCCGCCGCTACCTCTTCGTCGTCGATCGGATTCGTTCGCGCCGCGCCGCTGCCAAATATCGGCAAGCCCCGCTTGCGGGCCATCGGGATCAGATCGGTGAACGCCGAAAAGAATCCAGTTGGCCGCAGAATCTGATACGCCAGGCCCGACCGCTCGAGCAGAGCCCCAAAATCGTCCTTCGCCCGAACGTACGCAGTCTCGGCCAGTCCCGGTGGATTCAGCACTGAAACGTATACGAATTTGCGGACACCCGCCGACACCGCCGGCGCCAGCAGATTCCGGTTTCCCGCAAAGTCAATCTGCTGGAATGACTGCGATCCCTTCGTGTTGATGTGGACACTTGCTCCCACCGTCGAGATGATCGTGTCCACGCCTTCGCAGGCTGCCGCCAGGGTGGACGGTTGCAGCAGGTCGCCGCGAACCACCTCGTGCGCAAACCCGGCCAGTTCCTTCGCCTGCTGTTCCGTGCGGACCAGCGCCCTCACCAGGTGGCTGGTCCCTCCCAGCTGTTTCACAACATGACGGCCCAGGTGGCCGGTAGCGCCGCAAAGCAGAATTCGTGTCAATTGACCATCGTACGCTGACCCGCTCGAGTAATAAAAGGTAACAGAACCAGGGGCGCAGACCCGCTCCGCACACTACGTGATATCCTCAAGTCAACAGAGGCGATCAGTGCGTCTTCGCATTCTTATATTTGCGATTTTCCTGGGCGCTGTGAGCTTCGTCATCTACGCCCAGAAGCCGTTTAAGGAGTTCCCGGGCGTCGAGTACGAAAACTTCCCGCTCCCTCCTGACTGGCAGGAAAAAACTGAGTTTACGCGCGCCCGCTTGAATTATCCATCAGTCCGTATGGGCTACCGGCGCTACAATAGCTGGACCATCGACTACCCTCGTTCCGATCGCCACTTACTTGCCGGAATCCGCCGCCTCACCCGCGTCCAAACGCGCTCAGTGGAACAGGTGGTCGATCTTGACGACATCGACGAAGTCTTCAATTGGCCGTTCCTTTACGCCGTCGAAGTGGGACATTGGGACCTGACCGACGCCCACTGCAAGAAATTGCGCGAATTCCTGCTCCGCGGCGGCTTCCTCATGGTCGACGACTTTCACGGCACTCAGGAATGGGAAGTTTTCATGGCCAGCATGAATCGCATATTTCCTGAACGGCCCGTGGTCGAATTGGATAACAAAGATGTCATCTTCCACGTCCTATATGACCTGGACGAACGTTTTCAGGTCCCCGGCGCCCAGTGGTTTCAAACCGGCCGGACGTCTGAGAAAGATGGATATGAGCCTCGCTGGCGCGGTATCTATGACGACAAAGGCCGCGTGATGGTCGCGATTTGTCACAATATGGACCTGGGCGATGCCTGGGAGTGGTCCGATGACCCTAGCTACCCGGAGAAGTGGGCGTCGTTAGCTTACCGGATTGCGGTGAACTATACGATTTATGCCATGACGCATTAGGCCCTTCCTCGTCGAAATCAAGGACAGAACATGTTCGAGCTCCTGTTCAAGTATCCACGGACGGTATTCTCTAAAGGCACCTTCGTGCTGGCGAGCACTTGGCCTGTGTGGCTACTTGCGTCCGCGATTTTAGCGGCTTCCGCGGTGATCTTCTGGCTCATCTGGCGGCGTCGAATGGGTGCCGGAACCGTCGGACGATCGATGGCCATCTGGGGCTTGCAGTCCGCACTGGTTGCAGTATTGATCCTCATGTTGTGGCAGCCCGCGTTGAGTGTGTCTACACTCAAACCGCAGCAGAACATCGTCGCCGTCGTGATCGACGACTCCAAGAGTATGGCGCTCTCCGAGGACGGCGTTACACGTAAAGACTCCGTTACAAAGACCCTCAACGACGGTCTCCTCGACTCGCTCAAGAAGCGCTTCCAGGTGCGACTCTACCGTCTCGGCGACGCCCTCACCCGCATCGACAAAGTGCAGGACCTGAACTCAGCCGCCCCCGCTACTCGCATCGGCGACGGCCTGAGGCAAGTGATCACCGAGTCCGCCAGCCTGCCGGTAGGCGCCATCGTTCTGTTGAGCGACGGAGCCGAGAACGCCGGCGGAATCGACCTCGAGACCGTCAGCGAAATCCGCCGCCACCAGGTTCCGGTCCACACCATCGGTTACGGCCGCGAGCGTTACGCCCACGATCTCGAATTGAGCGACTTTCAAATCCCGGTCCGCACGCTGGCTGACTCCCGCGTTCAAGCCCAGGTCAACTTCCGGCAACGCGGCTATTCCGGTCAGAAAGCCCACATCGTCATTAAGACCGGAGGCAAGGCTGTCGCCACCGAGGACGTGCTGCTCAAGGCAGACGGCGTCGAACAGTCCGTTTCCATGTCCTTCAACGCTGGGCCGAGCGGCGCCCGTGACCTTGAAGCGGTGGTGTCACCCCTCAACGGCGAGGAGAACCAGAACAATAACCGGCAAGCCCGCGTCCTTCAGGTTGACTCCGCCAAGCCGCGCATTCTTTACGTGGAGGGCGAACCCCGCTGGGAGTTCAAGTTCATCCGCCGCGCGGTTGAGGATGATCAGTCTCTGAAGCTGATCACGATTCTCAGAACCACCCAGAACAAGACCTACACACAGGCGGCCGACCCCGACGACGTGAAGGTGCTTAAGGATGGCTTCCCCACCAACGTCGAGGATATCTTCGCCTACGACGCCATCATCATCGGCAGCGTCGAGGCCAACTGGTTTACTCCCGGACAGCAGGCCCTGATGCGCGAGTTTGTCGACCGCCGTGGCGGCGGCATCCTATTCCTGGGCGGCCGGTTCGGATTGGCCGACGGTGGCTACTCGGTGGTTCCGTTCGGCGATCTCCTGCCCGTGACGCTGCCCGCCAATCACAACACCTACCATCCGCAGTCGGCGGCCAACGCCGAGCTAACTCAGTCCGGCCGCGACAGCATGATCTGCCGCCTTGAAGACAATCCGGATTCGAACGTCGCGCGCTGGAAGAAATTGCCCTACCTGATGAACTATCAGGACGCCGGTTCGCCCAAGCCCGGAGCCCTGGTGCTGGCTGAATCCGTCACCGCCGCCAAGACCCGCACGCCGCTGCTGGTCACTCAGAACTACGGGCGCGGCCGGACTGCCATCATGGCCACCGGCGGCACCTGGCGCTGGCAGATGCAGTCCCCGCTCGGCGATCGTACTCATCCCATGTTCTGGCAGCAACTGCTGCGCTGGCTCGTCACCGGCACTCCCGGGCACGTTGCTGCCATGACCGAAAAATCTCTCCTAGCCGACGATACGCGGGTAAAATTGCGGGCCGAAGTCCGCGACAAAACCTACCTGCCTGCCGCCGACGCCAAGGTGCAGGCCCATATCATGGGCCCTGACAATCTGAGCCAGACGGTGGACTTGCGGCCCGATCCACAGGAACCCGGCGCCTACGGCATCGAGTGGAACGCCGAGAAACCAGGACCCTACCTGGTCGACATCGCCGCATATAGAGGCAACGATGAGGTGGGCCGCGACGTCGTGACTTTTAGAAGGGAAGACGGCGTGGCTGAGAACTTCCACGCCGAACAGAACCGGGAACTGCTCGAAAAGCTGTCCTCCCAAACGGGCGGCCGCTACTACAAGCCGTCGGAGGCCGGACGTCTCGCCGACGACATCACGTATTCCGAAGCCGGCATCAGCGTCCGGGAGACTCGCGACCTGTGGAACATGCCGGTGCTGTTCTTGTTGCTTCTGTTGCTGCGGTCCGCTGAGTGGCTGTTGCGGCGCAAATGGGGTGTCATTTGAGATTGCTTTTCACTTTCGCTCTGGCTGCTGTATCGCTCCAAGCCACCACGTTCTACGTAACCGTGGCCGGCCTTGGCAGCGAGCCGGAATATGAGCAGCGCTTCAGCGGCTGGGCCAAGGACATCGACAAGAGCGTCAAAGCCTCCGGTACGGACATCAAGGTGTTCACCTTCCAGGGATCCGAGGCCACCAAGGCTCGGCTTCTGGTTACGCTTCAGGAGATCGCTCGTGATTCCAAGAAGGAGGACGCCCTGGTCTTGATGATCGTCGGCCACGGCACCTTCGACGGCAGCGAGTACAAGATCAACCTTCCCGGTCCTGACATTTCCGGAGTTGAACTGGCCGCTCTTCTCGACCGCATTCCAGCTCGCCAACTGGTGGTCAACATGACCAGCGCGAGCGGCGCATCGCTCGTGTCTCTCCGCCGCAAGGACCGCGCGGTCATCACTGCCACCAAGTCCGGCATGGAGAAGAATGCCACCATCTTCGCCCGCTACTGGGTGGAGGCGCTGCGCGACCCTGCGGCCGACAGCGACAAGAACGAAGTGATCAGCGCGCTCGAAGCGTTCCGCTATGCCGAGTCCAAAACCTCGAAGTTCTTCGAGACTCAGAACCGCCTCGCCACCGAACATGCGCTGCTCGAGGACACCGGCACCGGCGAGGGCACGCGTACGCCATCGAGCCAGAACGGCGAGGGGCTCGTGGCTTCACGCTTTCCCCTGCTGCGGATCGGTTCGGCTGAAGTCGCCTCCCGCGATCCCGCCAAGCAGCAGTTGCTCAAACGGAAAGAGGATCTTGAACAGCAGATCGACGTTTTGAAGTACCAGAAAGCCGCTCTTCCGGCTACCGAATACCGCGCGAAGCTTCAAGGACTGCTGGTGGAACTGGCGAAGGTCCAGGCGGAGTTGGACAAGTGAGACTTGTCGTTTTTCTCGCGCTCGTCACCGTCGCCTGTGGACAGCCTGTTCCCAAGCACCGCACCGTTGCGCCCGCCGCCCAATGCGACACGCTGAAGAAGCATGGCCAGGTGACTGAAGCGCGAGCTTGCTATGGCAAGCTGTTGTCGTCCAGCGACGCTTTTGCGCGTGCCGAAGCCGCGTGGGCAATGAACGACTATAAGAGCGCCAACACCGCTTTCCAGGCCGCCGAGTCGCAGAACAGTAAGGATCCCGACGTGAAGGTGCGTTGGGGCCGGATGTATCTCGAACGCGCTCAGCCCGCCGACGCTGCCAAGCTGTTTGGCGAGGCGCTCGAAGTCCAGCCAGACTACGCTCCGGCGCTGCTCGGCATGGCGCTTGTGGCCGCTGATCACTTCGATCCCAAAGCTTCCGAATTTGCCGAGAAGGCGTTGAAATCCGATCCCAATCTGGTCGAGGCGCAAGAAGTCTTGGCCCGCATCGCGCTTGAAGACAATAATTCCGACAAGGCCGTGGCCGAAGCCGACAAGGCGATCGCGATGTCGCCCGAAGCACTCGACGCGCTCGCCATACGGGCTACCGTCGACTGGATGAACGACAAGCCGAATTCGCCCTACATGGAGAAGATCCAAAAGATCAATCCCGTGTACGGAAAGGTCTACGCAACCGCCGGTCACTTCTTCGTCATCAACCGCCGCTATGACGAAGGGATTGCCCTGTATCGCAAGGCTCTCGAACTCGACCCCACGCTGTGGGAAGCCAAGAGCGATCTCGGTGTGAACCTCATGCGCCTTGGGCAGGAACAGGAAGCCCGCAAAGTGCTCGAGGAAGTCTTTAACGACGGGCTCAGTACCGAGCCGGTGCGGAACACCCTGAAGCTGATGGATCGTTACAAGGACTACGTGACCTTCACCACGCCCAAGACGATCCTGCGTTTTCACAAGAAAGAGGCGGACGTTCTGCGGCCGTACTTCCAGGCGGAACTGGACCGGGCCATGGCGGTCTACGAAAAGAAATACCAGGTGAAGATCGACAAGCCGGTGCAGGTGGAGGTCTACACCAACCATGCCGATTTCGAAATCCGTACCGTTGGTATGCCTGGTTTGGGCGCGCTCGGCGTCACCTTCGGCACCGTGGTCGCGATGGATAGTCCGTCAGGACGCAAGCCGGGCGAATGGCACTGGGCCACCACCCTGTGGCACGAGTTGAGCCACGTTTATGTGCTCACGGCGACACAACATCGCGTGCCGCGGTGGTTCACTGAGGGTATGGCGGTGCACGAAGAAACAGCAACGGCTTCGGACTGGGGCGATCGTCTGAGTCCGCCCGTGATTCAAGCCATCAAGGAAAAGAAACTGCTGCCGGTGGCCGATCTCGATCGCGGCTTCGTCCATCCCACGTACCCGAATCAGGTCTTCGTGTCCTACTATCAGGGCGGTAAGATCTGCGACTACATCAAGGAAATGTACGGCTACCCGAAGCTGATCGACATGATGCACGCCTTTGCCGATCGGAAGACGACGCCTGAGGTGTTCGAGCAGGTCCTGAAGATCAAGCCGGAGGAATTCGACAAGGGTTTTGTGGCCTGGGTTGAGAAGCAGACGCTCCCCACCGTTACCAAACTGCCCGACTGGCAGAAGGGCCGCCGGCTCACGATGGAAATGGTAAGCGGGAAGAAGTACGACGAGGCCATCGCCGAAGGGAACGCCATCCGCGACATTTACCCGGATTTCGTCGAAACCGACAGCGTTTACGAACTGCTCGCCAACGCCTATCAGAGCAAGGGCGACCTGGGCGCGGCGCGCAAGCAGCTTGAAGCCTACGCGAGCGTCGGCGGAAGGACGCCGGCCACGCTGAAGAAATTGGCGTTTCTCGACACGCAGGCGGGCGACAACAAGGCTGCCGCCATCGCGCTCGAAAAGCTGAACTTCATTTACCCTCTTGATCCCGAACTGCACGATTCGCTCGGGAAGTTGTACTTTGACTTGAAGAACTACCCTGGCGCCGTGCGCGAGTACGAGGCCGTAGTCAACTACAAGCCGATTGACCCTGCCGGCTCGCACTACAATCTCGCGCGTGCCTACAACGCTGCCGGCAACAAAGAAAAGGCCAAGGACGAGGTTCTCGTCTCGCTTGAGGCCGCCCCCGGTTATAAGCCGGCACAGAAACTGTTATTGGAATTGGACGGGAAGGACTAATCCTAAATTGTCGACCTCTACCATTGCATCGATTGATTCCGCTGAGCTGAAGTCGCGCATCTCGCGCTTCCAGGAAGTGGAACAAGCCATCGTCAACCAGGTGCGAAAGATCATCGTCGGGCAGGACGATGTCCTGGAGCAGGTGCTCATCGCACTGTTTGTCGGCGGCCATTGCCTGATCACCGGACTCCCGGGAACCGCCAAGACGCTGCTGGTCCGCACCATGGCCCAGACGCTCGGCTTGAAGTTCCGCCGCATCCAGTTCACGCCTGACCTGATGCCCTCCGACATCACCGGCACCGACATCATCGAGGAAGATCCAACCACCGGGCGCCGCACGTGGACCTTCGTGCCCGGCCCGATCTTCGCCAACGTCCTGCTGGCCGACGAAATCAACCGCACGCCTCCCAAGACGCAGTCGGCGCTGCTTGAGGCGATGCAGGAGTTCTCCTGTACGGTCCGCGGGACGCAATACAACATCGACCGTCCATTCTTTGTGCTCGCCACCCAAAACCCGATCGAGCTCGAAGGAACCTACCCGCTACCGGAAGCCCAGCTCGACCGTTTCCTGTTCAACACCATCCTCGACTACCTGTCGGCCGACGATGAGTTCAAGGTTGTCGGCCTCACCACCACCACCACGGCGGCGTCGGTTGAGCCTGTGACCAGCGCCGAAGAGATCATGAGCTTTCAGCAGTTGGTGCGCATGGTGCCCATCGCCGACAGCGTGGCTCGTTACGCGGTGGAACTGGTGCGCTCAACGCGTCCTACCGATCCGTCGGCGCCTGAGGTGGTAAAGAAGTACGTCAACTTCGGCGCGAGCGTCCGCGCCATGCAGTTCATCGTCCTCTCGTCCAAGGCACGGGCGTTGATGCACCGCCGGTACCACGTTACCTATGAAGACATCGCCACGCTGGCTCCGGCCGTGCTGCGGCACCGCGTGCTGGTGAATTTCCACGCCGAGTCCGAGAAGCTCTCCACCGACGATATCTTGCGGCAGGTGATTGACCTGAAGCCGCCGCCGAGAGCCTAGGCCGACGATGAGCCAACGCTTCCTGAATCCGTCCGTACTCGCCGGCATCTCCGGATTGGAGCTGGTGGCTAAGACGGTTGTCCAAGGATTCATTTCGGGGCTCCACCGGTCGCCTGACTTCGGCTTCTCCCAGGAGTTCGCCGAGTACCGTTCCTACAGTCCGGGCGACGACTTGCGTCACGTGGACTGGAACGTCTTTGCCCGCACCGACCGCTGCTATCTGAAGCGCTATCGTGGCGAGACCAATACGCTGCTCACCGTGCTGCTCGACGCGAGCGCGTCGATGGCCTATACCTCGCACAACATCACCAAGCTTGATTACGCGCGCTACCTGGCCGCCTCCATCGAGTACCTGGCGCACCAGCAGCGCGACGCAGGCGGGCTGATCGTTTTCGACGACGTCATTCGTGCTTACGTCCAGCCGTCGAGCCGGCAAGGACAAATGCATCGGATCCTGCATGCGCTCGACGCTGCCGAACCTGGAGCCCGCACCGACTACGCCAAGCCGTTCATCCATTTTCAGCAAATGCTGCTGCGGCGCGGCATCGTCGTGGTCCTCTCGGATTTCTACGAGGATCCCAAGACGATCGTCAAGACAGTCGCTCCGCTGCGCTACCGCGGCAACGAAGTAGTGCTGTTCCACGTGCTCGACCCGCAGGAGATTCAGCCGAAACTGGGCGGTCCGGTGCTGCTGGTGGACATGGAGACCAACGACACCATTGAAGTGTCGCCCGACTACGCGGCCAAGGATTACCGGGTAAAGATTGACGCGCACATCGCCGCGCTCAAGGGCGAGGCTCAGCGTAATGGACTCGACTACTTCCTCGCGGTGACGGACCGGCCCCTCGACGCCGCGCTGCGTGAATATCTGGCAATCAGGCAGGGGAGGCTCTAGTGGGCTTCTTCGCTCCCTGGTTTCTCGCGGGCATGGCCGCCATCGGGCTGCCGTTGTGGATCCACCTGCTGAGGCAGCACAAGAGCGTGCCCAAGCCTTTTGCCTCGTTGATGTTCTTTGAGCGTCGGATTCAGAGCTCGGTAAAGCACAAGCGCCTGAAGTTCTACGCTCTGCTGGCGCTGCGCATCGCGATGCTCCTGCTGCTGGCGCTGCTGTTCGCCAACCCCTTCATCAACCGGGCTGGGAATGGGGCTGGAGGCCGCAAGCTGACGCTAATCGCAGTCGATCGGTCGTTCTCTATGCGGTATGGCAATCATCTTGAGACGGCGAAGACGGATGCTCTCGGAGTGGCGTCTAGTGCCGCGAAAGCCCAAGTGGTGGGCCTGTCGAACCGTGTAGACCTGCTGAGCGAGCCGACAACTGACCGGGGTGCGATGGCCAACGCCATCCGCGGCATAACGGCAGGGGACGGCGCAAGCTCGTACGGCGAACTGGCGCGGTATCTGCGCGCGCTCCCGAAGTCGGCGGGGATGCCTGTCGAGGCGCATTTCTTCACCGACATGCAGAAGACCTCGATGCCTCCGGCGTTCTCTGACCTGGCGCTGGCCGATGACCTCAAATTGGTGCTGCATCCCATCGCGCCGAAAGATGCCGCCCCAAACTGGGTAGTGGAGAGCGTGAGCGCTCCGCCGCGGGTGTTCAGCGGCAAGAAGGGGAAGGTCCAGGCGACCATCGCCGGTTTTCAAGCGCCCAAGTCGCGTAAGAACGTCTCGCTGGTGGTAAACGACAAGACTCTCGAGACCAAGCCTGTGGACGTGCCGGAGAACGGTCGAATCCAGGTGGAGTTTCTGACGCTTGAAGCGAATTACGGCATGAATCGCGGCGAGGTCCGGATCGACAGCAGCGATCAGTTGCCGGCCGATGACCATTACCGGTTTTCGGTAGAGCGCGCGGATCCCGCCAAGATCCTGTTCATACACGAGCAGCGTCAGGGACCGCTGTTCTTCCGCACTGCGATCGACAGCGCGGCCGATGCCGGCTTTGACGTGGAATCGGTGTCTCCCGAGCAAGCCTCCAACCTGCCGCTTGATAAGTACGCCTACGCGGTCCTGTCCGCGGTTGGATCCGTGCCTGACTCGCTTGAGAGGCGGCTGAAGGAATACGTGAGTTCGGGTCGAGGACTGCTGGTGACGCTCGGTTCGGCGTCGGTTGCTTTAGGGCACGTGCCTGTCAGCGGCGACCGCGTAGGCGACACACGTTATTCGGCTCGCGAGGGCGACCGGTTTCAGACCGCTACCGATATTGACCGCTCGCATCCAGCCATGCAGCGCAGCAGCTTCGAGGGGGTTCGGTTCTATCAGACCGTCAAGGTGGATGAGACACAGGCCCGGGTGCTGGCACGTTTGAGCGACCGCAGTCCGCTGGTGCTTGACCACAAAGTAGGCGAAGGCCGGGTGATCATCTTTGCGTCTACCTTCGACAACATCGCCAACGACCTGCCGATTCACGCCGCCTTCGTGCCGTTTGTCGAGCAGGTGTCCTGGTACCTCGAGGGCGGGGAATCAGCCCGGGGGACGCAGGCGGTGGGGTCCTACGTTGAACTCAGAACGAACAAAGACCGGGCCGCCGCAGCGGAGGTTCTGGACCCGGACGGCAAACGGGTGCTTAACCTGAACGAGGCAACTACGGCGCGGACTTTCCAGTTTGACCGGGAAGGATTCTTCACCGTGAGGCCGGCCAGCGGGCATCAGCAACTTGTTGCGGTGAACGCCGACCGCCGCGAGTCGGACCTGACGACGGTGCCGGCAGAGACCCTCGCGTTGTGGCAGGGCACCCCGACAAATGTACCTGGCAGTACTATTGCCACTGGCGCTGAGGAAGTTCCTCAGTCATTCTGGAAGTACCTGTTGGCTGCACTACTGGGTGTCGCGCTGGCCGAGTCGATTTTGGCCAACCGCTTCGCGACCGCCGCCGGAGACGAGAAGAGGGAGGTTCGCAAACTAGCCGCATGAACCCACTGGACAACGTCAATCAATATCTGCACGGCCTGGAGCGCCGGCTCAAGATGTTCGCGCTGTCGCGGGGGTCGGCGGTTACGGCCGTCGTGGCTCTCGGCGTGACGGTGCTGATGGTGTTTCTCACGAACCACTACGCCTTCTCGTCCACCAGCTTGTTTTGGGCGCGGCTGATCCTTTTCGTCTCGCTGGGCGCCGCTGTAGCGCTCGGTTTGGTGCTGCCGTTCCTGCGGATTAATCGCCGCGGCGCAGCGCGCCAGGTGGAGAAGGAGTTTCCGCAGTTTGAACAGAGGCTGTTGACGCTGGCCGAACGTAAGGCCGACCCAGCCGATCCGTTCACCGCGCTGCTCGCTTCTGATGCGGCCGAGGTGGCCAAATCCACACAGCCATCGCGGGTGGCGCCGGCCAACCGGTTCGCCGCCTTGTTGCTGTCAACGGCTGCGGCCGCGGGAGTGCTGGTGTGGCTCATCCTGGCCGGGCCAGGCTACATGGGTCATGGCGCGTCGCTGTTGTGGGCGGGCGTGGGAAAGAACGGAAGCACGTCGACGTTCTACGACATCATCGTGACGCCGGGCGATTTCACGGTTCGCCGGAGAGCGGATCAGATGGTGACCGCCGAGTTAGTGGGTTACGATTCGCGGAACGTCCGATTGAAGGCGAAGTTCGACGGAACATCGAAGTGGGAAGACGTTCAGATGGTGCCCCGGCCGGGCGCGCCGGGATTTGAGTTTGTGCTGGCGGCCGTACCGAATGCTGTCGAGTATTACGTTGAGGCCGGTCCGCTCATGTCGAAGCACTTCAAGCTGAATGTGATCGACCTGCCGAACATTCAGAAGGTAAAGGTCACCTACAAGTACCCGTCTTGGACAGGCATGAAGCCCACGGTGGAAGATCCGGGTGGAGACCTGCGCGCTGTCGAAGGTACAGTAGCCGAAGTGCAGATCCAAACCGACCGTCCGTTGTCGCAGGGCATTGTTGCGCTCGATGGCGAGAAACGCCTCGGGCTGAGCGGCGAGGGCAATACGTACAAGGTGGAGGTTCCGATTCAGAAGGACGGGATGTATCACTTTGCAGTGATGGACCGGGCGCAGGAAGTGCGGCTGTCCGATGACTATTTCATCGAAGCGCGGAAGGACAATCCACCGACGTTGAAGGTGTCAAAGCCGGGCCGGGACGCCAAGGTTAGCCCGATTGAAGAGGTTGGGGTGACGGTGGAGGCCGAGGATGATTTCGGTCTGCACGAGGTGACGCTGCACTACTCGGTGAATGGCGGCGATGAGAAGACGGTGAACCTCGGCGGCGGCGGAAAGAAGGAAGTCCGCGGCGGGACCACGCTGTTCCTGGAAGACAGCAAGCTGGTACCGGGCGACGTGATCGCTCTGTATGCGACGGCGAAGGACGCGCGCAACCAGACCAAGTCGGACATCTACTTTATCGAGGCTCAGCCGTTTGAGCGAAACTACTCGCAGTCGCAGCAGCAGGGCGGCGGCGGTGGCGGTGGGGCGCAGGACGAGGACGGCAAGGAGATCTCGAAGCGTCAGAAGGAGATCATTGCCGCGACGTGGAATGAGACGCGCGGACAGGCGTCGAAGAACTCCACCGAGTCGGCGGAGAATGCGCGGTTCCTGACCGAGGTCCAGAACAAGTTGAAGGACCAGGCGAAGTCGCTGTCTGAGCGTGCCAAGAGCCGGCAGATCGCCGGAACAAACGCCGAGTTCCAGAGTTTCATCAAGAGCATGGACGAGGCGGCGAAGGAGATGTCGGCGGCTGCGGACAAGCTGAAGTCGCAGGGCTGGAAAGATGCGCTTCCTGCCGAGCAGCGGGCGCTGCAGAACCTGTTGCGTGCCGAGGCAACGTTCAAGGACATTCAGGTAGCGTTTGGCAACAAGGGCGGTGGCGGCGGAGGTGGCGGCGGCGCTGCGCGCGATCTCGACAACCTCTTCGATCTTGAACTCGATACCGAGAAGAACCAGTATGAGACGGGCCAGCAGAGCGCTTCTTCCGATCAGCGGCAGAAGGAGATCGACGAGGCTCTTCAGAAGCTGGAGCAATTGGCGCGGCGGCAGCAGGAACTGGCGCAGCAACAGCAGCAGAAGCAGCAGAACTTCGATCAGCGGTGGCAGCAGGAGCAGCTTCGCCGTGAGGCGGAACAACTGCGGCAGAAGCTGGAGCAGTTGACGAAGGGGCAGCAAAGCCAGCAAGGCCAGCAGCAGGGACAGCAGAGCCAGTCGGGCCAACAGCAGGGGCAGCAACAGGGCCAGCAGTCGTCGGGTTCGCAGTCCGGATCGCAGTCGGGCCAGCAGGGTTCGCAGTCGGCTCAGCAATCTGCCCAGCAATCTGCCCAGCAGCAGAGGATGCAGCGGAGCGCGGCTCAGGCGAACAACGAGCAGCGGTTGAAGCAGGCATTCGACCGGGTGCAGCAGGCCACCGATGATATGCGTCGCGCGGCAAGTTCTCCGGAGCAGCGGGACGCGGGTGCGCGGCGTGCGTCCGACCGGTTGAACGAGGCCAAGGACCTGATGCGCGGAATACGGCAGCAGCAGACGTCGAACCAGCTTGGGGATCTGTCGCAGCGGGCCGAGAAGCTGGCTGGCGAGCAGCAGGAATTCTACAATCGCATGCGCCGCCAGTTTGGCAGCGGGCAGTCTGCGGCGCCGGGCGGCTCTCCCAAGGAGTTGGAGCAGCTGGCGCAGGACAAAGAGCGTATGGCGAAGGATCTCGAGGGGCTTGAGCGGGACACGCAGCGGTCGGCGCGCGATCTGGCGTCCACTCAGCCAAAGGCGTCCTCGAAGCTGCGGGATGCGGTGAGTGCGCTGCAGCAGGACGAGGTTCCGTTGCGGATGAAGTACTCGGCGAACTACATCCGTCAAGGCAAGGGCAGTTACATGGTGACCAGCGAGGCTGTGTCGGCGATGGCGATCGGCAAGATGCGCGACCAGATTAAGGAAGCGCAGGCGGCGTCGGAGAAGAACGGCGATAAGCAGCAGGCGGGCGGCGGGAACAAAGACAGCGAGACGGGCAAGGCGCTGGCCCAGGTGGAACGCTTGCGTGAGCAATTGGAGCGCGCGGCGCGGAATCAGCAGGGCAACGGGCAGCAGTCCGGGCAGAAGCAGGGACAGCAGTCGGGCGGCCAGCAGCCGGGTGGACAGCAAGGCCAGCAGTCGGGCGGCACGCAGCCTGGACAGCAGCCGGGTGGTCAACAGCCAGGTCAGCAGGCGGGCGGCCAGCAACCGGGGCAGCAGCCGGGCAGCGGTCAGCGGGGCGGCGAGCAGAGCGGTCAACTGAGTCGTGGCGGTCAGCAGGCGGGGGATCCGCAGAGCGGTCAGGGATCGCGGAACCGGGGCGATTTGCCGTCGCGGTCGGGGGAGGCTCCAATGAATCGCGGGGCGTTGGGTTCGGCGGGCGATGGAGGGGACAACCTGGAGCGCACGTATCGCGAGACGATCCGGGATCTTTCGCAACTCCGGCAGCAGCTTGGCGGGGGGACGGATTTAGGGCGCGATATTTCGGATTTTATCCGCGACCTGCAGAAGACGGATCCTTATGCGCTGGCCGGTCCTGCGCTGAGTGACCGGTTGCAGAAGGAAGTCTTGCCGGCGATGGAGCAATTGGAGTTGCAGCTCAGGCACAAGCTTGACGCGGAGAACGGCGGGCAAGTTCGCAATCCGGCGGCGGAGCGGATACCGGCGGGGTATTCAGACAAGGTAGCGGACTACTTCCGTCGTCTAAGCGGCGGGTCGGCAGTCGCGCCGGCGCCGAAGAAATAGGCGCTCAGCGCGCTTTGCATTTTCCTCATCTTTACCTACAGTTCGCGCGGTTGAAACCTCGCCTAGGATTCGGTGTTTGACACGGGTTTTTCTGGTGCGAATTGGACGGCTGGAACTCCGTGTCCGACACGGGAGCTAAGGCCGGTCTGATTCATAAGCGAAGGGCTAGAGAAGATACATCGGTCTCTGACACCGATTTTTGTAGGGGCGGCGTGGGGAGCGAAACGAAGCCAATTGGGGTTGGCATGCTGCGGACGGCGGCTTTGGCGCGGGTGGATTGGCGGCGCTGGAGGTCCTGGCGGGCGCGGGTATAGCAGCGCTCGATGCGGGACATGTAGCGCTGGAGGTTCATGAAGACGCGATCGGTCATGGCGGCGCCCAGGTCGATTTTTTCGAGCAGCTGACTTTCGGCGCGGCGGGCGCGTTCGAGGCGCCACCAGTTCTGCGCGATTTCTTCAACCAGCATGGCCTCCATTTCGCCTGCCGGTTTCAACTCCGCGACCAGACTGTTGCGGAGCGACTCGTAGTGCACAGGATCTTCACCTCTGATGACGATCTGTTTTCCGGTAAGACCGTGCCGGGTGGCATTGTATTTCGAAGCGTTTATGCCTTCGGCGGTTCTTGGACCGGTGCTCGACAGCGCGTTCACCTGGTTTGCCTGGATCTGACTGGTGGTTGCCATAAAAGTCTCTCCCTGACTTCATTGGAGCAGGCGTTGTCAAGGAAATCGGGCTTCGGCGAGCGTAAGTGCTTGTGATCATTCAATCAAATATTTATGAATCGCATGGCAGCTACGGCCTTCCGTCGATAAAAGACTTAATCTTCAAGATCAGATCCTGGTTTGGATCGTAGAGGGGCGTGAGGTAATCGTGGAAAGTTGAATCGGTGCTGCAAGTGAAGATCGGCCAAGTAAAGAGGGTCTTGGTGTGTGAGTAGTCCGGACTAGCAAAACTGCGGTCAGATGGTCCATTAGCGGCCGGCCAATCAAATCGAGCGCTCTGGTCGCACACAACGCCATCGTTGAATGGATTCTTGTCAGAACATCCCTCGATTCCGCGAGTCGGCGTGCTACATGCCCGCCCGGATGCGGCCATCCAGGTGGAGGGCAGGTGCAAGGCTGAGAGTGAGGTCCAGCGTGTGTTCAAGTCGAATAGGTACGAAGACAAGGCGATGGAGTGCGTCTCGTCTTTCCAATCCTTGCAGTCAATACGATCGAGTAGCACGTTGCAAAACGGGCTATCTTGCGACGCGTTCCGCAGGTCGCCGAACATCTGACGGACCAGAGGTGCGCACCGAAAGTAATCATCGATGGTGTCATAAGGGTATCCAAGGTTGGGAGTGCCGAGGGTAATCAGTGCGGAGACGGTGCGGTTATCCAGAACCTGGCCATAATTGTTGACTATCAAATCGCGCGCGACGAGACCGCCCATACTGTAGCCGACGAAGATAATATCGCTGGTGGTGTCACGAATGTAACTGGCTAGCTTTTCGCCGCCAGCCGGAATGGTGCAAGTGGACGGGCATAGCGGCTCAAGAAACGTGGATTGGTAGTTCGCGCACTCACCATAATCGAACCGTGCGTCAATCACGTACAGATCGGGATCCAAGGTTGCACGCAGTTTCAGACCGAGACTGGTGACACCGTCCGCCCCCTGTGCTATGCCATGGATGACGAAGACAGTTGTTTTCTCGATTTTGTTAATGGAAACGTCGTCGATGCACATTCCCGTGGGAGGAGACGCGCCGTCCTGAAAGACATCAAATACCGCCGTGACGGTCTGACCCCGGTAGCCGGCAAGGCTAATGCGCCGCTTCTTCCAGACGTTGTCGTTGTCGAGAACCAACATGAGGGTGGCGAGTTCGGTACCTTGGGCATCGAATAGCCGGACGGCCTGGTATTGGGAGAGCGATCGCAGATCGGCGGCCGTTCCGCGTGTCCAGGCGCGATACCAGAATGACAGGGTGGAGGGGGTATCGGGGAGCGTAATCGTCTGGGAAATTGCCGATCGGGAGGGGAACGAGGATGAATCCGATGGAATTCCGAGGCAGGCTGAGGTGCTGCCTGTATGGGGATTGTCGCGGGAGAGAAGGGGCGCAGGCTGTGTTCCCCAGGCGGGAGTCGACCAACCGTCAAAACTGGACTCAAAGCCTGCATTTGAAAGGAGGTTTGGCGGAGTAGCCGTCGTGATGATGGATTGGGTGATCGGGCTGTAGTAGTTCACGTCGTTGTCCATATTGCTGACGTGAATCGACATGTATACTTTGGTGCCGACAGCAAGCGTGCCAACATAATCAGAAGGTCGAAAGGCCAAACCATAGCCGCCGTCGGTTGCCCCCTGCTCGTTTGCGGTGGCCGAATGTCGGCTGAGTGTCGCGACGGTGGTTGGGTCGGTGTCTACATGGACGTGGCTGAAGGTGGCATTGTGGGCACCGAGGACACTCCAGGCGACGTTGATCCGCTCGCCGTTCGAGAACGTCGCAGGAGGCGTATCGAGCCAGCGAGCGCGAGAGCTGATTGTAAAGCGGGTCTCGCCCAGTTTCGCGCTGTTCAGCCAAACTTCTACTCTCCAGTCGCCGTCGGGGTAATCGGCGATGGCCAGGCCATGCGTGAAGGAGCAGGCACTGCCGGGAGGGCCATCGTACACGTCGTATCCAATCCAGACGCCGCCGTTGGACAAGTTGATCCAATGCCGTTCGATCGCGTCGCCGTACCGGAGGTTGTCGATCAGGTAGAACAGCGAAACCGAGTCCTGGATCGGCGTAAAAGTGGCCGACGCTTCGGGTACCGAGCAGTTGACGCCGGTATAAGGGCCGCTAAAGGTGACCAAACTACTGAGGGTGGCGGCGCTTACACTCCCTGCCAGAAGCAAGACGACCAAAAAGGGATGACCTGACACTGAGAGTCTCGAGAGGTCAGTTCTTTGCAGCGGCGACAGTTACGTCGTCGGCGACGAAAGCCTTCATGGTAGTGCCTTCCTTGATCTCGATTTCCTTCCCGTGTTTAAAGATGCCGACGGGACCGAGCAGCACGGTTAGCGCGATGGCGGTACCCTGGGTGCTCTCACCTTCGCGGGAGCGGGTGCCGCGCAGCTTCACTTTTACGTCACCGACGCGAACATAGTCAAGCCGCATGTTCAAATCGCCACCCTTGCCCATTAATCCTGCGCGTTTGGCGTTGGTGATTATGCCAAGGGCGCGAGCGCCGGTCCTTGCCACTACCACCTCACCAACTTTGAGGTCCTCGTTCAGCACCAGGTTCACCGGATCTTCGGTCACCACGTTCCTGGAGCTGATGCTCTCGGCGAACCTGAGCTGGACCTCGACCCCTTCCTTCAGCACGAGCTGCTGAGCTAAGGCGTAAGTAGAGAGGATGCTGAGTGCTAAGCATCCCAGAAAAGCTCGTTGCAAGATTCTCACGTAAGAGCGCCCTTTCAGAACGGTCGAGTGTCGCTGTGTGGTGTCAGGCATGAGCGTAGAGCAGTGACCGGCGGACTGTCCAGATCCAGTACCGCGCATTCTTACGCAGAACTGCGAAATCGCGTGTTTGATACGTACGATTTTGCGACTACGCGGACAGTAATCGTGATGCGCCTCACAATGATGTAGCTTGACGTGATCCTTTTTGCGAAGGCGGGCTTAGACAGGCGTTCAAATCAGGACTGAGAAAGCCCTGATTCAAAAACCATTTCTAACGTACTGGATGTCGCCGATCTTCTCTTTGAGAATGTCTGGCCATTCTCCGGAGGGCTTGCCTTTGAGGATTGTGGGCGCGAGGATCTGCTGCAGATAGGCGTTTGGTAAAACCGATTGCAGCTTAAGATGCTTGTCAAATATAAAGTGGGCGCTGGGGTATCCTGGTCCCTGCGTTACGTATAGCTCCAGTGCATCCGGTGAGATGACCACACGCTGGCCGTAGCAGAAGCGGGCGGCATCCTGATTGGGTGTGAACTCGCGAAACAAAAGGAGAGCTTTCTCCTCAGCGGCCTTCACGTTCTTTAACGCACGAGGATCGTTCACCAGGGTGCTGGCTTGGCCCGAAAAGCGGGTGGGGTCGAGCACAACCAGGGTGGCGCCATAATCACTGGAATTTCCAGACACATTATCGACACCACCGAGGAAAATGTCTTCAACACCGCTCTTATCAAAGACGCCGGTCTGCAGAAACAGAAACCATCCGAAGTGAAAGTACTCGTCGACCTTTCTGCCGTCAGCGGTTAGCAACTCCACCACGAACAGGGCAGAGGGACCTCGATGGGCTCCGATAATAATCTGGCCACCGTCGGGCCGAGGTTTGCTCAGTGCACCGACCAACTGCACAGTATATTCAGCGGGTAGCGTCGAGCCCTGACGGGTTTCGACTGAGCGCCCGGGACGATAGGTCCAGGCGACGCTACCGTCGTTACGGAAGGAATAGAGGCGGTCCACGGTGCTAAACAGAAGTCCACCGTGTCCATCGTGGCGTGCGTCGAACATTTTGTAGCGTTGAAGGATCGAATCGTCCGTATTCTGGATCGGGAGGTTGCTCACCAGTTCGGGAAATACATAGGTCCAGAGGCGGTCGTTGCGCTCGTCAAAAACGGTCAGGAGGCGCCCATCGACTATGAAGTGATCCGGCGTTGGAAGACGCCGCGGGATAAAACGAAACGCTCCCCACGCGAGAGCGGCGGCGGCGAATGCGGCGATAACAAACAGTGATTTTCTGATTCTCGAAGAGCGCTCGGGGGCCTCTGGCGGTGCCGCCACCGGGGCATCGCCGGGTACAACCGGGAATTCTTCGATCTCAGGATTTGGAGCGGGCGGCTTGCCGACCAACTGGGTTTCTTTCCAAGCGGCCAGTTCCGAAACCAACGCGAAGATCTGTCCGCTCTCGCCTAAACGCCTGACGGGCAGTCCAAGCTTTGTTTCCCAGATCTGCACCGTTCGAACGCTTCGTCCAAAGTAGTTCGCGATCTCCTTCCAGGTATGAAGTTCGTTGCCGGCTGACATTCCACTGAATTTTCTGTTATTGAGCCGGGCTTACGCAAGTTTACGGAGAAGGTTGAGAGAAAAGGTTCGAGAATTACCGGACGGCTACGCTGTAGGGGGCGGAGACGGCGCCGTTGTAGGAGATGGTGACGGGGACTTGTGCGCCTGGGGTAATGGCTGGGTTCACCAGGAACTGAATGAAGGCGCCGCCGATTTGGGCTGTGCCGGAGACGACGGTGTGGTCAATGCCGCCCAAGTTGACGCGGAGCGAGGAGAAGTCTCCGAGGGTCGCGGGATCGGGAAGGCCGGATACCAGGAGTGCGCCGAGACTGGACCGCGTGAGCGGGTGCGAGGCGTCAGCCACTGTGCCTGGGTTGGCATAAGCCGACACAATCGCGGGCGGTGGCGGATCGATGTTTACGACTACCGGTTGCACGGCATCGCCGCTGAGCAACTGCATCTTGACCACTGCCGGCCCCAATGGGAGACCCGACGGAACCTGGAATGTGACTTGACCGTTCTGTGAGGACAGCACGGCCGCTTTCTGATCGCCGACGCTGAGTGAGATTGAACTGGCGGCGGCGGTGAGGTTGGATACCGTGATGACGGCCGTTCCACCCGAATAGATGCCAGCCGTGCCGGTGGCTGCATTCAGGACGGGCGGCACCATGGTGATCTGGCGGGGATTCTGGCCGAGAATCTGGAAGGCAAACGGCTGAGCCGAAATCTGGAGTCCGGAGGCCACGGTGAATTCAACGGGTGTGGCGGGCGCGGCGGCGCTAACGGAGACGTTAGCGAGAATGCGGTTCGGCCCGGTGACCCAAAGCTTTCGCACGGCGATGTCGCTGCTGCCGAAGCCGATCACAGTTTGTCCGTCCTGGAATGAAGTGTTGACGCCGGTGATTTCAACCATCGACTCTGAGCCGGCGGGCAGCGCCGAGGGGTTGATGGAGACCACAGGCGCATCGGCCGAGTCATAGAGATAAGCGGGAGGGTTTGACTGCAGCAGAAGTGAACTCTGGCCGTCGGGATTGAGCGCGTTGACGGCTGCTCGATAACCACCGTTGGCGGGCGGGGGAGTCACCAGCATGGTGCCGTCGGCGTTTTGCCGGATCACTTGCGCCTGGGTGCCGTCAAAGAAGATCCGGGAACTCAGGTCCAGGTAGGTCCCGCTAATCAGGGCAGCCCGTTTGCCGCTGTCGTCGGTAGCAGGCGTTACGGAGTTGACAGTGGGCGCTGGATTCTGGACCAGCAGGACGCCTGAAGGCAGGACGTAGATGTCTCCGTTGGCCGAGAAGATGAGGTGGCGCGCTCCATTATTGGCGCCGAAGGTGGGCGCCAGATAAAAGTAGATGTAGCCGCTCTTGAAGTACTGCGGAGAGCCTCCGACAACATTGGCTCCAGCCTGTCCGAGGACGTTGACGGTGAGTCCGCTCACCGGACTTGTGCCACTGAGAAGGCCGTTGCCGGTAGCGATGAACGGTTTGCCCTTGCCGTCGCCAGTTGTGACGAGGGGAGAGGGGTGGACCGCGGTATCGCCGTAGTAGCCATAGGTGAGTACAGACCAGACCGCCGGTGACGTCCTCCGATTCACGGAGAAGTTAATCCCCGCCTTTACGTCACCAGCGGCCAGGAAGAACGCCTGGGCAAGGTTCGGATCCTTCACGCCAGGATAGAAAACCGTATCGAAATAAGTAGTCACTGCCAGCGCCGAACCGTCGGCCGCGCTGGGCGGCGAGATTCCCGCGGGATGGTTGGCATCGTAGGAAGCGGGCGGGGGCAGGGGATGGACGTAGATCCAATATTGGCCAGGAGGGATGCCCTGGATGGTATAGCTTCCGTCGGGGTTGGTAAGCGAACTGATGGCCGGTCCATTGGATGAGATGGCGACGACCGAGGCGAGATTAACGCCGGCGCCGCCGGTGGTTACGCGTCCAGAGACCGTGCCGCTCGAAGCCAGGAAACTGCCCGAGGGGTAGAGGACCGAGATGCCGGCGATATCGTCAGCCGCGAGAGGCTTGGCCTTGGTGGTGGCGCGGGTGAGCGAAGTGGACATCGTTGCCGAGGTGAGCGTGTGCTGAAGGCCTAAGGCATGACCCAGCTCGTGGACCAGCGTGGTAAACATGTCCTCGCTGAAACTTGGATGATCGGACTGATCGCGGCGGAGGCGGAGCGTGGACCGCAGGATGGGCACGAAGGAGGAACCGTTGGCAGATGTCAGCACCGGGCAACCGGCGGCGCCGCAGCTTGTCGGTCCGCTGATGGCGACGAGTCCGGGAGGAATATCATCGTCGAAAACCACGTCGATGCCGGGGGTGTTCTGCGGTGTTCCGGCGGATGCCAGACCGCCGAAGGCGATCCGCAGGTCGGAACTGTCGACGTCGTTCCAAGCCTTGGCGGCCATCCGGACTTCGCTAATGAAGGCGTTGAAGCTGTCGCCCGCGGCGACCTGGGCCGGTCCGGAGTCGGAAACCAAGAAGTAGACGGTCTTATTTCGAAGGGCGGTGATGTCGAACTTCTGAGGGATGGGCGTAAAGGAAGAGGTGCTGTTGTAAACGACCCAGAAGTAGTAGGCCGAAGCGCTCGAGGACAGGAGGATTAATGCGGCGGCGACTGTGAGCAGGCGGGCGATGGACCGGCGCATCTTACTGATCCGCCTTTCCGAGCACGGCAGCGATGCGCGCCTTCAGGCCGGACAGCGTCATCTGGATACCCTTATCAGTGACCGGGTTGCCTGAGCTATCGAGCATGGGTTCAGAACCCGCCGCCCGGGAAGCCGTCAGCTTACCGCCGGTATCCGGCACCAGCGAGAACAGTCCCTGAGTGAGGCCGATGATCTGGGTGAGGCCGCTTTTGCTGGTCCACAGGAAGAAGACGAACTCGTCTCCGACTTTGAGCGCGGGCGCACCGGCGAACATTTGCCGGTAGCCCTGGACCGTACCACCGGGGACGGCGACATCCATGCGAGCGGCGCCAGCCTTATAGCGCTCCGAAACGTCGATTGAGTAATGCGTGTAGATCATCCCGCTGCGTCCCGGGAGATTGCGGAAGGATGCGGATTGGGCCGATACTTTGCCGCGGACGATATCGGTTGACTTCCCGATCATATCGTCCAACGTCAGTTGTTGGAGCGTGGCGGCATAGCTCGAGAGAGCGAATGCCACGACCAACAGTGAAAGACGATGCATAGGATGAATCCAGCCCTAGGCAAGCACGCTCGATACCAATCGATCATAAAGAAAATAATGGGCTTGTTGCAATAGTACCGGTGGCGGTTGTGGCATCGGGACACGCCGTGAGACGAGAGATGTCTCAATCCGGGATGTTGTTGATTCAGTGCGGGAAACAGGAACCGGAAGAATGTCTTTAGCGACGGACTACGAGTATCGGTACGTCGATTTCGTGACGGACTTCATTAATTGTTGTTCCTAAAAACAGGTCTTTAATGCCTTTATGGCCGTGCGCGCCCATCACGATGAGGTCGGGCTTGAGCTCGCGGGCCATGCGGACAATCTCACGGCGGGGATCGTCGGCATGGCTGATGTGGAGTTCTGCCTGAATGCCGTTCGCCTTCAAGTCCTGGATGATCCCAGCCAAGTACTCATGACCGGATTCGACCTCGGCGGTAGATGACATTTCACCATAGATCTGGCTTGTAACTCCCTCTTCTACATGGAGGATATGCAGTATGGATCCATGTGCTTTGGCGAGTGCCGCGGCGTGTGCGATGGCGTCGCGGTCACGGGCGGTATGGTCGAGCGGAAGCAGGATCCGAGAGTATGTAGGGGCCTTCCAAGGCTCGGCGGTGCGTCCGGGGATTTCCAGGGTCTTCCGTCCGCCCTTCCGCCACGCCAACGGGAGGTAAGGCTCGAGAGCGATATACAGCAGAAGCAGCAGGATAGCGGCGAGGGCCGGCACCAGTCCGAGGACGAGCCAGAACCGGGCGGCACCGGCGGCGTCGAACCATTTCGAAAGTTCGCCGATGACGAGGCGGATGTTCAATCCGAGAATCAAGACCGTGGTGAGCCAAGCCAGGATCTGGACCCACCTTGGACTGACAAACTCGCCCATCCGCGTACGGTCGCAAGTGAAGCGGACGAGTGGAAGGACGGCGAAGGGAAGTTGCAGCGAGAGGATTACCTGGCTGAGGATCAGTAGGTCGTACGTTCCGGCGTCGCCGAGAAACCAGATAGTGGCGGCGGCGGGAACGATGGCCAGCGAACGAGTGAGCAAACGGCGCAGCCAGGGTCGAATGCGAAGGTTGAGGAAACCTTCCATAATGATTTGACCTGCAAGGGTTCCCGTGAGTGTAGAAGACTGGCCGGAGGCGAGCAGGGCAATGGCGAAGAGTGTACTGGCGGCGGCGGTTCCGAGCAGTGGGGTTAGAAGTTCGTGGGCTTGTTGAATCTCGGTGACGACGACGCCGTGGGCGTGGAAGACGGTGGCGGCAAGAATCAATATCGCCGCGTTGACGATCATGGCACCGTTCAGGGCGACGGCAGAGTCGATTAGATTGTACTTGCAGGCGAGTTTCTTGGCGGCGCGGTCCTCGGCTTTGAGGCGTCGAGTCTGGACGAGGGAGGAGTGAAGGTACAAGTTGTGCGGCATGACGGTGGCGCCGAGCATGCCGATGGCGACATAGAGACTCTGGTCGTTGAGGCGGGGGATGATGCCGGTCATCACCTGGGAGAATATTGGCCGGGCGAACCAGAGTTCCAGCAGGAAGCAGCCGGTAATGATCGATACGAGCGACAGTATGATGGCTTCGACGGTCCGGATGCCGAACCGGGTGAACCAGAGGACTAGAAGGGTGTCGAGAGCGGTGAGGACCACGCCAGCAAGAAGTGGTATATGGAAGAGTAGATTAAGTGCGATTGCAGCACCTAATACTTCAGCAAGATCGCAAGCTGCAATAGCGATTTCGCAGAGCACCCAAAGCGAGTTTGAGACGGCTCGCGGATAGGCTTCGCGGCAGGCCTGCGCGAGATCCCTTTGGGTAACGATGCCGAGCCTGGCGCTGAGTGTTTGGAGGAGGATCGCCATGAGGTTCGACAGCACCAAGACCCAGAGGAGTTGGTAGCCGAAGCGGGCGCCGCCCTCGAGGTCGGTGGCCCAATTGCCGGGGTCCATATAGCCTACGCTGACCAGGTAGGCGGGTCCGGCGAAAGCGAACATTCGACGCCAAATATTTGGGTAGCCGGTGGAAACGGAGGAGTGAACTTCAGGCAGGGAGTTGGTCGCGAGAACGGCCACTTTAACCTGAGGTTTCGATTCCATAGTTAACTATAGTTAAATTGGCTGGAATCGTCAAGGGAATTGCTGCATACCGAGCAGTGCTGGTGGTTTTCGGCCAGGCGGCAATGACTTGGGATTAGCGTAAGTAATTTAATTTTAATGTGTTGGCATATGGCCGCCCGCTTGCAGTTGGTGTTGGCGATTGGAAGGCGCTGCATGAAACCTCTGGCACTCATCTTGATGACCGCGAGCCTGGTAGCTCCGGTATTTGGGCAGGCGGCACCAGAAGAGGAAGATGGGCCGGGGCGCGGAGTAGCGCGGCTGAGTGTCATGAACGGGGAAGTTTCGGTCAGGCGTGGTGACTCGGGCGACCTAGTGGCGGCTGCGGTGAACGCTCCGCTGGTGATTACTGATCGCGTTTTGACGGGTCCGTCATCTCGTGCAGAGCTTCAGTTTGACTACGCTAACATGTTGAGAATTGGGGCAAATGGCGAGGTGAGGTTAAGCGAACTTGAATCGAAGCGGTATCAGATTCAGATCGCCGTGGGAACCACGACGTTCCGCGTGTTGCGTGACTCTGATGCGCAGGTGGAATTGAGCACGCCGAGCGTTGCGCTAAGGCCGGTGGGACGGGGAATCTATCGCGTCACGGTCCACGAGGACGGTTCAGTGGAGATTACGGTGCGGGCGGGCGAGGCGGAGATTCTCACCCCGCGCGGCTCGGAGCGGCTGGGCGCTGGACGGACGGTGCTGGCGCGGGGAACCGCGAACGATCCGGAGGTCCAGATTGTGGCCGGCATGGGGATGGACGAATGGGATCGATGGAATGACAACCGGGATCGGGACTTGGAGCGGTCGCAGGCGTACAACTACGTTAGTCCGGACGTTTATGGAGCGGAAGATCTGGACAATCAGGGAACGTGGGTAGATGTGCCGAGCTACGGACAGGTGTGGCGTCCGACGGTAGTGGACGGCTGGGCTCCTTACCGTAATGGGCGTTGGGCGTGGGTGGATTACTACGGTTGGACGTGGGTCAGCTACGATTCGTGGGGTTGGGCGCCGTATCACTATGGACGCTGGTTCAATCAGCCTGGATTTGGCTGGTGCTGGTGGCCGGGCGGACGTGGCCACACGTATTGGAGACCGGCGCTGGTAGCATTTTTCGGCTTTGGCGGACGCGGGGGCGTGGGATTTGGATTTGGGAACGTCGGCTGGGTTCCGCTGGCGCCTCACGAGCCGTTCCATCCATGGTATGGGCGGGGCTACTACGGGCGGTCGACGCTGGCGATGAACGGGTTTGTGAACGGCGCGAATATCATGTCGAGTTACCGCAACGCGCGGGTGAGTAATGGGATTACTGGCGTGGCGAGCGAGAATTTTGGCCGTGGACGGGTTGGCAGCAACTGGGTTCGTCCGGGCGCTGGAGACCTGGAGCACGCAGGGCTAGTGCGGGGTCAATTGCCGCTGGCGCCGGGTCGTGAGAGTCTTCGGTTGTCAGACCGACAGGCGTCGGTGGCATCGCGGGTGGGGGAGAATCGCCGGTTTTATAGCGAGCGTCCCGCGGCCAGCATACAGCGGGTCCCGTTTGAGCAGCAAAGGCAGCGGATTGAGCAATCTACACGTGGAGTCCAAAGTGAAGGATTCGGGCGGGGAACTGCTCCACCGGTGGGAACTGGAACGACTGGCGGGTGGCGTCGTGAGGGCGTGACGCCGCAGGTCAGTCCAACGGTAGCGCCGTCTCAGCAACAAGGTAACTGGCACCAATTTGGAACGCCGAACCAGCATACGGGGGCGCCGCAGGGTTCGGCGGTTCCGCAGACGCGAGCGCAGGAAAACTGGCGGCGGTTTGGGGATCCTAACGGGCGGGCGCCGCAGGCGTCGCCTCAGATCGACCGGACGGCTCCGGCGTATTCAGCTCCAGCGCAGCCGCGGCAGCAGTACCGGCAGTCGCAGCGGGATTCTGGCCAGGGGGCACCGATGCGGATCAGTCCGCCGATCGTGCGGGAGCGGTCGGCTCCGGCGCCGCGGATGGAGAGTAGCCGTCCACAGTCGGGTGGCGGTGGGAATCGCGGGGGCGGTTCGTCGAGTGGCGGCGGTGGGGATCACGGTCGTCGGAGTAGGTAGTTTACACGGACTTTTTCTTCCCTTAGTGCCCGATCCGGAGTTCAGCCTGGGTCGGGCCTTTTTTTGATCTCTGGATAGAAGTTTACATAATGCGCCTTATCGGAAGTTTACTAGCTGAGTTAAGACGAACGGTACGAGGTGGCCCGACACGGCCGCCCTCCAGGTTTTCGCGGCTGCGGCGAGCGACAACCTGCAAGGTGGTGTGGAGCGGCAGGGTCAGGCGGACAAAGAGGATACCTGGGCCAGCGAACCGTCGATCACGACTTTACGATCGGCTACTTCGATCTGGTCGGACAAGCGCTCGGTCATGCCGGGAGATGTAACGCGAATTGCTGAGACCTGGACGGCCGATTCCGCCCAAACGGCGACGCCGAGCGTCCAACCTCTTCCTTTGGGAAAGGCGTTAAAGTGTACGGCCACCGTACACCTAGGCGGATGACGATCTGCATGGTCCGAGCATACAGCTTGCTGGTTCGCATTTGCTTTCCTTGCGCCTGAACAGCGGGAGCCCTCGTCCCCTGAGCGCTGGACGCGGCGAGTTCTCTCCTTAAACGAGCCGGGAGGCTCGTTTTACTCCCTTGCTCGCGTGAGAAGATCTGGTTTGGCACAGACATCGGACGACTGGCTTACTGCGGCTGGGAGTGGTGCATGTCGTGTTTGGCCTTTTGCTCTGGATCGTTCTCGGCGCGTTTGCGGTGCTGCCGCGGCACCTCAGATATTTCCTATGGCTGTCGATGGCGTAGTGCTGGCGATCCATGATTGGGGAGCGGGCGTGCGATTGGCGATTGGGAGGAGTTACGGGTGGATTGCTGCGTCGGTGATTGTTAGTGTTGTTTTCGTCGTGGCCACCGGCCGCGGTTTAGAATAAGGGGTTCATGGACATTTTCACGGGCCATATCGGATGGATCGAGGCGATCTGCGGACCGATGTTTTCAGGCAAGAGCGAGGAGTTGATTCGCAGGCTTCGGCGGGCGATGATCGCGCGCAAGCGGGTGCAGGTTTTCAAGCCGACGATCGATGTTCGGTATTCGGCTGAGGAGATTGTATCCCACGGTGATTTGCGGATGAGATCCGAGGTGGTGGCCAACGCTTCGGAGATTCTGCAGAAGATCGACTGGCGGACGCAGGTGGTGGGAGTGGACGAGTCGAACTTTTTTGGTCCTGACCTGGTGGATGTCGCCAATCAGTTGGCGGACACGGGCAAGCAGGTCATCATCGCGGGGCTCGATACGGACTACATGGGCCGGCCGTTTGTGCCGATGCCGGACCTGCTGGCGGTAGCGGAGTCGATCACCAAGACGCTGGCGATTTGTATGCGGTGCGGGAATCCGGCGAAGCATACGCAGCGGCTGGTGGAGTCAGAGGAGTTGATTGTTGTCGGCGCCGCAGGGACTTATGAGGCGCGGTGCAGGCGCTGTTTTGAGCCAGGGATGCCGAAGCAGGAAGTCCTGGACTTCGTGCGGGCGCCGGCGTAACGCTACTTGGTTTCGCGCAGAAACGCGTCGACGCTGGCGGCGGCTTTTCGGCCTTCGGCGATGGCCCAGACTACCAGGGACTGGCCGCGGCGGAGGTCGCCGGCGGCGAAAACGCCGGGAACATTGGTGTGGTAATCCGTTTCAGGAGCGGCTACGTTGCCCCGGGCGTCGAGGGTTACGCCTAGCTGCTCGACCAAGCCATTTTTCACCGGACCGGTGAAGCCCATGGCAAGCAGTACCAGGTCGGCATCAAGGATGAACTCGCTGCCGGCCACCGCTTCGAACTTGGGTGGCGCACCGACCCTGATTGCGTGCAAATGGCGGACATTTCCCAGCTCGTCGCCGGTGAATTTAACTGTCGCCAAGCTCCACTCGCGTGTGCCGCCTTCCTCATGTGAGCTTTCCTCGCGCAGTTGTAGCGGCCAAAGCGGCCATGGTGTGGAAGCCGCGCGCTGACCGGGCGGCATGGGCATAATTTCGAATTGAGTGACGCTAGCGGCGCGCTGGCGGTGGGAGGTTCCGAGGCAGTCGGCTCCGGTGTCGCCGCCGCCGATGATGACGACGTTCTTGCCGGTGGCGAGGATCTGATTTTCGACGCGGTCGCCGGCCACGCGCTTGTTCTGCTGAGGCAGGAACTCCATGGCGAAGTGGACGCCCTTGAGTTCGCGGCCGGGCACTGGGAGGTCGCGCGGTTGTTCGGCGCCGCCGGTGAGGACGATGGCATCGAAGGCGCGGCGGATGTCCTTAGCGGCGACGTCGACGCCGACGTGCACACCGGTCCGGAACTCAACACCTTCGGCGTGCATCTGGTCGATGCGGCGATCGATGAGGTGCTTTTCCATCTTGAAATCGGGAATGCCGTAGCGGAGGAGCCCGCCGATGCGATCGTTCTTTTCAAACAGAGTTACGGAGTGTCCGGCGCGGGCGAGTTGTTGGGCGGCGGCAAGTCCGGCAGGTCCGGAGCCGATCACCGCGACGCGCTTCCCGGTTTTAACGAGCGGCGGTTCGGGACGAATCCAGCCTTCCTTAAAAGCGTGGTCGATGATGGTCTTTTCGATGAGCTTGATGGCGACCGCGGGTTCGTTGATGCCGAGTACGCAGGCGGCTTCACAGGGCGCGGGACAAATACGGCCGGTGAATTCCGGAAAGTTATTGGTGGAATGCAGGACGCGGACAGCATCCTTCCAGCGGTCGCGAAAGACGAAGTCATTCCAGTCGGGAATGATGTTGTTGAGCGGACAGCCGGTATGGCAGAACGGCACGCCGCAGTCCATGCAGCGGGCGCCCTGGGTCTGGACCTTCGAGATCGGAAAATCCTGATAGATCTCAAAGAAGTCGCTGACGCGTTCAGCGACGGGACGGCGCGTTGGGAGTTCACGCGCGTATTCGAGGAAGCCGGTGGCTTTTCCCATTAGCGTGCCTCCACTGTCGAGGGGGCGATGGGTTGAGCGAGAAGCGGCGCTGTCTCGAGCTTTGCTTTTGGAGTGACGCCCATGACGCGCTTGTACTCGTGGGGGAAGACCTTCACGAATTTGGAAATCATCTTGTCAAAATTCTCAAGCACCCAGTGACCGCGAGGACTGCCGGTATAGTCGACGTGGCGTACGATGAGGTCGCGGACAGTCTGGATGTCCTGCGGATTTTCGAGGGGCTCCAAGTCGACGCTGGAGCGATTGCACATGGTGGATCGGAATTCCCCGCCCTCGTCGAGGACGTAGGCGAAGCCGCCACTCATGCCGGCGGCGAAGTTGCGCCCGGTCTTGCCGAGGATGACGACGAGGCCATTGGTCATGTACTCGCAGCCGTGATCGCCGACGCTTTCAACAACGGCGGTGGCGCCGGAATTTCGCACTGCGAAGCGCTCGCCGGCCATGCCGTTGAAGAAGACTTCGCCGCTGGTAGCGCCGTACAGGCAGACGTTGCCGACGAGGATATTTTCTTCGGGTAGGAAGGTGGAGGCTTTGGGCGGAAAGACGATGATGCGACCGCCGGAAAGGCCTTTGCCGACGTAATCGTTGGCGTCGCCTTCGAGCGTCAGCGTAACGCCGTTGACCAGGAAGGCGCCGAAGCTCTGTCCGGCCGAACCGTTGAAGGCGAACTTGATGGTGTCGTCGGGCAGTCCAGCGGTGCCGTGGAGCTTGGCGATTTTGCCGCTGAGCATGGCGCCGACGGTCCGGTGGATGTTCTTGATGGGCAGCTTGATCTCGACAGCGGTCTTGCTGGAGATGGCTTCTTCGGCGTGGCTGATGAGCTTGTAGTCGAGCGCCTGGTCGAGCCCGTGATCCTGCGAGATGAGGCAGCGGCGGCCGACGCGGCCGGGCACCTGAGGCTCATACAGGATGTTGGACAGATCGAGGCCCTTGGCTTTCCAGTGATCGATGGCGTCGCGAGTCTCGAGCATGTCGACGCGGCCCACCATTTCGTCCATGGTGCGGAAGCCCATTTTAGCCATCAGCTCGCGGACTTCTTCGGCGATGTAGAAGAAGAAATTGATGACGTTCTCAGGCGTGCCTTGGAACTTGGCGCGCAGGCGGGGGTCCTGCGTAGCGATGCCTACCGGGCAGGTGTTCAGGTGGCACTTGCGCATCATGATGCAGCCCAGTGCGACCAGCGGCGCGGTGGAGAAACCGAATTCCTCGGCGCCGAGCAGCGCGGCGACTACGACATCGCGACCGCTCTGAAGTTTGCCGTCGGTCTGGACGCGGATGCGGCTGCGGAGGTCGTTGAGGACCAGCACCTGATGGGTTTCGGCGAGGCCCAGTTCCCAGGGAACGCCGGCGTGTTTGATGGAAGTGAGGGGACTGGCGCCGGTGCCGCCGTCGTGTCCGGAAATGAGGACGAGGTCGGCATGCGCTTTGGCGACGCCGGCGGCAACGGTGCCCACGCCGACTTCGGCGACGAGCTTGACCGAGATGCGGGCCTGCGGGTTAACGTTCTTCAGATCGTAGATCAACTGCGCGAGATCTTCGATGGAGTAGATGTCGTGATGCGGGGGCGGCGAGATGAGGCCGACGCCGGGAATGGAGTGGCGGACGCGAGCGATTTCGTCGTCCACTTTGTGACCGGGAAGCTGGCCGCCTTCGCCGGGCTTGGCGCCCTGGGCGACTTTGATCTGCAGCTCATCGGCATTCACGAGGTAATGCGCGGTGACGCCGAAGCGTCCGCTGGCCACCTGCTTGATGGCGCTACTGCGGCGATCGCCGTTGGCGTCGGGCTGGAAACGTACCGGATCCTCGCCCCCTTCGCCCGTATTGCTCTTGCCGCCGATGCGATTCATGGCGATCGCCAGCGTCTCGTGCGCCTCGCGCGAGATTGAGCCGAAGCTCATGGCGCCGGTGGAGAAGCGCCTGACGATCTCGGCGGCCGGCTCGACCTCTTCGATCGGCACCGGACGGCGGCCAAGCTCCTCGGCGGCCTTGATGCGGAACAGGCCGCGGATCGAAAAATTCCGCTGCGCCTCGCCGTTCGCCAGGGCGGCGTA
>JBBQUM010000011.1:0-206313 GCA_038212445.1 Bryobacterales bacterium
GCCACAATTTCCAGCGCCGGCCATGTCCGCTACGGAGCCCGCCAACCCGAGCACGACGACCTCGCCCTCGCAGTCGCCCTGGGCTGGTGGAGAGCAAACCGCGCCACCATCGGCGAGAAAGGAAATCCACTGGTTTTTTGAACTGAAGTCAGAGTCAGCCGCTCTTACACATAGCATCGGCGGTCACAGGCTCATTGTTCTTTGAAAACTGAATAGTCCACCTGCCGCCGACGGCCGTCCTGCGCCTACTCAGTCCTCAGCGCGACCGACGCTTCCACTCCCGCCGCCCGCCTCGCCGGAACCAATCCCGCAGCCAGTGCCACCACCGCGATCCCGATACAAGCGGCCACCAGCGTGGCACTGTCATTCGGCTTCACTCCGAATAGCATCTTCCCGACGAACTGACCACAGGCGAGTGCGAGCCCCAGCCCTGCTGCCAGTCCCAACGCCGTGAACCAGCCCACCTCGCGCAGAATGGTCCACGCCGCTTGCGCCGGACGCGCACCTAACGCCATGCGAATTCCAATCTCACGCGTCCGCTGCGTTACCGAATAAGCCAGCACTCCAAACAGACCAGTCCCCGCAAGCAACGCCGCTACTCCGCCAAACATCGCCGACAGCATTGCCAGCAGGCGCTCCATCGAGAAATTCTCGTTGATTTGCGACTCGACGGTCTTGATGTCGAACAGCGCGATATTGCGGTCCGCCGCCGCCACAGTCGCGCGTACGCCGTTGATCACCTGCGCCTGGTTCCCCGATGTCCTTAAGATCAGCGTCCCGCCGCGAAACGTCGGCACTTGTTCCACCGGCACATACCAGAATCGGGTGACGTCTTCTCGTAGAGACCGGTATTTCGAGTCCTTCACTACGCCGACGATGGTAATGTCCGGATCCTCTTTTCCACCCGGTCCAATCAACTTGCCGAGCGCGCTCTCACCGCCAAAATAGAAACGCGCAAAGCTCTCGTTCACAATCGCGACCTTCGCCGCCGTGGCAGTGTCTTGCGCTGTGAACTCACGCCCGGCAACTAGCGGGAGACCCAACACGGAGAAGTATCCGGGTCCAATCGCATCCCGGTTAGGCCCTCTATCACCCTCGCGCGTCGTGAAGCCCGCTACTCTGATTCCGCTGCCCCAACTGGAGTTCGACACGACACGCTGACGCGAGGCCACCACACCCTGAACGCCTGGTAGCGCCCTGATGCGTTCTACGATCTCCCGGTAGAAAGCCGTGGTTCGCTCCGTCGTATACCCGGCAGGGTTCAAGCTCATTTGAATGATCCCTGAGGTGCGGAAGCCAGGGTCGATCCCCTTGAGACTCGAGAGCGTGCGTAGGAATAATCCCGCACCCGCAAGCAGCACCAGCGACAGCGCGATCTGCACACTCACCATGAGTTTGCGGCCAATCATCCGGCGCGCCGATCCAGCGCGCGTGCCGCGGAGACTGTCCATCTGTTTCCCCGCAGAAGCGCGAAGCACTGGAATCATGCCGAAGGCCAGGCCCGCCACCACCGCGATCGCGAAGTTAAAGGTGAGCACAGCGCCATCGAGCGATGCGTTCAGCGTGGAGTGCGCCCGGTCAGACACGAGCAGCCCCAGCAACATGCGTGAGAACCCCTTGGCCACCAGCAGTCCCACGGCACCGCCACCCACGGCCAGCAACATACTTTCAGTCAACAACTGACGGACCAGCCGGCCGCGTCCTGCTCCGAGCGACCGTCGAACGCTGAACTCGTGCTCCCTCGCCGATGCCCGCGCTAATAGAAGGTGCGCAACGTTCACACAGGCCAGCAACAGCACTGCTCCCACCATTCCCATCAGCACCCAGATCGCGCGCTCGTAGCGTTGCCTGAAACCGCCGCCGCCCTGTGCCGCTTGTTCTACGAACATTCGCTCAGTGGCGAGGACTTTGCGCCGAAAGTCCGTCATCGGTTTGCCCTGGCCAGCGAGTTCGAAGCTCCGCATGAGCAGCGGCTGCAGCATGTCCCCCGCTCGCTCATAACTGACGCCCCGCTTCAGGCGCCCATAAACGCTGATCCACCAACTCCCACGCTGTGGCAGCGACGACTGCCCTGTCGGTCCGCCGGCCAGACTTGGCTCCATGCTGAAAGTCACCCGGTAGTCGGGCGAACTGCCCGGATCCATCCCATCGAAATCCTGCGCCGATACGCCGATCACGGTAAAAGGAAAATTGTTGATCCGGATCACGCGATTCAGGATCGCTGCGTCACCGCCGAATCGCCGCTGCCAGAAGTTGTAGCTCAGCACCACCACTGGATGGCCGTCCGGCTTCACATCATCGTCGCTGGTAAACAAGCGTCCCAGCGCCGGCCGCACTCCCAGCACTTCGAAGAAATTCCCCGATACGAAATCGCCTTGTACCGGCTCCGCTCCGGACTCCGTCAACAACGTACTCCTACCAAAACTCGTCGACGCGATGAATCCGTCGAACGGCAAATCCTTGGCGTTTTGAAAGTCGCGAAAGAGCGGATAGTTGAACGCGTTCATGTCCGCCATGAGCATGTTCTTGCGGCTCACCTTTACGATCTGCTCAGCCTCGCGTACCGGCAGCAACTCGAAGATGACTTTCTTCATAAAACTGAAAATCGCCGTATTCGCGCCTACACCGAGGGCCAGCGAGAGCACGGCCGTCAGCGTGAACGCAGGCGACTTCGCCATCATGCGAGCGGCGTAGTTCAGATCCTTGCCGGCATCCTCCATCCAACCCGTGCCCCGCTTCTCGCGACACTCCTCGCGCGTGAGGGCCTCGCCGCCGAAGGCCCGGCGTGCCGCCAACCGCGCTTCCGCTTCTGGCATCCCACTCTCGCGATACTCCCGCGTGAGCTGCGCCAGATGAATCTCCAACTCCTGCTCCAACTCGCGGTCGACAGTCGACCGCTGGAATAAGGAACGAAATCGCTGTCCCAGAATTCTTGCCCAACGCATCGCCGTCACCCCCGCTCAATCACCAACTGAACCGCGCCAGAAAGCCGCCGCCACGAGGTTAGCTCCTTCTCCAGTTGCTTGCGTCCCTCGCGTGTCAACCCGTAGAATTTCGCGTTGCGACCAAGGTCCGAGTCCTTCCACTCGGCCGCGATCCAACCTTGTTGTTCCAGCCGGTGAAGCGCCGGATAGAGTGAGCCCTGGCCCACCGATAACACCTCGTCCGACAGCGCTTCAATACGTTTTGCGATACCCCAGCCGTGCATCGGCTGCTTCGCGATTGTCTTCAGGATGAGCAAGTCCACAGTGCCCTGGATCAACTCGGATGGCTTTCCCATGCAATACCTCGACTGTCGACAATAATACCTCGACTATCGACAATGCTCAAGTCCCACTAAGTTCTGATAAGATCGTCAATCCATGTTGATCCTAGCTGCTGTCGCCGCCATCTTCGTTTACGGCATCATCGCCGCCATGCTCGGGACTATTCTGCCCGACATATCAAAACGCTTTAATCTCTCACCCAAGCAGAACGGCAATATCGCCATGGCCCAAGCCGTCGGCCTCATGATCGGTGGTTTCTTTGTCGGACCGCTGATGGATACCGAAGGCAAGAAACTCGGTCTCCTCCTCGGCCTGGGACTCATCGCTCTCGCGCTCTTCGGCCTTAAGTTCGCTACCGGCTATGGTTCGGTTGCCGCGTTGATGTTTACCCTCGGCTGCGGTGGTGGAGCCATCGTTACGGGCGCCAACACCCTGCCTCCTTATATCCATATTGGAGACCTGTCCACTGGCGGTGTTTTCAATCTCCTGAATCTGTTCTTCGGACTCGGCGGCTTGGTCACCCCGCTCATCGCCGCGCGGCTGTTTCAGAACCAGTCCGGTAAGCTGTTGATCTTTGCCGGTGGATTGGCATCCATCACCTTCGTCATCCATGCTTTGACAGAAATGCCCGGCGCCGCCGGTGCGGTTGCTTTCCAGTCTTCGATGGTGACCGACCTTCTTAGCAAGCCCGCGCTGATCGCGCTGGCGCTGATGTTGTTCGTCTACGTTGCCTGTGAGGTTGGTGTCTGGAATTGGTTGGTGCGTCACTTGATGGCGCAAGGGGTTTCCGAGAAGAAGGCCCTCACCATTCTGTCGCTCGGCTTCGCCCTGGGATTGTTGATCGGCCGTGTGGCCATTTCGCCCGTGCTCACCAGCATCTCGCCCGAGCGCGTACTTGTCGGCTCCGGCGTGCTCATGGCAGTTATGACCTACGCCATGTTGCAGTCGAAAAACGAGACCATCGCGGGAGTCACAGTATTTCTTGCCGGCATCGCCATGGCGCCGGTGTTTCCCACCGCATTGTCGATTGTGAACGCTCGATTCCCCGAGACTGCGGCCACCGCCACCGGTATCGCAACGACAGCCGGTTGGTTCGGCCTGGTAGTGAGTTCGCCGATCATCGGCAGCATCGCCGGCAACGACCCTAAGCGCCTCAAGACGGCACTACTGATTCTCCCGGCCTTCTCCCTGATTCTCGCCGTGGTGGCGATGGCGCTGTAAGCCGCCCCCCTCAACGGAGAATCTGAAAGCCGCTCTGCACTTCGGCCCCGACTTCGCGCGTCCACACTACGCGCGCCATCCCGACGAAAAACTGGTGCTGAAACCGGATCTCCATGCCGGGAGCAAAGTCCGGACACTCGTGAGACGCCCGAAACCCCCGCTCGCTCACGTCCAGCATCCGCCCCGGCACCTCGACGCCAGCCGCGAACAGGCGCACTGCCCCCTGGCAGACAACCCGCGACTCAACGCGACTTTCCCGAACGGCAAGCATGGCGTTGCTTCATTCTGGGGCCACGCATCACGGTTTTCTATAGTACGGTTCCGCTAAATGAGGTCGGTCAAAGCTCTTAGCGGGAGGGTAGGCAAAAAAATAAGGGCTTGGGATGGTCCCAAGCCCTGGATGAGGAACAAACAATCTGTGTTCGGAGGGTGAATGAATTCGCTACTTTGCCTGGAGACTCTTGATGTATCCCGTTAGATTCGCCAGGCGCATCTGCTGACCTGCGCCATTGTCGTGACTCATGGATGAGAATACGATGCCCCATACCGGCATGTCTTTGCTTCCGTGCGCCGGCATTTCCAGATCGCCGCGGATCGCTTGATAAACGCGGAGCTCAGGGAATTTGCTGTTGTTTCGCGCGCTGAGGGTTGTTAGATCGGGTGGAGGCATTTTGAGCGCCGCCACTGCCGGTCCACCGCCTTTAAGATCTCGTCCGTGGCATACCGCACAGTAGCTGGTGAACATGTCTGCGCCGGAGACCGGGGACGTCTGTCTTGGAGTAACTTTCTTTATAGTCGGCTGGTCCGCGCCCAGAATTGCGAACGCTACCACCAACGTGAAGAGTGCAATGATGATTCTTGTGAACATGGAACCTCCTCGGTTCCGAACGAAGCGGTTTCGACCGCATTCCGTTCGTTCGTCGCACTCTGACTACGGCAACTGAATGCCCACTGTTAAGTGATTGAAAGTTCGACAGACCCACCAGCAAGTGCGGCAGTTCACCCAGGGTGAGAGCGCGCTTTACAAATAAATCAAACCCAGTCGGACACCCAGGGTCACCGCTTCCGTACGGCTACCCGCATTCAGCTTCGAAAGGATCGACGCAACGTGGAATTTGGCGGTATGCTCGGAAATTCCCAACTTCCATGCAATCGCTTTGTTGCTTTCGCCGTTTGAAACCATCCGGAGTACCTCTGTTTCACGGGGTGTCAACGGGGTGGGGGCGCGATCTACCGGTTGCACGGATTCCGCCTGCCACCCGCTGAACGTGCGGGCTTCCATGAGCACTGCCTCCGCCCCGGTTGATTCCAACAGCTGAGCGACCCCGGCAGAATCGGTGGAGCCGGCAATTTCAAAGCGTCCGGACTCGATCGCCGCCGCCTCCAACCCCGCCCGTGCCATCGCCGAGTCCGCAACTACGACGATCCGTATGCTCTCGTTGCCAGTCTCATTCACGCTGCCACTTCCTGACTCAGACGTACCGTCACCTCCCGGCTCTGCGACTGCCCCCCGCGCAAGAACTTCAGCCGCACCAGTCCGTTGCGGGCATTGTCGATGGCTTCAGCCAGGTCGTCCATAGTGCGGAATGGGCCTCCATTGATGCCTGTCAGAATGTCTCCAACGATTAGCGACGAGCGTTCTGCCGGACTTCCGGGTCTGATTTCAATCACCACCCATCCGATGCCGCGGTTGCCCGATTCGATTCGAACCGGCGTTACCGACACTCCCAGGTGGGCGGGTTCTCCGCGGGCGAGAAAGCGCTCAACCGCTTGAGAAGGAATCGCTAAGGCCAGTCCATCCGGCCCTCCGCGCCCCGCGATCACCATCGTATTGATGCCCACCAAGCGACCCGAGGAGTCGGCGAGCGGGCCGCCGGAGTTTCCCGGTGCCAGCCGGATGGCCGCTTGAATGAAATCGCGTGATCCGATCTCGCTCACCGGGCCGATTCCGTGTACAACGCCAGTGCTCAGCGCCCCCACGAACCCCAGCGGATTGCCGACCGCAATCACCACCTCGCCCACTCGCAGCCGTCGAGACTCGCCAATCGCTATGGGATGCAGCCCGCCGGACTTGATCCGCACCAGCGCCAAATCGCGCCGGGGATCCGTCTTTTCCACCCGGCCCTCAAACGTCCGCCCGTCCCAAAGCTTCACCGTCAGCAAGGCCGTCCGGGCGACGTGAGCGTTGGTCACGATGGCGCCGCGTTCATCCCAGATGACACCGGATCCGCTCGAGTCCCGGCCGGCGATCACCTGAACTGTGGAACGTCTCAGTCTTTCCGCTACCTCGCCGAATCCGGCTATCATTAGCCCCTCCGTTCCGCCGCCGTCACCGGCAGTTCAATCTTCTGTGCCGCCCGGAACACCACTGCGGTCAGTTGCCGGCCTATGGCTCCCTGTAGCGCCGTCTGGACGTCGTCGGTGTCGGTGACTGGGCGTCCGCCCAGCTCCGCGATCACGTCCCCAATCGCAAAGCCGGCCGAATGCGCAGGACCGGCGGGTTCCACACTCAGAACGATGACTGCAGTTTGTTGCTCGCGTCCCAAGGCCTGCGAATAGGCTGCCGGAAGCGCGATCGGTTGAAGTCCCACACCGAGGTATCCGCGTGCGATCTGGCCGTGCGTGAGTAGCTCTCCCACCACACGATCGACAGTCGCCAGCGGCACAGCTACCGGCGCGGTCCGCGTGAGGCCGCCAGTTAACATGCCTGCGACGCGGCCGCCCGTATCCACCAGCACCGATCCGGACGATCGCGGATAGGCGGCCAGATCCAGCCGCAACAGGGAATCGAGCTGGCCGCCTCTCCACGTACGCCAGGGTCCGCCGGCGGTGCTGACGATGCCCATCGTCGCCAGGACCCCCGGCTGGTGACGTCCCACCGCCACCACGATCTCGCCCGCCCGCAGGTCGCCTCCACGTGCGAACTGCGGCGCCTCGGTTCCTTCCACCCGCAAGACCGCGATATCAGTCCCCGGATCTCGACCCGCCAACTGCCCGCGCGCGATCTGCCCGCTGGGGAGAATTACGGGAATGTCTTCGTCGCGACGGATCGCATGATCGGCCGTTACCACCACGCCGGACTTCCAGACGAACCCACTCGACCCCATCCGCGGCCTGCCTTCTACGCCCACCGCCAGCGGGGCAGTCTGTTCAACCAACGCGGCCAGTCCCGACGAAATTGCGCTCAATGTATGCTCCATGAGCTGATTCTCGGCTCTCAAGTCATCTGTGCGCATCCGTATTTCGGGGAGGTAGTAACTGGTGGAATTGACAGGTAGTCGAATGTCGTCAATCAGTTGAGGCGATGCCGAACCAACATCGGTACTTGCCCTTCAACGAGAACAGTATTTCCCCGCGACCGTGAGACAGCATTTTCTCATCTGAGGATGAGCCTGGACGATTAGGATGTGAGGGTGGGCGAAGCTGGCCTTTCGTTTGGTTGTTTCGAGGGAGAGAAAGGACCGTCATCGGACGGCTCAAGGACAATGGAAATTGATGTACGGGTTCAGGTGTTCGCCCTGAAAGATGTTGACCGCCTGGGCGTGTTGGGTACCGATGTGGCCGAATCCGATGTGTTTGCGAATGACCGCGCCAATCTTGGGCTTCCACTAATCCGTTGTCGCCGGAATGCCGCGCCCGCGACTTGTTTTGCTCGATGAATAACCTCCCCAACAGCTTGCCCACCGTTTAGTTGATGAACTCGCTGCCAGCTTTCATTCCGACAATGTGGTAGGCGGCCTGGCCGTACTCTTCGTATTCCCGTTGCAGAATCCGCTTGGTCGCCGGCCCACCCAAGTTCCCGTGTATTTTGTCCACGTAAGCCAACAGATTCACGTCGAACTCCTTGTAACGGCTGGCGAACTTCGCGCGCTGATACGCTACTGCCTTCACCCGCCCCGTCGTGGCGTAACTGGCGATCAGACGCGTCAGTTGCGCTCAGCTCATTCCAGTCATCCGCTCCATGTGTCGCCGTACTAACCCCTTGTTCGTCAGGTTCAACGTGCCGTACTCGTGCTGCACCAGCGTCCGCTCGAACCAGGCACGTACCTCTCCCCGCCGCTGCCCGGCAAACAAAACCTCGCCGCTCCAGCTCAAAAATGCCCGAATTTGAGGCTCATCTCCTAAGGAACACATTTCTAAATCAGCGTCGCTTCTGGAACGAGTTGGAATCCGATAGCCATGGCTTGCGCTTTCAGCTTGGCTTCCACGGGTAGACCCGCCATCTGTTCCGAATTGGCAAAGATTCTTTCGTCATAGGGGACCGTTCACAGCCATTCTTAAGGCTCCAGCGGCTCGATTGCGGCCAGGGCGAGTCTTGACTGATAGTGTCTTGCCCCCGCTGATGTCATTGTCGGGACACAACCCCAACCAGGATGCAAATGCGGCGCCACTGCGGAACCGCGAGAGGTCAGGCCCAACCTCGGCTAACAAAGTATGGGCTGTCAAAACGCTGATTCCAGGTACAGCCATCAGATAGACGCCAAAGATCTGATACAGGTGTCCGCGTAAATCGAAGCTCGGCTGATTGGTGCATAGATTTCGTCGGTTCACCTTCGCCGAAGGCAAGGACTTGGCGAGCACATCAATTGTGGTATCGAACGTGGTCAAGCGCTCCTCAATGTCGCGATCACACTCAGCCATTAGCTACTGGTAGTTTCGCCATGCCGCCAAGCATTGACGGAGCGTGAACAAATGCTCCCGCCGACAATCCCCCACCAACGATTTGATCGTCGCCTTAGGACCGGCAGTTCTGGTGCTTTTTCTTTCTGCCTGTGCTTTCGTGCTTGCGACATCGTAGGTCACCTCGGCTCATAGTTGCCGAATGTGGCGGCCCAGGCTCTGCAAAACGGGCAGTCTCCTAAACGGGATCATTGGCTGCTTCGTGCCAACCTAACCGTCAACGTCACCACTGATGCGATCGCGAGAGCCTGGAACCACGCTTGCATCCGGGCTTAAAAGCGCCACTGATGAATCGGTCTTAGCTGTCGCCGCGCACGGCTCTCGGATTTTATCCCAGCAGACTCGCCCTGTGTTCCGTGCTGATGTGACCGGGATCAATCGGTCCCTAGCTTCGTGAGACAAGAGAGACGTGCAACTTTTCCAGGATCGTGTCATCATATAGCTGTATCTACACTCCCCATCTCACGCTCGGAACTCCGCTCTGCTCGTTTCGCCGAGTCCTGCAATCTATAGCAAATCCATTTAGTTCGAAAGGTTCACAACTATACACATGAGACAAAACGATGCGAAGTCTGCACCGAAAGCCGCCCGCTCCAATGGTCCCGACAAAGAGGATTCCATTGAAGTGATGGGCAACGTAGTTGAAAAGTTTAAAGCTGGAATGTTCTCAATCCAGTTGGATGCCGGCACCACAGTGCTCGCCACAATGGCGGGAAGACTGCGCCGCAATCGCATCAAGGTTTTGAACGGCGACCGCGTTTCCCTGGAACTCTCCCCCTACGATCTCTCCAAGGGCCGAATCACCTACCGTCACAAGTAATCGGGCGGCTCTTTATTGAGCACCCTTCTTCGCGGGTTTACGAGGATGTGCCAAGTAGCTAGCCCATCGTGTCTCTTTACCCGAGTGGTCCATCTTTTCCTTCCAGAAACGTTGAAAATCGCGAAACAGCTTTGCTGAGCTACGCTCCACGCGATTTTTCAGCCGAGCCTTCTTCTCCTCGGGGCCGGGCAGTTCCGGCAGCACACGCAGCAGCGTGGCACAGTCGTTCAGATCGCCGAGGATGCCCTGGGCATCTTTCAACAATCCCAAGTAGGTTTCGAATGCCGTGCCATAGCAGGGACGGAATAACTCCATGGCATAACGGAGGCGCTTACCGTGGAGTCGCAGCCCGTGCAGACTGGTGGCAGTGGGCGTACCGTCAGCCAGCAGGCGACCGGCCTCCAAATAAGCGGCGAGCATCGGCGGGAGCAAGCGCGCTGCGTTCTCTGGAGCGGGGTCAGATTCTTTCCAGCGCTCCGTCTTCTCCTTGACGACCTTCACAGTCCGAGCCTTTTTGCCCACTTCCCCAGCGGATCCTTCCGCAACAACTTGCCGACGCTGGTGCCGAGTTTGGTGGCTTCGTCAGCGCGCTGCTCACGCAGAGCCGCGACAATCTCAGATGGCTCGCGCTCTGACTTAAGCGCCAGTTTGACGATGACGTCACGATCGCGGACGATGCCGGCACTCTGCATCACAGGGTCCAAGCTGCGGCGAATCTTCTTGGCCTTCCTGGGCGCAAACTCCGGCCGAAACACACGCAGCGCAGCTTTAAAGCGGCGAATGCTGACGCGCAGGTCGTGAACCTCGTCTTCGCCGGCACTGTCGTTGACCTGATTCAGGCAATCAACCAAACGCTGCAGCCGGTCTTGAGTCTGTACTCTCGCAAAATCACTCGCCATTTCCCACCTTCTCAAACTGGACAGGCGTGTTGTACACCTGCTGGAAAACGTCACCGACTCGCTCCGCCGCCCATTGTTCCAGGTCGATATCGGCGTCGGATTCGAGTCGAACGATCACGTTCCCATTCCGTGAGACGCAATTGATGTTACGAAGTAACTGCTCATGACTGCGATCAAGCGCATCGGCGACCCTAAGCAGGGGCACGAGAAACAGCGTTGTTCGCCTTTCTTCCGCCAAAAGCGACTGATACTGAGGGTGAAGTGCGCTGGGCATCGATTTGCGATGATACCGGCAGAGGGTCGCGATCAATTCCCGCTCCCGGTCGGTAAAGGCGGCGAGATCCGAGTTTTGCACCAGGTAGTAGGAGTGTTTGTGATGCCGTGTGTCGCTGACGTAATGGCCGGTATCGTGAAGGTAAGCGGCGGCCTCAAGTAATTTGCCGGCGTCCGGGGGCAGGCGGTGGAGCGGCTGGAGACCGATAAACAACGAATGCGCCAGCGAGGCCACCTTACGTGCGTGTTTGAGCGAGACCCCATAGTGCGTTGCGATTTGTTCGACAGCTTGCCGCTGATCCGAGCTCATGCGGGACTTCTCGCGTCCCACACCGCGCGCCGCAAGGTCGGCAATGATGCCGTCACGCACGCCGGCCGAGGAGTAGTAGATCGAGGCGGCTCCCACTTCCTGCATTACCCTCGATAACCCCGCCGCACCGGCGACGATGATCTCGGCACGCCGCGCGCCGATGCCGGTTACCTTGCGGCGGCCATCGAGATCCTGCTGCGCCAGCGCCCGGTAAAGTTCGCGCACCTGGGGTCCGGAAGCACGCAGACGGTCGGCATTGTCGCGCTTGGCGCGCGGCACGCGATTGATCGCGCAGATTAGTGCTGCGGCCGTTGCCGAAGTGCCAATCACGCGATCCCATTTTTGTTTGCCGATGCGCCGCACCGCCGAATCAATCCGGTCGGCGATATAGGTTTCCATGCGATGGAGTTCCCGCGCCGAGGCAGGATCCGATTTTAGGAATACGCCGGTGAGGCGCAGCGCACCCAAAGGCTTTGAAAATGACTCCCGGATCTTCCCGGCTTCAGAATGAATGATCTCCATGCTGCCGCCGCCGATATCGACGATCAGGATTCGCTGCTTGGGGTGCGGCCAGGTGGATTGGACGCCAAGGTGAATCAGGCGCGCTTCCTCAATTCCGGAAATGATCTCCACCCTCACGCCCGCAGCCTGCGACATTCGATCGAGGAACTCGTGCTGGTTGTTGGCGTCCCGCACCGCCGCGGTGGCGACGGCTCGGACGCCCAGAACATCCAGTCGCGTCCACGTCTCCGCCATCTGCTTCAGCAGTCCCTCGACGAACACCATGGCGTCGTTGGAAATTCGTCCAGTGCGAAAGACACTATCGCCCAGCCGTGTTACCTGTCGGTCGGATGCGAGAACCTGCGTCGGAACGCCTGGATTGACGTCGGCGACCTCCATGCGGACGGAATTACTGCCAATGTCGACGGCGGCGTAGCGTGGCACCTAGCTATGATATCGTTGCCTCGCAAATGCTTATTGATATTCTCCGGCACGCGATTGCTGAGGACCGCCGTCCGAACCTGCCAGACGCGGATCGCGAACTTACCGCCGATGGCCGCGAGAAGTTGAAGGCTGTACTCAGCCGTGCCGGCAAGTCGAAGGTAAAGCCGTCGGTGATTCTCTCAAGCCCTCTGGTTCGCGCCGTACAGACCGCCGAAATGGCGGCATCCGCGCTGAAGTGTAAGCGGCTCATCCAAGTGAAGACGCTGATTCCGGGTACTGCGGCAGAGGAAACGTGGAATGAGATCTCGAAATTTTCCGACGCCGACGAGGTAATGGTTGTCGGCCACGAGCCGCACCTGGGACGGTTCGCCGCGTTTCTACTCGGCACTCCATCTCTCGCGATCGATTTCAAGAAGGCGGGGCTGATGCAATTGTCGAGGGAAGGCGAACACACGACTCTCGAGTGGTATCTGGTTCCCAGACTCTGTAGGTGAACTGGGGCTACTCGTAGCGAAGAGCGTCCACGGGATCGAGCCGAGCCGCTTTGTTCGCGGGCCAGATTCCGAAGAACAGGCCTATGCCGACACTCACGACTACTCCGAGACCCGCCGCCCATAGCGGTACGGTGGTGGGCAGGGAAGGGAATACCAGCCGCGCGATCATCGAGATGGTCCAGCCGAGCGCCATTCCAATCAGTCCTCCCATGCCCGTCAAGACGACGGCCTCGGTGAGAAACTGAATCACGATGTCGATGCGGCGGGCGCCGATGGCTTTGCGAACGCCAATCTCACGAGTACGCTCGGTGACTGAAACGAGCATGATGTTCATCACGCCGATTCCGCCAACCAGCAGACCAATGGAACTGAGCACCACCATTACCAGTGCAGTTACCGATGTAATCTTGCGGAAGTCTTCCACCATCTGTTCAGAAGTCGAGATCGCGAAGTTGTCGGGTTGATTGGCAGGCACGCGCCGTTCCTGGCGCAGAACTGCGCGAACTTCATCGGTGGCCACGGCAAGCATTCCAGGCTTGGCGGCGACAATGATCATGTTCTCCTTCGCCGACGGGAACATCTTTCGCATCGTGAAATAGGGAATCAGAACGCGGCGGTCTTCCTGTCCGGGGAACGATGCCGCGGGGCGTTTCATGACGCCCACTACCTCAAGACTGTGGCCGGTGACCTCAACTGTTTTTCCGATCGGATTCTGACCTGCAAATAGCGCCTTGCCGACGTCCTCGCCGATGGCGACCACGGGCATATGGTGCCGGTTCTCGGTGTCGGTGAAGAAACGGCCGGTCATCATCTCCGCTTGTCCGCCCTCTACGTAACCCTCCTCGGTTCCACCCATATCGATTTGGAACATATCGTTGCCCTTGTAACGAATGCTGAAAATCTGGGGGCCGCGGGAGTTGGGATTCCACGGGAATAGGTAGGGGCTGGCGTGCTCCACCGACGGGCATCGTTCAACGATGGCCATCGCCTCCTCGTAGGTGAGCGGTTTCCGCTGCCGCTCCTCGGCAGTGGCATTGTGGAAGCCGATGGGGAACTTGAAAATAATGAGATTGTTGGTACCGAAGCTGCGCAGAACGCCGGTGACGGCGCCGTCGAAACCGGTAAGAATCGAGCCTACGCCGATAATGGTGCCGGTGCCGATGATGACACCGAGCACTGTCAGAAAGGCTCGCATCTTGTGCTCGCGGATCGTGTTTAATGCGAGCGATATGCCGGCCCAAAGTTGAGCTAAACTCATGATTCCGCCCTCAGCGCTTCAATCGGGTCAAGCTTAGCGGCGCGCTGCGCCGGGTAGATTCCAAAGAAAAGTCCGACGACTGCCGACAGTCCGACACCGATGAATATCGCAGTCATGGGCAAGCGCATCGGAACCGGTGTGAAGCTACGGACAATGACGGCGGCAATCCAAGCGATGACGACGCCGATCAAGCCGCCACTTGCCGACAGCATTGCCGACTCCACCAGAAATTGATAGAGAATATCCTTGCGACGTGCGCCGACGGATTTCCGGATGCCGATCTCACGCGTGCGTTCCGTTACGACGGCGAGCATGATGTTCATGATCACCACGCCGCCCACCACCATGAACACGCTGACGACGGCTACCGCAGTGGCCGCGATGGCGCCCGTTAACTGGTCCCAGGCACTGGTGAGCGATTCTGAAGAGATCTGCGAGAAATTGTCGTCCTGCTTCGGCTTCAGATGCCGGTGCGCTCTCAGCAGCACCTTCATCTCATCCATAGCCTGGTTAAGCACTGTACGGTCTTTGGCCAATGCAAGATAGGTCAAGCCAGAGCGCGAACCATAGATTTTGAAGTAAGTCTCAACCGGAATGGCGACAAAGCTGTCCTGGCTCTGGCCGAAGACGCTGCCTTTGGGCTTTGCGACACCCACCACCTCGAACGGTAGACCCTCGATCTGGATTGTCTTGCCCACCGGATCTACGTTGGGAAAAAAGCGGTCCTTCAGGTCGCTGCCGATAAACGCAACCAGCATGCGGCGCTGATCTTCCACGTCGGTGTAGAAACGGCCCGTTTCGATGGTGGTATTCGAGATCACGGCGTAGTTGGTGGTGCCGCCCGTCAGCCCCACCGAGTCCATGGAGTCGCCCTTGTAGGTGACGGTGACTCCGCGGCCGGAGGACAAGCCCAACTCTCGGAGCAGAGTGGTCTTTTCCTTGAGGAAATGGAATTCTTCCGGGCTCAGTTGCGGGTTCTTACGTTGAAATTCCAAGAATTTTTTCGGGTCCCAATTGCCGATGAAGGCCATGCGAACCACTCGAAAGCCATCCGCGCCCATGTTGGAGACGTTCTCGGCGATATAGGCGTTCATGCCGTTGATCACCGACATCACCGCGATCAGCGTGGTGGTGGCGAGGATGATCCCAAGCAGGGTCAGAAAGCTGCGAAGCTTACTGCCGCGGAGCGAATCGGCCGCAACTGCGGCGGCTTCGGCAAATGAGGCATTCTGACGCACCATAATGTGGGAACGAGGATTTCTATCCTTATGTTCCCACAATAGTTGAAGAAAGCCGCGCCTTGACGATTCCGGCTGCCCAGCCTACCACGATCGGGTCAAGCCAGAAGCGGTTTGCGCCTCGTGCGAGGAAGCCCAAATGTCCGCCGTGGTCGGGGGCGAGCAAGGTGAGATTGGGGTTGGAGCGAAAGGCAGGATGATCGTAAACCTCGAATGGAATCAAGGGGTCGTCCTTGGCTTGCACCAACAGGGCCGGCACGCGGATGTCAGCAAGAAAGTTCTTCGCTGCCTGGGTGGCATAGTAATTTCCGGCATTGCCAAAGCCAAAAAGCCGGGCGGTGTACAGGTCGTCAAAGTCGTAGACGGTTCGAACGTTGGTTAGCTCACGGTCGGAATACAGGTCGGGCGCCTGCTTCGCCCGGACGCGAATTCGTTGTTTGAGCCGGCTCAGAAATCGCTTGGCGTAGATGAAATTCTGCTTCCGGCCGAGGCGTTCGACGCAAGCGGCGAGGTCGATGGGTGTCGATACTGCGCAGACACCGGCGATGAGATCGGTTTCGCCGAGTTCGCCGGCGAGTTTGAGCGAGACATTACCGCCTAGGGAAAATCCGATCAGAATAATCGGGCCTGCAGGCCGGACTCGTTCCAGAACGTAGCGCAGATCGGAAGTCTGGCCGGCGTGGTAGTTGGAAGGTGCGAGTTCTTCGGTGCCGCCGCAACTTCGCATATTGAAGCGGTGGACGATAAACCCGGCTTCCAATGCTGCCTGGGCCATGCTTCGTTTGTAGCCGGCATTGCTGGATCCCTCGAGGCCATGCACGAGGACGAGTTGACCCACCGGTTCAATCGATGGCGTCTGCGTGATGACAAGCACCTGGACACCGGGCTCGGTTTGGAACAACTGACGGTGCTCGGGAAACTGTACCGTGTCGAGACGCCGCGGCCAGAAGTTACCGAGGATGGTCAGCAGGTGGGGGTTGGAAACGATAGGCCGGAACGGGGTCATTTAGGCTGCGGAACCCGCAAGTTTCGCCAGAGCTGACGCGAGGATGAGCGTGCCGCGGGACAGGTCCTTGGGCGAGGAGTATTCGTCGGGACGGTGGCTCACCCCATTCCTGGAGGGGACGAAGAGCATAGCCGTCGGCGCGATCCGGGACATGAAGAGCGAGTCGTGATAGGCACGGCTGACCATGCGGTCGTATGGAAACCCATGCTCGTCGCTTGACTGCGTCAGCGCTTCAACTACCGTTGGGTTGCAGATGGCGGGGGCATCGGCGTTGAGCACCTCCCGAGTTACGAGCAGCCGCCGCCGGGTAGCCACCTCATCGCAGGCAGCGTTGAGCTTTGCAAGCATCGTGTCGCGGCGGGTGAGATCGATATCGCGCGCGTCGACGCTGATGGTCACGCGGCTGGGCACGCTGTTCACGTTGCCAGGGAAGACGTCGCACATTCCGACGGTCGCGACGGTGTCGACGAATCCGGTGGATTTTGCCGCCGCCTCCAGTTGGAGCGCGATTTCGGCAGCACCCAGGAAAGCGTCGCGACGGTTGGGCATCAGGACTGCGCCGGCGTGTCCGCCTTCGCCCTCGATCGTGATCCGCAGGCTGGCCGGCGCTGCGATGGCGGTGACAACGCCCAGCGGGACCTGCCGGCGTTCCAATAGCGGTCCCTGCTCGATGTGCAACTCGACGAACGCGCAATAGTAGTTGGCCGGCAGTGCCACGGTTTCGAGTTTGCCGCGAAACCCCGCGCCCGTGCGAACGTCGTTCAGAGTTGCGCCATCCTTGTCCTTCAGCCGCTGGTCCGCGCCGGCGTCGAGCGATCCGCAAAGCAGGCGACTTCCCAGGCAGCCGATACCGAAGCGGGTGGGCTCTTCCGACGTGAAGAGCAGCAGTTCAATCGACCGCTGGGGTTTGAAGCCGCTTTCTTGCAATGCCTGGATTGCCTCCAGTCCGCCGAGCACGCCGACGGTACCGTCGTAGCGGCCTGAATGTGGAATGGCGTCGATGTGTGAACCGGTGCCGATTGCCGGGAGCGACGAATCCGCACCCTGCCAGCGCGCGAACGTGTTGCCAACCGCGTCCTCGCGCACGGCGAGTCCAGCGCTTGTACAGAGGTCTTTCACATAGGCGCGTGCGTCGAGGTCCACCGCCGAAAAGACAATGCGGGTCACCGCTGGAGCGGGCGTATCGGAGAATTCCGAGAGCTTATCGAGCGTCGCTGAGAGCCGGTTCTGATTGACATTTAACTGCATGTGTCACCTTGCCAGCGGGTGGCGATTCCAATCTTTGTAGAGGAGGTATTTCGACGGCACCTTGCCGAGCGCACCAAACCATTGGGGACAGTACGGACCCATCCAGATAAAGTCACCCGCCACCGCCTGGTACCAGCTTTCGCCCAACCGGTAGATGCCGCCGCCTTCGAGCATTAGCAATCCGTGCTCCATCACGTGGACTTCCACCATCGGTAGCGACGCTCCCGGTTGGAAGGTCAAGGTGTTCACTGCAAAGTCGAAGGCCATGTCGGCGGGCACGAGTGTACGGACCTCGAGGGTAGTGTCGCCCAGCAACGGCTGACCAGGGATCGCAGGCTCCGAACCAATGAAGAGTTTGGGGGGATGGGTGCCTTTGAGCGGTACATATTCCTTCTCGATCACAATCGCCCGGCTTATCTCACGCGCGGAAACGGTATGGTCACCCGGCGGCAGATAAGCGTAACCGTCCTTCGACAGCCGGTGCTTCTTTTGTTTGCCGGCAACATCCACGGTCCCCTCGAGGACATACAAAAAGCGTTGATTCTGGGACGGGCCGATACGCCCATCGGCCTCGAATTCCACCGTGTACTCGGTGAAGGCGGCACCCATTGCGGGGGCGGCGTGCACGATGGCGGTGGCTTTTTTCATTCCGGGCAAGGATGCACGGATGAAGGTGTCGGGCGTTAGCAAGGCGTGGTCGACTTGCCAGGAGCTACGGGTGTATCCGAGATTATGCATGGGGTTGAATGAACTGGCCAGGTTGTGGTGCGACGATCTGATCGTCCAGGTAGATGGTTAAGCCCCGCCGGATGGTGCGGCGAATGGTGCCCCGGAACTCCGTGCCGATGTAGGGGCTTTGCTTGTGCCGGTAGAACAGACGGTCTGACTCGAGCGGGAAGGAAGCGATTGGGTCCACCAGGACGCAGTCGGCGTCGAAGCCTATCTCGATGGAACCTTTGTTTGGGATGTTGAACCGCCGCGCTGGAGTGCTGGCGGTAAGTTGAGCGATCCGCTCGTAGGTAAGTTGCCGTTGCTCGGAGCCGGCTTCGAGCAGCACGTTGAGAGTGGACTGGACTCCGGCGATGCCACCCCAGACCTGGAAGAAGTCGAGAGACTCCTTGAGGTCGGGCGAGGACGGTGAGTGGTCGGAGGCGACGATGTCGAGCGTGCCATCGGCGACCGCTGTCCACAATGCTTCGCGTTCGGCCGCATCCCGAAACGGAGGAGCGCACTTCGCTACGGCTCCTAATCTCTCCATGTCCTCGGCGGTGAAGAACAGGTAGTGCGGGCAAGTCTCGATGGTGAGGTTGACGCCTTGCGCTCGAAGTTCGGCGGCCAAGGCAACGCCTTTACCGGAACTGACGTGCACGATGTGAAGCCGGGCACCGGTTGACTTGGCGATCTCAGCGGCGCGCCGGATGGCGTCCAACTCGGCTTCGATACTTCTGGAGGCCAGGTAATCGCGCACCGTCCTGCCGCCGGCGTTACGGATGCGCTCAGTCGCAGCGCTGGTGATTTGTTCGCTCTCGGCGTGCACCGCCACCGGCAGATTGTGGCGCGCCGCGATCTCCATGCCCTTGCGCAGGGTGGCATCGTCGGAGTGCTCGAACTCGGGCAGCCCGGAATTGCACATGAAGGCTTTGAAGCCGATGACGCCGCGCTCCGCCAGTTCGCTCATCGTGGCGAGGTTGGAGGGCGTGAGACCGCCCCACAGCGCAAAGTCCGTGACTGAGGAGCGTTCCATTGCCTCCCGCTTCAGATCGAAGCTCGCACCGTCAAGCGTGCAAGGCGACGAGTTTAACGGCATGTCGAAAAACAGAGTTCCGCCGCCCGCGGCCAGCGATCGACTACCGGTGGCAATGCCCTCCCAGTTCTCGCGGCCCGGCTCATTGAAATGGAGATGGACGTCGATCAAGCCCGGAAAGACCAGCATGTCCGCGGCTTCGATTTCGTATTGAGCTGCCGGCAGCGCCGTTCCAATCTCCACAAAACGTCCACCGTCGATGGCGATGTCGGCTTGCTGCCTGCCGGTGGCGGATACGACGGTACCCCCTCGAATGACCAGATCAACCAATGCGCAACTCCAGTAGCTTCAGAAAATTCTCGCCGGTGGCGATGGCGGCCTCAACGTCCTCCGCACGCACCGCTTCGTCGCGGTGGTGACTGATGCCGCCGGGCGAGCGCAGAAACAGCATTGCCGCCGGGACGCGCTGCGCCAGAATCATGGCGTCATGCCCCGCGCCGCTTACCAAACGGGGTGCGCGATAGCCGGCGGATTCCGATGCCTGCTCCAGGAGGCTCACCCATTCAGGATCGCATTGCACGGCCGTCTGGTCGAGACGTTGAGTTGCAGCCACTGTTACGCCGCGTTTTGAAGTGCTGCGCCGCGCGGCCGCGAGTATGCTCCGGAGAGCCTTGCGGCGTGTAGCGTCATCGGCGTGCCGCACATCGAGAGTGGCGTGAACTTCACCGGCGATCACGTTTCCAGCGCCCGGCGAAGCGTCGATCCTTCCCACCGTCGCCACCAGACCCTCGGTCCGTTTGCCGGTTTGTTCGACGAAGACAATCCACTCCGCAGCGGCCGCTAGCGCGTCGTGACGGAGACGCATCGGCGTGGTGCCTGCGTGATTCGCTTGTCCGGTAAACGTGAGTTCATAACGGCTCTGGCCGGCAATGGCGCTCACTACGCCGATGGACAGATTCTCATGCTCCAACACAGGTCCCTGCTCGATGTGAAATTCAAGATAGCCGAGGGTCACATTGGGATCGATCATGGCGTGTGGCAAGGCAGCAGGGTCGAGATCGAAGTTGCGGATGGCTTGCTCGATGGAGATGCCGTTGCGGTCTTGTGTCGCGAACACGGCGGCATCGATACTTCCCACGAGTGCGCGGCTGCCGATAAACGGGAGGCTGAAGCGAACGCCCTCTTCCTCCGAGAATGCGACTACCTCAATCCCAAAGCGGAGTCGACGGCCCCGGAGTCGCTCTACGAGTTCGATGGCGAGCATCACGCCGATGATCCCGTCGTAAGAGCCAGAGCCAGGCACGGTGTCGACGTGAGAGCCGATCAGGATCCTTGGACACTCCGGGGTATCGCCGGGATAAATGGCGCGCAGGTTACCGGCAGCGTCGATGCTGACGGTCATGCCGACCGCCTCAGTCCACTCCCGCAGCAACCGGTGCACCTCACGCATCGGCGGCGACAGGAAAGTCCGGGTAAGGCGATCAGAATCCTCGCTGAGCTGGGACAGCGCGAGGCAACGCTCGATCACCTGCATTCACGAGCCCCGATAGGTGCTGTAGCCGTAGGGCGACAGCAGAAGCGGCACATGGTAGCGGCCCTCAGGATCAGAAACGCCGAAGCGAATCACAACCTCGTCAAGGAACGGCGGATCTGTGATGGCGGCGCCGCTCGCGCGAAGATAGTCGCCTGCGTGAAATGTGAGTTCGTAGACGCCAACTTCGATGCTCGAGCCCGACAGCAGCGGTTCGCTTGTACGTCCATCAGCGTTGGTGGTGACGGTTTTCAAGTGTTGACCGGCAAGGTGAAGGTCGATCTTCAAGTGGGCTGCAGGACGGCCAAGCGCCAGGTCGAGAACGTGCGTCGAAAGGTGCGCCATGTTACCGCTTCATTGTGAGGCCGAGGCAGCCGTATGGCGGTCGAGCATCGGTGAAGACGCCCAGTGTGTCCCCGGTTGCGGTGATCGAATCCCAGGTGCGATTATTCGCTTCGAGCCGGATTTCGCCAATCTCTGGAATTTCCGCGAGCATGCGTGTGCCCAGCTGATAGATGATCTGCTGAATGCTGCCCGACTCAAAGCCATCGAAGACTTCGCGGGTCATTTTACGAACCTTGGCGCTGACGGCGCCGTCGCTGAATGCTGCTTCGTTGCTGCTGTAGTTCCAGTCGAGGTCGAGCCACATATGCAGCGGGCGGTTCTTGATGTCGGGCAGTGTCGTGTATTGGTCGCGCACAAAGCCGTGGAAGGCGCTGCCGCCGAGTCGTAGCAGTTTGAAGCCTGCGATGCCCGAGCGCAATTCGACGGTTGCGATATTCCCGCCGGAGCGCTGGAGTTCCAGGCGGGCATTCGCCTTTTCCGGTCCGCTGGGCGTGAACGACAGGCCGCTCCCAGGAATTCCCTGATAGGGAATCTCCGAGGCGGAAAGCTGAATACCCTCGCACTGCGGGTAAAGGTTGATGAACTTCAAGGCGAGAAACTGACAATACGACTCTAGATCGTAACCGGGATAGTTGAGGGTCTCGCGTTGGATGAAATTCTTCATCGAATCGGTGGCCACGAGACCCGAATTGTCTCCGGTGGTGTACGTGGTCCAGAAGGCGTCGCCATAAATCAGCATCAGGACATTGACACCGAAGACCGGACTCTTACCCGCGGGTGTCTTCGCGTCGCGATTCAACCGGTAGGCGATGACGTCGCCCTTGCCGTAGTAATTACGCTTGCTGCCGCTGGTGAAAGTGTTCAATTCGTCTCCTCAATTTGAATTGCTCCGGCAAGGCGAAACCAGGCGATGCGGGCGATTTCGGTTAGAGCGGCCTGCTGCTCTGTGGGCGGATCTGAATCCAGGCGAACTCCGAGTGCGACGAGAATATCGTGCCTGGTGCTGCCCTTAACGGCGTAAATGAAAGGGAAGCCAAACTTCTGCTGATAACGGCGGTTCAGGTCGCGCAGTGTTTCGTATTCGCTGGCGGTCATCTGATCCAGTCCTGCGCCCGCCTGCTCTCCCACTGAAGCGTCACTCATACGTGCTCGCGCGCCGAGATCGGGATGGGCACGGATGAGTTCCAACTGCTCCGAGCCGGAGGACGCATCGACGGCTTTAACCATAGCAAGGTGCAGCGACTGGAGCGTGGCGAACGGCTTAGCGTCGAATGCACGTTCGGCCACCCACGGCGAATGTTCGAAGATCCAGCCGAGCGTGTCGACAAACTCAATTCGGTCCATCGCGTTGATGGCAGTGAGCGTCATCGCGGCACACTCAAACTCTGGTAAACGCACTTGCCGCGAACCCAGGTCTCCATCACGCTCTCGGCGCCGGCCAGCGTGAACAGGGCGGCGAGAACGCGTTCTGGACTCTCGGCGTGCCGGATCACTGCGTTCAGCACTTCACCGGGAGGCTTCAGGCAAACGAAATCGGCGGAGCGCCCGGGTTGAAGGTCCCCGGTATCGTCAAAACCAAGCGCCTCGGCACCGGCGCGAGTCGCGAGGTAAAGAAGATGAGCCGGGGAGAGCGCCATACCCTCGGGCGCCACACGCTGCATCAGATACGCCTGCAGTCCTTCTTTGAGCATGCTGAAGCCGGTGCCTGCTCCGACGTCGGTTCCGAGGGCAATCCTGACACCTGCCGAAACGTGACGGCGCATGGCGAATAATCCGCTGCCAAGCGCGGCGTTGCTCGACGGACAGTGGGCGACCGCTGCACCTTGGCTTGCGATCCGCTGGGTAGTGGAGTCGGAGCAGTGGACGTTATGGGCGAGAATCGAGCGCTTCTCGACCAAGCCGAACTTCTCGTACACGGCGAGATAATCCAGCGCCCAGGGAAAGAGCTTCAGCACGGCGTCGATCTCTTCCAGGTTCTCGTTCAGGTGAGTTTGGAAGCGGACCGTCGGATGCTCGGTCATCAGCGTCCGGCATACTTCGAGCATCGGTTCCGAGGTGGACAGCGCGAAGCGAGGGGTGACGGCATAGGCGAGTCCATCGCGGTCATGGAACCTGGCAATCAATCCCTTGGACAACTGGTAGGCGTCATCCGGCGAAACGTGCAGCGTGTCGAGCAGATTGCGATCCGACAGCACCAGTCCGCTGGCGACACGTATGCCGGTGGCGAAAGCCTGCTCGAACAACATCTCGACAGCCGGCGCAAAGTGTGCGCCAAACACCATCGCTGACGTAGTGCCGTGACAGGCCAGTGCGTTCAGAAACTCGCGTGCGATCAGTTTGGCATAGGCAGTGTCCTGCATCCGCGCTTCTTCCGGCAGAGCGCTATGGCGCAGCCAGTCGAGCAGCGACTCGCCGAGGGCGCCGAGTACGCGGACTTGGGGAAAGTGTATGTGGGCGTCCACAAAGCCGGGCAGGATGAACCCGCCGCGCCAGTCGTGAGTGCGGGCGTCGGGATTGGCGCGGAGTAGCGGGATGAAGTCGCCAATCGCGGAGACGTGCCCGTTCTCCACCAGCAGTCCGCCGTCGGAATGAACCTCGAGCGCGGCAGACTCCGTGAAAGGATTGCGTGGCGTATGAAAGATAGCCGCGCGGAAAAGATTCGGTTTCACTGTTGGACTGCTTCCGCTTTCCGCCGGCCCACCGCCAGGGGACTCGGGCGTGCACGCTCGACGGCGAAGAAAATGCGCTCAGGCGTCATTGGAGAATCAACCTCGATTATGCCGCCTGCACCGAACGCGGATATGGCGTCGCGTATCGCCTCTCTCACCGAAATGGCGAGCATCAGCGGCGGTTCTCCCACCGCCTTGCTACCGAAGATCACGCCAGGCTCGGCTGCACGCTCGAGAAAATCGACATTAAAAACCTGTGGCAGTTCAGACCAGGATGGCAGTTTGTACGTTGACGCGCTGTTGGTGGCCAGCCGTCCCTTTGCGTCCCAAATCAATTCCTCGAGCGCCAACCAGCCGACGCCCTGTATAAAGCCGCCTTCGATTTGGCCGCGGTCGATCAGCGGCGAGATCGAGGCTCCAGCGTCTTCGAGGATGTCGACGCGAAGCAGTTGCATGTCCCCCGTGAAGCCATCCACCTCCACTTCGGCAACCGCCGCGCCATAGACGAAATAGTAGAAGGGACTGCCTTGTCCGGTGGCGGCCTCGTAGTGTATTTCCGGCGTACGGTAATAGCCGCTAGCGAACAACGGCAGCCTCTGAAAGTAAGCGGACTCGACTACGCGGGCCCAATCTACCGACTGGCTACGCTCACGGTTGAAGACCTGGCCGTTATCGAACTCCACCTCATCTTCTGAACAACCCAGCAGCGTCGCCGCCACCGGGCGGAGCGTCGACTGAATCTTGGCGCAGGCGTCGTAAACCGCCGCTCCGTTAAGATCGCTTCCTGATGAGGCTGCAGTAGCCGATGTGTTGGGCACCTTGTCGGTCCGGGTGGGCATGATGCGGACCGCGCCGATCGGTACGCCGAGACTATCGGCCGCCACTTGGCGCATCTTGGTATGCAGTCCTTGTCCCATCTCCGTCCCGCCGTGGTTCACCTGCACGCTTCCATCGCGGTAGACAAGAACGAGGGCGCCGGCCTGGTTGAAGTGCGTAGCCGTGAAGGAGATGCCGAACTTCACCGGCGTGATGGCGATTCCGCGCTTACGATGACGGTGCGCGGTATTGAACGTGCCAATCTCCTCGCGCCTTGTGTCGAAAGCGCTGGTCTGCTTCAGGCGATCCCACGAAGTCCGGATCCGGCCGGCGTCCTTCACCGGCTGGCCATAGTGCGTCGATTGTCCCTCGCGATAGAAGTTTCGCTCACGCACCACATCAGCGGGTAGTTCCAGCGTCCTTGCAATGCGGTCGAGGATGTCTTCGATGACCACCATTCCTTGCGGTCCGCCGAAACCGCGGAATGCCGTCTGCGAGGTCTTGTGCGTCTTCGCCAAGTAGCCAGTGAGATCCACTGCGGGCAGGAAATAGCAGTTATCGAGATGGAACAGGGCGCGCCACAAGATGGGCAGCGACAGGTCGAGACTCCAGCCGGCGTCGGCGTAAAGCTCACCCTTCACTGCCAGGATTCTTCCGTCGTCATCGAAGCCCGCGTCGAAGCGACCCAGAAAGGGATGGCGTTTCCCGGTGAGGATCATATCGAGCCGGCGTGGCAGCCGTACACGGACTGGCCGTCCCGTCTTCATCGCGCCGAGCGCGGCGATCGCGGCCCAAGTATTGGCCTGAACCTCCTTACCGCCGAAAGCGCCTCCCATTCGCAAACACTCGACGGTGACATCGTGCCGCGGACGCCCGAGCACTCGCGCAACGATCTCCTGCGTCTCGGCCGGATGCTGGGTGGAGGAGTGCAGTGTCACGCCGCCCGACTCGTCGAGCCACGCGATGGCGCATTGAGTTTCGAGGTAGAAATGCTCCTGTCCTCCAATGCGGACCTCGCCTTGAATCCGTCGTGGACTAGCGGCGAGCGCTTGGGACGCATCGCCTCGCTGGACTCTCTGCGGTGCCGCCAGATAGGAACCGGCAGCGATGGCGTCCTCAATTGTGAGGATCGGAGTCAGTTCTTCGTACTCCACTACGACAGCAGCGGCACCTAGCCTGGCGTCCTCGAGCGATTCTGCCAGCACCCACGCGACCGGTTGGCTGTGGAACAGAATTTCGTTGGGGAACAGCGGTTCGTCATGGCGCGCCGGTCCAGTGTCGCCTTCACCGGGAACATCCGCGGAAGTGAGCATCGTCACGACGCCGGATTGCGTGAGCGCGGGCGTCGCGTCCAGCCTTATCACCCGGGCATGAGCGTGAGGTGCCAGCACCGGCCATGCATGCAGGATATTCGGAAAACGCGCCAGCAGATCGTCGGTATATAACGCGTCGCCGCTGACATGCCCGTTCGCGCTTTCATGAGGAAAAGCCTGGCCCGCGTACTTCATACTGGCTGCAATTCCTCTTCCCGCTCGCAGCGAAACTTCTCCAGCAGGGTTTCCGCCACAGCAAGTCTGTAGGCAGCGCTGCCACGATGGTCGGAGAGCGGCGTTAACGATTCACCAATGATTTCGCGGGTTTCGCGGACTGAGTGCTCGTCCCACTTTCTTCCGATCAGGAATTGTTCCGCGGTCTTCACCCTGATCGGCGTCGCCGCCACTCCGCCAAAAGCGATTCGCGCGGCCGTCACGCGATCGGCCGCATCGAGGTCGATGGCAAAGCACGCCGCGACGGTACTGATGTCGTCCATGCGCCGCTTGGCAACTTTGAAGAAGCGCGCCAGGGCAGGGAACGGTTTGGGGATGACGACAGAAACGATTAGTTCACCTTCCATCAGCGCGGTTCGCCGATAGGCCAGGAAAAAGTCGGCAAGCGGGACGCGACGCTCGCCTAGCGGTCCCGCAATCTTCAGATCGGCGCCAAGTCCTAACAACATGGGCGCTCCGTCTCCGATGGGCGAAGCGGTCGCAAGATTGCCGCCGAGCGTCGCGCGGTTGCGGATGAGGGGCGAAGCAAACAGGGGAAACCAATCGTGAACGAGCGAGGGTGCGCCGGTCCAGCGGGCTTCGATCTCCGAGAGCGTCAGCCCTGCGCCGAGTTCGACGAATTCCGGCGTGTCGCGGAAGGTCCGCAGTTCCGGCAATGCTTCGACACTCACCAGGTGAGGCCATCGGTGATCCTTGAGATTCGAGTCCACTGCGAGGTCGGTGGCGCCTGCAACCAGGCGCGCCGCAGGATGAGCGGCGAGCAGATCGAGGCATTCAGGCAAGGAAGCGGGCCGGTCAAAGCGGACTCCCCGATGCTCGTGGTGGACGGCGTGAAGGATGGGCGGCGGCGCGGAGAGTCGTGCGCGAAAGCTGTCGTCAGGTGCCGGAGCGAGTGACAGCGCTGCATCCGAAAGCGGCCGGTAGCCAGTGCAGCGGCACAAATTACCGCCCATGGAATGTGGATCACACAGAGTGGAGCGTCCTGGTCGATATTGCTCGGCGAACAGGCTCATGACGAATCCGGGAGTGCAGTAGCCGCACTGAGAACCGCCGCCGTCAGCGATGGCGCGCTGTGCCTCGCAAAGACGGCCGTCCTGCCGCAATCCTTCGACGGTGACGATCTCCTGGCCGGCAACCATCGGGAGAAACAGCAGGCAACTGTTCACCGGGACATACTGGCTGCCTTGTGGATGCTCACGCACCAGCAGCACAGTGCAGGCGCCGCATTCGCCTTCGGCACAACCTTCCTTGGCGCCGGTTAGCCCCTCCTGCCTGAGCCAGTCGAGAAGCGTTGTTTGCGGATTCGTGAGCGACAGCCCAATGCGGCGGCCGTTGAGTACGAAATCCATTTGCGTTTTCTTACCTTAGCTCCTACGTCGCGAATCAATGCGGCCGCTAGCTGACCGGGAGCCTCCGCCCAATAATTCTCGATTGTAACCCGCCAGACAGGTCCAGCCAAATTTGCGAACCCGCCGCGGTTGGGCTATCTTCAAAGCTAACTTCCCCGTTGAATAAAGTTTCGCCCGCGCGGGTATCCTCGTGGATTCCTGCTCTGGACTCGTCCCCAGCGAAACAAATTCGCTTCAGAATGAGGACTTCATGAACAAACTGCTTCTGCGGGTTGCGGCGGCTGTGTTATGCGTGGCCGGTGTGGCTAGCGCTCAAACTTCAGGTGCCGGTACGATTACCGGAACGGTCAAGGATCCTTCAGGAGCGGCGGTTCCCGGTGCCGCCATCAGTGTCCGAAATATAGATACGGGAATCGAACGGCAATTAGAGTCGAACGAAGCGGGCATCTACGTCGCAGCCTTCATGCAGCCCGGTCATTACGAGGTGTCGGCAAGCAAGGGCGGTTTTGGCCGGCTACTCCGCAAAGACCTCACGCTGCAAGTTGGACAAACCCTGACTCTCGACTTTTCACTGGCCGTGCAGACCACCACTGAAGCGGTGCTCGTCACGGGTCAGGTGGGCGTCGTCGACACCGAGAAGACCGAACTCTCGCAGGTGGTAAGCACCGCTGCGGTGGAGAATCTGCCACTCGCCGGGCGCCGGTGGGAGACGTTTGTTCTTTTGACCTCCAATGTCACTACTGACGGCGGCAGCGGCTTGGTTTCCTATCGCGGCATCTCTGGTCTATACAACAGCACTTCGGTGGACGGCGCCAATAACAACCAGGCCTTCTTCTCCGAAGCCAAGGGCCGCACTGGCGTTCCGTACGTGTACAGCATGGACTCGATTCAGGAGTTCCAGGTGAGCGCCAGCAATTACAGCGCCGAGTTCGGACAGGCGGCAGGCGGTGTGGTGAATGCCGTGACCAAGAGCGGTACCAATGCCCTTCATGGCGACTTGTTCTACTACCTTCGTTATCCAACTCTCAATGCGCTCGACCCGATCCAGAAAGCGGCCGGCAACTACACCCAGCCCGTCCACCAGCAGCAGCAGTTTGGCGGAAGTGTTGGGGGCCCGGTTATCAAGGACAAGCTGTTCTACTTTTTCACTTATGACGGATCACGCAAGGTGTCGCCCATCAGCTACACCAGCAGCGCGAAGTTCCCCTTGGCGTGTCCCGCGGCGGTGAGCGCGAGCCAATGTGCGGCGGCCAACGGCTACCTGTCCTCTTTGCTCGGCGCATTTCCACGCTCCGCCAACCAGGACGTCGGCTTCGGCAAGCTCGACTACCAGCTCTCCTCCAAGAATCACGTGGGCGCATCCTTCAATCTGGATAATTTCAAAGCGCCGAATTACTACAACACCGCCATCACCTCAGCGAACAATTCTGTTAGCGCCAACGGCACAAACGTCACGCATGAGCGGATCTTTGTGGCCAGCCTCGACACCACGATCTCGAGTTCGATGTTCAATACGGCGCGATTCCAATGGTCCCGCGACTTGGAAGTGACCGCCGCCAACGGCACCGCGCCCAGTGTCACCGTCACCAACGTGATGGCGTACGGAATGCCCAACGCTCTGCCGCGTCCCGCGTTTCCGGACGAGCACCGGCTCCAGTTCAACGACATCCTCTCTTATACACGCGGCCGCCACACCTTCAAAGCGGGCGTTGACGTTAACCTGATCCACGAACTGTTGATCAATCTGTTCCAGGGCGGGGGCGTTTACAGCTACTCCGGTGGCAGCGCATTCGGCAACTGGGTGGCCGACGTCACCGGCACCAGTTTGGGCGACGGCTTGACTGGGCGCCACTTCACGACTTTCGTTCAGGTCACCGACCCGGTAACCGGGGTCGGCAAGGATGATTTCTACAACAACGATGTCGCCGGCTTTCTCGAGGACAGCTGGAAAGTGCGGTCGAACCTGACTCTGCATCTCGGCGTCCGTTATGATCTGCAACTCATCCCTCAGCCGCCGAAGCCGAACCTCGCTACACCTCTAACCAAGCTCTACACGTCAACGATCAATATCGACAAGAACAACTTCGCGCCGCGCATTGGACTCGCGTGGAGCGTCGGCAAAGGCGCCGTCGTGCGCGCGGGGTACGGCATGTTCTACGCCAAAACGACCAACAGTACCTACTACGCGACGCGAGCCGAGAATGGCGTGATTCAACAGACGTTCAACTGCAATCCCACCACCTGTTCCAGCCTGTCATTCCCGAACCTGATTTTCGTACCGCCAGGAAACGCTCCGGCGGCGCCGTTCCCGGGGGCGCTAACACCGACCGTGACGCCCTTCTCGCCACCAACCCTGACACAGACCTCACGCGGACAATCCCCTGACTGGGTGAACCCGCTCGTGCACGAAGGCGAGTTCAGCATCGAGAAGTCAATCTTCGGCAACATGAGTGTCTCGGCGAGTTACGTCTTCAGCCGCGCCTTACGTCTGCCGATGTTCATCGACAGCAACCTGCAGGCCGCCACTGCCACCAAGAGTTACGATCTCACCAGTTCCACGGGTTCGACACTCAGTTCGTTGACGGTGCCCTTCTACACGACGCGCATTGATCCAACCGGCTCGATTCTCACGGGCTACAGTGATGTGAATTCCTGGTACAACAGCCTCGTTCTCACCTTCCGGCGTCCAATGAGCCACGGCTTTGAGTTCACCGCCAACTACACCCTGGGCAAGGCTCTGGACGGCGGGCAGGTAGCGGGAAGCGGCGGCACGTTTAACGGCACCGATCTTGCATTTGATCCTAAGAACAGGAAGCTTGAATATGCACGGTCCGATCTCGACCAGCGGCATCGTTTTGTCGGCAGCGTGGTCTACTCTCCGGGTTACGCGAAGAAGTTGTCGAGCCGCGGCCTGCGCTTTGCGCTTGACGGCTGGAATTTCGCCAGCATCGTCACGGCGTCGAGCGGACAACCGGTAACGGGACTGATCAACGGCTTTGCCTCCGGTGGTCCGGACGGTGGCGTCACTGGTGGCCTCGTGAATAATTCAGGCACCGGTACTGGCGGCCGCATCCCCGATCTTCCGCGTAGCGCCTTCACCGGACCCGGCTACAAGAACGTCGACTTCCGCATCGGCAGGCAGTTTGCAATTCGCGAGCGCATGCGTCTGTCTCTCGTCGGCGAGGCGTTCAACCTGTTCAACTTCACGAATATTTACAGCGTGAACTCCACTTACTACAACTACTCGGCGGCAGGCGCTGGTGCCTGCGTGGGACACACCAACGGCTGTCTCGTGAAGAACCCGGCGTTCTTCGCGCCGCTAACGTCGAACAGCAACCTGTCGGGAGCGCGGCAGTTGCAGATCTCGGCGCGGTTCGCCTTCTAGCGGCGGCGCTATTCGTTTCGGAGGGCCGCGACGGGTTCAACGCGCGCGGCCCGCATTACCGGTAATGCCATCGCACTTACGGCGACGGCGGCCAGAAACAGCGGCACGGCGATAAAGGTCAGCGGATCGATGGTTGTGACGCCATTCATTACTGCCCGGATAACTCGCGCCAGAGGGACCGCTCCCGCCACGCCGAGGACAATGCCGATCACGACCAGCCTGAGACCCTGTCGAAGCACCATCCAACTGACATCCCGGGTTGTGGCTCCAACCGCCATTCGGATTCCGATTTCGCGCGTTCGCTGGCTGACGGAATATGAAATAACGCCGTAGATGCCGACGGTGGCAAGCGTGAGCGCCAGCAGTCCAAGCACGCCCGATACAGCGCCGCCCGCCTGCGCCGGCATTCGCTGATAGCCAATCGCGACGTCGAACGGATACACGAGCAATTGATGTCCGCGCGATAATTCGCCGCCGCTCTGGCGCAGCGCCGGCAGAAGCGCCAAAGCGTCGCGGCGGGCCCTGACGAAGTAGTGCATCGTGGCCGCCGGTCGATCAAGCGCAATGGGGAAGTACACGTACGCCCGATCGAGTTCGGCTAGCTTGATGCTGCGAGTGTCACGTGCAACACCAATCACCATTGCTGTCCGCTTTGCTATCGGTTTGCCCGCAAGATAGCCGTCGAACGTGACCATCCTCCCCAACGGATTTGTTCCGGGGAATAGCTTGGCTGCGGCGGCCTCACTGATCACGGCAACCGGCGACTCAGTCTGCGCTTCTTCGGAACTGAAGGTCCGACCGCTCAACAGTGGGACACCGAGCGTGCTGAAATAGGTCCCGTCCACCTGGTTGATGCCGGCGCGCACTCCTGACTCATCCGGACCGCTCGAGAGATTGCCGAGGCCACTGCCGAGCAGCGGGACCATGCGCCCGGCAGCGACAGACTCGACACCGGGCAGGGAAGCGAGGCGATCCCGCATCTGCCCGCTCAGCGTTCGATCGGGTTCGCCTTCCCCTATATCGAACTGGACGATAAGATTCTTATCGGCGTCGAAGCCCGGATGATCGGTGTAGGAGTTAGCGAGGCTTCGAGTAAGCACGCCCGCGTTGATTAGCAGAATCAGGCATAGGGCCACTTGAGCGATTACGAGTCCGCTGCGCAGCCGTGAGCGTGACCACTGAATTCCCTGACTGCCTCCATCTTTCAAGCCCGAGGATACGTCCGCGCGTGTGGCCATGAGTGCCGGAACAAAACCAAAGACCATTGCCGCGGCCACACAAATTGCGCCGGTGTAGGCAAACACGCGGAGGTCCGGCGTCAGCGTCAAATTCCACTGCCCCCATAGTTGCGGCATACGCGATTGGATGAATGCCGAGAGTGCAGGCAGACTCCAGACGCTAACAAAGATCGCGAACATGCCTCCTAGCATCGAGATCGCGAGACTCTCGGTGAACAATTGGCGCAGAAGCCTGGGCCGACTGGCGCCCAAGGCCAGCCGCACGGAGATTTCACGCCGGCGTGACGCCGACCTTGCCAGCACAAGATTCGCAACGTTGGCGCAGGCGATGAGCAGGACGAGTCCAACGCAGACCATCAGCAGTCCGGCGAGCGATGCGGTGGCGGGATTCAGAGGAATCAGATTTGCCCGCGACTGAAGGCGAACGCGATCCTGGTCCGGATTCGCGCCTTCGCGTGAATGGCTAAACTGACGCCGGATTGCCGTCAGCTCATCCTCCATTTGCGCTCGGCTTGTATGCGCTCGTGCCCAAACGAGAATATGGATCAGGCCCGCCGCCGGCTCGCGAGGCTCCAAGGTCCAGAACTTCGCAACCAGCGGCATTGTCCCGATGAACTGCTGAGGCGCCACGCCGACAATCGTGTAGTTGCGTCCGCTTAGCCTGAGTGTCCGGCCAATCGCCGATGGATCGCCTCGAAACTGGCGCTGCCAGAATTCGTAGTTGAGGACGATCGCGTTACCGCCCAGGTCGCGGTAGTCGTCCTCGCTGAAGAATCGTCCCAGCGCCGGCTGAATCAACGCCGCACGAAAATAGTTGGCCGAGACCAAGTTCCCATGGACAATCTCTCTTTGCCCGTCGCCACCCATGACGGGCAAGATCCAGTTATACCCGGCGACCTCGGCGCAACTCGAACAGCCCTTCTGGAATCGCAGGAACTCCGCGCTGTCCGTACCGGAGCCGACCTCAAACAGGGTTTGCGGACTGCCAACCGGTGTCGGGCGGAAGAGCGCGGCGTTTAGCAGCGTGAACAAGGCGGTGTTCACGCCGATCCCGAGAGCCATCGTTGCGGCTGCCACTATCGCGAATCCGGGGCTCGCCCGGAGGGTCCTCAGCGCGTAGCGCATGTCCTGCCAAAACTGCCAGATGGTGGGTGACATCCGCGTCGGCAATGCAATTCCCGGTCCAAAACGCGCGTTGAAAAGCCGGTAGTCGTTTAGAGGAGGCGGTGCGCTCCTGGGACGAACTCCGCCAAAACCGGACGCCGTCAGCGCTCCGGGCGTAACCAACGCGTGCGGTATGAATAAGGTATGTCGTTCGTTAAAGTCGGGGCGTTGTCGAAGCTTCTACCGGGCTCCGTTATGGAGGCCAGGATCGACGGCAAACCAATCGCCATCTGCAATACGGGCGGCGGACTCCACGCGGTGGATGGCACCTGTCCCCATGCCGGCGGTCCGCTGGGGCACGGCGCGCTCCATGGCACCATGCTCGTCTGTCCGTTTCACGGCTGGGAGTTCGACTGCCGCAACGGCGAGAATGATTTCGATCCCGCAATTAAGGTGGACACCTTCGCTTTGCGACTTGACGGCGACGATATCCTTGTAGACATCAACGCACGTGCCGGAACTCCCTGAAGTCGAAACCGTAGTCCGCTCTGTGGCACCACACCTCACCGGGCGCACCATCACGAGCGCAGTGTTCCGCTCGCGCTTTGTCACGCCTGGAGATAGAGACGAACTGGCGCGCCAGCTCGTGGGGCGCAGAATTCAGCGCGTCGAGCGGCGAGGCAAATTCATCGTGGTCGAACTTGACCGCGGGACGCTGGCCATCCATCTCGGCATGACCGGCAAACTGCTTGTTGGTGCGACGCCAGGTCCCCACGCTTATGGGATCTTCGAACTCGACAGAGGCGTCCTGGTGTACGACGACCCGCGCCAATTCGGCCGCATTGAATACTCCGAGCAATTCCCAGAGCGCATCGCGCGACTGGGTCCCGAACCCCTCTCCATTACACTCGATGACTTTGTCCGCGAACTGCGCGCTCGGAAGACTCGCGTAAAACCGCTGCTGCTGAACCAGCGGTTCCTGAGCGGACTCGGAAATATCTACGTCGACGAAGCCTTGTTTCGGGCGGGCATCCATCCTCGTGCTCTCGCAGCCCGAATCAGACCGCCCCGCGCCGCCGGCCTTCATCAGGCAATTCGCGATGTGTTGACGCTAGCGATCGAGCATCGGGGATCCTCGATCTCCGATTACGTCGACGCCGACGGAGAGCGAGGCAGCTTTCAGTTGCTTCACCAGGTGTATGGGCGCGGCGGTGAGCCCTGCCGGGTATGTGGAGCGCCCATCAAGCGCATCGAACTCGCGCAGCGCGGGACACACTACTGTCCCAAGTGTCAGCGCATGTAGTGGAGCTTACCGGCGCGGTCCGCGTGCCTCAGAGCGCGATCGTGAAGGACCTTCTCGCGGTCCGCCTTCAATCGGTCGCCGGGACTTGGGTGGTTCTTCAACCTTCGGTTCCGGCCGCGCTGCGACAATTGCATCCGCCACCTGAATGGCGGGAGTCATGGCTACAACGTCGTGGACCCGGACGATATGCGCGCCGTTCAAGATGCACCCCGCTACCGCTGCAGCCGTCGCGAACTCCTTGCCCACAGCGTCCTCTTGCGCGAGAAACTGCTTGCGCGACGGACCCGCAAGAATCGGCCGGTCGAGCCGCTCGAGTTCGCCGAGCCGCGCGATCAATTCAGAATTCTGTTCGCGGCGCTTGCCAAATCCCAGACCTGGATCGACAACGATTCTCTTCGGATCGACGCCATTGCGGCGTGCGCGATTGATGGCGGCGTCAAGTTCTGTGATGACGGTTCCGGCGACATCCTTCAGCGGTCCCAACTTCGCCCACATCTCGGGAGTGCCGCGCATGTGATTCAGAATGAGCCCCGCGTCGCCGTTGGCCGCGGAGCGTGCCAGTTGGACGTCGAACGTCAATCCGCTCGGATCGTTGATGATGTCGACGCCATACTCGAGCGCTTTCACCGCCACCCCGGCCTTGTAGGTGTCCACCGAAATCGGAACGTTCAATTTCCCATTCAGGCGCTTCAGAATCGGAATGAGCCGGCGTAGTTCCTCGGCTTCAGAAATCCGTTGCGAGCCGGGGCGCGTTGATTCAGCGCCGATGTCGATGATGTCGACTCCCTGCTCCTCCAATTCGATGGCGCGGGCAAAGGCGCGGTCCGGATCGGCGAACTTGCCACCGTCGGAAAACGAGTCGGGCGTGACGTTGAGCACACCCATGATCAAAGTCCGCTCACCGAGCCAGAGAATGCGTGAGCGAATTTTCCATTCGAAGCGTCTGCGATTCATTCGTACCTGAGGCAAACGATGGGGTCGAGATTCGCTGCTCGATTCGCCGGATAATATCCAAAGAACAAGCCGACGCCGACCGACATCGTCACTCCCAGAGTAACCCACAGAAGCGAAACGGTTGCCGGAATCGACGGAACTAGCGTTCTCACCGTCAGCGCGATCAGCCCGCCGAGCATAATTCCAATGGCTCCCCCGGTGAGCGTCAGCACCGTCGCTTCCATCAGGAATTGGATGCGTATATCGTTCTTGCGCGCTCCCATAGCCTTGCGGACGCCGATTTCGCTGGTCCGCTCCGTCACCGAAATAAGCATGATATTCATCACGCCGATGCCGCCCACCAGCAGGCCTACTGAGCTGATCACGCCAGTCAGAATCACTAGTGCGCCGGTAAGCTGATTCCAGAGCGTGCTGAGAAAGTCCGACGACATGATCTCGAAGTCGTTCTCGGCGCCGGGCGCAACACGCCGGATGCGCCTGAAGGCGTCGATGACGGTGTCGAGGTTCGCGGCCGCATCGCCATTTTTTTTCAGCACGAACGCCATCATCAATTCCTTGGAATCGGGATAGAGCTTGTGGAATGTGCTGAACGGGATAATGGCGAACTGATCGACGCCAGGTCCTCCAAAAAGCCCTGGCTCCCGGGCAAACACCCCGATCACGTCGAAATTCAGTCCATTGAGCCGCACGGTTTTGCCCACCGGATCAACGGTGGGAAACAGCGAATCCGCAATATCGGCGCCGAGCACACACACGTAGCGCGCGTGGTCCTCGTCCAGGCGGGAGACGAAGCGTCCGCGCTCCACGGCGAACATAGGGATCGCTTTTTCGTAGTCGGGGCCAGCGCCGCGAACAAAGATCTTGTCAACCAGGTTGTTCTCGTAGCGAATCTGGTTGCTCTGATTGGGGCCGAAGAACGACGCGCGAGTGCCCAAAATCGTCACCGTGTCGAGCGCGCCCGGAGCGGCTTCGCGCAGACGGTCAGCGAAGGCGCCGTCAAAGTATTTGCGCGCGCGCACCCTCGACGACTGCTTTCCGAAATTCTGCGGACCCATCGGGATGCGCGTCAGAAAGTAAGTGTTCGGTCCGAATGCCGCCACCTTACCTTCGATGTAGCCGTTCAGCCCGGTAATAATTGCGGCGACCGAGATTACGCTGGTCACGCCGATGACGATGCCCAGAATCGTCAGTCCGCTCCGCACCTTGTGCGAGCGAAGCGTGTCCATCGCGACACTTAGATTCTCCCGGAGATCGATCATCTATTCAGACCTCAACGCTACAACCGGATCCAGCTTTGCCGCCCGTGTTGCCGGATAGATTCCAAAGAATAAACCGATGACGGAACTGAGCATCACGCCGAGAACAGCCACCCAGGTCTGCACCGCCGCCGGAAATGCCGTGAAGGTGCGCAGCGCCAGCGCGAAGATGAATCCCGTCGCCACGCCCACCACGCCGCCGATAATGCACTGCACCACACTCTCGGCTAGAAACTGGTTCATCACGTCCCTGCGCGTAGCACCCAACGCCCGCCTGATCCCAATCTCTTTGGTGCGCTCCGTGACGCTCACCAACATCACGTTCATAATGACGATTCCGCCGACTACCGCCGAAATCGCGCTCACCATAATGAACACGCCGAAAAACGCTCCGCTGATGCTATTCCACAACGCGATATAGCTGTCTTTGGTCCCGATGAAGAACGTCTCCGGCATGTTGCCGCTAATGTGGCGGCGCGCTCTCAACGCCATTCGCACTTCGTCCTGGGCCGCCTGGAAGCGCTGCTCGCCAGAGGCGTGGACATTGAGTGTGAGACTCGAACGGTTGCCGCGCATCTTCAAAAACTGGCTCATCGGGATAATCGCAAAGCCGTCCTGATCCTGGCCCAGCACGCTGCCGATCTTCTCAAACGTGCCGATTACCCTGAACTCCTGCGACGCGATGCGCACCGTCTTGCCGATCGGGTCCTGCCCCGGATAGAGCTTCTCGCCGAGACTCGCTCCAATCAGCGCTACTGCCGCCCCGTGCTCATCCTCGATATTGGTGAAGTAACGGCCCTGATCAATGGTGCGCGTGTCGATGTCCGCCATGTTTGGCGTGTGGCCAATGACATTCACGTCCTGCATCTCATTGTTTTCGTACTTGACGTTCGCCGTGAAGCTTCCAGTGGCGCCTACCTGCTGGCAACTGGCGCAGCCATCGGCGATCGCCTTGTAGTCCTCGTACTCGATGTGTTTGTACTTGAGCGCCTTCAGCACGAGTTCGAAATCGGTGGCGGCAAAAGGAGTGCGCGCCACCTGGAAAACGTCCGTACCGAGATTCGCGATCTTCTTCTCCACGTAAACGTTCGCACCCTGCACGATGGTCATTACGGTTATGACCGTGGACACACCCATGGTCAGTCCAAGCACCGTCAGCGCGCCACGCAGTTTGTGCGCACGCAATGCCTCTATGCTTTGCGAAATATTATCCCGAAGAGTGAGCATGACCGATCACACCCGTATGTGTTTATAATTCTTGCCGGCCCGGATCGTATAATCTCCTGGCGCAATACGCTCGCCGGGTTGCGACAACGTGCTGAAATCACTGCCGGCCGCCGCCAGCGTCACTGCGTTCTGTTTCACAAGGCGCTCGGCTTCCTTTACTGACCCGGCAAGTTTAACTTCCACCAGAATCTTCGACACTCGCGAATCGGCAATCTGCACGCGCTCATCGGTGTCTGCGCCTTTGCCACCGGCCAACACCTGCTCAAAGCGCGCCGCTGCCTCCTCAGCTTCCGCTGCCGAGTGGAAATCCGTGACGATGCGCTTGGCCAAATCCACCTTCGCCTGCCGTGGATGCAAATCCCCCGACGCCACCCGGGCTCGCAACGCCTCAATCTCAGCCATGGGCATATCGGTCAGCAGTTCGTAGTAACGGTAAACCAGATTATCCCCGATGAGCATGACCTTGCGGAACATGACTTCGGGCGCCTCGGTGATTCCGATGTAATTGCCCTTGGACTTGGACATCTTCTCCACGCCGTCCAGGCCTTCGAGAATCGGCATGGTAATGACGATCTGCGGTGGTTGCCCGTAATCGCGCTGCAGTTCGCGACCCACCAGCAGGTTAAACTTCTGATCGGTGCCGCCCATTTCGACATCGCATTTCAGCGCAACCGAGTCGTAGCCCTGAGCCAGCGGGTAGAGCAGTTCGTGCACTGAAATCGGCGTCTCGTTCTTGAACCGCTTCGAGAAATCGTCGCGCTCGAGTAGCCGGGCAACGGTGTAGCGCGAGCATAGCCGGATCATGTCGGCGTACTGCAGCGGGGCGAGCCATTCGCTGTTGAAGCGCACCTCGGTCTTGGCTGGATCGAGCAGCTTGAAAACCTGTGTCTTGTAAGTCTCGGCGTTGGCTTCGATTTCCTCTCGGGTCATCGGAGGACGGGTGATGTTGCGCCCCGTGGGATCGCCAATGAGTGCCGTGGAGTCGCCGATCAGGAAAATGACGGTGTGTCCGAGATCCTGAAAATGCTTTAGCTTGCGAATGATGACAGTGTGGCCCAGATGAAGGTCGGGCGCGGTGGGGTCGAAGCCGACTTTGACGCGCAAGGGTCGCCCGGTCTTCTGCGATTCAACCAGGCGCTCGCGCAAATCTTCCTCGCGAATCAGCTCGGCCAGACCCTTTTTTATGTATGTTAACTGCTCTTCAACCGGAGGAAAGGACACTGATCTATTGTACGAGTGCCAGGTCAGGAACCCCAATATCCCGCCATCAATTCTGTCGCCCACGAAGGCTGCCGCACCTCGCTCCGCGGTCCGAATTCGCGGATGTATGGTTTGATGTCGAGCACGGGCGTGCCGTCAATCGCGTCGAGACCTTCCACCTCAATCGCCAGACCCTCGACGCTAACGAGGCGGCAGACAGTGACGGCGATCCGGCTGGGACGGTTTTTCGCGCGCTGTGCAAAAATCCCCACCAGCGGCCAATCTTTCCGGTTCCGTGGATGGCGTGCACCCCAGATCACCGCCTCATCGGCGATGCGATGCAGATGGAAAATCACTTCGACATGCGAGAAACTTTCGAGGCCGGCCAGGGCATCCGGTGTGAATCGTGTCGTGTCTAACTCAATCCGGCTGCGCAGACCGCCCCAGATATCGTCCACCGGGTCCTTGACATCATTCCGAACCCAACCCAGAGGCTCAACCTCGATAGCTTCCTTGCGCATATAATCGAACCTCCATGACCGGACTGATGATGAACTACCCGCTCACGCTAACACACATTCTGGAGCGGTCCGCGAGATTGTTCGCCAATAAAGAAATCGCAAGCCGCATGCCCGATCGCAGCATGCACCGCTATTCCTATCGCGATTACCACCGCCGTGTTCACCGCCTCGCTCATGTGCTCGAACATCTCGGCGTCAAGCACGGCGACCGCGTCGGGACTCTCTGCTGGAACAGCTATCGCCATCTCGAACTTTACTTCGGCGTTACCTGTTACGGCGCCGTCCTGCACACGCTGAATCTCCGGCTGCCCTCAGATCAGCTGGCTTTCATCATCAATCACGCCGAAGATCAGGTGATCTTCTGTGATCACTCTCTGCTCCCGGTGCTTGACTCTATCCGCGAACAGTTAACCACCGTGCGGCAAATCATCGTACTGCCCGACGACGGTCCCGGCGACTACGAGGATCTGCTCGCCGCGGCCCCACCCACGCCTTACTCCTGGCCTGCGCTCGACGAAAATGCGGCCTGCGCTACCTGCTATACGTCCGGCACCACCGGGAATCCAAAGGGCGTCCTCTATTCACACCGCGCACTATTCCTGCATAGTTTCTGCATCGCTCAAACTGACGTTTTCGGCCTGAGCGAACGCGATGTCGTGGCTCAGTTCGTTCCCATGTTTCACGCCAATGGCTGGGGAGTTCCGTTTGCCGCGATTCTGGTGGGCAGTCGGATTGTCATGGGCGGACGGTATCTGGCGCCTGAGGATATGGCGTCTCTGATCGAGAGTGAGCGGGTCACTTTCTCGGCCGGCGTTCCAACGCTGTGGATGGGCTTGTACAGCTATCTCGAGACCCACAATCACGACCTGTCCAGCTTGCGCCTCGTGCCCGTAGGCGGATCGGCCATGCCGCGCCAGTTCATTGAGAACTTCGATCGCAAGCACCACATCCGGATCGCCTGCTTATGGGGGATGACGGAGACTTCGCCGGTTGGCACAATCAGCTGTCTCAAGCAGGAGATCGATGCTCTTCCGGAACAGCAGCAATTCGACGTTCGCGCCCGCCACGGACTGCCCGCGCCTGGTGTGGACCTCCGCATCGTCGACGCCGAAGGCCGCGAACTGGAGTGGGATGGCGAGACGATGGGCGAATTACAGGTGCGCGGCCCTTGGATTACGTCCGGCTATTTCAAGGATGAAAGCAATCAGATCGATTCGCCCCATGCCACGTCGTTCATGGATGGCTGGTTTCGGACCGGCGACGTGGCCACCGTCGATCCCGGCGGCTACATCCAGATCATGGACCGCACTAAGGATCTGGTGAAGAGCGGCGGCGAATGGATCTCGAGTGTCGACCTCGAAAACGCCATCATGGGTCATCCGAAAGTCGTCGAAGCCGCCGTAATTGCCGTGTCGCACCCCAAGTGGCAGGAGCGTCCGCTCGCGCTCGTCGTGGTGCGCGAACAATGCACCAAGGAGGAGATCCTCGACTTCCTTTCCACCCGCGTCGCCAAATGGTGGATGCCCGACGACGTCCAGTTCATCGACGCCGTGCCCAAGACCAGCGTGGGCAAGTTCAATAAACGTGCCTTGCGCGAGCGGTTCCGTGACTATGTTGCCGGTGGCCCGTCGAACACTATGTGACAATCATTCACATGAAGCTTGCTTCCACGTTATTCGTTATCGCTTCGGCTCTCGCGTTCGGACAAGCGAGCCCCCCGGCGAGCACCACCGTCGATATTAATGGCAAGGCCATCACCATCAAATACAGCGCGCCCTCGGTGAAAGGCCGGCAAATGTTGGGCAAGGGCGGCCGCATCAGTAAGGATCCTACGTATCCGATTTGGCGCCTGGGTGCGAACAGCGCAACCACGCTCCACACCACCGCGAACCTCGACATCAACGGCACCAACGTACCCGCCGGCGACTATACGCTCTACGCGAAGATCGACGAAGATGCGTGGATGCTGGTCATCAATAAGCAAACCGGCCAATGGGGCACCGAATACGATGCCTCGAAGGATCAGGGCCGCGCGAAAATGATGATGAGTCATCCCGCCAGCAAGGTCGAGACGCTAAAGATTGAGCTGTCCAAGAAGGGCGGCAACAAGGGCGAGTTGACCATCGAGTTCGAAGACACCAAGGCCACTGTACCCTTCACCGTAAAATAGCCTCCAAACCGCTTCGGGCCGTCGAAGTCACTTTCCACGGCCCTCTGCCTCAGTTCGACTCCCATTTTGCGCCGGCTGTGATACAACAGTTCTCGATGCACCATCTGCCTACCCTGGCCCTCCTCCTTGCTATGTCCTCAACACTCTCCTCTGCCGCAGTCAAGATCGAAAAAACCAGTTACGCCGGCTGGAACAACTGCTACCGCATGACCAACGGCGAAGTTGAATTAATCGTTACCGGCGACGTTGGGCCGCGCGTGATCCGCTTCGGCTTTGTCGGCGGACAGAATCTGTTCAAGGAGTTTAAGGAGCAGATGGGCAAGTCGGGCGAGAAGGCCTGGCAGGCGCGAGGCGGCCACCGCATCTGGTTTGGACCGGAAGACGCCAAGGACACCTACGCGCTCGACAACGGTCCCGTGAAGATCGAAGTCAAAGGCGACACGCTCGTCGCCACCCAACCCGTTGAGCCCGAAACCGGCTTCGAAAAACAGATCATCGTGAAACTCGCCGCCACCGGCAGCCGGGTCGACGTCACTCACAGGATCAAGAACACCCGCGCGAAAGCTCGCGAAATCGCGCCGTGGTCATTGACGATGATGGCGCAGGGCGGGCAGGGGTTCCACGGTTTCCCCCCGCGCGGCACCCACCCTCAAATGCTTGCGCCCACCAATCCGTTGGTGATGTCCGCCTTTACGGATTTATCCGATCCCCGCTGGAAGTTCACCAAGAAGTATCTGATCCTCAAGCAGGATCCAAAGAATGCGGTCCCGCAGAAACTCGGCTCTTTCAACATGCACACGTTCGGGGCCTACATCCTCGGCTCCGACCTTTTCATCAAGCGCTATGAGGCTCAGGCGGGCAAGGCTTACCCTGACTTCGGTTCGTGTTACGAAACTTTCACCAATGCCGACTTCCTCGAACTTGAGACGTTAGGGCCGCTTCAGAATTTGAAGCAGGGCGAGACGATTGAGCACGTTGAACGCTGGAGCCTGCACAAGAACATTAAGATCCCAGCCTGGACCGACGCCGGCATCGACAAAGTGATCCTGCCGCTATTGCCGTAACCGAAAGATATTCGATATCGTCGGATCAGGTGATACGCTCGGCGCATCCACATGGAAGACACTCATGCGTAATTTATCCACGGCCTTCCTCCTGCTCGGCGTCACGGCTATCTCCGCGCTGGGCCAATACAAAGCAGATTCAGCCGGAACTCCGCCCTCCGACATCCCGGCTGCGTACTCCGCGCTGCTGCAAAAAGACGGCACCAAGATCCTGGACGCGCAGGGCAAAGCGTTTGTCGAAATCTGGTTGGTGACAGCCGCGCCCAGCGGTCCAAAGACGTCCGAGGAGAACGTCACTCTGACTACCGTCCCTCACGGATCGCTGATGGGTGTTCTTCGCTTTCCCATGCAGTGGTACGACCGCCGCGGTCAAACCGTGAAGCCTGGCCTCTACACCGTGCGTTTCAGTATGTTCCCCATCAGCGGCGATCATCAGGGCGTCGCGCCTCAGCGGGATTTCTGGGTGCTCACGAAACTTTCTGACGACCCCGATCCCAAGGCCACGCCGAAGTATGAGGATCTGATGAAGTGGAGTCAGAAGGCATCGGGTACGCCCCATCCTCTGGTGATGAGCGTCTGGAAAGCGGACGATGCCAAAGCCGACTTCTCGGCTTCTGGCGAAAGTGACTGGGTGCTTCAGCGCAAAATGGGCGACACCTGGATCGCCATAGTAGTGGTCGGTAAAGCCGCCGCCTAAGCGGTTTGTCCGCTGGTGGGATTACCCCGCGCGTTACCGGACACCTGCGGGCGCCGGCTCAGGCTTCGTGATCCAGCCGTCGACAATCTCCACCACCCGATGTCCATACGAAGCATTCATCTCCGAATGCGTCACCTGGATAATGGTGGTGCCTTCGTCGTTGAGTTTCTTAAAGACTTCCATGATTTCCTTCGCCTGGCTCGAATGCAGGTTGCCCGTGGGTTCATCCGCGAGAATCACCTTGGGACTCGCGACAATGGCCCGCGCAATGCCGACAAGCTGCTGCTGCCCGCCCGAAAGCTGATTCGGAAACAGGTCCTTCTTGCCGACAATTGCGAAACGATCGAGCACATCGCAGACAATCGCATCGCGCTCGCTTTTCTTGATATTCCGGTACGAAAGGGGGATTTCCAGGTTCTCATAGACAGTCAGGGAGTCGAGCAGGTGATAGCTCTGGAAGACAAAGCCGAAATACTTCTTGTAGACCTCTGACCGATCGTTCTTCTTTAACTTGTGGATCGGATGATCGAAGAAGAAATACTCGCCGGTCCATGCCGTGTCATGCATGCCCAGAACGTGTAGGAGAGTGCTCTTCCCGGCCCCGGACGGTCCCATGATGGAAATGAACTCGCCTTCTTTTACTTCCAGATTGATCCGGCGGAGCACGAAGGTCTTGGTGGGTCCGTGTTCAAAGTACTTCTCGACGTTACGCAAACTGATCATAGTGAGGCCTGTCTTTTACGGTAGCAATTCCTGGATGACGCGACCGGGATACGCCCGGACTTGCACGCTGGTGGCCAGCCCGGACACTCTCAGCAGGGTAGGGAAGAAGCTCATCGAATCATAGGGCCGCTCGATCTGCCGCCCCTGCGGAATGCCGGCGCCGCTCAGCATCAGAGTTGAATTTGTTGACACGCGGAAGAATGACCCGTGGTTGCCGCCAGGATTGAATCCGCGCACATTGAAATTCCAATGATTCGACGCCAGCACCAATAGATCTGTCGCCACCCTGCCGCGTTTTCGCTCCTCAAAACGACGCAGCACCGGTTCATCCGGTCCCGCTTCATCCCACAACTTCGACGTTCTTCCAAGACGCGTTGGACCGAAATGCTCCGCCAACCCGATCACGCCATTTGAGTACATCGTTCGATGAACCGCTGACAGCCACTCCTGATCGGTATGCCACTCGCTGAGCCAGGCGCCGCGCTCTCCCTGGACATCGAGAGCTGGATCCTCGAAATACTTGAGCGGCAAGTCAGCACCCCACGGCCGCGCGTCAAACGTAATGGCGCCATTGGAATCCTGCGTCAACTTCGCCGCCGGCTGATACCGGATCGACACCTGCCCCGCGCGTTCGCGCACCAACAGCAGCGCCTCATGCGCATCATCGAAATACAGGAACACGCCATAGTCCGCGCCGGCATTCAGCGACGCCAATCCTGCCGGGTCCAACGCCACCGCGATGAAATCCACCGGTCGTGAACTCACACCCTGCTGTACGTTATTACGAGCACGGAGTTCGGTCAGCGCTTGAAAATAATTGATCCGTACTCCCGGGCCAATAGAGTAATTCTGCAGATCGCAAATTCGGTTGGCATCGCCCATGGCTCGTCGCGGGATCAGTTGGTCGACTCGAAATTTGGCCGCCTGTAAATCAGACGCTTTGAGGCTCAGCAGGTGCCTCAGGTATTCGACATATCCCCCGTATCCCTCATAATCCCGCTCCCAGCTGCTCAGTGCCGCCCGCTCACGCTTCGGAGGCTCGTCGAGTTCGAGATCATGCTCCAGGCGGTTGAACTTCTTCTCCTGTGCGTCCACTACCAGACGCTGCCGCTCGATCCCGCGCTTTAGCGCCGCCCGTTCCTCCTCCACCTCGGTCACAATTCGCGACCACGCGGTACGCTTTGATTCGATCAAGGCAAGCGCGTCGCGTCCGGCCTGCATATCCTTTGCGGCGGCCCGCTGCAGAAGCTGTTGCAGCCGGTTGAGGTCGCTGTTTCGCAGGTGGATTGAGGCTCGCTCATTCCCATCCAAGTCGAGTAGGGCCGTCGGGTAATTCGCCGCCTGACCGGCCAGGTAAAGCGATTCGCTGCTCGCGCTCGACACTTCAGTCACAAACGGATCCAGCGCGCGGAGCTTGTACTCCGTCATCGGATGGCGGTTGAGAACGACGTGATGGCCTCCGCCCTTCGCTGAGTTGAAGAACTGCACCAGGTTGTAGCCTTGGCTGTAGACGTCCGCGTCGGAGTTCATGCCATGGTCCGACACGAGCACCAGAATCGTGTCCTTCGCCCGCGGACTTGCTTCAATGGCCGTGTACAAGCGGCCCACGAGCGCATCCAGCTTGCGCAGCACTCCCACCAGGCTAGCCTCGTCGTTCGCCAGGTGGACGACGTGATCGTAGTCGATGAAATAGTAGTCGAGGTAGTTGTCGGTTGCGCCGGCGATTCCCTGCATCACCTCGCGCTCCACCTGCTCGGTGACTGCCGGCGTAAACTCGAATCCTGTCTGCCACTCGTCGAAAAGTTCTCGCGGCGTTCGGGAAGTGATGCGCTTCACGGCGCCCTGCCCAAGGATGCGCCAGTGCACGCCGCGCTGAAAAAGTTGGTTGCTCTGGTAACGCTCCTCAGGGGGAAATCGATCGACGAGCAACGAATGTCCCGTCTCGTCCAGCACTTCAGGACCAGGCATGTCCGCGCGAGTGCTGCGAGCATTCGCCAAGTAGAAAGGGAAGAAGTTCAGGTAGTCGTAGACTCTTAGCGTAAAGCGGTCGTACTCGACGTTGCCCTTAATTACCAGGTGTTCGCCTGTATCGAGCATCGACCATGCCGGCGCCGACAGACTGATGCCTCGCGTGTAGAAATTGCGGACCCACGAGCCGTTGCGGCGGAAGACGTGATCCACCCACGGCAGCACGCTTCTGCCCGTATTGGGATCGGTGGCCCGCGCCCAACGGTCCAGCACCTCCGCAGGCAAGCCATCCGCTTTAATAACTACCAGCCGCCGCGGTGCCGCTTGAGCCGTGAGAATACTGGCCGCGCACAGCGCAAGCCCGAGCCAACTGCCGCGATTATTGCGCTGCACCGGCAGACGTAACCACTGTGGGACGAGGCGGTAGCACAGCCAGCACCGGCTGTAGCCTCTCTTGATAAGAATCGCGGCGGATCCGGTTTACCTCGGCGAGACGTTCCGGCGTCAACTCATCGTGGTGCCGGTAGATCCCGAAGGTCGCGATGGTGGCGGCGCGCAGACCCGCGCGTGCACTGCCCGAGTGGAGTTCGTTTCGGATCTCCCGCTCGCGTCCTTCGGCAAGCTTACGGGCGAGGCTTCCGTTGGTCTCGCCGGCCAGCGCGCGGTACTGCGACTCCGCAATCTTCACCTCACGTCCGATGCCTTCCTCAAACGGATTCCATCCCAGCCGGTCAATGTTCCGTACCAGTTCATGATGTAGCGGCTCCGGAAGCCCGCGGTCCATTAGCAGTCCCTGGCGCAACTGCATGTACGCGTTCACTCGTGCCTCGCGACTCACCGGAGCGCCCCACCGGCCGCGAACCAAAAACACCACCTGCTTGGTGGCCATATACGGCAGATTGCCCCAACCGGTGAATCCCAGGACACCCGTAGCCACGTCGTCGCTGAAACGCAGCGCCATCTCGCGCCGCTTCAATTTGCCCGGGCGGCGGAAGTCGATCATGAGCAGTGGAGCTTTGGGATGGTCAAGAGCGTACAACCCAAGCGGGATCATTCTCACCGGATGCGCTCCCGCCTCGCCCGATTCCTCCCGGCTGCCGTAGTTGTCGAAATACCAGGTCTCCGAGTAGCCCTGCCAGTCGCGAATTCGCGCATCGCTAAACGGATCGCCGATTCCAAGGAAGCGGCTGTCAAAAGCATGCTTCGGCTCATCTGCACGAACCCAGAGCAGCGCGAAGTTCGTGTCCTCCGACCCGATCCGCAGCGGCTGGAATTCCAAACCGTTCTGGTCCGCGCGCTGTCTCAATAGTTCCCAGTTGTGCCCCAGATTCATGGCCGATGCGTTCCGCCGCTTGATCCACGCAGATGGGGCCGCGCTCTCGCTCACCAGTCCGCCCAGGATGCGCGTTGAAAGCACCAGACGTCCTTGGATTCGGGCCAGGTCTTCTTCTCCAAACCCGCCTGCTTCCGGCGGCGCCGACCGCAGCACTTCGAGCGCGCGGTAGACATTCATGTCGCGGTACTCGCTAGTCCGGCCGCGATACGCCCGGCTCGAGGCCCTGTAGGGGATGCCAAGTGGGTCCAGATAACTCGACTGCAAAGCTGCGCCAGCGATCTTCGGAATGGTTCCATTGCTCGGTGCTGCCATGTCGATCAGCGGCGCCGGCATGGGATGCCGACGGCGGTCACCTCCAGCACGGCGGTAAAGGAACGGCACGGCTGCCGAAAAACGCTGCCAGAGCGTCGGCCTCGCGAACCCAAAGGCGTAAACGTAGCGCGCACGGTCGTTAGCCGGATCTCCATCGCCCATCGTGTCTTCGAGAATACTCACCAGGGGAATCTCCAGACCGTTCGCATGATGGTCCGGGAGACGACGGAAATAGGTACGCAACTCACCGCCACCCGCCACTGGCAGCCGCTCGATTCGCAATAGAGGGCTGGCGATTACTGGATCCGGCGACGACGGCCCAGTTGCGGCCAGCATTGGTAACATTATGTAAAAAAACAACATGCAGCCCAGACAGCCCTTCATTATTCCTCTACATCGGCGCGAAGGCGACGCGCTGTTAGTTGTATGACGTTTGACGAAGCTCGACGCCTCAGCTTTTATCTGCCTGGCAAACACTAAATTATACTTGACATGTAAACGCGCAGATTTTATACTGACAGAAGATGGAGGTTTGCTAAAGACATATGACTCTGACTAACTACAAGAACCCGTTCGGAATCGACGATTTCCCGGCCGGATTGCGACTCTTCGAGGACTCCGTGAACCGCCTGCTATCCCAGCAGCCGGCAGCACGCCCCTGGACACCTTCGGTAGATATCTTCGAGACCGAGAATGAACTCGTCCTCAAAGCCGATGTCCCCGGCATCGAGCTCAAGGATGTCGATATCCAGATCGAAAACGGCACCCTGTCGCTTCGCGGCGAACGTAAGTTTCTGAATGAGACTAAGGACGGCGGATTCCACCGCGTCGAACGCGGCTACGGCAATTTCGCCCGATACTTCGCGCTCCCGGAGACCGTGGATCCCGAAAAGGTGAAGGCCGAGTACAAGAATGGCGTGCTGACGGTCACATTGCCCAAGAAGGAAGTCGCCAAGCCGCGTCAGATCAAAGTGGACATTGTTTAACTGCCGGCGATCTCAACGGGGCGGGACGTTGCTCCCGCCCCGAGTTGTCTCTGCATGAGGACGCTGTCCACCCAGCGTTCGAACTTGTAGCCGGCATTGGCCAGCATTCCAGCGTCTGAGAATCCCAATGAACGGTGCAATCCAATGGACGCACGGTTGTCACTGCCGCCAATCACGGCCACCATCTGCCGGTAGCCCTGGCTCTCACATAGCTCAATCACCGCTGTCAGCAGCACCCGCCCGATGCCTCTTCCCGTATAGCCAGGATTCAAATAGATCGAGTCTTCAACCGTAAATCGATACGCCGCGCGAGGACGATAAGGCGTCGCATAAGCGTAGCCTGCCACCACTCCGTCCACTTCCGCTACCAGAAAGGGCAATGACCGGTCGAGGATCGCTCGCCGCCTGTTAGTCATCTCCGCCAGGTTGGGCGCCTCAATCTCGAAGGTGGAGGTGGTGTTCTCTACGTAATGCGCGTAAATCCGCGTGATCGCGTCGGTATCCGTATCCGCTGACGGGCGTACATGCATCTAACAAGTTAGGATAACCATATATGAACGGGATCAAGACTGCTGCTCTTTTAGGGTTGATGAGCGCGGTCCTTATAGTCTGCGGTGGAGCAATCGGCGGCCGGAATGGCCTACAGTACGCTCTCATCATCGCTGTGGCAATGAACTTCATCAGCTACTTTTTCTCCGAGAAGATCGCGCTGATGTCTTACTCAGCCCAGGCGGTCACCTCATCCGAAAATCCGGAAATTTACAATCGCGTCTACCCGATCGTCCAGAATCTTGCGCAAAAAATGCAGATTCCGGTACCGAAGCTCTGGCTCATTCCACAGGACTCGCCGAACGCGTTCGCCACCGGCCGCAATCCATCTCACGCGTCGGTAGCCTTCACTTACGGCATCCTCCAGTTGATGAGCGACCGAGAACTCGAAGCCGTGATCGCGCACGAGTTGGGACACGTCCAGCACCGCGATATTCTCATCAGTTCCATTGCCGCTACACTCGCCGCCGCCATCACGCGGCTCGCCTACATGGCGATGTTCTTCGGCGGAGGACGCCGTGACGATCGTGAAGGCGGCGGGGGTGCGCTTGGCGGCATTCTCATGCTCGTCCTCGGTCCCGTGGCCGCAATGCTGATCCAGATGGCCATCTCTCGCAGCCGTGAGTTTTCGGCCGACGAAGCGTCCGCCAAATACACCGGCAATCCCGACTACCTGATCAGCGCGCTACAGAAACTGGAGTCCTGGTCAAAGCGGGTGCCGATGGACGCCGATCCAGCCACTCAGCATATGTTCATCATCAAGCCGTTTTCCACCGGCATGCTGGCAAACCTGTTCTCCACTCATCCCTCCACCGAGGCCCGGGTGGCGCGCCTGGAGGCATTGAGATCGGGCCGCTAGCAGAAGTTCGCGTAACGCGAAAGGGTGCTTTGCGTTGGGAGAGCGGGCATCCCTGGATTTTCATATCGGACGTCGCCGATCGCGGTGCTGCCGAGCCTGGCGCAGCCGTCCGCGTTCTCGATCCCAAAGGGCGCTTCCTCGGTGTCGCTCACTGGAGTTCGACTTCCCAGATTTCGCTGCGCCAGCTGACCCGCCGCCCGGCTACCATCGACTCCGGCTTCTTCTGCACTCGCCTTAAGGCTGCCGGCGACCACAGAGCGCGTGTGGTCTCAGATTCCAACGCCTTCCGTCTTGTATTCAGCGAAGCCGATCAGCTGCCCGGTCTGATCATCGATCGCTACGGTGACCATTTTGTCGTCCAACTGCTCAACCAGGGCATGAACCGGTCAAGCGACCTGATCGTCCAGGCGCTCCAGGAGCTCTATTCACCCGCATCCATCATCCTGCGCAACGACGCGTCCGTTCGAAAACTCGAAGGACTGCCTTCCGAGATCCGGACCGTTACCGGTGAGACGCCCGCGCGCGTCGCAATCCATATGAACGGCATCACTCTCGAGGCCGATCTACTCCACGGACAAAAGACCGGCGTCTACCTGGATCAGCGGGAGAACTACGCGGCGGCGGCACGCCATGCGCGAGGCCGTGCCCTCGACTGTTTCACCTCGACGGGCGGCTTTGCTCTGCATCTCTCGCGAACCTGCGAGTCAGTGGTGGCGCTCGACTCCTCCACCGCCGCAGTTGACTCGGCCCGCCACAACGCCTCGTTGAACGGGGCAGGGAACATCGATTTCCGCGAAGCCGATGTTTTCAACTTCCTTGCCGGCGAGAACCAGAAGTATTCCACCATCGTTCTTGACCCGCCCGCCTTCGCCAAGTCCCGCTCGGCGGTGGAGGGCGCGGCTCGCGGATACAAAGAGATTAATCTGCGGGCGCTGCGTTTACTCGAACCCGGAGGCGTTTTGGTCACCTGCTCGTGCTCGCATCATATGAGCGAGGCCGCTCTGCTCGACGTGCTCGCGTCCGCGGCGCTTGATGCGGGCGTCACCCTGCGCATCCTCGAAAGGCGCACGCAGGCATCCGACCACCCCATCCTGCTCACTGTTCCGGAAACGCTCTACCTCAAGTGCTTGATCGTCGAGGTCCTCGCAGCCTAAAGCTTCCGGCACCGCCTTGCGATGCCGCGAGTTTCGCAATAGAGTGCGGTTGAGGTCAACTTTCCGTGGAACCGAATGCCTTCATAGGCAAGCTCGAACAACCCAGTGAATTAGAATTGAAGACCGCCATCGGCGCCACCGCCGGCTATTGGAACCAACTTCTTGAAGATCTCGATGTCGAGGGGCTGATCACCAGTCGCGAGTGGCACTCCTACTCGCCGAAGGCAGGCTGGTCGCTTCGCCTCAAACTCAAGAAGCGAACAATCCTCTACATGGGGCCCTATTCGGATGGATTTCGAGTAGCGCTCATCTTTGGCGAGAAGGCACTCGATGCAATTCGGAAGAGTAAATTCCCAGTCCGCATTCTGACGTTGATTGACGAGGCGCCAAAGTACGCCGAGGGCACTGGCATTCGCCTGGACGTCAAGAAGGCCGCCGACCTCCCGATCATCAAGAGACTCGCGGCAATCAAGGTGGCGAACTAGCACTGCTAACGCTCGGCTTGATTGGGAATGTTGCCGAGGCCATAGTAACGGCCCTGCATCGTCGACCCGCTTACCGTCACCACCCTTATGCCCGAAGGATCCGGCCCCAGCGGCTTTCCTACCGGCCCTGTCGTGACCATCTTTAGACCAGCCGCTCCGCCGTACGCGTTGCGGTGATAATGGCCCGCAAACACATTCTTCACACCACTCTGGCTGAGCATATCGAGAAAGCGCGTCCGAGTTGCCAGCGGGATATTGAAGTACTGATCGGGTTCGTCCGCCTTCTCCAGGAAGAAGGGAATGTGCTGAAAGACCGCTACGCTCGCCACTCCACCCTGCCGAATTTTCTGAAGCTCGACCTTGAGCCACGCCTCTTGCGCTTTCGCCTCCTCCGGCACCTTGTCCGGATGCTGGATCAGGCTTGAGTCGAGAACAATCCCGGTAAATTCAGCGGTATGGAAGACATAGTAGTCGCGCCCAAACTTCTCGCGATACCGGGCCAGCGACTCGGGCGTCGGCTCATTGCCAACGTCGTGATTGCCAGCTACGTTGTAAATAGGAATTGACCGGTCGAGCTTGGCGGCAATTCGTAAATACTCTGCCGCTTGCTCCGCATCCCCGGGGCGATTGATGAGATCGCCGCACACCACTACGAAAGCCGGTTTCAGCCGGTTCGCACTAGCGATGGCAAACTCGAAATTGGCCGACTCCTGGGCGAAGTCCTTATTGTCGGTATTCATTCCGAACTGCGGATCCGACATCTGTACGAAGAACAGATCCGCAGCCGGGAGGTATCCGAAAGTCAGCAGCGCGGCAAGCGCCCATCGCCGCAGGAGTCGCATCTCCTGAGGATAACCTCAGAACGCGAAACGTAGCCCGAGTTGGAGTTGTCGCATCTCACGCGCCGTCGTAATCTGCCCGAAGTTGGCCGAGGTCAGCGTTGAATTGGGAGCGTTGAGACTCACCATATTGAAGAAGTTCGTAAACTCGGCGCGGAATTGCAGTTTCATCCGCTCCCGAATCGCGAAATCCCGGAACAAGCCCATGTCGATGTTGCGGTACCCGGGTGCATCCATCAGATTGCGTGCCGACGTTCCGTCGGTGCCGGTTGGATTCGCAACAAACGCTGCAGTATTGAACCATTTCGCCGTGGTTTCAGCGCGTGTGCGGTTCGCGTCCAGGAATGGATTCGCTATGACGTTCGCGCGGTCGTTGCTCACGCCGTCCAGATTGTTGTCCTTGCCGGAACTAACGGTAAACGGCAGTCCGCTGGCCAGATTGACGATCGGTGACAGTTTCCAGCCGTTCAGGACGTGCTTTACGAGCGGATTCTTGCCGCTGTAGTAGCTGATGTCCCAAATTACGGCTGCGACGAAGTTGTGCCGCTGATCGTAATCCGACCGGCCATGTTCGAGTGCCAGGTTGTAAAAGTCCTGCGCCCCGCCACTGGTGGAGGCGCCATCCATTTGCGCGCTCGAGAGCGACTTGCTGAACGTGTAGAATCCGGTGAAGCTCAGATGGCGCGACATCGTCTTCTTGGCTTGCAACTGCAATGCGTGATACGAAGCCGTTCCATTGGACTGCATCATGTTGATCGTTGACAGATTGCCATTGCCGTAAGGCCGGCGGCTGTTGAAATTCGAACTCGTCGCGGTGCTGGTGAGGATCGGATAATTTATGTCCGGCGAGTATGCCAGGTGATGGCTCAGTGTGCCGACGTACCCGGCGGAGATACTCAGGCCCTTCGACAGTTGGCGCTGGATCGTAAAGTTGAACTGGTAGCTCAACGGCCACTTGAAGTTGAGATCGATGGGAAGCAGGCCGGCCGGAAGAATAAAACGGGCGGTCGCCGGGGAGTACTCGTACGGGAACGGCGAAACGCCTCCCGGGAGATTGGCATATGGATGTGTCAACGAGGCCACGTTGCTGAACTGCTGACGGACCGCGAAGGGCTGCGAATTCTCAACCGTGCCCCAGCCGTTGCCGGAGACACTGCCGTAGAAAATTCCGCCGCCGGCGCGAATCGCTGTCTTGCCGTCGCCAAACGGATCCCATGCAAACCCGATCCGGGGCGAGAAGTGATTCTTACGCACCGGGACTACGCCGCGCTCCACACCTTTGTCGCCAACTACCAGGATTCCCTGGGGCGCGTTCGGCAGAACCGTCGATTGCTGTCCGGGAACAAAGGTCAGTTCCCGGTTCTGCGGATCGGTGGGAGGCGTCTGAATGTCGTAGCGCAAACCCAGATTGAGCGTCAGGCGGGGATGAATCTTGAAGTCGTCCTGAACGAATAGGCCCGTCTGCCAGAAGTTGTAAAGGGCCGTCTCGGGAGCGTCCTGATTCATCGTTACCGGCAAGCCAAGCAGGAAGTCGGCGAACGCATCGCCCTGATTCGTCTTGGGTCCAGTCTTTGCCCCGGTGAAGCTAAAAACACCGTAGTTATTGAGCAGGGTCTGCTGGATGTCCTTCGAGAGGCTGAGATCCCCGCCCATGCGCAGCGAGTGCCGTCCCTTCGTATAGCTCACCACGTCACGGAAGCTATAGACGTTGTCTCCCGCAACCGGGCCCGCGATCGACTGTCCAAAAGTGAAATAGCCCGTCACCGCGATCTGCGGCAGGTTCGGGGGACCTTGAATCGCAAAGTCAGAGCCGAAATCGCGCAGCGACTGCGCCGGCACATTCGTCCGTCCGCCAAAATAACGCGTGTAACTCAGCCATGTCTGATTCACTAAAACGGGCGTCGCCGTCCACGTGTAAGTCGCGTTCGCATTCTGCTGGCGCCAGTCGTAGGCTTGTATGCTCCACGGCAAATTTCCCGCCGGCTGAATCGAGTTCTTGCCTGCCGTGGTGTAGTAACTGGCCGACAAGCGCTGTGAGTCCGTAACCAGATGGTCCACTTTGATCAGAAACTCGTCAGTATTGTAAGGACTCGGCACCTGGCCCTGGTAGACGTTGTTGGGCAGGTTAGCCAGCGGCAGGTTCTTGTTGATGATGTTGAGCGCGGTGGGATCGATTCTTGAAGTGGGTATGACGTTGCCGGCAAACTGCAGGCCCGTCGTGGGATCGATGATCGGCTTGGTGGTCGCCGAGAAATTTCCGCCTCGTTGATCGGCCGTCGGCACCACCGCTGAACTCAGAAAACTCGTGGTCGTCTGCCGCAGTCCCGAGTACGTTCCAAAGAAAAAGGTCTTGTTCTTGATGATCGGACCGCCAAACGCTCCACCGAATTGATTGCGATGGAGCGGAGGCTTCACCAGCGCGTTATAAGTGTTCGCGTTCAGGTTTGTGTTGCGCAAAAACTCAAACAGCGACCCATGGTAGTCGTTGGTGCCGGACTTCGTGATCACGTTGATCACGCCGTTGCCAAAGCGCCCGTACTCCGCGCTGTAGTTGTTGGTGTCGACGCGGAATTCCTCAATCGCGTCCGGATTCGGCGGCGTGTTGCCGGTGTTCCGTAGCGACGAGACGTTCGAACCACCGTCCAGATAATAGTTCACCGAGCCCATCGTGGCGTCCGAGCCGCCATTGATAAAGGTTCGTTGCGCAGGGAAACCCAGGGCGATGGCGTTGCCGGTGTTCTGCACGCCCGGTGTTAGTGCGAGCAGCGAGTAGACTGACCGGTTCACCAGCGGCAAGGTTGTGATCTGCTCGCTGTTGACCGTTTGGCTGACGCTCGAATCAACCGTATTGACTACCGGAGCGCCTCCTTCCACGGTAACCGTGCTGGTTGTCTCACCAATCTCCAAGTGTGCATCGATGCGTGCGCCCTGCCCAACTTGCAGCGTCACGCCCGTTTGCCGGAAGGTCTTGAATCCCGGACTGGTCACTTCGACCTGATAGTTGCCAGGGGGTAGAAAGTCAACGCGATATTCGCCCTGGTCGTTGGTTTGAACCGTACGGGTCAGTCCGGTCTCGGCGTTGCGCACCGTCACCTGGGTGTTTACCATCGTGAGACCCTGGCTATCCTGGACGCTGCCGAGGACGCTGCCAGTGGTCTGTTGGGCTTGGAGGTTGGACAGCAGGGCTGCCAGAAGGAAAAGCAATGAGGTGGCAATGCGACGTTGCATAGAAAGCACTCCCTGGAACTTAAATCCACAATAGCCCAGAGTGAAAAGTTTTGCAAACGTTTCCGAAATTTGGCTTAGCAGTGTCATTAAGCTGTGCTGCGCGAACGGGACTTATGGGACGGGCGACGCGCCCGCACTGACAAGATTCTGTCCTCTCGCGCCAACTTCTCATCCGTCTGAAGAACCGGCAGTTCGCGCGTTGCCACACTGGCCTCGCAGCTTCCTGCCCTGGTGACAAGTCGCCTGATCATGACCGCTATCACTTCAACCTTCCCCGACGGAACCCGCCGAAATACCGCTTGGTCCGCGTTGACTTGACAATCCCACTCGCCGCACGCCGCCTTCACGGACGCCAGTCCATCGGCGGACAACCTGAACCAAGTCGTGAAGAACTCGACGCTTATCCGCGAGAACTTGGACCGGGGGCTCAATCGCTCGAACCAGATCATGGGAACCTTCATTCGCCAGCACCACAAGCCGAAAGCTTGTAGGAGCGCGCGACCTCCGCTGGCGGTCGCATCCAAATAACCACATTCGTACGCACTCTCCAGTCGCGAGGAGCGGGCCGAGACACGAGCGTTGCGACCGGCTGGAGAATCTTGTTCCTGAAGGGGCATCAGGCGTGCAATAGCAATCGCAGCGCCACAGGAAATGGCCCGCGAATCCGCATTTTTGAGTCTAAAAAAAACGCAATCATAAACGGCGAAAAATTAAATTCGTCACTCTAACCCCATTTATTTCTAAAGCGTTATGCGCGGACGCGGTTCCTCGCAACCCCCCTCGATTTAGTGAGCCTACAAATATCTTGGGGGCAGGAAGAGGTTGTGCGCGCGGCCTCTTAACCACTCACGAGGAGGATATTCAAATGGATCCGATCATCTTCATCCCGATTCCGCCGTTCGGTCTGTAAGCGTTGTGGCAGCCGAATGTCTTGCTATTTCGGACATTCGGCTGCTATTCTAAGTTTCCGGGTACCATGCGATTGCCCTGATACCCCTCATTTGAGTCGCCACGACTCATCCAAGAATCGACATTTCAATGCAAAAGTCAGCCCTTGCGGCTGCTTTGATCCTCGCTTTCTGTACGCAAAGCCGGGTCGTGCGGCGTTCCGACGATCCAATCCCGCCGGTTTGGCGGGACATGCTGCGGAACGCCTACACCGTACTCGCCGCCGGCAAGCCCGGCGACGCGCTCAAGATCTATGAGCAGGTGTACGCCGAGGCGAGCCGCGCCAAACAAAATCACGCCGCCAGCGTTGCGCTGACCAGCGCCGCTGGCTGCGAGATGTCCCTGATGCGCTACCGGGACGCTCTCCGTCTTCTGTATAAAGGCCGCCAGCAGGCTGAGGAGCATTCCGACTGCGCCACCCTGGCATTGATCGAGGGGAACATTTCCTCCATTCACGTCGAGTTGGGTGACGTTGCCGGCGCACTGCCCGGCGCCGAACGCGTCGTCCAACTCCGTCCCTGTATGCCAAGCGTCCTCAACCGGGCACAGGCACTTCTTCATCTCGGGCGGCTTCAGTCCATCCGGCGAAACCGTGAGGTTGCGATTCAATTATTCCGAACTGCTTTGGACGAAATCCGCGCGGCCGAAACGTCGAGTTCAAGCCCGGGAGCAAATCAGCGAAACGAACCCAATGGCAGGTTCGAGCTTCGTTTTGTTCGAGGTCTGGCCGCGTCTGCCCTCGACCGGCTTGGCACTGAATTGATAGAGGAGAACCCGGTTGCAGCCGAGGAGGCCCTCTCTGTTTCCTACCGTTACCGAAGGCTCGACGGCGGCGCCGATCTGTACCTGTCGCTCTACCAACTGGCCAAGTTGAAACTCGCCCAACATGATTACCCCTTTGCGCTGCGACTGATTGATTCGGCTATCGCCACCGCGCCCGGAACGCGATTGCCGGGGTATCTCCTGTTTCACCTTCGCGGCCGGATCCTTCTTGCTGCGGGAGACCTTGAGAACGCTGTAGTCGAGTTCCGCCGTGCTACTCGGGAGGCGGCACGATGGCGCGCCGGAATTGTCCATAGCGACCGCTTCCTTACTTCCACCGACGCGACACTACAGGAAGTCTACGATTCGCTAATCGAGTCGGTGGCCGAGCTTCACCAACGTACCGGACGTCCAGAACTGCTCGCAGAGGCGTGGGAGGCCGCGGAGACCAATCGCGCGGCGGGCCTTCGGTTCGGTCTCAATAACGTTCCTTTGTCGATAAAAGTCGATACGGAGTACTGGGAAACCCTCACCCTTTTGCGGGTAGCGGAAGCGCGCTCCTTTGCGGGAGATGAGTCGTTAAAGTCTAATGAAGTAAGCAAGTTGCGGCTCATGCTCGCCGATTTCGAGTCGCGCGCAGCAGTTTCTTTTCAGCATAAATTCCCTAGTTTTATTGAGAACAAATCCGCGAATTCTCCACTTCTTTCAGTTCGGAGGCGATTAGGCAAGTCTGAAACGTTCATGAGCTTTCATCTAGGTCAGCAGGACTCTTACCGGTGGACCATCACTCGCCAGACGATTCAAGTCGTAAGATTGCCCGCACGGTCCGAGATCGAGTCGCTTTCTTCTCGATTCCGCGCCTCCGTCGAACAGAGTCATCCGGACGCCAGTCTTCTTGGACGTCAGCTTTACCAGATCCTGTTCGGCGAGACGGCGGCTAGCCTGCCGCCCAATTGGTTCCTCGCGCTGGAGGGGCCGCTGTTTCAGGTTCCTCTCGCAGCTCTGGTGACCGGCATCTCCGACGGACACCCCCAATTCCTCATTCAGAGGAATTCGATTGAAGTCGTCCCGGGAGCCTGGGCGCTGGGTGAGAAGAGAACACGCGCTACCGGGATCTTCCTGGGAGTGGGCGATGCAGTCTACAACCGTGCGGATACGCGGTTTGTCCGCAATCGGGGCACATCGCTGGCGATTCCCAATTGGTTGCTGGCGTTCGGCGGAACAAACGACTTGCAGGAACTCCCGCGCCTCATTGGGAGCGGCCGCGAAGTCGAAAAGTGCGCGCGTCGCTGGAGTGGCCCTGTCCAAATTCTGTCGGGTTCAGCCGTGACCCGCGACCGCTTTCTCGACGCGCTGAAGGCCCGCCCGGCCGTGATACACATTGCCGCCCACTTCGCTCCCTCGCGGCAGAGCCAGGATGAGACGCTTGTCGTGCTCAGCCTTCAACCCTATGCGCGGATTTTCGACCTGCTGACGACCAGTGACGTGTCTATCCTCTCGCTATCCGGCTCAACCGTGGTTCTGAGCGGGTGCAGTTCCGCCAGTGGCCGTTCTCTGGCAGGCGCCGGCTTGCTTGGCCTGACACGGGCCTTTCTGTCAGCCGGCGCCACCTCTGTCATCGCCAGCCACTGGGCGACGCCTGACGATTCGGGAGACATGTTTACAAGTTTCTATGGCCATCTCAGTGCGACACCCGCAGAGAGTCCGGCCGGCGCCCTTCGCGCCGCCCAACTGGATATGCTCCACAGCTCGTCCTGGAGATCCGCACCCCGCTACTGGGCAGCTTTTCAACTTACAGGAAGGAGCCGCAATGAGCCTGGGTCTTGACAGCGTACCTCGCGAGGAACTCGAGGAAGGTCCGCGCGAGACGGCGCACGTCGACTGGGAGTTGCTCATCAGCCGCGTACGCTCCGGTGACCCCGAAGGACTCGACCAACTCTACCGGCTCTTCGCACGGGGAATCCGCTTTCATATCTGCCGCCAGATGGGGCCGCTCGAACTCGATGACAAAGTCCACGATACCTTCCTGGTGATCGTCGACGCCATCCGTACTGCGGACCTCCGTGAACCTGACCGTCTAATGGGTTTCATTCGGACCATCGTTCGCCGCCAAATCTCCGCCTACATCACCGCTCACATCCAAAAACGGCGAGACGAGGTGGAACTCGACGGCAGTGTCCGCCTGCGTACAGTGATGGGGAATCCCGAACAGACGGCGATATCCCGTGAGGCCCGAACCCTGATTGAGGCGGTTCTCGACAGGATGAACCGGCGCGACCGGGAAATCCTGACGCGCTTCTACCTGTATGAGCAGCCGCAGGAGCAAATTTGCGAGGATATGAGCCTGAGCGATACCCAGTTCCGGCTCCTAAAGTCTCGCGCTAAGTCCCGTTTTGGGGAAATCGGGAAGAAAAATGTGCAACAAAAAGCCCTAAGCGCACTTTTTATGAGAACTTCCGCGACTGCTCTGCACTAATACATCAAGACGTGTTCAAGTACCAGACTGGAGCTCAACGGCGCCCAGCAAGGAGGTTTTGATGTCTACCACTTCGGTTGCCCGTCACCCAACGGACGATGCGCTCGAGTTGTACGCTTTGGGCCGGCTGTTTGAAGCCGATCTGGAAGTTTTGGAAATCCATCTACTGGTCTGCTCCGAGTGTCAGGAACGCTGCGTCGAAGTCGACAAGTACGTTGCGGTGATGAAGGATGTCTGCCGCCAGACGCCCGCGCTCCCCATCAAACTGCCCCGGCCCGCATTTGTCACAAATCCCCTGAGATTACCGGCGCCTGTTTGGGCTGGCGCGCTCGCCGCAGGCCTCATGGTGCTCGCCCTTCCCCTACTCAACCACTCAACCACTGCGCCTACCGGAGGCGAAACTGAACTCAACCTGGTAGCCTCCCGGGGTGGCGAGAGCGTGGAGACCGCTGGCGGTCCACTGCGTTTGAAGATCGACACTGCCGACCTGGCGCCTTTTCCTTCCTATGTGATTACGGTGGTTTCAGCGTCCGGAGCGCAGATCATCTCTTCCACTGTGACTCCGCAAGGCCGGCACCTTACTCTGCGAATCCCACAGGCTCCCGCCAGTGGCTCTTACTGGGTCCGGGTTAATGGACCTGAAGGCCAACCGGTGAGAGAATTCTCACTGCGCTTGAAATAGACTTTCCTGAAGTGCGTCCAAGCAGTCAGCGCGGTCGTCCGCGCGACTTGAAAAAACACGATATCGTCTAGGTGGAGTTTTTATCCGTTTGCCCTGTCCGCAAAGGATGTGACCGTGAACCGACTCTGCTTGACCGCTCTGATTCTGTGGCCCGCCTTCGTTAATGCTCAGCGCCTGCGCCCCGGGATCGATCCTCAAAGATTTGTAGCCAACTCTCATCTGGTCCTCGTCCCAGTGACCGTAACCGACCGTCGAGGCTCGGTCGTCAACGGATTGGAGAGGCGCCAGTTCACTGTCTCTGAAGACGGCGTGGCGCAATCCATCGCCTCCTTTTCGGAGGAAGAATCGGCAACGTCTATTGGCGTGGTGTTCGACCGCAGCGGCAGCATGCGCGAGGTGCTCCCCGCCGCCAAGAACGCGCTGAAGGAGTTCTTCGAGGTCGCCAATCCTGAAGACGAGGCCTTCATCACGGCCGTGTCCACCCGGCCCCAAGTCCACGGCGGTTTTACGCACAATCTTGGACAGTTGCTGACCAGCGTCGCCTTCGAGGACGCCTCTGGCAGTACCGCCCTGGTCGATACCCTCTTTAAGGGTCTCGATTCCATGAAAGCATCGTCCAATCCCCGCAGGGCACTGGTTGTCATTTCCGACGGCATGGATAACCATAGCCGGCAATCCGCCAGCCAGTTGATGCGGAAGGCGGTTGAAGCTGACATACCCGTCTATACGGTCTCTTTCTTTGGTCCGTCGCCGAGCGATAAGGCCGCGGAATTAGCCGAGCAGGGCAGGGGACTGCTTTTCCTGCGCGACCTGTCTACTCGCACCGGTGGGCTTTCCTACGTCGTGAGAAGCGGCAACGATCTTCTGTTCGCCATCGCCGAGATCAGCAAGGCAATTCGCAACCAATACGTGATCGGCTATGTTCCCGGTAAAGCCGTGGACGGCCGCTGGCGAAAAATCAAAATCAACGTCGCGCCCGGCGAGATGCAGGCCCACGCGCGGTACGGCTATCGCATCGAGTAGAGCTTGCCGGTCTCCCGGCACATGGGATAATCAAGTCGTGTCAAAGGCTAAAGATCTGGAGCAACGCCTAGAGCGCACCGAGCACCAACTCCGGCTGTTCCAGAAGATCAGCCGTTTTATGGTGCGGGAGATGAGCCTGGTTGAGGTCCTTCACGGCATCGTAAGCCTGGTCAGCGAGTTCATGGCCTGCGACTCCTGCCTGCTTTATCTCATCGATGGCGAACAACTGGTGCTATGCGCCTCGAATCCACCCCATCCCATGAGCATTGGAAAGGTGCGGCTCAAGCTTTCCGAGGGCCTTACGGGCTGGGTGGCGCGCGAGCGTCGACTTCTATCCATTTCGCGTGAATCCTATAACGACGCCCGGTTCAAGTACTTTTCCGATTTGCCCGAGGACACATTCGAATCGTTTCTTTCAGCCCCGGTGATCGCCCGCAACCGGGTTGTAGGAGTCATCAATGTGCAGCATCGCGCCGCCCACTCCTACTCGGGAGCGGAGATGGAACTGCTGACCACGGTGGGCGAGCAGGTGGGCTGCCTGTTGGTGCTTTCGCGGATGGCGCCTACTGCCGTTGAAGAAGCGAATCATGTCGAGTTAGTGCTCTCCTCCGGTCTACCAGCGAGGAATTAGCCGTGCGTGTTTTTGCGGCGCTGCTCCTGCTCACTTCATCGTTGTTCGCTGCGAGCCCGGCGACGACTGCCAGCCCACGCTGGAAGCTTCAGTATTTTTACGATCGCGACGAGACCTCCTTCACCATCCGTGATCTAGCCTTCTCATCGCCCGAGCGAGGAATCGCCGTTGGCGTCGTGATCGAGAATAAGAAACGGCCCCATCCGCACGGGCTGTCTTTGATTACACGCGACGGGGGCGCTCATTGGATTGAGGTGCCGCTACAGGAGTACCCGGTATCGCTCTTCCTGCTCAGCGACAACGTAGGTTGGATGGTCACAACCAAGGGGCTCTGGCGCACCGACGAAGCCGGGCGTTCCTGGAAGAAGGTCAAAGGCATGGATGGCCTGCACCGGGTCCACTTTCGTGACGAAATGCGGGGGTGGGTCACCGGCGAAAAGAAGTTATTCAAGGAAACCAGCGACGGTGGCAAGACCTGGACCGACGTCGCCGCTGCCAAGGATGTCGCGACGGACGCCGAGAATACCTACTTCGATTGGATCGAGTGGGTCTCGCCCAAACAAGCCATTGTCCTCGGCGGCCACGTGGCTCCGCGGCGCGACTATTTCAGCGATGCCAACTGGACCGATCCTGAGCGTCTCTCGCGGCGGCGCGAGTGGCCCGGGCTCAATATTACGCTCGAGACGAAGGACGGCGGGGAAACCTGGCAGCCCCAGACTGTTCCGACGTTCGGACGGTTCGCACGCTTCCGCTCCGGCAAAGTTCTCGGCAGCGCTCTGTCCCTGGTGCGCTTCACCAACTACTTCCAATACGGCTCGGAAGTCTATCTGATCGACAATAAGGGCAAGAGCGGCCGCGTCTTTCGCGATGCCCGGCGAAACGTTACGGATGTGATCTGGCATGGCGATTCCGCTTACCTCGTGGCCGTGGAACCGCCCGGCAAGATGTACCAACTTCCGGTTCCCGGCAAGATCCATGTGCTGACCAGCCCGGACGCCAAGACATGGTCGGAGATGAAAGTGGATTACCGCGCGTTCGGCATGAACGCGACATTCGCCCATGCCGGTGAACACATCTGGGTTGCCACCGATTCTGGACAGATTCTCAAGTTGATGTAGTTCCTGGCCGCGGCAAAGCGGCGGACACACCTGCGAGAATATGAAAACATGACTCCTTTCGCCGTTACGCCGGAGCCACCTTATTACGCGGTGATTTTTACCAGCCAGCGGACGGCGGTCGAAGGCGAGAGCTACGGCAACATGGCGGCACGGATGGTCGAACTTGCCGGCGGCATGCCCGGCTTCCTCGGCATTGAGAGTTCGCGCGATGCGAACGGAGTTGGCATTACCGTTTCCTACTGGTCCAGTGAGGACGCCATCGCCACCTGGAAACAGCACGTCGAGCACGGCATTGCTCAGAATCTTGGCAAGCGGCGCTGGTACGAGCACTATGAACTTCGAGTCGCTAAGGTTGAACGAGCCTATAGCGGACCCGCCGGCCGTTGATGCCGGTGCGAGCAACAAGGAGCAGCCATGCCTGTCTCGATCGAATCGCAATTTCCGCGCCGGCTCGCCGACGCTAATTCGAAACCGCGGGGCCGCGTGTTTCCCAGTCCAATGGACTGGCGCGATCAGGTTCTGTACTTCCTCCTGCCCGACCGTTTCAGCGATGCGCGGGAACCCTCGCGGCCGCTGTTTGATCGTGCTCAGCCGGCCCGCTTTCACGCTCCGAATAAACGCGATTGGATGGCGGCAGGCACCGACTTTCAGGGCGGCAAGATCAGTGGCATTCGCAGCCAGCTGGGCTATCTCCAGGATCTCGGGATCACCGCGCTCTGGGTGGGGCCGGTGTGGCGACAGCGTCCCGACCTGAACACGTACCATGGCTACGGAATCCAGAATTACCTCGACGTTGATCCGCGGTTCGGGACGCGCCAGGATCTGCGTGACCTGGTGGACGACGCCCATGATCGCGGCATGTACGTCCTGCTCGACATCATCTATAACCACAGCGGCGACAACTGGTATTACGACGAAAATGGAGTTGCGCGCAGCGACGTAAACTATCGCTTTGCACCGCCCTATCCGGTGCATGGCTGGCACTCCGCGGCGGGCGCCAGCACTTCGCAAATCCAATCCATCGATGACGGCGTGTGGCCCGAGGAATTTCAGCAGTTGGACTGGTACACGCGCGCTGGGCGCATCGGAAATTGGGATCCGCAGAGTTGGGAAGATCCCATGAATCCCGACACCGAATTCCGTCGCGGGGATTTCTTCAGCCTCAAGAACATGGAACTTCATGAGCGCGCTCTGGGCGGACTGATCGACGTCTATCGTTACTGGATCTCTCTTACAGACTGTGACGGTTTCCGGATTGACACCGTCAAGCACGTTTCTTTCGAAGCCTCGCGCAATTTCTGCGGCGGCATTCGCGAATATGCGGAGTCGATCGGTAAAGACAACTTCCTGCTGCTCGGTGAAGTCACCGGTGGCGCCGGAATGGCCAGGAATTATCTCGACGTTTTCGGCCGTAATCTTGATGCGGCGTTGGATCTCGGCGGTCCAGCGGCGACGCTTCAGTCCGTCGTCAAGGGCTTTGAGGATCCAGGCGATTTCTTCAGTGAGTTCGGAGGACACGACGAATTAGGCAGCCATCGCGAGGTGGGCCGCTACCACGTGTCGGTGCTGGACGATCACGATATGGTGGGTCGTTCCAAAGCACGCTTCACTGCTCGAAACACCATTCCGGAAGCCTACCCGCAAGTGGCGCACGCGGTCGGCGTCCAACTCACGACACTCGGGATCCCTTGCGTTTATTACGGCACTGAACAGGCATTTGACGGAAGCGGCGACCGTCACGACGCCTCCATCGAGCCGCTGGATAATGGCGGCATCCCCTCTGAGGACCGCTACATTCGCGAGACGATGTTCGGCGGAACCTTCGGTGCATTCGAAACGGCCGGCTGTCACTTCTTCGATCCCTCGCACCCTTCTTACCTGCGAGTCGCTGCCATTGCCCGCGTACGGGCCCGTCCGGATGCTGTGGGACTTGCACTGCGGCGCGGCCGTCAGTACCGTCGCGAGACCTCATTCCTCGGGTTTCCGTTCGCCATGCCCGGCGCAAAGGAGCTGTTGGCTTGGTCGCGGCTGCTGTATCGAACGGAAGTGCTGATTTGCCTGAATGCGGATGGCACCGAGGCGCGCGGCGCCGACGTGACCATCGATGCCGGATTGCATCCGGCTGGTTCCAGTATGAGAGTGCTCTATCGCAGCGACTGGACCGATGCTCAGCTCCGCCAGCCACCGGCCGGAGAGACGGACGTCGTCGCGGTGAGCAATGGCCGCGCAACGGTGCGGGTGGATCTGCCACCGGCAGGGATGATCATCCTCGCATAGCGGAGGGGACGCTATTCGCCCCAGCCGAGCGCGACTATCTGCACCACGATATTCGCTTTCTTCGGTCGAACGGTGACGGTATCGAGAGTCTCTGTGGCGGGATCAATCTTCGCCTGTTGCGCTGCAACCTCGGCGTCGAACTGTTTCTGAAGATCGGCGGCCTGTTGCACCACCTGCTCAATAGTGCCCTGGGCAATGTTGACGTCCTGTGACTCCTTCCAGGTGCGTCCCACCTGCCTGGCTGCCGTCGCCGCCTTGCTCATCGTGGTCACGCTCACCGCTTTGCGGCCGAGGAAGGCTCCGAGAATCGCCGATCCGACGCTCACCGCCGACTGCAGCATCGCGGAGTGCTGTTGGGCTTTCTGTTGTTCCGCCGCTGCCGCCGCTCGCTGCTTTTGCGTCTCCAATTGTGTGAATTTCGGCGCGTACTTCTGGCGCAACGCCTCGGCCAAGCGATCGCGCTCTTCCCTGGCAGCTTGCTGCAGCCGGATGCGAAAGTCACGTTCCTTCTCACCCGGCTTCGACTGCGCATCGAGGCTCGGAGAGCGAAACAAATCCAGCTTCTGCGTTTGAAACAGCCAGGTTGCGAATGCTTTGTTCCACGCAGCGTAGCTCTTGGCCTGTGCGGCGGGCGCGGGAAGATCCGCAAACTGTGCGCCATCGGCGGGACTCTTCTCCAACTCATCGATTGAGCACTCGGCCTCGGTGCCGCGTGTCCAATCCACTGGTGCCGGGCCAGTGGTGATCGGCGTCTTGAAAATCACGTCGAGAGTCTGATCGACACCGGCCTTGTCGTCCAGGAATTGCACCTTGGCCGCGCCCACCACATAAGGTTGATAGGTGAGCGCGCCGGCCGTTCTGGCAGGAATGAAGTACTGGGGAATCTCGGGTGGAAGGACAGGCGCGGCCGCGACAGTGGCGGTGGTTGACGCCGACGTCGACGCCGGCGGGGGCGCCTGGTCCAGTTTCTTGACCTGATCGAGCGTTAAGGGGCCGCGCAAATACGACAGGGTCCATCGCGTGGTGAACAACTGCGGATGATCGTCGTGAACATTGTTCAGCAGGAACACACGACTGCCCAGGCCGGACAGGATCTTGTCGATTTGCGCGCGGTCAAACTGCCCTTTGGACTCTGCGGCGGCACCCTCGAGTCCGTCGAGCACGCGCATCTTATCGCGCTCGGTTTGCAGCCGGCCGATAAACCAGGTGCCAGTGTTCGACAGCCCTTTGTAATCGAGATCGACGGGATTCTGCGTCGCCAGCACGATGCCGAGCCCAAACGCGCGCGCCTGCTTGAGCAAGGTGAGCAGAGGTTTCTTCGAGGGCGGATTTGCGATCGGCGGGAAATACCCGAAGATCTCGTCCATATACAGAATCGCCCGTAGACTCGTCGTTCCGGACTGTGTCCGGACCCAGCTCAAGGTCTGATTCAGCAGTAGCGAGACAAAGAACATTCGCTCGGCATCGCTGAGGTGGGAGATCGAGAATATCGACACGCGCGGCTTGCCCTGGCCGTTGTGCAGCAGTGCGTTGACATCCAACGGCTCGCCTTTGAGCCACGCCTGAAAGCCCGGTGAGGCGAGCAGATTGTTGAGCGACATCGCCAGAGCGAAGCGTTCCTTGCCTGGATAAAAGGTCTCCAGGTCCATCACGCCGACCTTGTTGAACGCGGGCGCCTGTACCTGGCCGATCAATGAAGCCAGATCCAGGTTCTGGCCGCCGCGCCATGCGGTGTCGAGAATCTGGGACAGCAGAACGTGCTCGCGGCTCTGGATGGGGTCGGCGTCGATGCGCACCAGGCCAAGGAGACTGGTGGCGGTGGCACTCACGCGATCGCGCAGTAACTCCGGATCTCCCGCGATGGAGGGTCCCGGCGCGTTCAGGGAATTCAGTACGGAAACCGGACGACCGCTCTCGCTGCCCGGCGTGTAAATGGAGAACTCCACCGCGTCCTTGAGCTTCTGAATGCGCGCGCCGCTCTGTCCCGACGCTTCGAGTCCCTTCTTCCACAGTTGCGCCTGCTGGGCAGCGAAGTCGTCGGGGGACAGATTCCTGGTGCGCGCTTCGTCCTCGTTGATCCAGGGCCGGAAGTCGGACGGATCAAGGCGAGGGAAAGTCAGCAGAAGGTTGGACAGGTCGCCCTTGGGGTCGATAATGATTGCGGGAATGCCGTCAATCGCCGCTTCCTCGATCAGGCCGATACAGAGGCCGGTTTTGCCGCTGCCGGTCATGCCGACACAGACGGCATGGGTAACGAGGTCTTTCGAATCGTAAAGCAGCGGGGTATCGGCGGCCTTGCGAGTCACTGCGTCCACCGGACTGCCAAGGTAGAACGCGCCTAATTTTTCGAAATCGTCCACACAAAGATTCTATGTGAACAACAGGACGGCCTAGTCGCCGATCAGGTGAATCGCGCCAACGCCACCGCGTACGTCCAGGTGGATCTTCACCTTGGCTTTTTCATAGGCATCGTTGATGTAGTGATGGCCTTCCTGCCGTAGCCCGCGGGCATCAATGCCGCCGATGCCGCCAGAGGCGTCCGCGTAAACGCCGACTTCGCGCGGCACGTAGATCGTCGCTTCGCCCACGCCACCGCGAACGTGGACGTCATAGTCGCGCTTCGGATCGCCTCGCAAGTCGAGTTTGATCTGACCCACGCCCATTTCCACGTCGACACTACGTAGCAGCAGACTCCCCAAATTCAGGTCTGCTTCGCCGGCGCCAAATTTCACCTTGACGTCCATGGGGGTCTCGTCGTTCAACTTCATGTTCCAGATGTAGCGATTGCTGTTGGCCATCTTGCTGCCATTCGGCTGTTCAACGGTGAGGTAGCCGCGCACGCCGGTGTTGCTGTAGCGGACTTCCGGCTTCCACGACGCGACGTTATACTCAAAGTCGGCTTCGAGCAGCTCCTTGGCGCCGCCCTGAAGGCGCATCTCCCCGGCACCCATGTGAAGTTCCACCTTCACCATTTCGGCCTTGTCGCGCGGGACGGTCTTGGTGTCGTGTTGGGGAGGGCCGGCCGGTGCCATGTCGATCCCACAGCCAGGCAGGAAAATTACCGCGACTACTAGCAGCAAGGGTCGCATCATGCTCCATGATACGCATTGCATAGATACTTTGTTCCGGCCATAATTGTCGAGGAGGCGCCGATGATTTTAGCGAAACTCACTCTGTTCATGAGCATCGCTGCCGCAGTGGCGATGGCGCAGCAGCCGGTTTCTCCTCCCAACGCGCGATGGACAACGCCCTCACTCAACTGGCGCGCCGCAATCTTGCGCTCGCAGGCAGTGCCGTCTCGCTTGCGCCCAACCAGACGGCCCTCTCCGGTCCGCCCGGCCCGTGCTCGGTACGCCTCGTAGAGATGGCGATATCCGATCAAACGCATTACACGATGAAGACCGTGAACCCGGAGTCGGGAACGGATCCGATGCCGGCTATCCAAGTGCCTGCTCCAGCCTGCTCGAAGGAAACCGTCTCTCCTTCCCGCTGACACCGTCCTGCACCTGTGTGATCGGGCCTATTGTTCGCGCTCTTTGAATCCTTTCAGCGCGATGTCGCGGAATCCGCCGACTCGTGAGAATATTGATTCCATGAAGTTGCCTCCCACGCTGCTTGGCTTCTGCCTGATGCTACAGATACTCCCCGCTCAACAGACTTCACCTGCGCGGGCGTCGTCCCCGGATGTGATCCGGACGCAAACCCAGGAAGTGCTTCTGGACATCGTGGTTCGCGATAAAAAGGGAAAGCTCGTCAAGGACTTGAAGCCCGAGGAGATCGAAATCACCGACGACGGCAAGTCCCAAAAGATCAAGGGCTTTCGCCTAGTCACGGGTGGTGAAGCCAGCCTGGGTACGGTCGGCGGCGACGCCGCTCCTGCAACCCGCGCAGCGGCCGCCGACCCTCTGCGGCAGGTCCGCGTCGTGACGCTCGCCTTCCAGGGTCTCGGCACAGAGGGACGCAAGAACTCCCGCACAGCCGCCCTCGATCTATTGAAGAACGAAGCCGATGCGTCTACCTATTACGGCGTCTTCATGGCCGACCAGCGACTGAGCGTTCTCCAGCAGTTCACCAACGACAGGGACGCCGTGAGGAAGGCCGTCGCCAAGGCCACCGGGGGCAATTTTTCACTTTTCTCCGACGAGTCCCAGAAGATCGAGACCGAGTTAAAAGCAGTGGCAGCGCTCGAAGAAGCCAACAGCAGCCCCACGCCCGGCAGCAGTGGACCGCCCAGCGAAACTGCCAAGGCCGGGATGGTCAACGCGCAGTTTGCCCGGCTCACACTGAACATGATTCAGTTCTCGCAGACGATGGAGCGCACTCAACAAAGTCGTGCGTCTATCTACTCCCTGCTCGCGCTCATTCGGGAGCAACGGCGTCTCCCCGGTCGCAAAACACTTCTGTATTTCACTGAAGGACTCACAGTTCAGCCTGAGTTGAAGGATCAGTTCGACGCCATGATCGCTCTCGCCAACCGCAACAACGTCACCGTCTATTGCATCGACGCCAAGGGTCTGGTGACGTTCTCGCAGAACAGCGCCGGCAACGCCATGATGACGCAGGCTGCCGGTAGCTCGAGGAGCGCCGCGACCCAGCGGAACGGTCCGGTAACGCCCGATCAGGCGACGGTCTCCGATCGTGCTGAAGATAGCACTCGCGCCAATGTCCGGAACTCACTCGCCGAATTGAGCGAGAAAACCGGTGGCTTCCTTGTTTCCGATTCGAATGATCTCCGGACGCCTCTTCGTCAGATTTCTGAGGAGATCGGTACCTACTACGAGGCTTCCTACTCCCCGCAAATCGATACCTTCGACGGCAGTTTCCACAAGGTGTCTGTCAAGGTCCTGAGGCCAAACGTCAATGTGCAGAGCCGCAACGGATATGTCGCGATGCCCTACCTTGAAGGCCAGAATCTGCTGCCCTACGAGATGCCGATGTTAAAGGCTCTGTCCGCTACCCCGATCCCCCGCGTAATACCCTACCGCTCGGCGGCGCTGCACTATCGGACAGGCGCCAATGCGTCGAATAGCGCGGTGGTGATCGACCTGCCCTTCGAGTCGGTGACCTTCACCAAGGATCCCGAAAACAAAGTTTTCCGCGTGCATTTCTCGCTAATGGCCGTGATCAAGGATGCCAAAGGCAACATCATTGAGAAACTGAGTCAGGACGTGCCCTTGCAACGGCCGCTTGACAGCTACGATGGAGCCCGCGCAGGGCACTTCATCTACACCAAGCACCTGGAGATTCCACCGGGACGCTACACGCTCGAGACCGCCGTCCTCGACCGCGAGAACATGAACGTCGGCGCCAAGCGGCAGGCTTTCGTGATCAGCACCGAACCGCAGGGTCTCGGCATCAGCAGCCTCTCGGTTGTACGGAGCGTCGCACCTAAATCCGAGGCCGCCGACGCCGCGGATCTTTTCGAGTTCGACGGAGGCAAGGTGACACCCGGACTCGACGACACCTTCAAGGCTGGTCCCGGAGCCGAACTCGGTTTGTACTTCGTCGTCTATCGCGACAGCGCCATTGCCGAAGAGCCCAAGCTGACTCTCGAGTTTGTTCGGGACGGAAAGCCGGTCGCGCGCGGAGAGCCTCAGTTGCCTGCCGCCGACAAGCAGGGGCGCATCGCCTACATTGCACGGTCGCCCATCGCCGGCTTACAGCCTGGTCAGTACGAGATCCGCACCACCGTACGCCAGGGCTCCAAAGCCGTCCAGGAAAAGATGATGGTGAACGTGGAGTAGAGCGGCGTTAGCGCTAAAATGCGTTTTGCGCTTCCGCCTACAAGCTCTCCTGATTCTGCTCGCTGTTTTCGCGGTTCGACTACCGTTTCTGAATCAGGCGGTGCAGGGAGATGATCCCTATTACATCAAGGGCGCTCAGCACGCGCTGATCGATCCGCTGCATCCCACGCACGCCAAGTACGTCTTCCAGGGCGACCTGGTGGACATGCGAGGACATCCGCATCCTCCCCTCGACTCCTGGACGCTAGCAGCCCTCATCCTCCTGTTCGGCGACGTGCGCGAGGTGCCTTTCCACGCGTTCTATATTCTGTTTTCCCTGCTCGCCGCCGCCTGCACGTTCGCCATCGCCCTACGATTCACCACCAAGCCCCTTATCGCAACACTGCTGTTCATCGTGACGCCGGCGTTCGTCATCAACGGCAACTCGTTTGAAGCGGACATTCCCTTCGTGGCTTTCTGGCTGGCGGCGATTGCCGCGTTCATCTATGCCCGCTACACTCTGTGCGCTGTAGCGGCCGTGCTGGCCGCTCTCACCGCCTACCAGGCCATCGTCATGACGCCGATATTGGCGCTGTGGCTGTGGATGTCGCGAACGCGGCCGCGCAATCCGTCTGCCTGGATCGCGTTGTTCGCCGCGCCGCTCACAGTGGCGGTCTATCAGCTTTTTGAACGGATCACCGGCGGTGCGCTGCCGGCACAGATCCTGGCCGGTTACATGAGCTCATATGCTCTCCAAACGCTGGTTGCGAAGCTGAAAAATGCCGCCGCGCTTACCGCCCATACCGGATGGCTGGTGTTTCCCCTGCTGGCGATGGCCGCGTTCCGCCGCAGCTGGATCGTCGGACTTGCGGCCGCTGCCGCCGCTGCTTTCTACGATCAGAATCCGCTATTCTGGCTGTCCTTCGGCGCCGGTGCCATGATCCTCGCAGCGTGCCTGCGCGACCGCCGTAACTTCCTACCGGCCTGGATTCTGGTGTTCTTCGCCGCCGCGCTGGTTCTCTTCTTCGCCGGCAGCGCGCGTTACCTGCTTCCCATCGGCGTACCCGTAGCCATCCTGGTGGCCGACCGACTCTCCCTGCGCTGGCTCGCCGCGGGCGCAGCAGGCTCCGCACTCATTTCCTTGAGCCTTGCTATCGTCAACTACCAGCACCAGGCCGCCTACCGGAGCTTTCAATATGACGCACCGCGCATATTTACGAATGCCGAATGGGGGCTGCGATACTACCTGGAATCCCGCGGAGCGCGCGCCATCACTCGCGATGAAGCACTCTGGCCCGGCGACGCCGTAATTACCACTGCCTACGCGCCGCCCGTGAATGGTACACCCGGCGCCGTCGTGCTGGAGCGCGAAATTCAATCGTCGATCCCACTACGCACGGTCGGGTTGGGTTGCCGGTCAGGCTATTCGTCAGTCGTCTGGGGCTTGCGGCCCTTCGATATCTCGCTGGCCCCGCTCGACCGCGTAAGAGTAGAGGTGGTGGCCGAACGCAAGCCCATACTAGGCTACCTGAACATCGGAACTCCGGAGGCCGCCGCCCAGATTGTCTCCGGCATCTACAACAGCGACCGTTGGACCGGCGAGCGCGCAACCGTGATCCTGAAGCGTCCGCCCGACACCAGTACTGTCGAAGCTTCATTCTTCGTACCTCCTCAATCGCCCGCGCGATCGGTCCAACTTCTCTCCAACGGCCGACTGCTTGCCACCGATACCTTCAGCGCGGCGGGAGTCCGCAAAGTCTCCGCGCCCGCGCCGCCCGGTGACACAGTCTCGCTGAGTCTGGTTGTCGACAAGACTTTCGTAGTCCCGCCAGACCAGCGCAAGTTGGGAGTGTTGCTCACTGGAATCGGGTTTAAGTAGTACGCGGTATTATCAAGGTTCCTTATGTCCCAAGCCATTAACGAGCACGTAAACGGGAACCGCCAGCGTCTTCTGGACGAACTCAAGGACCTGCTTCGCATCCCGAGCATCAGCACCCTGCCGGAGCACAAGCCCGACGTTGAACGCGCCGCTGGCTTCGTTGCCGACAGTTTGCGCTCGGCTGGTCTTGAGAACGTTGAAATCATCCCCACCACCGGCCATCCCCTGGTTTACGCCGACTGGCTTCATGCGCCCGGCAAGCCGACAGTCCTGTGCTACGGCCACTACGATGTCCAACCGCCCGATCCGCTGGATCTCTGGCTAACGCCTCCGTTTGAGCCCACCGAACGCGACGGCAATCTGTACGCGCGCGGTTCCGCCGACGACAAGGGCCAGATGTACATGCACATCAAGGCCGTCGAAGCGCTGCAGGCAGTGAATGGCAAACTTCCCGTCAATCTGAAATTCTTGATCGAAGGCGAAGAGGAAATTGGCGGAGAGTCCATCGCGAAGTACGTCGCGGCCAATCCCGCCAAACTCAAGGCCGACGTCGCCTTAGTCTCTGACACCGCGCTTTACGCCGAGGGCATCCCGACGCTCTGCATCGGGCTACGCGGACTGATTTATACCGAAATCGAGGCCACCGGCCCCGCACGCGACCTGCACTCCGGACTCTATGGCGGCGCCGCGCCTAACGCCGTTTTCGGTCTCATCGAACTACTGTCCAAGCTGAAGGACGCCAGCGGTCATATTCTGATTCCCGGTATGTACGACGATGTCCAACCGCCCGCCGCCGCCGAGAGCGCGAGTTGGAAGCAACTGCCCTTTAGCGAACCCGCGTTTCTGGCCAAGGAGGTCGGGTCCAACCAACTCACAGGTGAAAAGCAATTCACCGTGCTCGAACGTGTGTGGGCGCGGCCCACTCTCGAAGTTCACGGAATCGCAGGGGGCTTTACCGCCGCGGGAGCCAAGACGGTGATTCCAGCCAAGGCTACCGCGAAAGTGAGCATGCGCATGGTGCCCAACCAGAATCCCGACAAGGTGATCGCTGCTTACCGCGAATTCGTGCAGCAGAATACGCCTGCGGGCATCCGCACTGAAGTGCGCATCCTCAGTTCAGGCCCGGCGGTGATGGTGAACCCCGATCATCCCGCTATCCAAACCGCGGCCAAGGCATTCAGCGATATGCTGGGGCGGCCGACCGTGTTTACCAGGAGCGGCGGGTCGATCCCGATTGTTGGCGATTTTGCAAAGCATCTCGGCATTCCCACCGTCCTGATGGGCTTCGGGCTGCCGGACGACGGTCTGCATTCGCCGAACGAGAAGTACAAGATCGAGAATTACTACACTGGCATCATGACCGTCGCTCATTTCTTTGAGCAGTACGGCATGTAAGGGTTAGAGGTACAACTGTGCGTCGATTCTCAGCCGCGTCGCTTCTACTTTTCGCGTTCACTGCCCACCTTCGGCCACAGTCGCAGAGCCAGGCTCCGGGACTGGTGATTCGCAGGACTGTGCAGGAGGTGATGGTCGACCTCGTTGTCCGCGATAAGCACGAGCGCATTGTGCGCGACCTGAAAGCCGGTGAGGTGGAAATCTACGAGGACGGCGTGAAGCAAACGCCGCGCAGCTTTCGGCTGGTCGCCGGTTCTGAATCGCGCAATGACGTGGCCTTTACTCCGCGAGCTGCCGGCACGCCCGCTCCCAAGATCAACGCACAGCGCGAAATCAATCTCGTGATTCTCCTTTTCCGCATGGTTTCGGGCGTTTCTGAGCGACAGGTGGCGCGCGAGGCCGCCGAGGATTTTCTGCGCAATGAAATTCGATCCAACACTTACGTCGGAGTCTTCAGCCTGGACTACCGGCTGAACGCGCTACAGCAGTTCACCAACGATCCCGACCTACTGCGCAAAGCCGTGCGGCAGGCGTCTACCGGCGCTTATCGTGAGTTTGCCAAGACGTCCGATGCCGTGTTGAATGCAGTGGAGCTCGAGGTGTCAGGAAGCCAGACGGCGGGCGGAATGGTGGTGAACGGCGGACAGATCAATACCCACTCCGCAGCTGCCGCAACAGCCGGAGCCGATACCGGCACCAGTCCGGGCGCGAACATCATGCGGGCTTTACTCGCCACCGACCGCCGCGTATTCGCCGGCGCCGAAGGGCTCCGTCAAATCGACGCGCTCAAGGTAATGGTGCAGCAGTTGTCTTTGCTGCCCGGCCGCAAGACCGTGATCATGCTCACCGGCGGCCTGCAATTACCGCCCGACCAGCTCGAGAGTTTCGACGCGCTGAAGGGGATCGCCAATCGCCACAACGTCACGTTTTACGCGGTGGACGTCCACGGACTTTCTGCTACCTCCGCGAATATGGCGAACGTCAACTCCGTCCAGGCTGCCGCCAGCATAAGCGGCACCCAAGGCATGACCGCCGCCGTCAGTGCCGGCCAGGCCTTACAGGATGACATCATTCAATACGGACTGCGCGCCGCAAATCAGCAGGAAGCGTTACGCGATCTTGCCACCAGTACCGGCGGCTTCCTCATCGCTTCCAACGACCTTCGTAAGCCGCTCACCAAGATCATGGAGGACGTCAACACTCATTACGAGGTCGCCTATTCGCCCTCAGCCGACATCTACGACGGTCACTTCCGCAAGATCGAGGTCAAAGTGCTGCGCGCCGGGATCCACATCCAGAGCCGCAACGGCTATTTCGCTCTGCCTGACTTAGACGGCAAGCCAGTGGAGCCTTTTGAAGTGGCCGCACTGCGCGCGCTCGAAACTAAGCCCGCTCCGCACGATGTGCTTTACCGCGTGGCCATTCCTCGATTTCGTGCCGTGGGCGGCATGTGGCAGCAGACTATCGCCTTTGAGGTGCCCAATCGCGGACTTACCGCAACCGCTGTTGGCATACCTCCGCGCCGCCGTATCCATGTGTCGTTTCTGGCGGTCATCAAGGACACTACCGGTCAAATCGTTGAGAAGATCTCGCGCGACATTCCCTACGAGATTCCCGGCGACAAGCTGGACGCCTTCCTCGCCGGCAATCTGAGTTTCGCGCGGCCATTCTCGCTTCCGCCCGGACGCTACACCGTCGACACCGCCGTCATTGACCGCGAAGCAGGGAAGGCCGCAACGCGCAAGATCTCACTTGTCCTTCCAGCGCCCGACGCTGTTTCCATCAGTACGGTTTCGCTCGTGAGGCGTGTTGATTCGCTCACTGTGCCAGCCGACCCAGTGGATCCGTTCCAGTTCGCCACCAGTAAGGTGACGCCGTCTCTCGACAATACGATCCCCAAGGGCTCGGATGTGACGCTCTACTTCGTTGTTTACCCTTCCGCTAGCGATCCCGAACCCGCGCGGGTTCTGGTGCAATATCTGCGCGACGGCAAAGAGATCGGGCGCAGCATGCCGGAAGTGAACGCCAAATCGAAGGACGAATCCGGAGCGGTGCCGCTGGTCGCCTCAGCGAAGCTTGACCCGGGCCAATACGATGTCACCGTGACCGTCGTGCAGGGCAAGAACACTGCTCAGCAAGCAACTTCGTTTACCGTCGAGGACTGAGCTTGCTCCGACATTCTCCGCTATTATGGAGTTTCCCCACGAGATCTGACGTGGACTTGAAGTTTGTCCCCATCATTAAATAGCACGGAGACTCCACCCAATCCGGGGGCCGGATCCCCGCAGTCCGATAGCGTAGTGCGCTCGGCCGGTATTGTCTCCATCGCCGTGTTCATGAGCCGGATCACAGGGCTAGTGCGCGAGATGGTGATGGCTGCGCTGTTTGGCGCTGGACCGGAAAACGACGCGTTCAACCTCGGCTTCCGGATTCCCAACCTCACGCGCGATTTGTTTGCGGAAGGTGCTCTGTCGTCCGCGTTCGTTCCGACGTTCACTGACTATCTCGCCACCAAGGGCAAGGCGGAAGCGGCCCGCTTGGCCAACCTGGTTGCCACGGCGCTCATCCTCGTCGTCGGCGGACTCTGCATTCTTGGCGTCATATTCGCGCCGGCGCTGGTTGAATTGCTGGCCAGCGGTTACCATCGGGTCCCCGGCAAGTTCGAACTCGCGGTCACCATGACGCGCATCATGTTCCCGTTTCTCCTGCTGGTGGCGCTCGCCGCTCAGGCAATGGGCGTGCTTAACGCGTGTCACCAGTTTGGCGTCCCGGCCATGGCCTCGACGTTCTTCAACATCGGCTCGGTTAGCCTCGGCCTCCTTTTCGGGTACGTCATCGGACCCTACATCGGCATCAGCCACATTCAAGGCATGGGTATTGGCGTGGTGTTTGGCGGTGCACTACAGTTGCTCGCACAGGTACCCAGCCTTCGCCGCTCTGGCTTCTTCTTTCACTTCGCAGTCGACTGGAAGCATCCCGGCGTGGTGCGCATCCTGCACCTCATCGGACCCGCCATCCTCGGCAACGCCGCCGTTCAGATCAACGTGATGGTGAACACCAACTTCGCCTCGCAGACTGACGGCGCCGTCACCTGGCTAAGTTGTGCTTTCCGGTTCATGCAGCTTCCGCTCGGCATTTTCGGCGTGGCCATCGCATCGGCGACGCTTCCCTTCATCAGCCGCAGCGCTGCGGTGGGCAACATGGAAGAATTCCGCAAGACGCTGTCCCGCTCACTGCGCATGGTGTTCCTGCTGACGATACCGTCGTCCATTGGCCTTGCCGTGCTAGGAAAGTCCATCATCGGTTCTGTCTACGAGATGGGTAGATTCAAGGCCTACGACACTGATCAGACGGCGATCGCGCTGTCCTGCTACGCCTTGGGCCTTGCGGGGTACTCCGCACTGAAGGTCCTCAGTCCATCGTTCTACGCGCTGGGCGATGCCCGGACGCCGATGATCATCAGCTTGCTCTCCATCGCCATCAATTGGGTTTGTGCCTGGGCTCTCACCACCCACACCTCGCTGGGCTACGCCGGCCTCGCACTGTCCACCTCCGCTGTAGCGCTATTCGGTTTCCTTGCTCAATTCTGGATCCTCAAGAATCGAATCGGGGGTATCTATGGCCGCGACCTGGTTGCCAGCGTCACCAAAGTCGTAATCGCGTCGGTAGCCATGGGGTTTGCCGTCTGGGCGTCCACCCACCTGATGTCGGCGAACTTCGGCGTACGACGCGCCGCCAGACTGGCCGATCTCGCAGTCTCCATTCCCTTCGGACTGGCGGTCTTCTGGGCCTTCAGCCGTGCGCTGAAACTCAACGACCTGGACGCCGCATTCAATGCAATCACCGGATCCGCTATGCGCCGGTTTCGCCGCTAGCCGCTAACTCGCGAACCGCCTTCTCCACCTGTTGGGCCAGCCCACGGAAGTCGTCACCCTCGAGTTTGAGCGGCTTGCCAAATATTACTCTGGCGCGTCCGGGGCGGGCCATGCGGTGTGAGTGGTGGAGAATCTGATTAAGCCCAACCAATCTCACCGGGATCACGGGAATTCCCAGTCGCGACGCCATCATGCCGACGCCCGCCTGAAACGGAAACAACTCCCCATGCTCGGTCCGCTTGCCTTCCGGAAAGATCAGCGGGCACCATCCATCCCCTGCGAGCTCGCCCGTATATCGCAGCGCATCGATGGCCCCAGCTTCGCGCTGAGGGAGCGGAAAGGCGTTAAAGAAGAGTGTCGATAGGTAGTAGTTGAGCGAACTGGTGAACCATTTCCAGAGCGAGTAGCGCTCCGGATGAAAATGCGCGTCGAAAAACTCTTTCGACATCGCCGGTGCTACCCGCCTCCGCCACGAGTACGGCAGGGCCATTAGAATCGCGGGAACATCGAGGTGGCTCTGATGATTCGGCGCGAAGATCACCGGACCCTCGATGCCTTCGAGATTCTCCAAGCCCTCCGCCTTCACCCACGCAAAGATGCGGCCGATGGGCAGAATCCAGGTAGCCAGGCTGACGTTGCGAATCCATCGAATCCAAGCGGAGCGGTTCCAACGCGGAAAGTCGAAGGCTTCCGGTTTTGCCGCTACGACATCGTGGCGTTCCAGATCAGCCACATTCCGGGCAGCCGTAAACGCAGCTTCCGGCACGCCTAGCTCCATCATTAATTCGACGCGCTCGAGCGAACTCAGTCCCAACTCCTCGAGCGTGGTGGACGCGCCGATCGTCCGGCCGCCCGCGTATTTTCTCAGAATTCCCAGCGTCGTATTTTCCGTGCTCTTTGAGGGCGCCGGCACCGCGCCGGACTCCACCCAGCGCTGGATTTCCACTCGCTTGAGCTTGCGCGTTCCTTCGGTTCGTGGAAGGTCGCCCGACGGCCAGATCGAGATCGCCCGTACGCGCTGATGATCCTCGAGTTCAGCGTTGGCGCGCTTCACCACCTCTGCCGCATCCACTCCCGGCGCGAGCGCCAGCACCGCGTGCACCCGGTCCCGTCCAACCACGGCCGAGTCGAGCACGCCCGTCTGATGATTGAGCGCGCGCTCCACGTCTTCCGGAAATACGTTTAATCCTTCCGGCGTGACGATCATCTCTTTGATGCGGCCCCGGATGAGTAGGCGCCCCTCGGCGTCCAATTCACCGATGTCGCCTGTGTGCAGCCAGCCATCTGTCGAGATCGATGCGTCCTCGCCGTAATAGCCGCGCGTCACATTCTCGCCGCGCACCAGCACTTCGCCGCCGTCGCCAATCTTCACCTCAACGCCGCCGATCGGCGTCCCCACCGTGCCTTTTCGCGCGTGAAAGGGATGATTGAGCGTCACGATCGGCGCCGTCTCGGTAAGGCCGTAGCCCTGGATGACGACAAAGCCTAAGCGTCCCCAGAATTCCTCGAGATCCGGCGGCAGCGGTGCCGCGCCGACAATCAGTGCCCAGAACTTCCAACCGAAGAGACTGTGGACGCGCCGGTAGCGCCACCAACGACGCAGCCAGTGCTGGCCCGGTGGTGGAGGCACTTTGGTTTCGGGGTAAAGCCGCTCGACGTAGTCCTTCAGAATTTCGAGCATCTTCGGCACCGAGACCAAGACCGAAATTCGACGAGCGTGGACTTGCCGGATAATCTCCTCGGGATTGTAGCCGCGCACGAATACGCAAATGCCGTCGAGCATGGGCGGGATGAAGGTCGCCAGCACTTGGCCGAACATGTGGCTCATCGGCAGCAGATTGAGAAAGCGGATCGGCAGAAACGGTCGTGCCCAGCGGCGATACTTCATCACTTCACGTTCCACCGGAACAATATTTGCAAGGATGTTCCGGTGAGTGATCAGCACACCCTTGGGTTCCGCCGTTGCGCCGGAGGTAAAGATGATCTCAGCCAGGTCGTCGCGTGTGGCGGCTCGTTCCGGGGCAGGGGAGTGGTCCTGCCAGTCGAGCGAACTCAACTTCCAGCCGTCCACGCCGCTAACCTCATCGCCCAGTAGGACGATCCTGGCCGCGACTTTCGCCCGGACACGCACTAGAAAATCGAGTGAGGCGCGATAATCTATCGGCACCAGGACGGCGCCGGCGAGCAGTCCGCCCCAGAAAGCGACCACCCATTCCGGCCGGTTCTCAGACCAAATCAGGACCCGGTCGCCTGGCGCGACGCCCGCCGTGCGCAACCGGGAGGCGAATGCTCGCGCCGCCGTTACAGCCTGCTGATAGGTGCGGGTGTAGGCGCGAAATCCATCGTCGTAGACAAGAAAGTCCGCCTCGGATAAAGCCATGCTGTCGAAGAAATCGAGCAGCGAGTCCCGTTTCATCTGTCACTTGTTTTGTACCATGGGAGAACTGAAATGCTTCGATTAACGGCTTGCCTGCTGTGCGCGATGTTGCTCGCTGCGCAAGGGGACGGTCCGGCGCTGAAATCCCGGGGTGACGAATTCCTGAATGCTCAACAGTGGAACCAGGCTGTTGATGCTTACGATCGTTCAATTGCTTCCGGTTATCAACATTCGTCTGTCTACAAGAATCGGGGCGCAGCCCTGGTGATGCTGGGCCGCTATGAGCAGGCCCGCGAGAGCTACTCCCGCGCGATTAAGCTACGCCTGGATGATCCCGTTCTCTGGCTTGAACGGGCAAAGCTCTACAACCTGACGAGAAAATATCGGGACGCGATTGATGATCTCGATCAGACCATACGGCTCAAACCCGACATCGCGGCGGCCTGGGTGGAGCGTGCCTACGCCTACGGACAAATCGGAAAGTTCGAGGAGGCGATATCGTCCTGTAGCAACGCCATCAAGTTCGGCGAACCCACGGGACGCGCTTACGCCTTGCGCGGCGCCGCTTGGGAAAGGCTTGGCGAGCACCAGAAGGCGATCGAGGACTTCACGCGCACCATCGAGATGGATCCGAATGACGTCAAACCGTTGATGGGGCGGTCACTGGCTTACACCGCGCTCGAGCAGCATGAAAAGGCTCTTGCCGACCGGGAGCGCGCGGTGAAACTGCGGCCCGAAATGCCGGACGTGTGGCTGGCGCGCGGCGGGTCCTTTCATCAACTGGGGCGGCACGAAGAAGGCTTGTTCGACCGGACAGAGGCCATCCGGCTGAATCCCGCCAATCCGGAGGCGTGGCTGGCCCGAGGCAGCGCCTATTACCTCCTCAACCGCTACAAAGAGTCGGACGCCGATCTTCAGGAAGCGCTGCGACTGAACCCCGCTGATTCCGAGACCAAGCAGATTTACGCGATGGTGCACGAGAAGTTGGATGAACAGGCGCGCGCCGAAGTGGGTGAACGTCCCGCTCGCGACCCGGTGGCGAAAGGGGACAAGCCGGCGGACACATTGGTTATCGCTCAACACGAGTCGACCCCACAGCCGAGTTCGACTCCGGCTCCTGTCGTCCAGCAACCCGCGGTAGCAGTTGCGCCGCCACCCGTCCAAGCCACTCCGAAGGCGAAGGTCATCGCGCAACCTCCGGCCACAAAACCTGTGCCTGCGTCCATTCCGGCAGTCGCCGTCGCGCCGGCATCGGCCGAAAAGCACAATCAGATTGGACGAGCTTTGACGGGTGCTCACCAGTATGAGGACGCCCTCACCGAACTCACGGAAGCCATCCGCCTCAAGCCTGACTTTTCGCTTGCCTACAACGCTCGCGGCTACGTTTACATGCTGCAGCGGAAATTCACCCAGGCGGTTGCCGATTTCGATGCGGCTATTCGGATTAATCCGAAATATGAAAATGCAATTGCGAACCGGCAGCAGGCGTTAAAACTGGCGGGAGCGCACTAAACGCGGTTAGTCGAATTCGAAGACGGGCGGAGCCTGGTCCGCACCGGCGCGTCCGGTGGAGATCTCCGCCTTAACGTAGTTCTCACCGCGAATCGGACACCCGGCCAGGCGCCGCATCAACGCTATTTGACCGACGTGCGTGAGCGCGTCCGCGATGGGGCCCTGGAATAATTTCTCCGCCGGAAACGCCAGCGGCGCGCCTGTCGCGAGCCTGCGGTCAAAGGCCTCCAGCGTTCTGAAGAAGCGTTCCGACTCTTCGGTCCATTCGAGCGGCGGCAAGGGGTGCCACACATGCTGCCCGTCCACCATTCGGACAGCCCAATCGAACAGGTCGCCAATGTGTGCCAGAAGTTCGACCGCCGTGCGGCTCGATTCTGACGCGCGGAAGCCGGCAAACGACGGCGGCGCTCCCCGGATCGCTTTCCCTCCCCGGTACGCAACCGTCGCAATCGTGTGTCGCAGAAATGACGTGCTCATCGCGGTTTAGACGTCGAAGATGGACAACGCTGTCTCGAGTGACTTGATCGCGTCCTTGCCTTGGGCCGGAGAATACTCGTGGGCGACGTATCCCTGGTATCCCAACTCGGCGATTGACTGGGCGACAAAGCGGTAGTTGAGTTCCTGCGAATCGTCGATCTCGTGCCGGCCCGGATTTCCGCCCGTGTGGAAGTGCTTCAGCCACTGTAAATTGTCGCGAATGGTCCGGACGATATCGCCGTCCATGATCTGCATGTGGTAGATGTCGTAGAGCAGGCCCACACGCGGCGATCCTACCTGTTTCACGACGTTCACGCCCCAGGAGGCGTGGTCGCACATATAGTCCTTGTGATTCACCTTGCTGTTCAATAACTCCATGCAGACGTTAACGCCCTTGTCCTCGGCGTGTGCCTTAATCTGCTTCAGGCCGATGACGCAGTTTTCCGCACCCTGTTCGTCCGACATGCCGTTGCGATTTCCAGAGAAAGTGATGACGTTGGGACAGCCCCATTTTGCCGCGTCGTCGATTGCCTCATGCAGGCCTTTGATGATGCGCTCGTGATTCTCCTTGCGGTTAAGCGCATCCGGGATCGTCCCTCCGTTTGGCGGCGGATACATCGTCGGCAGCAGGCCGTACTTCTTCAGCGTCGGCCAGTCCTTCGGGCCGATCAGATCGTAGCCCTTGCACCCCATGTGGGCGGCTATCTTGCACGTCTCTTCAAAGTCGGTGCCGCGGGCAAACACGCCACGGGTGACACACTGCTTGAGCCGGCCTTTCCTTTGAATCGGAGTGTCCTGGGCCGCGGCTGCCGTCATGGTGCCCGCTACCGCTGCCGCAGTGAAGAATTCGCGTCGTCGCATGGCCTATATACTATCAGTCCGTCGCAAAGTTGGCTTCCGTTGAGAACGCAGTCATAAGCCGGCCAGAAATATTTTCATCGGGCTTAAGTCGAGCGAAATGAAGCAGCTTGGCCGCCGGACCAGCAGACGCAATCGCTGCCGCCACCCTGGTTTCCAGACCTCGCCCGGTAGCATGAAGCTGAAGGTGAGTTCAAGCGATGCAAAATAGTGGATTTCCAACGGAGCGCGCCGCCGCAGACATGCTGCTACGCCTGTTTTGGTTGCACGGCTGTCCGAAAGAAACAATTCGGTGCGACTCAGAACTGGCGCTGGCCCACGACGATTTGGCCGCTGCTTTGGCCCGCCTGGCACCCGGCGTCTCGGATGAGGTGCTGCAGTCGCTCGCCCTTCGCATGCTGTCCGCACTTCCTCCTGACTGCGGTGGCGAGATCCATCTGCCATATGTCTCAGTCGCGACTGGAAACGCCGTGAGAATATTCTTCGCGTTACCAGCTTTGAACTGCATGGAACGCGAATCTTGCCCGCGGAGTATTGCAGCCGGACCGCACTGCTCGACACGTATCATCGAAGATTAATTGCGGCGGGCGCGCTTCAACCCGGCCTGAGTGCGACCATCGAAGCCACGGATGGTGCCTCCACCGTCGCCATCCCTGCCGGGCTGTGCGCGATCTGGCGAACCGCACCGCCTGAGGAGAACCGGTGGTTCTTTCGCAGTCACGCGTCCGCCTCGGTGGCCATTCAGGCCACTCTCAGGCGGGAGGTATTCGCCCATTGGCTCCGCAATCCGGACAGTTGGCCGCGCATCGAAAGCGCTTGCGCCATGTTCACCTATTCTGCTTCCATGCCGTGCTACGGGCACAAACCAGAGTTCACGCACGACTTCCTATCCCGCCGCTGGTTTGCGTCAGCCTTCCATTTCGCGCGCAAACCACTGAACCGCCTCCTGGCGCAGGCGTCGGTGCAGGTACGGAACGCAGGGGCGCCCAATCTCGCCGATGTCTACCAAATCCTGAATGCCAGGGAGATGCTCCTACTGTTCCGAGCCCGGCGTGCGCCTCTGAGGCGCATTTTCGCCAGAGAGGAGCGCGTGCTGAACCAGGTGTTTGCTGTCGGGAAGGACATCGGGGATGGACGCAACTCAAATGAAGTGGCGGCACTCTTGGCTACGAGCTATCACGTGCTGCAAGTCCGCCTCCGCCGCCTTGCCTGCGGCGACGGGATGGCACCCGCGCTGCTGGTATTCGTCGAGGCGACTCGCGCACTCGCCGAGCGTGTCGCCGTGCTCGAAGACCGCCGTCTGCTGTCGAAGGCCGCTTAGCTGCCCGCCGGTTTCGCCAGGACCTCCGCGATAGCACGCTCCACGCTCTTGACACGGATCGTCTCTATCGGTTGCTGATGGAGCACTCTGATGCGATCGCCTCGCGGCGCCCAGATGGCCGGATCGGTCGGTCCGAAAAGCGCAACAACCGGGATGCCGACTGCGGCCGCCAGATGCGTAATTCCGCTGTCGTTACCTACGTAAACGCTCGCGCCTGCCAACCACTCCGCGAGATCCGCAAGGTTTTCATAGCGCTCATGCGCCCATTCGAACTTCGACCGCCGCGCGAGTTCCACGAAACACTCAAATGGCCAGTTCTTCCTGGCGCCGCCGGAGTAGGGATGCAGCACCTGTGCGCCATGGACCTCTGGCGCGACGATCGGGATCCTGGGACGCGCCGGACGCGGGGCTCCCGTCTGCCCGGCGAAGAAATCCGCCGCATGTTCACCGCCGTCCCCCGGCAATGCGTCCAGGAAGCGAAACGGAAACTGCCGGACCGCAGCCCGAAACTCTGGGTTGCCCGTGCCGTACCACGACCAGATTTCGTCGAACGACGCCAAAGCCGATATCACCGGCGCTGGCGGATCGATCTCAATCATGTAAATGCCCGTGGTCGACAACGCCCGCACGCGATCGGCGAAGGTGACCAGCGGGGCCACTTCGGAGCGTACCCACACCTCGGTGTAGTCTGCCCGCAAATGCTCCATCGCCGGAAATGCCAGAATCGTGTCGCCAATCGCGCCTGGACGAATCACCAGCCGGCGCACGGCTATTTCAATCCGTACAGTTTCGCGGCGTTATCGTGCAGCACCATGCGCGCTATTTCGAGGGCGCGCTCCCGCGAAATCTCGCCGTCGCGCATCATGCCTGTCAACGCCAGGCCGAGCGCTGCCCTTGCGGTCTTGGCCGCGACGCGGGACGTCTGCTCCAAGCCCACGCCCGGACCCCAGGGGCCGGCATCGGTGCCAAATAGAATCCGCTCGGGCATCACTTCCAACCACTGCCGCAGCGCGTCCGCCAGCGGCTTGGGGTACATCATGACATCCATCATCGAGAAATCGAGATAGCAGTTGGGCTTGATCAACAGAGCGCTGGCCTCGCGCGTAAAGGGCCAACCGCCATGGATCACTACGAAGTTCGTTTTCCGCAGCGCCAGATCGTTCAGCAGAGGGTCGAGCAGGAGAGGATGGGCTCCGTTGATATCGTAATATGCTCCCGCTCCCCCAGCCGTGTGGATGTGGACCGCTAGTTTAAGCCGGCCGCACTCCGCGGCGATGTGGCGAAACAGGAAGTCCTGCAGCAGCCGGTAGTCTTCGTCCGAAGGCGTCGAGCCGCCGATATGTGCCGCGTAAATCTCCGACGCATCCGCTTTCGCCGCCGGCCCCACATTCAACGTCCGCAAATACGCCATCTCGAACTTCTCGGCAACGGCCCCTTGCTGTTTCTGCCGTTCGATGGTCTGCGTTACGAATCCCAAAAAGGCGTCGAAGGAGGCAATCGGAGCCTTCACGCCGGCCGCATCGTAGTAGCGTGCCAGCAGTTTGCCTTCAGCCGCGAAGAACGCTTTACGATCGGGATCGCGCCGCGACAGGCTCTCGTTATTCAACGGGTACATCAGCGCATCGGCGAATGGAACCCACTTGAAGCGGTCTGGCGGCAGTTCGGGACCCATCGCAATTCGATTCGCCAACATGATGCCGATGCCCGCTTGATCCAAAATTCCGGCTGGGTCGTGCGCTTTGGCGGGTGTCTGAAATTCCGTCGAATTCAGGCGGACAGGTAACGGAAATGCCTCCATGGCTTCTACGGGAAGGGCGTCGTAATCTTTGTCGGACGCGTTGAGCGGCGGGTGGGCGTGGTTGTCGATGGCTCGAATCCGGTCAATTGCCGATGCAATTCCAGAATCAACTTCGGACGCCTTCTGCACTGGAGCGCAAGAAGCCAGAACAAGGCCGAGACACAGTAGCAAAAGCCGCATGGGTTGCGGCTATTCTCTCGCTATTGAATCTCGATAGTCAACGGGATCTCAACGGTCTTCGGAGGAAGGCACATGCGGTCGTTGCACGCCTGGTAGCGCAGTTTCCCGGTAGCGAGCGCAGGTCCGCTCGAGACATTCGCCGGCACTTTGAACTTCGTCACAATCTCGAAGTCGCCTGAAAAGACCGAGAGCGGCTTCTCTGAGAAAGCGTATTTCTCGAACGATGGCTTGGGATACTCAACGGCCTCGACCTTCAACGGATCCGCCGACCAGCTGAGCTTCATCGGAATCAGGTAGTCTTCACTGGGAGTGTTGCTGTTGCTGTGATACCCCTGCTGCAACTGGAAATGGACCTTGACCGTACCGGTCTCATTCCGCTTCACGCGCAGCTTGGGCGTGGGCGTGACTGACAGTACGTTATTGCCCTGACCCAGTAGAAGCAGCGGCAGCAGGAGCGCTGCCGCCAGTCTCCGGCACGATACCGTCCCCGAGAAGACGAGTGATGTCATTTTGATACTCCGTTCTCGAGACGAGCCCGATATGTACTACCGCTACTCTGCCGCCGCGGTCGATGACGAAAGTGGTCGGTAGTGAATCCACTCCGCCGTACAAACTCCCCACCATATCGTTGCCAAGCAACACGCGATAGTTAATCTTCCGCGACATGATATAAGGCTTTACGGTATCCCAGCCGTCATCGTCCATCGAGACACCGAGTACCGCGAACCCGCGATCCTTGTATTGCTGTTCGAACTCCATGAACCAGGGAATTTCGGTCTTGCAAGGGCCGCACCAGGTCGCCCAGAAGTTCAAAAGCACTACCTTGCCCTTATAATCCGAGAGCTTAACCGCCTTGCCCTCGGCGTCCTTCAGGGTGAACTCGGGAGCGGATTTGCGATCCTTCTCAGGCTTGACGGCCGCCTTTACCGACCGCGTCGTGTTGCAGGCGGCCAGCGATAACAGCAGGACAGTCATCGCCAACAAATTGCGGCTGGTTCTCGGTTTCAAGCAGGATCTCCCGTCTTCATTATAGGAATAGCGGACGGCCTTCAATATATTCCCCGAACCAGCGGCGGCGCTCTTCGCGATGGCGCCGCGCGAGCGTCCACTCGGGATGCCGCTTCCCGGACGAATAATAGAAAGCGGCCGTATCGCAAAAGCTCTCGCACACGTAATCGCGCCATCTGCGGGTCCGCTTCTTGCGGTCATGGGGCTGCAACGCCAACTTCGCCATCTCCGCCGACCAGCCTAACTCGCCGGTTGCGGCAAATTGCTGCTGCAGCAGTTTCTCGAAATACCAGCGCGATTGATTTCCAATCCGGACCCAGGCGAAGTGATAGACCTCGTGTACAAAAATGCGTTGGAGTTCGCGGCGCTCGCCGAGCAACTGCGAATCAAGTATGATGCGACGCTTCTTGATGTCGCTCGCGCCATGAATGGCTTTGCCACGCTCGTCCCGCGACAGCAGCTTGCCCCGCCATGCGCTCAACTCAGGGCGCATGTCGATGGCCAGACGGCCACCTTCCATCTCCGGTAGACGATGGATAACCGGCTCCAACAGGCGTGCCGCCTTGGAATCCGAAATGCGAAATAGATAGGGCGACGGTTGCACCGGTTACCTCACTGTTCGACGTGCGTCGATACTCCGATGTTTGGAGTTGGCTTCGTTTTTGGAAAAAAGTTCTCGTTCTCGATCGTTACCTCGTATTGCTTTTGCAGGGCGTCTGTCCAACGATCGAACTTCTCCTGCTTCATTTTCGCCATCAGCTGATCGTGGACTTCTTCGTATTTCTGAGTTCCAGTTTCAGCCACCCGAATGATATAGAAACCGGGTCCCTGCTTCACGGGGTCCGTAATGTCCCCGGGTTTTTGACCAAATACCGCGTTTCGAATGATTTCCGGGAGCGGATCGGTACGCCTTACTACTCCATAGAAACCGCCTTTGGGCGCCGACGCTTCGTCGTCCGAATTGGCCTTGGCCAGTTCCTCAAACGACTCTCCTACCCGCGCCCGCTTCACCAGCGTTTCCGCCTTCGCCTTAGCTTCGCTTTGCGACAGCAGTTTCGGCTTGGAGCCATCCGCCCGAGCGGGCGGCCCAACCTCAGCACCCTCGAACAGAACCAGGATGATGTTGATTGTCGCCGTATCGAAAGTCGACTTATCGGTCGCGTAGCGGGCTTTCACTTCGTCTTCTGTAACGGTTACTTTGGCCTGTTCGACGTTTAACATCGCTTGGGCCATGACCTGCGTCCGTTGAAGAGCCAATTGCTCTTTGGTGGGGCTCGTTAACTCGAGTTTGGCCTGAGAAGCCTGTTCGCTCAGATGTTTAAGTAAATAAAAGGATTGTATCGCCCCCTTGGGGTTGGCCATCAAGGCTTGCTGCATATCGGGAGGCAATGTTGCGAGCATCGCTTTCAATTCAGCGGCGGTTATCGGCTTTCCCGCTACCTTGGCCACAACTTCATTCGGGCCGACAGTACTCGGGGCCGGAGCGGGTTTAGAGGGCGCTGGAGCCTGAGCAAACAAACCCGGGGTCAATAGAATCGCGGGGAAGAGGTACTTCATGGGGGCCTCTTCATTGTAGCAATAGTCCTTGATTTCGATCCCGCGAGCCGCCCTGCGTTACTTTTGGCGGGAAGCTTCGTTCCGAGGGTCCGATCGCGCCTCACCTCTCTTCACCTGCGCGCGGCGTCTACCGGATTCGAGGTTCGCACGGGCCTTGGCCTTTGCAGCCTCGGTGATTTGGATGTTGTTGACTACGGCTTTCGCGCCGGCCGTGCGGGCCATGCGGGTGGCGACGCCCTTGTGTTGGATGACATTTGTCGAACCTTCCCAGTACACGACTCCGCCCTGCACGCGAAACTTGAAGTGGTCAGCGCCTACCTTGGACTTGGCCAGCTTCATCTTTAGTGTCTGGTCGATTTGAGTATCGGTGGCAGCGGAATACTGGCCCTGCACCGTGGGCTTCGCCGCGGTGCCCGAAAACGCGAAGCCAACGCTCGCGATCAGGCAAACAAGATTTCGGATCACGAATATATAGTGCGAATCCGCTGATATAATTCGCACATGCCGAATCGAGATTTTGCCCGACGTGACCTCCTTCGTGGATTAGGCACGTCGGCCATCGCCATGTCCGCGGCCAGTTACTCCCGAGTAATGGGCGCTAATGAAACGATCCAAATGGGCATCATCGGCGCAGGTGAGCGTGGACGCGGCGATATGAAGACGTTCACAACCGCGGGCCACACCAATTTTGCCGCCGTCTGCGACGTCTACGCCCAGAGCATAGACCAGGCTAAGCAGATCGCCCCTAGCTCCCGCAGTTTCACTGACCACCGCAAGCTGCTCGAAATGAAGGAGCTGGACGCCGTCCTGATTGCCACTCCGGATCACTGGCACAAGACCTGCGCCATCGACGCGCTGAACGCCGGCAAGGATGTGTACATCGAGAAGCCCCTTACACGCACTCCTGAGGAGGGCCCGGAAATCGTCAAGGCTGCCCGCATCAACGAGCGCGTGTGCCAGGTGGGCATGCAGCAGCGCTCCGGCAAGCATTACATACAGGCCCGGGACGAATTCATTCAGGCTGGCAAACTCGGGCAGATCACGCTGGCGCGCACATGGTGGCACGGCAACGGCTATCACCTTCGCAAGGCACCGGCCTATCTGCAAACCAAGCCGTCCAACCTCGATTGGGCGCATTTCCTTGGACCGCTGAAGTGGCGCGACTGGGATCCCCAACAGTATTGGAACTGGCGCGCCTACCTCGACTTTGGCGGCGGCCAAGTGACCGATTTATTCACGCACTGGATCGATGTCGTGCATATGGCACTGGGCCAGGACGTTCCGAAGTCGGCGGTGGCTGCGGGCGGCATCTATGCCTACAAAGACGGTCGCACGGCTCCCGATACGATCAACGTCCTGCTCGAATACCCCAAGGACCTCACCGCGACATTCGAGGCGACGCTGGTCCCCGGTGTTCGCGGCGAAGGCATCGAATTCTGCGGAACCAAGGGCCGTCTCTATATCGATCGGGGCAAGTTTGACTTCTACGAACTCGGAAAGGCGCAACCGACGGTTACCGTAACGGCCGAGCGCACCCCCGGCGTGGACGGCCTGACGCTCCAGCACGTACAGAACTTCCTCGATTGTGTGAAGTCGCGTCAGCGTCCCAACGGCGACGTGCTCATCGGCCATCGCTCGGCGCAGGCGTCTCACCTTGGCAACATCGCCTATGTGGAAAAGCGCCGAATCGACTTCGATCCGATCCGCGAAGAAATCCTGCCTTTCTAACCCAATCAAGCGGGGACAGGCCCGGCTCTGTCCCCGCTAAAGCCACTTGAACAACCGGCCCCACCGTACCTTGCCAACCGTTGTCCCGCCTTCCGCAGCCTCCCTGGAATCGTAGATCAACACGGGCTTGCCGATGTATCGGCGTCGTTGATGAAGCCCCAGTAGCGGCTATCCAGTGAGTTGTCTCGATGTCTCCCAGCACAAAATACTTTCCGGACGGCACCAGCACCTCCCCGTTGACGACGCTTTCCGACAGCATCTGCTGACCACCGTCCTGCAGTGGTCCGTTAGGCTCGGCGGGGAAGTTATCCCGATAGGGCTCGACTTCCTTGAAGCAATGGACGGTGTACGGTTCAGCCAGCAGTGATCCGTTGCGGTACACCCGCTTGTTTATGATCCGAATGCGATCACCGGGAAGTCCAACCGCACGCTTTATGTAAACGACTTGGGCGTTGGCCGGATATCGGAAAACAATGATCCCGTCCCGTTGAACGGCCGGCTTCGGAAATCGTTGAACCAAAAGGCGGTCGCCGGCGAGAATAGTAGGCTCCATCGAACTGGTTGGCATCGCGTAGAGTTGTACGAACAAGAACGGCACTGTCATCAGCACTGCCAGCACCATCCATGGCCAGGCCGAGCCTCGCTGTCCACCCGTCGCGGCCAGTGACCGTCCAGCCAGCACAAACAGAGGCACGAGCAGGGCGAGGAGCGTGTTCCAGCCATCCCCGTGAAACTAATGGAGCGATCCGTGGCCCGCAGTAAGACCAGGGCGACCAGGACGAGTTGGGCTAGCAGAATGACTGCATAGCCATAGGCGCTCCATACACGTTTACGGAGGATGCCGATGCCAGCGGCTAGCGGAATCAATGCGAAGAGCCAAGACTGCCACTGTCCCATCGCGGCGGACACGACGCAAAGTAATGCAGTCAGGAATGCCACGACATAAGCAGCGCGTGCGATCTTGGGCATCGTTCACCTCTGAGGTACATCGTTACATTAATGTGACTTGGTCATTCACCCAAAATCCTGGTAACCTGTAACTCCGTCGTCGGATTTTGACTCTCTTATCCAACGAGGGTTGCGGGATGATCAAGAGTACGAAAGCACTCCAGGGAATGTCGGTGGTGGCCAACGACGGCACTATCGGCTGCATCCACGACGTCCTGTTCGACGATCGCAACTGGGAAATCAGCTACTTCGCAGTCGATACCGAGAGGTGGCTGCCGGGACGCAGGGTGCTCATTGCGGCCCGTGCGCTTCATCGCCCCTGGAAGGACTGTGCGGGGCTGCCGGTGGACCTGACGCGCAAACAAGTGAAAATCGGTCCGGGCATCAACGTTTCTAAGCCGTCGTCGCCGGATGCGGCCGAACTCGCCGGTTTGATGAAAAGTGGACACCTACACGGGAGCCGGGAGTTGATGAAGTGCGGCGTGCAGGCAACCGACGCGCGGGCAGGGAAGGTGGAGGACATACTCATCGATCCCGAAGCCGGACGGATCCGGTTTTTCGTCATAGAACTTGGCCGTTGGATCTCGCGTAAGCAGGTCCTGCTGCTGCCCGAGTGTATCGATCGCGTTGACTGGGCGACGTCTTCAGTGATCACATCCCGCTCTCAGCGTTCGGTGAAGTGCTGTCCGGACTACCAAATCTCAATCCCGTAATTCAGGAAGTTGGCACCAACGAAGTAGACTCCGGCCGCTAACGGAACAGCTGCCTCGACGTCTGAAGAGGTCATGAAGCTCCTCGTTTCTGCCGGACTTGTCTTTGCAGCCTGGGCCGTGGCGGCGGATGCCGACTGGCCTGGCTGGCGCGGCGCGCAGCGGGATGGTATTTCTGCTGAAACGGGGCTGCTGAAGGCTTGGCCTGAGGGCGGCCCCAAGCTCGACTGGAAAGCGTCGGGACTTGGCGCGGGTTTCTCGAGCGTTTCGATCAGGGGTAATCGCATTTACACCATGGGCGATCTCGCTGACGGTCAGCATGTGATGGCACTGAACCTCAGCGACGGTCAGCGTGTGTGGTCCACCCGCATCGGGCCCGTCTGGGAGGACGAAGAGACCGGCGGTCCGCGGGGCACGCCTACGGTGGATGGAGACGGGGTCTATGCGATCAGCACGGAAGGCGACGTAGTGTGCCTGGATGCCGCGAGCGGCGCGATCCGCTGGCAGCGGTCGATCCCGCGCGATTACAACGGCCGCATGATGTCCGACTGGAAATTTTCGGAATCGCCGCTGGTGGATGGAGAACGGGTGATTTTCACGCCGGGCAGCTTTGGCGCATTGATGGTGGCGGTGGACAAGAAGACCGGGAAGGACCTGTGGCGTACGGGCGGGTCGCGGTCGGGCACTGCCGGGAGTAACGGGGCGGGGTATTCGTCTGTCGTGATTTCAAATGCGGCAGGAGTGAAGCAGTACGTCCAACTGATTGGTCGCGGCTTGATCGGCGTGCGTGCCGGTGATGGCAAGTTGCTCTGGAGCTACAACCGTGTGGCGAACGATGTCGCCAACATTGCGACGCCGGTGGTGCGAGGCGACTATGTTTTTGCGTCGACGGGCTACGGAACCGGGTCGGTGTTACTGAAGTTGGAGCGGTCGGCTGACGGCGGAGTTGAGGCGAAGGAGCAGTACTTCCTGCAGGCGGGCACGTTTCAGAACCACCATGGCGGCTTTGTGCTGGTGGGGGACACGATCTACGGTGGCCAGGGTCACAACAACGGCTTTCCGATCGCCGTGGAATTTGCCACCGGCAAGGTGAGATGGGGCGGCAACATTCGCCCTGAGGGCGCCACCGGATCGGCGGCAGTCGGCTATGCGGACGGGCGATTGTATTTCCGCTACCAAAACGGAATGATGAAGCTGATCGACGCATCGACTGAGGGGTACCACGAGTCTGGCTCGTTCCGGATTCCAGGAGCACGGAAGCCGAGTTGGTCGCACCCGGTGATCCATGACGGCAAGCTTTTCCTACGCGAGCAGGACACACTGCTTTGCTACAGGATCCGGTAGTTCCCTGGGCTAACCGCCGATCATCTTCTGATCGATGGCGTAGCGCGTGAGTTCCGCGATGGTCCGAAGACCCAGGGCATCCATGACGCTGGTCTTGTGAAACTCAACGGTTTTTACGGAGATATTGAGCGTTGTTGCAATCTCCTTAGCGGTCTTGCCTTCGGCCACTAGTTGGAGGACTTCACGCTGTCGCTTTGTAAGATCGCGTCCGAAGGTGCCGCCGCCCGGGGTAGCCAATAGCTCTTTGATTGTCTGCTCGGTCACCAAGGGCGAGATGTAGTAGCGGCCTGCCAGGACTTCCCGAATTGCGATCGGAAGTTCGGACACTGCTGTTCTCTTGAGCAGGTAGCCGCTACCGCCCGCCCGGAATGCCTCCCGGACGTAAGCAGCGTCGCTGTGCATGCTGAGGAAGAGGAGCTTCGCCTTACTGTCGTTGATCCGAATGCGGCGGGCCGCTTCTATTCCATTCATCAATGGCATGGAGATATCGAGGACAATCAAATCCGGCTTCAGTTTCAAGGCTGCGTCCACAAGCTCACGGCCATCCTCCGCCGTACCGGCCACCTCGTGACCAGCATTTTCCAATATACGGCGCATGCCTTCCAGCACCACGCTGTGATCGTCAGCAACCAAGATTCTTGACATCATGGATCAATCACATTCAGAGAGCGGAAGAATAAGCTCAATTCGAGTGCCGTGCCCCAACTGCGACGTGATCAAGCAGGAGCCGCCCAGCAATCGCGCTCTTTCGTGCAGGCCGATCAGTCCAAGCCCTTCTCCCAACCGTGCCTGGGCAACATCGAAACCAACGCCCTCATCGGAGATGCTCAGACTGAGTTGATCTCCTGAACACTCCACGGTAACTCCAACGGGAGTGTTTCCCGCGTGTTTGGAGATATTGAATAGAGCCTCCTGAACGATTCGATAACAACATGCCGTGACGGGACGCGGCAGGTTATCCCGCATCGACTTGACGACGAATCGCACCGGCATATCCTCAGCGGCCTCGAATTCCTCTACCAGGCGCTGCAGCGCTGCCGGCAGGCCGAGATCGTCGAGGATCTGTGGATGCAGTCCGTGGGCAACCCGCCGCAGACCCTCGGCCAGTTCGCTCGTCTTCCGCCGGATTTCGGCGAGATCAGCGTTCAAATTACCGTCCTTACTAAGTTTTCCCATCTGCTCAACCTGCATCTCGAGCAGAGCGACCTTCTGTCCCAAGTCGTCGTGCAAATCTTGAGCGACCCTCCGCCGCTCTTCCTCCTGTGCCGCGAACAGGCTGCCAGTGAGGCGCTGTAACTCCTCGTGGGAACGCTTGAGCGCTACTTCGGTGGTTAGCACCTGGCTTTCCAGACGCAGGGCCTCACGACGTAGAAGTTGCTGCGCCTGCTTGCGAGAGGAGATGTCCTCGATGGCAATGAGTACGCCGCGTGTGCGTTCAGGCTTGATGACGTGAGCCTGGATCAGCAAGGTCTTGCGCCCCTGGTCAAAAGAATGCTCGAACGAGAAAACGCCGCGCTCGAGATCGCTATCCCTTACGTTCAACAAACGTTCTTGAATATTGCTTGGTTCCCACAGAGCGTTGGCCAACTCGGAAAACAACCGGTTGTCGATCTTGTCAGGAGAAAGCTGAGATAGTTCGGCAAACGCCGGGTTCACCAGGCGGATCCGCAGGTCGTCGTTCAACACGACGAGGGGCACTTGAACGCCCTCTATGACGGCCTGGGCATAGGCATGCGCACTGCGCAATTCCTGTTGAGTCGCGCGGATCTGGCCGATATCAATCAGCACGATCACAGCGCCGTCTATCTTATTGTCAACGGTGCGGTACGGCCTCGCTCTTAACAGGTGCCAGTGCCCCTGAAGATCTTCAACCTCAAGCTCACGCGTTGCCAGGTTGTCGATTACGTCCTGCACCAGCGGCGCGATGTCGTCAATCTTGAGATTGAGCCGTACTTCCCGGATGTGCCGCCCGACGTCGGCGGATCTAACACTCAGCACGCGCTCGGCCAAGGGCGTAAATTGCCGGATCTCGAGTCCGGTACCGAGAATAAGAACCGGCATGGTTATGTTATTCAGCAGGTTTGTAAGATCGTTGGAACTCAAGGTCAGCTGCTGGTTTTTTCGATGCAACTCCTCATTAACCGTTTGGAGTTCTTCGTTGGAACTCTGCAATTCCTCCTTCGCTGTCTCGAGTTCCTCGTTGATCGACTGTAACTCTTCATTTGAAGATTGGATTTCCTCGTTAGCGGAGATGAGTTCCTGATTTTTTGAGTCGCGTTCCTCAATCAGAGATTGCAGATAGAGTTTCGTCGATGCGGTGTCCTGGCGCAGTTTGACAATCTCGGCGTCCCGCTCCTCGCCCTGGAGGACGGAATATGTCGGGGCAAGCGCCATGGCACCAGGTTCGGTGTTGGGTACAAAGAGGACCAGGAACCGGTGGTTCTCGTCCGCGGGGTTCTGAATCGGAAATATCTCTAGTGTCAGTGCGAAGCGGTTGGGGGTCTGCATGAGCACACCCTCGATAACCACCGGTGCTTCTCCACTAATCGCACGCTGCAAGCCATCGCGTAGTGCCGGTCCAAGTCCCTCCTTGGCCATGCGAAGAATATTGAAGGTGAGGATGCCAGTGGGCAGCATCAGATAGGGGCTTGTATCTCCCCTGGACTGCAGCAATTCCATCCGATCGTTGACCACCACACCGGGAGGGCCATGGCGCGCCACCACCAAGCGGTCCGCTACGCGCTGTAGATCGAAGTCGCTTGACGAATCCTCGACCGAATCACGGATACGCCCGGGCCGCGAAAACTCAGGCAGCTGGGTGAAGCCGTTGGTTTCGGAGTGTATCTGATTCGATACCGGATTCTTGGAGTAAAACTTACTTCGCCGGTCGGTCCACGCGAAGAGATTCGCGAACTCGCGAATGGTCTCGGACTGACCCAGCAAAAGCGCCCCTGGATAGTTCAGAGCGTAGTGGAATGCTGAGATGACTCGACGTTGAGCGGCCGGCCCGAAGTAGATGAGTACATTCCGGCAACTCACGAGGTCGATCCGTGAAAACGGCGGGTCCTGCATGAGGTTCTGTTTCGCGAAAATGCAAAGTTCACGTATCCGTTTGTTGACTTGATAGCCCTTTTCGAGCTTAGTGAAGTAGCGTTGTAGACGTTCCGGCGATACCTCGCCGACGATCGATTCGGGATACACGGCAAGTCGCGCTCTATCGATCGAGCGTTCACTGACGTCGGTTCCAAAGATCTGGATGGGAGTCTGCACCGGCAGCGAGCCAAGATACTCCAAGAGACAGATCGTGATGGAGTAGACCTCTTCACCGGTGGCGCATCCTGCTACCCAAATCCGGATTGGAGTTTCCACCGGACGGCCCTTAAGGAGCAGAGGGAAAATGTCAGCCTTCATCGCGTCAAACACGTCCGGGTCACGAAAGAAACGTGTCACGCCGATCAGCGCATCTTCGTACAGTTCCCGTACCTCTGCGGGTTGGCTCTGCAGCAGAAGGCAATATTCGCCGATTGTCGCGATCCTCTTCATGACCATGCGGCGAGCTATACGCCGGCGCAATGTTGATTGTTTATACCGGTCGAAATCGACTCCGGATATGCTGCGTACCTGGGAGTAAATTCGCTTCAGGATCTGCTTCTCTGTGGCGTCTTCAACGGGTTGCTCGGGAACGTTCTGCTCGATATCCCGAAGGCCTTGCGCAATCCGGCCCAACTCCTGTCCGATTTCGGACGGCGGGAGAATCAAGTCAACAGGGTCAGCAGCGATGGCGCTTCGGGGCATCTCCTCGAAGCGGGCGGTGCGCTCGTCCTGCACAATGGAGATCCCGCCCTCACCCTTAATGACCTTCAGGCCCAGGCTCCCATCCGAATCGCTGCCGGAGAGGACCACGCCGATGCAACGGCTCTTTTGCTCGATGGCAAGTGAACTGAAAAACAGGTCAATTGGACGAGGTAGGGGATCGCGCTCTGGACGGGGCTCAAGGTGGAACTTCCCGTCGTGGAGTGTCATACGCATGTTGGGTGGGATGACGTGGACCCGATTTGGTTCGGGCGGCATTCCGGCTGTGATCTCTACAACCGGCATGAGTGTGGTCCGGCCCAGAATCTCGGATAGAAGGCTAACTCGATGTGGCGGGAGGTGCGAGAGAATGACGAATGCCATTCCGGTGTCTACAGGTGTGGATCGAAGCAGGTCGGTAAACGCCTCAAGTCCACCGGCTGACGCGCCGATTGCGACAATGGGAAACGGGAGAACGCTGCCATTCTCCTCGGCAGCGGACGGGTCCACGAGTATGACAGGAGCCTCTGTGTCTCCATCCTGGCGGCCGCGCTGCAATTTAGGGTCGTCGTTCTCCAACGAGAGTTCGTCCAGCATATAAAAACTTTACACCCGCGGAACAGGCGGCGGGCGAGATCGCGACGTAGCTGAGGCCCGGTATTCATTCCGGCGGGGGAGTGTAGTGGCTGCTAGTAGCGGTAAATGGCCGCCATCGCGCTGCCGTTCGGCATTTTCGATTGGGGCGCCACCAGGACGTTGCCGGCGTGAAGAATCGTCTGAACGGCCGCGTCATTCACCAGATCTTCGTCCGCCGTCGAACCCGTCTGCTTGCCTTTTACCTGCTGCGTCTCCTCATCAAACAGGCCCACTTTCTCCTGAGATTCGGAGATTAGTAAGGTGAGGACTCGACCCTCGTGCGCCGCAGTGACCACTTCCTTCAAGCGACTGGAGGCCCCGCCGCCGACACGGTGGTTCCACTCCGCCAATACCTCGTCCAACTTCATGGCGGCACATTGCTCGACTGCGTCGATGGCGCGCGCGTGCATTTCGCCCAACTTCAGTCCGTTGGGCGCTCCTTTTACGTCCACCTGCGCCAAGTTGGAATAACTGTTCACGCCACGATATAGCGCGATCTCATACTCCACCGCACAGAGCACCAGGGGTTCAGACTTTCCTTTCAGCAGTTCGGCCACTCCACGATTGATCTGCTTGAAGTAGTGGGAAAGGTACTCGTCCTTGGCGTCCTGGTCGGCGCCTTTGGGGGCTAAAGCATGCGGGCGCTCGGATCCCTGAGTGCCCGCCGTGACGCCGTTACTTACCGCGTTGTGATCAGGCTTGGCCTGGTTCATCCAGGCTTCAAAATCTGTCTGCACGGTGGCGGGGAAGGGAACCTCTTCCGAACTGGTGGCGGTACAGTGCAAAATCCGAGTATTTTTCTGGCTGAGAGCCAAAAGGTAGAAGCTCTTCTGCTTCACCAGTTCCGGCAGCAAGGCCCGGATCTGGAAATGAGGACCCATGACGGCGCTGGTAGCCACCGGATAATCGAGAAAGGCCACATGGAAGACATCCGCGGACTTGAACACAGCGACGGACTTACTCTCTGATTCACCGGGCGCCGGCGCGAAACTCTGCCAATCACTGACGGATTGCACCAACTCGTGCCCGGCAGTTCCGAATTGCTCGGCCTTGCCGCTCACGGTTCTCAGGCATTCTTTCCAGGTGAGGGCATTCTGCTTTGCGTTGGCGTTAAGCGTCATATAGACGCTCAAGCAGGGCGCTGTGCCGGCAAGTAGCGGTTTCAAGTCCTTCAGCTTCTCGAAGCTGATCACTTCGCGTGTGATGGTATTCATACGGCTATAAGACCAACCCCGGTCGCGTACGGTTTCCACTTATCTTGGGCTGAAGGCGCCGGGTCACTTGCCGCCGGCCAGTGCCTTTTCGATCTCATTGAATACCCGCGCCATCTGCTCGGGAGTTTCCACATCAACCACCCTGGGACTGAGGGGTTTGAGTGTGCCGGCCAGCTGATCGACAATTTCGTGTGGAGGCAAGGTACGAGCCCGGGGATCGCGAGCACCGCGACGCATGCCGCCCATCGGTTCAAAAGGACGCGCCATGCGCATGACCGGGGCGCGATACCGTATGTACACAATCCGGCAAGCGGACAGTCCCTCACTCGAGATCTGATCCAACTCCTCGCCGGATTCGAAAGATACGGCGGGCGTCAGCACTGCCAGCACGCAGGGCCCTTCAGACTCGGCACGGAGCAGTCCCCGCACGCGGCTCAGGAAGAATTGTGCACTGCGGTGCCGCTCGGCGAGGGAGTGAACGTCGATGGACGCTGTGTTCGCCTCGCCCAACGATGCCTTGAGCTTGTCCCAATCCAGGTCCTTCGCTGTATCCTGTTTGAAAACGGCGCGGCGTCGCGCCAGATCCAGGATCTCGATATGCTCCGAAATGTTAGGCGACCCGATCTGCGAAAGCGCCTTCAGAGTAGGCAGCAGCGCCTCCATTTCGCCACCCTGACTGCGCCGGGATTGCGGCTGCACTTCCGATGGAGCGACGTTCAGGATTACATTGAGTCGAGCGGGCGCTTTTACTGTAGAAGCCCACTGAAGACGCCCCTTGGTGGCCGGAAGGAACCAACTCTCCGGGGCCTCGTCGTGGGCGATGTACTCCACCGGAGGCAGGTCGCGCCAGGCGTCAACAAGTGGGTCGCGCTGCGGCGGCGGGACCCGGAATTGCGACAGAATGGCACTGTGATCACCGGTCTTGGTGTCGAGAATGACAACCGCAAGTTTGTAATCTCCGGGGAGCATGAACACCTGCTGCGCATACTCCAGGTTCGCGGCTTTGATGTTCTGATCCAGCTTGTCTAACTCGATACTGCCGTGGTCCTGATAACGTTTGCCTTCACGGTCGGTAATCTGAACAAGAAACACCAGCCGGCCGTCACTCCGGTGTGATTCAAGATCGCGGCCGTCGACTCTGATTTCGATACGAACCTTCAATCGCTGGTGGAAGGAAAGCTCAGGCCGGCCCGCAGCCGCCGTCCATTTGACGCGCCATTGTTCCCGCTCGTTGAGCCATTTCTCGAAGGGGATTTTCCTAAATGACGGATCAAGCAGTTCTTCCTGACCGAAGGCGGCGAGGGAGAGCGTCCCAAGAAGCAGGAGCAGAAGTTTAGGATTCACTGGAATCTCTTCATTTTGACTTATGGAATACGCCGGGCAAAGATGAGCAGTATGGCTCTTCGCTTCACCGCTTCCTATTTGACGGATTCAATAGACCTTTTCAGGTACTACAAAAATATTTCGGAAAAGGCCATGGCGCAGTGTACCGATGCCCAGCTACTCACCGTGTTAGACGGCGACATGAACTCTATTGGAATCATCGTGAAGCACTTGGCGGGAAACATGCGGTCGCGATGGAGTGGCTTTCCAGAGAGTGACGGTGAAAAGCCGAACCGCAATCGCGATGCTGAATTCGTCGACGCTCCGGCCACTCGGAAGGCTCTTATGCAGGCATGGCAGCAGGGGTGGGCGTGTGTCTTCAGCGCGCTGGAGCCGCTTTCAGACGAGGATCTGGGGCGGACGGTCACCATCCGCGGCGAACCGCATTCGGTGATGCAGGCCGTCAACCGGCAGATGGCTCACTACGCCTACCACTGCGGCCAGATCGTTCTGCTGGCGAAGTATTTCGCCAGGGACGGCTGGGAGACGCTGACCATACCACGGCACCAGTCGGCCGAATTTAACCGGCGGGTGGCCGGGGGAGATGCCAGTCAGCGCTAAACTCTTGGGAAAGGGGCAGGAACCAATGGACGATCAGCATAATCAATCGAAAGATGAACAGTCAGGCGAGATCGCGCGACGCGACTTTGTGGCGTTGTCAATGGCGGCTGGACTTGCGGTGACCGCGGGAACGGCCAGCGCCGCAATGGATGTCGTGGAGAGCGACGTCGAGATCAAGATGGCGGACGGCACTTGTGATGCCGCTTTCATACACCCGAAGTCGGGTACTCATGCCGGCGTCTTGCTTTGGCCGGACGCCTTTGGGTTGCGGCCCGCGATGCGCGATATGGCTAAGCGGCTGGCCGGCGAGGGATACGCCGTTCTGGTGCCCAATCCCTTCTACCGTGTGTCGAAGGCGCCGTTCACGGATGCTTCGCATTTCAATTTCGGCAATCCGGACGACATGGCGAAGCTGCGGCCGCTGATGGCGTCGGTGAATGCGCCGGGCAACCCGGAGAAGGATGCCGCCGCCTATGTTGCGTTTCTCGATGCTCAGAAGCAGGTGAGCAAGTCCAGGAAGATGGGCACCCAGGGATACTGCATGGGCGGTCCGCTAGTGGTGCGGACGGCCGCATCGCTGCCCAATCGCATCGGAGCCGGGGCGTCCTTTCACGGCGGCGGCCTGGTAACCGACAAGCCCGAGAGTCCGCACCTGCTCGCGCCGAAGATTAAAGGGCGGATGTATTTCGGCGTCGCCTCGAATGATGACTCGCGGCAGCCTGACGCCAAGGATAAGCTGAAGGAAGCTTTTGAGGCGGCGGAAGTGGTGGCGGAAGTGGAGGTCTATCCGGCACTCCATGGGTGGTGTGTCCCCGACATGCCCACTCAGAATGGCGCTCCGATTTACAACAAGGCTGAGGCGGAACGCGCGTGGGCCAAACTGGTGGCTTTGTACAAAGCCGGTCTCGCGTAGCGAAGCGTGGAGTGGGCTACGCGCTCTCCGCTACTAGTGATTCAAAGGAGAAAACGCGCCACCGCTTGCCGTCCTTGTCGATCTCGGTGGGCTCACGCTGCTCACCGAGAAACGCTTCGATTGCACGGGCCCAAAATTCCTGCGCCGGAACATTCGACGTCATGACGCGCACTTCCCACGGTCCGGGGAACGCCGTCCACAACTGCTGTACGACGCGCTTCCCAATGCCCATTCTGCGGCATCCCCGCAACACGAAGAACTCCGCCATGTCCCAGACCTTGCGGTCGCTCAAGATGCTGGTGCACCGCTTGATCAGGGACAATCCAGCGAGCCTTCCATTTGCCCGGATCAACAGCGCGTGGCGGTCAGGATCGGACCAGTAGAGATCAAGCTGAGGATAATGGAACCGCCCGTCCTCGCTGATCGGCACCTCGAAGAACTCGCTGAAATCATGGATGTACAGCTCAAGTAGGTTGTCGAGCAATGGCGCCTGCTCCGCGCTCGCGAGTAGAACTTCGATGTTGGGCGCGGCATCCGCTGCGGGCATCTCTCCAGTCTACCGGGTCCCTATAAGCCCAGGCGTTTGTCGAGATTAGTCGTGATCTCTTCGAACTTCGCGCGATTGTTCAGGATATTGCGCAGGCCGTACCCGGCATACTCGTCCATCATCAGATCCGCCGCCCGCAACGACAATCCGTACGCAGCCTGTGCTCGTCCTGGGGTGAGCCCTGACCAGTCGCGTCCGAGATTCTCCAATCGCGGAAGTGCCCGCGCTCTCACCTGCTCGCCGATGAACTCCAGTTGCGCTGGGGACAGATGATCGCCGGACAGCTTTTGTGCCATCCCCTCATGGAACCAGGACGGCCAGGTTCCAAGCGAGGCCAGGCAGGCGTGCACCAATTCATGAGCAAACAGCCGTCTTGTCTGCGGACCCACACCGCGCTCGCTGTCGAGCAGGGCGATGTGGATGCGTCCGTCGTACTGTCCGCCTGACCAGACCGCTGCACCTGTGGTCTTCAGATAAGCCTCACGCGATTGGACGATCGCGGTGATGCGCTCCTCGGCCCGGCACCCGAGTTGTCCGGAGATGCGCGCGTACTCGAGGTCGAGCGCGTTCAACATGTCGCGCGCGACTTCGGGCGCCACCGCCGCACCCTCATACCGCAGCGTCACACGCATTCCGATGGTCCGCTGCCCGCTGCGGTCCCCGGCCGTTTCACGAGAAGCCTGCGCGCAGAGGCGCTTCAGCATGGAATCGTCGGGCTTCTGTTCGAGCGCGGTTTTCCAATAGGCGAGAGCCCGTGGCGCATCGTCGGACCGCCAGGCGGCCACGCCCGCCAGCGTCAGCAGATTGACGTCGCTCGGCGCCCGCCGGAGCACCGGCTCGAGTTTAGCTAACGCCGCCGCCGGTTGGTTCGCGTTCAGTAGTTCCACCACGCCCGCCGGGCCTTCGATCCCTCTCATAGGGGCAACCTTCTGCTGAAGCGTTTCCACCTCTGCCCGCGACATCTGGATGGAGCCGGTGTTCAGAGGCGCACGATTGCGTTCCCTGACAAACTGCTCCAGACCGTCGAGTTGGTTGGCGAAAACATACCCCGTCCCCGCCGCAGTCGACACCTTGTAACAGGGCGTTGAACTGCCGGCGAGAGCGAAGCGCACCTGCACGGTATCGCCTGCTTTTACCGGCACCACCGCCAGGTCGTCGGCGTCACACCCCGACCGCAGAACGGTGTCTTCACGGAGCGTCACCGCAGCGAGCAAAAATAAAACGGGCGTTACCACCTAGCCGATGGTAACGCCCGTTATCTAGTACGTCTGTAAGCGATTTACCCGATTAGAAGTTGAGTTTCAAACCGAGTTGAAGATTGCGCGCTCCGCCCGCGCCGGTCACGAACCCGAAGTTCGCGTCGCCCAGCGTCGTGTTGGGATTGCCGAATTGCGACGTGTTGGTGATGCTGAACGCCTCTCCGCGCAGTTCGAGGTTGAATCGCTCGGTCAGCTTGAAGGTCTTAAAGAGCGAAGCGTCGAGATTGAAAAAGCCCGGACCGCTGAGGACGTTGCGGCCGACATTGCCGAATACACCGGTGGCCGGAATGGCAAAGCTCGATCGTGAGAACCACTCACCGCCGCCTTTTGCGATGGTGTTGATTCCATGAGTGATCTGGATGGGAGCCACCTGGTCAGGCGTTTGGCTGTTGCCCGGAGCATTGAGTCCCGCCGCAGAATAGCCAAAGAACAGCGGTGTCCCAGTCATCAACGTCAACAGCCCGTTGACTCTCCATCCGCCGAGGGCCGACGAAACCACGCCGTTGCTCAGCCATTTCTTTCCACGGCCGAAAGGCAGGTCATAGACGTAGCTCTGGACAAAGGTGTGAGTGCGGTCGAAGTCGTTCCGTGAGTAATTGCGCCGGAAGTTGATATAGAACCTGGGCCCGCCGTCGTCGCCGGTTTGGAAACCCATGCCCTTTGCGAAAGTGTACGCCGTCGTAACCGACAAACCATTGCTATATCGTCGGTCAAGTTTCATTTGTAGTCCGTGGTAACTGGTCGAGTAACCCGCGAACAGCAAGTTCGTGTCGGCTGTCCGTCCCAGGCCGGCGAATTGGGGCCGACCATTATTGCCGGCGCCGAGAACGAATCCGGCATTCAGGTTGTAGTTCACCACCTGATCGACGCCATGGCTGCCGAGGTAAGTAGTGTCGAGCACGAAGTTACCCGGGAGTTGACGCTGGATTGCTATGTTCCAAGTCTCTACGTAAGGGTTCTTGAAGCTTTTGTTTACGGCGAAATAGGCCACGTTAATCGCCGGGTTCTTGATGATACCGTCCGAAGGGATTGGCACCTGGATTGGGGCAGGGAACCCGTTTTGGAAGGATGCCACTTGCCCGTTGGGCAGAACCGCCGGACCGTAGCTGGCGACTGCCGGGTCGAACTGGTTGTTGGCTCGAACCGGGTAGTTGTAGGCGTAGCTGTTATCCGGGAACGGCGTGTAGCTTATCCCGAAACCTGTGCGAATTACGGTCTTCTCGTTGAAGCGGTAGGCGATACCCGAGCGCGGTGCCCAATAGTTCTTGTGATAGGTAATGCCGAGGTCCATTGGCACGTTGCCAACACCCGCAATCTCGAGAGTATTGTTTACGAAATTGTAATTGGAGAAACCACCGGCGAGGCGCGGCGTTGCCGGCGGATACAATTCGTACCGCAGGCCGAGGGTTACGGTGAGTTTCGGATTGACCACCCACGTATCCTGGCCAAAGAAGAAGTAGTTCCATGCCCGATATGCGGGGAAGTAAGTAGCGAGATCTCGTCCGGTCTGGTTGGGTACATCGAGCAGGAAGCTGGCGATATTATTGAAGAAACTGGTGGGCGCGCCCGGGATAGACGTCTGTCCGGCCGCAAACCTGTACAGTCCGCGCGAGCTGAAGGTCTGCATCTGCAGCAACTCATCACGAATTCGCCTGATGTCAACGCCCCATTTGATCGTGTGATTGGAAAGATTCTTCGTCCAGGTGTTCACCACATTGATATTGGCTTCGGCGCGCTTCCACGGCAAACTTCCTACGTATCCTACTGTGTAATCGCTGTAGCCACCGCCCAGGATGACACTAGTGATGCCGCTGGAATACTCATCCAAGTTAACCCCGGGAATGCCAATCTGGTCAGACGACTTGGTGCCGTAGTCGGAGTTCTGCGCAACGTTGTTATAGTGCGCCACGCCGATGCGAACTTCGGTCACCAGCGTATTCGTGATAATCCGGTTGTAGTTCAAACCTGCGCTATAGCTCTTCTGGACGCCGGTGCCGGCGAACCCTCCGCCAGAGCCCTGCGTCGGTCCACCGGCCAGGCCAAAGATTGGAGCTTGGTATGTTACCGGACGGCTATAGCTCATGCGTCCGCTTAATCGATCCTTGTCGCCGATCACCCAGTCCATCTTGTAGTCGAAAGAGTGGCTGTCCTTGGTGAAAGGCAACAGGCCGAAATAGTTATTGGTGTCCCCGCTGCCAACATTGGTGGGAGGGACCAGGGCGAGCAACTTCGCCGAGACCGCGTTGATCTTGTTTAAAGGAATGACATTGCCGGCGAAGGGAGCACGACCGGTTCCGTCGGGGTTGCCGGTTGTCGGATCGTAGATGGTGGTCGTCGAGCGGCTCAGATTGCCCGTCCGCAGATCATTCGCCGGAATACTTACAAGGTTCGTATTCGACTCATGGTCGGAGATGCGGAGATAGTCGCCGAAGAAGAACACCTTATTCTTGATGATCGCGCCGCCGAAGTTTCCGCCGAAGTAGTTGTACGTCAAATGCCCGATCGACGGATCGAAGAAGTTGCGCGCGTTAAATTCGCTGTTTCGCAGGAACTCATACGCCGCGCCATGATAGTCGTTGGTGCCGGACTTGAGCTGAACGTTGGTCACGGCGCCCGATGCGCGTCCCAACTCGGCGTCGAAATTTGACGTCGAAACGCCGACGGCCGAGATCGCTTCAATCGGCGGAATCATGATCTGCAACAAACCGGTACGCTGGTTGTTGTCCACGCCCTCGATGGTGTAGTTGTTCCCCTGCCGCATGTTACCGTTGACTTCGGTCTGCAGGGAGTTTGCGGCATTGAAGAACTGTGAGTGCTGGAAGGTGGCGCGCGTCGTGCCGGGTACAAGATTCAGCAGGTTCTGATAGTTGCGGCCAGTTCCGAGTGGCAGGTTCACCGCCTGCACGGTCTCAATCTGTCGCCCGGTATCAGAACGGTCTGTCTGTAGCGTCGGACTTTCTCCGGTTACCTCGATACTCTCCGTTACGTTTCCTGGTTGAAGCACCAGGTCGACACGAGGTGAGGTGTTGGCCAACAGTTCCACGCCTGGGCGTGACGAGCGCTTGAAACCAGTTAATTCGACCGAAACCGTGTACTCGCCTGGAGGAAGGTCCGGGAATGAATAATTGCCGCTTTCGTTGGTTTGGGTGCTTCGGGTGAAGCCTTTGTTGACTTCGGTTATGGTCACCTTCGCGTTGGGCACCGACGCCGCCGTGGCATCGGTGATTGTTCCAAGCAGTGTCCCGTTTACGGCTTGTGCGTACAGCGAAGCCGTCATTAATATGAATAGCGCCATTACGACGCTGAGTGTCTTGATCTTCACGGAAGACTCCCTTTACTGGTTAGTGGCCGTATCATATCAGAAAACGCTTACATTGCTTCTCGCCCCAAAAAAAATGCCAACCGAACACTCAACCTACCTCGACCCAGCCACCGGCACGCGCATCCATCAACTCACCTCGGCCGACGCGATCAGTCATCCCACCTACTTTCTCCAACGATCCTTCACCCCTGATAATCGGTCTCTGATCTTCACCTCCTACCGGACTGGCATCGCTCAGCTTTTCGAAGTCGAATTTCCCCACGGCCCCATACGCCAACTGACCTCCGGCGCGCCCGTTCATCCCTTTTCTCCCGCCATCCTCCCTGACGGGCGTATTCTTTTCGTCAGGGCCGGATCCATCTGTACTGTGCGCCGCGACACGCTCGAAGAATCTCTGATCGCAAGTTTCGACGGAGCCCAACTCGGCGAGTGCTCCTTCAGTCCGGACGGCCAGTGGATCGTCGCTGCTGCGAAGATCAACACTGAGCAGGGACTCGTATGCGGACGCTCAGACGGTTCGGGCTGGCACTTCATCCCGTTCTCCCGCACCGTGATTCATCCTCAATTCCATCCGCTTGAACCTGATTGGATCGAGTTCGCCGGAGATCCTGCCCCGCGCATGCATCGCGTGCGCCGCGACGGCACCGGTATGGAATGCCTTTACGAGCACGAAAACGATGAATTCGTCGTCCACGAGACTTTTCTCGGCGAGACCGGCGATCTGGTCTTCACCGTTTGGCCCTTCGCATTGCGCCGCATGGACTGGACCACTCGTGAGATTCGCGAGATCGCTACTTTCAACGCGTGGCACATCACTCCCAATCGCGCCGGCACGGCCATCCTTTGCGACACCAATCACCCCGACGACGGGATTTTCCTGGTCGACGCAGCAACGGGAAAGCGCAGGCAGGTGTGCCTGTCGCAATCGAGCAATCAGGGTACGCAGTGGAAGCGCAGCCGCTACGCCGTGGCCGAAGACTTCGCGGCCGCCCGCAGCGAAGCGGGGAAGAATTTAAGTTGGATGGAGACCGCGGCGGACACGGTGTACGGTCCGCAGTGGAGCCATCCGCACCCGTCGTTTTCACCAGATGAGTCGCTGATTGCGTTTGCCAGCGATCGAACGGGAACGGCACAGGTCTATGTCGCCGAGCTCTCGTTTGATTTAACTAAATAAATCCTTCGAAATATTTAGTTCGCCTCTCGGAATCTCTTTTGATACGCTGAGCCTGACCTGCTTCGTTGGGAGGTTTGTATGAGGCTCAAGTTTGGCGCCGCACTCAGTCTAGTGATCGCCGCGCTCTCCGCACAGGAGTTTCGCGCTACCATCAGCGGCGCTATCACCGATCCTACCGGCGCGTCGATCGCCGGTGCCAAAGTGATGGTCAGCGAGACCCGGACGGGCGCTAAATTCGAACTCGCAACCGAGTCCACCGGCCAGTACAACGCGCCTTTCCTCCTGCCCGGCGACTACGAGATCAGCGTCCGCTTCCCCGGTTTCAAAGAAGCGCTGCACAAAGCCGTCCATGTCGGCGCTGGCGACCATCCGGTGATCGACATCACCCTCGAGGTGGGCGACGCTTCCGCCCAGGTGCAGGTCACCGCCGAAGCTCCCATGCTCAACAATGAGAACGCATCGGTTGGCGGCGTCATCACTACCAAACAGGTGGAGGATCTTCCGCTGAATGGTGGCTCTCCGCTGATGTACGCCCAACTTGAAATCGGCGTCATCTACAGCCCGTTCAACTCCGCCTCTTCCGTCCTCCAGACTTACGATTCGTCCAATAACTTCAGCATCGCCGGCACTCCCACCCAATCGAGTGAGATCCTCCTCGACGGTGCTCCCAACGCCACCTGGGACATGCGCTCCGCCTATACGCCGACCAAGGATGCCGTCCTCGAAGTGCGCACCAAAGTGCTCGATACCGACGCCGGCTTCGGCCACACCCGCGGCGGCACCATCAACCTCATCACCAAGACCGGCACCAACCAGCTTCACGGCAGCCTCTTCGAACTTACCCAGCCATCCCTGCTTACGGCCAACAGCTTCTTCAACAATCGGAACGGCCTCGGCAATCCCGTCACGCACTTCAATCAATACGGACTCACTGCCGGCGGTCCCCTCGTTTTTCCAAAGCTCTTCAACGGGCGCGACAAGCTCTTCTGGTTCTTCGGCTGGCAGAACGACAACAACAGCACGCCGCTTACCAACTTCCTCAGCGTGCCCACCGCCGCCGAACGCGCCGGGGACTTTTCCCAGATCTTCAAGATCAACGGTACCCAGCTCTTCGACCCTTACAGCGGCGTCCAGAACGGCACCGCGATCTCGCGCACGGCACTCTCTAATAACCAGATCCCCGCCAGTCGCCTGAATCCGATCGCACTCAAGTATCTGAACTTCTATCCAGCGCCGAACGTCACCGTGCTTGGCCCCACCAGCCGCGCCGATGGCTACTTCAACTACGGCACCACCGCGCCCAACATCAACGTCGCCGACAACGAAATGGGCCGCCTCGACTACAACATTACCGACAAGAATCGCCTGGCCGCCAACGTCCGGCACAACGCCTTGTTCGGGAAAAAGAACGACTACTTCCAGAACATATCCAGCGGCACCATCACCAGCCGCGAGAACTGGGGCGGAACCATCGACCACGTTTACATGATCAGCCCCACCAGCATCCTCAACATCCGTGCCAACTTCGTCTACATGTATGAGAGCAGCACCGACCCCAGCGTTGGAATCGATGCCACCACGCTCGGCTTTCCCGGTTACATGGCCTCAAACGCTCCGCGACCCGCTCTGCCCTATGTCTACTTCGACACCAGCACTGCGTTTCAGAGCCTCGGCTACAACCAGGCCGCGTCCCGGCCGTCTCAATCGGCGCAGCTGTACGGCAGTTTCACCAAGATCAAGGGCAATCACTCTTTCCGCGCCGGCGGCGAACTGCGGCAGTACCGCCTGAGCACGATGACCTACGGCTACGCTTCCGGCGGCTTTAATTTCGGCGGCAATCGCTGGGTGAACAGCAATGGCAGCGCGACGCAAGGTGAAGCTATGGGCCAGGACATGGCTCAGTTCCTCTATGGACTGCCGACACAGGGCTTCTTCGACATCAATACCTTCGGTTCCTGGTATTCCTACTTCGGCTCGGCCTTCATCCAGGACGACTGGCGCGTTCGCCGCAACCTCACTATCAACGTCGGCCTGCGCTACGACTACGACGGTCCGTTCCATGAGAAGTACGGCCGCACCGAGAGCGGCTGGGCCTTCGACACGCCCAATCCAATTGGCGCAGCAGCTATCGCCAGGTACAACGCCAATCCGATTCCCCAAATTCCTGCCGGCCAGTTCAAGGTCAACGGCGGATTGCTTTTCCCGAACGGTCCGGGCGCCGCTTACGACAACACCTCCAACCTCATCAGCCCGCGCTTCGGCGTTGCCTGGTCGCCCGACATGCTTCGCGGCAAGACCGTCATCCGCGCCGGCTTCGGCATGTTTGTCGCCCCCATCACCATCGCCACCCTCGCCCAAAACGGCAACTACTCGTCCAATCCCCTGATCAATCAGGAAGGGTTCAGCCAGCAGACGCAAATGACGGTGACCAACAACAACTACCTGTCTCCCGGTCCCGCGACCTTCAGTGACCCCTTCCCTGGCGGCGCCATCCTACAGCCCAACGCCGCAGCCGTAGGACCCACCACTTTCGTCGGCGCCACTACGCCCTTCCTGAATCCGCAGATGAAGAGCCCTTACTCCGTGCGCTGGAATTTCGGCTTTCAGCATCAGCTCTCCGGAAACACCATGCTCGAGATGGTCTACATCGGCAACCACTCGGTCCACCTGCCTGTGAACCTCACGCAGTTGAACGGCATCCCGCGACAGTATCTCAGCACTCTCGGCACTCGCGACACCGCGTTGATCAGCGCGTTGAACGCGACGGTTCCCAACCCCTTCTCGGGGATCATCACCAGCGGTACGCCGGCCGGCACCACCACCAGCGTCGCGCAGCTCCTCTCCTTCTATCCGGAGTTCCCACTCGGCTACAGCAACGGCGGCTTTACCGGGAGCGGCGGCGTTATGGAACAGAATCTCAACGTCGGCAGTTCTTACTTCCACAGCGGCAACGTTCGTGTCGTTAAGCGACTCTCCGGCGGCCTGATGATCATGGGCAACTACATTTACTCGAAGCTCATCGATCAGACCACCTGGCTCAATGACACCGATCCGCGACCCGAAAAACGTATCGGCGTATTCGATCACACCCATCGCGGCGTTTTCCTGGTGAGCTACGAACTTCCGTTCGGCAAGGGGCGCCACTGGAGCTTCAACTCCGGCATCGTGGATGGAATCGCCGGCGGCTGGAGCCTCAACTCAACCTACACGCTCCAGACCGGCCAGCCGTTCACCTGGATGGGAACCAGTTCCACCACTATCGGCGATCTGGTCTACAACGGCGACAAGCTGACCTTCAATGCCCGTCAGACCGACGGCCCAGCTTTCAACACGTCGGCATTCGATACCAGGACCGCCAATCAGTACGCATATCACATCCGCACGTTCTCGACCACTTTCGGAAATCTGCGCGGCGACGGCACCAACGAAATGAACGCGTCGTTATTGAAGCGCTTCTCGCTCGGCGGCGACGGTCGGCGCTACTTCCAACTGCGCGGCGAATTCTTTAACGTCCTCAATCATCCGACGTTCCAGTTCCCCAACCTGGCACCCACCAACACCGCCTTCGGCCTCATCACCGGCCAGTCGAATCGGTCGCGCCAGGTCCAAATCGGCGCCAGGATAGTGTTCTAGGAAGGGCGCTAGGGGCGACAGCACTATTCGAGGACAGCTCTCCTGACGATCACTGGCTGGATGCCCAACGCCATCACACTTCAATCGCGGTATGGGACGCCGATCGGCAGCCTGGATCAGTGGCGCGATCTGCGGAAGGCGGTCAACAGCGGTTGGGTTCCCGGCAAGAGCGCCTGGGAAACAGCCAATGCGTGGGTGGGCGAGGGCCACGCGTCCATGCCGCCCGATTTCCGCGCTCTGCTGGAGTCCCACGCCGCCACAGCCGGCTTCACGGACTGGCAGGGCCAAGTCGAAAGAAAAACACACCTGCATCACCGTCCGCCGGCTGGTCCAAGAAATCATGACCTCGTACTCTGGGACGCCGGGAAGTCCATCTTTGTAGGAGTTGAATCAAAGGCTGACGATGGATTTGCCGGGACCATGCGGCAGCAGTTGGATTCCGCGGCCAGGAGAAAGTCGAAGGGCAGCAACACAAGACTCGATCTTCGTGTGGCCTGGCTGCGGGACTGTCTCCTCGGGAGCAATACATCGATCGAGGTGGAAGACCTCCCGTTCCAACTCTTCGCCGGCGTGGCTGGAACGCTACTGGAAGCCCAGGCATCGGGTGCGCGGATCGCCGTCTTCGTGGTCCACCAATTCCGCACGCATCTGACCAACGACGATGACATCGAGTGCGACTGCGCGCTTCTGGACGCCTTCGTTTCTCATCTCATACGGCACAATCCTGAAACAAGCGTCGACGAGAAAGACGCCGGACCGCTGCGATGGGGTCAACTCGCCGGGCCAATCCGGATTCAGTCGCGCTGCTGCGGCGACAGTAAGTGGGACATGCCCGCCATGCCCTTGTTTATCGGTAAAGTCATTACCGATCGAACGGCACTCTCATAGCCGTTAGTTCAAGGCATCGGGAACGGAACGAACTTCCCGCTGCAGGCGTTCTTGGGAGTGTCCCGCAGTGGACCGATAGACGCACCCTCGATCTTCAAATTGAAAGGCCCTGGACCCATGTCGACCTCAGTATTTACAGCGGCAACCCGAATCGCGCCAGGATCGTCAAACACCACGTTATCGAAACGGACACTCACTTTGTGCTCCGCGTCGATACCTTGTAGCGTGACCTTGCCGCCGCCCTCCACTCTTACATTGCGGAAAACAATATCCCGGTACACCGGAATCTTCGCCGACTCCTTGCTCACGTGCGCTGTGTAATCGGTCTCCAGAATCACTGGATTCGCCGTGTCGCGGATGCAGACGTCCTCGTACACCACGTCCCGCACCAGTCCTCCCCGCGTCAGGTTCGATTTGATCCGTAGACCGTTGTCGGCTCCCTCCACCGAGAGATCGCGCACCAGAATCGCGCTGGCGCCGCCGTCGGTGTTGCTGCCAATCGACATTCCGTGACCGGAATAGAAATGGTTGTGCACCACGCTCATGTTCCGAGTGGGCTTTCCAGCCGGAGCCTTGATCGCCACCTGGTCATCGCCCGCGTGTATGTAGCTGTGCGTGATGGTCACGTTGGTCGAGTTTCCCGGATCGATCCCGTCGGTGTTCCGCGCTCGCTCCGGACACCAGATCTTCACGCCCCACGCCGTGAACCCGTTGCCGTTGCTGTAGCCCACATGAAACTTCGGCGAGTTCATCAACGTGATCCGGTACAGCACGAAGTTGTCGCACCGGTTCAAGGCAATCAATCTCGGAGTATTCTGAGTGCCGCCCTTACGAGCCTGGTCCGCCAGGTTCCACCAGGAGATGCTCTGGCCGAGAATCGCCTCGCCGCCGCGCCCGTCAATCACTCCACCGCCCATGATCCCGGCGTTCGCAACATCTTCCCCGGTGATAAACGCTTTGCAGCCGCGGCCGTCTGCCGTGATCGTGCCGCATACTCCCGGACTCCGGTCATAATCCCGCGGGTTGCGCGACGCGTAGAGAAACGCGCCCCGCTCAACCGCCAGGACAACGCCCTTTCGCAGGATCAGCGGTCCCGACAGAAATGCGTCGGTTCTTGACGATGCCCGCTTCAGCACCACCGCTTGTCCTGACGCGCACTTGTCGAGCGCCTCTTGAATGCGGACCGTGTCGAGTTTGGTTTCATCCTCCGGCGCGATCGACGTTGCCGCCCTGCCAATCCTGGCCTGCAGCGTCGCACAGGCCGTAGGGATCGACGGCTCAACTACCGTGCGCGTGTCCTGTCCCAGGAGAACGACGCTGGGGACAATGAGTAGTAGCCATCTCATATAAATGGTCGAGGCGGGACCGCTTTTCACACCAGTCCAGTCTTCACCATCGTGTAAGAGTGAGGCGCCAGTGTGCAGCGGAAACTCCGTCCGTCTGCCCGTGCAGAACGATCCACTGGTCGAACCTTCTGAGTTCCAAAGTCGTTCTCGGCTTTGATATCCGGACCGTTCACTTCGGTCAACTGCACATTCCCGGAGAATTGCTTGTCTTCCAGGATCAACTCACATTCCACCGGTTGATCGCGGTGCCGGTTTACCAGGTTCAACACCACCGACCCGCGGTCATAGGCACACGACGCATCCAGGTATGCAACATCGCCTACGCGCTTGCTCTCGTACGTCGGACTGTCGACAAAAAGCTCGAGCGCGGTGCCCTTTGTATTGTTTGCGAATAACGCCAGCGGATGAAAGATGGTCTGCAAGAACATCTGCTTGTCGTCGTTGAAAATCGGCGCAATCACATTCACTAGTTGCGCCATGTTGGCAATCTTCACGACGTGCGCGTGGTTCACAAATGAATTCAGCATCGTCGCCACCACCAGCGCGTCTTCAAGGTTGTAGCGCTCTTCGAGAATCCGCCGGCCGCGCTCCTTGTCCCCGCGCGCCCGGTACCAGACGTTCCACTCATCCCAAGCAATGTGAATCTTGCGCCCTCGCGCCTCGGTTGAGACTGCGGCGTTAATCAGGCCTTCCGCCGTTTTCGTCCGGCTGTCGAGATCCAGTGAACTGGCCAGAAACTCGTAATAGTTGTCTTCGCGATTGCCGACGTAGGTGTGCAAAGCGAGATAGTCGGCATGATGCTTGAGAAACTCCAGTATCGTGCGATTCCAGCCGATCCAGTCCACGCCCGCTCCAAAGTTCGACGAACCCGCCGCAATCAACTTCACCTTGGGATCGGTCCACTTCATCAGCTTGGCGGCTTCCAGCGCGAACTTGCCGTAATCCTCCGCCGACCGGTGACCCATCTGCCAGGGACCGTCCATCTCGTTCCCCAACCCCCAATACGTTACCTTCCAGGGCTCCGCCCGGCCGTTCTGTTTCCGCAGTCGCGTCATCGCGGTATCGGCGCTCGAGTTGACATACTCCACCCATTGCTGCGCCTCCTCCCAGGTCCCGGTGCCCAGGTTGGTACAGATATAAGGTTCGGTGCCGAGCCTCTCTGCGTACTGCAGAAACTCGTGAGTGCCGAAACGGTTCGACTCCACCGTGCCCCACGCCATCTCCAACCGCGCGGGACGCTTGTCGCGCGGCCCGATGCCGTCCTTCCAGTGATAATTCGACGAGAAGTTTCCGCCTGGCCAGCGTAGCAGCGTGACGTTCAGTTTCTTCGCTGCATCGAGAACATCCCGGCGATAGCCGTTTGAGTCCGAGAGCGGCGAGCCTTCGTCGAATACGCCTCCTTCTATACAGCGCCCCAGATGCTCGATGAAATTTCCGTAGAGCATCGGGTCGATGGCGCCAACCGTGCGCTCGGTATCGATCTTGATCCGCGCCTTCAGCGGCGCTTGCTGCGCCCTCAGCGCCGCCGGGACAGCAATCAGCGCCTTAGTCAGGTCTCTTCGGGTCAACTTCATGGATCCCAATGGTTATCTCCCTTAGCCGGTGCGCTCCCAATTTATCCAATCTCGAAGATTCCCGCACTGTTAAAATTCAATCAATGCGTGTGTTTAACCGCTTCCGGCTTCTCTGGGGCTACCTCGCCGGACGGCACAAGCTTGGCGGACTTCCCGTCGAGTACATCGTCGAGACCACGGCCAAATGCAACCTCTACTGCCCGATGTGTCCGCGGGAGACGCACAAGCAGCCCAAGGAAGACATGACCGACGAGGTCTTCGAGCGGTTGGTGGGCGAGTCGGGGCGCTCTGCTGAGCACATGATGCTCATCGGTTTGGGCGAACCGTTCATGGATCGCAAGATTTTCGAGCGGATCGAATACTGCGAGCGGCACAATGTGTCGACGCTGTTATCGACTAACGGCACGTTCCTCGACGAGAAACTTGCCGAGCGCATATTGGCGTCGACGCTCGAGCACATTACGCTCAGTTTCGACGGGTCCACCAAGGAGAGCTTCGAATACTACCGCAAGGGTGCGCGCTTTGAGAAGGTGCGTGACAATTTTGTGCGATTCGCGCGGATGAAGCACGAGCGCGGCGCCAAGGTGCAGGTGGTGGTTCAGATGGTCCGCATGGAGCGCAATGCGGGCGAGGTGGACGACTTCATGAAGTTCTGGTCGGCGGTTCCGGGGATCGACCAGATCCGCATTAAAGAGGACGAGACCAACGTGCTTCAGCCCGAGGCCGGACACTCGGCGGACGACTGGCGCCATCCCTGCCACTATCTATGGCGCGGTCCAATGTACGTGAAGCACAACGGCGATGTTTATCCATGCTGCCAGAGCTACATGCTCGATGGCGAGCCGGTGGGACGCATTGGAGAGTCGACGCTGGAGGGGATTTGGAATTCGGCGGAGATGCAGCGCATGCGCGAACTGCATGTCCAGAAGCGAGCCGGTGAGATCGACATCTGCTCGCGCTGCGTGACGACGATTCCGCATCCGCTGCTAGTAGCCGGGAGTTTGTTGCTGCACGGCAAGTGGGTTAGGAAGGCGGTGCCGCTGGTGGAGCGTCTGACGTACTTCTCGAAGCTGCCGAAGAAAATGTTGACACCGCCGAGGAAGGTCCCCGACGGCGCCGAAAAGCTAGTGCAGATTGAAAAGAGGTAGGAGGCGGCAGTTCCCGCCTCCCAGGCTTGCTGAGCTTTACTGATAAGCAGGCAGGGCGCCAATGCCGACGAGGCCGATGAAGGCTCCGGCATCGATGTTCCCACCCGCTGTGAGCGGCGCTGTGAACGTCGCGGTCACGCCCGAAATCACCTCTAGAAATCCATTCGCGACTCCGGCCGTGAGCGTGCTCACCGGCAACTGAGTCAAGATGGACGCAGGCACCGTGAACGTCTTCGCTCCGGCGGTGGTGGTGCAGATGAACACCCAGCTATCCGACACGGTTCCCGTGATCGTGCTGGAAGATCCGACGATCTGAACGATATCCGAAGTGTTGCCGCCCGTCCAATTGAGCGTCAAACCAGCACCGCGGTTAACGATCGCCGGCAAGCCGCCCGTGATCGTGAGGGGTGAGCCGACGGTAACCGAAGCGTTGAACTTGCCCACGTCCTTGCCGCCCGCGCCGGCCAACGCGTACGTTCCCGCCACGATGGTACCTGTGCCGCCGCCAATCGGCAGGCCTTCAGTAGCCAGCGCGAGGGAGTAGTTGTTGAACTTGTCCTGGGCGAATAGCAGGTTGCTGATGCTCGACGCCGCGGGTCCGTTGAGTGTAATGTTGCCGGCGTCCAGTCCGGTTAAGTTGCCGGTTACGGTCGTCTGGCTTGAACCCGAGACGGCGTGAATCACGGTGCAAGCGCCAGACGTTGATACCTGCGCCTGGTACTGGGCCAATCCTGCCAACTGCAAACCGGTGTAGCGGAGGAACTGCCCGCTAGCCGTATTCAGTTTCACTGTGCCGACCTGCGGCAGCGTTTCCGAAATCTGACTCAGGCTGAATGCGCCAACCGTGTAGCTGGCTCCCTGATCATATTGGGACAACTGCTGAGTGGTGAAGCCCGGCTGGACGCAAGCAGTCGCGCTGGCATTCGGCGCAATCGCGATGAACGTGGCTGGACTCAGTACGCCGTCCACCGACACCTGAAGCGGCACGGTGCAGCCGGTAGGAATGTTGGCTGGAAGCGTGAAGTTGATCTGATCAGCGCCCGCGAGTCCGGGTGCGCGACCCGCATACAGCGGCGTAATCGAGACGCCACCGACGATGACTTTAATGTTGACACCCTGGGCGAGGAAGTCGACTCCCGGCGATGCCGTATTGTCGGCGCCGGAGACTTTACCCAGACCAGTTCCCCAGAGGATCAGGGTCTGTCCTGGCTTGGAGGGGGAGAACGTCAATCCGCCTGCCGTAAAGGTGGTCAGCCGGCCGATGTCGAGTTGCGTTTGAGAAACGAAGTTCTGAACTACGGCCATACCGCTGCCCGTGCTGTCGGCGGTGACCAGAGCCAGCTTGCGTGCCACCACTTTGACGGTGGACGCAGCGCTTGTGGTTCCGTTGCTGGTTACCGTCACGTTGTAATTCCCAACCGGCAATGTGGATGGAACAATCGCTGCGAGTTGGTTTACGCCGCTGACGTTGTACAGATAAACGAGGTAAGCATCAGTGCCCGCGCCACCAGCTTGCGATGTGAACGTGATCTTTACGCCACCGGAGGTTGTCGGCAATGGGAACGAGAATGGCGTGTAGCCGCTCGCGCTCAAGGTGGTTCCCTTAATGACGAAGATACTGCCCTGGGCAATGTCACCCGGGTTGCTGGCCGCATCGAGAATGTCTGTGATGGCGGGCGGCGTCGGACCAACCGCTCCGCCGGTGGTGATGGTGCCGGCGCCGGTGATGCTTAGCGTTGAGGTAACGCCCACCGAAGCAGAACCCGTCAGCGTCGGAAATGAACCTGTCGCTCCGGCGTAGATTCCAGTACCGCCAGTGACTGTCGCTGATCCCGTTAGTGCCCCACCCGCAAGCGCGCTGGTGGGAACGCTCACGTTCATGTTGATTTTGTCGGCGGCCGATAGGGTGATCACGAAGCTGCCAACCAGATTTGAACCGGTAGGCGTCAAGGGGATGGTGCCCGATAGCGTTCCATTCCCGATGTTAGTCAATGAAGCCTGACCGTTGAACACGATTCCCGTTGCGCCAATCGCTCCGGTGGCATTCTGCACCGTCAACGTGGTACTAATCGTCGCATCATTACTCTTAGCTCCCCAGACGGGGGCCGACAGCAACAAGGCCGTCAAGGCTATGCCGCCGCTTTGCATGAAGCCGTTGCGGCTGTATGTTTTTCGCACTAAATCCTCCTGTATTACAGAACGTGACCCGAGCGGTCACCGATCCAGTGTACCGCTCAGTACTAATACGCGTAGTCAGGAGGCAAAACTAGTCAGGCAATCCGCGCGGCCAGGGTTTCTGCCTCGGCGCGGGTCGCCGCCTCGGCTCCATCCGCCGGATCGTATAGAAAACACATGATCGTAAGCATGGTGTCGGTGGCGCCGCACTTTTCACAGAAGATGGATGTCAGCTTCCCAGGCGTCTCCCAGCAACCGTTACCATGCGGGTCGAGGTGTAGTACTTTGCCTTCGATACCGGGTGCGGTGATCTGTTTCCACGCCTCCGGCTGAGCGACTTTCGGCATCGTGAACACGGTCACGTTGACGCATTTCTTGTACTGCCGCTCGGCCGACTCCTTAAGTAGCAGCAGGAAAAGCGGCCAGGCGTGCGACGAAGACTCGAGTTCGCCGTCGAAACTTGCGTCCTCTCCAAAGCCGGAGTTCACCAGCCGCAGCGTGGTGTGGGCGCCGTCGCTCGACTCAATCCGCCAGTCGGTCACGTTGGGTTCGCCCTTTGGCCGCTCATATGAGTAACGCAACGCCTCGCCCGGTTTCCAGACGTCGATTTTTGAGGTGCCTTCCATGCCAGGGGCCCAGGCAATGGTCATGGAGCCGCCTTCGCCGGGTTCAACCCGGATGGTGGGGGCGAACCAGCTTTGGACGCCCTCGGCTTCAGACAGCACTCTCCAGACCTCTTCAGGTGGGGCGGCGATTTCAATTTTGGCTTCGTATTGGCGTGACATTAGGGCTCCTGGATGGCCGGATAGGCTCCGGCGATGACGCGGAATTTCCGTCCGGTCTCGGCATGGTATTTCGACGTGAGTTTGGCCAGCGCATCCGTGAGTTCTTCAGCGAACGCGGCGCGGTGGGCGGGTGAGGCAAAGCGAATTTCGGTTTCAAGGCCGAGCGAGGCGGCCCGCTTGCCGGTCTCGGCGGTGAGACGCCTCACGGCCGCCAGGTCGCGAATCATACGCGCCGCCAGAGAGACGAGATAGGCGATGGAAAAACGATCGGCACGCTGCTCCGGAGTCCGCCCAAGGGCGCCCAGCACCTCGGGGTCAATTACATAACTCCGGGCCGACGCCTGCATCACGCGCTCAACGCAGTTGCCTTTACGACGTTCCTCAACAAACGCCACGAGGCCAGCCTTCTCGAGCTCGCGCAGGTGATAATTCACCTGCTGGCGGGGAAGGTCGATGCGGCGGGCGATGCCGCTGGCGGAATCAGGCTCGGCGAGCTGATCGAGGATCCGCAGTCGCGATTCGCTCAACAGCGCGGCGGCGCTTGCCAGCGTGTCGACAAGCTGAACCGTCTCGAGCATGACTCAAGATATAGCCGACAGTTTAATTTGTCAAGGAAAATTTAGTCATCGCGCCCCGCGCTACATGAGCCGGGAGGCTCGCGCTACTTCCGGCTACGGCTTCGCGCTATTCCTTGGGGACGATCCCTAACGAACGCATTTTGCGGTAGAGGTTGCTGCGCTCGAGGCCGAGCAATTCCGCCGTACGGGTGACGTTGCCCTTGGTCTCGTCGAGCTTCTTCAGGATGTAATCGCGCTCCGCCGCCTTGCGGACATCCTGCAGACTGCCGAAGCGATCGGACGGCCGGTCGTAAACCGCACGCTTGGCTGGATTGAGCGGAAGATGACGCGCGTCCACACGCACCTGCGGGTTCATAATCACGATGCGCTCCATCAGATTCCGCAACTCGCGCACGTTGCCGGGCCAAGGGTACTCCATCAGCACCTTATAGGCTTCGGGCGTCAGTTCTTTCGGCTTGCGTCCGTATGCGGTGGTGAACTCGCGTAGAAAATGATCGGCGAGCAGCGGGATGTCCTCGATGCGTTCGCGCAAAGGAGGGACGTAGAAGGGAATCACGTTGAGGCGGTAGAACAGATCCTCGCGGAAATTTCCCCGTTCGATCTCGTCCTCGAGATTCTTGTTGGTGGCGGCGATTACACGGGCGTCCACTTGAATGGATTCGGAGGCGCCCACCGGCTCAAACCGCTGCTCCTCGAGCGCTCGCAGAACTTTTGCCTGTGTCTTCAGGCTCATATCGCCGACTTCGTCCAAGAACAAGGTTCCGCCGTCGGCCTTTTGCAGTTTGCCGACTTTGTCCTCCTGCGCTCCAGCAAAGCTGCCCTTGCGGTGCCCGAACAATTCGCTCTCGATCAACTCTTCGGGGATCGCGGCGCAGTTCACTTCGACGAAAGCATCTCTGTCCCGTGAACTGAGCGAATGAATGGCGTGTGCCACCAACTCTTTGCCGGTGCCGCTCTCGCCGTAGATCAACACGCGGCCGTTGGTGGCGGCCATCAGTCCGAGTTGCTGCCGCAGAGCGCGCATCGGGACGCTTTCGCCGATTATGGTGGGAACACGCTGTCCTGATTCCTTCAACTCCCGCAACTCGGCTTCGAGCCGCCGCTGCTGGGCCGCGTTCTTTACCACCACCGACACTTTGTCGATAGTCAGTGGCTTTTCGATGAAATCAAAAGCGCCAAGCTTGGTAGCGCGTACGGCGGTCTCAATGGTGCCGTGCCCCGAGATGATGATGACTTCGGGCCGGTCAATGACATTGATTTCCTGAATCCGAGCCAGCGTCTCGAGACCATCCATGGCGGCCATCCAGACATCGAGCAGCACCACCTCGTAGGCTGAGCGTGCGAGTTCTTCCAGGCAACTCTCGCCCGATTCGACGGCGTTGCATTCGTAGCCTTCATCTTCCAGCACGCCGCAAAGTGATTCGCGGATGCCAGGCTCGTCATCAACGACGAGTATTCTTGTTTTCTTCATGCGCGGGTTTCGAGAACTTTTTCTTCGTCGGCGTCGACGACAGCAGCTGGGATCTCAACTACAAACTTTGCACCCGAGGGTTTATTCTCTTCCACACGGATGCTGCCGTTGTGGTCAGACACAATGCGGCTAACGATGGCGAGCCCAAGACCAGTGCCGCGGCTCTTGGTGGAGAAGTAGGGCAGAAACAGCTTTTCCTTCTCCTCGGGTGAGATGCCGTGTCCAGTGTCAGAGACGATCAACTCAACGGCGTCGCCCTGGGACTGCGTCGCGACGTACAGGCGGCGCACCAGCGATTCGTGCATCGCTTCAGCCGCGTTGTCCACAAGGTTGACGACAACACGTTTGAACTGCTCGGGATCAATGTTTACCGCCGGCAGGCCTTCACTCAATTCCACACTCACACTCACATCCTGGAGACGGCCGCTGAACACTTGAACGGCATTCCGAACAATCTCGTTCAGATCGCAACGAACGGGTTGCGCGGTTGGAAAGCGGGCGAACTGCGAGAATTCGTCCACCAGGAGCTTCACGCTCTCTACTTCTCGCGCGATGGTGAGGGAACAGCTTTGGACAATGCGCTGGGCTTCAGGAGAGAGCGGTCCGCGTTCGATCTGGCGGGCGATTCGCTCAGCGCTAAGCGAGATCGGTGTGAGCGGGTTCTTCATCTCGTGTGCCAGCCGTCGCGCCACTTCCTGCCACGCTGATGACTTCTGGGCGCGCAATAGCTCACTGGTGTCCTCGATCACGATCACGAATCCCGAATTGCCTTTTTCCTCGAGCGCTGAAACCGTCACCGACAGGTGCATGATCTTGTCGGCGCCCTTGAACTCGATCTGGCTCGCGGCGACACCGGTGCGGCGAGCGCGCTTCATTAGATAGCGGATCTCGGCTGCGTCATCGGGCGGAAACAAGTCGCGCAGGTGGGTGGCGTGCTCGATGGCTTCGTAGGGAAAGATGCCCCGGAGCGCCCGGTTGACACGCTGAATGCGGCCGTCGGCGGCGAGCGATATGACACCTGTCGGGATGCTCTCTAGAATCGCCTCGGTGAATCGCCGGCGCGCTTCCAATTCGCGTCCGTTCGCTTCCAACTCCTGCACCATTTCATTGAAGCCGCGCACCAGTGTCGCCAACTCGTCGGTGGCTCGCACGTTCAGGCGGTAGCCCAGATTGCCTTTACGGACTTCGGCGGCCGCGGCTACCAGCGCCGAGATCGGGTTGCTGATCTGGTCGGCCAGCAGGCGCGCAATCCAGGTGGCGATGAACAGGACGAACATAGCGATGATCGCCATGTAGAGGAAGTACAGATTCCGGACGCGGGTTCGATTTGCGTACAGCTCGTTGTTGGCGTTGACGTTGAAATCGATCTCGCGCTTGGTGCGCGCCAGGTCGATCGGCATCCGCGACGTCTGTGCGAGCAGTCCTCCGCCGTCCACCGGGACGCTGGCGGTGTATTCAGGGGTGTCCGCCGCGGCCGGCGGCGACGAGACAGCGCACAGATCCAGCGGCTTGCCGGCGTTCAGACGCAGGCGTAGCGAAGTGATGTCGTACTCGCGGCATAAATTTGCGAAGAACTCGCGGTCGACCACGTTTGTATCGACGATCTTCTGCAATTCGGGTAGACTGGCGGTCCAGCGAACCTGTGCGTCCACTTTGGCTTCAAACTGGCCGCGAATGGTCTCGCCTACTTGGACCAGCCCCTGCTTGATGCCCTCGGCAGGCTGCGTGAACCACCGCTGCATGTTCTTGTTCAGCAACAGGTAGTCAAACAGCACGAGGAAGATGACGGGGACAAACGTGAGGGCGATGGCGCCGACCACCATCTTGGAGCGGATCCTGGATCCTTCTTTATTGCGCTGCCGCTCGATGTAGAGCTTTACGCCAGTGCGGAACAGCATAAAGCTGAGCGTGACCGCCAGCGCAAACAACAGCATCGATAGGGACCAGAAAACGACTGTTTGCTGGGGCGAGGCTGGGCCGTAGTCATTTACGGTGAAGGATCCTTGCCAGAACAACAAGGACGCGAGGACGGCCAGGAGTAAAGCTCCGAGTCCGAGTGTGACGCGCTTCCGCATGAGCCTTAGTTTCATTTTAAGGCTATGGCGACGGTGGTTTGAGTAAGACGCTACTTCTCGGGTTCCACAACCGACCAGTTATTCGATCCGGCCATAGCGGCGATTTGCTGGGCGTGGGCCAGGTAAGGGTCAACCGGCGGCTGTGCCGGCCGATCTTTCAGCATTGCTTTGATCTCCTGGAGTTCTTTGGAGATAGCGAATAGTTTGTACAAGGCGCCGAACAGGGCCATGTACATAATCGTCGCTAATCCGCCATTCACTACTGCCTGCAGAATGTTCAAGACGATCCTCCCCGGGCTATGAATCGGCCGGAGCTGGCTGGAACATTAGCGCCAGGCTGCGCTGACGATCGATAACCCGGCGATGGCGGCGGTTTCAGCCCTCAGGACGGAGTCGCTCAGCGAGACCGGCAGCCATCCGGCAGCGGCGAACGCGGCGCGCTCCTCGCTGGTCCATCCGCCTTCCGGACCAAGCGCCAGGGCTACACGGTCGGCGGTGGACTTTGTTGGCGGAAGAGTCGCCAGGATTGGGCGAGCCGCGGGGTCTTCGTCGAGAAAGAGGCGGCAGTCGGCGGGGCAGGGCAGCACGCCGGCAAGCTTTGCCGGATCGTCGATCTCAGGCAGGAAATCGCGCCGGGACTGCTGACTTGCTTCCACGGCAATCCGTCGCCAGCGCTCCACGCGCTTTTCCGCAGCGCGGTCCAATCCACGTTCACTTCGCGTCGCCACGAAGGGCGTGATGACGCTCACACCGAGCTCAGTTGCTTTTTCCACCATCCATTCGAAGTGGTCGAACTTGAACAGCGCAGCGCATAGAGTGATGTGGACCGACGGGTTGCGGTGGGGAAGCTTTTCGGCGATTCGAAAGACGACCAGCGACTTCCGTGCGGTCTCGATCTCGGCCACGTAGACATTGCGGTTGTCGGAGATCTCGTACCGCTGTCCTGCTTCGACGCGCAGGACTCGCGTGAGATGAGCGGCGTCGTCGCCGGTGACTTCGGCCGCGCCATTTCGCACTTCTTGTACAAAGAACCGTCGCCGTGCCATATGCTGAATTCTTATGATCGCGTTTCTGCGCGGGGTTTTGCTCGAAAAGCATCCGAACCAGGTGATTGTTGATGTCGGCGGGGTGGGCTACGACCTCACCATTCCGGTATCTACGTTTAGCGCATTGCCTGAGGCCGGCGGGGAGGTGCGTCTGCGGGTCCACACGCATGTGCGGGAGGATGCGATTGCGCTGTTCGGATTCCACACGCCGCAGGAGAAGGTGCTGTTTGAGAAGCTGATTTCGGTGAGCGGGATTGGGCCGAAGCTGGCGGTGACGGTGCTCTCAGGGCTGGCGACGTCGGACTTGATTGCGGCGATTCGCGCGGGCGATCTGCCGACGCTGGTGCGCGTGCCGGGTATCGGCAAAAAGACAGCGGAGCGGATGGTTCTGGAGTTGAAGGAGAAGCTGGATTTCGGTGGGCCGGCGTCGGTGGCAGGAGCGGTGAGGTCCAAGCCGGGATATACGGTGGACGAAGAGGACGTCATCTCGGCGCTGATGAATATTGGCGCAAACAGGCCGTCAGCCGAGGCGGCGGTGAACAAGGCGAAGTCGACGTTCGAGGGCACTCGCGGGTTCGAGGATCTGTTCCGAGCGTCGCTGAAGCTGCTCCGCTAGTCATCGACGCCCTCAGCGTCCCAGCGCGGAAGCAGTCTCTGTATCCGCCGGAAAAAACGCTTCGACCGCCAGCCCTGAGAGCGTCACCTCTACCGGCGTGCCGAAATACGGTGGTGGTGCTGATGAATCGCAGGACTCCCGCCGGAGTCTTCAGCTCAAGCGGCACCACGAAACCTGAGTCCGCGCCGTCAACAGCCGCGGGAGCCGGATACGCTTCCGACTCCTTCTTCAGCTCGATCAACGTGCTGTCGCCGCACACCTCGATCTGGCGCCGCAGACGTGCGAGCAGATGCGCCTTCCAATCTCCCAGGTTCGCGATCCGTGGCGCGATTCCCTCAGGATGCAAACTCATCCGCAGCACGTACGACGGCGCAAAGCCTGCAGCCATCAGCAGGTTGTTCCTCTCGCGAAGGGAATGTCCAGGCGCTCCGCCAGATGCAGGACCATGTCGCGGCTTGGCTGTGCGCGCCCGGTCTCGACAAAGCTGAGATCGCGCGTGGAAATATCGGCCTCACACGCGAGATCCAACTGGCTCAGACGGCGCCGCTGCCTCCAATCGCGAATCAGGTTGCCGACGGGACGGGCCGTAGCGATGATGTACCAAAGCTAGCTCTTTTCACATTCGACGATCCATTACCTGCGACGTAATCGCTTTCCCGATTGGTCCATGCGATTCTGCCGTGGTCAGAGAATACACGAGGTGCTTTATGAATCGACGGGACATTCTGAAATCTCTTTCCACGGCCTCCGCGGGAGCCGCACTTATGCAGGCGGGGACGGCCGGCACGAGCCCCAGCGCTCAGCTCTATGTCAGGGACTGGGGCAAGGGCAAGCCGGTGCTCTTCGTCCACGGCTGGGCTTTCAACTCCGACATGTGGCAATACCAAATGGTGCCGCTGACGGACTCAGGACTGCGGTGTATCGCCTACGACCGCCGGCTTCACGGACGATCGAGCGACCCTGGCGCCGGTTACGACGCCGACACGCTGGCCGCCGACCTGGCGTCGGTGATCGACTCAGGCCGCCATGGCCACCGACTTTCCAAAATGGCTCATGGATAATGCGCGGCCGTTATTCCGGCCGGAGACTCCCGACATCACCGTGGACTGGGCGCTGCAAATCTGCATGCAGACCTCGCTGAAGGCAGCGCTCGACAGCAATCGCACTCTCACGCGAACAGATTTCCGTGCTGAGCTCGCGCGGATTACGGTGCCGGCGTTGATCGTGCACGGCGACGCTGATGTCTCAGCACCTCTCGATTTCACCGGGAGGCGCACGCAGGCGCTGATCAAGGGAAGTCAGTTGAAGGTGTATGAGGGTGGACCGCACGGGCTGTTCTACACCCACCGGGAGCAATTCACACGCGATCTCGCGGAGTTCATCCGGCCTACACTGTAAAGATGCGAAAACTGCTGCTGGTGGCTGCTGTTGCGGTGCCGCTGTTTGCCGACATGCCCTCGTTGGACTGGATGGCCGGCTGCTGGACCATGCAGTCCGGCGCTACGCGTATCGACGAACAGTGGAGCCGTCCGGCGGCAGGTATGATGCTCGGGATGTCGCGCACGATCAAGCAGGAGCGCACGGTGTTCCACGAGTTCATGCGGATCGAAATCCAGGACGGCACGCCGTCGTTCACACCGCGGATTGGAATCCCGATGGCGCCGGTAAGCTTCAGGGCGATCAAGCAGACCGCCAACGAGGTGGTCTTCGAGAACCTGACGCACGACTTTCCGCAGCGCGTGATGTACCGCCGCGATGGCGATGCACTGTTTGCACGTATCGAAGGCTCGAAGAACGGAGCCGACCGCCACGAGGATTTTCCGATGAAGCGCGTTAGCTGTGAGGGGCGTTGACGCTCAGCTGTTTTTGTAGCCAGCGAACCATCAAGTCCTTGTACGCCTGCGCTTCAGTCGGATGCGACGTCTCCCACCACCGAATTCCATGCCCGGCTTGGGCCACCGGGTACAACTCGCAACCGATGCCCGCCGCCTTCAAGCGATCGTACATATTCTGGGACTGCGAGAACGGAACCAGTCGATCCGCAGTGCCATGGATGAACAGGAACGGCGGAGCAGCAGGACCGATGTGAGCGATGGGCGATAGCTGGCCGAGGCGGTTCACAATCACATTCTCAAAAGGCGTCCCGCGCAGTGATTCACGGAACTCCGGCGGAATGAAGGTAGTCTCCTTTGCCAGGGCGACCAGATCCATTGGCGCATACAACGACACGAACGCCTTGACTTTCGGAGCGCCTGTGCCTTCGAGCACCGCCATTGCCGCGAGTTGGCCGCCCGCGGATTCTCCAATGATCGCGACACGGTTAGCGTCGACGTTGAACTCGGCGGCGCGAGCTTTCACAAAGCGAATCGCTTTCCGCACATCTTCAATCGCCGTACCGAACTGCATGATGTTGCTCGAAAGACGGTAGTCGATGGAGAACCATGCGATGCCGGCGTCGCTGAGGGGCTTCAGCAACGGGGCCACATCCACACGACGGTCGCCGCGCACCCAGCCTCCGCCGTGAACCACGATCGCAGCCGCAAAGGGGCCGGGACCGTCGGGTATGGACACATCCATGTAGAGCGGAGTGCCCCCGGGTTGCGAGTATTCGATTGTGCGCGGCGACGCGCTTGTTGCTGAGTTGAATGCGATCGACATGGGCTCCCAACCCGTCTGCGGAAATTCAGGAACAGGAAAGCGATGGCCGGATCGGCTAGGGATGTTGCGGCTCGCCTGAAGTTGCCCCTCTCACCCACGATTCGCCGAACTGCACATGCTTGATGGTCTGGCCTTCCGTCGTGAAGTGCGAATAAGAAACGTGGATCATTCCGTCCTTGGTCTGGATGACGGATGGATAGTGAAACTGGCTCTTCTTGTTCTCGTCGAGTTCGAGGTTGCGCTTCCACTTCCAGGTTGCGCCCTCATCGTCCGACAGCGCCGCGGCCAGCGAGTAGCGTCCCCGCTCAAGGTCGTTGTAGACCAGCAGCCAATTACCGCTCTTGAGGCGAACGGCCTCGATGCTCACTCCCGGATTGGGTACTCCCGTATCGATGGCGTCGCTCCAACTCTCGCCGTTGTCCTTGGAGATGGCGGACTGAATACGCTTGGGAGGCGGACCGTTGTCGCGCATGTAGGCGATCAGCGTTCCATCGTTCTTTCGAATCAGCGATGGCTGAATCCCGCCGTGAGAAATGATGGGTTCGCTCGCGGTCCAATTCACCCCGCGATCGTCACTAATGGCGACCAGAGAAAACGAATAGCCATCGGAATAAAGCGGTAGCAGCAGCCGGCCGGTGGGAAGTTCGAGCGGGTGGACACGGCCGAACCAGCCCATCCGGGAAAAATACTTGTCCTCTGCACGCTGCGTAAACTTCGATTCCGCGCCGTAGACAGCGCGGGTTTTAGCTGCAATATTTTTGGGAATTAAGAGAATAATATCCTGATAATCCCAACGGGGAGGCCAGCGTGAAGCATCTGAAGCGATCCGGTATTTGAGAATGGCGGTATGCCACTCGTTGGCGACGATGGGAGCCCAGAACAGGTACAGGCGGTTGAGGGAGTCGACGAACATCACCGGGTTGGTATCGGGGAAGCCGGGAGTGTCGGCGAGTGTCGTGCGGTCAGTCCAAACATTCGACCCCTTTTTCAGGCGGGCGCCCTCCACGATTACGTCATCTGCCTGACGTTCGCCCGAGCCGTGATACCAGCACATAAACAGGTCGCCGTTCGGGAGTTCGACGAGTGAGGAGGAATGGTTGTGGACCTTCTCGGGAGGAAAGACCAGTTGCCCCTTGGGCTCTTGGGCGAGGGCCGCGGCGAGGGTCGCCAGGGCCAGGAAATGGCATCGCATGGGGGCAGTTTATCAGTCGCGAAAGACAGCAACCAAGCCTCCTCTGCAGCGCAAAACCGGGCAGAAAAGTTGTGGGATACTTTAAGCGTTAGTTTGAAGTGTGAGTTTTGTCCCTGGTCTATCCTTCTCGTTCTCTTCGAAAGGCCCGCGGTCGTTACCTGCACATCAGCTACAAGTTAGGAGATAGAAATGGCAAGACTATTCGTAGGGAATCTTCCCTACTCTGCGAATGAAACCGACCTGCAGAATTTTTTCTCGCAGGCCGGCTACACCGTGGATAACGTTGACGTAATGCGTGATCGTTTTAGTGGCGAAGCCCGTGGCTTTGCTTTCATTGAAATCAGCGATGAAACGATGGCGCAGCAGGCCGTGCAGAACTGCAACGGGCGTGATCTTTTGGGCAGGGCGTTGGTAATTAACGAAGCTCGTCCGATGAATCGCGAGGGCGGCGGTGGCGGCGGTGGCGGTCGTCCTCCGCGCAGCAACAGCGGCAGTGGTGGTGGCGGCGGTGGCGGTCCTCGTCAACGTGATTTCGGTGGCAGTAAGAACCGCTGGTAACAGGGAAGAAAAAGAGAGCTGATTCCGTCGGCCGGCAATGCCTTTAAGGGCGTTTGCCGGCTTTTGGATTTTTGGGCCTTCCGCGATCGCGGATATTTTGGATAATACAGGCCCGGGAATGTGGCCTGTTCCCGATCAATTCGAGATTGACCTGCTTGAATCCTGCCGGAAATGCGCGACGTTAGTTCATTCCGCACATGCCAGGCGTACGGCACATGCCGCCCGGGCACGACGGACCCTGCTGAGGCGCTTTCTGCCCGCCGCTTGCGGAGTGAGCTGAAAAAGTGGACAGTTCCTGCTTGACGTGCGACTCGCCGCACTTCGGACAGGCAATCTCCTGGCCGGTCCGGCGCACGAGTTTCTCGAACTTGGTGCCGCAGTCGTCACAGAGGTATTCAAAGAGGGGCATGGTTATTACTCCAGAAGTGCTAATGCCAGTTTATCAATTGCAGCGCGGACTTCGGAAGCCTTGCCGCTAGTGTGGTTGACGAGGATCGAGAACGCAACCTCGCCGTAGGTGGCGCTTTCGGCATACCCTGACAAGGAATTGACGTGCGAGAGCGAGCCTGTCTTCGCGCTGATCGCATTGGCCGCCTTGTTCTTGGAGAAGCGTTTTTCGAGCGATCCGTCCATTGCGCCAACCGGCAGGAGTGACTTGTAATCGGGTCCCGCGGGCGAGAGATACATGAAGTTGAGAAGGCGCACGACCACTGCCGGTGACACCAACGTGAGCCGCGAGAGCCCCGAGCCGTCCTCGAAAACGTAGTCGTCTTTGGGTGCGCCGAGTTCATCGAGAAAAGCCTTCAATTCCTGAAGAGCGGCAACCCGTGAACCGTCACCGGCACGCACCCGGGCCACTTCCCGCAGCATCATTTCCGCCCATAGGTTTTGGCTGACTTTACCCACCACCCGCAGAAGTTCAACGAGCGGCGGCGACGATCGCTCCACAAGCACTGAACCCGCCGGCGGACGAACGGCCTCACCCTGTTCCCGATGGTGAGCCAAGGGCGCTCCGCTCACCGCGACGCCCCTCCGCGTCAACGCTTCATACAGCGCAATAGCGGCAAACAACGCCGGATCGTCCACCGCCAGATCTTCTTTATATAGCGGTTTGCCGAGCGCTACACTACCCGAAATTCTCAGTTCATGAGAGCCCAGGGGACGGTCGATGTCGATCTTCTGCGTCGAGTCGCTGGTGATGACGCGGTTGCTGATTGCGAAGTACTCGACGGGCGGTATTAGCGTGAGACGCGCGGGATCGCCAACTGCGGCGCCGGGCAGAATGGTGAGGCGGAACCGGCCGCTATTTACATTCAACGCGCTGACGGGAGCGCCATACTCGTAAATGGTGTCGTCCGCGGCCCACCCCGGAGGCAGGGGCTCACTGGGCCAGGCGGTGTCGTCACCGACAATATCGCCTTGTATTTCTCGTACCCCTTTCGCGACGATCTGGTCGGCTAGCTCTTCAATCGCCAGGAGCGCATCGCCTGGCTTGTCTTCCTTGGTGTATGGGATTACCTGATCGGAAAGCGAGGGGTCGCCGCCACCGTAGAGTACAAGGTCCGATGCCACGCGACCCTTGCCGTCCACTCCTGCCGCCGTGTAGATACGCGTCTTGAGCCGGTAGTCACGGCCGAGGCGGGACAGTGCGAGCGCGGTGGAGAAGAGCTTTGTGTTCGACGCCGGCGTGAAAAGCTTGTCGCTATTAGTGGCGTACAGTACCTTGCCGCTGCGAAGCTGAACCACCTCCACACCGACTTCTCCTGGCGCCAGAATGCGCGAAGTCCGCAGGATTTCATCCAGGCGCTGCTCAAGCAAGCTCGCGCCACAAGCCGACACACACAGAACGCAGGAGAGGAGCTTTTTCATCGGACAACCGCAGTATACTTCAGGCATGGTGCGAGTCCTGGGAATCCTGGCGTTGGGAGTGACCGCTGTCGCCGGGCAGGGAACTCAACCGAAGGCGAAGGCGGCGGACTATCCCGCCCATGCCGTCGCAGGCACCCTCGAGATTGGCGCCGAAAACTGGGGTCACGGCTTTACGACCACCGCCGGCGGCATGGCGACCGGCGAATTCCTTGCTATCGAAGTCGCGTTGTTCAACAAGGATATCGCGCCCATTTCGGTTCAAAACGGACACTTCACGCTGCGCCTCAACAAAGGGACGCCGATTATTGCGCTGCCGCCTTCCTACGTGTCCACGATGATGAAGTATCCGGAGTGGCAGGACCGCCCGACTTTGACAGCGACGGCCAGCGCCGGCGACGGACAGGTCACTATGGGACGTCCGCCTCAACCGGAGCGGTTCCCAGGCGATCCCCGGGCCCGCGGCGGTAATGGTCCTGTTCCGCGGGCACCTGATCCTCAGGATCCGGAAGGGATGAAGCGCGATCAGTCGCCAACGCTCGAGGCCGTCGTAGCGAAATGCGCCCTCGTCGAGGGAACGCCGTCGCTGCCTATGAGCGGATACCTGTTTTTCCCGTATCGCGGCAAGATGTCGAAGTTGAAGACGATCGAGTTGATTTACGACGGCCCGGCCGGTTCGGCTTCGCTCGAATTGCGCTGAGCCGGCAATCGCGATTCCACCCAGATCGCCAGCAATAGCAGCAGCACCATGAGTGTGCCGAACAGCGGCAACACCATGACCGCGCGAATGTCCCACATATCGGCGAACCAGCCCAGCGAACAGGGCGCCAGCAGTCCGCCGGCGAAAGCAAACGAGAAGATCCCGTTATAGAAGCCGGGATGATAGCCGGGAAAGCGATCGCCGATCTTTTCCACCACCAGCGGATAAATGGGCGCGAAGCCAATGCCGATCAACAGGATCCCGATGCTGGCGCCAAAGCGATTGTCCGTAAAACTCAGGATGAAACAGCCCAGTGCCGCGGCCGTCACCGATACCACCAGGATTCGGGTGTGAGAAACGTGCGTGACGAGTGTCTGCGCCACGATGCGACCAACTAGCAGGCAGATCCAGTAGAGAGCCAGCAGCAGCAGTGATTTTTCAGGGCTGATGCCGAGCCGCTGAACCAGAAACAGAGGGAGCCAACCGGCGATCGACCACTCGTTGCCGAATTGAAAGAAAAGGAGTAGTGCGAGAAACACAGCGCTTGGACTGCGGATGTCGTTGAGGACGTCGCGAAGAGGACGGTTCGTTTGGAATGAGCTGTCGGCGAACCGCGAGCGCTTATAGAAGATAGCGAAGAATCCGGGAATCACCGCCAGCAGGATCAACATGCTCGGGACACTATAGATATAGTAGGCGCCGGAGATCAGCAGGGTCACCGTGAGGCAGCCCAGTCCGAACAGGGTCCCGGCGAGGTTCACCGTCGCCACGGGATCGTGTTTGTACATCGGAGAAATGCACAGGAAGATGGCGGCATGCAGGAGTCCCGCGGCGAAGCCTACAAAGAAGATGCCGACCATCCGGGTCCACGCCGGGGCAGGGGGGCCCACGGCGGCCAGATACAGGAGCGCGGCGCAGGCGATGCCGCAACCGATCACCAGGACGGTCCCGGGATTCCAACGACGAAACAAAGCCAATCCGGCGCGGATGGAGACCAGGATGCCGACGCAACTCGATAGAAAATAAGCGCCAATCGTCTCGTAGTCGTTGCTGAGGTGGTAGCCCCAGGAGAGAATAATGGCCCCCAGGAAAGCCAGAAGGAGCCCGGTAACGAAGAACCCCGCTAGCGCTCGCCTCGCGCCGGGGGCAGTGAACGACGTGGACGCCGGATCTACGTGGGTCGCTAGTGGCGGCACTGCCTGACATTCTACCCCCTTCGAGGTGGGTTTGTACTTCCAATAACCAAAGGTCGTATCTCGGAATCGGGAGCGCGTTAGGCAGAGTGTTGAAAGCAAAGGAGCTATTGCGTGGCCAAGCGCGTGCATGGTGAGTAGTAGGGTCTTTGCCGGTAAGTCTGGCGCTTTGGTGTTTGTTGCCCCCTTAGGTCTTCGTCTCCGCCTCGCACAGGTCTCGTGCGAGGCATTCTTTTTTAGGGCTCAGTTCATCCCCGCCGTTCTGGCGAATTTTCCCACAAATCCTTTTGACAGATTTCCAAGTCTTGGGTAATCTGTATTCATCACTGAGAAAGGAGGTGGTCCAGTCGAATTTATGATTACTGGTAGCGATAGTTTCCAACCCACGCGTGAGGTGGCCGACTGCTGAGTCGGTACATGTAAAGTTCAGGCTTTGTTTCAGTGACAGGGTCGCAGTTCATGTGGACCGGCCCCCTCACGCGAAGTCGCACTTAGCCCAGGTTTAATCCCCTGGGGCTACCTTTGAGACCCCCGTAGAGCCTCGGCTTTGCGGGGGTTTCGTGTTGTTTGGTATAGTTAAAGATTCGACCCTCCCGAAAGGAAATCAGGTACAGATGAAAGCAGGGATCCACCCACATTACGAGGAAGTCAGCGTGATCTGCGCGTGCGGAAACAAATTCCAAACGCGTTCGACTCACAAAGGCGACATCCGCGTGGAAATATGCTCGAACTGTCATCCGTTCTTCACCGGCCGTCAGAAGCTTGTAGATACGGAAGGCCGCGTCGATCGATTCCAGAAAACGATGGCTAAGAGCAAGGCAATACAGGCAGAGAACGCCCAGCGCGTCGCTAACAAGAGCAAGAACTAGGCGCTTCGCCCTTTGGCTAGCCGTCAAAACACGTCCGTCGGCGGTCCCGCTCCGCAGCCTGCATTGCTGCGGCAAATCGGCCTGACCGCTGCTACCGCTATTGTTATTTCGAACATGGTGGGGACGGGCATTTTCACCGCCACCGGCTTTCTCGCTGGTGACCTGGGTTCAGCTAAAGTCATTTTGCTGATCTGGGTAGTGGGAGCATTTGCGGCCCTTTGCGGAGCTTTTTGCTACTCGGAGCTGGGAGTGAACTATCCCAGCTCTGGTGGCGAATATGTATATCTAACAGAGGCCTACGGACCTGCCTGGGGATTCATGACCGGGTGGGTATCCTTCTTTGCCGGCTTTTCGGCGCCCATCGCCGCAGCCGCGCTGGCCTTTTCTGACTATCTCGGGCACTTCTTCCCCGCCGTCCGCCAGGCCAACGCCCAACTTGTTATTGGTCCCGCAGAGTGGGGTTGGAAGATTGGCGGCGCACAAGCTGTAGCTTGCTGCCTCGTGGCCGTCTTTACCGTGCTGAACTTCTTCGGTGTTCAGCGCGTTGCCCGCGTCCAAAATTTGCTGACCGCGATTAAGGTCGTGGTGATCGCTGCGTTCATCATCCTCGGCCTGACCGCCGGGCATGGCGACTGGAATAATTTCTCGCTGCCAGCCACTCGCTGGACTCAGACGCCGATTCCTCAGCAGTTCGCCATCAGCTTGTTTTGGATTTACGTGTCGTATAGCGGCTGGAACGCGGCGACCTATGTCGCCGAGGAACTGAAACAGCCTTCCCGCACACTGCCGCTCGCGCTGCTCATCGGAACATCACTGGTGGCGGTATTGTTCCTCGCTCTGAACGTCGTCTACATTTATGCAGTGCCGCTCGAACAGATGAAGGGCGTGGTGGCGGTGGGATCCCTGGCTGCAGGGCACTTGTTCGGCCCAGAGGTTGCCGGAATTTTCAGTGCGCTGATGGCGCTGTCGCTGTTGGCTACTGTCAATGCGATGACGACAATCGGTCCGCGCGTCTATTACGCGATGGCCAAGAATCGTGCGTTCTTTACCGCCGCGGCCAAGGTGGATCCTCGCTGGCACACTCCGGTGATCGCGATTGTCGCGCAGGGATGCTGCACGATGTTCATGGCTTTGACGCCGTTCCGCGACTTGATGACGTACATCGGCGTGCTGCTCAACCTTTTCGCCGTACTGTCGGTGGCGTCGCTATTGGTGTTCAGACGCAGAGCCGGTTGGAAGAAAATCGGAGTCGTCAGCTTCGCTTATCCGCTCTTCCCGGTGATGTTCATCTTAATTGGGCTGTGGATGACCTACCAGGGTATTCTGCTGCGGCCGTGGATTTCGCTCGCTGCTGCGGTTACGGTGGCAACCGGCGCACTGTACTACCAGTTACGGCTGAGCAAGAATCACATCAAGGCCGTATGATGGCGCCCCAGATGATCTGGTAGGCCTCCACGTCCCCGTCCAAATTCTTGCCGCAGCGGATAAACACGCGCTGGCTGACTTTCAGGTTTGCCGGGTCCACTCGTTGTCCTTCACTCAGGTAACGTGTGTCGCTTCGCAACAACAACTTCTTCTCGCCGTCGCTACGCGTTTTCAGCCATAGGATTTCGGGATCGAGCCGGACCACCACTCCGGCGAAAGTGAGATCTCCGCGCGGCACGATCGCTTCCGTCGGATTCATCTGTTCGCGGTGCGCTCGCGACGCCGACCGCTTGGCCACGCTCGCGTCAATTACGTGGACCGTGCGCGCGTAACAGGTGCTCGACCCAGGTTTGTGGTCGGCCACGAGTTCCAACCGGTCTCCGGCCAACATTGCCGGCGGCGCGATGCGCTGGTTATCACGCTCGAAGTACGTCTTAGCGTCAAAGCCACAAGTAACTTCGCTGCCGGGTGACAGGAGAATATTCAGTTCCCCGCGGGTGGCGTTTCCTTCCCACTTGACTAAGTCGCCGCGCACGATGCCAATGGGCGCATCCGTCTGTGACCAGCCAAGTATCGCGGCCACTGACATGAGTAGCGAAGTTCGAAGGTAGGGCCGCATGAGAAGGTTCAAAAACACTCGAATGTTACAATGGTACTCTCTGTTGGCGTCAACATCCCTATCCTCATCGCTCCCTCTAGCCGAACGCGCGGGCCGCTGGTTTCTTGAATCGGGCATCCAGGACTCCACCGGAGGCGTCGCACGCTATTACCTAACGGACGCCGAACGCAACGCGCCTGTTTCCGCCGAAATTACGGGCTACGCGTTGAGCTTTCTCGTCTGGAGTTACAACGAGACCGGCGATGGTCGGTATCTTGAGGCGGCTTTGAAAGCCGGACGCTTTCTGGTTCACGACGCCTGGGATAAGTCATCGGCCACTTTCCCATTTGAGGCACTCAGTCCGGAAGGCACCGGGTTCGCTTACTTCTTCGATTGCGGCATCATCGTGCGCGGACTCCTCGCACTCTGGCGCGCCACGGGCGACTCTACCTTTCTCGAGCGCGCGAAAGAAGCCGCAGTAGCCATGGCGTTCGACTTCCATTCGGCCGAAGCGATGCATCCGATCATCCGCCTGCCGGAAAAGGAACCGCTCGACTACGAACCTCGGTGGTCTCGCGAGCCGGGTTGCTATCAGTTAAAGAGCGCAATGGCGTGGAGGGATGTCGCCACGGCCACGGGACAGTCGGAGTTGAACGCGGCTTATGAGCGAATGCTGGCTTACGCACTCGCCACCCATGCGGCATTCCTGCCCGGCGATACGGATTCCGCCCGAGTGATGGACCGCCTGCACGCCTACTCTTACTTTCTTGAAGCTTTGCTGCCGGTGGCTGCGCGTCCTGAAGTGGCGGTGGCACTGGCCGAGGGAATCCGGAATGCCGGATGTCACCTCCGTGAGATCGCTCCCATTTTTGAACGCAGCGATGTCTATGGCCAACTGTTGCGGGTCCGACTTTACGCTCACGATTTGGGTGCGGTGCCTTTGGATTACGAAGCGGCAAGTCACGAGGCCGAGATGGCGGGACAATTCCAATGCGCCGTTGACGATTCCCGTTTCTCAGGCGGGTTTTGGTTTGGGCGTAAAGGGACCGGGTTGTTGCCCTTTATGAATCCGGTATCCACGGCTTTTTGCGCCCAGGCGCTCACGTCGTGGCAGCAGTTTCAGCGCGGTGGGTTTCGGGCCGCCGTCGAACAACTGATCTAATCCTCTGTGGACTCCGGTACCCTCAACGTCGTTTTTGCGTCGGCATCGCCCGAACTCACCGCACGTGCGGCGGTGGAGTTACAGCGGCTCATGCCGGACGTGCCAGTAGCGGTTGTTTCGGAGTTCGAGACGCCCGGGGCCGAGTGGATTCCGTACCACTACAAACGCAGCGCGGGGGAGAATCTGGACCTGGTGCGGGCGCGCGTTGGCACCCGGCGCGTTCACTTGTCGGCGGTGATTCTCGATCCGAAATCGCCGCATAAGAATCTGCGCTGGATTGGATTCCGCTTTTCACCATTGCGGTTTCTGGCGTTCAACGAGCAACTCGGTCACTTCATGTTGCGGCCGCGTTGCGCTGGAACGATTGGGCGCCATCTCTTCTGGCGCGCGAAAAACTTCTTCCTGTTTCACGTCAAGCATGGTGGTTTCGTTTACACCTGGTACTGGCGTCTGCGCCAGCCTGGATTGCTGCGCCGTCCGGGTTACTATCGCGGCGCCGTGGCCGCCGGCTGGCTGAGTTCGTGGCTGCGGGCCGGCGCACCTAAGGGAGCGGTTCCGACGGTCGCGGCGAATCTCCTGGCAGGCATTTCGGTTGTGATCCCGTCGCGAAACGGCCGCGGCCTGCTCACCGCCATGCTGCCAGCGGTGCTGGCTCAACTCGACGCCGGCCAGTCAGAAGTGATCGTCGTCGACAACGGATCAGAGGACGGCACCGCCGATTTTCTATCGACTGCGTATCCGGACATTGTGGTGGAAGTGAGTCAGTGGCCGCTGTCCTTCGCGCGGGCCGTAAACCAGGGAATCGCCCGGGCGCGCTTTTCGCACACCTGCCTCCTCAACAACGACATGTTCGTCGAGCCCGGCTTCTTCGATGCGCTGCGCGAGGCGTTCGAGCGTGTGCCGGGATTATTCTGTTCCACTGCCCAGATCTTCTTTCCGGAAGGTGCGCGTCGCGAGGAAACGGGGAAGACGGCATTTCCTGAAAAGCGGCCGCGCGAGGGTTTCCCGGTCACTTGCGAGTTGCCCGTCGACGGCGAGGACCTGACGTGGGTTCTGTATGGAAGCGGCGGATGTTCGCTATACGATACTGCGCGGCTGCGTGCGCTCGGCAGCGTCGCTCAAGGTTACGAACCGGCATACGTTGAGGACCTGGACCTGGGATTCCGTGCCTGGCGGTTGAACTGGGGCAGCGTGTTTGTGGCCCGTGCGCGCGTCCTCCACCGGCACCGTGCGACCACATCCCGCTATTACTCTGACGACCAACTGACCGCAGTGTTGGAGCGAAATCTGCTTCGATTCTTCACCGCTGCGATTACCGACCGCCGGCTGTATCGGGCTTTGTGGCGCGAGACGGTCTATCGCGTGAATCTGACCGCGACTCAGAACGATCTTTACATCGGGATACTGCGATCGGCGCTGGCCGCGCCCGGATGGATCGAGACTCAGCCACCGGCCCTTTTGCCCGAGGCTGAGATTCTCGCGCTTGGCAGCGGAGAGGTCGCGGTATTCCCTGGGCGACCGCGGCGTTGGGGGCCGCCGGTGCTGGTGGTGAGCCCCTATGCACCATTTCCTCTCTCGCATGGCGGCGCTGTCCGGATGTTCAACCTGATGCGGCGCGCGGCCGAGGAATACGATCAGGTCCTGGTCTGCTTCACTGACGAACTGAAGCCTGCTCCTCCGGAATTGCTCGAGATTTGCACGGAAGTGATCTACGTCAAGCGCCGAACCACGCACGCGCTCGCGTCCTCGGAGCGGCCCGATGTGGTGGAGGAGTTTGATTCCCCCGTCATGCACGCTGTACTGCATCAGACAATCCGTAAATGGTCGCCTGGCGTTGCGCAACTCGAGTTTACGCAGATGGCGCAGTACGCCGCGGCGTGCTCGCCGGCCAAGACGATGCTGGTGGAACATGACGTGACGCTCGACCTGTACGCCCAACTCCTGAAGCAGAACGATGATTGGGAAATGCGCCTACAGTATCGAAAGTGGGTGGTTTTTGAGCAGCACGCCTGGGGCCGCATGGATCGCATCATCACCATGTCGGACAAGGATCGTAAGGCAGTGGGCCGCGCTCAGGCGGTGACGCTGGCCAATGGTGTGGATCTTCAGAGATTCATGCCATCCGGCGCGGATCCTGAACCGCGTCGCATCCTCTTCATCGGCACCTTTCAACACCTGCCGAATCTACTGGCGCTCGATTTCTTCCTCCGCGAGGCCTGGCCGCCGTTACACGCCGCCGGGGCCACGCTTCACGTAATCGCAGGTTCCCGTCCGGAGTTTTATCTCGATCGCTATAAGGAGCGGGTGCAACCTGCCATTGATGGTCCGGGCATTGAGATCGAGGCTTTTGTGCCAGACGTACGGCCCGCCTACGAGCGCGCCATGGTCGTGATCGCGCCACTGCTCGCGTCAGCCGGCACCAACATCAAGATCATGGAAGCGATGGCCATGCGGAAGGCGATCGTCTCGACGCCCGCCGGGATCAACGGACTGGATGAGCTGACGGCAGGCGAGGACGTGATCATCGTGAACACCGGCGCCGAGATGGCGGCGGCGATCACTGAGTTGTTCGAGAATCCAGAGAGGCGTCAGGCAATAGAAACGGCCGCGAGACGGACGGTGGAGCAGAAATTCGATTGGGACGTGATCGCCCGCACACAGGCCAAGATTTACAGAGAGTTGATGGGTTAGGCGAACAGTGCGGCGGTCTGGTAGCCGAGTGTCAGGCCGATGGCCGCTCCAATCATGACGTCGCTCAGGAAGTGCATTCCAAGAATGATCCGGGACGCGGCAATGCTGAGAGCGGCGAAGAGCAGGGGAACGGCGAGTGCAGGATAGAAGCAGATCATGGCCGTCGCCATGGCGAATGCCGTGATGGTGTGACCGCTTGGAAATGAGAACTGGTCGGGCGGCAGCAAGTCGGCCCAGCAATGCGGGCCGAGGGCGCAGGGGCGCTTTCGCCGGAACGTCTGCTTAAGCGCTATGAAGATCCCCACGCCTGAGGCGACCGCGATAACGGCGGATGCCACCGCCGCCCAGCGGTGCTGACCTCCGAAAATCAGCACCAGCAAAATCAAGAAGTACCAGAGCGGGCCGTCGCCTCCCCGGGTTGAGAAGATCATCCAGAGGCGAAACCAGCGGGGCGGGCGCCACCCGTTCACACGGGTCATGAGCCGTTGGTCCCGCGAGGCAATGAAGTCCAGGACGGTCGCGCCCATTATCTTCCCGCTCATGCCTTGATTCTCCGCAGTGCCCGTGAATAACCGGTGACGTCTAAAACAAACTTACGTAAAAATGATTAAAGTTTGCGGGCGAACATTGCGTAATCGAGCGCACCGAAGAAGTCATTGCGAAAGCGTTCTGGTAGTTCGTCCAGCGCCGGCATAGTGTTCACGGCCGGCGCCAAACGTTGGACGCTGATTTCCCCGAATCCTGTTTCCTCTAAATAAAAGGCCAGGAGCGGAATCGGTACTGGGCGGGTGTGGGTGGGGTCAAGGTAGAAGTGGGAGGCGAAGATCGCCAAACACTCCGGATTTGGCGTTTCAAACGCTGCGAGCGCGCCAGGCCGTAACTTGGAGCCGAGCAGGCGAACCATCTCGGGCAGTCCCGCGGGTGAGAGATGCTCGACAACTTGAGAGCAATAGACACCGCCGAGGGACTGGTCCGGGAGCGACGCAAGGAAGGCGAAGAGATCGGCAACCTCTGCGTTGAGTCCTTTTGACCGGCAGATGGCGACGCACTCCTCGCTCAGATCGATCCCACGTGCTTGGATGCCGTCCTCACGCGCCGCTTCGAGGAACTCGCCCCGTCCGCAGCCGATATCGAGGACGTCCACCGCTCCGGCGAAGCGCTCGGTGTACATCGACTGTCCTCGCCGGATGGCGTCTTCGCTGCCGCGGAACCGATCTGCAAAACGAAGCCAATCAAGCGTCGGGGCGGTAGGTTCAGCGGCCACAGGCTGTGCCGCGGTGACGGCCGGTGGGTTCGCCCCGGCGCGCTGCCGGATCACTCGCAACTCGTCGAAAATCAGCTTCTCGTATTCCGAGCGGACAGCCTTCAGGTCAGCCCACAGCCGTTGCTGAATCTCCGCCGCGCTTCGCCCCTGGAGATCGCGGAAAGCCTGATTGTGGTCGTCCATCGCTTTCCGGAATGATTCTTCAGTGAGCGTTGAACGATGCTGGAATGCCGCGTGTTGCTCAGAGATGGTCCGCAACATGTGGACTTCGCTGCGGTTCAGTTTCTCCTCCCAACCCTGCCGCCATTGCTGCCAGTGAGCGCGAATGTCCTTCAACTCGGCCGCCTCGGCGCGCAGTAATTGAGCTTGCTGCGCTACAGCTTGAAGTTCGCCTCGAAGAGTGTTCTCGGCGGTGGCAAGTTCAGAGCGCAGGATCGAGATTTCGCTTTGCGTATAAGCGACCGATTGCGACAGGGCGCGATTGTTCTCCTGGAGCGCCTCGAGGATGGACTGAACGCACTGCATTACCGCGCGATTGAATTCCACCTGCTCCCGGACGTGCCAGTCGAGCGCGCGGGAGATCAGCTTCTTCACCCGCTGAATGGCGCTGTTTACCAGCCCGCCAGCGCGCGGATTCACCGTCCCGATGGAGGCGACTTTGGCGTCGGCGGCGTCGCGCGCATGGACCACGCGGAGGAGATCGGGCGCGCTGACTCCGGTGTCGTTAAGGCTACCGTTCGGATGACGCGACCGCACGCGCTGCTGGATCTCGCGAATCGCCGCCGTCAATTCATCGCTCTTCAGTTGGTTAGCGTCCACGAGGCTTGGGGTAGCTGGCTGTGATGTTGGTTGAGATGCCACCGCGCGCAGTGAAGCGACCGGTGAGCGTGGCGGACACGGGTTTGGCCGCCTTTACGACATCGTTGAGAAACTTGTTCACGATGTTTTCCTGGAAGATGCCCAGGTTGCGGTATTCAAGCAGGTACATCTTCAGCGACTTCAATTCCAGGCAGCGCGCGCCGGGCACGTAGCGCAGGATCAGCTCACCGTGATCCGGCAGGCCTGTCTTCGGACAGACCGAGGTGAACTCGGGCATCACCACTTCGATCTCATAATCGCGGCCGTACTGATTTGGCCATGTCTCGATCTCCGGCATCTTCTGGTCGACGCCGGATTCCGCATGTTTGTCGGAGTATTGACGCTTCAAGCGACCACGTCCTCCTTTACGACGATTCGCGCCAGCAGGTCGAGGAAAAGACCGACATCGGTGACGACGCCCACCGCCTGCCCGGTGCCGCGGTCACTGACCTTGGTTGCGACGGCAGGATTGATGTCAACGCACACAATCTTGACCCAGCTAGGAAGCATGTTGCCGGCGGCAATGGAGTGTAGCATCGAGCTCAGACAAAGGACCAGGCCGGCATCCCGCAGGTGATGCGCATAGGCGTCCTGCGCGAGGTTCATATCGGTGATGGTGTCAGGCAGGGGACCGTCGTCGCGCAGGCTTCCGGCCAGCACCACGGGAATCTTCGCTTTCACCGCTTCATACATGACGCCGGTGGTGAGCTTTCCGGAGTGGACCGCCTGTGCGATGGAGCCCGCATGATTGATCGCGTTGATGGCGCGCATATGGTTCCTGTGGCCGTGCTCTTCCTGACGGCCGTCGCTCTGACGAATCCCCAGCGACGTGCCCAACAAGGCGGCCTCAATATCGTGGACCGCGAGAGCGTTGCCGCTGAGAATGGCGTCCACCCAGCCGGCGCGAATCATGCGCGCCAGGGGTGCAGCGCCGCCCGTGTGGATCACCACCGGACCGGCCACCACGATGATCTTCCGTCCTGCCTCTCGTGTGGCGTGCAGCAATGCGGCGGTTTGGCGAACGGCCGTTTCCACCTGCCGTTCAGAGGAGATGCCGTTGGACATGAAGGCAAACGCCAGGCGGTCGCGTTCCTTCGACTCTGGAATAACCCGGATGCCACGCATGCCTGAGACCACATGGTCGCCGGCGCGGATGTCGCGAAGCTTGCGGCAAACCGCGTGACCATTCTCCACCACGATCATCGCGTCCATGCGCTGGTGGTCGACGGTGAGCCAGTCATCAGCATGGCGGACGAGCGTGCGGTGATTGGTTGTGGAGTAGAAATCCTCGGGCGCGCAGCGGTCGCGTTCGACAATCTTGAGCTCGGCATCGCCCGAATCAATCGGCGAACAGCCAAGGCCAAGTAGGGCAGTAATCAGTTGGTCCATCTGCTCGCGCGTCGGTGTTTCCAAACGCATTCGCAGTTGGGACGGCTCGGCATTGGTTTTCCCGATGCTGAAGTGTTCAACTTCGAAGCGTCCGCCGTGCTCGACGACCGAGTCGAAGATCTGCTCCATAATGTGCGAGTCGATTAGATGGCCGGAGGCTTCGACTGTTTCTTGGGATGGGGGCATCAATTCTTTAGGATAACGGAGGCATCCGGCAGTGTGCGCGATTCACCGTTCGGCGAGCCATGCAATGAACAGTCCGTCGGGCTCCACGTCTTCCCAATAGGAGATGAACCGGCTTTCCACTTTGCGGCAGTGCTTGGCCAGCATCCGTTCGACGCCGCGGCGGTCAAACCATTTCTCCCATTCCGGCGTTTTGAAGCGGCCCCAATGCTCGGCATTCTTGTCGATAATCAGAATTCGGCCCCCGGGCCGGACAATGCGGCAGAGCTCGCCGATGGCCGTGTCGATATCGATGGCATGTTCGAGACTCTCGGTAGCATAGGCGCCATCGCAGGAACCGGAAGCGAGCGGCAGGGCGGTCATGGATGCCGCCACCGGTTCGAGATCGTCCGCGACGTGGGTCAGCATCGCATGTGACAAATCGAGCGCGACAACTGTGCAGGACGGATTCGCATCCTTCACCAAGCGGGCGAAGCGGCCCTTGCCGCAGCCGATGTCGGCTACTCGCTGAGCGCCGGCCATGTGGTCGATGACTACCTTGACGTGGTAAATACGGGGATCAATCGAGGCGGGGAAATGCTCCTCGTCTTGCGAGGCTTGGTCAAAAAAGCGGGCAATTTCGAGCGTGGATTGAGCCGGCTGCTGAGGCGGTGGTGTGCCCAGCAGCCGGCGAAGCCACTGCATGCTAATTCGCTTTGGTGAGGAAGATCGGCAAGCCGGTCTTGTTGGCGTAGTTGGGACGATAGCGCTCGACGTTGTACATCGTCGCGACGTCTACTTTTCGCGGTCCAAGAGTCGGATCGGGAATCGGCATCATGGTGTAGCAGCCGTTCACCAGCGCCGCCATCAAACCTGTCTTGCCTTCGAGCACGGCGTCGAGCGCCATGGTGCCGAAGGTGGACGCCACCAGCTTGTCGACGAAGTCGGGGTCGCCAGAGCGAAGGTCGTAGGTCAAGTCGCTGACGATGGTGTCTTCCTTGGCGCGCTTCTTGATTTCCTCGCTCAGCGCTTCAGCCACACTGGCCTTCTTGCGGTGACCGTAGGCGTCGGCGTCGCCATATTCCTGCACCTTGTACCCTTGCCACTCGGCGCCCTCAGAGAGCACGACCAGGCAGTAGTTACTCGGGTTGTTGCGCTTGTCATTCACGAGAAGACCGATCAGTTTGTCGAGATCGACTTTGTATTCCGGAATGACGCAGCGAATATTGGTGACCAGCGCCGTATAAAGCGCGGTGTAACCGGCGTCGCGTCCGAAGACTCGGAAAATTCCGATCCGCTCATGAGAACCGACCGTGGTGCGCTGCCGCTGAATGGCGTCGGTGGCGCGCGAGATGGCAGTGGAAAAGCCGATGCAATACTCGGTGTTCCGCACGTCATTATCCATCGTTTTAGGAATCGAGATTATCTTGAATCCGAGCTTGTCGAGCTTGGCTGCATAGCTCAGCGTGTCGTCGCCGCCTATGGCAATGAGATAGTCGAGCTTGAGCGACTCGAGATTCTTGAGCACCTGCTTGCTCACGTCGTAAACCGTGGAAGTTACCCCGGCCTTGGTGACTTCAGAGGAAGGGAAATCTATGCCCTTGAGGTGATCGGGCACGCTCTTCATCTTGGCGGGGTTGGTGCGGCTTGAGTGAAGGAAGGTTCCACCCGTACGGTCGATGGTGCGGGTGTTTTCGCGGCTCAGCGGCAGGATATACCGGGTTTTGCTGGCTGGATCGTCCAGATTAACGTGGGTAAGACCTTCCCAACCGCGCCGGATGCCGATGACTTCACAGTCGTTTTCGTGGCTCCGGTATACGACGCTTTTGATGACTGAATTAAGACCGGGGACGTCGCCCCCGCCGGTGAGAATACCGATTCTTAGGTGAGGCATGATGAAGGATCATTGTATCGAAGTGTTTCGACGAAGTTGTGGATTCTGCAAAGGGATTTTGCCTGTGACAGTGATCATTTCACCGACAGGGTGACGCCATCCTGGCTCATGGAATTGCCAATTTTCACTTGTACCGGCACCCGGTCGCCCGGCGCGACAGCGCTCGACAGATGGGCGTTGATTTGAAAGAGCCCAGGAATATTTCCAGGAGCCGCGCCCGCATACTCCACCACCGCCGGCAATCCGCCGATGGTCACCGACACCGGCGCCAATGGTTTCGGCAGCACATCCACAGCGGGCCGTCCGTCGACACCGGGCGGATCGGTGACGCCCTCGCCCGTACCCCACAGAATCACCACTGACCCGGGGCGCGCCGGTGCCGACGTGGAATTTCGCGTGACACCGTCCTGGTTTAGAACCGCTCCCTGACCCTTGCCCGTGAGGTCAGACGTAAACAGCCCCGGCGCCGTCGCATTGACGGTGAGAGGGAAAGGATCGGAGCGCACGCCTTTGTACTCCACCTGCACGTGTGTGGTGTTCTTGGCCGCTCCAAAGTACGGCACCACCGCTGACGACTGAGTGGCAGAAGCGTAGACCAGCGGTGCCGGTACACCGTCAAAGAGGATCCGGACCTCGCCGATATTGGTGCTCAGCAGACCGTTGACTTCCTGTCGTGGCGCGACTGCACTCTCTGGTCCCAGATGGCTGCCCCACACCACCACCATCTGTCCGGGCGCAACGGCGGACTCGTAGGAGGCCGCGTTGGTCACCGCCGTTACTGACGGACGCTCGACGGGCAGCGTTGACGGTGGAACCACCAGGAGGGTAATGGAATTGGCGGGGAACACGCCGCTGATTGTGTTGGCGCTCACGGCAACGTCAGGCTGCGCGGCAATCGTGCCAGGCTGCGCGGCACTGTAACGCCACACATTCGCAATCCCCGCCGCCTGGAAATTGGCGATGGACAGCGGAGTGGTAACGTCGTTACCTGTCTTGTTGATCACCATCAGCGTGAGATTCGAATCTGAGCGCAGGGCGGCATAGATGGCCACTTGACCCTGGTCGGCGCTCGCAGCCTTCACCGACGTTTCGCCGAAAGTGCCCCCGATCCCGTCGTAGTTGCGATAAATCTTGAATGCGAAGGCGCCCGGGTCTGTTGGCTTCGGCGGCCCCCATAGCGTGGCTGCGTCCAATCCTTCACGGCCGAAAATTCCCAGCAGATCGGCCTGCGCCAGGGCTCCGTTGACGTTGTCGAGCGCGCCCCAGTTGTATTCGGTGAGTGCTATCTTGGTGCCCGGGTAGTTTTGTGCCACCATCTCGCGCAGGCGTGGAATGAAGCGCGGCGCCACCGGGACTCCGTTGTTCTCTACGTCTTTGATCCAGTAATCGCCGGTGACCACATACGCCGGATCCCAAAACACCCGCGTCGACTGGAGACGCAAAGCCTGCGTGGCTGCGTTGCCGGCGCTCGCGAATCCCACGTTCGACGGAGCCAGGTAAGCGTGCTGATCCAGGTAATCCAAAATGCGGACGCCGTGCTGGCGCTCGTAATTCTGCATCTGCTGCAGATACCAAGGCAGGAATGCGACGCCGCCATGCGCGTTCCGGTCTACTGGATTTGACCAGTAGCTGCCACGCGCTTGCCCGGCAAGAATATCCGCTTTTGAAAACCACAGCGACGCCCAGTTGTCGCCCACCGGACCGGCCACCATCGCTGTTGGGTCCGCAGCCTTGATGGCCGCCGCGTAGCGAGTGTCCAGCGTCAGCAGTTCATCGTAGGTGTAGGGATCCGGGTGAATGTCGCGGTGGGTGTTGTCCCACCAGATCGGCTCGTTATCGAGACTCCAGATGGCCACGCCGCCCTGGTTCGATTTTCCGTAGCGCGAGATCGCATAACGCACCCAGTCGGCTTGCAGGTTTTCATCTGCCGTGGCGTAGGCATCGGTGGGATCGTTCTTGATGTAGACGGGATTCTTGGGGGCTTTGCCGTCGGTTACAGAAGAGTCGCCACAAGCTGCATCGTACGCGATGCCGTTGCCGCACTTGGCTGTGTGGTACTGAGCGTACGGATCCACTTTGCATTGATTGCCGTATTTCCGAATGTCGAAGCTGCACATCTCGGCGCGCGCCTTGGGCAGCCATCCGAGAACGGGCACCGTCCCGACGATCTTTCCACCGCTGAGGCGCACCTGGTCGGCAAATTGATTGAAGGACGATCCCTCCGGCAATTTCGCGGCATTCACGCTGGTGTCGGGCAGTACCTCATAAAACCAGTCGGCATCGATGTTCTGGACGTCGAGCTTCCAGTGATACGTACTGGTGCCGTTGCCACCCCACCGCCGCGCCGTAGCCCGGATATCCAGCGCCGCTTGTGCCGCGGCTTTGGCATCGCTCGCATTACTCAGATCCCAGTAGAAGTTGATGCCGTACACATCCGGTGAAATCGCGTGCCGCGCGGCATTGGCATCCACCGAGAGCGCCGGACCGGGCTGCTGAGCCAACAAGCCGGCGGCTGTCACTAGTCCGAGAATCATCGTGTGAAAGTTCATGACAGTCCTACTTAATTCGCCCTTGCATTCGATAAAGCCAGATCAACGCGGTGTTCATGATCTGTTCACCTGCGCCCACGGCCGCGGGCGACACGGGAGGGTCGGCCCCATAGCCGCCCTCGGCCACTGCTTCAATCGTTGGGAAGTACTGATGGTAGCCGTTGCAGTAGCCAAAAAAAAATAGATTCTTGACTCGAGCCCTCTGCTTGAGCCGTAAGGCATGGTTGCTGAAGAACTCACCTGAAGCGCCGATCAGCGCAGTGTCGCCGTTGAGCAAGGCGACCGTGAGACGCGGGCGAACACCGTCAATGTACTCGTCCTTAAAGTTCTGCACCAACTCGGGGAAGAATGCACTGGAAAACCCGGCCATCACAAAGGGATCGGCGAGGTTGATGCGCGAATCGAACCGAAATCGTTCTTCGCGAATTACCAGTGTAGGCGCATCCACCGGCGCAGTCTTGAGATCGCGCGCCGTCCGCACTACTTCGCGGGCCAGCGCTTCACCGTATTCGGTATAGACGCCCTTCTCACGATTCACCGATTGATCTCCCGCCGCGCCCTGCATGAAGATCGCCGCGCCACCGAAATCCCGCATCACAGCGTTCTTCATGGCTCCAACGTAGTCGGCGGAAAACTTCAGTGTCTTATCGGGAAGGGTAGTGGGGTGTGCGGCAAAGTTGATCACGAGGCCCAATGGCTGGCCTTGCAGATTGTCGATTCGGAGGATGGCCAACTCGCGGTCACTCGGCTTGGGCGTGAGCTTGGTGTGTCGATTTACGTTGAAGTTATCGAGTTGGATCGATCCCGCGGCGATTCGGGCAGGCACGAGTTTCTGGTTGGCGTCCACCACGGCGGCGACGATGCCGTCTTCCATTTCGCCGTAATAGCGAATGGCGGCGTCAAAGCGTCCCTTGCCTTTGCCGGGAGCGTCGGAGAGTTCGAGGACAGGCCCATGGTGCGTGTGGGATCCGGCAATGAAGGACGAGCGAATGCCGGTCTTCTCCGCAATGCGCGTCCGGATTCGCTCAAGCGATGCTTCGGCGGGAGCACGTCCGAGGTCAAGCCCGACGATGGCAATTTTGGTGCCGGCAGCGTCGAGCACGAGCGCATCTGCGAATAGAGGATCGAGTACGCCTTCTGACAGCGCGGCATGCCGTGAACCGTAACCCCACATAGGCAGGGGCTCGTGAGGAGTGATATCGTGGCGGGCGAAACCGGCTTGGAACGTCTGCGCACCGAGCGTAGCGGTACACACCAGAAGGAGAATCGGACGGGCCATGTTGGTACCTATCGTAATCCAACCCCGCGATTCCGGCGGTGTGCCAGATGGTGAGTGTGTCTCGCTTAGGCGACGGCGCGAGTGGTCAAAGCCGCGTTCGTCGTATCTTCGGCGAATACATACAATCCGAAGAGCGGACGCGTGTCTCCGCGACCCCACCGGTTGACTTTGTAGTCAGCGCGGATCACTTGCACGTCGGATTGCTTGGAGAGGTCGAGTACCACGGTGTAGGTGCCGCAATAAAATTTCTGCGGGAACCGCACCAGAGGTTTCCATGTTGTGCCGTCAGATGAGCCTTCGATAGCGATGTCCAGGCTCTCCTGCTCCATGATCCGGTTAATCCCGAGCGTCACGAGCAAGGTCTTGCTGTTCGGAGACACGGGAATTTCTGGGCCTTTGCCCGCTTCGCGAACAATTGTTTCTGGGATTAAAAAATTCGGCAGCATTTGAGCTTTCCTTCCAGGCAGAAATTTGCTACAGCCTAGGGATTCAAAACACCAGCTACCAGACGTGGGTGAACCACCGTCGACAGAGATAAAGGCCTAGTCGTCCTGGACCTGCGGCCTGTATATGTAGTATCCCACAGTCCGCGTGCAAATCAATCAGTTTCTCTGTAGGGAACCTTTGAAAAAACTAAATTGAACAACTCGCCGGCTTAGAAGAATTTAACTCCCTCGGCCCTCACGGCGACCTTCGGCGTCGCCGGCGCCTCGGGCACCGCGTCCCCTTCGCCGGGTGCCAGGAAAAGGTTCGCCTCCACGCCGTGCTGACGAGTGTAGAGATCGTAGTATCGGCCGTGTGCGGCGTACAAGAAATCATGGTCGCCGCGTTCCGCAATCCGACCGTCCTCAACTACCAGAATTTGGTCCGCGCTCCGAATGGTGGAAAGGCGGTGGGCGATAACGAAGGTGGTGCGGCCCTTCATCAAGAAGCGCAGGCCTTCCTGGATGAGCGCTTCACTCTCGGAGTCGAGGCTCGAGGTAGCCTCGTCGAGAATCAGGATACGCGGGTCCGCCAGGATCGCACGTGCGATGGAAACTCGCTGACGCTGGCCTCCCGATAGCTTCACGCCGCGCTCGCCGACGATGGTATCGAGGCCTTTCTCAAAGCGGTCGGCAAACTCGTTGACGCGGGCAATCCGGCACGCCTCCACAATTTCTGCTTCGTTCGATCCTGGACGGGCGAAGGCCACATTCTCGCGGATAGTTCCATCAAACAGGAAAGTGTCCTGCAGCACGACGCCCAGTTGAGTCCGGAAAGATTCGAGCCGCACGGTCGACAGGTCGACTCCGTCCACGAAAATCGCCCCGGTTGTCGGCGTATAGAAGGCCGCTACCAGTCCGATGATGGTCGACTTGCCGGAGCCCGACGGACCCACTAGAGCGGTAATGGTTCCTGGTTTGGATTCGAAACTCACATCGCGCAGTACAGGTTTGTCCTTCTCGTACTCAAAACCGACGTCGCGAAAAGCGACCATTCCTTCTACCAGGGGAAGCTTCTTCACGCGCCGCGTGTCATCCTGCTCGCGATTCTCGTGAAGCACCTCGCGGGTGCGTTCCAAGCCGGCCAGTGCTTCAGTGAGCTGAGTGCCGATGCTGACGATCTGCGCCACCGGCGCAATCAGGAACGCCAGGAACATAGTGAACGTCACAAAATCGCCGAGCGTGATCTGGTGCGCGGCAATCTGGCGCGAGCCGATGAACATCACCACGGCGCCCACAAGGCCGAGCATCACGCTAGCCGAGAGGCCCATCAGAGAGGTCGCGGTCAGCGATTTGAGGACGTTGTCGAGCAACCGCCCAACGCCCTGGGTGAAAACATCCTCCTCGCGCGACTCGGCGTGATAGCCCTTGATCACGCGTACGCCCCCGAGCGACTCCGTCAATCTGCCGGTGACTTCGGCATTGATCTTTCCGCGTTCACGGAAAATTGGACGGATGGACGTGAAGGCCTTCTGGACGGCCACGGCGAACACGACGATGAAGCCAAGTGCGAGGCCGGTCATCAGTGCGCTGATGCGCAGCAGCATGAACATGCTGAGCGCCGCTGTCATAAGCCCGCCGATGAAATCCACAAGTCCTGTGCCGATGAGGTTCCGGATACCTTCCACGTCGGTCATAATCCGCGACACCAGCGTGCCGGTTTTGTTGTCGTCGTAGAAGCGAAGCGGCAGGCGGCCAATATGCGCTTGAACGCGACGCCGGAGTTCGGTAATCAGGCGTTGAGCGGCTTTAGAAAGCAGTTGCGTGAGCGAGAAAGCGGTGATGCCCTGGAGCAGCGTAGCGCCGATCACGCCAGCCAGCAGCGGAAGCAGTAGCTCGCTGCGGTTCTTGCCGATCACGTCGTCGATGAAATATTTTGTCGAGGAGGGCAGCACCAATCCGGCAACCCGGTTGATGATCATCAACAGAAAACCGGCGGCAAGCAGCCAGCGTCGAGGCCTTACCAATTCCCAGATATCGGGCCAAAGCTCCCGCAGACGCACCGATTGCGGCTTCTTCTTTTGGGGGGAATCCACTATTGCTACGTTAGCATTCCGACAGGTTTCGAGCCCGTTTCAGCGCCTATAATAAGGCACAATATGCGTTACACCATCGCGCTTGTCGCGCTGTTCGCGCTTCAGGGGCAGCCGGCCAAACGTCCGCTGCGCCATACCGACTACGACTCCTGGAGGTCGATTGCGCCGCAAGTTTTGTCGCGCGACGGCAAGACTCTCGCCTATGGCTTGTTCCCTGAGGATGGGGACGGCGAACTGGTAGTCCGCGATCTGGTGACGGGCGCGGAGAAGCGTTATGCGGCCGGCGCCATCCCGCTCACTCCCGACCCGGACAACGCCGAGAATCCTGAAGCGCCTCCGCCCGTCCGCACGATTCGCGTTTCGTTCACTTCAACCGGAAAGCATATCGTCGCCACTACGTTTCCGCCAAAGAAAGACCGCCGCGACAAGCCGGGACTGCTGATCATCGACGTTGCCACCGGTGTGGAGACGCGCGTGGCCGATGTGGCGACTATGCAGGTGCCCGAGAATGGCGGCGACTGGGTTGCCTACAAAAAGGGCTCCAAGACAACTGCTCCAACGACTATTCCGGAATCGCCCAAGCCGAGTGCGGGCGGCGACTTGCTTGAAGATCAGCGTCGCGGTGGTGCTGCCGGCGCCACGGCCGCCCGGGCCGAGTTCGGCTCTGACCTGGTACTGCGGGATCTCAATTCCGGCAGCGAACGGGTTTTCGAAGATGCGAGCGAGTACGCATTCGCCAAAGACGCGAAGGCGCTGGCGTATGCGGTCGCCTCCAAGAAAGAAGAGAGCAACGGCATTTACGTCGTTACGCCCGGCGCTGACGGCCCACCGTCGGCGCTGCTGAACGGGAAAGGAAAGTACACGCGGCCGGGGTTTGACCGCCTGGAGCGGCAGTTGGTTTTCCTCAGCAATCAGGGTGATGGGAAGTTATTCAAGGCTTATCTCTGGGATCGTAAGGCCGACAAAGCAGCGGAGCTTCCCACCACCGGCCTGATGAATGGCTTCGTGCTGGCCGACCGCGGGCAAGCGAGTTTCTCCTGGGATGGAACGCGCATTTACCTTCCAACAATGACCGTCGCCGCCCTGGCTCGTGCGTCACGACCCGCGGCGCCCGCGCCGACTTCTGCCGCTGCTGCCGACGACGAACGCGTGGTGGCCGATCTGTGGCATTGGAAAGACGACTACGTCCAGCCCATGCAGAAAATCCGCGCCGCGCAGGAACGAGTCCGCACCTATCGCGCCGTCTATCACATCGCCGACCAGAAGCTTGTACAGCTTGCCGATCCGACGCTGGCGACGTTTTCGCCATCCGACGATGGCAAAATGGCAATCGGCAGTGACGACCGTAAATACCGGTCGATGGTGGATTACGACGGAACCTACGCGGACCTGTTCGTTGTGGACACGCTCACCGGCACTCGCAAGCCGCTAATCGAGAAGTTTCGCGGCGGTGCGGTCTGGTCGCCCAAAGGGAATTACGCGCTTGCCTTTAAAAAAGGCGACTGGTGGAGTGTCCGCGTGGCCGACGGCGTGATGACCAACCTCACCGCCGGACTCGGCCCGAAGTTCTTTAACGAACTGCATGACTCGCCAAGCGAAGCGGCGTCCTATGGTAATGGCGGATGGACGCGTGACGGCAACAATGTTCTTCTCTACGACATGTTCGATATCTGGATGGTGTCCGCGGATGGCAAGAACTCCCGCAAGCTGACCAATGGGCGAACTCAGAAAATCCAGTATCGCGTCGCGCCCCTGGACGGTCGGGGAGGTGGTTTGGGCTTTGGCGGCGGCGGGGGAGGAGCGCCCGCGGCCGAGTCCGAAGATGAGGAAGAGCGGGGAATCGATCCCTCGAAGGCCCTCTATCTCCGCGGCGAACACCAGGAGACTCGTGAGACCGGAATCTTCCGATTGGCGAGCCTCAATGGTGGCGCAAACGCCGACAAACTCCTCTGGGGCGCCAAGAATTATCGCGCGGTGGGCAAGGCCAAGAACGCCGACGTCGTGCTGGTGACGGAGTCAACCTTCAACGAGGACCCAAACCTGCACGTCACCGATTCGAGCTTCCGCTCGCTGAAGCAGGTAACGGTCGCCAATCCGCAAAAGGACGGCATTCTGTGGGGAAGTGGCGAGTTGATGCCGTTCAAAAATGTCGACGGCGTGCCGCTTCAGGCTGCGCTATACAAGCCGGAGAATTTCGATCCGAAGAAGACGTATCCGCTCATGGTCTACATCTATGAGCGCCTGTCGCAGAGTGTCAATCAGTTTGTGAAACCTGCGCCGGGGACGTCGATCAATCTCGCTTACTACGTGTCGAACGGCTATCTGGTGCTGACTCCGGACATCGTTTACACGATCGGCTCTCCCGGCCAGAGCGCGCTCAAGTGTGTACTGCCCGCCATCCAGGAGTTGGTGAACCACGGATACGTGGACGAGAATGCAATCGGTATCCAAGGGCATAGCTGGGGCGGTTACCAGATTGCCTATATGCTCACGCGGACCAATCGTTTTAAGGCTGCCGAGGCCGGCGCCCCGGTGGGTAACATGACCAGCGCGTACAACGGAATTCGCTGGGGTACTGGCCTGCCGCGGCAGTTCCAATACGAGAAGACCCAGAGCCGCATCGGCGGTACGCTCTGGGACAACACGATGGACTATATCGAAAACTCGGCTGTGTTTCGCGCGAACAAAATCACCACGCCAGTGCTGATTATCCAGAACGATGACGATGATGCGGTGCCGTGGTATCAGGGCATCGAGCTGTTCCTGTCCCTTCGGCGCAACGGGCGGGAAGCCTACCTGTTCGACTACAACGGCGAGAAGCACGGTCTCCGCCGCCGACACAACCAGAAGGATTACACAGTGCGTATGCAGCAGTACTTTGACCACTTCCTCAAGGGCGCACCGGCTCCCGAATGGATGGAGAAGGGAATCCCCTGGCTCGATCGCGAGGACGAGAAGAAAGGCTTTAACGAAGCCGCGTACGGAGTTGCGAAGTAGTTAGCAATCGCAGCCGCCGCAATCGCAACTGCCGCAACAATCACAGCAGTCGCAAGAATCGCAGCAACAGACGTCGCAGGTGTCCGGGAAGCAGTCCGGCAGACAGTCGGACCCTTTCCGTTTCGCCGCCGCTTTCGACAGGGGGTCGAGCGCGAACGTGAGGTTAGCCTGGAAGCGCGCCCGGAGCGCTTCCCGTGGACGCACGGCGAGCGGCAGGTCAGCGATTGCGTGGTCTACTTGCGCTGCCACAGCGTCGAGTTCGGCCTTTGCGTTTTCGCGCGAGCCATAGAGCGCATGCAGCGCGTTGAACTGGCCCGACGCGGTGTCGCGCTTGTAGTCGTGCCAGGCATCCAGCACATAGATGAGCTTGCCGAATGCTGCGCCAAAGCGGGACATGCCGCTGGCAGCGTCCGGGCGGTCGGCGAGTTGTGCGGCGTTTTCGCAAACCTGCGCCGTCGCCAGCGCGGTGGGCTCGGCGAGTTGGTCGAGCGAATGCGGTTGCGCCTCGCGTTGCGGTTGGGAGGCAAGCGCCTGCTCGATGCCGGCGACCGGCAGTCCCCATGCGCTTAACTCGGCCGAGGCTTTGCGATAGCGCGAGTCGAGGGCGCGATTGAGCAAGCGCCAGCCGGCCCGTCCAGTATCGGTGACATGGTCACGCACCTTCGCGCCTGCCAGGAACATTGTGGTCGCGGCGGCGTAACGCAAGGCGAGCGGGGCCTCGTTCTTACGTGGCAGCGTGAGACAGTTGCGTCGAACTAGCGAGGGGTGGCGCAGCGGCTCCGGACTGAGCGCCGACATAATCTCCGCTACCAGCACCGTGTCGTGATTGAGAAGCATGCGGGGGGCGTGTCCGTACTCAGCGCCGATCGTCTTGCAGACCGCGCAGTAGTGACGCTGGCAGCCGCGCGTACGCATGAAGCCGAACATTAATCTAGCCTTTCAAACAAATCGAGGGTCTTGCGGACCCCTTCTTCGAGCGTTGTTTCCGGGACCCCGCCAAGGTAGGAGCGCAGACCGGCGTCGTCCATGCGCTTGGCCACTTGCACTACCACGCCGCCGCTGGTGATCAGCTTTCCAGCGCCGGGACGAATGCGTTCGAAGACGTTGACGAGTTCAGGCATCTCGATCAGGTGTCCGGCCAGGTTGAAGACGTGCGCCCCGGATTTATCCGATAGCAGACATCCGACGAAGATCGAGGCGACATCCTCAACATACTGGAGGTCCATCCGGCCGCTCAATCGTATATGGAAAGGTTCATTGCGGGCGATGGCTCGAAGGGCGAGGCTGGGGTCCGCGGTGAGCCCGAGGTCGCGGCCGTAGCCATAGACGGCCCAGGGACGCAGGCCGACGCTCGAAATGCCGTCGCTGGTGAAGAACACGCGGGCATTGCCTTCGTTCGCCTGCTTGAAGACGCCGTAGTGAGTGGCGGGCATGAGCGGGTCTGCCTCGGTGAGCTTGCGGTCGTCGTAGGCATCCTCGGGCCCCCAGACGGCGGACGAACTGGCGTAGACCACACGCACCGGGCGCCCCGCATCGCGCGCCGCTTCGAAAGTATTGAGCGTCCCGATGACGTTGATCATGCCACCCACCACGGGACTCTGCTGGCAGAACGGCATCAGGACCGCAGCCAGGTGGACGATGTGGGTGATGCCGCCGTCCTTTACCAGCGCCTTCAAACGCGCTGTGTCCTCGATGCGGCCCTGTTCGATTACCAGGTTCTGGAGAAGGGCTTCTCCGGCAATCTTCTTGAGTCGTGTGGAGTCTGCGGCGATGTCGAAGACCACCACCTCGGCCTGGCGCTCGAGCAGTTGACGGACAATCCACGAGCCGATACAACCATACGCGCCGGTGACAAGAACCCTCATGGATACACTCCCCGCATAGACTAACATCTAACCATGAGTTCCATGGCAGAGCCCTGGCTGCGCGGTGCCATCGCCGGTGTCCATCCCATCACGGCGCCGTTCTTGTTCTCGATGACGCAGGCTCGCGAGGATCTGGCGCAATGGACAGCTTCCTTGACCGCCGACCAGTTGTGGGCACGTCCGCTCGGCTTGGCTCCGGTAGGTTTTCAGATTCGTCACATCGGAGGATCCATTGAGCGGCTGGCCGTCTACCTGCGCGGCGAACAACTCAACGATCAGCAACTGGGCGAAATGAAACGTGAGATGGAGCCGGGTGCGTCTTATCAGCAGGTGACCAGCCGCATGGAAGAACAGATGTTGTGGGCCGAGGCGATTGTGAAGTCGGTGGATCCGCGGACGTGGAACGATCTACGCGCGGTGGGGCGGAAGGCGCTCCCCACGACGGTGGGTGGCCTGATCACGCACATCGCCGAGCACACGCAAAGGCATGTGGGACAGGCGATCATCACGGTCAAGGTTCTTCGAGCGGAGACGTAGGTGCTGCTGGCGCTGGCCGCGATTTCGGTTCTTGAGAAGCACTGCCTGAGCTGTCACGCGCTTGAGCAACTGGCCGCGCGCCCGAAGATGGTGGCCAGCGTGACAGCCTCGGGCTACATGCCTCCGTGGAAACCAGTGCGTGGGTTTGGCAGCTTTCAAGGAGAGCGCCGGCTGTCGGCTCAGGAAATTGCCGTACTGCAACGATGGGACGGAAAACTGGACGGGGAGCCGCACGCGTCGTCTGCCGTCGCGCCGATGCCTCCGCCGGACCTGACCGTCACGATGCCGCAGCCTTACACCGTCAGGCCCGACGGTCCTGATCGCTACCGTTGTTTTGTTGTGCCGCTGCACCTCGCGGAAGACCGCTGGATTCGCATCGTCGACTTCCAACCGTCGAACCGTAAAATCGTCCACCACGCGTTATTCTTCACCACGCTCAAACGTGACCTGCCTGCCGATTACCCGTGCTTTGGAACTCCAGGTTTCGTGCCAACCTCCAGCCTGGGAGGCTGGTCCCCCGGCAATCAGCCGCTCGAAATGCCGGCGGGCACAGCAATGCGGCTTCCCAAGGACGCTCACCTCGTAATCCAATTGCACTTCCACCCCTCAGGCAAATCCGAGGAGGAACAATCGAAGCTGAACTTCTATTTCGCACCTGGACCTCCAACTCGTCACATCGTCGATGTCGGACTCGTGTCGAAGGCGATCGACATCCCTCCCGGCGACGCCGCTTACATAGTGCGCGACCACTTCACGCTCCCGGTCGACGTCCACGCAGCCGGCATTATCCCCCATGCGCATTACCTGTGCCGCGATGTGAAAGGTTGGGCGACGCTGCCCGGCGGGCGCCGCGTCTGGCTGCTATGGATTAAGGATTGGGACTTCGACTGGCAGGACCGTTATTGGTATAGCCGGCCGGTTCCGTTCCCAGCCGGAACGCGCGTGGACATGGAGTTTACATTCGATAACTCCGCTGCCAATCCTCGCAATCCGAGTTCGCCACCGGTACGCGTCACCTGGGGCGCCGGCAGCAAAGACGAGATGGCAGGGTTGCACATCCAAGTAATCCCCGACCGTGAAGAGGATTTGCCTGAACTAGGCAAAGCGCTCTGGGGAAAAGTGATGCGAATGGTTGGCGGGCGCTTCTACGAGCAACGTTAGCGCCGGCGTGACAGACTCTTGATATGACCGTGGGTCGATTTGCCGCACTGGCGCTGGTCCTCCTCATGACGGCTACCGTGCAGGCACAGCGCGGACGTCGAGGATCCGGTGGCGGTGCAACGGCGCAGGCGGGCCCTATACGGGGACTCGTCATGGTGGCTCACGGGACGCTGAAGCAGGTTTCGAAAAGTACGATCCTGATCCAGACCGACGACGATCGCATCATGACCATTCGGCGTTCGCGCAAGACAAGATTCCTCGCAGACGGCCACGAGGTGAAGGCTAATGAGGTGGATCTCGAGACCGCCGTGTCCATCGAAATGTCCGAGGACGGCGACGCGAAATTCACTGCGTTCGCGGTGAAGGTGGATCCGGTGCAGAAAGAGCGTGTGCCGAACCGGCGGCCCGGCACTCAGTAGCTCCTAGTTCTGCGTTGCGCGAGTGTAGAAGCCCGCAAGATCGGTTCGCAATTGCTTCAGCGCATCGACGTTCAGGTAAATCATGTGTCCCGAGTGGTAATAGCCGAACTCGACATTGCTGCGGAGTTTGGACTCGAGCCCCATATGCGCGAGGTCGTACTCAGTGATGAAGAACGGTGTCGCCAGGTCGAACAGTCCGTTAGCAGAGAAAACGCGCAGCTTCGGATTTTTCCGAATGGCATCGGCGAGATCACCGGCCACATACGCATCCCGCATCGGTTGCGCCTGCGCACCAGGACCACCGCCGCCACCGGGAGGACGATGCGTGTGATCCCACATCTGGTTCAGATTGGGTCCGCGCAGCAGGTACGTTTCCTTGGCGTTGTACTTCAACTCGCGATCCAGATAGTCGTTGAACGCCGACGTGTACGCTCCGGTGATGCCCGTGCTTGACGGATCGTAGCCCGGATTCTCGCCGGCCGCATCGGTGTCAGAGCCTTCGAATCGCGCGTCGTATCGCCCAAGGATCAAACGCTTGTCGCGCATCAACTCTTTGCGGAAGCGCGTCGGACTGATTCGCAAATTCGCCTCTTTTACGTATTGCAGGCTCAGTCCTGTATAGCCGCCGAGTTTCGCCGCGATCGCGTCCACTTGCGTCGCCGACAAGTTGTGGCCCTGCGCCAGTGCCTCGCTGTAAGGACCGCGCGCAAAGGCGCGAACTTCGTCCAGAAACGCCTTCTCGTCCCGTCCCTTATGCTGGATCTTCTCGAAGTGCCACGCGATGGCGGCGTACGACGGCAGACAACCTACATACTCACCGTCGAGTCCTGGGGCGCGAATGAAGTAGTTGAGGATGGTCGACATGAGAATCACGCCATTGAAGGACATGCCGCTAGCCTCCAATGAATCCACCAGCGCCGCTGACCGCGTTGTTCCATACGACTCGCCGAATAGAAACTTGGGCGAGTTCCAGCGTTTATTCACGGTCACGTAGCGCTGTATGAACTTGGCGAACGCCTGCACATCCTGATCGGTGCCAGCGAAGTTCTTCATCGTGCCCTTGCCCACTGGCCGGGAAAATCCGGTACCCATGGCGTCGATAAACACCAAGTCCGTCTTGTCCAGAATCGAGTGTTCGTTCGGGACCACCTGGTAAGGGCCGGCGCCGGTTGCCTCAGGACTCTGCGTCACTACGCGAACGGGCCCCACGGAGCCCATGTGCAGCCATAGACTGGCCGAACCCGGTCCACCGTTGTATAGGAACGTCACCGGCCGCGAACGCAGATCGCTCACGCCTTTTAGCGTGTACGCGACATAGAAAATGGTGCCGTTCGGCTTCTCGTCCTCGCCGTCAATCAACAGCGTGCCGGCGGTGGCGGTGTAGCGCAGATTCTTGCCGTCGAGCGTGAACTCGTGATCGGTAGACGAATTGGTGATCGGTGGAATCGGCGCCGTCTTTTCCTCTGCATTTTCAGCAGGGGCCGGGCGCTGAGCGAACGCTGTGAGGCCAAGGCCAAGCAGGCATACCGCGAGAGACGCGAGTTTGGTCAATGCGATTCTCCTTTCCGCGTATTCTCGCACAGGAAGGAGGATCGCAAGCCTTTACGGATTGTTCGGCGGAGGCGTTTCCGCCTTCGGTTGCGCGCGGACTACGACGATGGTGAACTTCGCGATCAGAGCCCCAATTGCGCCAACCGCCGCGAGAATCGGAGCCGCTGCTGCGCCGATGATGGCAAAGGTCACTGGAATCTCGATGAAGGTATTCCCTTTGTCATCCTTGATTACGATGCGCTGGACGTTGCCCTCGTGAAGCAGTTCCTTCACCTTATCCACCAGATCTCGGCCCAACACCTGTATTTCTTCGATGAAATCCTGGAATGCCATACCTCAGGATACGAGTGCACAACCCGCGAAGTTCCCGTCTCCCATGTATACTTCGGACGATGCGTATCCTTCTGATCGTCCTGGCAGTTGGCATTCTTAGCTCGTGCGGCTCTGATCCGAAGCCGGCTGAGACCGTGAAGGTAGCCCCTGAGCCGCCGAAACCGAAGGACGAGACACGGCGTTTCCCAATTGAGAATCAGGTGAGTACAGAGGTGGTTACTCCTCACTTGCTCGGCAAGGCTTTCATGCCCGGCGGGACCGTCGCACATTACAAGAAGGGCGCCGTCGAGTACGACCTGTTTCTGGCAAAGATGCCCAGCGGAACGGAAGCCGCTCTCGCGCTACCCGACTGGCGTAAGGCGCTCGAAGCTGCAAAGCTGGTGCCGTCGTTCGGCGGCTATTTCGGCAAGGATAACGGACGGCCAGTGTTCGTGTTTTCCAAGGGCGAGTGGATTGCCGGCGTGGCTGGCCTACCCGAGAAAGACGCGGACGTTCTCGCCCGCACACTGGCCGGACGGATTTAATAATCAGACCATCAGGAAGCCGCCATTCACCTCGATTGTCTGACCGTGTATATAGCGCGCTTCGTCGGTACACAGGAATGCGATCACGTCGGCCACTTCTTCCGAGGTGCCAATATGGCCTGCCGGCGTGGCGTTGCGGACATTTGTTAGCATCTGCTCGGTCGAGAACACCCGGTGGAAATTCGTGTCGATGGTGCCGGGTGAAATGCAATTGACGCGGATGCCCTGCGGCGCAAATTCCTTGGAGAGACCCTTGGTGACGGCGTTGATGGCAGCCTTCGACGTCGCATAAGCCATCGCGCCGGGACCGCCGCCGTTTCTTGCCGCCACCGACGAGATGTTTACCACGCAGCCGCGCTTGCGCTCCACCATGCCAATCAGCACGGCTTTGGCGATGAACACAACGCTGGTGAGGTTCAGGTTGATCACCTGATCCCAAAACTCTTCGGTGTAATCCACCACTTTCGTGCGTTGGACGAGTGAGCCTGCGTTGTTGATGAGCAGGTCGATGGTGCGGCCCTTGACGGCGTCGCATAGCGAATGAATGCCGTCGCGAGTGCTCAAGTCGGCCTGCAGGATCTCGCCGGTCCCGCCCGCCTTCACCGTGGCTGCAAGCACTGCCTCCGCCTCCGCCTTCTGGCGGTTGTAATGAATCAGAACGTTGGCGCCTCGCGCTCCAAAGCCGATTGCGGTGGCGGCTCCGATGCCGCTGCTGGCGCCCGTAACGAGCGCGGTTTGTCCATCAAATGGTTTCTGCATAAGGGTGTAAAAGTCTTTCGTCCAGGGGTCTCAGTGGGCCTAGCCACAGCCACAGCATGGCTGCGCAGATGAGTGGGAGCACGCCGAAGCCGATGAAGGCGGGCGTGTAGGAGTAGTTGTCCACCAGCCATCCGGTGATCAAGGTGAAGATCATCCCGCCGAAGCCCGAGCCCATGCTCGCCAGTCCGTAAACCGAGGCGACGGCGTTCTTGGGAAACACGTCAGCCGGCAGCGCCAGCATATTGGCCAGTGCTCCCGTATAGCCCAGCATAGCGATCGAGACAAAGCCAATCGAGACGGCGGCGCTATCGGCGAGTACGGCTGGAATCGCGGATAGCATGAGCGTTGTGAAAACAGTGATCGTGATCTTTCGAGCCGAAGTAAGGGGCACTCCGCGTTGGAGCAGTGCGGCGCACAGCCATCCTCCGGCAAGGTTGCCGATTCCCGCCACCGCGAACGGGATCCACGCGTATTTGCCGATCGAGGCCATGTCGAAGTGACGCGCGCGCTTCAGATATTCAGGAAACCAGAACGTATAGAAATACCAGACCGGGTCGAGAAAAATCTTGGACAGGGTGAACACAATCACGAAGCGCGTGCGCAGCAAAGTGGACACGGCAATCGGACGCACGGGAGCGGCGGACGCCTGCACTTCCGGCGTTCGATAGAGCGGCCACCAGATCACGAGCCAGATCGCTCCCACGCAGCCGATCGTGACAAAAGCCGCCGGCCATCCGTAGAGTGCCAGTATCGTGGCGACGATGGGCGGCGCCATGATCGCGCCCAGTGCCGATCCGCTGTTGAAGATACCCGACGCGAGCGCTCGCTCCCGTTCTGGAAACCACTCCGCCACCACCTTCACCGCCGCCGGCCAATTCCCGGCCTCGCCCATGCCCAATAGAAACCGGTACGCGCCCAGGCTCACCGGGCCGGTTGCGAACGCGTGCAGAATGGCCGCGCCTGACCACCAGGCCATGCACAGCGCATAGCCGGCGCGCGTGCCTAAACGGTCAATCAGCGGCCCCGACGCCCCGTTCATGATGGTGTATGCGAGCATGAACGCGAATACTATGCGCGAGTATTCGGTGTTGCTCATGTGGAACTGATCGCGCAATACGGGTGCCGCCACCGATAGCGTCTGGCGATCAAGGTAATTGATGGCGGTGGCGAAGAATGCCATCGCGATCATCGCCCAGCGCATACGTGACGGGTTCACCGCAGGTCGACTTTCACTGCCTCGTGGATCAGAACCTTGGGCACGGTAGCGTCGATCCACCCACCATTTACGTCGGCCTTTAATTCCGTGCCGGCCCGCAGCAGACTAACGGATCGCACCGTCTTACCTTGAGGAACGCGAATTCGCAGGTTGACGTTCTGCACCGGCAGAAACTCCTCGCGCGAACGTAAATGCTTGTTCTTGTTCCCGGTGTCTGCGAGCAAATGGAGAACAATCGTGCTGTCCGACGCCATGTAGTGCGGCATCAGTCCAGGCACGTAGTCGAGTTGATAGGTTCGCTTAGCAGCCAGCCACGGGGCCACCAGGGTGTCGAAATAAACGCGCAACCGCTTCATGCGCGTTTCCTCATATACGGACTCGAGGCTTGAACCGATGTAGATCACGGGTCCGTTCTGAATCACTGCGGGACCCAGGTTGCGCCGGTGCCCACGGTCAATTGTCTCCGCCAGCACAGTGGCGCCGGCCGCGGTGAACTGCACCACTTGTGGATCCTGCGGAATCTCCTCGCGAGATTCGAGCTTCAGATAGAGATCCGGGATTTCCAGCGGTTCTGCGCTCGTGAGGTGCGCGCCAAAACGCGCGGCGAGTCCGAAGTCGGCACGCGGACGCCCGTATTCATCGCACACCGAAGTAAGATGAGTCGCCAAAATCCGGCCGCCGCCCTCTACGTATGCCGACAGCATCCGGCATTGTGCGTCGCTCAGACAAGGCGCGTTCGGGATGTAAACCATCTGGTACCGCGACAGCAGATCCGCGGTCATCTGCCAGTCGAGAAATGGTTCCGACTCGTAGCTGTTGGCCTTTAGCAACTGATACGCGCCGTGGTGTGCGTTCTCGTACGCTTTCGACACCCAGGTCTTGCCTGCGTACCAGTCGATGGTCTGGTCGCTGACGAGAATGCCCACCTGCGGACGGCTGGTGAGCGTTCGCAGCAGCCCGTCGTGCTTTTTGTGGAAATCGAAAATCTGCTTGACGTAGCGGCCGCTCTCGTAGGCGAGCGGACCCTCAGGCTGATAGAAGAATCGGGATAAACCCCAGTAGACGAGCCCTGCATTGGCCGCGACTGCCGTAGCGCCGTCGAGCAGCAGTTCCTCGCTCTCCACCGGGTACGAGAACCAGCCGCGCACGCGCTCGTTCTTCATGTGCTCCCGGTTGTACTGCGTGTGCGTTCCCACGTACGTCCAAGTGACCTTGCCGGTGGACTGACCGAGTTGCAGATTGAAAAGCTTCTCCTCTGGCGTCTCGGCAGCTTCGAACATAAAGCCGTCCACCACTGGAATCGCGCGATTCCGCCACTCGCGTTTGCTCAGCAGGGAAGTGTCGTTATAAAGCACTGGCACGTCGCGCGTCGTGCGGATCATCTCCCGGATGTCGCGCAGAAATCCGATGATGACCTCATTCGCCATCCAGTTGGTGTACTCGATCTCATCCTCGAGCGAGAGCTTGCCGTCCTGGTCCGGAACTACCTTGCCGAAGCGTTTGCGATAGGCCCGCTCACAATATTCGCAATGGCAGTAGTTCTTCGCATTCGCCATCCCCTGGTAAGGACCGTCAAAATACATGACGTCCACCGGGTAGCCGGTCAGCACCTCCCGCACCAGTGCACGAATCACATCCCGCACCGGCGAATTGATGCAGCCCTCGAAGTACTTCGTGAATCCGTAGTGCTCGGTGGTCATCGGACGGCCGTCTTTGAATTTCTTCGACCAACCGGCAAAGCGCGGATCCTTTGACGACGTCTCCATGAACGGATGGTTGAGCGGGACGTAGGCCACCGCCTTCATCCCTGCCGCATGCAGTCCATCAACCGTGAGGCGCATCGGGTCGCCCTTCAGTTCAGGATGGACCGGATAGCCGCTCTTGGTGGGGAAATACGCATAGTAGGAGGCGGCCGGATAGCGCATCGCGTCAGCATTCAACTCCTGCGCGATACTCAGCGCTTTCGACGGCTCGTAATCGAACGCCGGATAGAACGGGGGATTGTAGGCTTCGGCGATCAGGATCCGCGGACTGCGAATCCATTCGTAGTTAGCGTCGGCGGCTGAAAGAGGAGAGCCGGCCAGCAGAAAGCCGGCAGTCTTGAGAAGGTCGCGGCGGGAAAGCGTGGTCATTTGATTGCGCGGCAGGATTCTCGTTCGATCAACTTCACTCCCAACACCAGCAATTCCGGCTCGGGCTTTGTGTCGCTTCGCGAATGGCGCAGCAACATGGCGACGGCCGCTTGTCCGATCTCATATTTCGGCTGGTGAATCGTCGTCAGCGGCGGATGGACGATGGCCGACATCTCAACGTTGTCGAAACCCACGATCGACAAATCCTCGGGTACGCGGCGACCAAGTTCGATGCTGGCCCGAATCGCCCCAAACGCCATCGCGTCATTGGCGGCAAAAATCGCGGTAATACGAGGCTGCGACTGTAGAAGGTCGTGCGCCATCTCGTAGCCGCCCGCATAGCTGTTCTCGCCGTGGATGACATCCACAGCCGGTTGGCGTTTCGACGCCTTCATCGCGTTGACGAATCCGCGAGCCCTCAGCGTCATGTTGCCGTGTCGTTTGGGCCCCGTCAGATGCGCAATACGGCGATGCCCAAGACGGACAAGGTAGTCGGCGGCGATCGCCCCTCCGGCTTCGTTGTCGGCCGTTACCGTGGAGAAGATGTTCTTTTCCGACGACCGGTTCAGCAGCACAATTGGCATCCCACTCAATACCAACGATTCCTGCTGTTGCGCGCTGAGCGCCGCCACTGAGTTCATCAGGATGCCGTCCACGCGCTTCTCAATCAGCGACTGCACGTAGCCCATCTGCTTGCTCGCGTCCAGGTCGCTATTGCACAGCACCAGGTCGCATCCCGCGGCGCGGGCGGCGTCTTCTGCGCCTCGCGCCAGTTCTGCAAAGAACGGATTACGAATGTCGCTGACGATCAACGCAAGACTGTGTGACCGTCCCGTCACCATTGCGCGCGCGACTCGATTTGGACGGTAGCTGAGCCTCTGCGCAACTGCGAGCACCAGTTCGCGCGTGGCCGGGTGCACTCCGTACGCTCCCGATAATGCCCGACTGACGGTCGAGATATTAACGCCTGATTCGCGCGCAACGTCTTTTATAGTTACTGGTTGCAAACGTTTCCTAAAGTTTGCAAGATATACACGCCGATGTCAAGCGTTCACTGAAAAGACGCTAATGCGAGGGCTGGGAGCTAGGGTTCTTCTTCGAGAACAACTTCCGGCTGACGTCCGGCAGGAATTCGTTCAGCATCTGCGACAGCATGTCGGTCACGATGGTCGTGGTAAACCGCTCGAAATTATCACCGGTGGTTCGCTCGTGCCGGTAGTAGATGTTGCCGGCGCCCGCCGCCACCGCCGCCCCTGTGAATTCCGAAAAGTTAAATCGATTGCGTCCTGAGTCCGTTCGCGTGATGAAACTGCGCGATGCCGCATAGCCCAGTCGTGACGCGAATGACCCGCTACCCTTTCGGAAGTAGCGCGGATCCTCGTGCAACAGCGAGGGCATTACGCTCTCGGTCATCATATTGCCGATCGCGACGTCCCCATACGCCGCGGCAAAACGCTTTCCGTAGCCTTTCATGCCTTGGCCGTAGTAGGGATGCGTATTTACAAGTTGCGACCAACCGGCGACGACAGCCGTGAAGCCGAACACCGGATAGTCTGTGGAATCGTGGAAGCCAATGACGAATTTCTCGCGCGTGCTGATCGGATGAAACGGCGCACTAGCTTCGACAGTGCGGAAATTCGGCAGAATTCCGAATGCGCGTTTGCCTTCTTCAGGGGAATCCTGCGCCCAGCCAGTCGCCAGGCTCAGGAATAGCACACAGCAAGGCGCCAGCCCGCTCATTAAACTCATTCTGAAATTGTCCCCTATTGACGGATTGAACGTCCGAGGTTGGACGATCCAGAAGCGCGAATGTTTCTAAAACTTCTAGCGTTGGATGCGGGCCGACCCGCCTTTTGCCAGCGACTTCACCTGGTCGAGCGTCGCCATCGTCGTGTCGCCCGAGAACGTTGTTAGCAGCGCTCCGTGAGCCCAGCCGAGCCTAACCGCTTCGTCGGCGCTCATGCCCGAAAGCAGTCCGTAGATGAACCCGGCCGCATAGCCGTCCCCGCCGCCCACGCGGTCCAGGACATCCAATTCCATCGTCGGCGACTGGTGCGTCTTTCCGTCAATCCAGGCCACCGCCCCCCAGCTATGCCGGTTGGTCGAGTGAACCTCGCGAAGGGTCGTGGCGACAATCTTCACTTGGGGATGCTTCTTTACCACCTGGTCGATCATTCCGAAGAACACGCTCGGGTCGAGCTTGGATTTTGCCGCTACTTCAGGACCGGGAATGCCGAGACCCAGTTGCAGGTCCTCCTCATTGCCCACCAGGACGTCCACGTGCTTCACAATGCGGTCAATCACCTTGACGGCGTGTTCATTGCCGCCCGAGAACGCCCACAGTTTGGCGCGGAAGTTCAAATCGAATGAAGTCACGGCTCCGGCAGCCTTGGCCGCCTGCATGCCTTCGATGATCACCTCCGCCGTGTTCGGCGATAGCGCCGCAAAGATTCCGCCTGAGTGAAACCAGCGAACTCCGCCGTTGAAAATCTCTTTCCAGTTAAAGTCGCCCGGCTTTAGTTGCGAGGCCGCCTCGTTGCAGCGGTTGTAGAAGACGACTGGGGCGCGGACGCCCTGACCGCGATCGCTATAGACCGTCGCCATGTTCGGCCCTTGCACACCGTCGTGCTTGAAATGCTTATAGAACGGCGTGACGCCCATGGCACGGACGCGCTCAGCGATCAAATCACCGATCGGGTAGTCCACCATCGCCGACGCCAGGCCGGTCTTCATCTTGAAGCAGTCTGAAAGATTGGCGGCGACGTTGAATTCGCCGCCGCTCACGTGAATCTGACACTCGTGCGCCTTGCGGAACGGGATCACTCCCGTATCCAGGCGATGAACGAGCGCGCCGAGGGAGACCAGGTCCAGGCCTCCGCTCGCAGGTATATTCAGTCCGTAGCTCATGTTCTTAAGGTGGTCTCCGCGCCTAAACGGTATATGTCGACGACGATACCCGACCGCCGTGTCCGGTCCAGTTCGTGTGGAAGAACTCGCCGCGCGGCTTGTCCGTCCTCTCGTAGGTGTGCGCGCCAAAGAAATCGCGCTGCGCCTGTAGCAGGTTCGCCGGCAGACGCTCACAGCGGTAACCGTCAAAGAATGCGAGCGCCGTCGAGATGGCCGGTGCCGGGACGCCGATTTGCACTGTCTGCGAGACCGCGTCGCGCCACGACTGCTGATAATTGTCGAGCACGCCCGAAAAGAAGTCGGTGGTCAGCAGATTCAGCAGGCCCGGATCCTTGGTGTACGCTTCCTTGATCTTGCCGAGGAATCGGCTGCGAATAATGCAACCGCCGCGCCACATGTCCGCGATGCCGCCATAGTTGAGATTCCACTTCATCTCTTTGGCCGCTTCGCGCAGCAGCATGTAGCCCTGGGCGTAGCTGATAATCTTCGAGCAATACAGCGCCCGCCGGATGTTCTCGATCAGCGCCTTGCGATCGGCGACCGCCGGCTTCGACTTAGGACCGGTCAGGATCTTTGCCGCCGCCACTCGCTCGTCCTTCATCGCCGACAGGCAGCGCGCGTATACGGCCTCGCCGATCAACGTTACAGGAACCCCGAGCTCGAGCGAGCTGATGCCGGTCCACTTGCCCGTGCCTTTCTGGCCCGCGGTGTCCAGAATCTTATCCACCACCGGCACGCCATCGTCGTCCAACTTGGCGAAAATCTGCGAGGTGATCTCGATCAAGTAGCTGTCGAGTTCGCCTTTGTTCCACTCGGTGAACGTCTCGGCGAGTTCGGCCGCGCCCATGCCCAGAACGTCCTTGAGCAACTGGTAGGCTTCGCAGATCAACTGCATGTCACCGTACTCGATGCCGTTGTGGACCATCTTGACGTAGTGTCCGGCGCCGTCTTCGCCCACCCAGTCGCAGCAGGGAATGCCGTTATCCACCTTCGCCGCGATCGCCTGGAAAATCTCCTTAACATGCGGCCACGCGGCTGGATTGCCGCCCGGCATGATCGACGGACCATTTCGGGCGCCCTCTTCGCCGCCCGAAACGCCCGTGCCGATGAACAGGATGCCCTTCTTTGCCAGGTCCTGCGTGCGGCGTGTCGAATCCGTATAGAGAGAATTGCCGCCATCAATGATGATGTCGCCGGACTGTAGGAAGGGGACTATCTGCCCGATCATATCGTCCACCGTGGAACCCGCCTTCACCATCAACATGACGCGCCGCGGACTCTTTAACTTCCCGCACAGTTCCTCAATCGAGTGCGCGCCCTCAACCTGCGTGCCCTTGGCTTCGTCCTTTAGAAAATCGTCCACTTTCGATACGGTCCGGTTAAATACGGCGACTTTGTATCCGTGGTCGTTCATGTTCAGGACAAGATTCTGCCCCATTACCGCCAGGCCAATCAGTCCGATATCGCAATTTCCACTAGGCATCTATTTCTCTTCTCCTATAAGATGTCGAACTCTTATTCTATCCCCCGCTTCCGTTCCGCCCAACTCCCGAATCGTTTAGTCTTTTGCAAAATCGGCTTCAGTTACACCAAAAGCCCGTTCACCCAGCATAATGAAATGAGCCCTCCCCGAGATGAGAACCAGCAAAATCGTCGCCACGCTAGGACCCTCTACTGACACGCCCGACACGCTGCGAAAGCTGTTCGACGCCGGCGTTGACGTTTTCCGTCTGAATTTTTCTCACGGCAGTCAGGACGAGCACGCAGCCCGCATCCGCGCCGTTCGCGCTCTGGCAACTGAACTGGGTGTCTACGCCGGTATTCTGCTCGACTTGCAGGGACCGAAAATCCGCCTCGGGACATTCGCCGGCGGCGGCTGCGTCCTCCAGGATGGCCAGTTATTCACCATCACCACCGAAGCCGGAGTCACTGGAAGCTGCGACCGCGCCACCACCAGTTATCCGGATTTTGCCCGCGACGTCAAAACCGGCGACCCCGTGCTGCTCGCCGACGGCAGCGTGCGCCTGCGTGTGCTTTCGAGCGACGGCGTTGCCGCGCGCTGTGAGGTCGAGAGCGGAGGGCCCATCTCCGATCGCAAAGGCATCAACCTCCCGGGCGTTACGCTCAGCACTCACTCCATGACCCGCAAGGACATGTCCGATCTGGCGTTCGGCTTGGAGCAGGGAATCGACATGGTGGCGCTCTCCTTCGTCCGCAAAGCTCAGGACGTTCTCCGCCTGCGTGTCTTCCTTGATGAACGCGAGTCGAAGATCCCCGTCATCGCCAAAATCGAAAAGCCAGAAGCGGTGCAGAACCTCAGCTCAATCCTCGAAGAAGCCGACGGCGTCATGGTGGCGCGCGGCGACTTGGGCGTCGAACTTCCCGTCGAAAAAGTTCCGTTCATCCAGAAGGCGATCATCCGGCGCGCCCGCAAGTACGGCAAGTTTGTCATCACCGCCACTCAGATGCTTGAGTCCATGATCGAGAACTCCTACCCGACCCGCGCTGAAGTAAGCGACGTCGCCAACGCGATCTACGACGGCACCGACGCCGTCATGCTCTCCGCGGAAACCTCCGCCGGCAAGTACCCGGTGGCCGCCGTACAGATGATGGCCAGGATCGCGCTTGAGGCAGAGAACTCCATCCGCGCTCGCGGCTTTCAGGAACCGCCCACTATCAATAACGATAGCCACGCCGACATCCTGGCTCACGCTGCCTACCAGACTGCGCGCGCGGCTTCCGTTGCCGCCATCGTCGTTTTCACCCGAACCGGCGCCAGCGCCCGTCTTGTTTCCCGGTTTCGTCCTCCGGTCCCGATCTATGCCTTTACATCGAGCGAGGCCACGGCGCGTCAGCTATCCGTTGTGTTCGGCACCAGGCCCGTACTCGCTCCGGATGTGAAATCCACTGACGAAATGTTGGGTCAGGTGGAAGCGATGCTGGTGGATCGCAAATGGCTCAAGCCGGGCGACGTCGTCGTGTTCGTCGCCGGTCAGCCCATCGGCTGGCCAGGCACCACCAACATGATGAAGCTGCATCGCATCTGAAACTCTCATCCCGGCGCTCCTTCAAGCAAAAGTGATAGCATTCACCCCATGCGCGAACGCGGGCTAGTGCTCTCGCTTTTGGTCCTTGTAGGTGTGAATATCTTGAATTTCTACGACCGCCAGGCTCCTGGCGCGCTCGCAGAACCCATGCGCCGTGAGTTCGGCCTTACTGACGCCGACCTCGGTTTGATGGGTAGCGCGTTCATCTGGCTCTACGCACTCGTCGGCGTCCCGCTCGGCTATCTGGCCGACCGCTGGAGCCGCAAGAAACTCCTGGCGCTTGGTATCTTCGTCTGGACTTCGCTTACCGCTATGGGCGGCTTCGCCAGCAGTTTTTCAATGCTGCTGGTCTCGCGTCTCGGCGTCGGCGTAGGTGAAGCGGTAGCCGCTCCTGCCGGCACTAGCTGGCTCGGCGACCTCTTCGTCTCCGGGCAAAGAGCGCGCGCTCTCTCGCTCTTTATGCTCGGCGTCCCCATCGGACAAGCGCTCAGTATGTTCTTCAGCGGACCGATTGCACAGGCTTACGGCTGGCGATCGGCAATGGTATTCGCCGCGTTGCCCGCCATTTTGCTGCTACCTGCGGTCTTGATGCTACGCGAACCGAAGCGTGGATCCAGCGAAGCGCGTCCCCTGGCGCATGCCCAGGAAGGCTCGATGTGGGAGGTCCTCCGCATCCCAACACTCTGGTGGATTATCGCGTCGGGCGTATTCCTGAACTTCAATATGTATGCGATCGGCAGTTTCCTGCCGGCCTTCCTCAGCCGCATTCATGGACTCTCCGTTGCCAAGGCCGGACTCGCATCGGGCTCTGTTTACCTGATCGGCGGCGTTACCGGCGGCTTGCTCGCGGGCATGGCCGGTGATCGCATTGTTCGCGGACATCGCAATGGACGCATGCTTCTCGCCGCGGCAATCGCGCTCGCCGGCGCTCCTATGTCCTGGGCCGGCATCATCCTCCCGGCCGGCTCGCTGCTGGCCGCGGTCGTTCTGCTGGCCTGCTCGTACGCGACCATGAATTCCTATTACGGGCTGGTCTACTCTTCGATTCAGGACATCGTCCCGCCTGCAAAGCGGGGCACGGCCATGGCCATCTACTTCATGCTGATGTATCTTTGCGGCGCCTCGATGGGTCCATTTCTTACCGGACACCTAAGTGACACCATGGCTCGGCGCGCCGCCACTGCCGCCGGCTCAAACGTCATCACTGAGGTCTTCAGGGCCACCGGACTCCAGCAGGCGATGGTGATCATCCCAGTGCTCAGCATCGTCCTGGCACTCGTTCTATGGGCCGGTTCGCGGACTATCGTGCGCGACATGGACCGTCGCGAGGTGGGCCTCCAGGCGGCCGCAGCCGCCGCTACTTCGCCAGCAGCTTCTTGATATCAGCCGGCGGCTCGTAGCGGTCTGCCGAAATCAGGGTGTTGTACTTCACGTTGTCCACCGTGATCTGAATCTCGTTGCCGGCGGCGATCTGCGTCAGCTTCGTCGGCATTTTGATGCCATCGAACTCCCGATAATCCTTGGCCAGGATCTCAATCGGCAACTCGCCCATAGGACTCGCCACCACTCGCTTCTGCTTCACCAACAGTCCCGTCACCTTGCTGTAGTAGTTCGTCTCCGGCTTGCCTTCGGCCGCTGTCATCACCACCAGGTAACACTCTTCGCCGTCCACCGTTTCGAGCGCCGTTGTTTCCGCACTCTTCCACAATTCGCGCCAATGCAGCGGTGCGTTGAAGTTTGCCGCACGAAGGCGATCAGCCTTTTCTGAGCCGGTCATCACACGCGCTCCAGTGATGACATTCGACTCCCACGCCACTCCGTTCTGCACTCCCGAGTCCACCTTCCCGATGCCCTCGATAGTGAACGTTTCTAGCGAGTTGTTTGACGTGTCCGTGTAACGGATCCCTGTGGCCTTGATCCCTTTGCCCGGAAATTCCATCGTCAGGCTGGCCACTTCGCTGTGGTGCTTTTCGTAGGCCTTCCGTCCGCCGGTCGCCTCGATAAAACGATCGATGACCTTTTCGGCCTTTGGCAGTTCCTCGTCCGCCGCCAAAACAGGCAGGGCCGCGACAGCAAACAATCCGGCTGCGAATATCTGAAAAAATCGGGTGCGCTTCATCGCTTATCCTTTTGCTTCTGAATCCATGCCCGCGCGGCGTCCACCGCCGGATCGTGCCCGGCCAGCAGAGCCTTTCGCGTCAGTTTTACTTCTTCATCGGGAATCACGCCGATTCCCTCCAGCGGCTGTCCGCCTTCTGAAATGTAGTTGGCAATGGCGTATTGAAAACCGTCGCCATTCGGCAGTTTCTCAAACATCGAGGGCAGCGCCGCTCCCGCACTGCGCGTTCCGATAATGTGCGCGCGGCCCAGATCCTTCATCCCGCCCTCAAAAATTTCCGAGGTCGAACCGGTCAGCCCGTCAGTGAGCATCACCACCGGACCGCCATACACATCTGGCTTCGGAAACACTCTGAAATCCAGATTCTGCCCCTTCATTTTCATAACGCCGAGACGCTTGTCGGTGCTCGAGATAAACCAGCCGGCCATGCCCATCGACATGCCGCCCAGTCCGCCCGGGTTGCCGCGCAAGTCAATGATGATGCCGTCGCACTTGAAACACGACTGCACAGCATCCCCAAATTGCGACGAAATGCGCTGCGGATCCAGGAACATGTTGAAGTGAATGTAGCCTGTGTTCCCGATCTTCTTCTGCTCAAAGTAGACATGCTGCATCGGCAAATAGCCGAACTTGGTCTCGCCGCCGCGGGGCGCTGTGAGCTTTAGTTCGAGCGGAACACGGCCGTCATTTCCATCAAGGAACTCCACCTTGATCTTCTCGCCCTCCGCCCCTGATAACGACGCCAGCACGCCGCGCGCGAGAATCAGTTCCCGCGTGGTTGACTTCTCATATGCAGCCGCCACTCGCTTCAACCCGTCCTCGAGCGGCTTGCCGTCAATCGAGACGATCTGCCATCCAGCCTTCACTCCGGCTTGAGCCGCTGGAGAGCCCTCGTCCACACGCGTGACCACCGCCGCGCCATCCAGAACCCGCACTTCGAATCCGGGAGCGCCGTCGCCTCTTGCCTTGGCCCCCACGGTGTCGTAGATATCCGACGGCACGATGCTGAAGTGCGTCATGTGCAGGCGCGAGATCATATCCCGCATCACGCCGCGAGCCTCCGCCATCGTCTTTGCCTCCTGAACTTTCGGAAGCAATTCGTCGTGCACCTTCTGCCAGTCCAGCCCGGCCGGCATCGGCTCCCACATCTTGTCCTGTATCGTCTTCCACGCGTACTCAAAGGAATCGGCATTGAGTTTACGCTGCGACGGCGTCAGTTCAGCCGCCGGGACAGACAGCGAGAGCAGCGTCAGGACTACAAGGAATCGCATGGCAAGGGGTGTTCTCTTTAGTATACGCGGCCACATTTCGCGCCGGCCGCACCATTCCGGACAACGGGACGGGAAACTCGATGGCATCCAATACCCTGGACCGCAATGATAAAATCGCCATCACTTACATGTTCGTTCCCTTGACTCCTTTGCGCTGCCTGCACCGGGCAGTGGATCTTTTCGGTAACAAGATCGGTGTGGTCTCCGGCGACCGCCAGTTCACTTATACCGAGTTCGGCAATCGCGCCGAACGCCTCGCCGACGGTCTTCGCCGCCAAGGCATCGAGCATGGCGACCGTGTTGCTTATCTAAGCTTCAATACTCACCAACTCCTCGAGGGCTACTACGGCGTGGTCCAGGCTGGCGGCATCGTCATGCCGTTAAACGTCCGGTTGTCGCCGCAGGAGCTGGTTGCCATCCTGAATCACTCCGGCGCTCGCATGCTCATTTTTGAAAATGACTTCGCGCCTCTGGTGGAAAAACTCCGCCCGCTGTGCACGGCCGTTCAACGCTGGGTCACCACCGATGACAAGATTCCCGCCGCCGACCTCACCTATGAAGAGATGATTGACCAGGGCAAACCCGAACACGCCGACGTTTTCAAAATCGACGAGAACTCTGTGGCTGAATTGTTCTACACCAGTGGCAGCACTGGCACTCCCAAAGGCGTCCAACTCACCCACCGGACTCTCTACCTGCACGCGTTGTCCGTTAGCGGCATGTTCCGCGACCTCGAAACGCTAGTCGATCTCCACACCATCCCGCTCTTCCACGCCAACGGTTGGGGACGCCCCCAAGCCTCCACCATGCAAGGCGTCAAGCAGGTGATGGTCCGCCGCTTCGAACCGTTGTTCGTCTTCCAGTGCATCCAGGATCATCGCGCCACCGACATGTGCGTCGTCCCCACTATGGCCAACGCGCTCATCAACTGTCCCGACATCAAGAAGTACGACCTCAGCAGTCTGCGCCTCGTCATGGTGGGTGGCGCCGCCGCTTCGCCTGAACTGGTGGATCGCATCGAGAAGGCGTTCCCCGGTTCTGAGTGCATTGCCGGCTACGGACTCACCGAGACCTCGCCAGTCCTCACCTCGGCGCGCAAAAAGAGCACAGTGAAGCCCGCCACCGTTGCCGAACGTTTGCGCCGTCAATCCATGGCTGGATGGGGTGTTCCCGGCGTGACGGTGCGAGTGGTGGACATAGACATGAACGATGTGCCGCGCGACGGCCAGTCCATCGGTGAAGTATGCGCCATGGGCGACCACGTCATGGAAGGCTACTACCGCGAGCCCGATGCCACCGCCGCGGTGATGACGGGTCCGTGGTTCCACACCGGCGACATGGCGGTCTGGGACGACGAAGGCTACATCCACATCGTCGACCGCAAGAAGGAAATCATCATCAGCGGCGGCGAGAATATCTCCTCGCTTGAAGTGGAGAAAGCCATCTTCGCTCACGACGATGTTTTCGAATGCGCTGTGGTCGCGGCTCCCGACGAGCGTTGGGGCGAGGTGCCCGCCGCCATTGTGGTCCTCAAGCCAGGCTCAACCTTGACCACCGCCGAGCTGATGAAGTTTCTCGAAGAACGGCTGGGCAAATTCAAGCTCCCCCGTATGATCGAGTTCACTGAAGAACCGCTGCCCAAAACCGGAACCGGAAAAATCCGCAAGATGGTGATTCGCGAAAAATTCTGGGCAGGTAAAACCAAGCGCGTGCAGGGCTAATTGTTCTCCGTCTACCTGGAATGCCCCGACGATCAGCGCGACCAGTTGAGCGCCGAACTTTACGAGCGTGGGACCCTCGGCATCATTGATTTACCTTCGGGACTGCGCGCCTGGTTCGACGATGGCGTCCACCTCGACGATCTGATCGAGCGCTTCGACGGCGATGTCGTCGACGAGCCTGCCGCCGACTCTGACTGGATTCAGCGCACTGAGGATTCCTTTCCGGCTATCCCCATCGGCGAACGCTTCTGGCTCGTTCCCTCCTGGAATAACGAGCCGACGCCCCCCGGCCGCCAGCGCCTCGAGATCACGCCTGGCATGGCCTGTGGCACCGGATGGCACGAATGCACGCAGATGTGCCTCGAGTATCTCGAACGCTACGTCACCCCCAACTGCTCGGTGCTCGACGTGGGTTCAGGCTCTGGTATTCTCAGCGTCGCTGCCCGGCTGCTGGGCGCCGGCCGCGTGGTCTCCTGCGACATCGATCCAGAAGCCGCAGTCCTGGGACGTGAGCGCTTGGGGTCGAACTCGGTGTACACCGGCAGTGCCGATGCCGCACGGTCGGATTCCTTCGATATCGTTGTCGCCAACATCAGTCCCGAAGTGGTGCGCGCCATGGAGCAGGACTTTCGCCGCGTCGCGCACCCGGGCGGCGTAATCATCGTCTCAGGCTTCGGCGACTATCCGCTCGAACGTCCGCCTCGCGAGCAGATGCGCCGCGGCGAGTGGGTCTGCGCCGTCCTGTAGATGCGGTTAACGGCGCGCCGAAGGATCGCCCGTCGCCACTGGACCACGATCTTCCTTCGCCGGCGGCCCCAGCAGTCCGGTCAGCACCGGCTTTAGCGCGTCCGCCCAAATCTGGTACGCCGCGACCGTCGGGTGAAGTTTGTCGGGATTCATCATGCCTTCGTGCAGCCGACCGTCAGCGTCCGCGAGTTGGGCGTTGATGTTCAGGTAACGGATCTTCCGGCCATCCGCCATTTTGGCCAGGTTCGCGTTGACGCGGTCGATTACCGGCATCACGTCCATCGAGTCGTTACGCGGGAAAATCGCCGTCACGATGACTACCGCCTCCGGAGCTTTCTCGTGCATCACTCGCAGCACCGCGCCGATGCCCTTGGAGATATCTTCCGCCGCCGCTTCCACGCCGCCTGCAGGAACCTTGTTTCCCACGTTGTTCGTGCCGGCAAGCAGGACGATCACCTTCGGATTCACGCCATCGATTTCGCCGTTTTCGAGACGCCAGAGCACATTCTCCACGCGATCCGCGCCCCAGCCAAAGTCGCCGGCGTTCCAGCCAAAGAAATTCTTCCGCCAATTCTCGAGTAGCAGTGGATAGTCGGTGGCGCCCCAGCGACGGATGATGGAGTCGCCTTCGAAATAGACATCCGTCCGCCCCTGCTTGGCCTTCGCCAGCAACTGCTCGTGCGCTAACTGCGTGTTCCGGTCGGTTCGCGGCGCCGCTTGATCCGCCTGCGCCCAAAGCTGTCCAACCGCCGCCACCACCAGCCAGAATGACCTCATCATCGACGAGCTTCAGCCGCATCGCGGTGAAGGAATTTGTCCGCCCACGGGATAAAGTACTTCCAGTTGGGCGCGTCCGTATGGCCGCCGTCGTGCTGCCGCCAAGCCAGGTGTCCGTCCAGCAGCCCCGCGTTCACCGCCGGCATTTTCTCCGTCCGATAATCCGCCGACACGCCCAGATCCTTCGCGCCAAGCAAGCGAAAAACGGGCTGCGCGGCAATCGTTGCCATATAGCTGCCTTCCTGATCCAGCCATTTGGAATCGCCCTTTTCCGGAATACCGTAGCTCACAAAAGTGAGCCTGGGCGCGCAAAGCGCGATCAACTGATGCGCATCCACCGGCAGATCCCCCGCATTCTTGCTTCCGAAAGTCGCCTCGGCCGCGCCGTACTTCAGAAAATTGCCCGCCATCCAGTGATACTCGCCGCTGCCGGTCAGGCTCTCCACTGCCTCGCCAAAATTGCGACGGTGCAGCTTCGTCCCCCCTTCACCGGACGATCCAATCAGCACTACGGCGAAGCGCGTATCGAACGCCATCGTCACCAGCGCTGCCTTGCCATACCGCGAAACTCCCTCGATGCCCACTTGCTTCGCGTTCACGGCTTTTTCGGTTTCGAGATAGTCCAGCCCGCGCGACGCGCCCCAACCCCAGGCACGTAGAGCGCCCCAGTCGTCAGGCTTGCGCGGCTGTCCTTTGTTCACCAGCCCGATGACGCCTTTCGTCAAACCCGCGCCATTGTCCGCCTGGATACTCGCAGGACTGATACTCGCAACTCCCCAGCCATCCGCGATGAGCTGTTCGATTGCCGGAGGATCGGCATTCGGAGGCGGTGCTGCAGGACCGCGTCCGCCGGGGAACGCCGGCGCAGGAAACGCAACCTCGGGAATACCGCGTCCGCCGAACATCATCATCACCGGCACCGGACCCTTGCGCTCAGCGGGCAGAACGAGCGTCATCTGAATATCGACTGTGATGTCGGGATAGGACGCGTTGTCCACGTGTCCCAGCAGTTGCTTCCCAATCACGGCGTGCGTCCCCACCTTTGCCTCGGCGGTCTTGGTGACTTCCCACCTTACCTTCGGCACAGCCTTCGGGACGCGACCGATCACCTCTTGCTCAAACGACTCGACAATCTCCGGTCGCCGCTGCTTCCACCACATCGTCGCCGTCGTCACCTTCTTGCCGTTCTTTAGCTGAAGCACCTCGGGCAGGTTCGGATAAGGATTCGCCAGAGCGTCGTCGTAATTCGCGTGGTTCTCAGCTTTTTCGTTTCCGCTCGGGCCGGGGCGCAAGACCTTGATGCCCAGCTGATCCATCATATTCTGATGGTCCTGCTGAGCTGTCCAGTTCCGTGTGTCCACGCTCTGGGCGGATAATCCTGCCGCTAGAGCCACCGCCAGAGTCAACGCGAGGGGCCTGCGCCGTCTTTGCATGAACAATAGAAGATCACATTAAGTTTGCCTCCGCAACAAAACGATCTCCCTCGCATGCTGACAACAACGGCAGCCTAGGTCTTCTTGCGCAGCTTCAACGCCGTCTTCTCCACCTCGCCCCATACGCGAAGTAGATTGCCGCTCCACATCTTGCCAATCTGTTCTTCGTTGTAACCGCGGCGCACGAGTTCCAGCGTGACGTTGAACGCCTCCGCCGCACTGTTCCAACCGTCGATGCCGCCGCCTCCGTCAAAGTCCGATGAGATTCCAACGTGGTCAATCCCAATCAACTTCACCGCATAGTCAATGTGGTTGACGAAGTCCTTCACGTTCGCACGGCCAGTCGGCGGATACTTGGCATCGATCTCAGCCATCCGGGTTTCGTATTCCTTGCGCTTATCAGCCGGAAGCGCCTCGAGAAATGCAAATCCACGACCCCGTCCGCCCCGGCCCGCCTGCGCTCCAGCACTGTCCGCCGTTTCTACAGGACAAACCCTCGGTGCATTCGCTGCTGCGCCGCCGCGTCCGCGCCCGCCGCCGCCTCCGCCAAATCCCATGTCGGTCCGCAACTTCGTGAGAGCCTCGGCTCGCTCTTTCGAATCCGCCCTTACATAAGATGAGAACCCCACCACCTGAATCACGCCGCCGTTCTTCTTCAACGCCAGCAACATCTCATCGTCCATGTTGCGACTCACATCGGCGATCGCCCGGACTCCCGAGTGCGACGCGATTACCGGCGCCTGCGAAAGCCGCATCGCTTCCATGTTTGCGCCCTTCGACGGATGCGACAGGTCCACCATCATCCCCAACCGGTTCATCTCGCCGATCACTTCCCGGCCCAGCGGCGATAGTCCGTTGTTGTAGAGGTAGCCTTGCGCCTCTCCCGTATTGGAATCGGCCAGTTGACTGTTGCCGTTGTGGGCCAGCGACATGTACCGCGCGCCCCGGTCATAGAACTCCTTCACGCGTTTCAAATCAGTGCCGATTGGGTAGCCGTTCTCGACGCCAATCACCGCGATGCGAAGATGCTTCTTGTGCATGGCCAGCACGTCGGCCGGCGTTAAAGCCAGGCCCATGCTGTCCGGCGCGATCTTCTCGGTAAAGCCGTGGATGGCGTCAAACTTCGCGCTCGCCTGCTTGTAGGCGTCGTCAAACCCTTCCGGAGTCAGCGGACCCTGCCCGACGTAGACGATCATGAACGATACGTCCATGCCGCCTTCCACCATCTTGGGCAAGTTCACCTGCGTCGTCAGACGCATCTTGTAGTTGCATTCCGGCGTGAAATTCGAGGGCTCGATGTCGTTGTGAGTATCGAGCTTGAGCACCCGCTCGTGAATCTGTTTCGCTTTCGCGACCACTGCCGCATCGCCCTGCTGCGCCAGTCCCGTTCCGGCGGTCATCTGCAACCAGAGACCTACCGGCAACGCCGCTACTGCAGCAATCATGAGCTTTCGCTTGATGTCTTTCAAATGCAACCCTCCTGCCCGTTAATGGAAACGGTACAGCAAACTAGATTAATGGATGAAATCGGCGACCGACGGAGGTCGTGTGGGAACGTGCCTGTCTATCGTAACAATACGGGGTGCCACTACGCCTATCCCCACAAGTTTGCCAACCATCGCTCCCCGAACCCGTCAAAATCAGGAAGCGGAGGTGTCCATGATTTTCGCCGAACGGTTGCTCCAGGATACGCAGTACGCCCTCAGGCTCCTCAAACGGAATCCCGGCTTTACCCTGACCGCCGTCCTCTCGCTGGCGCTGGGCATTGGCGCCAATACCGCCATCTTCAGCCTCATTGATTCAGTATTTCTGCGCTCCATGCCAGTCGATCACCCGGAGCAACTCGCAGTGATCGCCCGCAATCCGCAACGCCTTCAGGTCAGTGGCAACTATCCCGACTACGAGTACATCCGCGACCACAACAAGTCCTTCAGCGGCGTCGTGGCCTTCAGCGGCGTGAGCAATCAGGGCCTGACAGTGCCCGACGAAGGGATCCACAGTGAGCCGCGCCTGGCAGCCGTCACCCTCGTCAGTGGGAATTATTTCGACGTTCTCGGCGTCCGGCCGGCAGTGGGACGGCTTCTCAGCCCTTCCGACAACCTGCGCGAAGGTGCGCATCCGGTGGCGGTGCTGGGATACGGCTTCTGGCAAAGGCGCTTCGCCGGCGACCCTGCGATTGTCGGCCGCACCATCTCCCTCAACGGCACGCCGCTCACCGTCCTCGGCGTCACACGCTCAGGCTTCACGGGAATGACGTTCGGCGTATCGCCCGATATCTTCGCGCCCATTATGATGAACCGCCAGATCAATCGCGGCATCCCCGAATGGAATAACCGGCATTTCTGGTGGCTTACCAGCATCGCTCGCCTGCGGCCCGGACTTTCTCTCGAAGCCGCCATCCCTGAAGTGGACGTCCTGATGCAGCAGATCGATCAAAACGACGCCGAGCGCCACCCCTCAAGCAACGACCGCGGCCAGCGCGACCGCGCCACCCTCATCCCTGGCGCCGGCGGCTACTCCCAGATGCGCAACGTCATCGACAAGCCGTTACGCGTACTCATGGTGATCGTTGGTCTGGTTCTCCTGATCGCCTGCGCCAACGTCGCCAACCTCCTCATCGCCCGCGCCACTTCCCGCCAGCGTGAAATCGCCGTTCGACTGGCCGTCGGTGCGGCTCGCTCCCGCCTCGTCACTCAACTGCTCATCGAAACCCTCGTCCTATCCCTGCTCGGTGGACTCGCCGGACTGGCCTTCGCCTGGTGGGGCGTCCGCGTTCTCGTGGCCTTCATGCCCACACGCGGTGTCCCCATCGCCCTCGCCTTCACTCCCGACTTGAGGATCCTCGCGTTCGCCTTCACCGCCTCCCTCATCGCCGGACTGGCCTGCGGACTGCTGCCCGCCATCCAGGCTACCCGTCCCAGCCTCCTTCCCGCGTTGAAGAATGAGTTGGCCTCCTTCACCCGCGCTCGCATCGACTTGCGCCGCATTCTCATGGTTGCCCAGGTGGCCCTCTCGCTGATGCTGCTGATCGGCACCGGCCTGTTCGTTCGCAGCCTCGCCAATCTGCACAACCTCGATCCCGGCTTTAGTCGCGAGAACGTGCTGCTCGCCGAAATATCTCCCGATCAGGGCGGATACAAGGGACAGAACCTGCGTCTGTTTTACGAACATCTGGTCGAGCGCGTCCAAAGTGCTCCCGGCGTCCGCTCTGTCGGCATCGCTGCCATCACTCCGCTCGCCGGCCGGCGCTGGAACGAGCAGTTCACCATCGACGGCTACCTGCGCAAGCCCGGCGAGGAACCCGCTATCGACGTCAACGCCGTGAGTGACGGCTTCTTCGGGACGATGGGCATCCCTCTCCTCGCCGGCCGCGATTTTCGCGCCGGGGACAATCCCGCCGTCAGCCCCGATCCCTCCGGCAAGCCCGGTCTCCCCGATCAGATACTCGGCCCGCCTGCACCCGTCGCCATCATCAATGAAACGATGGCCAGCCGGTTCTTTGGCCATGAGAATCCGCTCGGCCGCCGCTTCAGCCAGGGTCCCAAGTTCAAAATGGAAGGATCCTTTGAGATCATCGGCGTCGTCAAGGACTCCTACTACTTCGGACTGCGCGACAAAGTGGAGAGTATGGTCTACCTTCCGGTTTGGCGCCTCGGCGCCGGACAGCGGACCCTCTGCGCCCGTTCCACCGCTGCTCCCGAACAACTCTCCGCCGTGATCCGCCGCGAAGCCGCAAACCTCGACCGCTCCATCCCCGTTCTGCGGACGCTCACCATGCAGCAGCAGTTCGACAACAACATCGCGCAGGAGCGTATGGTCACCACTCTCTGCTCCTTCTTCAGCGGACTCGCCCTGCTGCTCGCCGCCATCGGACTCTATGGCGTTATGGCAAACTCCGTCGCCCGCCGTTCCCGCGAAATCGGAATCCGTATGGCCCTGGGCGCGCGGCGCCAAGCGGTGCTGTGGCTCGTGCTTAGCGAAACCGGCATCATGGTGCTGCTCGGCGCCGCCATCGGCGTCCCCTCAGCCCTCGCCCTCACCCGCTTTATCCAATCATTCTTATATGGACTCACCCCGCAGGACCCAGTGAGTGTAACGTTATCAGTTGTGGTGTTATTCATCGCTACGGCCATCGCCAGCTACCTGCCGGCCCGTCGCGCCACCAGGGTGGATCCAATGGTTGCTTTAAGATATGAGTGAAATCGCCCTCGGCATGATACGCTGGAATTTATGCCGTCCGGATATCTACCTATTTTTCTCTTCTTGACGGTGGCAATACTGTTCCCTGTTGTCACAATCGCTGTGGCCAAGGTCATCCGGCCCGCCACACCGTCCATCACAAAACTAGAGGCTTACGAGTGTGGCATTAAAGCTGCTTCCACTTCGCGCGGGCGCTACACGGTACGCTTCTATATCATCGCGATCCTATTCGTGATCTTCGATGTCGAGACGATCTTCCTGTTTCCGTGGGCGGTTCGATATAAGCAGCTCGGCTGGTTCGGCGTCGGCGAAGTCGCGGTCTTCCTCGCCTTCCTCATCGTCGGCTATGTCTGGGCGTATAAAAAGGGAGCTTTGGAGTGGATTTGATCCGGTCAACAAGATATCTGCTTTTTCTCTGTATTCTGACATTCGGTGTTACAAATCAAGTCTGGGCCGCGGGTAAACTGCGTCTAGACACCACCGCTGTCGGTCCCATATCAATCGCAACGGGTTCTAACGGACCTACGCAAACCATCAATGCTGTCAACGCCGGCGACACTCCGCTAGCCTTGACTGCAACCTCTTCCACCTCCTGGCTCGCCGCCTCCGTGCAGAAAACGCAATCCTGCGGGACCCTCGGCGCCGCCTGTAATCCTATCCTCGTTAGCTTGAATACGGCCTCTCTGGCAAAAGGCTCCTACACCGGAGCGATCACCGTTAGCGATCCCGCGGCCATCGACGCGCCGCAGACCATCACCGTCACAGTGGCTATCGGCGGCGGCGTGCCCGACAATCTCACCCTCTACCTGCCCACTAACGGCACCCCGGTCACCCAGGCCTTCAACACCGGTAGCACCGTCGGAACGTCAGTCAACGCTCCGGGCGGCGTCAGCCTTTCCGTGGCGGCACCCGGCGGCGGTAGTTTCTCAACCGTCTTCAATTACACGCTTACCGCCAAAGCGAATGGCGCGGCGGCCGGCACCTACAATGGATCGCTCACCATAACCGGATCCAAGGTCGGCACTGAAAACAAGACCGTACCCATTACGCTCAACGTCACTGCGGGTCCGATTGCATCGCTGAGCTCAGCGTCCCTCAATTTCCGGATTGCCACTGGCGCTGCCAAACAGACCACCTACATCGCCGCCACCAACATTAGTGCCGGAACGCTGACACTGACTGACCCCACTACCACCACCGCGTCCGGTACATGGCTCACCGCCAAACTCGTCAGCGGCTTCGTCGGTGTGACGGCAGATCCAGCAGGTCTGACAGCCGGTACCTACACCGGAACCGTCAATGTCACCAGCAATGCCGCAAATGCTACCGTAGCCGTTCCGGTAACGCTTACCGTTCTGGCCTCCGGTCCGCCTGTCGTCCAGGCCTTCGGCGTCGTGAATAACGCGACGTTTGAAAAGGGTGGCGACCTGGCTCAGGGCGAACTGCCCGCCATCTTCGGCGACCAGTTAACTGCCGGCGATGTCGCCCAAGCCGACAAACTGCCGCTGCCCACTACACTCGGTGGAGCCAGTGTCTTCGTCAATGATCAACCCGCGCCGCTCTATTACGTCAGCGCGAGCCAGATCAATTTCCAACTTCCCTTCGAAGCCGCCACCGGTCCCGGCAGGTTGCGCGTCGACCGCGATGGACAGCGTGGCAACACGGTCTCGATTTCCATCGTCAAGTACGCTCCCAAGCTACTCATCGCCGTAACGCCGCAGGTTGCCGTGGTGTCCACTCCCTTCGGTGGTCCTGGAGTCCCCGTAAAAACCGGCGACTTCGTCACCATCTACGGCTTGGGCTTCGGACAGACAAATCCTGCAGTGAAGAGTGGCGAAGCCGCACCCACCTCGCCGCTCGCTCAAACGCCCGGCCTCACCAACCAGATTTACTTTGGTACGGGCGGACTATTCAGTAAACCGGTCGCGCAGACAGCCCAGTTCATCGGACTCACACCCGGTCTGGTAGGCCTCTACCAGATCAACGTGCAGATTCCTGCGAACTCTCCCAAGGGTCCCTCTGTGCCGGTCTTCCTGCAAGGCGATATCGGCAGCAGTAATTCGCTCAACTTCAACATCCAGTAGCATCCCTCTCAAAGGCGGGTCGACTTTTCGGCCCGCCCTTCCTCAAACCCGTATCATAGAAGAATGTCGTCTGAGACCTCGACAACGGCTGTCGATGAGCAAACCCGCGCTTCACAAATCATGGAGCTTGAGAAGGAATACCTTCTTCAGAATTACGCCCGCTATCCTCTCGTTCTTACCCGCGGTAAGGGCTGCTATGTTTACGATGAAACCGGCAAACGCTATCTCGACCTGCTCTCCGGTATCGGCGTAAACGCCCTCGGCCACTCCCATCCGCGCATCGTCAAGGCCATCCGTGAACAGTCTGGACGACTGATTCACACGTCCAATCTCTACTACAACGAATTCCAGGGCCCGCTCGCCAGGAAACTCTCCGAGACCAGCGGCCTCCAGCGCGTCTTCTTCTGTAACTCCGGTACCGAAGCCATGGAAGGCGCCATCAAAATCATCAAGAGCCACGGCCGGAAAATTGACCCCGCCAAAACCGAGATCATCGCGCTCGAGAATTCCTTCCACGGCCGCTCCATCGGCGCGCTCTCCCTTACCGGACAGCCGAAATACCGCGCCGATTTTGAACCCCTGATGCCCGGCGCGCGATTCGTTCCCGCCAACGACACCGCCGCCCTCGAGCAGGTGCTGTGCGACCGCACTGCCGGCATCGTCATCGAAGCCATTCAGGGCGAAGGCGGCATCTATCCCATGGGCGAAGGCTATCTGCGCCGCGTTCGCGAACTCGCCGACCGCTTCAACGCCATCGTCGTCTTCGACGAAATTCAATGCGGCGTCGGACGCACCGGCACCTATTTCGCTTACCAGATGTTCGAACCGGCGGTTCTTCCGGACGTCATGATCACCGCTAAACCCATCGGCTGCGGCATCCCCATCGGCGCTATCGCCATGAATGAGCGCGCCGCTGCTGCCATCGGTCCGGGGATGCACGGCACTACATTCGGTGGCGGTGCACTCGCTTGCCGGGTCGCGCTTGAATCCATGGAGATCATCGGCGAACTGCTACCGCACATCGCTGAGGTCGGCGGCTACTTCCGCATGCGCCTCACCGACCTCTCCCGTCAGTTTTCATTTATTAAGGAAGTGCGCGGCGCGGGCCTCATGATCGGCGTGGAAATGGATTTTCCCTGCAAGCACTTCGTCAACGAAGCCATGAAGCAGGGCATGCTCATCAACGTCACGCACGACACCGTCGTCCGCATGCTCCCGCCCTACATCCTCACTGAAGAACAAGTAGACCGCTCAATCGCCGGACTCAAGAAAGTGTTTGCTACCGGACGTCCGAGCTAGAGCAGATCGGTGCGCTTTTGCGCTTCAATCATCTTCACGATGCTCCCGACATCCTGCGCCCGTCGCCGGTCGGCGATCAGCAGCGCGTCGGGAGTGTCTACAATCACCAGGTTGTCGACGCCCAACAGCGCGATCACCTTGCCTTCGACATCAACGTAGTTCCCGTTTGAGTCGATCATCAGCATGTCGCCCCTGCCGGTGTTGCCCCAAGGGTCGCGCGGCATCAGTTCGTACACCGCGTTCCAACTGCCCACGTCGTTCCAGCCGATATCATCGGCCGCCAGGCCCACAACGTTATTGGCCTTCTCCAGCACCGCGTAGTCGATCGAAATGTCCTCGCAGCGCGGAAAAGTCTCCGCTAGCGCCGCGCCGAATTTTCGACTGCCGAGCGGGGGCAGGGAAGCCAGCAGTGTCGACGTCTTGGGCTGATGCTGCCTCAGCGCCTCAAGCACCACCGATGTCTTCCAAAAGAACATGCCGGCATTCCAGTAGAAATTGCCCGCCGCAACAAACCGCTTGGCCACGGGTAGCTTCGGCTTCTCCCGGAAACTCTTCACCTTTACCGGACTCAACTCGCCGCGCTTCGTCCCCTGGGGAAACTCGATGTAGCCGTAGCCGGTCTCGGGCCATCGCGGGTGAATGCCGAGCACTGCGATATCACCCTTGGCTGCCGCTTCAAACGCCGGACGCACCAGACGCAGGTAACCCTTGGCGTCCATGATGATGTGATCCGCCGGAAAGACGCCCATGACGGCTTTCGGGTCCACATCTTCGATCAGCCGTGCTGCCAGTCCAATCGCGGGCGCCGTGTTGCGCTGCGCGGGCTCGGCGATGATCTGACGCTTGGGAACCTCCGGTAACTGCCGCACGATCTCGTCGCGCAGGTGCTCGTTGGTCAGCACCCAGATGCGCTCCGGCGGCAGAATCGGCTTCAGACGGTCCACCGTCTGCTGAATCAGCGATCGCTCACCAAAAAAATTGAGAACCTGCTTGGCGCGGGACCTGCGGCTCTTCGGCCAGAACCGCGTACCTCGACCGCCGGCCAGTATCAGGCCGTAGTAATGCGCTTTCGACATTCTTACTGAATCGCGACGCCGTGAATCAGTTTCAGCGTCCGCTCCCATCGGGTCTTCGTGAAAAAATTCTGGGCCAGATCGATGAAGTGCTTTGAGGTAAAATCCACGAGATCTTCGGTCGGCGCGTCGTAACTCCAGAAAATTACGAACGGCTTGCCGATAATGTTCTCCCGCGGCACAAATCCCCAATAACGGCTGTCCAGCGAGTTGTCGCGATTGTCGCCCATCGCAAAATAATGGTCGGGCGGCACCACCACCTCTCCATTCACCACGTTCTTCGACAGCATCTCCAGACCGCGCTCAGACACCGGACCAAATGGCTCCGACGGGAAATTATCGCGATAAGGCTCATAGGTCGGGAAGATGTGCTGCGTGTAGGGCTCAGTCAGCTTATTCCCGTTCAGGTAGACTTCCTTGTTCACCACTCTTATGTGGTCGCCCGGCAGTCCCATCACACGCTTCACGTAGTTCTGGCGCGGGTCCACCGGCCACCGGAATACGATGATGTCTCCTCGATGAACCGGCGTGTAAGGCAGTATCTTAGACGAGAACGCTCCTGGCGGCGAATACGCCAGCTTGTCCACAATCATGTGGTCGCCCACCATTACAGTACGCTCCATCGACGACGTCGGCACCACAAACGCCTGCATCAGCGTCGTCGTGCCAAACAGCAATATCAGGATTGTGACGGTCCACTCGGAAACGAAGTCGCGCGTCGATTCGGCGAAGGATTTTTTCATGGAAGTCGAGATCTAAGCTCCAGAATAGCAGCCGACGAATCCAGGTATCGTAACCGGCATGTCATTTGACATCGACACGCGACGGTAATATGCTTCCAACATCTCGCTGGGCCCGTCATCCAGCTGGTGTATTTCTGGGGGATAAATGAAGCCATCAGTATTCCACGTTGGACTGCTGTCTCTCTTCCTATGCGTGCCGGGGATTTCTCTCGCGCAGGCTGTATATGGCAACATCGTCGGTACCGTCACCGACTCGAGTGGCGCCGCTGTTCCAGGCGCGAAAATCACCATCCTCGACGTCAACAAGGGCGTCTCCTACTCAGGCATAACCAACGAGTCCGGCAATTACACACAAGGACACCTCATCGCCGGCGTTTACGAAATCCGCGTAGAAGCCAACGGCTTCCAGACGTTTGTGCAAAAGAATGCAAACGTGAGCGTCGACTCCGTTACCCAGGTCGACGCCAAACTCAATGTCGGTACCGTCGGCGAGACCGTCAGCGTCAGTTCAGACGCGCCGCTGCTCAAAACCGAAAAGTCCGACGTCTCCGATACCATGACCGCCCGCTCGGTCCAGGACCTTCCGGTGATCGGCCGCGACATGAGCCGTCTCTACTTCCTCGTTCCCGGCGTCCAGGCCAGCGGGACCACCGCCGCCAGCGAACAGCCTCACGACGTCTACCGTCCTAACATCGGCGGCCAATACTGGGGCGGTATCTCCTTCCAGCTTGACGGCACCGACAACCGCGACTCCGTTCTCGGCGAGCCCATCATTACTCCCAGTCTCGACTCCGTCTCCGAGCTGAAAATCACCACCACCGCGTACGATGCCGAGTTCGGACAGGCCAGCCAGGCCATCATTGCCGCCCAAACCAAGTCCGGCAGCAACACCATCCACGGCAGCGCCTTCGAGTACCGGCGCGACCAGCACGGCCAGGCCCGCGACCCGTTCGCTCAAAGCCAGCCCATCGCCGGCAGCACCAGCACTTTCATTCCGCCTACCCTCTGGAACCAATTCGGCGGCTCCATTGGCGGACCCATCCAGAAGGACAAGACCTTCTTCTTCGGCGACTACCAGGGAGGACGCCAAAAGAACGGCGGCTCTCTCCTCACCCGCGTCCCCACCGCTGCTGAGCGCGGCGGCGACTTGAGTGACCTCGCCATTAATATCTACAACCCCTGCAACGGGACCGACTGTAATATCTTGCCCGCCAATCGCCAGATCTTCAACGGCGCAGTCATCCCTACAAACCTGCTCTCCAAGCAAGCCCTGAACCTGCTCACCTACCTGCCGCTGCCGAACATCGCCGGAGCCACCGGTGCCGTTCCTAACTATGCCTCCTCAGGCGCGGGCATCGTGAACAGCGACGCTTTCAATATCCGCGTCGATCGCTATCAGACCGAAAAGCTGCACATGTTCGGCCGCTATAGCTTCATGCAGTACAACCAGACCATCCCTGGCGCGTTCGGCTACGCCGCCGGCGGACCCGCTTATTCCACCACCGCCTTCGCCGGTCAGGCCTCGCTTCGCAACCAAAGCCTCGCCTACGGTGTCGACTACAGCATCCGTCCCGACTGGCTCGCCGACTTCCGCTTCGGATTCTTCCGATATCGCGTGCTGGTGAACCCCAACGGCCTCGGCACCTCGCCGGCTAAGGACGCCGGTATCCCCGGTCTCAACACCGATCCCTACTACACCTCCGGCATGCCCGCGTTCACCTTCAATGGCACCGGTGGATTCACTTTCGGTTATTCGCTCGGCGTCAACAGCTGCAACTGCCCGCTCAATGAGCAGGAGAACGAATTCCAGTGGGTCGGCAACGTCACCCACATCAAAGGGAATCACTCGTTCAAGTTCGGTTCGGACTTCCGCTACGCGCAGAATCTTCGCGTGCCCAGCGACTCTCACCGCTCCGGCCAGTTGACCTTCGACCCCACCACCACCATCGGCCCCAATGGCGGCGGCCTGTCGCTTGCTTCCTTTATGCTCGGCCAGGTCAACTCCTTCACACGCTACGTCAGCAATTCCGTTGACGCGGCTGAGCGCCAGCACCGCTGGTTCTCCTATTTCCAGGACACCTGGCGCGTCACGCCGAAACTCACCATCAACTACGGTATCCGCTGGGAGATTTACTTCCCGCAATACGTCACCGGTAAGGATAAGGGCGGCTTCCAGAACCTTGCCACCGGTGAAGTCATGGTCGCCGGCGAGAACGGCGTCAACCTCAGCGGCAATGTCGCAAACTCGCTCACCAAGTTCGCGCCCCGCGTCGGCATAGCCTATCAGATCACCAAGAACACCGTGGTACGAACCGGCTTCGGCCGCTCCTACGACGTCGGCGTGTTCGGCGTCTCGTTCGGCCACAACGTCACTCAGAACCTGCCGGTGCTCGCCAACCAGTCGCTCAATCCCGCGAGCTCGTTCCTCTCCGTCTTCACACTGGACCAAGGACCCAACGCCCTCGATCCCACCACAATCCTCGCGTCACAGCGCAAGGGACCCAACGGCAACCCGATTCTGCCCAACGGCATCTCGCCCAACGTTCTGCCGCTTAACAGCGACCAGACCATGCGCCTGCCGACGGTCGACGCCTGGAACTTCACCATCGAGCGTCAGTTCGCCGCCAATAGCGTTATCTCCATCGGCTACATCGGCAACAAGGGCTATCACGTCACCCCCGGCGGCACCAACTACAACATCAACGCGCCAACCATCGTTGGCTTCGGCACCCTCAACACCAATCAGCGGCGCCCGTTCTTCAACAACTACGGCTGGACGCAGTCCATCAAGTACTTCAGCGACGATGCCAGCGTGAAGTATCACTCGCTGCAGCTCCGCGCCGAGAAGCGCTTCTCCACCGGGTTACAGTTCTCGGGCAACTTCACCTGGGCCAGCGCCTTCGATTTCGCCAACGACTATTTCTTCTGGAACCACGACATCGACTACGGCCGCGAAAGCGGTGTACGCCGGTTCGTCGGCAACTTTAACGGCATCTACGAACTCCCGTTCGGACGCGGACGCTCCTTCATGAAGAACGCCGCCAAGCCGGTCGACTTCCTACTCGGCGGCTGGCAGGTTTCGGGCGTCGCGGTTTGGGAATCCGGACTGCCCTTCACGCCCTCGTACGTCAACTGCGGTAAGGATGAAGACACCGGGCCATGCCGTCCCAATCTCGTAGGCGACGCCAGCGTGTCCAATCAAAGCGCCCAGGGCTGGTTCGGCACCGCCACCGCTGGCACCAGCGGCACCAACTGCCTCGCCTCCGCGGCAGCTACGCCTGAACTCAACGCCAACGGCTGTACGCGTGGACCTTGGAGCCGTCCCGCCGCCGGCACCTTCGGCAATGTCGCCCGTAATTCATTCTTCGGGCCGCATTTCTTTAACACCGACGCGTCGTTCAGCAAATCCTTCGCGTTCAACGAGCGTTTCAAAGCCCAGTTCCGTGCTGAAGCGTTCAACCTCTTCAACCACGTAAACCTCGGTCAGCCCACGGCGACGGTCGATTCAACCACCGCCGGTAGGATCTTCGGTCTGGCTGCTCTGTCCTCGATGCGCAAATGGCAACTCGGCCTGCGCGTGTCGTTCTAGTTCACTTCAACTGAATCGTGACGCCGGCGGGACTGCTCGCTCCGCCGGCTGTCACGATTACCTCCGAAGCTCCTGCCGGCAATCCGCTCGGAATCGTAGCGTTCACCTGCATCACACCCGCGATCAGCCCCGGTGCAGCGCCCGCGTATTGCACCACCGCCGCCACGCCCCCAATCCTCACCGTCACTGCCTGCTCCGGTACGCTAAATGGCGCGACGCTCAGCTTTCCATCCGCGCCCGTCGGCTTGGCAGCGCCCTCCCCGGTCACATACAGCACAATCACGTCGCCAGCCTTGGCCCGGCTCGACGCGCCATTCACCGTGTAGTCCTGGTTGAGCGCCTTCGCCTGCCCCTTACCCGAAGCATCAGATGTGAAAATCGCCGGCGCTGCCGTGATCACCGGCACCGCTATAGCATTCGATTTGATGCCTCCGCTCTCCACCACCATGCTCGTGGACAGCTTCCCCGCCACCGCATACGGCACCGCCGCCGCGATTTGCCCGAGTGACGAGAACACCACCGGCGATGCCACTCCGTCGAACAGCACCCGCGTACCCGCCAGTTCCTTCTGCACATAGCCGCTCGAGATGAGCTTGAGTGTCTCGAGGTTCGGCGGTCCCAATCCCGATCCAAACACCGTGATCAACATCCCCGGAGCGACAGACCCGGCCTGGTAGCCGGCCGCGTTTGCCACTGCCGCGCTTGTAAACGACGGACGCGCCGCAGCCGTCACCTTTACCGTCGCCGTGCCCATATTCGAGTCTTTGCCGTTCGCGAGCGCAGCGTACGTGAGGGAGTCCGAACCTTCGAAGTCGGCGTATGCCGTATAAGTGATCGTGCTCCCGTTGACGAAAGCCGTACCACCCAGCGGTTGCGCGACAATCCGCAGCGTCCCGCCGTTAGTGATCGAAACCGGTAGCTTCACCGCTTGGCCGGTGGTGGCGCTCGCCGACGTGTTGCTTACCGTCGCGGCCGTTGGCGCATTCCCTGAACCGCCAGGCCCGTTGTGGCACGTGTAGCAGCTCACCTGATAGCCGCGAAACATCTGGATCGTTCCGAATCGCGTCGACAGTGTCCGCGTAGTGAACGCCCGCGACAGCACCGTCCCCCGGTAGTCGCCGCCATGGCACGCGGTGCACTGCGTCCGGTTCCGCTCCGCCACGTTCGCATGCGAATTCACCCACCCCGCGCCTACATCATGCATCCCATGCGGACCGCCATTGGTCGACGAGATTCCGCTCTTATGACAAGCCGTACATTCCTGCAAAGGTCCGGCAAATCCCTGGATGTCGGCGCTCTGCAAATTGTCGTTCGCGTGCGAACTTGGGAATTCCGCATGTGTCGATCCGTGACACGCCTCGCACATCAGCCCGCCGTGCCCGCTCGAAAACCTGTAGAGCGAATACCCCGTCGCTGGCTGATTCGCGGTCGTCGCGAAGGTCGTATCGGAGGGTCTCACCATTTTGCCCGCGGTATCAAATACACTCGTTGACCGCATTTGACCGGCCAGCGCCGTCATCGCCGTGCCCGTGTGGCAAGCCTGGCAATTCGGCTGGCTCAGCCAGCTCGTACGCGTCGAGTCCCCAATAACACTCATCTTGCCGTGACAATTCTGGCATTGCATGGACATAGTCCCATCGGTGGCCACAGCGTTCCCCATCGCACCCCGCAAACAACGCGTGGCGGAACCTGGGTGGCAACGATAGCACGAGTCCCGATTACTCGCGTCGTCCATCGACAGGCCCGTCGCCGGATCCGTCTGCGCTGCGTGCCAGCTGTGCATCGACGAAGTCAGTGACGGGATTCCCTTGATCCCCGCAGCCGACAGTGCCGTCGTTGAATGACACCGCGCGCACAGAATCGGCGTCCCGCCCAACGCCGTCGCATACAGACCGTCCGCTGTGTAGCCCGCAGTCTGTAGCGCGTCCGTATAAGCCTGGTTCCGGTGATTGCGCTCGTCGTGCTTGAGCAGGATGTTTAGCTTGTAATCGCGATCCGGATTCGAGTCGTACACCCAACCGGCAGCCGGCACCGCCGTCGTCTGCAACCCCGACTTGTGACAAGCCCGGCAGTCCATTTCGTCTGAGACGGGCAGCACAATTCGCGTGGTCGCCAGCACAGCGTTGGCTGCATCGCGCGCCACTAGCTTCATCATCGGGTAGTAATTCTTGTTGAGCTGATCGTCGTAATTGGTGAGCGGGATACCATCTGCGGTGAACCAGCTTAAAGCGCTGTCGAAGGTCATCCCCTGCGGCGTGTTTGCGCTCCCCGGCATGCTGTTGCCCGTCAGGCCGCCGTTCGACGCTCCGCTGAAGCCAAATAGTTTCGCGGCGTACACCCAGTAGTTGGTCTTATCGGAGGACGAGAGATTGATGCTCCCGGTCGGATCGGCAATCGCTTCGTAGGTGATCTTGATACCCGCGCCGCTTTTCACCAGCTTCCCGGTCGAATCGATCAACTGCGCGTGAATCGTGTTGTACGGTGGCAAAATCGAGAACACTGAATAGTCGGCGTCCATGCAATGCATACCGAGATCATTCCAGCCGATCAAAGTGTAGGAAGACGCCGCAACGGCCGGATGGCCGATGAAGATAACCGCGACGGCCAGTCTCATAAAATCTCTACCCAGTGCTTGCACGTACATCTCCTCAGAATAATTTCAAGGTTGCTAAAGTGTTTGGACGATACCAACAGTGGATTGGGTTACGCGAGTTTGAGACCTGTTAGTCGGTTTATCCCCTCACGTCGCTCTCTGTCGGCCCGATTATGTAAGAAAGTCCGACGCTGAATGACTACCATAGCCGTGGGAGGCATACGTACCATCCTGGCGCCACACACGAATCAGGACACGTTGTACCGCGATGCGGCCGGACAATTCGGGTCCGCTATCGAACGGTTGGCCAGAGCCTACGAAGCAGATCCTGATAAGCGCCGCGACCTCAGCCAGGATATCCACTTCCAACTGTGGCGAAGACTCCTCCGCTACGACGGCCGCTGCTCGATGCGGACGCACGTGATTCGACCTCGACGACAAGGACGCGGCGTCCACCGGCGAGATCACCGGACTGTCAACCGGGAACGTGGCAATCCGTGTTCATCGAATTCAGAGCGCTATTCGCAGGAGCCCTCGTCTGGAGCCTCGCCGGCCTCTATCGCCTGAACCGCGGTATCTGGTCCGGCGTGCGGCCCGGAGATGCCGGTCTGACCACGGGACTGGAGTTCTGCCGGCAGGAGATTGACAGGAGGCGTAAACTCCTTCGAGGCGTTCTCCAATGGTCGCTGGGGCCTATCCAGATGGCCATGGCGACGCTGGTGCTGGGTTTGGCAATGGCCAGCACTCGCGACCGGGGAATCATCCCCAACCGGAGTGCCTTTCCTGTTGCTCGCGCTCGTGTGGACACTCGGGTACGTCGTCATCCGCATCGAACTCGTGCTTCGGGGCGCGCATCTCACGCTTGATGAATTGGCGACCCTCGGCACTGAGGATCGCACGTAACAGCGAACCTACTTGGCCACCTGGGGGTCTGCCTTTACCGGATATCCGTGTATGAGCATAAATGTACGCTTCCAACGCGTCTTCCGGAAAAAGTTCAACGCCAGATCCTTCAAGTGATCCATGCCGATCGTCGGACTCGCCAGTTGCTCGGTCGGCGCATCGTACGACCAGTAAATGATCAGCGGCTTGCCGATGATATTCTCACGCGGCACAAAGCCCCAGTAGCGGCTGTCGAGCGACGAATCGCGATTGTCGCCCATCGCAAAATACACGTTCGGCGGCACAATCACTTCACCGCTCTTGACGTTCTCCCTCAGCATCACGTCCGCCGGTTCGTATAGATGAACGTTGGGATCGCCGGGGAAATTGTCGCGGTAGGAATCGATGTAATCCGTCTTGTTGTACTTGTACGGCTCGCTCAATCTCACGCCGTTGACAAATAATTGCTTGTTCTCGAGCCTGATGTGATCGCCGGGTATGCCTAGCACGCGCTTCACAAACGTCTGGCGAATATCAATCGGATAGCGGAACACGATGATGTCGCCGCGGTTCACCGGACGGTAGGGAAGCAGAAATCGCGAAACCGGTCCCGAGGGCGCATACGCGAGTTTGTCCACCAATAGGTGGTCGCCAATCAGCAGCGTATCTTCCATCGAACCGGTCGGAATCACAAAGGCCTGTACCAGCGTCGTTGTGCCGAACAGGAGCAGCAGAATCGTTACCGTCCACTCGGCGATGGTGCCGCGCGGAAGCTCCGGCTTCTCGATGTCGGCGACAGCCGGCGCGGGTTCGCCGTTTGACGGAACTACAGGCTCGCTCGCAGGCACTACCGGCGTTACGTCGAGGTTCTCGTCGCTCACTGGCTCCCTCTAATCATCATGTTATTTCAGACCCGCCGACGCCCGCTCAACTTGCCCCCGAATCAGGCGGACAATCTCGAGAAATGAAATGTATATGTTCACCAGCCCCAGACCGCTCAGCGCCCCCCGAAAATACGGATTGCCCCAAACGTCCTCGAGCCACGGCGCATAGCCGGCAAGTGAGTTCGATTCCCAGTAGTCGAGCCACGGGAACACCACCAGGAAAACGCCGATCTCAAAACAGAAAACCACAAAGCACAGGCTCAGCACTTTGCCGTACCAGGTTCCGCCGCGCATCGGCTCGTTGCCCTGCGCCGCCGCGCCCATTGGCTGCATCTCGGGCGTCATCGGTGGGCCGCCGCCAGCGCCTCTTCCGGCGCCTCCACTTCCATCAGTACCGGGTATCCCTGCCACCAGGTGTGCGGACAACTCTCGCGCACCGGCTCGAAACTGAAGCGGTGCAGGGAAGTAGGCCCGTGCTCGCGCAATGCCCGCACATGGTCCGCCGTATAGTAGCCCTTATTGTCTTTGAGTCCGTACTGCGGAAAAACCTCGTGCCAGCGGCTCAGGCAAGCGTCCCGCGCCACCTTCGCCACAATCGAGGCGGCCGCAATGCACTGTGACAGCGAGTCGCCGTGGATGATCGACCTCTGTTCCACCGGAAGGTCGACTTTCACGGCATCGATGAGCAGGTAATCGGCAGAGGGAGAAAGCGATGACACGGCCCGCTTCATGGCCAGCCTGGATGCTTGATAAATGTTGATGTGATCGATCTCGTAGACGTCAGCCGCCCCGATCGCCCATGCGATCGCCCGCTCCTGAATGCGCTCAGCCAGCACCTCTCGCCGCTCGGCGGAAAGAATCTTGCTGTCGCGCAATCCACGAATCGGCTTGGCGGAATCGAGAATCACCGCCGCGGCGAAAACCGGACCGAAGAGCGATCCCCGGCCCACTTCGTCCACTCCGGCGACAAGGCGAAAGCCCCGCAGTTGAGCTTCGCGCTCAGCCTTGCCCGAGCATTTTGAAGGCAACGCCAATATGGCCCCGTATCACCAGGCAAGGGCCCGGCTGCGAACTTACTCGCGCTCCTTCAGCCTGGCCGCTTTACCCTTCAATCCGCGCAAATAATAGAGCTTCGCGCGCCGTACCTTGCCCGTCCGGATGATGTCGATGTGATCAATCACCGGCGCGTGGACCGGGAAGATGCGCTCCACGCCCTGGCCAAAGCTGACCTTGCGCACAGTCACGGTCTTGCCCAAGCCCGCATTGTGCTCGGCGATTACCGTGCCTTCAAAGGCCTGCAGACGTTCCTTGTCGCCTTCCTTGATCTTCACGTGTACGCGAATCGTGTCGCCGGGACGAAATGCCGGAACGTTCGTGCGCTTGTTCTTCTCGACCACCTTGGCCATCACTGCGTTTATCATCGGACCACTTCCTTATGTCAGTCGCTACTTACCAGCAAATCGGGCCGGAGCCTCGCCGTCTTGTCCAGCGCCGCCTGAGCCCGCCACTTACGAATCTCCGCGTGGTTCCCACCGAGTAATACCTCGGGAACCTTCCAGCCCCGGAACTCAGCGGGCCTCGTGTACTGCGGGCAATCCAGCTGATTGCCGGCGCCGAAACTTTCGTTTACGGCCGAATCTTCGTTCCCCAGCACTCCCGGCAACAACCGGGCTACAGCATCAATCACTACCGCCGCGGCCAGTTCGCCGCCGCTTAAAACAAAATCGCCGATCGAGAGTTCCTCATCAGCCAGATGCTCGGCCACTCGCTCATCCACGCCCTCGTAACGGCCGCAAATCAGCACCAGCTCCGCGCACTCCCGAAACTCTCTTGCCTTGGCCTGGCTGAACTTCTGCCCGCCCGCCGCAAGCAAGACCACCTTCGTCGACGCCGTCCGCTCCGGCAGGATCGATTCCACGGCCAGAAACAGCGGCTCGGGCTTCAATAACATCCCCTCGCCACCGCCAAAAGGCCGGTCGTCCACCGTCCGGTGACGGTCAAACGTCCACTCCCTCAAATCGTGAATCCGAATGTCCAGAATCCCCGACTCTCGAGCCTTGGCTACCACACCGTGTTCAAACGGCCCCCGGAAATACTCCGGGAATATCGTAACGATGTGGAATACCATCTATCCGTTCAGGTCCAAAAGACCCGGCGGTAGTTCCACCCGGATCTCCCGGTTCCCTATATCAATCTTCTTCACCAGGGCGCCGGCGAACGGAATCAACAACTCGTCGCTTCCATCTCCCCGGTCTACTTCAAGCAGGATCGGACCGCCGGTTTCCTGCCATCCGGTTACTTCGCCCGCCCTCTTGCCGCTGGCGTCGTCAACCACTTCACAACCCACCAGATCCGAGTAGAAAAACTCGCCTTCCGGCAACTTCAGCCGGTCCGCCGCCGGAATGCAAACATCCATCCCCACCAGGCGTTCCGCATCAGAGATCGAATCCACTCCGAGAAGCTTAAAGATTGGCTGTTCTTTATGATACCAAACCGCCTCAAGTCCGTAAGCCTGCTCGTTCAGATACACCCGCTCGAGTTTCTGAAAACGATCCGGATCGTCAGTCATCGACACTGCGCAAAGCTCACCCTTGTTCCCGCGCGTCCGGGTCAACCTCGCAACAACAACCCAGTTTTCTATTCGAGAATCTCCAGCGTGAATCGCCGGTTCAACTTCATTCCGGCCGCTCCCAGCAGCGTCCGAATAGAACGTGCCGTGCGTCCCTGCTTGCCGATAACCTTGCCCAAGTCGCTTGGCGCAACCCTGAGTTCGAGGACGGTCACCTGCTCGCCTTCCACCTCGCGGACACTCACCTCATCGGGAATGTCGACCAGAGCCTTCGCGATGTCCTCCACTAATGCCTTCACTTCTTGGGACCCTCCTGCAGCCTGAATTCTAACACCCCATAGACGCTCAAACGCCCTACCGTTACACGTCCCGGCTTCAAACGAGACAATTTTGCCCCGCCAACCCGGGATTCGGCGTCGCGGGTTAGCTGGCTACCGGAACTGCGGCAGGATACTTCTTCATCAACTTGCTTACCGTCTCAGAAGGCTGCGCGCCGTTCTTCATCCAGTAAGAAATGCGCTCGTGATTGAGGAGCGCCGCCTGCGGGTCCGAAACTGGATTATAGTGACCCACTACTTCCACCGCCCGGCTATTGCGCGCGCGTTCCTTTTCGATTACCACCAACCGGTACGTCGGCTTCTTTTTCGCCCCAAAGCGGGCCATACGGATCATCAGCATAGACTCTTCAACCGTTCCTTAACCGCCCATTCCACCGAACATTGGCGGCAGTTTTCCTTTCAATCGTTTTCCCAGACCCATGAAGTTCCCCGTTGAGAGGCTCTTCATCATCTTCCGCGCCTGTGCATACTGGCGCAGCAGATTGTTTACTTCTTCCACCGACGTTCCGCTGCCTTTGGCGATTCGCCGCCGCCGCGTCCCGTTGATGAGCATGTGGTTGAAACGCTCTTTGGCGGTCATAGAGTCGATGATCGCCACAATCCGGCTGATCTCCTTCTCGTCCACCTTCACGTCTTTCAATCCCTTGAGCGGCCCGAGCTGCGGCATCATGCCCAGAATTCCCTCGAGCGGACCCAGCTTCCGCAACTGCTTGATCTGCTCCCGGAAGTCCTCGAGCGTGAACTCGTTGTCGATGAGCTTGCGCTGCATCTCCTCGGCCTTCTTTTGATCGATGGTCTCTTCCACCCGCTCGATCAGCGAAAGCACGTCGCCCATCCCCAGAATTCGCGACGCCACGCGATCCGGATGGAACGGCTCGAGCGCATCAAATTTCTCGCCCACGCCGACAAACTTCAGCGGCTGCTGCGTCACCGTGCGAATCGACAACGCCGCGCCACCGCGCGCATCGCCGTCCATCTTCGTCAGGATAATCCCCGTGATCCCCAGCCGGTTGTGGAACTCCGCAGCCGACTTCACCGCGTCCTGCCCGGTCATCGCGTCCGCGACAAACAGGATCTCGGTGGGATTTAACATCTCTTTGAGCTGTGTCAGCTCCGCCATCAGGTCTTCGTCAATGTGCAGGCGACCCGCAGTATCCACCAGCAGGACATCGCGCCCCGTCTGAGTGGCCTCGCGCCGTGCCGACCGCGACAGTTCGAGCGGCTTGGTCTCCTCAGGTGTGCCCGCATAAATCGGCTGCTTGATTTCTTTCGCGATCACTGCCAGCTGCTGCCGCGCCGCCGGACGATAAACGTCCACCGACACCAACAACGGACGCTTGCCTTCTTTTTGGAGATACTTCGCGAGCTTGCCGGTGCTCGTGGTCTTGCCCGACCCCTGCAGCCCGACAATCATGATTACCGTCGGTGGTTCGTTGGCAAATCGCAGGCGCGCGGTGTGCGAGCCAAGAATCTTCACCAGCTCATCGCGGACGATCTTGATAACATGCTGGGCAGGTGACAGCGCCTGGAGCACTTCCTGCCCCATGGCCTTTTCCCGAATGCCTTCAATCAGTTGCTTGACGACTTTGAAGTGGACGTCGGCCTCGAGCAACGCGACGCGGATCTCCCGCAGCGCGGTCTCCATGTTCTCCGCCGTGAGCTTGCCTTCTCCACGCAGGTTCTTAAAAACCCGCTGGAGCTTGTCCGAAAGATTGTCAAACATGCCTGTAGTAAGCTTTGATCGGGCTCGATCCGAGCCGGGACAAACTACTGGGAATAAACCAGCCTCATCAGTATAGCATCGTACCCGCGCGCTGGTTAACCGGCGGCGTGTGCCGTAAAGTTGCGCGTCGAAACCGCCCCAGAAGCGCCCTTGCGCATACGCTTGGTGAGCTCAAGGATGCGGTGCTCCTCAAGTCCAAGTGCATCACCGATGTGCTCCACTGACTGCCCCTTGGCAAAGAAGCGAAGGAGCACATCCCGCTCCACTACGCTCAGCATCGCGAGGCGGTCTGCGAGTAGTTCCCGTGAACTGCTCTCCGACTGGAAGGCGCTACCAGGTTTCCGAACACGCACCGCTTCCCGAATCTCCCGTAGAATTGCCCGCGCCGCTTCACGTCCCGTGACGACGTGCCCAGCCAAAGCTTCTTTCCCCACGCCAATCACGATGCTCCGAACGAGATCTGCTTGGCCCGACCACCGCTTCTCGCCCGCGCGATCAAGGAAAAAGGTCACCCCTTCCTTAAAAATCGCCGACAGCTCCGAAATTGCCGACCAGTCGCCATCGTTCAGCCTCGCTATCACCGCGTCGGCTTGGGAGTATGAAGCCTCCCGAGGCTGCTGTTGGCAGCCAGAATTACGTTTCTCAGCGAGAAGCACGCAACCTTCGGAAAACTCAATTGCACTATTCGGCATGGGATCTACCAGAATCGTATGCCCGGTTGTACACTTCACCTAGAAGTATTCGCGGAAACTACGTAAAATGTGCCGATTACAATCGTAGTACTACCCCCTCTTAAAAAAAGGTTGAGAAGAATTCCTCCGCGCACGCACTTATAAATTGCAACCGGATCTTAACCTGGAATGCCAAGGACCTGCCATCTCGCTTTCTCTGACGACAACCTCGAGTTGTACGCCATGAGCCGGCTCGACGAAGCCCAAACCGAAGCTCTCGAAGAGCACCTCCTGCTTTGCGAGTTCTGCCGCGAACGCGTCGAAAAGACCGACCAGTTCATCAACGCCATCCGTCAGGCCCTCGTCCTTGAAACTCCCGCCCTCGATGACGTTCTCCGCGAACGCATCGCCCTCCGCAAGTAATTCAAACAGCTCCTAAGTGGAACACCTTAGATTCAAACCTAAGTTAAGACTTGACTTTCACTATTTGTTCGCCAATAATTGCCATTGGGTTAAGCTATGGCACTGACTAAGCGGCAAAAGCAGGTTCTAGACTTCATCGCGGACTTCGTTGAAAAGAACGGTTACAGCCCGAGCTACGAGGAACTCGCCGAGGGTCTTGGACTGGCCTCGCTCGCGACCGTCCATAAACATGTTCTCGCTCTCGAGAACAAAAGCTACCTCACCCGCAGCTACAACCAGAGCCGGTCGCTTGAGGTCGCGCCCCGCTACCTCGACGAGCAGCGTCGCTATCAGCAGCATCCCTCTACTTCTGAGGTCCCGCTGCTCGGACGCATCGCCGCCGGTTTACCCGTTGAATCCTTCGGTAGCCAGGAAACCATCAATTTTGGCGACTACGCCTCCGATGACGCTACCTACGCTCTTGAGGTTCGTGGTGACTCGATGATCGAGGACCATATTTGCAGCGGCGACTACGTGCTGGTACAAAAGGGCGACCGCTTCCGCGATGGCGAGATCGTCGTAGCACTGGTCGACGGCACAGAGACCACGCTCAAACGGTTCTATGACGAAGGCGAACAGATCCGCCTCCAACCCGGCAACGCGACCATGGAACCCATTCGCGTGCCCAAGAAAGACGTCCAGATCCAAGGGCGCGTACTGGCCGTTTTGCGCAAATACCGCTAGGTCCTGCCTCTAATATTCGTCGCAATAAGCGGCTGAAACAAACGCCTCGCAAGCTGTTGTTATGCACGGCCGGCGCTCCGTCGATAGCCTGTTTGATATGGGCACGATAAGAAACGAAAATCAGCGCCATCATCGCCAAAACCATCCAGGCGGATCCCCAATTCGAGTCGCGGCTGGTCATGAGCCCGCTCACGGCAGCACCGACCATGTGTAGGGCAGTGACCAGAACCAGCAATTCTGCCAAAACGCCGACAGTGGCTTGCCGTCAATCAACCCGAGTACAACAGCTTCGAGGGTCGTGTTAACCACGTATAGCGCGACGGTGGCCGAGAGCAGCGCCACCGACAGTGCCTGAACTCCCAACAACGGTTCCGTGATCCTAAAGGCACCAATCGCGGTCGCGGTGCTAAGAACAAGGACGGCTACATTAAACAGTACTCGCGCCAGAACCGGACGGGTCTTAGCGCGCCATAGAGACTGAACCGCCGCGGAGAATGCCGCGATCATCAGCATCTCAGACAAACTCATTTGAGTCACGCCAAACAGGAGAATCACGAAAAGGACCGACATCGTTCCGGTCATTTTCGGAAGTTTTATCTTACAGGCAGCGGCCACGGCAGCGAGCGTCAGTATGCACGCAAAACGGAGTCCACTCGCGGACGTCCAGTTCAACATCGACCACACCAGTAAGCTGAAACCAGACATCGTTACAGCAGCGATCTGTACACGCGCTGCACGAGGCAGCCTACGGGACGGAGTTTCGGCTTCCAGTTTCGAGTCTTCCGCGCCCGGCGCGTGAACCGACAGACCATAGTAAAAATGGACGAGGTAAACCAGGGGCACAAGCATCAGCCATCCCTCGGCCGTCCGCGTTGAACTCGTCACCAGTCCCAGTAAAGCCGACCCCACCAGATAGTAAGTGAAGGACCAGAGATACCAACTCTCCCATACCGCACCCAGGCCCTTGCCTTCGAGCAACGAGAGAATCCCGGAAACGATGACGGTGTTGACGGGAATGCCCGGTAGATCGTAGAAAGTAGCGACTCTCACTCCCCGAGGCGTGATAGCCTCAGTGAAATTTTTCGTCCAGGAAAAAAGGAGAGTCGCTATGAAGAAACCATACCAAATTGAAGCGCAGCGAGCCATCAAGCAGCTCGATGCAATGGTCGCGGATGGAAATCCAGCGGTGCAGATGATATTGCCGATGGCCGAGATGAT
>JBBQUM010000012.1:0-200493 GCA_038212445.1 Bryobacterales bacterium
CAGCCATGCCCAAAGGAGTCGATCGGCCGGCGCCAGTTTAGGGCGCTTCACGGAGCGCTGAAGAACGCCAAGCTGGTGCCGGAGTGCCAGGTTCTCCAGTTGGAGGGCGGCTCGCGATTTGAAGGTGGCCGATAAGGCCGCCGCCAATGCGTGAAGCGTGTTGAGCGTCGAGCGGAGAATGTGATGAAGGATGCGCAAACCCTATGTTCTCATCCGGTTCGAGATTTACGATAGGCACGGTCCTTCAGGTTATTCGGATGAACTTCAAGGGGAGATTGAACTGTTGCGAGTAGGCTGGCGGTTGAGCAATGAGTTGTTTTGAACATTATCCACCGTCGAGTCTAGTTCGCATCCTTCGCAATCCGAACAGCATTGGTCATTAGCTTCTCCATCGCTTCAGCGCCGACGAGTTCCGTCACGAACATGCAGAACTGAATCGGACGCAGGTTTAAAAACTCCATGAGCTTGGCGAAATCTTGTTCGGAGAGGGTCTTCACATCTACAGCAACATTCACGGTGTCAAAATCTGCAAAGCCCCATTTGAGTGCCGACGCCACTCGCCACACGTATCGCTTTTCCAGCGGCAGTTGAGCGATTTCGTCCATAGCCGGATGAACGTCTCCATCAAGCACGACTGCCTCTAGGTATCGGTAGTAAGGCTGCATCGCCGGAGAATCCAGCAACTCCTGTGCGCCTTCTTCAACTTTGAGCGTGTCAAGCTCCACGACCTTGAATTTCTTCTCGTTCATCGCCTCTCATCTCCACGATCAGCTTATAACAATGCGGCTGCTGGCTACCAAGCTCTCGCCGGGGATGTCTCGGTCCATCGGGCGACTGCGGATGCGTCTGAGCCATCCTGTTGGCCGGGGAGGGTGTTCTGGTGGAAGAGATGTGGGTGAGTTGGACAGTGTTTTCGGAAACGGGTTCCCGGTCAAGACACGTATCACGTCCGACCGCCCGATACTTTATTACTTGCGGCGATTCTTGAAAACCGCTAAAGCCACCAAGACCGCAGCCGCTCCCAGAATGTAGAGCAGGAACGGTCGGATCGACGTTGCCCATTCATCCCGATGCTCCCGAATCCCCGGCATGTAGAGCAAGGCGACAAGCAAGATCACTCCGACGAGGAATCCGACGAGAACGTTCTTTCGTGTTTCTGTGTGCGTCATTGTCTTGATGCCACCCCGTTTGGATTATCGCAGTTTCCTTGGGGTTCCAAAGAACGGCTGGAGATCGCCCGACCTTGAGGCGCTGAGCGACACCGTGGGTCACCGTGCAGTATGACGGTCAAGCAATTTGCGTTTCATTGTCGAGCACGGCGGCTTTATTTAATGGATCATCGTCTTCAGGCGGCTCTGCGGTCATGGTCGGCATAAGGCGAGATCTTATCATAGGGGCAGATCGAGCTACGCATGGAGGCAACGTTCTGTTATGTTGTGCCTGGACGCAAACCATAATTCAGATTCTAAAGGTCGCCTGCATAACGGGGCTTCTGTTCGGCCTTGCCTTCACCATCTCCTTTTATGTCGCTCAAGTCAGAGGAGTAGCACCTAAATCAGAGGCGTTTTCATCTATGTTAAGAGGTGGCGGCTTGGCTTGTATGGGCAAGTCACTGATTTTAAAGGAGCGATAATAATCTTGGCAAGGTCGCATAAGTCCTCAAATTGCTGATAAATAAGGCTTTAGGTTCGTGGCCGAATTTGCAATCAGAGGATCGGGGGTTCAAATCCCTCCGCCAGCTCCATAGTTTGTTCATCTTAGGTCCTGTCACCACGTCGGGCGCCTGTTCGCAACCCGTTCTTAATGGGTAGACGGCGGATTAAGTGCCACCAGCCTTTTGCCTCGAATCGGCTTTGAACGGTTCACCACATCCCCATCGTCAGGCACCGAGGTGTTGGCCGAACTGCGCCGCCCATTGCGGATATTCGACTCAGACACAGTCGAATGCACCCGCATCCGATAGAGAGAGTGAGATTAAGCCAGCAGGAACCTCGTCGTGACCTGGAAGTTGTTGAAAATAATGGAGCGGGAGACGAGAATCGAACTCGCAACCAACAGCTTGGAAGGCTGTGACTCTACCATTGAGTTACTCCCGCCCGGAGCGCAGAACAGAAGGGCACGGTTGACTTGTCACTCGCGCAAAAGCCGTCCGTTGAACTAGTTTATCATTCCTTCGCCGAGCTATGCGGCTTTGTGTTTTTCATGCGGATAGCCGGCGCTCCGGACAGGGCAGGGTCGTTCAGTCGCTATTTGGTCGCAAAATAAAAGGACGAACAGCGTGATTGTCGCTCACGGCAAAAATTCAAAGTTCGACCTTTCTAAACCCGAGCCCGGTCAGAAAAGCGATTAGGGGCCGAAGCGGATAGGGTGTCCCCCTCAGTAGTTGGACGCCTAAGCGCCTTTTCGCAGCGGCGCGGAGGTCGTCTAATCTTCGGTATGCGGCGTAGATAAACCGCATCAGGCCACCGATCTTCCCGGTTTCGCCAGGAAATTGATAAACCGGCAAGTGGATCATGATCGTGCCATCCGTCGCCAGTACCCTGAAAAACTCACGAAAATACGAAAACCCGACTTCGACACTATCGAGATGCTGAAGGACATGCGTGGAGAAAAATGGCTTGCATCGACCCGTCGGATTGAGGCAGGTGCAGGCCGTTAATCATGGAGAAATCCACGTTCCGGCTTTCCGCCACGGCCTTCCGCGCGCATTCAATCATTTGTTCAGAGACATCCACGGCCTCGACCTGGTCGAAAGTCCTGGCAAGTTGCCGGGTGATACGGCCAGCACCACAACGTCTTCAGTCCGCGGTGACCGCCCACCCTATTGTTTGTGCCCCCGGATACGACACTCCAAAGCGGTCCGGACTTTCCCCACTGCTTCCATTGAGCGTTGGAGTTTAGTTCCTGCGCGTTCAACAGCCAGTTCTACCCGTTCAAGGCCGAACTGTCACCACTGAAAGGGCGACACTTTAGGTCGTGATTTAACCTGTTGACTTCAAAGAGCCCACGGGTAGACAATAAGATCTAGGACTAAAGTAGTCGTCGATCCCAAAATGCTCAAACTGACCAAGAAAGCGGACTACGGCTTGATCGCACTCAAGCATCTCGCCCTCCGTCCCGTCTTGGACCCTGCGAGCAGCGCCAAGGATATCGCCGACACCTACGGCATCCCGCTGCCTCTGTTATCGAAGATTCTTCAAAAGCTCGCCCGCCAAGGCTTTCTACGCAGCGAGCAGGGCACCAATGGCGGCTACCGTTTGGGTCGCGAAGCCAAGAGCATCTCGGCTCTCGAAGTGATCCGCGCTATTGACGGTCCCATTATTTTGACCTCTTGCTTCACCGAGCATGGCGAATGCACCCATAGCCACAAATGCAACGTGCGCGAGCCGCTCCGGCGAGTGCATGAGGGAATCCTTCGGCTACTGTCGAGCATCACCATCAGTGACATCTGTCGCGACGATTTAGAAGTCTGCGATACTCCCCGGCCACCTGCGGCCTTGTTTGAATTGAGGAACCTGACCCTATGAAGCTGCCCATCTACATGGATAATCATGCGACCACGCCCTGCGACCCGCGCGTGTTCGACGCCATGCGTCCTTATTTCACAGACATATTCGGCAACTCAGCGAGCCGCAACCACAGCTTTGGCTGGCAGGCTGAGGAGGCGGTTGAGAAGGCGCGGAAGCAGATTGCGTCCTTGATCGGCGCCACTGCAAAGGAAATCGTCTTCACCAGCGGCGCCACCGAGTCGAACAACCTTGCGATTAAGGGCGTCGCCGAGATGTACGCCGAGAAGGGCAATCACATCATTACGGCGGCCACCGAGCACAAGGCGGTGCTCGACACCTGCAAGCGGCTTGAGAAGCACGGCTTCCGCGTGTCCTATCTGCCGGTGCAAGCCAACGGTTTGGTGGATCTCGACATGCTGCGGGAGGCCATCACAGACAAGACGATCCTCATCAGCCTGATGTACGCGAACAACGAAATCGGCGTCCTGCAGCCGGTTCGCGAAATCGGCAAGATGGCCAAGGAGCGCGGCGTACTGTTCCATACCGATGCCGTGCAGGCTGTGGGCAAGGTTCCGGTGAACGTCATCGATGACAACATCGACCTGCTCTCGATGAGCGGTCACAAGCTTTACGGTCCGAAGGGCGTCGGTGCGTTATACGTTCGCCGCCGCAGCCCGCGCGTGCAGCTCACGGCTCAGATTGACGGCGGCGGCCACGAGCGCGGCATGCGTAGCGGCACTCTCAACGTCACCGGCATCGTCGGACTCGGCGAAGCGTGCGCCATCTCGCAGAAGGAGATGCCTGAGGAAACCCGGCGGCTCTCGTTCCTCCGCGACAAACTGAAGGACAAGCTGACCAGCGAGTTGGACGAATGCTACATCAACGGCACGATGGAGCACCGTTTGCCGCACAATCTGAACATCAGCTTTGCGTATGTGGAAGGTGAAAGCCTGCTGATGGGCATCAACGATATCGCGGTATCGAGCGGGTCGGCCTGCACCTCTGCCACGCTTGAACCGAGCTACGTTCTAAAAGCATTGGGAGCTGGAGACGACATCGCTCACTCCTCCATTCGGTTCGGCCTGGGCCGTTTCAACACCGAAGCGGAAGTGGACTACGTCGCCGACAAAGTGATTGATGTCGTGCGTAAACTGCGTGAGCTTTCGCCGCTCTACGAGATGGTGAAAGAAGGCGTGGACCTGACGAAGGTTCAATGGACTGCGCACTAAGAGTTGAACGATTTTTTTACTGGGAGATAACCGATGGCGTATTCAAATAAAGTTCTGGATCATTACAACAATCCGCGCAACGTGGGATCCCTCGACAAGAAGGATCCCAACGTCGGCACCGGAATGGTCGGCGCGCCTGAGTGCGGCGACGTTATGAAATTGCAAGTTAGGGTGGACCCTGTTACCGGGATCATCGAGGACGCTAAATTCAAGACGTTCGGCTGCGGCAGCGCAATCGCCAGCTCGTCGCTCGCCACCGAGTGGCTGCGCGGCAAGACGGTTGATGAAGCGCTGGCCATCAAGAACACCGATATTGTGAACGAGCTTGCACTCCCGCCGGTGAAGATTCACTGTTCGGTGCTGGCCGAAGACGCCATCAAGGCGGCGATCGGCGATTACAAAGCCAAGCAGGGGAATCCGGCGAAGAGCGAATCAACGGTTAGCGCCTAAGGGCGCCTCAACCCCACCGCTCCCGCAAGGGAGCTGCAGAGAGAGAATGGAATTATGATTACGGTCACCCCAAAGGCCGTTTCGAAGATCCGCGAGGCCTTCCAGCGTGAAGGAGTCTCGGGTGGACTTCGACTCGGCGTGCAGGGCGGCGGCTGTTCAGGACTCAGCTATTTGTTTCGCTTTGATCCCAAGCCGCGGCCCTCGGATCAGGTCTACGATTTCGAGGATGTCAAAGTCTTCGTCGACCCGAAGAGTTTAGTTTTCCTGGATGGTATGACCCTCGACTGGAAAGACTCGATTATGTATTCGGGCTTTGAGTTCGAGAATCCGCACGCCAAGAAAAGCTGCGGATGCGGTACTTCGTTTACGGCTTGACCATGGAACCTATTTCCTTGTGCTGGCAGTGTGGAAACACTGCCGTATGTGAGTTGGTATGCCCGGTGTGCAGCTCGTTGCAGAAGCCGCCCACCGGGTTTTTTCAGTTTTTCGGCATCCCCGAGGAACTTGCGCTCGACGTGAATGCGCTGCAATCACGGTTCTATGAACTGAGCCGGAAGGTGCATCCGGACCACTTCGCACAGAAGAGCGCTGGCGAGCGGGAATGTTCGCTTGAAGCGACGTCGATTCTTAACGACGGCTACCGGACCTTGCGCGACCCCATCCGCCGCGCCGAGTATGTCCTCGATCAACACGGATTCGATATCGGAGAGCAACGCGGCAACAACGTCCCTCCCGAACTACTCGAGGAAGTCTTTGAACTTAACGAGGCGCTCGAAGAGATTCGTTCCGGCGACGATAGCGCCCGGCCTCAGCTTGAGAAAGCCGAGCAGGACTTCACCGCAATGCTCACCGCATCGGACAACGAACTCCAACAGGAATTTTTGAATTTCGACCGCGCACGCAGTGACGACGTTCTCAAGAAGATCCGCGGCATTCTGAATCGTCGAAAGTACATTCAGAACCTCGTCAGCGAAGTGCATAAAGAACTCAGCGCCGTACGCGGCTAGACTCGCAATGGGCACCTTTCAAATCGATTTTGGAGATCATAGAAAGCCGCGCGTAGTCGGCATCGATCTCGGAACTACAAATTCACTCGTGGCTTTCATGGACCTCACCGGTCCGCGCATTCTTCCTGGAGAGGACGGCGACAAACTCGTCCCCAGCGTTGTCAGCATTACCGACAACGGCGTACTGGTCGGAAATAGCGCGCAGAAAGCGCTGATGACGCATCCGGAGCGGACCGTCTATTCCGTAAAACGTCTGATGGGACGCGGCGTCAGCGACGTTCAGGACGAGCTCAAGCTCTTTCCATTCCAGATCGCTCCCGGCAGCGATAGCGTGATCCGCCTGCAGCTAGGCAAGGAGACGCTGACTCCACCAGAAGTTTCCGCGTTGATCCTGCGTCAGTTGAAGAAGAACGCCGAGGCGGAGCTTGGTGAACCTGTGACGCAAGCCGTCATCACGGTTCCGGCTTATTTCAACGATGCTCAACGCCAAGCCACCAAGGACGCGGGTCGCATTGCCGGGCTCGAAGTTCTACGCCTGGTGAATGAGCCCACGGCCGCGTCACTCGCCTACGGACTCGACAAGCGCCAGAACGGCGTTATTGCCGTTTACGATCTCGGCGGCGGCACGTTCGACATCTCCATCCTGCGCCTCCATGACGGCATCTTCGAAGTGCTCGCCACCAATGGCGACACGCACCTGGGCGGAGACGACATCGACAACCTGCTGATCCGCATCGGCCTCGAAGATATCGCGAGTGAATGGGCCGAAGACATCAGCGGCAACCAGGAAGGCGTTCAGCGTCTTCGCCGGGCTGTGATCCGAGCCAAGGAAGAACTTTCGTTTCAGCCAAGCGCGATCATCGACCTGGAGTACAAGGGAAAGCGGTACCAGCGCGAACTGACGCGTGAGAACTACGAGCGCCTAATCCAGCCGATCGTCAACCGGACGCTGGGTCCCTGCCGGTCCTGTATCGCCGACGCCGGTGTCACCGTTGAACAGATCGACGAAGTGGTGATGGTGGGCGGTTCGACGCGCATTCCGCTCGTGCGGCAAGCGGTTGAGGCGCTCTTCCGCGCCAAGCCGCACACCGAACTGAATCCTGACGAAGTGGTGGCGCTAGGCGCCGCAGTTCAGGCGGGCATCCTTTCCGGAGATGTCGAGAACAAACTTCTGCTCGACGTCACTCCGCTATCGCTCGGCATCGAGACTATGGGTGGCATCGTCGAGAAGCTGATCCACCGCAATTCCACGATTCCCGCGAGTGCCACGCAGCAGTTCACCACCGCCGTCGACGGTCAGCGCAATGTGCTGATCCACGTGGTGCAGGGCGAGCGTGAGATGGTGAAGGATAGCCGCAGCCTGGCGCGTTTTGATCTGAAGGACCTTGCGCCTCAGCCCGCGGGACTGGCCCGGATCGAGGTTCGCTTCCTCATCGATGCCAACGGTATTCTGAACGTCACTGCTCGCGATGTGCGCACAGGCAAGGAGCAGAGCGTTGAGGTGAAGCCGTCCTACGGCCTCAGTGACGATCAGGTGGAAGCGATGATCCTTGAGAGTTACGAGAAAGCTGAGGCTGATTTCAAGGAGCGGCAGGTTCGCGAGGCGCGCGTGGAAGCCGACAATATTCTCGCGGCTGTCGAGAAGGCCAAGCAGAATCCCGCTTACGAAGATCTCGAAGAGCAGGAGCGCGACGCGATCACAAAGGCGCTCAACGAACTCTTAGTCGTCTATCACTCCGACGATCACATTTTCATCCGCGAGAAGATTGAGGAGCTGAATAACGCCACTCAGAAACTCGCGGAGAACATGATGAACACCGCTGTCCGCGGAGCCCTGAAGGGCACCAAAATCTAGATCTCGAGCGGGACGCCGAACACCCACAACGTTCCGTCGGCAGTTGCGAAATAGACGCGTCCGTTCGCGATCGTGAGTCCACTCAGATTACCCGCCGACGTCACCTGGCTGCCCGTTGACCAGATCTCCTTGCCGGTTAAAGCATCCAGCGCGTACAGCGTGGCGCGGGTGGATTTGCCGTCTCCGTTCGATAGGGCAAACACGACACCGTTCGCAATCACCGGCGGCACTGGACGCACGAGATCGCGCGATTCCCATGCCTTGGACAGCACCGGCTTTCCGTCCTTTTCCTCAAGCTTCAAGGCAACAACCGAGCCGTTGTGCCCGGCTGCGCCGCCCCAGACGGTCGCCAACACCCAACGAGTGCCGCCCTCCTCCTGCCAGCTTGACAGTCCGCCCCAGATACTACCGCCACCGGAGGTCAGCGGAGCGGTCTGCGACAGCGGCGTCTTGTGATCGCCTTCGAATGAGCTCGAGTCGAGCAGATTCAACCTGCCATCCTTGGTGGCCGATACGACGAACTCCCGATCCTGCCAAGTGAAGGTGACAGGCGTTACGTTTGCGGGTGGCGCTGTGAAGTAGCCTTTTACTTCAAGATCCTTCGAACTCAGCGCGAGCAGCGTATTGGAATACTGGTTGCTTCCGGCACTCACTGCACCCTCGCCGGTCTGCACATACACCGTGCCGTCGTTGCTAACCACCGGTCCACCCAGGCCCACAAATGGGCCTCCCTGCGTCTTCAGCGATTTCACGACTGGCGGAGCAGTCTGATCGGGGTTGCTGATATCCACCGCCCACACAGCGGTCGGCGCGCCGCCGCAGCCTTCGTTGGTGGTGGCGTAGATAACGTTGTCGAACATGTTCAATACCGACGGACGTGCTCCTGCCGGCAGTACGGCGACGGGAGGCACAGCCTCAGCGCCGTTGGCCACGTTCACGCGGCGCAGCATTCCGTCGGCGGTGATGAGATAAATCGCGCGTGGTCCGAAATTCGGATTCGGCGCAGGACGCGGAGCAGGCGAGGCGACGGGCGCGCCGCCGGGTGCTGACACGCGCCGGCGGAAACCGAGAGTCATCAGGGTCGGCATGGCGTTCGATGCGGTACACGCTGCCGAGTCCTGTAACGGCTTCGCAGTGCCGTACCGCTTCTGCCAGTACATGCGGTTGAGATCGGCGTCCATCACATACATCGCGTCGTCAGAGGTGGCGATGAAGGCCAACTCCTTAAATCCCCGGTAACCGATGAGGTTGCCAATGATGACCGGTGCAAGCAGCGAGCTCTTAGCGGGATTCTCCGGCTTCACCTTCCATAGCAGTTGGAATTGCTTGGCAACTTCGTCCTTAGTAAATTTCGAATCGGATTTTTCCCAGCCTGTGCGTTGTGCATCCCCGCCGAAGGTCGTCCAGTCCAGGGTGCGTCCCAACTGCGCGTGGGCCGCGCACGCGGTCAACAATAAAGCAGCGCCTCGAACCGCCCAAATCGATTTCGTCATTTGATCGCTCCCTGACCTCGTTACCCTTTAGCGTCCCGGCAACCCGATGGCGTACAGCGTGCTATCGAACGCGCCCAAGTACAACCGGCCATTCGAAATCGATAGTGCGCCGAAATGCACAAACGATGTGATGGAATCGCCACTCGACCAAAGTTCCTTGCCGGTCTCGGCGTCGTAGGCGTACACAGTGGCGTGCGTCGAATTCTTGATCCGGATGGCCGACGTGTTTGCACCGAGACCAAGTTCCGGCGACGCCTGCGCGTTCGACTCCCCGCTACCGTAGGCGAATACCATACCGTTGGCGATCACCGGCGGCTCTGCCATGTCCATATCGTGCGACATCCACACCGGCGTCAACACCAGCTTGCCGGCCTTGTCCTCGAGCTTCAGCGCCACCACCGCGCCGCGTGTCACGGCGCCGTAGGAAATCGGCGGTTTGAATTGCGAATGAGCGGGGCCCCAGAATGACGCCAGGATCCAGCGAGTTCCTTTGGTGTCCTCCCAAGTCGCCATCGATCCCCAGATTCCCGCCGCGGCGAAATTCACGTCCTCGTTGCACAGCAGCGGGGTGCGGTAAAGCGGCGTGCGATGGTCGGCCCCACCGATCGATTTCGCATCCATAAGCCACAAGCGGCATTCCTTGCTGGAACTCACCAACAGCTCACGATCCTTGTACTTGAAAACGGCGGGCGTCACCTGCATGTCGAGATCGCGTTTCCACAAAAACGCAGCATTCGAGGGCGCGTAGTGATCCTTGTACTTCAGATCCGGCGTCACCGCAATAATCGCCTGTCCGTATCGCTCTTCTCCCGGAACATAGGCGCCGTCGCCCGTTGGCGCGTAGAGGGTTCCGTCGAAACCGATCGCAGCCCCGGAACGCCCCCACAATCCACCGCCCTTGGGGTTATAACTTTTCGTCTCGCGCGTGGCCAGGTCAAAGCTGTAGACCTTGTTCGGATTGCCTCCGCACCCTTGCGCCGTTGTCGTGTAGAGGGTGTTGTTCACGAGGTTCAGCGAGTACGCTTTGCCGTTCGGCGGCATGAAATCCGCAGGCGGAGCCACATCCTCTCCGTCGGCGGCATTCAGAGAGTGCAGCATGCCATCTCCCGAGACGGCGTAGGCGATTCTCGCTCCGGTCGCGTTCGGCGGGCCTACGGTGGGCGTCACCACCAGTCCCGCAGGACACAACGGACCGCCCATGCGCTGCGGTTTGCCCGAGTTGTAGGTGAAGTGCTTCTTCCACAGCAACTCTCCCGACTTAGCATCTAACCCGTACACGTTGTCCGAAGACCCGGATTCAATGACGACTTCCTTTAACCCGGCACGCGTTGGAATATTCTCGACAATCAGCGGCGGCAACAGCGAGTGCATCTCGCGCGGTTCGTTGTCGAGCTTCGTTTTCCAGAGAACCTTCAGATTCTTGACGTTGTCTTTCGTCAGAACCTTCTCATTGCGCTGCCAGCCAGTGCGCTGCGGGTCACCGCCGTCTGTGGGCCAGTCCGCACCCACCGCTACACCGGCTAGACAAATGCACACAGCTATATTTCGCTTCCGCATAAAGAGGGGAACCTTTCAACTCACGCCAGGAAAAGAGCGGTCATGCCGTCGATTGAAAAGAGCATATCAGTTCGTCTGCGATTTTGTGGCGACCACACGGAAACCCAAATTCACACAACGGCTGTCGACTGAATTCCAATTCCGGAACGCCGATCGCGCCCAGAGTGGAAAGCTGTTCCAACCACCGCCGCGCCTCACCTTCACATCTCCTTCGAGCGGACCCTTGGGATCGTCAACGGGCGACTTCGAGTAGTAATCCTCGCCATACCAATCATTGGTCCATTCCCACGCATTGCCATGCATGTCGTACAGGCCGAATGCGTTGGGTTTATAGCCGCCCACCGCTACCGGGAAAGCGGTGCCGTCGCCGCTGAGAATTTCGATCTCCTGAACGTGGCCGAATTGCGGATGGCGTACCGGATCGATCATCCGGCCGATCTCCGGCAGTGTCGACGGCGAGTCACCGCTCGAATAACGGGTTCGCATTCCAGCGCGATCGGCGTACTCCCACTCGGCCTCGGTCGGCAGTCGATAGGCGCGACCGTCCTTCTTGCTCAGCCACTGGCAAAACGCCACCGCGTCGTTCCAACTCACATTGATCACGGGAAAATGGTCCGTCTGCGGATAGCCGGCATCGCGCCAGCTAAATCGTGGACGCCTTCCAACACACCGCTGAGCCTCCGCGTCATAGCCCCAACCGCCCTCGCCATCTGCTTCCGCCTCGGTCTTGTACCCGCTGTCCTCGATGAATTGCTTGAACTCGCCTACCGTCACTTCATAACGCCCCATGTAAAACGGATGAGTGATTCGCACTGGATGCGACGGATACTCGTCGGCGAAGTATTCGGGTCCCTTACCGGACGCGGGAAACGCCTTCACCAGGTCGGCTGCGCTCTCCTGGCTGCCCATGTTGTACTCTCCGGCAGGCACTTCTACCAAGACCATCCCAACGCGGTTGGTAATTGGCGCTGCCGGTGCCGGCGCCCGTCGCGCGCAACCCGCAACCAATAATCCAATAATCAGCCACCATCGGCCCATGCTCGATTATCCACTTGAACAAGCGCATCGCGCGCTGTGGTTAGATCACGACTAGTGCGCCGGAAGCTGATCCTTATAGGTGGCCCAGTTCTTCAACAAGGTGGTCACCACGACGTTGCTCACACGCCATGCAGCATCGAGCGCAGGCAGGAAGCCGGTATACTTGCCGATCTTGTTCGCCGCCAGACTCTCCGCGGCTGATCGTCCAGGGACGCCTTGATCGAAGTCGCTGGCAGTACGAAGCACCAGTACGCGGTTCAGGTCCACCTTGCCGGCATGCGCGAGAAATGTCAGCGATTGCAGCGTGCCTGCGTCCTCCATCGCCGTTGTGACGTAGTTGCCCTTGCCGTCAGTGTGATATCGCACCCAATCGTTGGCCCATTCATTCAGCAGTTTGCCATGCCAGAACGTGGAGGACGCCAACTGGTCGCCTTTCAGAACAAATGGTGGACGCTTGGCATTCGGCTGCTGAAATTGCATCCGCTCGTTTCGCATCGCCTCGTTGTCCATCAGTTCGACGTTGCGTGTGAGCCGGAACGCCCAGTCAACCAGCGATGCGTTGAGATGATAGACCTCGCCGACACCGGCATCGCGATGCGGCTGTTCGTAAGGTACGGAGCGGCGCAGCGGAACGTACCCGGTTTTCCAACCCTTAGGAATCTCACGCGCGTCAATCTCGTGCGCGAGGTCGCCGTCCACAACCCACTCCGCCCAGGCAGCGGAGCCTAGCGAGGCGTCCTCCGGATCCACGCCGGCGATCCCCGCTACGACCCAGTAGGCTTTGCGCAGGTCGAACCGGGGATCGAGACCGAGCGCCATGATGCTCGCGGCGGCTTTCGTGTTGCCTACGCCGGTGAGCACCGCGAGAACACCGTCGCGGTTCATACGCAAGTCGTGATACCCGGTGGGGAACGGAATGACAACGTCGAGCTTGTTCCGTTCCACCCAGTATTGAAGTTCGCCCGGCTCATCGCCCGTGTCGGCGCCGCGCTCGAACATCGTCACCACCACCACCTTCACAGCTATTGGCGGTTCAGCCGCGGCGGCAGCACAGACGCAAGACAGCAATAAGCCCCAACGCATCCAAGTATGGTAGCCGATGGCGGTCAGGCCGGTGTCGTCAGGGCTTTGCCTTTCTCCGTTAGCAGGACCGCCAGAAGCCTGGCCGGTTTGGTAGCGCTGGCATTGCGGGACACTGCATGCAACTGCCCTGGCGTTTCCATCCACATCTCGCCGGTCTTGTAAGTCTTCTCCGGCTCGTCGCCTACTTTAGAAGTGATCTCGCCCTCAAGAACGTAAGCAAATGTTAGGCCAGGATGGCGATGAGCGTTCGATTTAGCACCTGCGGCGTACTTCACCTCCACAGTGGTGACTGCCCAGCCCTCCAGTTTGATGTCGGGCAAATCATGTTGAAAGACAGGAGTCGGAGACTGCGCGCTGGCAGCCTGATTCAGCGCTAGAAAACCAGCGAGCCCAGCTAGTAGATTTCGACGATGCATCGCTCTACTTTACCCGTTGGACTGCATGGCCGCCAGCGAGTCCTTGATGGTCGGCGACTTTCCCGCCTCGATATCCCGGCGCCGGATTTCGTGAAACTTCGTGAGGATTGCATTGGCATTTGAAAGTGCCGCCACCCTCCCGGAAAATGCGCTCAGCGTCGCGCCAGGTACGGCATACAGCGCCACGTCATCCGAAAGCACATCGAGATAAGCCCGTGCGCCGCAACATCCGAGACTCAGAGCCGATCGCCCACTATTGCGAACCTGGGGAATGACGGCGCACGCCGGCCGTCCCATGGCTGGCGGCAGTCCGCCTTCCACCTGCTGCGAAGCCTCGGAGAGGATCAGGGTCTGGTCGGCACGGACGAATAACAAAACGACGTCTGGGTCGATTGGGATTCGTGCCAGCGGACCATACACGACATACCGCGCCTTCGAGGCCAGCACCGGGATCGAGGCCAAGTCTTCCTCGCGAACGTAGCTGAGTTCGGCAAAAACCTTCAACGCATCTCCAAGATCCGTACTGGACGCAGGACTCATTTCGAGATTGTGTGTATATTGCCCGATGGAGCAGTTGTCGTGATCGCGGGCCGATGTCGCGAACACCCGCGTGGCTCCCTCTTGCCAGAAACTGCATCCGGCCGGACTGGGCCCCGACCACACCTCCACTCCCGCCGGCACTTCGTCAGTGAAACAAACCGCCACGGGCGACTGGGTCAGCCGGAGCGAGGTATGCAGGTGGGCTGCCATTTCGGAATAGTTGGACATAGGTAGAGGTTATCAGCCGACCACGTGTCAGCAAAATTCCAGCCGCCACGTTAACGTAATAAGACCTGTGAAGAAATGGACGTTACTGGATCAAGCACTCACCGACGACGGCAAGAGCATCTCACTTCATGAGCATGACGGCAGTTACACTATCCGAATCGGCGGGGCGGAGCTCATGTCCACCCGAGAGCACGCCTCCGAAGAGAAGCTTGCCGAATTTGCTTGTACGCATATCCGGAATGATACCCGTGCGCGGGTGCTGATTGGTGGATTGGGGTTCGGATTTACCTTGAAAGCAGCGTTGAAGGTTGTGGACTCGCACGCCGCGGTAGTCGTCGCCGAAATATCGGCGCAGGTCATCGCCTGGAACCGGAATCGCACGTACAATCTCGCCGCCGACGCGCTGGATGATCCTCGCGTCAGCCTGGTAGACCAGGATGTAAGCCGCATTCTGCGAGACGCGCATGCGGAATTCGACAGCGTTATGCTCGACGTTGATAACGGGCCCGCGGCTCTCAGTGTTCCCGGAAATCACTGGCTCTACCACCGCGCGGGACTCGAGCAAATACGCGTCGCGCTCAGGCCGGGCGGGTGTGTTGCTTTCTGGTCAGCGCGGCCAGACGAACCTTTTGAGAAGCGCCTGGCGCAGTCGGGTTACAAGGTAGAAGTAGAGCGTTGCCGGTCGCGCGAGAAAGCCGGGAGATGGCATACGATCTTCGTCGGCCGTCCGATACCGGCAAAACCGGAGTGATGATCAATTGGCGCGCAGACGCGCCTAGATCTGGTTCGCTTTTCCAACGCCGTGATTGCGGCAGCGTGATCGCTCGCTTCGAGCAGATTGCGAGCTCGCCTGGCCCCCTACTCGGAACGATCGTGGTTGGCAGCAATGCCAACGGCTCTGGTTATGACGGCGCTTAGAAAAACGCACGGTCGAAGCTAACTGCCCTGTGAAACGAAAAACCCGCCAAAGCTGGGGGAATCAGCCTTGGCGGGCTCAAATTGCTAACAGCGTTCCGCGGGAGCGAAACCGCTACCTAGCCTCGTTATGCGGTCCGCATCGATTCGCTCTTGTCATTGCCCGTCAAAGCGGCCTGCGCGGCTGCCAGACGTGCAATCGGCACTCGATACGGAGAACACGACACATAGTCCATGCCGACCCGGTAGCAGAACTCCACCGAACTCGGCTCGCCGCCGTGCTCACCGCAAATTCCAATCTCCAACTCGGGATTCGTCTTCCGCCCGAGCTTCACTGCCATTTCGATCAGCTTGCCTACGCCGCCCTGATCGATTGCAGCAAACGGATCCGATGCGAAAATCTTCAGATCCTCGTACTGCTTCGAGAACTTCGTATAGTCGTCGCGCGACAACCCCATCGTGGTCTGCGTCAGATCGTTGGTGCCAAAGCTGAAGAACTCCGCCTCGGTCGCCACTTCGTCCGCCGTAATCGCAGCACGCGGAATCTCAATCATTGTACCGATCAAATACTTCTGTTTCTTCAGACCGGCCTTGCCGAGAACTTCATCCGCAATCCGCTTCACAATCGCCTTCTGGTTCGCGAGTTCTTTCACGTCGCCAATCAGCGGAATCATGACTTCCGGGATTACCTTCTTGCCCTTCTTGGCCACCTGCACAACAGCCTCGAAAATGGCCCGCGCCTGCATCTCGGTGATCTCCGGATAGACGATCCCCAGACGGCAGCCGCGATGGCCGAGCATCGGGTTAAATTCGTGCAGCTCTTCCACACGGCTCAGCAGTTCCGGAATGCGCTTCTTCAACTCGCCCACCGGAATGTTGTACCGCGTCGACATTTCCTTCTTGCCCTTGGCATCGGCGTACGGCAGCTTCGCCAGGTCCACCATTAGCTCTTCGCGCTTCGGCAGGAACTCGTGCAGCGGCGGATCGAGCGTACGAATCACCACCGGGAATCCGTCCATCGCGACAAACAGCCCGGCGAAATCGGCGCGCTGCATCGGCAACAGCTTCTTCAGCGCTTCACGGCGAGTTTTTTCGTCACGCGCCAGAATCATCGCCTGCACAAACGGCAGCCGGTCTTCAGCAAAGAACATGTGCTCGGTGCGGCAGAGCCCAATGCCCTCGGCGCCAAACGCCCGCGCAGCCTTCGCGTCGCGCGGAATGTCCGCGTTGGCGCGAACGCCGAACTTGCCGCGGAACTCGTCGGCCCACGTCATGAGCTGGGCGAAAAAGCTCGAGCGCGGATTCGGCTCGTTGGTCTTCGCCTGACCCAGGTAAACATCGGCCGTCGTGCCGTCGAGAGAAATCCAATCGCCTTCCTTCAGGACAATCGTCTTCTCGCCAACCTTCACCGTCGCGATCTTCTTCTTCTCTTCGATCACGATCGAGCCCGCACCTACGACGCAAGGACGGCCCATTCCGCGAGCGACTACCGCGGCGTGGCTCGACTTGCCGCCAATCGCCGTCAGAATGCCCTTCGAAACGTCCATGCCCTGAATGTCATTCGGCGTAGTCTCTTTGCGGACCAGGATCACCGGGCCCTTCGCCGCCAGAACCACTGCGTCCTCGGCAGAGAACGCGATCCGTCCAACGGCCGCGCCCGGCGACGCCGCAATCGCGGTGGCCAGCTTGGTAAGCGTCTTCAATGAGGGAACGTCGAATACCGGGTGAAGCAACTGATCGAGCTGCTGCGGAGCCACGCGAAGAACGGCTTCCTTCTTGGAAATCAGCCCTTCCTTCGCCATCTCCACCGCCACGCGAACCGCCGCCGGTCCAGTGCGCTTGCCGTTGCGCGTCTGCAGCATGTACAACGTGCCATCCTGCACGGTGAACTCGAAATCCTGCATGTCGCGGTAGTGCTTCTCGAGGCTCGAGGTGATCTCGACCAGGTTGTTGTAGACGGCCTTATTCCAGCTCTTCAGCTCGCTGATCGGCGAAGGAGTGCGGATACCCGCCACTACGTCTTCACCCTGCGCGTTCACCAGGAACTCGCCGTAGAACACCTTCTCGCCGTTGCCGGGATCGCGCGTGAAGCCGACGCCGGTGCAAGATGTCTCGCCCATGTTGCCGAACACCATCGCTTGAACGTTGGCGGCCGTGCCGATTTCGTCCGGGATCTTCTCCATCTTGCGATAGTAGTTGGCCTTCGGGTTCCACCACGAACGGAACACCGCGTCGCGCGACATCGTGAGCTGCTCGATAGGGTCCTGCGGGAAGTCCTTCTTGGTTTCCTTCTTGACGATCTTCTTATACTCGACGATGACGGCCTGCAGATCCTTGGCGGTCAGTTCGGTGTCGAGCTTGACCTTGGCCTTCTTCTTCTGGGTATCGAAAGCATGGTTGAACAGCTCCATTTCGATGCCCTGCGCCACTTCGCCGAACATCTGGATAAAACGGCGGTAGCAATCATAAGCGAAGCGCGGATTGCCCGATTTCGCCGCCAGGCCCTCTGTCACTTCGTCGTTCAAGCCGAGGTTGAGAATCGTGTTCATCATGCCCGGCATCGAGAACTTGGCACCGCTGCGAACGCTCAACAGAAGCGGGTTCGACGGATCGCCGAGCGTCTGGCCCATCACACCTTCGAGCTTCTTCAACGCGGCCAGCATCTCGTCGTTGATCTCAGCCGGAACCTTGTTACCGTTCTTGAAGTAAATCGTGCAGACTTCGGTTGAAATCGTGAATCCTGCCGGTACCGGAACTCCGGCGCGGCACATCTCAGCGAGACCTGCGCCCTTACCGCCGAGAATGTCCTTCATCTTGCCGTCGCCATCAGCGGTGCCACCGCCGAAAGCGTAAACGTACTTGGTCATGGTTCTCCTAAAGTCACTTGGTTATGATTGCGTAACGATCTCCGAAAAATCGGCGATCGTGGAAAATTCCGTGAGCACCTGGTGCAGGAGCGTCAACCGGTTCCGGCGCACATCGGCGTCCGGCGCATTCACCAGCACCTTGTCGAAAAACAAATCCGCTTTCGGACGAATCGAAGCGATCGCGTCCAGCGCCGGCAAATACTCGCTAGCCCGCGCCTTCTCTCTTACGCGCTGGAACTCTTCATAGAGCTCCTGCTCCGCACCCGGCTCGAGAAGCTTCACATCCACCGCTTCCCCACCCTTGAAATCCGCCTGCCGCAAGATATTCGCGATGCGCTTGAAGCTCGCTGCCAGCGGTTCAAAATTCTCCGTCGGCCTCACAGCCTGTAAAGCCGTCAGCCGCTTGTCCACATCCACCAGGTTGTCCCAGCCTGCCGCCAGCACCGCATTGACTTCGTCGTACTTGAACCCGCGCACTTCGCGGAAGTAATAACGAATGCGATCGAGCATAAACTCGCGCAATGCTGCATCGGTTCCGAGCAGCTTCGACAGCGCGAACTTCTCGAGCTTGCCTTCCACCAGGATCTTCACCACGCCTTGCGCCGCGCGCCGCAGCGCAAACGGATCCTTCGAACCGGTCGGAATGAGACCCACCTGGAAACAGCCTCGCAACGTGTCGATCTTGTCGGCGAGCGACACCAACTGCCCGGCGAGAGTCGACGGGATCGGCCCCTCCATGCTCACCGGCTTGTAGTGATCGTAGATCGCTTGCGCGACTTCCTCAGTCTCGCCCTGCGCCCTCGCGTACAATCCGCCCACCACGCCCTGAAGGTCGGTGAACTCCTTCACCATCTCCGTCGTGAGATCGCACTTCGCGAGCATTGCCGCCCGTTCCACCGCGTCCGGATCGGCACCCGCCAACCTCGCGAACGCCCGCGCCTGAGCCTTCACGCGGTCGGTCTTCTCGAGGTACGAACCGAGCTTCGCCTGGAACGTCACATGCCCTAGATCCGCCACCCGGTCCACCAGCTTCTTCTGCTGATCGAAATCCCAGAAGAACCTCGCATCGTTGAACCGCGCCCGCAGCACACGCTCGTTGCCGCGCTTCACCAGACCCTCGGGATCCGCGCTCGTATTCATCACCGCGATGAACCTCGGAGCCAGTTTGGCGTCCTTGGTCTCCACAGAGAAGTACTTCTGGTGATGCCGCATCACCGTCACCAGCACTTCCTGCGGCAGCTCCAGATACTTCGCTTCGAACTCTCCCAGAATCGGCGTCGGACACTCGGTGATGAACACCAGCGTCTCCAGCAGCCCGTCGTCCTTGCGCTGCACCAATCCGGTGCCCTTCAGCAACGACGCCACCTCATCACGGATCTTCTTCCGACGGTCGTCCGCCGAGAGGATCACGCCGTTCTTGCGCAGCACGTCTGCATAGCCGTCCACCGTCACCGGCAAACTGCCCTTGCCGAGGATGCGATGGCCGCGAGTCACCTTGCCGCTCCTCACTCCGCCGAATTCAACGGGCAAAACCTGATCGCCCAACAGCGTCACCAGCCACCGGACGGGCCGGATGAAGCGCGGCGTGCGCGACTCTGTCCAGTACATCGTCTTCGGCCACTGAATCTTCTGGATCAACGCCGGCAATTCGCTCGCGAGGATCTCCGCCGTCGCGCGACCCGCCACTTGCTTCTTGAAGCTGAAGTACTCGCCCTTCGCCGTCGCCTCAGTTCCCAAGGCGTCCACCGTCACGCCCATCTTCTTCGCAAAGCCGCCCGCTGCGCCTGCGCCTGCCGACTTCGGCGGCCCCATCACCAGTTCTTCACTATCGGACTGCCTCTCGATCAAGCCGTCGGCCCGCAACGCCAGCCTGCGCGTCGTCGCCTCCGTCCACGTCACCGTACCGCCGAGCTTGTGCTCGTCCATCAGCTTGCGCATCAGGTCGCCCAGTTGAACGAGCGCCGGAGGGATCATCCAATCGGGAATTTCCTCGGTTCCGATCTCCAGCAAAAACGGGAGCGTGCTCATGCCGCCACCTCTCCGCCCTGCTGTGCCTGCCAGATCTGCGCCACGCCGACGGCGAGCTTACGCACGCGTCCAATCACGCCTACACGCTCGGTCACCGAAATCGCACCCCGCGCGTCCAGCAAATTAAAGGTGTTCGAACACTTCAACGCCTGCTCGTACGCGGGCAGCGTCGGAAAGCGCTTCTTGTCGGGATACTTCGGAAAGAGGTCGATCAACCGCTGACACTCGCCTTCATGCAGATTGAAGAGCTTCCACAACGTGTCCACGTCGGCCATCTCGAAGTTGTAGACCGAACCCTGCAACTCGTCGGCAAAGCGCATGTCGCTGTACTTGACGCCCGGCGCCCAGTCGATATCGTAGACGCTGTCCTTCCCTTGCAGAAAGGCCACCAGCCGCTCCATACCGTAAGTGATTTCCGCCGGCACTAAATCCAGATCAATACCACCGCATTGTTGAAAATAGGTGAATTGCGTGATCTCGAGTCCGTCGAGCATCACCTGCCAGCCAATGCCCCAGGCGCCCAGCGTCGGCGCTTCCCAGTTGTCTTCCTCGAACTTGATGTCGTGCTTCTTGAGATCGATCCCGATCGCTTCAAGCGAACCGAGATACTGATCGAGCACATCGTCGGGCGAGGGCTTCAGGATCAACTGAAATTGCTGGTGCTTGTATAGCCGGTTGGGATTTTCGCCATAACGCCCATCCGCAGGACGCCGGCTCGGCTGAATGTAGCCCACGCGGTGCGGCTTCTTGCCGAGGACCCTGAGAAACGTCTCCGGCGCCATCGTACCCGCGCCCACTTCCACGTCGTAAGGCTCCGTGATCACGCAGCCGCGATCCGACCAATAATTCTTGAGTTTGAAAATTGTTTGTTGGAAGGAATCCATTAGAGCGCTTCTAGTAGCGGCACCGTCAATAGCTTTCTTTCAATATGTTCTTCAATCTGCCTCACCAGGAAGCGCCGCAGGTCCGAGGAGGTTGCCTTCAACCAGGTCCGCCCCGTTAACTCCGCGATGGGTGTCGTCAGGATCTCCCTGGCCAACTCCCTCGACTCCTGACTGACCCTCAGGTCTGGCAGAAACCCGCTTAGCCGGACTGCCCAAACGCTGAAGTACAACACCGCTAGCCAAATCTCGCCCCGCGCATGCACATCCTCCAGCACGGTGGCTATCAGCCGGTAAAATCGCTCGCTCGCCTCCGCCGGCGGCAATAACTGCTCCGCCACTTCGGCCAGATAATCGAGCGCGATTCCCGTCTCATAATCCGACGATAACCTGAACTGCGACCGGATCAGCTCGCAGTTGTCGAGCGTCACCAGCTCCCGGTTCTCCCGCTGATAGTAGGAAACCCGGACTTGTGAGAGCCGCTCCAGCCCCGCGCCAAAGCCACCCTTCGGCTTCCGCGCACGCCTCGCAACTCCACGCAACTTACCCTCGTCCCGTGTGAAGAAACTGACGATCAGATCCGCTTCTTTCAATGGATACGTTCTGAGAACGAAAGCTTCACTCACCCGGACCGGCATTCGATTTAAGACCGGCTTAACTTCTTAGAGTACCATACGTCCACGTCCGAAATCCCCCTGCAGGCCCATGTCTGAAATATATACAGCTATTTTACCGGCAGTTTCCCGTAAGTTGATATGTACTATCGACTTCACACTTGGCCGCCAAAGTGCTGTACAAGCTGCTAAGTGTGGAACATGCGGGCATTATTCATCACTTGTTTCCTGGCTGTTGCGGGGCTATTGGCGATGGCAGCCGACCGTCCACCCATCGAGGTGGACCCTGGGCAATTTGTGAAATCCGAAGTAGGCAAGGTGCCCCTACGACGTCTCGTCGCGGCTGAAATCTCGGACTTTTTCCAGACCAAGGACACGCCGAAAGGAATTGTTGTCACCATTCTGCCTCCTGAGAAGGCGCCGAACGATGAGGACGCCGAGGACTTGTCTCGGCGCATTGTTCCCATCACACTCGCCATGCAACGAGCTCGAGACATTCAGGTTGAACTGTATGAGCGTCCTGAGGCCGGCGTGCCCCTCCGCGCCTCCTTGGTTCGGGACGCCATGGTGGCTAACGGCATCTCAGCTGAGCGAATTACGATCGCTGAAGCACCACAAGCCGGGATGAAATCTCCCAGCGTGGATGTGATCCTCGGCGGAAATTGGCTTGGCACACCCGCTCCGGCAATCAACGCCGCCAGTCGCAGCGAATCTGTAATAACTACAGGTAACTAAGCCCGAATTTGGCCTGTAACTGAACCGCCTTTCAATCACTTACCCAGTTGGCGGACTGTGTGCACTTCGCTAACTCCGAGGTCAACCGATGCGTTTGTTAACCGTTACCCTATTTGTTTGTTCGCTGGTTCCAATGGCTGCCCAGACGCCAGGAACGACGACCGATCGCTCGTCACAACCGCTCTACCGCGTAACGATCGTATCCAGGACCACGAAAGCCTTTAATTACGGATTCCTCAGCATCCCTACCAAGATCGACTTTGCCCCGACACCGGTACTTACCGGAGCAAAAGGCGAAGCGACAATTGAGCCCAAACGGGGGTCGACACTGATCAGCGCCCATTTCTCCAACGTTCCTCCGCCCACTCGTTTCGGCCCGCAATATCTGACCTACGTGGTATGGGCCATTAGCCCTGAAGGACGTGCGCAGAATCTTGGAGAACTCTCACTCGACGGGGGAAACAAAGGAAAACTGAGCACCAGCACGCCTCTCCAATCGTTCGCGTTGATCGTCACCGCTGAGCCATACTATTCGGTCACCCAACCGAGCGACGTCGTCGTAATGGAAAACGTCAAGGCTCCTGAGACCGTCGGCAAGGTTGAAGAGGTGAATGCAACGTTCGAACTCCTTCCCCGCAAGGACTTCACCTTCGACACTGCCGCCGCGCAAACACGCCCCGGCGGCAAGCCAGTCTCTCGCGCCGAGTATGATGTGATCCTCGCGGTTTATCAGGCTCAGAATGCCGTGCAACTCGCCGAGGCTCAGGGCGCGGACAAGTACGCACCAGAACGCATCGCCAAGGCGCGGCAACTACTGAACCAAGCCCGGACGTATCCCCAGAATCAAAAACAGGAGATCGTCTCCATGGCCCGCGAGGCCGTCCAGGTAGCAGAAGACAGCCGGGCGATCTCAATCAAGCGGGCGGAGGCGGACAAAGTTGCCAGTGAACAGATCCGCGCCACTCAGGTGCAGCATGAGGAAGAGCGCCAGCGGCTGCTCGCGCAGACTCAGTCCGTAGCAGAACAGCGTGACGCGGCTCAAGCGCGCCTCGAAGCACAGGCCAGGGCAGAAGATCGGGCCAAGCTTAACGCTCAGTCCGTCCAGCAACCCAGAGCCGAAGCTGACCGTCAGGTGACGGCCGCGCCACCGGCTCCGAGCAGAGACGCGGTTGCCGTTGACCCCCAGCAATTCCGCAAGTTCGATCCCAACAGCACCGAAAACCGCCGCCGGCTAATGGCGACGCTCAGTAATGGTTTCGATACCATCGACACCCCCCGCGGTGTGCAGGTCACCATCGAGATTCCCGCATCGAGTGACGCCCTAGTGGGACGGATGCGAGCCTTCGCCGCTGCACTTCAGCCTTTCCGCGAATTGCACATCGAAGTGGGCGCACACAGCGCCGGACCGGACAGCGGGCGTACCGGGCGTGAAGCCGAGATGGTGCGCGACGCCATGATCGCTGCCGGCATTCCCGCCAACACGATCCTGGCGCGAGGCTACGGCGACACGCGCCCGCGCGAAGCGAAGGGCAGTTCGAACGGTGGCCGCAACCAGCGCATCGAGATCGTAGTGGCAGGCGACGCAATCGGCAGCGTACCCACCTGGGATCGCCCCTACACCCTGAGACCCCGCTGACCAGCTAGCGCGGCGCGAGCGAACCGGCAAACACGCTTGTCTCGTAAAGAAACGACACCCGTCCATCCACTGCGTGGTTCAAAAACAAATCACGCAAACGCCCGACCAGCTCAATGTGCTCCGGTGTTCCCGGCGCTGGAGCATATGAGCTCGAATCAAGCCGTCCCTGCAACCCTTCGAAATCAAACTCCTGCCGGTTTTCGAAGATTGCCTTTTTCCAGTGCGAATGCTGAAAGAAAGTCTTTCCTGCGCGGCCGTCCAGATCCCGGTGCCCAACTTCTTTGTAGTCGGTCCCAAACTGCTGGAGCAACGCCTCGTAGCCTTCAAGAAACGGATGACCGTCCATGATCCGCTTGTTCCAAACTAGAGCCACCCAGCGCGGCGGCCTCAGGATACGCGCAAACTCAGCGCGCGCCAGATCTGCATCAAACCAGTGGAACGCTTGTGCCGCAGTCACGAGGTCGTAGGAATGGTCGGGAAGCGTGGTGGCCTCAGCCTTACCGTTTACGCTGTGGAAACGCTTCTGCGAGCTCAGCTGAGCCTCCGCTGCGGCTCTCATCTCGGCATTCGGTTCAACAGCCGCAACCTCACATCCCAGGTCGAGCAGCAGGTGTGTGAGAATTCCGGTGCCGGATCCAATATCAGCCACCTGCGAGTGGGCGTTCAGATCACATTCAGATCTTAGGAAGGAGAATATTCCAGGAGGATACGAGGGACGGTAGCGGGCGTAGGCATCGACGCGGGAAGAGAAACGGCGCAACGGATCAGCGAGCATAATGCCCATCCTACCCGTTGCGCCGGGCCAGATTAGTCTTCTTTGACCGAATACGTGAAGGTGTGCATTTCACCTTCGGCTGCCGCTTTGTAGTCGGCAGGCACCGTGAACAGCGAGGCCTCCGGTTCGGAGCGGCTGATATTCGTCAGCGAGTAGATCATGTCGCCCGTACGAGGGTCAGATCGCTTGCTGTACACCACCGTCTTCAGGTCGGGCGAGAACCAGCTCTCACTCACAATCTCGATCGGCTTATCGTTGCCGATCTCGCCGGCGGCTATCGTTCGGGTCGTACGCGTGCCTTCCACCATCACACCTTCAATCACCTTCGAGCCGAGCGATTCGCGCTTGCCACCCTGCTCAGCCCGCAGTTTCATACTGACGATGCCGGCCTCGCCGCCATCCGCCACGATACGAAACGCCTCGCCAGAGGCATGGGGAGGTGGAGCGGGCATCCGCATTCCTTCGGTGTAAATCATGTTGACCGTACCGGCCGGTCCGCCAGTGACCTTCCGCTCCGCATCCCGTTTCATCGCGACCATTTCGCCGGCAGAGGGCGGAGCCGGCAGTTTGCGGTAGGTCTTGTCGGACACGTTGAGGTTATAGTTTGTACCGGACAGCGGGTCGTTGATGAAGATCACTCTGGGCGAAACTGCGTTCGTCGACATGTTCCCGATCACCGGTAGAATTGCTTCGTGGCGCATCCGGCCTTGCGAATCGCGGGCCACCGAGCCCTGATTCTTCTGGGAAATGCGGTTGCCGTCGGCGAGCGTCTGCACCATTTCGGTTACGATGATGGCTGAATACGGCGCACCCTTGACGTTGCTGCCCATGGTTTCGCCGACGCCCATCATTCCCGATAGCTTCACGGCGGGAACGGAATTGGTCATCCCGTGCACTTGCGGATGCTCTTGCGCTAAGGCGCATGCAGCGACCGCGGAAAATAGCAAAAGCGTTTTCATCGTTCAGTCTCCTAAAGAAAGTTTTCACTACGGCAGCAATCTCAATTCGCGGGCGGAGCCGTCCGCCGCCAGCACTAAATCCGCATAAATCTGTGCTCCCGCCGGCATTGCTCCAGGAGCAAATAGCGCGTCCGCGGGCAACAACACACGCACCACGGGACCATCCGTGAAAGTCACTTGCGGGGGCTTGGGCCGCACCGCGTTTCGATGACGACGCACCCGCCTGGGAGAGGGGTTCAGCGCAATCTCAGTTGAATTCACATCAACCTTCGGGGCTCTTATGACTGCCGTCGGCACCGTACTAACCAGCACCCGCTTTTCGGGTCGTAGCGCGATATAAAGGACCAGCGCCGCGGCAATCGCTCCGGCCCATACCACTGCCGCGCGCCACCGCCTCGCCGTCCGGCGCCCGGCAAGTGACTCCGCCAGCAGTCCCGTCACCTGAGCATAGGTTCGTGCACGCGCCTGACATTGCCCGCAGTTCTCCACGTGCTGCGTCACCGCAGCCGATTCATCCGCACCCAATTCATCGTCGAGCCAGGCCGCCAAATTCCGGGGATGTTCAGTCATTGCATTTCTCCGCGAGCTTGCGAATTGCCCGCTCCACTGCATCAGCCACTGTCGACACCGCGAGTCCGAGCGTCTCGCCAATCTCGCGATATCGCTTTCCCTCGGCCCGCAGCCGCAGACACTCACGCTCCACTTCCGGGAGTTTGCGCATCGCTGCGTCGAGCAGGTTCCGCCGCTCTTTGTCCAACAGCACGGACTCTGGATCGGCGGCGTCCCGGACTTCCACGCCCTCAATGGTTGAACCAAAACGCCGCTCGTACCGCTTCTGCCGGTTGCGAGCTTCGTTGTGGGCCACACGGAAGAGCCAGCTGCGCAGGTTGCCCCCGCCGCCGCCTGCCACGTGCTGGTGCAATCGCAAAAAGGCCTCCTGCACCACGTCGCGGCACTCCTCCGAGTCCAGCCCAAGACTAACGAGGTAGCGCGTCAGTGGTTGGCGCAGTTCCTCGTTAGTCTTGGACATTGCTGCTTGTGGGCTCATGAGCAAGTTCTATCTGTAAAACAACTCAGACGAGCGTATTTCCGGAACAGAAGGAATAATTCGGATTTATCTTAGGGTTCAACCGGCAAGCCATAGCATATGAGCGTGGCGCCGCCAGTGAAACAGATGTGCCCGTTGGCAATGGCCAGTGCAGGCATTTTTCCACCCAACACCTCGGTGGGGCCGGCAAGAAGTCTTTGACCGCGGATGGCATCGAAGGCGTACAAACGGTCCCGCGACACTACAAAGACCACGCCTCCCGCCAGCACGGGAACTGAGAGTTCGCCAGGCAGTTTCGCCGCCCAGGCCTGCACTCGCTTACCCGCTTCCTGCCGGTAAGCGGTCACCCGGCCGGCCACGGACGCGTGTACCCAATGCCGCCCCGCGGAATCTTCAGAGACGGCTTCTCGCTGGGCTGGCGCTCCTGGTCCGCTCGCGAGCGACTGTCCGCCTGCTGTATCAATCGACCAGGCAGTCAACGTCTTTCCCATACACGGCGCGGTGACAGTGGAAAGCCGCCCCCCTGCCAGCCTCATGTTGGCAATTCGTGATCCAGCCGGAACAAAATCGCGGGCAGACGCCAGGTCGGCGCCGTCTTGTGGATTGAGTGAGTGCAGCCGTCCGTCGACCGTCACCACGTAAAGCGGACGGAGTGGCTGAGGTCCGTCATCGTCCTCGTCTTCAGGAGACAAATTCGAAGGAGAAAGCGCTGGAGCGGGTGGCTCGGCCCCGGAACAGCCTTGTGAAATCAGATCGAGATGCCGGCGCCAGAACACCTTCCCGAAATCGCCGTCAATGGCGTAGACGTCGCCGGCGGCACTCACGACAAATACGAGTTCAACCGTCCCGCGATAAGTGATGAGGCGGCCCAGGATGATTGGCGCGCTGAGAACGGCTCCGGGCGCTTGCTTCCAGATGAGCCGGATTTGCTTCACCGTGAACGGCGTGATGTCCCGCTCGCGTTGCTGCCATCCGCTTTGACTCGCGTCGCCGCCTGCCATCGGCCAGTCAGCCGCGTGAAGCGAGAGTCCGATGAGCAGGAGACAGACGATCCTCATGAAGGTCAATCGCATTGTAAAACGGGTAAACTAACGGTCAGTAATGCACGTGCGTTTTACCGGCCTTCTTACCGCAATTACCCTGATCGTTCCGCTGATGGCGGCCGATGCTCCGCAGTTACCCGACGGGCCCGGAAAGGCGACGGTCGTCAAGCTTTGTAACAGCTGCCACGGCGCCCAGATTGTCCTCGGCAAGCCCCACTCCGAGGACGGATGGTCCGCCATTGTCGCCGACATGGCGCAACGGGGCATGGAGGGCACCGAGGACGAGATGTACGACGTGGTCCAATACCTGACCAAGTACATTCGCGCCGGGCAGGCTCAGCCGAAAGTCAACGTCAACAAAGCCACGGTGAAGGAAATCATGACCGGGCTAGCCATCGCGGGCAAAGATGCCGAGGCGATTGTCCACGCGCGCGAGAAGGCCGAGTTCAAATCCATCGATGATCTGAAGAAGGCGGAAGGCGTGGATCCCGCCAAGATCGAAGCCCGCAAGGCTCTAATCTCTTTCCAGTAGACTCACTGACCGCGCCGGCAGCCGCACCGTCCACGAAGCCACGCCGAGGCCCACCACCACCACGGCCAGCGCGTAGAAAATCGAATCGTATGATCCGGTTCGACTCAGCGTCTCCGCGAGCAGCAATGGTCCTACGGCTGACGCCAACACCGTCATCATCTGCGCAGCGCCCTGAATTCGTCCCAGATGCATTTTCCCGTAGACCTGTCCCCATACCGAAAAGAACACTACCGTAACGATGCCGCCTGAAACCCCCATCGCGATGCCGTACGTCATCACATGCGCGTAGGTCTTTACGAGCGGGAGCATCAGCAGTGCAGCCGCCAGCACCGCCATGCCGGTCCCCATGAGCCGTTGGAGAGGCCAACGCGTGGCAAGCCAGCCTCCCGCGAAATTCGCCACCAGCCCGAGCAGAGTGCTGATAACGAGCACGTTGTAATAGGTCTTGGCGTCGAAGCCGCGCTGCTCGAGAATCGACTGATTGAACAACGCAATTCCCGAGTAGACGAGGCCGAACACCGCGCTCGACACGGCGAAAATCCAGAATGCGGGTCCGCGCAGCGCTTCGCCAAACGAGAGATCCCGTTCCACCGCTGACTCTTCAACCACCGCGTCCGCCGTGGCCTCGCTGCCGTCACGCACAATCAACCACACCAGCGGAGTCAGCACAGCCACCAGCGCCCAGCCTGTGCCGTTCCACGCCGTCCGCCAGCCGTAGTGCAGCACCGCCGCGCCCACCGACGGGAATGCTGCGATGAATCCCATGCCGACGATCAGCGAGTAGATGCCCATAGCCATGCTCAGACGCCGTGTGAACCACTTCCCGACGAGCGCAAGGCTCACTACCGAGAGCGCGCTTTGGCCGAAACCGCGCGTCAGGGTGATGGTGACAGCCAGGGCGGCGGTGCCGGTTGCGCGGCTCATAACGAGCACCGTCACTCCTAACGCCGCCACGACAAGTGTGACCACGCGCCGCGAGCCGAAGCGGTCAACCAGACGCCCACAGGGCAGGCAGAACAGGGAGCCAATCAGGGTCGCCCACAGATTGATGGCGGCGTACGAGACGCGATCGACATGCAGATCGGCGAGCAGCGGCTCGGTGATGAGCCCCAGGCCCTGGGTCCGCCCAGGCAGAGTTCCCACCATGGCCAGCGCTGCCATGACGAGATTCGCCCAAGCGAGATACGTCGTAGTCCGTCCTGGCACGGCCTCGAGTTGTGCGGCTGCGGCGTTCGCCATTCCGGCTTACGGCGCGGGCGGGTTGCGGACGATCTTGCCGAACATCTTGCCGCCATGCTCCTGCGCGCCCCAAGTTCCGGCGTACATGCCGTTGTAAATGAGAATTCGAGCGCTGTACACGCCTTGACCCTTGATCATGTAATTGGACAGCGTGAGCACAGGAGTCTCGCCGGCCCACTTAACCGGCACATTGATCGACGCCTTGAAATCCTTGCCGTTATACAGGATTCGGGCGTCGAATTTCCAGAGATCTTCTTTTACCTTCGTGACACGCTCGATGATATAGCTGTCCACATGCGTTTCGGCCTCATCGCCGACGGTGAAAAAGCCCGTCATGGTGACGTTGGCCATGGCTTCTTGGAACGACTTCTCCGCGGCGTTCATCGAAACCTCTACCGCAGGCTCCTGCGCAAGTGCAAGACTCGTGAAGACGAGCAGCATGGGGATCATGGAAGTCACCTCTTAGTGATTTATGATACTAGGCACAATGAAGTTCGCGATTCTGGGAATTGCTGCGGTCGCGCTCGTAGCATCCGCTCAACCGCGCGAGAAGCGGGCGATAAAGCCCATCCCACCGGCCGGCATCGAAGTCCCGGCCTCCGATCGCCGTGAGCTTGAAGCCGGGCTGGGACGCCTTCGCGATGCCACCGCCAAACTCGCTAATCAACCTCTGCTTCCCGATGTCCTGATCTACCAGGAAGCCGTACGCTATGCGCTTCAGTACAACGAATTCTTCAAAGCGGACGAGATCGCGAAAGCCAGAATTCTCTTGGCCCATGGCGAGGAGAGGGCACGTCAACTGACCGCAGGCGAGGCTCCGTGGACGAAGGCTACGGGTCTGGTTGTACGCGGCTACATCTCGAAAATTGATAAGAGTGTTCAGCCTTACGGCCTCGTGATCCCGCCGTCGTATTCAGCCACTGTCCCTCATCGCTGGCGCCTCGACACCTGGTTTCACGGTCGCAACGAGACCCTCAGCGAGGTGAACTTTCTTGCCGATCGCGAGAAGAACCCCGGCGAGTTCACGCCCCGCGACACCATCGTCCTGCATCTCTACGGGCGCTTCTGCAACGCCAGCAAACTGGCCGGCGAGGTCGACTTTTTTGAAGCCCTTGAGGACGTGAAGCGCCACTACCCGATCGACGAGAACCGGATCATCGTTCGTGGCTTCAGCATGGGCGGCGCCTCGGCCTGGCACATCGGCGCGCACTACGCGGGACTCTGGGCGGCGGTGGCGCCAGGCGCTGGCTTCAGTGAATCCGCTGAATTCCTCCACCTCAAGCTCACCGGTCCCGATGCGCCGCCGGAGTGGGAACAGAAACTCTTTCACCTGTACGACGCCACCGATTATGCGGTGAATCTGTCGAACACGCTGACCATCGCTTATAACGGCGAGATTGATCCGCAAAAGCAAGCTGCGGACGCCATGGAGCGCGCGATGGGTGAAGAAGGACTCCGCCTCAAGCGGGTAGTCGGGCCCAACACCCCTCACCGCTACCATCCGGACTCGAAGGTCGAGATCGAACATTTGCTCGATCCGATTGCCGAGCGCGGCCGCGATCCCTACTCCTATGAGGTCCGCTTCACAACGTGGACGCTGGCCTACAATCGCATGAAGTGGGTGGTGGTTGACGCGCTCGGCGAGCACTGGCAGCGGGCGCGCGTCCACGCCATCATCGACAGCGATCGATCCGTGACGGTGGAAACCGGCAACGTGACAGCGTTCACGCTAGACATCGGTCCGGGAGGCTGCCCGTTCAGTCTTACGCGTACGCCGGTAGTCGATATTGACGGGCAGAAGCTCACCACCTCCACTCCGCTATCTGACCGCTCGTGGACGGTCCACTTCCGCAAGACCCAAGGCAGGTGGGAGAGCGTACCCTCGAGCAAGCCGTCCGGTCTCGCCAAAAAGCAGGGCCTACAGGGACCAGTGGACGATGCCTTTCTGGATAGCTTCGTCATCGTGAGTCCCACGGGAACACCTATGGCTCCTGGAGTTGCCGCCTGGATTGCGGACGAGCAGAAGCACGCAATCACGGAATGGCGCCGCCAGTTTCGCGGCGAGGCGCAGGTTCGCACGGACACTTCTGTGACCGACACCGATATCCTGTCGAGCAATCTGGTTCTGTTCGGCGACCCCGGCAGCAACAAGATCCTGGCGAAAATCGCCGACCGGCTCCCGGTGAAGTGGACCGCCGATGGCGTCGCGATCGGTACCAGGAAGTACCCTTCAAACAGCCATGTTCCCGTCCTGATCTATCCGAATCCGCTGAATCCGGAACGTTATGTAGTGCTGAATAGCGGGTTCACATTCCGTGAGATCGACTATCTCAATAACGCTCGCCAGACTCCCAAATTGCCCGACTACGCAGTGGTTGATACGACCAGTTCGACGGTGGTTCATGCCTCTTTCTTCAACGAGGCGTGGAAACTACCCTAGGCCGCTTCCCGCTCAACGCCATGGCCCCTCACGTCGTCTAAAATTAAAGACGAGAAAGCTTTTTCCCCACGGAGGCTTTACCTTGAAACCGCGTATCGTGAGCTTTGGATTTGCCCTGGTTCTTGGAATATCCCTCAGTTTGTCTCCTGCTCAAGCGCAAACTGCACCAAACCCCACACAACCTGACCTGCATGACCTGGAGTTGCTAAGCGACCAGGTGAAAGCCGCACTCCAGAAGGGCGACCTCGACTCGGCGCAGCGGTTGTCCTCCGATCTGATGACCGGGATTTTCAAACAGCGAAAGGCGGTTGAGCCGGCTCCGCAAGCCAAATTCCTCACTCTTGAAAAGGCCCTGCCTCTCTCCGGTCGTGAGCGTTTCTACGCATTGGCCAACGTTGCCAAGGCCGCATTTGACGCCGGCGAATTGGATAAGGCGGACCGCTACGGACGGGAGTTGCTCTCCACTGCGCCCGAATATCAGAAGGATTGGAACTACGGCAACGCGGTGTTTTACGGCAATATGATGATCGGCCGCGTCGCTCTCAAGCGCGACCACAATATGTTGCTAGCGTCGAGTTCGCTGATTGCGTCGGGTAAGACCACGGGGTCGCCGCAGTTGAATAGTTTCGGCCCGAGCATGAGCCTGGCAAAGGATTTGTTGACCGTGGGCGAGCGTGACACGGTGCTCGAGTTCCTAACGCTCTGCCGTAGCTTTTGGAAGATGCACCCCGAAAGGCTTGATGACTGGACAGCTGCCATTAAAGGCGGCGGCACACCGGACTTCCTGTCAAATCTCGCCTATTAGTGCGTCGGCGCTCTATCCGACGAGCTACTTGCCCGGCCGTGTACGAACTTTCTCCCGCACCCAAAGCAGCCATGGATCCTGGTCTGAATGAAGCTGCTCATTCGCGGGCCCAAGCGCATACCAATACGGCGTCAGTTGCCCGGACTGATTCCTGATCAAAGCCAGCAGATACTGCGCACCCGCCCGGTATGTGTTGGCGAAGCAACTCCCACGCCTACCGCCCGGACGCACGAAGTTATAGGGTGGACGCTGATCATTAAAGTCGTCCCCTTCGGTGAGGTACCCTGCGATGCTGATCTCTTTGAGCACCTCTCCGCGAAGCGTCTCCACAACCTCGAAATGGATCATCGAATCCGGTGTCCCGGTGGTCCACCGATTCGGATTCGCGGGCGCGGTTTCATAACCTGCCGCAGTGGCACGAACGATGACCTCGGCCGATTCCACCATCGAAGAGCCCGATATTTTACCCATCACCGAGCAGGCATTTGCTTGGACGGCGAATGCCGCACAGGCCACCAGAACAGAATATCGGATCATGTCCACACTCCTTGCTGTTGAAGAAATGCCGTATGACTCGGAGTCCTTTCAGAATACTTACGGCAACAGGCCGCGACGGCTCTCGGTGTGCCGGCAGAACGCCTCAGCTTGGGAAACACCGCTATTGGCGCCTCGCGCCCGCGTGATCTCCTGTTGTTTCGGGTACCATTTGCCGGGCTGCTGGGAAACGTGGGCATAACAGGCCGTTCGACGTCGGGCCTCGACGGAGGAGATATCGACGAAGTCGGTGGGGGTGAACGTTGAGGTGTCTTCGGCCACTTCGTAGTAGTACAGAGCGAACTTCTTTCCGCCTTTCAGCCACGCGTCGAGCGCGAGAGAAGAAACCGCACGGTGGTCGCGATGACTATCGACGGGCCATTGAGTAAAGACCACATCCGGCTTGGCGGCCGCCAGGAGCGCGTCGAATTCGCTGTAATGCGAATCATCCACTACGGCACGACCATCGTATTGCCCGGCAAACGCAGGCGTCGCTCCAAGGATTCGGCATGCTTCACGAGCCTCAGCCGTCCGGATGGCGCCGCATTGGTCAAGCGGGGCCCCGCCGCAGAAGCCTTCGCCTCGGTTCAGGTAGAGGACCAGAACCTCGTGCCCGGCGCCGGTATAGCGCGCGATAGTGCCGCCGCAACCGCATTCGGGATCTCCGGGATGTCCGCCGGTAACCACGATCTTCAGGGTCACCGCCCGAAGAAGCATGGCTGCACCCGACGCCAGGAGCGCGCGACGCGAAATAGTCACGCAAGGAATTCTACGCTACTTCACCAACCGATTCGAAACGTCACGACCCGGCGGGACCGGAGATGCCCGCGTCGGAGAGAGTCTTGAGGATGATCGACATGGGATTCTGTGAATCGTCCTGCGGACTGTTTGCCTGCAACGCCGCGAGCAGTTGGCTGACCCCGGTGGTTGCGCTGCCGGTGCCGGGGCTCGAGTTGGTATCCGTGGACCCTGCGGACGAATGGGCGTGATGATGCCGGCGATGACCGCCCCCGACTGCCTTCGCCAGATCCTGAATGTCGGGTAAATCGCCGCTGGTTGACGCCTTCGAGAAGTCGGCTGAAAGCTGGCTTAGCAGCGCTGATGCCGGCGAATTGCCGTCCGACTGCGCCTTCTGCGAGGCGTCCTGAAGGTTGGTGGAGATTTGCTGGGTTACCTGCTTGTACTTAGCGGGATCCGTGTGTTGCAACTGCTGTAGCACGCTCAATAGCTTGGTGAGCGGCGAAAGCTTCTGGCCATCGGCCGCCTGGCCAACGGAAGACGTGCTGTTAACGCTACTGCCTCCCGCGGCGGCTAATCCGGAATACTGCAAAGCCTTGCCGATGGCCGACTGTAGAAAACTGCTGGAAATGTTGCTAATCGAACCCATACCGTCCTTAACGCATCCGAACGGCCACCCTAACTCATTGAGAGACAGCGATGCCGGTCAAAGATAGAGGCAATTCCACGCCATTGCGGCAAGATCCTGCCAAATATTATGGCCGGCGTTCCCGGATACCGACTCCTACAGAACCCTCGTGGTGCAGCACACCATTCAGCCATTCCACCATCTGGCGCTCCCAGTCCGGCACCCCTTGCAAGGTATGCCAGTTTCCTGTTCCATGAGTGCCGTTCGGAATTCGAATGATGTCGGCTCGCATGCCTACCTTTTGTAGAGCAGCCTGAAGGTTGGTCGCTTCCGTGAACGGGATGTACTCGTCGCGATCTCCAAGGATTTGGAGGAAAGGCGGCGCGGCGCTCGTGACGTAGGTGATCGGGGACGCCTCGCGCAGGGCTACGGGCTCGCCCTTCTCCTGAATTAAAGGATCAAGCAGTGCGTGCACATCGCGATTCAGAGCAACCGTCGCGAAACTGCTTTGCGCAAACAAGGTGACCACGGCTTGGACTTTGGCACTTTCGCGATCCACTGGATCCTGAGCCTTGGGATTGCCGGGCGCATTTAGCAGTCCCACCATATTGCTCAGAAAGCCTCCGGCGGAGCCACCGACCAAGGCGATGCGGGCGGGATCGGCATCCCATTTCCCGGCGTTGTGCCGGATATAGCGGACCGAGCGCTCGACGTCGCGAACCATATTCGGATACGGAAACTTGGGAGCCAGACGATAGTTGATGGAGAAAACGGCGTACCCGGCAGGAGTCAGGAAGTCGATGCAATACGCCTCGCTGCCGCTCTTGCTGTTGCCGCGCTGGTAACCGCCGCCATGAATGACGATCGCGATCGGGTGAGGACCGCGCCCTTGCGGCGCATAGTAATCCATGATGAGCGTCTCGCCGCCCGCTTCGCCATACACGAGGCCTTCGGCTGTTGGCGTATGGGCATCCGCGCCGAACACGCAAATGGGAAGAAGAAGCATCGCGAGCCGTCGACACCAGGGCATCCCCGGATTGTGTCACGAAGTACAATCGTCCACTGAGGCAACCCTGTATGAAGGCGTACATCTTAACTACCGGCGTTCTGTTTGGAGCGATCACGTTAGCGCATGTTCTACGGATGATTGAAGAGGGATCACGACTGATGAGCGAGCCTTGGTATCTACTGCTGACGCTGGCGGCTCTGGCGCTATGCCTGTGGGCAGTACGCCTGCTATACCAGGCGCGCCGGTCGTAGTGATGAAGCATGGCCGGCACCACCACCGGCGATGCTCGCTCAGCATCCTGAATGGAAGGATGAGTGCCGGCGGCCGATGTTCCTATTGATTGCCGCGCAGACTCAATCCGGCAAGGCGGACTGACGGCGCTGGAGGAACCGCCGGACGGCGGGGTCACGCTCGAGGCCAATGGCAATGTCGTAGGCACTTCGCGATTCGGCGTGCGATCCGGCCCTCGCCAGCAACTCTGCCCGGGCAGCCCAATACGGCTGGTAGTCGACAAGCCGGACATCCGCCGCCAGTTGCTCAATCAACGCGAGTCCGGCAGCGGCGCCGTGTGTTTCGGCGACGGCGAGTGCGCGGTTCACCTGCACGACAGGCGATCCCGTCATCGCAAATAGGGCGTTGTAGAGTTGCGTAACGGACGCCCAGTTAGACTGACCCGAGTGCCGCCGGAACGTATGCGCCGACTGGAGTGCCGCTTCCAATTGATAGCGCCCCGGGGACCCTATGCCGCCGGCACGCCGCAGCAGCGACTCGGCGTCCTGAATCATTCGCCAGTCCCAATGTTCGGTATTCTGCTCAGCCAGCGGGACGTATTCACCGGCCTCATTCCTGCGCGCACCGCGCCGCGCCTCGGCATGAAGCATGAGCGCAAAAAGGCCCAACCCCTCCGGCGCGTCGGGCAGTAGCTCACACAGCAGTCTTGCCAGAAACAGAGCCTCGTCGGTGAGATCGCGATGCGAAGGATCCGTGCCGCCGGGACTGGTCCAGCCTTCCGAGAAAGCCGCATAAATAGCATCGAGCACCGTGTCGAGTCTCTCGGAAAGCTCTTCGCGTTCCGGAATCCGGAATGGGATGCCGGCCTGCCGGATCTTGTCCTTGGCCCGAACCAGACGCTTGCCCATGGTGGTTGGTGACACCAGAAACGCCGAGGCGATCGTCTTGGCATCCAGACCCAGAACGGTCTGAAGCATCAGCGGCGCGCGGATGCCCACTTCGATTGCAGGATGCGCGCAGGCGAACATCAGCGCCAGGCGTCGATCCGGAATTTCCGCTTCAACCGACGCGGCATCGAAGCTCTCCGTGAGAATTTGCAGTTCTCCGGCTACCAGATCAGCGCGGTTCCGTTTACGCGCGACATCGATCAGCTTTCGCCGGGCCACGGTTAGCAGCCAGCCTTCCGGGTTAGACGGGCAGCCGCTGGTTGGCCAGTCCGCCAGTGCCGCTGCGAAAGCCTCCGACAGCGCATCCTCGGCGGCCGCGACATCCCTTGTGCGCGCAGCCAAAAACGCCACCAATTTGCCGTAACTGCGCCGCGCCACGGCGTCGGCTGTCCCTCGCGGATCGGCGCCAGATGCGCTCAACTAGGCACCTGTCGGCGCATACGACAACACAACGCTGCCGTTGCCGAACGCACGCGACTTGGTCAGCTTCAAGCGCAGTCTGTCCTTGACGCTCTCAAACAGAGTTCTGCCGCTGCCGAGAATAATCGGGTTGACCACAAGCTGGTATTCGTCGATCAAACCGGCTTGCGCGAGTTGCGAAACAATGGTGCCGCTTCCCATGAGCACCATGCCGGCGCCGGGCTCGCTTTTCAACTTTCGAACCTCTTCCGCGAGGTCGCCCTTCAAGAGCCGGGTATTATTCCAATCCGCCTTGTCCATGGTTCGTGAAAAGACGACCTTGGCTGCGCTGTTCATCCGCTCAGCAACAGTGGGCAGCGTCTTATGGGCCATCGGTGTCGGCCAGAAGCCGGCCATCATGTCGTAAGTTTTTCTGCCGAATAGCAACTGGCCGTCGCCGCTTGCATTTTGATTCACGAACTCGTTCCATTCCGGGTCCTGATTGTGCGCCCAGCTCATGTCGCCCTTCTGATCGACGAAGTAGCCGTCGAGCGATACATGATTGAAGACTAATAGTTTTCGCATCGTCTATTTATCCCCTTCCGATACAGGTTTCTGGTTGGCGTCAAAATCCTTGAGATGCCCTCGAATTTGTTTTAGATCCTGCTCTCTGACCGGACGCACTTCGACGACGCCATGGAGCGCGGTCGGACATCTTGCTGCCCAGGAGATTGCCGCGTCGAGGTCCGGCACATCGATGATGTGGAAGCCCCCGAGTTGCTCTTTCGTGTCAGCGTAAGGGCCGTCCAATACCTGTGTCTTTCCGTTGACGACGCGAACCGTGGTCGCCGCCGAAGTTTGGTGCAGGCCGTTGCTGCTATTCAGCACACCGGCCTTCCCCATCGCCTCCAAGTAGGAAACGTAGGCTCCCAGCCAGTGGTCCTTATCTGCCGTCGTTAACTCGTCCCAGCCGGTCTCTTTCACGTAGTCCATCAAGATGTACTTCACCAGTGATCTCCGTCCTGAATTTTACCCGGGCTTGATGCCCGCTACTCCAGTGACGCCCCGGATTGGGTGATTTGGACAGCGTAGTTGGAAAATATCAGCCGCAAACGCGCATCGGGTTTGAAACCGTTACGCGGTGACGCCGGCGATGGATGCGGCTAGGCCACTCGCTTCGGCAGAGCCTCCGAGGCGATCACCGTTAACCGCTCCTCTCCTGCTTCGGATACCGGAATGGGAAAGGCGAGCGGAGCTTCGGTCAGCTGCGGACGGAACGGCAGCGATACCAGCAGTCGCTTACCCGCGTAGATCTCGTACGAGCGGATAGGCTCCGGACCGGCGAACGCGGTATTCCATTCCACCACCAGACGGTCGCCGTCCCGCTTCGTCGCCACGCTGGAGGGCTGCACGAGCACGTTGGTTTTCTCCTGGAAGTAGTTGGTGGCGGCGCCATGGCGGACTTTGGAGTCCGCCTCAATCCGGAGGCGCTCAATTGGCGAGGGCATGTCCTTGAGCGCGGAAGTGAGATTTGCGAGCAACTGATCGCTCGCAGGCTTGTCGCGATTGATACGGCCGGTGCCAATAATCGCCACCGACACCCCCGGCAGGGAAAGCGGATAGCGAACGAGATCCGACGGCGGAACCGCACCATCCTTGCCTACGGCTAGGTTGACATCCTCAGGCGTCCTCGAGAAACGCGGCTCCTTACCGTAGTACGCGCCGTCGGCAAAGATCTTCATGGCAATCACGCCTAGCCCGCGCGACACGGCCAGCGGCAGTACATTGTTCTGATGTGAACTGCAGAGCCGGTCGTTGGCATTCAGCGCCACCAGCACAGTGTCGATGACGTTCGAAGTGTCACGCCGAATCGCGCTCATCAACACCGGGGAACTCTGATGTCCGGTAACGCCGATGTGGCGCACGTAGTGGCGGCGTTCCGGATTGAGCCCCGTAAGATTCGTGCCGTCGCGATAGTCGAGTAGGGCGGCAAGGGCACCGATCCTCTCCGGCATCTTTGAACCGCGCTCGGCAAATCCTTCGTAAACCTGCGCCACCTGCTCCATTGTCGTGAGGTTATGAATTTGGATCGCATCCAAATAGGCGCCCTCGGGAATGTATCCCTTGCCGTCGCCGAACATCATGGTGAGCGAGCGTTTCAACTCGTCCACCGCCGTGGGACCGGTGACAGCGGGATTCAAGGCGTACCGCCTTCCAGTCTTGGTGGCGAGGTAGAGGCTCTCTCGAAGAGTCCGGTTGTAGGCGGTATCCGACGGCGTGAGATGAAGGCGCCTGAACGCTTCGCCATAGTTCATTTGGCTGGGCCCGTAGGCGTTGGCGGAATCCAGGTAATTCACGCCAAGTTGAATGGCTCGGACGATGATATCCGGGGCGTCGATACCGGGTGCGGTCCACTGCAGCGACGCCTGGCCTCCAAGGCCGAGAGGAACCACCGTGCAGCCGGTTCGCCCCAGCAGCCGCCGTGGAAAGTTGCCGGCAGCCTGAGCATACAGAGGACTAGTATTCCAGAGGCTCGCCGCAGGTAATGCACCGAGGACGCTCAAAATTTCTCGTCGAGTCAGCATAATTCCGCCTTTACGGTCCTAAACTATCTAACTCGAACGCCGGTGGCAAGCCGGGTGTGCGACCGCGGTATGCGCGGACGGAGTTTCTCTGGAAGAGATAGGTTCTAAGAACTGGCGGTTCCGGCCTTACGGAACAACCTGGCGCCCAACACGCCGCCTAGCACCGGAAGCAGTCCGCAAAACACGAAGAACTGCGCCAACACTTCCGCTAGTTTGCCCGGATTCTGGAGCGCCTCGATAACCATCCGCGCCTGATCTTCGCCGCCGTTCTGCTTCATCTGGGCCAGAAACATGTCGGCGGCGCCCTTGTCGGTCATCGCCAGAGCCATCCCGCTCACCAGAATCATCAGGATCAGGAATAGGAACAAGCCCGTAATCCATCCCAGCCTCGCTCCACCTACGGCCGTGAGTGCCACGCCTGTCCGGCGGGCGTAAAGCCACGCGGCGCCGATGCCGGCCGCCAGCATCCAAAGCAACAGCAGCGGTTTCACAATAACGCTGAGGATGAACGTCGCTACCGCCAGCAACAGGCCGATACGCACTGCCAGAGGATTGTGGAAACTGATTTCAGGAGGCGCGGGAGCAGGCGCCTGGACCGGAAGCGCAGGCGGGGCTACGACTTCTTCCTCGACAGGCAACTCATCCGTTTGCGGCTTGCCACACTTGTGGCAGAACCGGGATTCTGGAAGGAGTTGCGCTCCGCATGTGCAGCGCTCGGACACAATTCCAGTTTCGCACACCTGTTCTTGGCTACACTGTTCTTCGCATGCCTCAAGTACTCGTGCTCTCCAATCCGGCCGCGCCACATCTCAGTGTGCTCGACAAATTACCGGCTTCGGCCAACCTGACCGTCACCGGCGATATCGAACTCGCGCGACAAAAAGCGCCGGATGCCGACATCATTTTCAACGCCCTCTTTAACGCCGACCTCTTGAAGGCAATCTTCTCCTCCGCATCGAAGGTCCGCTGGATCCACTCCATTTCCGCCGGTGTCGACCACATCTTGTTCCCCGAGTTGCGTGCCAGCGACATTCCGCTGACCAATGGCCGCGGCGCCTTCGCTCCGTCGCTGGGAGAATGGGCCATCGCCGGCGCGCTGTTCTTCGCGAAGAACATGCGCGGTATGCGTGAGGCGCAGGTCGCTGGCCATTGGGCTCAGTTCGACGTCGAAATGCTCGCCGGAAAGACGATGGGCATCGTCGGCTATGGCGAGATCGGCAAAGCTACAGCCGAGCGTGCCAAGGCCATGGGCATGCGCGTCATCGCGTCACGCCGCAGGCCCGACTTATCCAAGGCCGATCCGCTGCTCGATGCCGTTTACGGACCCGCGCAACTGCTCGACTTCGTCCATGAGTGTGACTACCTTGTAGCCGCCGCGCCAAACACCCCCGATACCAAAGGCATGATCGGCGAAGCGCAGTTCGCCGCTATGAAGCCTACCGCCGTTGTGATTAACGTTGGGCGCGGCCCGGTGATCGACGAGCCTGCCCTGATCAAGGCGCTCCAGGAAAAGCGGATTCGCGGTGCAGCGCTCGACGTCTTCAATCAGGAACCCCTCCCCGACGGTCACCCGTTCTACTCGCTACCGAACGTAATTATGTCGTTCCATAGCGCGGACCATGTGGACGGCTGGGTCCACAATGCTGTCGAGATCTTCGTTCGCAACTACGGGCACTTCATCAAGGGCGAGCCGATGGAGAATCTGGTGGACAAGCAGGCGGGGTACTAATATGGTGGATCTCGCAGCCATCATCGCAGCGCGCTCACGCATCGCGCCCATCGCCCAGAAGACTCCGGTGATGACGTCCCGCACGTTTGACCAGCGCGCGGCCACCCACGCTTTCTTCAAGTGTGAGAATCTCCAACGTGGCGGTGCATTCAAGATTCGCGGAGCCGCGAATTTCATCTTCGCCATCCCACAAGCCCGACTGGGAAAAGGCGTAGTGGCGTTTTCTTCGGGCAATCATGCCCAGGCCGTGGCCATCGCCGCTCGCGAAGTGGGAGCCAAGGCGACCTTGGTGATGCCGCTCGATGCGCCCAAATTCAAGATGGAGGCCACTCGCGCGCAGGGTCCCACGATCGTCACTTACGACCGTTTCAAGGACGACCGCGAGGCGTTGGGACGCCGTGTCGCCGAGGAGACCGGCGCTACGCTGGTGCCGCCCTACGATCATGAGCTAATCATCGCCGGACAAGGCACTGCGGCGGTGGAGTTACTCGAAACCGTCAACGACCTCGACACGCTGGTGGTCTGTGTGGGCGGCGGCGGCCTGGTTTCGGGATCCGCCACCGCGGCTAAGGCGATCAACCCGGCGATTCGGGTCTACGGCGTCGAGCCCGAACTAGCCAACGATACGTTCCTGAGCGTCCGCAAGGGCGAACGAGTGCAAATTCCGCCACCAGAGACGATTGCCGACGGGCTCCGCTCACCTTCGCCCGGGGTCCTCACGTTCCCGATTATTCAGAGCCTGGTGGACGACATCCTGCTGGTGAGTGAGGTAGAGATTCGCGAGACTGTCCGCTTCATGCTGTTCCGCATGAAATTGGTGGTTGAGCCGAGCGGAGCGGTAGCCGCTGCGGCTGTGCTGTTCGGCAAACTTCCCCCGAGTTGCGGTCGTGTGGGCGTGGTCGTCTCTGGCGGCAATATCGATGCGGACCAACTCGCCTCTATCGCCGGCGAAGCGCCCTAGGAGCCAACGCCTAGCAAGTCTCCGGCAGGCTCGCCTTCAACTCCTCGGCGAGTTCAGCGGGCTTGGTGGGACTCTTCAGTATCTCCACCTCAGGGTCGTGTGCGATGGGGAGTTTGTGATATTCACACAGACTCTGAAGCATCTGCAGCATTTTTGTTGCCTCTTGCTCAGCTAGCAGATTGATCTGCAGATCCAAGTGAGATCGCGTATCAGCCTGGCGGCTTTGTCGGTTCTCACTCATCAAGATGAAGAGTGAGAGAAAGATGGCTTCGAGCGACACGACGAAGGTCAGAAACTGGTACGGGTAGGGATCAAACGGATGTACCGCCGGAACATAACCCGAGTTGAGCGTGATCCAAATTGCGAACCAGGCTGCGTGAAGTCCAATAAACCAGATTCTGCCCGCCTGTCGTGCAATTGCGTCCGAAAGACGCTCACCCATCGTTCGTGAAGCGATTGCATCCTGCTCCAATGTAATAATTTCCGCTACGTTCCTTTGGCGGGCAGTAGCGGTGATGAAGTTTGCGGTCTGATCTAGTCGATCGAACGCTTTAGCCGCCTCATGCTGCTTTTTTTCGCTGTTTGTCGAAGTGGTAGCCGTCACAGGGAGACGAATAGCACGATTACTGCCAAATCAAGCTTCGCGAGCGACTGCGTCGCTGTAAAAGCCGGCTCTAACCTCCTCTACCAGGCGAATCGCTTCCGCGTCGTCGTGTTTGTAGCGCAGTAACGCCTGCCTCACCATCTCCACGCCGCCCTCAAACTCCGGCTGAATCGCCGCGTCCACGCCCAGCCTGTGCAGTTCCTTAATATGATCTGCCCGAACTGCCCGCGCCACCACCACAAGTCGCGGGTTCATCTTCTTGGCGTGCTCCACAGTCATCCGGACCGTGCTTTGGTCCGGCACCGTTACCAGCAGGAGCCGAGCATTCTCCACTTGAGCCGCGTGAAGGATCTCCGAGCTTGTAATGTCGCCCCAAACGCCTGCCAGACCCGCGGCATCCGCGCCGCCGAACACCGCGTGATTCAGTTCCACAACCAATACTGGGATCCCTGCAGCGTGCAGAGTCCGTGCGGCAGCCTTACCGCTGCGTCCATAGCCTGCGACGATGGCATGCTCATCCATCGCCTGCCTCGGCAATGCAGCGACGGCAGGGAGGTCCGCCGGCTTCCCGAACTTCCGCCAGGCTCGGCCGAGTGGCAACGCGAGGCTCGACGCCAACGGCGAAAAGGCCATCGTCAGCACCGTGCATGTCAGCGCAAGGTCATAAGTGGTCTTGGATAGCTGCCCTGTGCTGACTCCCATGCGAGCCAGGACGAAGGAAAACTCGCCGATCTGTGAGAGTCCAAGCCCGATGATCCACGGCGCCATATTCACATACCCGAATGCCCTGGCGATTCCTCCGGTGACAACCGATTTGACGAGGAAGATCAACACGACGGCAGCACCTACCTGTACCGGATGCGCGAGCGCATATTGCGGATCAAGCAGCATTCCTACCGTGACAAAGAACAGCAGTCCGAAAATATCGCGGACCGGAATGACATCGCTGAGAGCCTGATGGCTGTACTCCGATTCGCTCAGGATGAGTCCGGCGACGAAAGCGCCCAACGCAAATGACAGGCCGGCCGCTTGCGTCGCGTATCCAACTCCCACGCCCACCGCCACCACCGACACCAGAAACAGCTCCCGCGATCCCCAGGCCAGTACACGCTTGAATAGCGGAGGCAGCAGTCGCGTGCCCACCAGTACCACGATCGTGAGGAACACGGCGGCGATGCCCACGGCCCGCGTTACTTTCCAAAGCAATTGGTCCGAGTTTCCCAACTGCGGCAGGATAACCAGCATTGGCACTACCGCGAGATCCTGCACCACCAGCAGGCCAATCATCACCCGGCTCGCGAGCGTTGAAGTCATTCCGGCGGCGGATAGCGTCTTGAGGACAACCACAGTGCTCGACAGCGACACCATCGCACCGAACCAGATCGCCTCAGCGAATGGCATCCCGAATCCCTTGGCCGCACCAATCGACCCAATCGCGGTGATAAGCAGAATCTGCAGCGGCCCGCCCAGAAGCGCGATACGGCGCACGGGCGCGAGATCTCGAAACGACATCTCCAGGCCAAGTGAGAACAGCAGTAGCGCCACGCCGATCTCCGCGAGTTGCTCGATGTCGTGAACCTGAACAACGGTGGGTCCGGCGGTGTGCGGCCCCACCAGCACGCCCGCCGCGACATAGCCCACCAACAGCGGCAACCGCAGAAGCCGCGCCAGCAGGGCGCCCATGAGCCCCGCCATTACAATTAGTACAAAATCCGATGCAATGCCCAAAGTATTCTCATTGTCGCGTGTTGTTTGGAAACACGGCCCGGCTGGTGGCCGTCAGACTCTCAATGCTCCGAATCCTCGCTCTGACTGCGGTAGCGCTGTTGACCATCATCTGCGGTGCCGCGGGTGGACGCGCGCAAACGGCAACTCCGGCGCGGCCACCGGTAGAACTCCAGATGCAAAACGTAAATTTGCATCTCGACAAGCTCATCGTTCTGGAGGTTCGCAGACTTCGCGGCCAGATGGTGCCGCTCGCCGACGGCAAGCCTGTCATCCTTGATGACCTCAACTCTTTCGTCACCAGAATCAGCTCGGCCGAAATCGCCATGAGCACGGCGGTCCTCTCCGATCTGCTCAACAAATACGTCTTCGCCTATCCAGACGCGCCTCTGAAGCAGATCGTCGTGACCTTCGAAAACGGGCGGATCAAGCAGCGAGGAGTGATGCACAAGGGCGTTGACATGCCATTTGAGGTTGAAGGGACGATTGATGTCACAGCCAGTGGACAGATCCGTTTCCACGCCGACAAGGTCAGGTCCGCGCACATTCCGTTTAAGGGCCTGATGCATCTTCTTGGAGAAGATCTCTCGAAGCTCATCAAGGTCCGCAGCGATCGGGGACTCACCCTTGACGGCGACGACATCCTGCTGAATCCCACCGGCATCCTGCCACCTCCGCGAATCGAAGGACGCCTGACGGCGGTGCGAATTGAAGGCGACCGGATTGTCCAGACGTTTGAGTCAGGGGCGGCGAAAGCACTCGTGCCGCCGCTTAAGGCGCGAAATTACATCTACCACCGGGGCGGCGTTTTACGCTTTGGAAAACTGACGATGACCGATGCCGATCTCGAAATCATTGACCAGTCACCCAGGACTCCGTTCGACTTCAGCCTGCCCGACTACAGCCGTCAACTAGTGGCCGGCTACTCGAAAAACACCGCGGCCCAAGGCCTGATCGTCTTCATGCCGGATTGGACGGCGATCGCGCAACGTCACTGACGCTGCAAAATCTGTTCCAGCTTTTCCATGTCGCCCTGCTCGAAGGCTGCTTCAACCTCGAGCGACACATGATCCCGTCCGACGGTCGCTACCGCCAGCGTTTTGCCTCGCAACCGGTAAATAACGCACGCGTCCTGCTTGGACAAGTCGCCGCGAACCTCGCAAGCGTCCCAGCTTCCTGCATGCCCGCTATACGAAATCGAGACGTCATAATGCTGCGACCAGAAAAACGGTACATCGCCAAACACGCCGCCGATACCGAGCATCGCGCGCGCCGCCGACTGTCCCTGCCGCTCGGCCAGCACCCAGTGCTCAATGCGCACCGGCGCGCCCGAAATCGGATCGGGATACCGCGCGATATCGCCGGCCGCATACACGTCTTCAGCGCTCGTCTCGAGCCTTTCGCCGACCACTACGCCCTTGTCGACTTTCAAACCCGCTTCCTTCGCCAGCGAGATTCGCGGCGAAACGCCCACTCCCATCACCACCAGGTCGGCCTCAACCGGATCCCCATCTTCGATTTCCACTCGAGTCTCGCGAATCGCTCGCGGCGTGGCGCCCAGTCTGAACTTGACGCCCTGCTGTTCATGCAGCTTCTGAACAAACGCTCCCAACTCCGGACCGAGAACCTTCGCTAGCGGAACGGTGTCACGCCCCACCACCGTCACGTCCAACCCGCGCTGTCGCAGCGAAGCGGCAGCCTCGAGCCCAATAAAGCTCGACCCGATCACCACGCATTTCTTCGCACGCTCGGCATGGGCGATGATCGTCTTGCTATCAGCGAGCGTCCTGAGGCGGTGGACATGCGGGAGAGTCGCGCCTTCAATCGGCAGCGACAGCGGCTCCGCGCCAGTGGCCAGCAGCAGAGAGCCGTATTTGAGTCCACGACCGCTGCGCAGTGAAACGTGACGCTCCGCCGTGTCGATGCGGACTGCAGGATCGCCGGTGATCAGCTCAACATTGATCGACCTGTAGTACTGCCGATCGCGCAGCGGGATCCAATCCTCCTGCGCCGTCCCGGCCAGATAGTCCTTGGAGAGGTTCGGCCGGTCAACCGGACCCGGCTCTTCCTCACCGGCAAGAGTGATGGGTCCCGGATAGCCCTTGGTGCGAAGCATATCCGCACATGCAGCGCCCGCCGCTCCCGCGCCGACAATGACCACGGATTCCGGATTGCGCGGACAAGCCACGCGGAAATCGACGGTCTTCTTTCCGTCAATCCGTACTTGCCCCTTGTCTTGAACAACGTTGAAACAGTCGACCGGGTTTAATGCTGGAGCGCCTTCCGCTTCGCCCGTTCGCACGCTAAAGCGCGCGTGATGCCAGGGGCAGCGAATCGTCTCGCCGACCACCAATCCCTCAGCCAGAGGGCCGCTGTAGTGCGTACAGGTGGCGCCAATCGCAAAGACGTCGCCGGCCTGTCGAATCAGAATTACAGGTTCGTCATCGAAATGCCCCAGCAGCGGCTCATTCTCAGTCAAACGCTTGAGTTCTATTCCAGCTTTGAAATCAGGCCCAGTGACATCCGCCATGACTCCAATTGTACGGTTAGCGGCGCTCATTTATTCGTAGCGCAAAGCCTCCATCGGATCCACGGCAAACGCTCGCCTTGCAGGTACAAGCGCGGCCAGCGCAGCCGTAGCCACCAGCAGAAGGACAACGCCGGCCATCACGAGTGGCGATTGTTCACTACCCTCGGCCCAACGCCTCATGAAACTGCTGAAAATCAGGCTTAGCAAAGCACCCGCGACGAGCCCCGACCCGACGGTCCAAGCGGTAGACCGAAGCACCAGACGAATCACTTGTATTGGCGTCGCACCAAGCGCCATGCGGATTCCAAACTCGTTCGTACGCTGCGCCATGCCGTAGGAGACCACGCTGAACAACCCGATTGCCGCCAGGGCAAGGGCTACCAGCGAGAAGGCTCCAAACAGCGTGGCTGTCAGCCGGCCGTAAGCAAATTCGTCCTGCCGTTCGATCCACTGTCCCAGATCCCTGGTTTGGCCGAACACTTGTTGATCGGGATCCACCGCTTTAATCTCGGCTCGAATCCGGTTCAACAGCGCCAGCGGCTCGGTCCGGGTCCGCACCAGAATCTGCGTCCACATTTGCATCTGGAGGGTGTACGGCATATACGCCGACGGCTTCACAGCCTTGCGCAAACCATCATTCCGCGCGTCGGCAACCACCCCGATAATCTGCATCCAGCCGTTGCCGTCGGCCACCGCCTGCGTAAAAGGCGGCTCGGCTTTTACGTCCGGGAGCCGCAATTGCTTGCCCACCGCGTCGCCGTTCGGCCAATACCTCCGCGCCATAGTCTGATTGATGACTGCCAACCGTGCGCCGCGCCCCATCTCCGCCTGGTCCCACAAACGCCCCTGCAACACGGGAATCCGTAACACCGCGAAATACTCCGGACTGATCAGATTGGCCCGTAGCTGCTCACGCTCGGCGGACTGCCTTCCGAAGATCTCGAACGTAGCGTCGTTGCCGTTGGATGGCGGCGTTGCGTTGGTGGAGATTCCAGCCGCTACCACGTCCGGAGTTGCTGCCACACGCGCCAGCAATTGCCCGAAGTAGTGTGAGCGATCCTCCCAGCTCACGTGCGAATTCTGATGGACGGGAATGCCCACTGACATCGTGTGATGCGGGTCGTATCCAAGGTTGGCCTGCATCAGGCGCATGAACCCGTTCACGGCAGCGCCGGCCGACGTTAACAAGAGTAGAGTGAGTGCAATCTGGCCCGCCACCAGGACGTGATACGTCCGCTTGCTGCGCGCTCCTCCGGTAGATCGCCGCGAGCTCGACTGTACGAGTTGCGCCACCTGTGGACGGGAAAACTGGAAGGCGGGAGCAAGGCCCGATAGAATTCCCGTCAACAGTGCGATGCCAACACTGAACGCCAGTACCGGCACATTGATCCGGATCACTGCCTCATGCGGCATGCCGAATTCCGGCAGCCAGCGCACCAGCAACGGCAACAGACGGTAAGCGAGTATGATGCCTCCGGCCGCGCCCAGAAGCGACAGCACCACGGCTTCAGAAAGCAGTTGCTGCTGAATGCGCCAGCGGGTAGCGCCGATTGCGCTGCGAATCGCTAGTTCGTGCTGCCGCGACGTGCCGCGAGCTAGCAGGAGGATCGATACGTTGGCGCAGCCAACCAGGAGCAACAGCGCGACAGCTCCGAACAGCAGATAGAGCTGGCGACCCAGGCGCGCGACAAACTGGTCGTTGAGTCCCTTCACTCTTACTCGGAATTTCTTAGGAAAGTGGGTCGGAGTTTCCTTGGCGAATTGCTCGAGCAGCGGCTGCAATTCAGCGTTTATCGCTTCATGCGTGACGCCGGGCTTCATTCTCAGCAGCGGACCGAACTGTATGTTCGAATCGTTGGTGACCTTCAGCGGGAGGTAAACATCGGCGTCGTCCCAGGTGAACCGGGGAGGCATCACGCCGACAATCATGTAGTTCTTGTGGACCAGCTGCATGGTCCGCCCCACCACTGCGGGATCTCCATTGAAATGCCGGTTCCAGAACAGATAGCTCAACACCACCACCGGTTGTGGATCCTGACCGTCGGGCGCATCAGTTGGAAGTAGAGTGCGGCCAAGCATTGCCGGAACTCCGAAATGGATCCCAGCGTTCCCGGTCATTTGCGTCGAGGGTACATCCTGAGGAAGGTCCTCGTCCGTGGTGGTCAGGTTCCAGGTGCCCCACGTTGCGGCCACGCTCTCAAGACCTTTCACCTGCCGCAACGCCTTCAACTGGGGACCTGTGATGCTAATCCAGTTCTCGTCGCCTTTTTCGTTCACAACAACCGTGTGTATCATCCGATCCGCGGCCTGATAGGGATACGGATTGGACAGCAACCCGTAGATAACGCTGAAAACTGAGGTGGTAGCCCCGATGCCAAGCGTCAGCGATACGATGGCCGTGACCGCCAGCCCCGGTCTCTTGTGCAGCTCACGAAACGAAAGGCGGAGGTCTTGGAGCATAGAGTGCTCTACGGTTCATAACGTCAAAAGTTTCGAAGTTTGTGTGAACCGGGAATGATTAGGCTTCGCGCTCGGCCGAGAGCGAACGAGATTGCCAGAAGTAGATCAGCACCCCGAGAGCATTGCAGGCAACCACGGCTCCTCCGATCTTCAACGTGAAAGCCGTCCGGTTTGAGACATTGATAATCGGGAAAATCGACAACACCACACACAGCAGCGTCATCCCGAATCCCGAGAGGGCCGCCAGTCGCAGCCAAAGCGGCGAACCGGCATAGCCGAGTATGGGGATGGCAAACATCACCAGATAGGTCAATCCATAGAAAATTCCCGACGCGTTCTGAAGCAATTGAAAAGCTTCCTGACGTCCCACTCCGGTAATCCCGGCGAGCGCGAACAGCAGGGTCACAGCGGCGACAAACAACGTGGAATTGATCGGCGTGCGGCGGGTAGGATGCAGCCGGGTAAACCATTCGGGAAGCAGATGGTCCCATCCCGCCACCATCGGCAGGCGGCTGTTGACGGCGAAATTGATGCTCGACTGCGCCAGTCGCGACACCAGCAGCAACAGGAAGAATCCGGTGGCAAGATGGGCCGCCAATCCAAGCGGACGGGCGGCGACGCTGATGGCTTGCAGCACTGGGCTCACCAGATCGACATCCGCCGGATCCTCCACCGCCAGCACCGCACCAGTTCCGAAGATGAACAACGCGGCGATGATCGGTGCCGAAATCACCACCGACTTTGCGATCAGACGTTCGGGTTCGCGACACTCTCCGGCAAATACGGCGACGTACTCAAACCCGCCCAAGGCGAGGAACGCGAGTTTTCCCAGGATGTTCAGGTTGAGCAGCGTCAGCGGCGGGATGGCAAGCGATAGCGTCTGCCGATGGTGCGGAACCAGGTTGGCCGCGAGCAGCCCGCCCAGCAGAATGAGCACCGTGATTCCACCGAGATTGTAAAACCACTTGCCCACGCCCAGTCCCAGGATTGAGACCAGCGCCAGCGCAAGCACCAGAACAGCGGTCGCTCCGGCTACGACAAGTTTGCTCTCCGAAATCCATGAAGCCTCGGGCCCGATCGCGTACGCCAGGTTGGTCACAGTCGTGAGTCCAATTTCAGACATCAGGACCATCGCATAAATCCAGAGATTCCACGCCACCAGAAATCCTGCAAGATCGCCGAAAGCCGCATGGGCCCATTGATAGAGGCCCCCTTCGAGCGGCCGCCAGCGATTCAACCGGATCACCACCATTGCAAGTGGAATGTAGAAGAGGACGATAGCGGCGAGCCAGAACACAACATGCGATGCGCCGAGTTTGGCCGCGTTACCGAAATTGGTCAGCCCGACCACAAACAGAATCTGCGTCAGGACAAGATCGCGGAGACCCAGCTCACGCTTCAGCCCGTGGCCATTCGAAGGCATCGCTCATTATAGGGGCAATCGGGATCCTGGCCGCGGAGAGAATCGCTTGGACTCGGAGCATTTACCGGAGTACTGCCAGCCCTCGGATCCGCATGTCCATTGGCTGATGCCCCAGCACATCGCTTCAGTAGCGCGATAGGCCTTGCCCTCCCACGAGCAGCCCGGCAGCATCAGAACAGCTTTTTGCACGAGGATCCGGACCAGGCGGTTAGTCGCCCCAAATTGGCGGCAGGCGCGGAGCGAGGCTGTGCGGCGGCATTTGAAATTGGAGGCGATCGTCTCAGCCTACGAGAATTTCGCGTGGGGAAAGGAGAGGTTCGACCCCATCGTTTTCTCTTACTTGTTTCGCAGTCCGCATTGCCCAAGGTCTGGGAGTCGCTCAAGCCGGGCGGATTGATTGTCGTCGAGGGATTTCACGCCGACACGGTGCGAGTCCGGCCGATCGGAGGCGGATATACCGACAGTCAAATGTTCGAGACGCTGAAGGCCTACCGGATCGACAGCCACCTGCGAGATATCGAATCCGGTTACGTTCCAGCCATGCTCAGAGAGCCAGATCGCGTTCCGTCCCTGCCCCATGCCCACGTCAAGCGCGTTTCCGGGCTTGCGGCCGGAAATCATCCGCGTCAGGAAGGCATTCGGCTCACTGGAGAAGATGTGGCCGGCTTTGAGTGACAAGGCTCGGGCGAGGGATTGTTTCAGCCAGGCGAAATCACTCGAACTGAGGGACGTTGGGGCCCGCGAATCCACAGCGGGAATTCGTCTGGGAGCCCGGCTGCTGCTACCCTAATGATTCACCGGCGCCGATTTTCAGTATCGCGCGGCCGTCGTGAGTCATCTAACGTTAAGGTTAAGCATGCTCATCACGCGTCGAGTCGAGTTTTCTGCCAGCCATGTCTGCCGCAAAGAAGGCGCCAGCGAGGCGGAAAACCGCGCGCTTTACGGACCCGCGGCAAACCCGAACGGGCACGGGCATAATTATGTGCTCGAAGTGACACTCGACGGCACACCCGACCCAATTACCGGAATGGTGTTCGATCTGAAAGAGCTGAAAGACGTCCTCAACCGGGAAATAATCGAGCCGATGGATCACCGATTTCTGAATTATGAGGTGAAGCCGTTTGACCGGTTGGTGCCGACCGTGGAGAACGTGGCGGTGGAGATCTGGAGACGGCTCGCACCCCAGTTCAATGGCGTCACGCAGTTGAAGAACGTGCGGCTTTACGAGACCGAAGACTTGTATGTGGATTATTCGGGAGAGACCCTGTGACGCTAACCCGGCGCTATCGCTTCTCGTCTTCCCATCGCCTGCATTCTCCGCAGTTGAACGATGAAGAGAACCAGCAGGTTTATGGGAAGTGCAATAACCCATACGGGCACGGGCACGACTATGTCCTGGATGTCAGCGTGAGCGGGAAGTTGGATGCGGCAACGGGCAGAATTGTAGATCTGGACACGCTCGATCAGGTGGTGGGGAACCACATCGTGAACTGTTTTGAGCATCGGAACTTGAATGCGGATATCCCGGCTTTTCAGTCGATGGTGCCGACCACTGAAAACGTGGCAGTGGAGATCGGGCGCAGATTAACCGAGGCTTGGCCGGACGCATTCGGAAATACCGGGACTTTGCTCAAAAAGATTAGAATCCGCGAGACGCCTCGCAACATATTTGAGTTGACCCTATGAAGACCAATAAAGCAGTGGTAAAGGTAATGGAACCGAAGAATCAGGAATTCGAGGAAGGTGTCATTGCCAGGAACATGCGCGAGATCCTCAGTGCCCTGGGCGAAAATCCGGAGCGTGAGGGCCTGGTCCGCACTCCGCTGCGGTCCGAGAAGGCCCTTAAATACCTGACCAGCGGATACTCCGCAGACATCTCAAAGATCGTGAATGGCGCACTGTTCACCGAATCCATCGATGACTTGGTGATCGTGAAGGACATCGAGTTCTTCAGCCTCTGCGAGCACCATCTGCTCCCCTTCTCCGGCAAGGTGCATGTCGGCTATCTACCTAACGGCAAGGTGATCGGGCTGAGCAAGATTCCGCGGATCGTCGACGTATTCGCGCGACGATTGCAGGTGCAGGAGCGGATGACGGCCCAGATAGGCGAGTGTCTTCAGGAAATTCTGGGTGCCCGGGGAGTGGGCGTTATTGTCGAGGCGCGGCATTTTTGCATGATGATGCGGGGCGTGGAAAAGCAACACTCCGGCACCGTCACCAGTTCCATGCTGGGTGACTTCAGGAATCGCAAAGAAACTCGCGACGAGTTTCTATCGCTTGTGCGTCAACGGTCAGATTTCGTCTGATACTGATCCATTGCTAACATTGGTGGAGATGGATAATTTCCGCCGCTTCCGAACTCAAGCCGATCCCTTCGGTCGCATTTGGGATGTCGACTTTCGCTGGCTCCAGACGGCCATATCGATTCGCCACGCCGATACGGTGGACGTGAAGTTCAACGTTTGGACGACGGACGAGCCAAATCAGGAGCGCGTGGTGGCGTTACGCCTACCGGATCTGTTGCAGTTATCCAAAACCACCGGCCATGCGCTGACGGATCCGTGGTGTCTGAAGCTGGCGGCATTGCACCTGAAGCACATGATCGAAACGGATGAGGACATGGAGAAGACACTGGTTACAGTGCCAATGTCCGAGCTGGAGAAGTACGCGGGCGACCTTGCGGCCACCCGCGAATAACAGGCAGGTTTCTAATTACAGGAAGCTGATGAGGTCGACGACGCGGCAGGAGTAGCCCCACTCGTTGTCGTACCAGGCGAGCACTTTCAGCAGATTGCCCTCGAGCACCTTAGTCATCAGGGAGTCGACGATGGAACTGTTGGGGTTGTGCAGCATGTCGGTGGAGACCACCGGATCCTCAGTATAGGCCAGGATGCCCTTAAGTGAGCCTTCGGCGGCTTCTTTGAGAGCAGCGTTCACGGCTTCGGATGTCGTGTTGTTCTTGAGAACGACGACCAGGTCGACTGCGGAGACGTCAGGCGTCGGAACGCGCATCGAATAGCCGTCCAACTTGCCCTTCAATTCCGGCATAACCAGGCCAATGGCCTTAGCGGCGCCGGTGGAGGTGGGGATCATGTTGAGGGCGGCGGCTCGGGCGCGACGGAGGTCCTTGTGCGGGAAGTCGAGGACGGTCTGGTCGTTGGTGTAGCTGTGAATCGTGGTCATCGAGCCCTTCTCGATGCCGAATTTCTCGTGCAGGACCTTTACGACGGGGGCCAGGCAGTTGGTGGTGCAGCTGGCGTTGGAGACGATGTGGTGCTTGGCCTTGTCGTACTTGTCGCTGTTGACGCCGAGGACCAGGGTGATGTCCTCATTCTTGGCGGGCGCCGAAATGATGACCTTTTTGACTGACCCGCGGAGGTGCTTCTTGGCATCGGCGGCGTCGGTGAACCGGCCTGTGGACTCGATGACGACTTCGGCGCCAACCGACGGCCAATCGATCTCAGCCGGATCCTTGGTCGCAAATACCTTAATTTTCCGGCCGCCGACAATGATGATGTCGCCTTCGGCCTTCACATCGACGTGGAGGGGTCCGAGGATCGAATCATATTTCAGAAGATGGGCGAGTGTTTTGGTATCGGTAAGGTCATTCGCGGCCACAAATTCAACGTTCGGGTTATCGAACCCGGCGCGAACAACGTTCCGGCCGATGCGACCGAATCCGTTGATACCAACTTTGATTGCCATTCAGAGATCTCCTTGGTGTTGTTGATGAACTTTCCAGTGTATCAGCGCGGCGTGGAGGCGGGCAAGCGTTTCAGATTGTATTATCCGAAACAGAAACACCTATCCCCTGTTATTTGTTGGGCCTACCTCAAGATTTCGCTAGTGCGAGCCGATGAGTCTTACGGAGAGATCACCCATGAGTCTGTCGCCTTTAACCATTAGCGGAGTAAGTTCGATGTCGGCGGATTTCCAGACTGTGCTCAGTCGTGCCGTCTCGATAGCGTCGGTGCCGCTCAATGCCCTACAGAACCGAGAGACAGACGCATTGCAGAAGAAGGCGCAACTGGGGGCGATGAGCAGCCCTCTAGCGGACGTGGGAGCGGCCATAGCGACGCTGGGGAAGATCGCGTCCAGCCAGGCGGTTTCGGTGTCGAGCTCAAACTACGCCAAGGTGAGCGTGACGAATTCCGGTGCCACTACTCCCGCAACCTATTCCATTACCAATATCATGTCGGTGGCGTCGGCCGCGTCAGAGGTGACGGCCACCCACTACGAGGATCCAGCCAATAGCCCCGTGGCAAGCAACGGTGCGATCCGGTTGGTGGTTGGTTCCAAAGAATACAATTTCACGCCATCGTCCAACGATCTCAACGCGATACGGGACAAGATCAATTCGCTCGGCGCGGGCGTAAGCGCCACAGTGCTGACAGCGGATGCGGGCAGCTATCTCTCGCTCAGTTCGCAGACCACCGGCCAGACGACGCTGCAATTGATTGACGACCCGGAAGGCGCTGCGACGAACCTGATGACGTCCGCCAACCAGGGAACAAACGCGCAGTTCGATTTGAACGGACTGACCATAACGCGTCCCAGCAATACCGTCACCGATGCCCTGCCAGGTGTCAGCCTGACTGTTGCGGCCAAGACGGCGACGGACGAAGCCATCACCGTGACGGTGGCCACCGACCGGTCGCAATTGAGCAGCGCCATTCAAGATTTTGTTACGAAGTACAACACCGTGGTGGACCAGGTGAACGGACAAGTGGGCGCTTCCGCGGGTCTTCTCAGCGGGGATACGCTGGTTCGCGAAATCTCGATCGATTTGCGGTCCGTAGCAGGCTACCAGGCGAGCGGCACGGTGAAGAGCCTGGCCGAGATGGGTGTGAGCTTCAGTACCACCGGGAAGATGAGCTTTGACGCTACAAAATTCAGCGCACTGTCGGACTCACAGGTTTCCGGAGCATTCTCGTTCTTCGGCTCAACCACGTCGGGCTTTGGCGCGCTAGCAAAGAAATTCGAGCAGTTGTCGGATCCACTGGGCGGTCTGGTGAAGCTTCAGCTGGACGGATACGACAGAACCGATAAGCGCCTGCAAACTCAAATAGCGACGATGACTATGCGCATTAACGATATGCAGAAATCCTTGTCCGCCAAGCTGCAGATGGCCGACGCGCTTCTGGCAGGGATCGAATCGCAGCAGAAAACCATCTCAGCCACACTCACCAGCCTCAATTACGTACTCTACGGAAAGCCGGCAAGTTAAAAATGATCGCACTTGAATTTGAACAAGCATTACGCCAACTTGAAGAATCCACCAATCTGCTATTGAGCACCGAGGCGTCTGACTTGATGGCGCTTCACCAGGCGCTCGACGATCGAGCGACCGCGATTACCAAGGTCGCCCTGATGGCGCAGCAGCGGGAGCCAGCGGACGACGGTTCCACAGCGCTGGAACGTCTGGCGGTAGTTCTGGTTCGAGGCGAGGAAGCGGCCAGGCGGTTATTGTCGTCCCGCCGTGAAGCTGCCGCCGACCTTGCGCGCGTAAAACGTACGCGTCAGGCAGTGGAATCACCCGGCGAGCCTCAGCCTTCGTCAGTCGACTACCAGGGGTAACAGCACTCAATCAGATCGTGCTTGCGTGAAGGCGCCGCCTTCGTGCGGTCGCTCGTCGGTGCGCGGCGGTCGTCGTTCGGCGACGTGTCTCGCCGGGTCCATCCGGGCTCATTCTTTCGATCGTTCAGCTTTTGCTCGTTCGGTTTTCCCTGGCTGTTTCTCTCGTTCCCCCTCTCACGCAGTAAAGAAAAATCGCAGCACAACGGCTCCTATCAAAAAGCCGTCGTACTGCGGGGAGGAAAAAATAACATCACCTCAAGATCAGGTGCGTAGGAGTGAGAGGACTTGTTGTGGTGCGGAGTTGGCCTGCGCAAGGGCGGCGATACCGGCCTGCAACAGGATCTGCGCTTTGCTTAAATTCGCCGCCTCGGCAGCGAGGTCCGCGTCACGGATGCGAGACTCGGCGGCCGCGAGGTTACTGAGCTGGGATTGCGCCAGATTTACGGCATACGCGAATTGATTTTCTCCGCGTCCGACAACCGCTTGCGCCGTGCCCAGGGCGCTCACCGCGTTGGAGAGAGCTGCCACTGCATTTTGAGCCGAACCCTGGTTGGAGATGTCGGCTGTTCCCGAGACTCCTAGATTCCCGGAGTTTAGTGTGTTGCCGGCCTGATACGTCGTTCCATTCTTGGTTTCATAGATCCCCCGGCCGCCGGTGCCGGCGCCGATGGTGACGCTGAAGTCGGAGTTGCCGATAAAGCGGATGCCCATGCCTTCCTTGACGGCGAAAACCTTCTTCATGTTGGTATCGCTTGACGCCTGGATCTGGGTGTTAATTGTAGTCACTGCCTGGTCCAGGCTAGCGGCATTGATATCGTTCAATGCCAGATCGAGTTTGACCTTGGACCCATCACCCTTGATGGCGTTCAAAGTAACGGTTTGAGCGTCACTGGGCGTGCTGAGGGCGGAGAAGAAGTACGCCGCTTTAGAGTAATCAGTGCCGCCGTTGGTGGTCACTTCCTGAGTGCTCTGTGCCGCACCTCCCGAATTCAAGACGGTAGCGTTACTTTCGAGGGTTGCGGCGGCGGTGAAGCCCAGAACCGTGGCGCTCAGCGAAACCGTGAAATCCTTGCCCGATACGCTGTAAAATCCAAGCTTCCCGTTGTTGTCGTAAGCCTGAACATCATTGCCAGTCAGGGGACCCGCGGTATTGAAGGCAGTGACGGCGCCCGCCACGGTGGTGATACTCGCGGTGAAGTTGGCAGCGCCGAGTGCAACCCCAGCAGCGCCGTTGATTGAAATTAGATCTGCCGATTCGTCAGCGGCCGTGGCGACGAAAGTGCCGCCACTGACGGTGGACGAATATGCGCCCGCCGCACCTATACCTGCAAAGTTGCCGAGAAGCGCGTTGGCGACGTCATCGCCGGCGCGAACCTGAAATCCGTCACTGGACGAGTTGAAGGTCAGCTGCTGTCGGCCTGCCGCGTCCGTCACGAGCGATGCGCTAACGGCGGCACCCTTAAAGGCGTTCGACTGATTGCTGGGAGTGGTCGGATTGGCGGCTGCCGTGATGGCGCTGTTGATGGCTTGGACCAGCGTATTTCCGTCCTTGACGCCGCGCGTATCCACGGCAATCGAGACGGCGTTGGTGGCGCCCGGCTTTTCAGAGAAGCCCGCGCCCTGGAGATAGAACAGGGTGCTGGCCGATCCGACGCCGATGATATTGGCGATGCTGGTGGTGGACGCGGGGCTCAAATCGTAAAGCGTCGAGTTCTGTGCTCTGAAACTGCTCATGCCCAGACTCTTGGTGTCGACGGTGCTCTTGCTGAGGTCGATGGAAACCGAACCGTTATCAATGGTCGCCGGTGGATTGGTGCCTTTGCCGCCGCCAATGAATACCGACAGGTTCTTGGCAAACGAGCCATTCTGATTCAGTCCAATGGCTTGCGCTTGCCGGTCGATTTCGCCAATCACGGCCTGGAACTCGCTGTTTAGCACGGCGCGGTCGCCTGTAAACGTGCCTGAAGCCGACTGGGTCGCCAGAGTACGGGCGCGGTCGAGGAGCTGTGAAATATTGTTTAAACCACCGTCGGCGATCTGCAACTGACTTAGTCCGTCGTTGGCGTTGCGAACGCCCTGATTGAGGACCGATTCGTCAGACCGGTACCCGTTGGCCACTGCCAGGCCAGCAGCGTCGTCGCCGCTTTGAATGATGCGGAGCCCGGAAGTTACGCGGTTGATGGTCTTTTGCTGAAAATCGCTGGTGACACGCAGGTATTGCTGAGCCTGCAACGAGGCTATGTTGGTATTGATTGAAAACGACATTATTCTTTCCTTGAATCTCGGGGCAGTCAGGCGTCCATGCCTGGCCGGCTCGCGGTTGCCGGGCCGCGATTGCATCTACGAAGCTGCTTATCATTCGTCTTTGCGGGACTCTTAGTGAGGGAAGTGCTAGCCAAGGATATCCCTGGCTGGCTGCCAAATGCGTTCTGGACAAACGGTGAATCGAGTCACCTCTTGTGCACAAACGACGGGAGCGATGGCACGCCCTGGCAGATCAAATTCGATCCGATGGTGAACCTCTCCTTTCGCTCGGATCCCGTGTTATCCCTTGTCCTCGCATGTGTTCAGGCGATGCGGCTGCGACCGGACTTTCGATTGACTCAGTGCAATCGAGTCGCCATCGCGGGGGGTGGTATGCGTGGACGGTAATAAACGCAGAAAGCCGCATGATTCGAGTTCCTTTTTTAAGGGAACCCGGACCATGCGGTTTCGGGGGACAGCTTATTGTTTGACTACTTACGGAAACTAGCCGCGAAGCAGTGCCAGGACTTGCTGAGGAGCCGAATTGGCCTGAGCGAGAGCGGCAATGCCGGCCTGCAACAGGATCTGAGCCTTACTGAGGTTGGCGGATTCACTGGCAAGGTCGGCGTCGCGGATGCGGGACTCGGCGGCCGCCTCATTACCGATTTGCGATTGCGCCAAATTTACGGCATACATGAGCTGATTTTGGCCACGACCGATAACGGCTTGAGCGGCTCCGAGTACGCTGACAGCGTTGCTTAATGCAGTCACCGCGTTCTGGGATGAACTTTGATTGCTGATGTCAGCGGTCCCTGAAATGCCAAGGTTGCCCGAGTTCAGCGTATTTCCACCCTGATAGTTGGTACCGTTCTTGGTTTCGTAAAGACCGCGATTGCCGGTACCGGCGCCAAGGGTCACGCTGAAATCAGAGCTGCCGATGAAACGGATTCCGACGCCTTCTTTTACTGCGAAGACCTTCTTCACGGTGGGATCGCTCGATGCCTGGAGTTGGGTGTTTATAGTGTCCACGGCCTGTTGGAGACTGCTGGCGTTGGTGTCGCTCAAGGACACGTCGAGCTTGACCTTGGAGCCGTCGCCCTTGATGACGTTCAGAGTGAGGGCTTGTGCGTCACTGGCCGTGCTCAGTCCAGAGAAGAAGTAAGCAGCCTTGGAGTAGTCGGTGCCCCCATTGGTGGTAACTTCCTGAGTGCTCTGTGCGGCGCCACCAGAGTTCTGCACGGAGGCATTGCTCTCAATTGTCGCCGCTGCCGTGAAGCCGAGAATCGTAGCGCTGAGGGACACGGTGAAGTCCTTGCCCGCTAAGCTGTAGAAACCGAGTTTCCCGTTATTGTCGAAGGCCTGAACATCGCTGCCCGCGAGCGGACCGCCGGTATTGAAGGCCGCAACCGCGCCGGCCACGGTGGTGATATTCGCCGCGAAATTGGCTGCGCCGAGAGCCACGCCGGCCCCGCCGTTGATCGAAATCGTGTCCGCGGATTCGTCGGCCGCGGTAGCAGCGAAGGTGCTGCCGGTGGCCGTTGAGGAATGGGCGCCCGCCGCGCCGCTACTGAAGTCGCCGAGTAGGGCGTTGGCCACATCGTCTCCGGCGCGTACCTGAAAACCGCTGCTGGCGGAGTTAAAGGTCAACGACTGGCGGCCAGACGAATCGCTGACAACCGCAGCCGTGATTCCGGCGGCGTTGAAGGCGATGGACTGATTGGAGGTGGTGGAGGGGTTTGCAGCCTTGTTGATAGCCCCGTTGATCGCCTGTGCGAGCGTTGTGGCATCCTTAACGCCGCGCGTGTCCACCGAGATCGAAATTGCGTTGGTTGCACCTGGCTTATCGGAGAATCCAGCGCCACGGAAGTAGAACGTTGTGTTGGCAGATCCCACACCAATGATGTTGGCAATGCTTGTGGTGGAAGCGGTGCTGAGATCGTAAGTAGTGGAATTCTGCGCACGGAAACTGCTCATGCCGAGGCTTTTGGAATCCACTGTGGACTTGCTGAGGTCGATTGCGACCGAACCATTGTCGATGGTTGCTGTGGCGCTGGTGCCTTTGCCGCCGCCGATGAATACCGAAAGGCTCTTGGCGAAAGTGCCGTTTTGATTCAGGCCGATAGCCTGCGCCTGGCGATCGATCTCGCCAAGCACATTCTGGAACTCGCTGTTCAGAACGGCCCGATCGCCAGTGAAGGTGCCGGTAGCGGACTGCGTGGCGAGTGTACGAGCGCGATCGAGCAATTGCGAGATGTTGTTCAAGCCACCATCCTCGATTTGCAACTGGCTCAATCCGTCGTTCGCGTTACGAACGCCTTGCGACAGAACCGATTGATCAGACCGGTATGCATTTGCCACGGCCAAGCCGGCCGCATCGTCGCCGCTCTGCACAATACGCAAACCGGAAGTGACCCTGTTAATAGTCTTCCCCTGAAAATCACTGGTGGTACGAAGATAATTCTGGGCCTGCAAAGACGTGATATTGGTATTAATCGAAAACGCCATTTTATTCTCTCCTTGAATAGGATCCCGCCAAGCGTCCTTGCCTGGCTGCTCGCGGTGTTGTCACTGCGGCTGGATCTACAAGGCTTATCGTTTCGAGGTGAGGGACCTTGAAGCGTTCGGCACCTAGTGAGAGGAATAATTCTTTAGAATGGCACTGAGGGTTTCCACTGAGACAGTGGAGGCACTACGATTCTGCTCGCGGATCAGTTTGACTTCCGACCGGAGCACCGTCACATCGCGCGGCGCCCGAATTCCCATTTTGACGTGCGCCGATCCCAATTCGAGAATATCAATCTCGATTTGATCACCGATGAGCAAACGCTCGCCGGCACGACGGCGTATTACGAGCAAGCGGCACCCTGACGTGCGAACTCATGCAGGTGCGAGTAGCGACAGTCATGACGAATAGACTGCAAGCCGAGCCGCGTCTTGAGATTGATCACTAGAGGCGCCAGTAAATTGACGGTGGGAGGACAATTCTCCGTCACTGACAGAATCGCGAAACAACCGAGATCGTCGCCGATTCGGGGCTCGATCGTCATATCAATGCCCAGCACTTCCAACTCTTCCACGGGAATTTGCAGCTCGTAGTCAGGATCGGCTACAAGCACTGGCAGGACCGCAAAACAAAGCGCCTGCGTGTCAAGAGATTGAAGAAAAGCGATTGGAGAGACCGACGGCTGATCAATGAGGATGAATCTTCTCGCTTCCTCAAAAGCCGGCAATCCCTCCGGGAACTGGAGAGTGCTTCCTCAACGTAGGAGATCAATCCAAAGTGTCTGGTGAGTGCTTCTGGCATCTTGCCAGTAAGCATGCATGCGCATTACCAAAGCACTTCGGACCGCGAACCTAGAGCAGGATGCCGAATGCAGCCGATATTTCGTTCTGCCGCAAACGCCCGTTGGCCAGCGGTAAATCAAAAGGCTTTCCTGTGTTGTACTGACGTACGTCAAAACGCAGGCCGAACATCGATGTCAGCTTTACCTTCAACCCACCGCCATAGTTAAATCCAAACTTCGTCTGTCCTCCGCCCGAGGTAGCCGACGATCCGGGCGGCACAAAGTTAGAGAAATGAATGCCGCCGGTGGCAAAGGGCCGTATCCGGCTGCCTTCTTTGGTCGGGTACGCCAAGAAATTCACCATTCCCTGATGAATCGCCATCCCTTGCTGCGAGCCTTGAATATCTAACTGCGTGCGGTTATACGCGTAGCCGACTTCGTAGCCATAGTGGTCGCGCCAGCTGATTGCCATGCGGAAATTAATGCGAAATCCGTCAGTGAGCTTGACGTCATTAGCGCTGGTGCCACTTATGGTTCCGATGCCGTTGTTGGTCATCATCGACTGTCCGGCGCCAATCCAGAATTCGGCTGCCTGGCCAAAAACAGCAGGCGCGAACGCCAGTAAAAGCACAGGTAGATATCGTTTCATGCCACTCCTTAAACTCCAAGGATGCATGACGAACCACTTCCGTTTCGTTCAACTTACGGATTCAATGGATCAGGAATCCACCAGTACGACATGAATCTCACGAGGTCCATGCACTCCCCGCACCAGTATCTGTTCGATATCCGCGGTCCGGCTCGGCCCTGTAATAAGGACCATCGAACTGGTCAGGCGCGCCGGATCCGGTAGCGTAGTGAGCAATTCGTCAAGACTCGTCAACAAACGCGAGCAGGGCATTACGGCAATGTGAACCGGCGGGAGCAGCGACACCAGACGTGGATTTTCCGCCGACGCGATCATCACCAGTGTGCCGGTGTCAGCGAGCGCATAGTCCGCTCCCGTGATGCCGAACTCAGCGGTTGCACAGACGTCCCTCAGCTCAGCGCGATCGACAATCCCACTCCGCACTCCGGGCAGATCGGCGATTCCGCATTCCCTAAGGAACGGCGTATTGGACGCGACCGAAGTCTTGCCGTCGATCAGACTCGCCAACATGTCCCGCGCCGCCGACCCGCTAGCGACCACAGTAACCCGGCCCGCGAGCACTTCCAAGGCACCCTTGAACCTGGCGATCCGCTCGTCCATCGTCATCGTTGGCTGATGAAAGTACACCTCCGGAACGGGCGCAGGCGCCTGCCCCACAGAACGGCCAATTGCCGTTCTGACTTTGTGCAGAATGCTATCCCGGACCATTGTGCGCATTTCCTTGGCGATCCCGCCACATCTGTCGGAAGGTGCGGGGCGCAGGGGGCGGCAAATCGCGTTGACTCACCCAAGCCGCCGCTGGTCCATGATTCAGCAGACCGGGAAGTTTGCGGATCCAACCAGCGCCGCTACTCCCATACTCAGGGTCGGGAGCCACGGCCCGCGCAGCAAGACCTGCCAGTTCGTACAGGCGCGGACGCCGCATCACCCAGGCATAGGCACGGAACGCAAGCTTCTCCCAACGGTTGGTCCCCTCACGCCCCTTGGCCTCCACCACCTCCCGGCGCAACTCGAGAAGAACGTGTGGGATGTCGATCTTCACCGGACAAACCTCGGCGCAAGCCCCGCACAGGCTTGACGCAAAGGGCAGCCAGGGATCGTGCTGAATCCCGGCAAACTGGGGCGTGATGATAGCGCCAATGGGTCCCGAATACACCCAGGGATAACTGTGGCCGCCGATCTTCCGAAACACAGGACAGTGATTGAGACAAGCGCCGCAGCGGATACAGTAAAGCGATTCGCGTTTCTCGACATCCGCCAGCAGACGCGTGCGGCCATTGTCGAGCAGCACCAGATAGAACTCATCGGGACCGTCGATCTCGCCGGCATCCACACGCCGCGGACCCGAAAGAAATGACGTGTAAACGCTCAGCGCCTGTCCTGTCGCGCTGCGCGCCAGCAGTTTCAGGAAAACGCCCAAATCCTGCGCCCGCGGAATCAGCTTCTCGATGCCGGCAATCGCGATGTGAACCTTAGGTACCGACGTGCTGAGACGCGCATTCCCTTCATTCTCCACAATGCAAACGGCACCCGAATCGGCGACCACGAAATTGGCCCCGCTGATTCCGATGTCCGCCGCCAGAAACTTCTCGCGCAGCCTCCCGCGCGCTATCAGCGTCTGCTTTTCAACCACAGTCTCGCGCTCAACGCCCAGCCGCTTCGTGAAAATATCGGCGACGTCATAGCGCGTCTTGTGCAAAGCCGGCGCGACGATGTGATAAGGCTTCTCGTGAGCCAGTTGGAGAATCCATTCGCCCAGATCGGTCTCGACAGCCTCGAGCTGATGATGCTCCAACCGCTCGTTGAGGTCGATTTCCTCAGTCGTCATGGACTTCGACTTCACCACAATCTTGGCGCCGCGCTCTTTTGCCACGCTCAGAATAAAATCGGCCACGTCATTGGCATCGCGGGCATAGATCACTTTGCCGCCGCGCGCCGTGATGTGAGCCTCCGCCTGCTCAAGGTAGTAGTCGAGGTTCTCGAGCGTGTGCTTCTTGAGCGCATTGGCCCGCGTGCGCAGTTCCTGGTAGTCATCGAGCGGAGCGATGGCCTCCTTGCGCTTCGATACCAGGCGCCCGGTGGCCGTGTAGATGGCGCTCTGCAACTCGGCATTGCCGAGAGTCTCGCCGATCTTATTGGGAAGCACGTTCAGCATGAATTGGAACCTCGTCCGCTAGCTTGAGGCCAGCACCTCGGCCAGGTGCATCGTGCGTATGGGCGACCCGGCGCGTGAAAGCGCTCCCTGCAATTGCATCAGACAGCTGGAGTCGATTGAGACCACCGTGTCTGCGCCGGTACGCTCGATGCTCTCAATTTTCGTCCGCGCCATGCCGCCAGAGACTCCGGCGAACTTCACTGAAAACGTCCCGCCGAAACCGCAGCACTCCTCGGCCGCGTCCATCTCGTGCAGATCCAGCCCCCGGACTTTCGCCAGCAAGCGCCGCGGCGCATCCTTGATCTTCAACTCCCGCAATGCGTGGCAACTGTCGTGGTAAGTAACGCGATGCTCAAATCGCGCCCCCACATCGTCCACATTCAGAACCTCGGTCAGAAAGCGCGAAAACTCGTAAATTCGTGGCGCCAGCGTCTGCGCCTGCTTCTGCCGCGGATCCCCAGGCTCAAAAATCTCGGGAATATGGTGCGACACCATCGAGGTGCAACTTCCGCTGGGGACAACAATGTACTCGCAGTCCTGAAATACGTCCAGAAAATGGCAGGCAACCGACCGGGCCTCGTCACGATAGCCGCTATTGAAAGCCGGCTGGCCGCAGCAAGTTTGACCTTCTGGGAAATCAACCTTGCATCCGGTCCGCTCGAGAACATCAGCCATAGCCAGGCCGACTTTCGGGAAGAGCTGATCCACGATACAGGTCACAAAGAGAGAGACCCGCAAAGACATGAAGCCTAATTGTAACCCGGCAAATCTACAAACTCGCGCGACGCAGATACTCCGGCAACCCGCTCTTGGTCGCCTTCAGGATCTCGAGGATACTTCGCCGGTCATCGAGCGTGAGCCGTTCATAGCGCTTGTCCTTATCGCTTCCAGTGAGCACCGCAAACAGGCGGTCGTAAACGGCGTTCAGCGCATCGGAGCCCATGCCATCAAACGCTGCCGAATAAATCATGTAGCTGCATGGATAACGGAATAGCCGCTTCGCCAGGTCCAATTGCCGCAAACTGCGACCCTCGGCATCACGAGGTCCCCTGGCGCTGAACATCTCGGCAAATCCGCTTGATCCGCGAATCGGCTCGGTCAGCGACGCCTCGTCGACGAATAGCAGATAGTCCACCAGTTCAACCGCAGCCTCCCGAATGCGCCGCTTGGTGGAGTCGGATCTGACGGCTGCCGGTTCGCCAAAGATCTGGTTCATGCTCCTCTGCTGATATAACGCGTAGCGGACCTCGAAGTTAACGCGCACCATCAGATTCACCATCTGCGTTTGATGCTCGAGCACCATCAAAGCGGCCACGTCGCTGTATGGCGTCAGGTAGCGGCCCGCATCGAAACCGGCGGTCAACGAACGCCGCGACTCGGGGTTGTCCTTGTCAATCGCCACCTGATTGCCCATATGCTTGCCGGTCGACTTCCCCGTCACGTACCAGCCGCCCCAGCGGTCTGCAATAGGACTTCGATGGTCCGTCGTCTTCGAGCCGGCCTGGAACATCGGATAGCCGCTCGGCTCCACTACAACGCTGCGAACCAGCAGTCCAGGCACTCCAAAGGTAGCGGCCGCCTGGTGGCATTGAAGGCAGGTGTCGCGCCGCTCGAAGCGCGTCCCGGGCGCTTCCTCCTGATCCAGCGTGTAGAAGATGACACCCTGTTTGGGATCGAGCGACGCCGCTTCCACCACATCGCCGGTCTGCACAAAGCCCACCGCGACTTCGTCGTTGAAGTACAACGCTCGCGGCGTTCGCGGCGCAATGCGGGGTGCCTGGAAACTGGTTTTCGAAAACACCAGCACCTGCGACTCAGCAGATATGTCGAGCGCCTCCAGAACCGACCGCAGATACCCCTGCCCGTCGCCTTCGAACTTGAGCTTCCGGCTGCCATCCTTCAGCGCGGCGTTCAGACGCGTGATGGCATCGGCAGTAGGCCGCTTGGTGTACTCGATCGCCTCGTGATCCAAGGGGATCAGGAACGATCCACCCAGTCCGGCAAACGCGACGGTCGACAGGATTAACGCCAGTCCCGGCCGGGCAATCTTCACTTCGCTCCCCCAATCCAGTTCAACTCAAATCGCGCGAGGACGATGCTCTCATAAGGAGACTTGCTTCCGCGCTCATAAAGCAGGCCCACGCGATTCCGCCCCCACACGGCGAGCGACGAATACGCAGCAGGACCGTCATAAATTACCCTCGAGGCACCCCAGGAGCGACCCCCGTTACCACTCAGCCGAACCGTCATCCGCTCCCGCTTCGTCGACGCCGGATTCGAAAATATCAGGCGCTGGCCCGGCTTCTTTCCGGCCGGCACCGCAGCCACCAGGCTTCCCTGGCATACGGGCTCAATCAGCGTCTCGTCGAGTTCCAATGCCGACCACGTCAACCCGCCGTCGGTACTCCGCTGCACGGCCCGCCGGTTCTTCCCGTGATAGCTGCGCATGTTCAGCACTACGCTGCCATCACCCAACTCCGCCACAGCCGACTCGTTCGTCTTATCGCCAGCCACGCCACCCACCTTCCAGGTTTCCCCGCGATCGTCGCTGTAGATCACGTGCGAATGCCGCTCCTGGTCATCGCGCCGGTTATGGTCACAGGCCACCATCAGCCGCCCGCTACGCAGTTGAATGCCGTTTCCAGGGCCCGTCGCGTACCATCCCCACTCAGCCTTCTTCACGCTCGCTGTGATCTCAACAGGCTCGGTCCAGTTGGCCCCGTCGTCATTGCTGCGCATAATCCAGACGGTCCGATCGCCCTGCGCGGCGCTGCGTTCGATCTGCCGCTCACTGGTATGTCCCGGATTCTTCGTCAGCAGCAGAAAGATCGTGCCGGTCGCACGCTCCACCACCGGCGCCGGATTCCCCACTGTGTCCTCGCCCGCATCAGCGATCTTCTGAAGCGGCAGCCAGGTCTTGCCGCCATCGACGCTCCGCCTGAGCACCAGATCGATATCGCCGGTGTCGCTTCCCGAATTTCTGCGACCCTCGCAAAATGCCAGCAACGTCCCTTTCGCCGACACGATTAACGCCGGGATGCGATAGGTGTGATACCCGCCTTCGCCCGCGCGGAAGATCTCGGTCTCAACGAGACCGGCGCCCGCGCCAGTTGCGATCGTCAGCAGCAACATGGCAACAACACGTGGACTCCGTCGTTTGGCCTGGACCTTCATCGCTTCTCGCAACCTATCGAACCCGCTGCGTTAAGTCAACGTATCTCCCAACGGCCTGTCGATATAATGCCCGCATGGCGCAGCAACTCACGCCGATGCGATGGCCTTCCGAGTGGAAGGATCCCGCCGCATTGCGCTTTCTCAAGGACAGCAGCATCAACTGCCTCATCATCGAACCGGGAAGCGAACTCTCGGCAGTCCGCGAAAAAGCTAAAAGCTCTCAGTTCACGGTACTCGAACCGGGTGTGGTTCCACCGGGCGTCAAGATGATCGAAGGGGAATGGCCCGGCGTAAGGGTGTCGCAGTCCGGAGAGGACGGCGCCGGCCCCACCGGCATTCCGTGGGTCGACTCGAATGGTTGGAAGATCAGGTTGGAGCGCTCAGCGCATCCCGGTACCGCCGTGTGGGTGGACGCCAAGCCGAAGGAAAACGCGCGCAATTTTCCTGGATCTTACTCCATCTCGGTAGCCGACTCCGGAGCATACGGCGGGCGCTGGATCGTCACCCTCGACAAGCCGGTTGCACAAGGGATCGCGTCGGGCAATGCCGCCGCGCTTGGAGCGTGGAAAGGCATCGCCGCTTCCACCTCGCTGTTTAACGCTCACCCCGATTGGTCAAGCCAAACTGCGGTGGCCGTGGTGGGCGTCATCTCGGATTTCTCAGGCGCCAACGAGAGTTTCAGCCAGGAACTGGTAAACCTGCTCGCACGCGCAGGCCAGCACGATCGCATCATTCGTAAGGACAGTTTCACCCCGGCCTCGTTCGAAGGACTGCGCGCCATCTTTTATACCGATGAGGAGACGCCGTCTCCCGCTTTGAAAAGCCAGATCCTGGCGTTCGTGGAGCGCGGCGGCATGCTCATCACTGGCCCGAAATGGGCCGCCGCCCGCGACTCCCATCCGAGCTTCAAATCTCATCCTGGTTTCAGCGTAACCGCGTTTGGCAAGGGCCGGATCGCCAAAGCGGTCGCGGACCTTAACGATCCCTATACGCTTGCTAATGACTCCGTGGTCCTCGTCAGCCACCGGCACGATCTCGTCCGCTTCTGGAACGGCGGAGCGACGGCATCCTATTGCACGCGCTCCCATGACGGCAAACACGTTGTCGTCCACCTTCTCTTCTATGCGTTCCAAGGCCCCGACGCGGCCAGCGTTCGCGTGGCCGGACACTATCGTTCCGCCCGCATCGTAACCGTCCGGACCCCGGAGCGGGATGTCGCCTTGAAGCAGCAAGGAGACGGCGTGGAGATCCACCTGCCCCATGTTCCGCAGTATGTGGCGCTAACGCTGGCGGTATAGTGAGAGCAGGTTCCGAGGAGGCGTATGGAAAGTCGTAGAAACTGGATTTTGCGAACGGCTTCAGCCGTTTCCGGCGCGTATCTTGCCGGCGGATTGCCTCTCCGTGCCGACGCGCCCACATCGCCGGTTTCGGTGGCAAGCTGCAAGACCTACGACCCCCAGGAACTGCTGCCGGTAATGCAGAAGATGTTCGACCAGTTAGGCGGACTCGGCCGGCTCGTGAAGGGCAAGACGGTCGCCGTCAAGATTAACCTCACTGGCTCTCCCACCTACCGCGTCGACCATCTGCCGCTCGAGGACACGCACTATACGCATCCGGCGGTAATTTCGGCGGCCGTCCATCTGATGACCAAGGCGGGCGCGCGCCGCATTCGTCTGCTTGAGAGCCCCTGGTCAACTGCTGATTCCGTGGAAGAGTATATCCTGCGAGCGAATTGGGAGCCCCGCGATATCCTCGGCGCCGGAACCAACGTAGAGTTCGAAAACACGAATTTTCTCGGCAACGGCAAGAAATATGCCCGCATGAATGTGCCCTTCGGCGGCTATATCTTCCCGGGTTTCGACCTGAATCATTCCTATCAGGACTGCGACGTCTTCGTCAGCATCGCGAAGATGAAAGAGCATGCCACTGCCGGCATTACTCTGTCGATGAAGAACTGCTTTGGCCTGACGCCAGCCACCATCTACGGGAGCGGCGCAGGCATCGACGAACCGTCGTTGGTTCCTAAAGGCGGACGCTCCATGGTCCACGCCGGTGACCGTCAACCGTCCAAGAGCGCACCCTCGGAGAAGGACACCACCACACCCCGCGAGGATACCTACCGCGTTCCCCGCACGGTGGTCGACCTGTGCTCCGCGCGGCCGATTCACCTGGCGATTGTCGAAGGAATTCGCACCATGACTGGCGGTGAGGGACCCTGGATTCGCGAAAAGCTGACCGGCGTCGCGCCGGGGGTGATCGTCGCCGGGCTAAATCCGGTTACCACTGACGCAGTCTCCATGTCCGTGATGGGCTTCGACCCCATGGCCGATCGCGGCGTGCCGCCGTTCGAGCGTTGCGACAGCACGCTGAAACTTGCAGAGGAAGCGGGGCTCGGCACCCGCGATTTGAAGCGCATCGAAGTCATTGGCGCCCCGATCGCGAGCGTCCGCTTCGATTTCGCCACGATTCGAAAGACCCGGCGCGCCAATCCCGAAAAGATGTTCGGAATGCGCGGCTAAATAGCCGAAATCAGATCTGACGCCTGGTCCGCTGAAATGCCGATGCGACGAACCAGTTTCGTGCGCCCATACAACCCCTCGGCGACCACCGGTCCGTTCAGCTCAATCATGACGTTGGGATCAGCCATCGCCGTAACGGCAAGGTAATCCGCGTCCCGTTTTCTCGGAATAGGCGCATTTGCCCTGCGCACCCGAGCAATGTTCGCGCGTGTAATCTCGACTCTCCATAGAAGTCCCGCTCGAATCAGAATCGAGTTTGGCGTGACAACAATCGGATAGAGCGCAAATGACCGGGCGAGCGCGACGAGTAACAACGCACCGTAGATACTGATCGCCGTCAGCGCCCAGGTGGCAGCATGACTCCACCGCAAGACAATCAGATGGACGCCTGCCGCTTCAATGACGCTCAAGCCCGCAAGAAAACTGAAAAGCACCGCCACGCCACTCTCTCGGTGCATGGTGAAGGCAATCCCTCCCCGCGCCACGTCAGGCCTCCGCCCCCAGGATCCGAGTGCAAGCGCGAGGATCGAAAACTCCCAACCCAGCAGTCGCGCCACCCGGGAATTCCGACCGCGTCGGACCAGGAAGTAAGCAATCCCCAACTCGCAACCAACTGCGACGCACATCTTCAGTAGTCCGCTCGCCGGCACAAGGTACGAAGCGCGCAGCAACCCGCCCAGCACAATAGGAATGAGCGTCACCGGCGCCTGCAATCGCGGACGAACCATTAGCCAGTAATAGACGGCAGGAATGGAAACCAGCAGGTCCACGCAAGCCGCCAAAGTAACAGCCGGTCGTGGTTCATGCCGCACCATCACCGCGATGGCGATGTTAGCCGCCAGCGCAAAGCCAACGAAGGCATACAACGGATGAATTCGAACCTGCGTCATCAGAGTCGAACCAGCTACTATCGAACGGTCGGGTACTTGATCCCCAATTGCTCCAGATACGTATCGTACTTCGACGGATCATAGTAGAACTTCTTCATCTCCGGCCGGTACTTCTCCATAATCTTCTCGTTCAACCACAATGCCGGCTTGTCGTCTGCACGCAACAGCGACTTGTACTTCACCTCTTTAGTCTGCACGTTATTAAAGTAGTCCCACGCCGACTTCACCAGTTCCGGATGAAGCAGCAGATCGAGCATCGTCAGCGCTTGTACCTTCGCACCAGCAATCGCACCTTTGTGCGCAATCGGCGTCGCCATTGCGATGGCATTGGCCCAATTGTGCCCCGGGAGATTCGGGATGTTCGACGGAAACCGTAGCGTCACCGTAGGCACCACCCACGAGATATCGCCGATATCGTCCGACCCACCGCCCATCCGTGCCTCTTCCTTCGGCGGACCTCGCAACTCGTCGAGTTTCGTATCAAGGCCCTTCTCTGGAACCTTCAGTTCCTTCTGCAACCCTTTGGCGAGCTTCTGATCGTCGGCGGACCACTCCGGCAGGCCGACTTTCTTGATGTTCTCGTACATCGCCTCCGCCACCGACTTATTGAAGTGTCCGGGCCACGCAGTCCCAAGCACCCGCGATGTCATCGTCGTATCCGTCATTGACGCTGCCGCATCCGCCATCTTGTCTCCCAGATGCCAGAGGTCCACGATGTGCTGATAATCCTGCTCGCGGAAGTAATACCAGACCGCGGCGTTCTGCGGGACGACATTCGGCTGATCGCCGCCGTTGGTAATCACATAGTGTGACCGCTGCTGCAGGCGCAGATGTTCGCGCCGGAAGTTCCAGCCGACGTCCATCAGTTCCACCGCGTCGAGCGCGCTACGTCCACGCCAGGGCGCCATGGCGCTGTGTGCGCTTTCGCCCTTGAACATGTATTCCACCGACACCAGGCCGTTCTGCGGTGTGTCTCCCCAACTCACTCCCAGGTTGCTTCCGACATGTGTGAACAGGCAGACATCGACATCCTTGAACAGTCCCGCGCGAATGAAATGGGCCTTTGTGCCGACGAGTTCCTCCGCAACTCCCGGCCAGATCTTGAGTGTCCCCTGGAGATGTTCGCGCTCCATGACTTTCTTCACCGCAAGGGCCGCCGCAATATTCAACGGCACTCCGGAGTTGTGACCCTCGCCGTGTCCGGGAGCGCCCTCGATCAACGGGTCGTGCCACGCCACGCCGGGCTTCTGGGAGGCTTGGGGAATATCGTCGATATCGGACCCGAGAGCGATCACAGGCTTCCCCGAGCCCCAGGTGGCCATCCAAGCCGTCGGAATCCCGGCCACGCCGCGGTCGATTTTGAACCCTTCCTTCTCGAGAATTGCTGTCAGGTATCGCGACGTCTCCACTTCCTGAAAGCCAAGCTCGGCAAAGCTGAACACCGAGTCCACCATCACCTGCATTTGCTTCTTCATCGAGTCGATCTGACCCGACAAATCGGCTTTCATGGCAACTTCCTTGGACGCTGGCTGGGCGAAGCTCAACGCTCCAGCAACGAGGAGTAACGTTAGGTTCCGCATGACTATTCGCCCTTCACCGTCGGGTACTTGATGCCCAATTGCTCGAGATAGGTATCGTACTTCGAAGGATCGTAGTAAAGCTTCTTCATCTCCGGCCGGTACTTCTCCATGATTTTCTGATTGAGCCAGACCGCGGGCTGATCCTGCGGCCGCAGGAACGTCTTGTACTTGGTCTCCTTGGTCTGCACCGTGAAGTAGTCCCACGCCGACTTCACCAGTTCGGGATGCACCAGGATGTCGAGCATCGTCAGCGCCTGGACTTTCGCCCCTGCGATCACGCCTTTGTGAGCAATCGGCGTAGCCATCGCAATCGCGTTTGCCCAGTTATGTCCAGGACCCGCTTGTATGTTCGCTGGGTATCTCAACGTAATCGTTGGAACCACCCACGAGATATCGCCAATATCGTCCGAACCACCGCCCATCGGTCCAATGTTCTGCCCTTCCCTGCCCTCGTCCGCATTCCTCGGCGCACGCAGTTCGTCAACCTTATCCGGCAATCCTTTCACGGGCACCTTGAGCTCCGTCTGTAACGCCTTGGCGAGCTTTTGATCGTCGCCGGTCCACTGCGGCAGCCCGACGCGCTTGATGTTCTCGTACATCGCCTCGGCGATCGGCTTATTGAAATGGCCCGCCCAGGCGGCGCCCAACAAACGCGACGTCACTTCGGTATCGGTCATCATCGTCGCCGCCTTGGCCATGTTGTCGCCAATGCGCCACAGGTCCATCACGTGCTCGTAATCGGCCTCTCGAAAGTAGTACCAGACCGCTGCGTTCTGCGGCACGACGTTCGGCTGATCGCCGCCATTGGTGATCACGTAGTGCGATCGCTGTGCCAGCCGTAAGTGCTCGCGGCGGAAATTCCAGCCGACATCCATCAGCTCTACAGCATCGAGCGCCGACCGTCCCCTCCATGGCGCGCCCGCCGCGTGGGCGCTCTCTCCCTTGAACATGTACTCAACGGACACCATCCCGTTGCCGCCGCCACCGCCATACGACACGCCGAGGTTGGCCGCCACGTGCGTAAACAGCACCACGTCGACATCCTTAAAGACGCCTGCCCGGACGTAGTACGCCTTGGTGGCCAGTTGCTCCTCTGCCACGCCCGGCCACAGCTTGATGGTCCCGGTGAGGTGCTCGCGCTCCATAACTTTCTTCACCGCCAGCGCCGCCAGAATGTTCAGCGGCACCCCGGAGTTGTGTCCCTCACCATGCCCCGGCGCCCCCTCGATCATCGGCTCGTGCCAGGCGACGCCCGGTTTCTGCGAGGCTTGCGGAATACAGTCGATATCCGACCCCAGCGCGATCACTGGCTTGCCCGAACCCCAGGTAGCCATCCACGCCGTCGGGATTCCGGCCAGTCCTCGCTCGATCGAGAAGCCCTCTTTTTCGAGAATCCCGGTCAGATATTTTGAAGTCTCAAATTCCTGGAAACCGAGTTCGCCGAAGCTGAACACGGAATCCACCATCACTTGCGCCTGCTTCTTCATCGCGTCCAGCTGACCCTGCAGATCGGCCTTCATACCGGCCTCGCGTTCAGCGGTGATCTTTGGCTGTGCCAGTATGGACGTCAGGCCGATCAAGGCCATCAGTAGAAAACGTCGCATCGGTTCTCCTTAAATCGGGATGACTACGCAGGTCCGAATCGCGGACGGTGGAATTCGGGGGACGATTGCACAGAATAGAACGCGGGGACATACCAGTGCAACCGCGTTCTATAATTCGATATCTCCCCCGATGCGTTCCATCCGGCTGACCCTAGCTCTACTCCTTCTCGCCACTTGTGCGGACGCTTCTGTCCTGAGCGCCCTGCGCGGACACTCCGACAACACCATCTCCCTCAAGAAGCGTCTTCACGTGAACACGCTGATTACTGAGCCCGGGACGGTGGAGATTGATTGGGCGAGTCTCTATTCATTCGGTTCGGCCAACTTCGCGATGCCGTCGGCCATCAAGTACACTCCGGTCGGCAGCCACATCCTATGGGGCCGCACAGAGTACTCCATCGCATTCGACTCTCTCGATGTCGTCGATTTCGGTGGCGGACGGCTCACTCAATTCAGCCAGACTGCCACGCTCACCGCTACCGCGGTTGTCCACGACGGCGAGAAGTTCGATATCGCCATCGCGCCCCAAGTGACCTTCTTCCTTCGCGACGAATCCGGTGCACGGCTCGGCGCCATCGCGATTGCCCGGTACGACTTCGGCCAGAACACGGTCGGCACTTCGCTCAGTTGGTCCGGCGCTACTCATCCTTCCCCCACCAACCCAGCTGGCACCTTCGACGCCGGCATCGCCTTCGGGCGCCGACTCGCTCCCGGCGGTGCGCTCGGGCACCTGACGCCGCATATCAACGTAGTTTGGGAACGCTCCACTGGCTTCGCTCATGTGCTCTCCGTGTTCGAGGGCGTGGAGTATCAGATCACAGAGCGAGTAGCGGTGGATTTCTCAGCGCAGCATTTCGCCGCGGCCGGCGGCACTACCGATCATCAGGCCGTCATTGGAATGACCGTGAATCTTGGCCACGCTCACTAGTAACAGGGCCCAGCAATGTGCGTATCGTTATCGCCAGTTCAACGGGGAAATTACCGGACCTTCACGGCTCCGGTGGCGCGCATCCGTGCTGCCGCGTCGGCAGGCAAATGCCACCGGCGATCGAAGCGCCCTTCCACCACCGGGGTTTCAACCGAACCTCTGAACAACACAAAGTCGCCGAACCCGGCCGCCATGTTGATCTGCAGCGGCAGGTAAGCGAACGGCGCTTTCGGCAGGTGAGACCGGAATTATCGGACCTTCACGGCTCCAGTGGCGCGCATCCGTGCTGCCGCGTCGGCAGGCAAATGCCACCGGCGATCAAAGCGCCCTTCCACCACCGGGGTTTCAACCGAACCCCTGAACAGCACAAAATCGCCGAACCCGGTCGCCATGTTGATCTGTAGCGGCGGGTAAGCGAACGGCGCTTTCGGCAGGTGAGACAGGAATTATCGGACCTTTATGGCTCCGGTGGCGCGCATCCGTGCTGCCGCGTCGGCAGGCAAATGCCACTGGTGATCGAAGCGCCCTTCCACCACCGGAGTTTCAACTGAACCTCTGAACAGCACAAAATCGCCGAGCCCGGCCGCCACGTTCACCTGTAGCGGCAAGTAAGCGAACGGGGCTTTCGGCAGGTGCTCCGCGCCCGTCCACCACGGGAGTCCGGAGTTGATCACGACATAGTGAGACCCATTCGGGAATATGTAGAACAAACCATAATCAGCGGCGCCCGCATTCAGTTCAAACGGGAGCCCTGCCGCGATTCGGTCAATCTGCGAGTTCGTCTCGCGCGTACCAAACAGGATCAGATTCCCTCTCTCCAGATCACTTGGCTTCACGTCATGATCCGCTACCACACGAAACGAAAGCTGCAAGTGGTTCCGTGAAGTCGACCACTCGGCACTTCTTTGGGCGATTTCCCGGCGAGCGTTCAACTCCTCCTGCGACGGGTAATCAGCGGTCCCGTAGACGTAGAGATGGTGATCGGAGAAAGCCGCCCCGATCGGCCCTTCAATCCCGCTCCGCTTGGAACGGGCCACGGCGGTCGCTTTAGCGTTCGTCCAAACACCGCTCCGCATTGAGAAAGAGAGCGACTTGCCCGCCATCCGCACAACCCGTCCATCCACTGTCACTGACAGGGGACGCCCGGCCGTGTACTTCGGATGGCCTGCTGGAGTCAGCGTGAACGCGGCAAGTTCCCGCGTCGTGATCTCCAACCGATTCGGCCCTATGAAACGCGCATCCATCGACGCCTGCACGCCCGGCGTGAGCTCGTCCAATTGAACCCAATACGCCGCGCGGTACTCGTAGCGGCTGCTCACAAATCGCACCCGGTCGGGAAAGCGATTCCGCCTGAATTGCGCGAACCAGTCGAAGATCGCTCCGTCCTTGTAGGCGTTGTCCCAACTGTTATGCCGGACGCCGGGATACTCGGTGTACTCCACCGGAGAGTCGAGAGCCTTCAGCCGGGCAAACCAGCCGCGTGCAATCTGCGGATTCACCAACGGGTCCAGCGCGCCTTGAAAGAATTGCAGCGGCAGGTTAAGCGCGTTTGGGGCGAGTTCCGCGGCTGCAGCAGGCGGCGCCGGACACACCGGCGCGATCGCGGCCCACACGTCGGGACGCGTCAGGCCAAGCCATAAGGAACCTCCACCGCCCATCGAGAGGCCGGTGAGGTAGACCCGGTCCTCGTCCACCGGAAACCGCTTCTCCACGTCGGCGAGCACGTCATAAACGTCTTTCTCCGGCACTCCCTGAAATCCCATCGTTCCTCGCGCCATCGGCGATGCCACGATGAAATCGACGTCCCGGAAGGCGGGAAAATACCGGATCGCCTCGGCATCGGATTCGCCCGGCCTGTTGCCGCGCCCAAACACCCGCCGGAGGTTCAGACGGTGGTTTGAACCGGCGCCGTGCAGGCTGATTACGAGCGGATACTTGTGCGTCCGGACGAAGTTCCTGGGCAGGTACAGCGCGTAAGGCTGGTCGGAGTCATCAACACTCGAAAAGAACGTGAGGACCTGCGGCTGCGCGAAGGCCTCTGCCATCGCCAGGAGAAAGAGTCCGGAGACCCGTACGGCCCTAGCGGCACTCATTCTCCACCTCGTGCAACCAGGCACGAAACCAGATACGGAACTGATCGAGCTTGAGCTTGCATTCCGGACTCAAGGGCACCGCCGGACTGCCGGTCTTGATGCCTCGTGCCGCCGCGGCCTCGCGCACGCCAACCGGAATCGGGAAGCATGCCAGCCATCGCGCCAGTTCGTTCACCCTGGCTTCCAACTTCGCCACTTTCGGCGCGTCATTGGCCACCACGGCGCGGTCAAGGGCACAGATCAACTCGGGCGCCGCGCTTGCGATGCCGGACACACAACCGGCCGCACCGGCCTGCCTGGCCCGTGCCATCAGAGGATCGTTACCGCACAGCACCCGCACCGGCGCTGTTTTCGAAATCCCGATCAGGGTGGACAGATAGTCCCAATCGCCGCCAGAGTCCTTGATTCCCGCAAACGCACCCGATCGGAGTAATTCCTCGGCCACCTGAATCGGAATCGAATTCGTAAAAAGCGGGATGTTATAGAGGTAAACCGGCGTCCACTTTGACACTTGGGCGGCGAATTCCAGGAAGAATGCGCGAACCGAATCCGCTTCGTAGCGGAAAAAATACGGCGGCATTGCCATCACACCCGCAACGCCCGATCCGGCAGCTTCTTCCGCCATCGCAACTGCCCCGTCGAACGTCGAATGTGAGACGTTCGCCAGCACTGGGACGCGGCACCGCTTGGCGGCGAGCGCCACGAACCGGCTGCGTTCTTCCGGAGCAAAATGAAGAAATTCGCCGGTGGATCCGAACAGCGCGACGCCATCCACGCCGCCCGAAGTCACAAAATCGATCACCTCGAGCATCGCTCCGAGGTCCACTTCCACACCGCGTTCCCGGCGGGGCGTGATGGTTGCCGCGTACACCCCTTGCGGCACCGGCTTTCCGTCCGCCGGCCGCGGAATTTTCATCGGAAACCGCCGAGGGTATAAAATAATGGGCTGCCCTCTAAGCAGCGACGAAGTATTGGAGACACCGTGAATACTATAACCCGAAGAAACTTATTGCAGAGAACGGGTGGCGCCGCAACCGCTGCTTCTGCCTTCATGATCATCAAGCCGGAGCTGGTTCGGGGCGCAGGCAAGGAACGTCTGAAGGCCGGGCTCGTCGGCTGCGGCGGACGCGGCACACAGGCTGTTGTGGACATGATGCGCGGCACCGACAATATCGACATCGTTGTGATGGGCGATATTTTCGAGGACAAGCTCGAGGGGTCGCTCAAGAACATCAAGAATCAGCCGGACGCCGCCACTTTCGCCGATCGCATCAAGGTAGACGCCGAACATCGCTTTGTCGGCTTCGACGCCTTCCGTAAGGTTCTCGCCACCGACATTGACATCGTCATGCTTGCGACGCCGCCCGGCTACCGTCCGGAACACTTTGAAGCCGCCGTGAACGCGAAGAAACACGTCTTTTGCGAGAAGCCCTTCGGTGTCGATCCGGTGGGCGTGAAGCGCTTTATGGCCGCCGCCAAAAAGTCGGAAGAGCTGAAGCTGACCGTGATGTCGGGCGCTCAACGCCGGAACGAGAAGAATTATCAGGAGACGGTGAAGCGCATTCAGGACGGCGAGATCGGCGATGTGCTGGCCACCTACGCTTACTGGGAAGGCACGCCTGTTTTTCCAATCGGCAAAAAGGAAGATCGCAAGGCCAACTGGAACGACATGACCTGGCAGCATCGCCAGTGGTACTCCTTCGTGTGGATCTGCGGCGACCAGATTGTCGAACAGCACCTGCACAACATCGACGTCTGCAACTGGGTGATGGGCACGCATCCGGTGGAGTGCGTGGCGAGCGGCGGCGCGATCTGGCGTCCCAAGGACGATCCCGAATGGTACGGCAACATCTATGACCACGTGTCAGCCGACTTCGTGTATGCCAACGGTGCCCACATGTCGAGCTACTGCCGGCAGTATCCGCGCGGCACGGCCGGCAACGTGAGCGAGCTGATTATCGGCAGCAAGAAGCGCAGCAACGCGCACGACCTCACCTCGGGTCCGGCGCAAGATCCGCGCAGGCCTTACGAGAACCAGAAGGATAATCCGTACGTACGCGAGCACGCCGCCATGGCAGCCAGCATTCGCGGAGATGGACCGTACATCAATCACGGGATGGTGGTGGCGGAAACCACGATGACCTGCATCATGGGCCGCGAGGCGGCGTACTCAGGCCAGAAGCTGACCTGGGACATGATGATGGCGTCGCAACTCGACCTTCAACCGAAGAAGTTCGACTACGATGCCAAAGTGGAGATCGCCCCACTGCCGGTTCCAGGCGTCTACAAATTCGTCTAGTCGTCGGCTCATTTTCACGGGGACGGGTCTCGCGAGGGGCCCGTTTCGCTTCTCCTCTCCTTCTTTTTGGGCCTTCCCGGTGAGGTGGCTTCGCCGTCACGGCGGCGGGGTATTTCATCGCTTCGTTTTCCCCCATTCAGCCTCCTGACCCCATAGACAGTAGGGCTGGGTGGTGGAAGTGCTTTGCCGGACCGGCAATTTCCCCAATTTCATAGATGCTTTCGGCGAGGTCTGACGGTTTGGCTTCGAAGGCGGGCAAGACTTGTGAGAGGAATGCGGGAATGTCGGGCTCGGGTGGGTTGGAATCGGGCGGCTGTTCGTTTTCGGGATTAGCTTCGTTTGGCGAATTCACGGATTCCGGCTCGACGGGTTGATTCTCAAGGCGGCTGAGGGCGCGATGGAGCTGGCGGTCGAGGTGGGCGTCGTAGCGGATGAAGGTGCGAAACTGGCCGTCCTTGATGAGTTCCTGGAAGGCGAGGGTATCGCGGAGTTGGGGGTCGGCGTTATCGAAGCGCCGGTCGACATCGGCGCGCATTTCTTCGGCTTTGACGGTGATGGCAGTGGTTTCGAAGGCGAGGTAGCGGCGCTGGCGCCAGGCGGCGCAGACGACATTTTGAACGAGGAGGTGCTGGATGAGCGTGCGGGGGTTGAGGGAGTCGCGGAGGGAGTCGGCGAATTCATCGAAGAGCTCGTGGGACTCGCCGGGGAGGACGACGGTATGGGCAGCGAGTCCATGTTTGAGGGCATTCATGGCCGAGCGGGCGGCGCCCTCGGGTGATTTTTGGCCGGCGCCTTTAGCACCATTGGCGCGGCAGGCATCGCATTTTCTTTGAGAAGGCATTTAGGCATCTCCTGGCCCTATTGGAGAATGAGGTCAAGCTTTTTGAAGGGGGTTGGAACGGGAAGGTGCTTTGGAATGTTGGAGAAGAAGTTTTTCGGGAAGTTAAACTCGACAGAGAATTGGGTAGTGGCTTTCGGGCAGGATTTGGGGGGAGTCATGCGCGGACTGGAAGTTGGCGTGACCTATGTTGACTTATCAGGAGTAATCTGCAACAGCCTCCGCAGTCGCACCAAGAGTCGGCCCAGGCACGCTCTCTCAAGAACCTAGCAAAGGCCGTCGCGACTCTTAATCGCACCCCAGCGAGAATCGTAGTGCGGCGCAGACCTGCTTCATCCGTAAGTTGCTCAATGTGGCGACTCGCTTGCCTAGGCGATCCTGTGAAATCGTGACGGCATTATGCAGATTCACAACGCATGGTCCTTTCATGCCGTCCTCCACATTTAGCTGTACCTCCGATGGCACAACGCGAATGGTGGAGGTGATTGGAGCAACCGTTACTGTGGAGAGATGGCCCACTGCGCTGTCGCGGGTCAAGATCAGAACCGGTCGTTGCTTATCTGGCTTCTCAAACCGGCAGAGATGGACAGCGCCACGAGTTAGTCCGGCCAAACCGCTGCATCCTCCCAGGGCAGGTATTCCTCTTTCCGTTGCGGTTTAGCGTTGTAGCCGCGCCGGTCACTTTCTTCCAGGTCGCGAATAGCCAGACGTTTTAGGTGTTCCTCCAGCGCTTGGCGAATCAGGGCGGACCGGTTTACTTTTTCTCTCTTGGCGACTGTATCAGTGGCCTTCAAAAGCTTCTCGTCAAGCACTACCTGAATGGTTTGCATTGTGGACTGGCACCCACAGTATACTCCACAATCGTTAGTTCGGACCGGATTGCTCTCGCATCGGACGTCTGGACATTGGGCCGAAGAACGGCGATTGCGGAATGTGGTCCGCCTCCGGATTAGTAACGGAACCGCCCTAGCATACAGGAGGCCTTGCAATACTTGGACACTTCTGCAAACTGCGGACATGGCAAGAAGAACCCGAAAGCGATCTCCAAAGACCGTGCTGAAGTTGCCGGACCTTGAACAGTCCAAGTCGGCGGTCCTCAGCAGTCTGACTTCCCCTAGTTCGCAGCGTTCGTACGACCATGCCATCCGAGAGTTCATCGAGTGGTACTGCTCGGAACCGCGACTCGCGTTCAACAAGATCGTGGTCACGCGTTACCGCATTTCGCTCGAGCAGGCGCACTACGCTGCTTCGACCATCGATCTGCGCTTGGCGGCGGTACGTCGCCTTGCTTATGAAGCTGCTGACTGCGGCCTGTTGAGCCCGGACCTCGCCGCCGGCATCCGTCGGGTGAAGGGTGCCCGCCGATTGGGAGTGAAGATTGGAAACTGGCTCACCGCCGAGCAGGCGAGGCAGATGCTTGACGGTCTGATTGGCCCAGACCTGCGCAGCAAACGCGATTACGCGATGCTCTCGGTGTTGCTCGGCTGCGGACTGCGGCGCGCTGAAGTTGCTCAGCTTGGAATTCAAGATCTCCAGCAGCGAGAGGGGCACTGGGTGATTGCCGATCTAGTGGGCAAAGGAGGACATATCCGGACAGTCCCAATCCCCGATTGGGTGAAGGCAGCGGTCGATTCGTGGATCCAGTCGGCCGGGGTGCTCTCTGGCCCGGTCTTTCGGGGTATCAATAAGGCCGGGTGTATCGGCCAACTGGCGTTCACTCCCAAAGTGATCTGGGGAGTCGTGAAGGCCGCCTGCGGCCGGTGCGGCCTTGACCACATTGCGCCGCATGACCTTCGGCGCACCTGCGCCAAGCTCTGTCATGAGGCTGGAGGCGAACTTGAGCAGATTCAGTTCCTGCTCGGGCATGTCAGTGTTCAGACGACGGAAAGGTACCTCGGCTGCAAGCAGCGCCTAAAGAACGCGGTAAATGATCGCATCGGCATCGAACCGAAGACCGCATGAAGCGCTCCGGCACGCCTGCCGACTTATGGGGACTAATCCGCCGATAGCTAAGCGAGACCTATTGCGGCTACGAGGAACGCGTGGGCCGAGCCTCGCGCGAGGCTTCCCATAAGGGTTGAGGCGTAAAGCGGACCCGACCCAGCGAGACTCTCCCGACCCGGAAGAAAGGACTTGCTAGTCGATTGTGAACAGAGCAATGAAACACCAAGGACCAGGAAGCGGGCCCGTAGGATCGAGGGTGCGGACAAGGCAGTACTTTTTCTGGACCTCACCGTCGCACGAGTCAAGAAATCCAACGAACCCGCATGCCGGGACGTGTGAAATTAGGAGGAATTATTCGGCCATAACGAGGGGGCTTGCCCCGACAAGGGGCGTTCTTCGGGAGGGGCTCGCTAGATGGCGAACTTGGGGTTTTTGAAGATGATCTGGTCAATGTCGGAGAAGAACGAGAGCAGATTGTATTCCGTGATCGGTGCCTCGCCAGGATGGCTGCATTGGCACCGCATCTCGTAACACGCGCGAAGGCGAGTATTTTGGTTGCTTTCGAGCAGCGCCATGCCCTCCAGAACCCAGAGGATATCGCCATCGAAATACTCACGCAGTTCGCCAATGCTGGTGATGTTGGCCGCTTTGCTAAATCGTTTGAAGCGGCCCGTCGTTGCCGCGGCCATGGTTTTCGATGCCGCGTTGAACGTGGCAAACCCGGTCTTTTCAATGATGCGGTGCACGCGGTCGATGGCTGCTGACCAGCCGAGGACCGCCGATCCCCTGAAGAGCTGGTGTGTCGCGCAGGCGATTGCCTCTTTGAGGTACGCGTCTTCCTCAGGGTTCGGCATGTTCTCAAAGAGTTTCGCCAGCAAGGAGACTTCTTCAGCGAGCTTGGGCTGCACTTGGACCGGCAAGAGCAAGTCATCGTGGAACGTCTTGGTGACACTAAGGAGCGCTTCGACATAGCCCGCCTTTCGATTGTTGCCCTTCGTGAGTTTCAATAGTTTGAAAAAGCAGGCCGAATAGGACTCGACGGTGGCCGTAGAGAGCACCGTGAACTTAGCTAGTCCTGGCGAAATGTCAGCAAACCATTCTTCTGCCAGTTCTTCGGCCCGATGTTTCAGTTCCGCTTTGGCGACATGCGACGTGGCTACCCTGTTGATGTCCGAACGCAGCAGCTTGAGGGACTCGTAGAACTGCTGAAGGATATCAACCATGTCACTTCATTTCTTTGACCGTGTCAGCAAGTCGCTGCTTGCCCGCATCGGTCAGCTTGAGGATGGGGGCGGACTTGTCATACTTTTCGAACCCAGCAAAGAGGCCGGCGCTGTTTTTGAAGTTGGCCGAGAAATTATTCTTGTCATAGGCCTTTCGCTCCTGGCATTCGACCCGCACATCCTCGCCATTAAACTGGAATTCCCCATCCGTAATGCCAGTCCGGAGCGCCTGAAGCAAGCCGATGCGCACCTGCGTTTCAGATGCCTTCGTAGATTTTAGGTCATCATAGAGTGGTTTGACTTCGCCGGCTTCGATAAAAAACAATTGGTTGATATCGTCGAGATCCAGCGAGTAGGTAGTTAGGAACTTCTTCGCTCTGAGATGCAGGTCCGTCATCAGCAAGTCCCGTTGTCCGGGCGGGGGTTGCGTGTCCTGGCCGGAAGTTTCTGGAGGTTGTTCCTCAGCCTCTGGAGCGGCGGCTCGAGGGTCGGGCGTGGGTTTCGGGGTCTTATTCACGTCGCCGCCTGACCGTTTGAGAAAATCTTCCAGCAACATCTGCAAGCATTTCTCCTGGAGGTTTTCCGGACACTCTTTCGCCAGAGCGATCAGTTCGCGCACACTTTCTACGAAGTCAGCAGGCAGCATTTGTGGCATATTGTACCCCCTAGCATCAGCGAATTGGCGAATGACAGGGTGTCTACTTATTATTCCCACACCGGACCAAGTGGATGCATAGCGATGACGGACTATTTCTGCGCCAACAGCATCGATGTATGAAAGCTCAAATCGCGACCCGTCCCGCGGACCAGTCTTGAAGCAGCCGCTTTCCGGCGTGTGCAGACTACAGGAATGGCTAACAAAAAAAGTAAGCTCACTCCCAAAACCATTCTGAAACTGCCGGATCTCGAACAGTCGAAATCGGCCGTCCTCAACAGCCTGACCTCGCGCAGTTCTCAACGATCCTACGATCATGCGATTCGTGAATTTATCGACTGGTACTGCTCCGAACCGCGCCTTGCGTTCAACAAGACTGTGGTGACACGCTACCGGATCAATCTCGAACAAGCCAAGTATGCCTCGTCCACGATCAACCTGCGCCTTGCCGCGATTCGGCGACTGGCGTACGAAGCTGCCGACTGCGGGCTTTTGAGCCCCGATCTTGCCGCCGGAATCCGACGGGTCAAGGGCGTAAAGAAGCATGGCATTCGCATCGGGAACTGGTTGACGGCGGACCAGGGGAAGCGACTCCTCACAGCATTCGGCGGTGAGGACCTACGTTCCAAACGCGACTATGCAATGATCGCGGTCCTGCTCGGTTGTGGCCTCCGAAGAGCGGAGGTAGCGGGGCTCACCGTCGAAGACGTCCAACAGCGAGAAGAGCACGGGGTCATCGCCGATCTTGTTGGCAAGGGTGGTCACGTTCGAACGGTGCCAGTCCCGACTTGGGTCAATGCCGCCGTTGACCGCTGGTTGACCGCCGCCAGTATCTCAACAGGTCCGATCTTTCGGGCGATCAATAAAGCCGAAAAAATCGGAACGAGTGGATTCAGTCCGAAGGTGATCTGGGGCGTCGTCAAGGCAGGGTCCGCGAAGTGCGGCCTAGATCGCGTTGCGCCTCACGATCTTCGTCGTCCCTGCGCCCGTTTATGTCATGAGGCAGGCGGGGAGCTTGAACAAATTCAGTTCCTACTCGGCCATGTAAGCGTTCAAACAACGGAACGGTACCTTGGCTGCAAACAACGACTCCGAAACGCTGTCAACGACAGAATCGGTCTGGAACCGGCAAATTCGTGAGGGCCGTTCTGCCGTGCGCTGGCCGTTTTAGCGTTCCGAATCTGGCGTCGGCCCTTCTCATCGTAGGCGACTTCTCGCTCCGGTGGACACCACCCAAGAACACCGGCCTCCGGCGTCCGTGAAGTGACGAGTCGTCCGACCTTGTCCGTGCTATTTATCGGCGTCGGCTGGCTTGTAGCTAAGGCGGCGGCTTAAACATCCAGGGCAGGTGCAGATGAGTCGATCCGCATGCTTGTGGCTTAGGCCGTGATAGATGCCGTCGGCCTCATCAAAGCGCGAAGCGATGATGTCCATATACTGGGCGTCGCCGGTGTTGTAGCGCCGGAAAACGGAATAAGCGACATGGTCGGCGAGTTGCACCAGGCGTGACGCGCGAGAATCGACGAAGAATGGGGTGTCGGCTATATTCTTTAGAGATCCCCAGCGTGTTCCAACCTTTCGAAATTCGCGGCTGAGTTGCTGCAATGAGGTCTCGCGCGTGGTCTTGTCGAGGATGATCATGCCCCGCTGCTGGTCACCCTGCTGTCGGCGGCGGCTCAGGAAATAGTCGAAACGCTGGCAAAGATCTTCAAATGCCAGCTCAACGGGATCGGACGTAGGGAAAGACTTCTTGTGGATCGCGCAGGCGAAGAGGCGGGCTGTCTCATAGCTCGACGCCGCAACCTGCAGAACGGATTTCAGCAGTCCCCGCGCTTCATTGATCGTGAGCGCTTTCCATGGAGCTTCGCGCCTCGAAAAGATCGTGGAAGCGTGGAATTCGATGTCTTCGGGATTCTTGTGATAAGGCGTGGCGAGTTTGTCTAACTCTCGGCTGAACCAATCTACCTGCGCTTCATAAACGCATACGCCACCCAGAACGAAGTATTCCTCTGTCGGGTTCCCCGGCGACCCGGCGTCGTCAAGGTAGAGGAGATACATAAAGAGTTGGGGACAAAAAAAGGCAGCCGAGCGGATTATTCATCCGACGGACCGCCGAGGCAGCCCTCTCAACCGCAAGGCCATGGTAGCACAAAACAACATGTTGGTCTGTGTCGCTGGAGATTTCGTCGTCGGCGTCTCCCCTAATCCTACGCTATTTCGCCTCCGAAGCTGGATACTCGCCAACTTGCCGCAAAACGCACATGGCGCTGATTTGCCGGGAGTTCCGGCATCCGGCCGAATTACTCCCCATAAACGCGCCAGGGTTCCGCAATCCACTTGCCCGTTTAGTCGCCATGTCGGACAAGTGCTCTGTCCGATAGCTCCTGGATCCCGCGCCACTCGGAAACAGAGACTTCGACAGCGCCATTTCTGATCAGTGCATGTATCTCCGGTGGGCGGAGTTTGGACCCTGGGTGAGCTTAATCCGAGGCGGTCGTTTGGCGGAGGGACTGAATTGGGGGCGCTATTGTGCGAGCTGGTGTTACAGCTGGTGGAGCCAAGTTGAGACTGCTCATGCGGTTCGGAGAAGCCTTTGTCGCCCGCGCTCTCGGGTGATTTTTGGCCGGCCTTGACAGCACCAGTGGCGCGGCAGGCATCGAATTTTCTTTGAGAAGTCATTCATGGCATCTCCTGGTCCTATTGAAGAATGAGGTCAAGCTTTTTGAAGGGGGTTGGAACGGGAGAGTGATTTGGAATGTTGGAGACGAAGTTTTTCGGGGCGTTAAACGCGACTCACGATGGCCGTGGCTTTCGGGCAAAGATTCGGGGAGAGTCACGATCGGATCAGTTTTCGGCTGGCGCTCTGCACCAGGCCCGTGCTATCTACTTTGCGGGTCCGACGCGTGACGCGCGCACGAGGCGGGAGCCCCGTGCTACTTGCTGGCAGTGCGATTGCGCTTTGGGAACCTTTCTTGGGGATACGTTGCGGCTGGTTGGCGTGGCCCTATGCTGACTTATGGCGCGATCTCCTCTCAACTTCCTATTTGCCGTGATAAACATTGTGGCGTTTATGGGGAGTGATTGGCGCGCGGTCCTCCGATCGATTCGCCGGGCATCGCGCTCTCTCATTGCCCTACCACCCGGGGTACGACCACGGCTACCATATGATTTCACGTTGCCTGGCATGTGGAGAGGTTGCGAAGGGGGTAGACGATGACACTCAATCGACGCGAGTTCGTTCAATTGGCCGCGGCGATGGGAGCCTCGCTGGCGTGGGGCGGATCGGCTCGAGCGTCAACCACCGGTTGGCATGAGCGGCGCGACCTTTATCCGGAGGGCGTCGCGTCTGGCGATCCCGATGCGAGCAGCGTTATCCTTTGGACCCGGCGGCCGTTTGAGTGGGGCGGGCGACGTGTGCTGACGGTGGAGGTTGCCGAGGATGATGGGTTCCGGCGGGTGGTGGCAAAGGCGTCCGCGCCGGTCTCAGCGGAATCGGATTGGACGACGCGTGTTCTGGTGGGTCATCTGAAGCCTGCGCGCGTCTATTGGTATCGCTTCGCCGATGGAGAGGGGAACGGTAGCCGCGCCGGCCGCACGATCACCGCGCCGCTCGCGAACGATGCACGGCCGGTCAATTTCGCCTTTGTCAGCTGCCAGAGCCTGAATGAAGGCAAGCTTAACGGCTATCGCCGGATGATCTTTGAAGATGAGCGCGCGGTGGCCGCCGATCAACTCGGTTTCATTCTCCACCTCGGTGATTTCATTTACGAGGTGGTGGAATATCCCGACGAGATGCCGACGCGGTACGACCGCACGATCTACGACGTTGGCCGGATTCCGGATGGCGGCCAAACCGGCAAATTCCATTACCCGCTAACGGTGGAAGGCTATCGCGTCGTCTACAAGGGTTACCTTGCCGATCCCGACCTGCAAGACGCGCGAGCGCGTTGGCCGTTCGTCTCGATGTGGGACAACCACGAATTCTCCTGGCAGGGCCGGCAGAGCATCGTCCAGGCAGGGGGCGATCCGCAACCGGGCCAGACTGTCAAGGTGGCCGCCAACCAGGCATGGTTCGAATATATTCCCGCACGCGTGAAGGCGCCGAGCGGATCGCTCGACACGTTTGGAGCGGTGGCGGTGAAAAATGTGCTGATAGAAAAGTGGGACGACAGCGGCCTCGGGATGGAACCCAACAATCTGAAGGCCATCAACAGCCTGATCGCCTACCGGTCTTTCGGCTACGGCCGGCACCTCGAGCTGATTCTCACTGACCAGCACAGCTTCTGCGGCGACGACCCGACGGATGCGGAGGGTGTTGGCAAGATTTACGATCCGACTTTTAACGGGATGTTCTCTGAACCGGCGATGATCGCGCTGGATGCCGGCCGCACCTTCAACGGCGGCAAGCCGCCGGCCGAACTCAGCTTTGGCGATATCAGCATCCCTAATCCTCGAAAGGATTCACCGCCGCGCACGCTGCTCGGGACCCGTCAGAAGAAATGGTTCATGGACCAGCTGCGCCGGTCGGCAGCAACCTGGAAGATCTGGGGCAATTCGCTGGGCGCCCTGGATTTGCGGGCCGACCCGCAGAACCTTCCCGATGGACTGACCAAGCAGAAGTGGCCGGCCGAAACCTTCGCGCAGATCGGCAGCGGCGATTATGGCAGCGCCTACCACGAGCGTGGCGAAATCTATGACCTGGTCCGCGATGCGAAGATCACCGGGTTCGCGATCGTGTCGGGCGACCGTCACAGCTTTTGGGCTGGCTATGCCGCCTCCCGATTGCCGCCCGCCGAGTTCGAGCCGGTCGGGATCAGTTTCGTCGGGGCCTCGCTGGCCAGTCCTGGGACGATGGAGGCTTTTGAGCACCGTCTTCCGAAGGATCATCCGCTGCGTTCGCTGTTCCTGGCGGACCGGCCAGCGGGTAAGCCCGACTGGGCCTACAACATGCTCCTCAAGCACGGTGTCCGCTCGTGCCTCGAATACGCCAGGAGTTTCGATCTGAAGCGCGCTCACGCCGTTTCCAATCCGAAACTTTCGCCGCACCTTGAATTCGTGGACATGGGCGGTCACGGCTATGCGACGGTGCGGCTGACCGGCGATGAGATGCGGACCGAGTTCGTTTGCATTCCACGCCCGATCACGCGCAGCGAGCGTGCCGATGGCGGTCCTCTACGCTACCGGGTGGTACACACGGCGGCGCTCTGGAAACCGGGCGAGCGGCCTTTGCTGCGCCAGCAAGTGATTGAGGGTGATCCCGGCCTTTCGATTTGAGGTGGCTTGAGGGCGATGATTGCGCCCGCCGCTATGCTTGCGGTCCCGGTGAAGGTCGCATTACGGGCAGTCGGTCCAGCTTCGCCGTCGTTGATGCTTCTTCTCCTTGTGCTTCCCGAATTCGCCTTGGCGCTAGTTTGATGGTCGATGACGAGTATCCGGTGCGCCGCTGTTCGAACGTGGTTAACGACTAGCCGCGCAATGTAGAGTGATCGAGCCGGGTAGTTTCGGGCGGATCACGCGCTAGTCGGAAACAGAGAATTCGACAGCGCCATTTCGGATCAGTGATGTATTCCCAGAGTAGAGTTTGGACCCTGGTGAGCTAAATCCGAAGCGGGCGTTTGGCGGAGGGTCTGAATTTGGCGAGCTAGTGTTACAGCAGGTGGAGCCCGAGTTGAGACCACTCATGCGGTTCGGAGAAGAATTTGCCGCCGGCGCCCTCAGTTGATTTTTGGCCGGCGGCTTTCGCACCATTGGCGCGGCAGGCATCGCATTTTCTTTGAGAAGGCATGCAGGTTATCTCCTGGTCCCATTGAAGAATGAGGTCAAGCTTTTTGAAGGGGGTTGGAACGGGAAGGTGCTTTGGAATGTTGGAGAAGAAGTTTTCGGGAAGTTAAACTTCTACGGGTAGCGTTGTGCGGCAAAGTGGCAGTCGCAGTGCAGATCGAGGGAGATGCCGGGCCGACTCGCCGCTCCTGATCCGTTGGCCGCCGAAAGGCATTGGTTTAGAGCGTCGCTCTTTCCGTGCGTTCTGCTGGCGCTCACTTTCCGATAATGCGGTTTTTCAATGATTGTCGGAAACTGGCGCGGCACTCCTTGTCCCGAGTCGGATAATCTTGACTCTGAGATGTCTATAAGCCGCCCCTTTGGGACTGATCGCACGCGCCGCCATCGTGAGGGCGAACTCGGCAAGTTCAACGAAGAAGAAATCAGCGACATCGCACAGTTCGGATGCGAGGTGCTGACCGTGGCGCTGAGCGAGCCGTTTCCACCGGGTTTTCTTACACGATAGGTGTCTATGACACTTGTGGCCAGCCCGAGGTCGTTGTAGTTGGTCTTCCCTTTGGAACCGCGCATGCCCTGCTCAATGAGGCGGCTAGCAGGTTGCGGCGGGGGGCCGATCTCACTCAAGGTAGGCACGCAGAAATGGTCGGCAAAATGGATTGTGAATTCCGCCCTGTCGACCCCAAGTGGGCGAAACACCTGATGCTTGGTGCAAACTGGTTTTATCGCAAAACTGAGTATCCGGTCCTTCAGGCCGTCTTTCCGGATCTCGACAATGGCTTTCCGGAAGACCCTGATTTCGACAGGCGCTTCATCCAGCCTCTACTGCAGCAGGAGTCGACCGAATTGCAAGAAGCGTTCTGGAAAGCGACAGATCATTCTGCCTCCTCGAAGGCATAGGTTTTGGGACCGAAGCCGCAGCCGAACCCAAGAGATGTTGACGTTGACTGCGGTTGTGGACGACATGTAGGCATCGCGCCCAGTACAAGGCGGCAGGTGTGAACGATGGCCTCTCCTGACCGAAGGCGTGACCACGACATAGCTTCTGCGCATTTAGACGTTCACCGGGCGTGAAGGCATTCCGGGAACTGCCCACTGTGGGAGAGCGGTCGACTGAGCACTTGGTTGGGAAAGCGGTCTCAATAATGGCGCCAGGACTCGATGCGTGTAAGAAGGGTCGAGCGCCAATTGAATTTCGTCTTCGGGCAGACAAATACGCTCGACCACTTTTTCAGCTTTGCGTTTCCGATTCCACGCGACGGCCTCAAAGGCGCCGTCAGTACCAGATTCGATCCACACCTGCGCCCATGGCTCAGAGTGCAGGCGCACAGCCGGAAGCGCAGACGCAACGACGTGTCGCCTACCATCCAAGAGCCAAACAAGAACGGTGGTAGCGGTTTATACGCGCTAGTCCTAGTGTGTCTCCCGGCTGCTTGCGGGATGCGATACTCATATGCATTCGATGCAGCCGCCTGATACCGCTTTCGTAATGCGCACGCGCATCCAGACATGGCTTAGGATCGATCCCGGGAAAATGCCCGGCGTCTATGCTCAAGCATTTGAAGCCGCAAGCATCTCGAGTCTTAGTTACTGGCTGGAGATCGTCTTCTCCGCAGCGATTGCAGTGTTTGGACTGGTATTAAACAGCCCGGCCGTAATTATTGGGGCGATGCTTATCTCCCCTTTGATGAGTCCCATCATGGCGACCGGTTTGGCGCTTGCTGTCGGCGATCTTTACCTAGCGATCAAAGCAGTCTTGAATCTGATTGCGAGCGTGGCGGTCGCGATCGGACTGACGGCATTAATAGTCTGGCTGCTGCCGTTTCATTCCGCTACCGGGGAAATTCTTGCGCGCACTAACCCGAACCTCCTCGATCTCGGAGTCGCGGTTTTCTCCGGACTCGCCGGATCGTTTGTGGTCTGCCGTGGGGGAGGAGATGGTGTGACCGCGCTGCCCGGAGTGGCGATCGCCGTCGCACTGATGCCCCCTTTGGGAACCATGGGATTCGGCTTAGGCAGCGGAGGCAATCTGGAGATCATGGGCGGCGCAGGTCTATTGTTTCTTACGAATCTTGTTGCGATTGTCAGTAGCGCATTCCTGGTTTTCTACCTGGTAGGGATGAGTTCTCCCGCAGTTCGCGCGCAGATGAAGCATGCTCAAAAAGACGATCCCCTGGCGCAACGCCTGTCGCAGGGTCCGTTATGGCGGGTTTTTGGCGACGGGGAAAAGGTGGGTTGGCGCATTCTCATTCTGCTGGTGCTTCTCGGCTCAATTGCCGTGCCTTTACGTCGCGCCTTGGTTCAGGTCACAGGCGAAACCATCGCTCGGAGTTCCGTTCAGTCCGTCGTCGAAAAGCTAGTGCCGTCAAACGCCCTGGTATCGCAACGAGTGCAAATCGGCCGTACTAGCATCGTTATCAGACTTATTTCGACTCGTAGCATTCCCTCCGGCGCGATCAACGCCGCTCAAGAATTGATTGCCAAAAAAACTAGCCGGCACGTAGAACTTTCAGTTCAAGAGGTGGCAAGCCGGTTTGAAGTTGCTGAACTGGCCGCGCGTCTGAACGAGGCTGCGTCCACCCCGGCGGCGCCCGCCGAAAAGTCATTGGACGAGATTCGTCGGGAAGTATTGGCTCATTTCACTCCGGCGATCAAGGAGACCTGGCCACCCGAAGCGCCACTGGAAAGTTTCAATATCGCATTCAACCCCGATGGAGTTTTGTGCAGCATCCGATATCGGGCAGCCAAGGATCTGGAACCGATTACGCTCGCCATGGTGCTGCGCGACCTGCGGAATAAGCTCAAGACACCGGGCATCGACCTGAACGCCACCCGAATTCCCCAGGCGCCTGCGAGACGCACGACATCCAGGTGATGTGCCTGGAAGATTGCTTTTCATTTGGTTCACCCCCGCGGCGGCCCCCTAGGCGCCGCATTGCCCTTGCGACAGCGGCCACAAGTCCTGGTAGTTTCCGCCGGGGCTGTCCTGCAATTGGCTTCAGCCCAGCGGGGAGTCTGAAACGAAGTCGGGCGCGCGCGGGCCAATGATGCGATGAGTTCGTCATATCCCATTTGAACCAACGAACGAATACCCGGATTTTTGGTTGAAGCCGAGCCCTATCTTCGGACGCCTCCCGGGTTCGGCAGTTAAACCAACGTGCGCGCCTGGTTAGAGAGGTGAGAACGCTCTTCAGAACATGCAAGGTTAGAAAATACGGCTCTGCGCAGGAATGTGACAGAGTGCCCGTTTTTGGCGGGGGTTTCGAGAGTCCTGCTTTCATGACAAACAACTCAAATCGACGTGATCACGATCGCCGCCTCCCGCTTCCCGGCACCCTGCTAAGCCGAAAGTGGAAGGGGCGAACGATTCCAGTTGAGGTTTGACCAAGGGATTCCAGGCTTCGCGCCGCGCCCGCCTCGACGGCCATGAGGTCAAGCACGGTGAAGAAGTCGCGAGCAGTCTCCAGGAATTCCAGTCGAGATAGGCCCGCGATACTGGCAAGCTCGACAAAGCCATTCACAACCTCGAGCATCTCGCGGCGGCCGACCTGGTCCGCGGCCGTGACCGCGAGATGCTCTCGCGCGACCTCTACGACCTTTGCGCGAGTTTTCGCGCCGGCCGCGGCGGTTGGTGAGGCCATCCATGTATCGCCTCCGCTGGTTCCTGCTCGGGGCGGCCTCGCTTATCGTGATCGCGATGATCGCCGGAACGCTGATGCTGTGGAATACCCACGGCTCAGCGCCCGCGAGCAGCCGACCGCTGTCGAAACCTGGTTCGCCGGCATAGCTAGATCCGGCGGCGATCCCGGCCGGGGCCAGAACCGTCGGCAATCCGGTACCGAACACCCCGCAGACCCTCGCCGACGCGCGAGCGTAATGGGCCGATCATTAAGCCGTCTGCCACGCCAATGACGGGTCGGGGGACACGGTCATGGGAAGGCGAACCTATCAGCCGGCTCCGGACACGCGGCTCAATCTGGGCGGCCGCGGGCCATAGTGGTGGCGCTGCCAGGGTCCAGAGAGCGCTTGAGTCACGAAACGTAATATTCCACAATCATGTGTAATATTTCGTAAATTTCCGCAAGTAACTGATAAAGAAGCACTTGTCGGTTGGCGAACCAGCGAGCTCCTTGACGGTCGCGACTTCCTGGTGAAATAATACGGCCACAACGAAGTCAAGCAGGAGGGTGAGCGAAACGGGAATGTCGTCTTACAGCGCAGCTACGTCCGCAGACGTAATTCTTACGGATTCGCAAGGCAGGTTCACTCCCGGGATCAGCGTCTTCTTCCCCGCGTACAACGATGCACCTTCGCTGCCGATGCTGCTGGAGCGGACGTTTGAGATGCTCCGGCGAGTCGCTTCCGATTACGAAGTGATTGTCATCAATGACGGGAGCTCAGATGCAACCGCGGCGGTTTTGGAGCGACTGCTCGAACAATATGCTCCACAGCTCCAAATTGTGACACACGATCGCAATCGCGGATACGGCGCGGCACTTCGTAGCGGATTTACCGCCGCCACAAAGGAATTCATCTTCTATACCGACGGCGACGGCCAGTACGATCCACTTGAACTCGAGAGTCTGCTCCGCCAGGTAAGGCCGGATACCGGGTTAGTGAACGGCTACAAAATCGAACGCTCCGACCCTTGGCACCGGGTCGCTATCGGATGGGTCTACAATCGCTTTGCCCGGTGGCTTTTTCGGATCCAGATACGGGACATCGACTGCGATTTTCGCCTCATCCGCCGGGAAGCGCTGGATCTCGCGGCCTTGCGGTCCACCGGCGGCGCAATTTGCGTTGAACTGGTCCGGTCTCTGGAACTGAATAGTAACGCCGTTGCCGAAGTGCCAGTTCATCATTATGAACGGCAGCACGGCCGTTCGCAGTTCTTCCGGGTGCGTTCGTTGTTAACAACACTCTTGGAAATGTTCGCCGTCTTTCTCCGGCTGGTCGCAATGCCGACGCTACGCGGAACGGGCCAGCCCGAAACGTCAACACCGTTCCGTCTCACCAGGAGCCAGGCGGCGCTTACCATTCTTTCGATCATACTGCTCTCGCTGCTCGCCTACGCCCGCGCTCTCGGATTACCTTTCATTGCCGACGACTACATTCAGATTCAACTCGGACGCCAGTATGGCCCGATTGATAAATGGGCGGCGCTCTCTCACGATGCGTTGTACCGTTGCCGCGCGACATCCATCGTGCTTACCTACTGGCTGGAACACGCCGTGGGACTCGTGCCAGTCTATTACAACTTTGCCAGCCTAGTGCTTCACATCGTCAACGCGTTGCTGGTCTTCGCGCTAGGGCTCTGGCGTCCGGTTGGTTGGCGCATGTCGGCTCTAGCCGCCTGCTTTTTCGCGTTCAGCCAACGTCATAATGAAGCGGTGATTTGGTTCGCAGCAGTCCCCGAATTGCTAGTCTTCTTCTTCGTGCTGGCTGGATTCCTGTTCTGGGTACAATGGATTAACCTCCGCGCTCCGCTTTTCTACGCCTCCGCCCTCGCGTGTTTCATTTTGGGGCTGCTGTCGAAAGAATCCGCTGTCGTCTTGGTCCCCCTTTGCGCAGTTGCCGTCTTGTTCCATACGGGGAGACCGATCCGCCGTCTATGGGGTCTGATTCCGTTTACTATATTGGCCTTCGGATACTTTTGGGTCGACTATGCCGCCCGAGCGACCCACCTGCATTTCAACGACGGGACGTTCTCCCTGAACGCGCCCTTCCTTATGACGATGGTCCGAAGCATCTGGGGGCTGCTCTGGGTATGGGGTTTCGTCTTTCTGCCTGTGGCGTTATTCTCGCGACCCGCCCGTGAAGAACGCAACTTCCTCGTTTTTTCTGGAGCGTGGATGGTCATAACGCTCTTGCCTTACAGCTTCCTAACCTACATGCCTCGGGTTCCCAGCCGGCACACCTACATGGCCAGCATGGGGCTGTCGCTGATCGTCGCCGCCGGCTTGTTAGCGTTTCGGCAGTACGCTACAAAGTGGCATAAGGTCTGGATGGTGCCATCGGTGATCCTAGTCATAATCCTGCACCAGTGCGGGTATCTGTGGACCGTCAAACACAGACAGTATCTTCAGCGTGCGCAGCCAACTGAAGAATTGCTTCGTGTCGCAAAGAAACGGCGAACGGAAATCCACGCGAAGTGCTTCCCGTACTCACAATACGTTGCCGAAGCAGCGCTCGATTTGACTCTCGGCGCTTCCGATCGGCCGAAGTTCCTAACCGGAACGGAATTCGCGCAGAAGCCGGATGCTATCGATTTCTGCAACGAAAGCGCGTACGGGTCCCGCCAGTAGTGTTGCTCGGAGTTGTCTGAACAGCGGGCGACTTTTGCTTTGGCCGTCGGCATCTCGAAGTACCCTACACCCCTCCTTGTTTCTCCACTTTCTGATTACTCTATGTTCGTAGCCATTAACCGTGAGGGAAGAGCGCGCTCAGTGTAGAAGTTTGGCTCCCCCGGACAAACCGTTTACTTCGTGTACCATCTGAGCGAAAACCGACCAGCTGTCCCCGCTGGGCGCCCGTTAGAGATTGGTTCTCGAACCGCCAGAGAACAAGGATCTTCGTCGGCGATCCACGGTCGCCAAAGACCGGGACGGTAAACAGCGCGGGGTAAGGGTGGGCTGTCAAGAAGACTCGGATGACGATTGGAGCGGCTGGACGGCTAACAAGTACTTCGCTAATGAACTCATGCGAGCGAGCGTTTCAGGAAGCATACGCGCGGTCAGGTTCTCCCCCGACTCTGCGTCACGACGGAAGTAGGTTTTCCATAACGGAACCGCAAGACTTCGGAATACGCGACCCATCTTGTGCTCGAAAAAGCGTAGAGAGGCTTTCGATTTCCAAGTCCGTCATCCGCTGCGGACGACAGTGTCGCCAGCAGGCCTACCGCAAGGCACACTGCAGTCATCAGCGCTGTAGCCGAACGAGTCCGTGATGGATGAACACCTGAGATAACGTAACAATCGTTCGGGAATCTCGAGACGCCTAGAGTTTTTCTTCAGCCTTGGACAGGCGCCGGATGCGGGATTCCATGGTTTCCACCCGGGTGGTCCATGACCGAAAGTCTTCATCGATGCGACGCCGCAACTGCCGCAATTGATCCACCAGCCTTTTCAGTTCCCGGGGACGTCCTCCGCCGATTTTGTAGCCCCACTTTTCCAACGCTTCAAGCACTTCAACCCGGGATGCCTCTCCGATCGAAAGACGCTCCAGGTCGAGCCTCAAAAGATCCTCGACGACGTGAGCTCCCGCTTCCTTGAGGCGATGAACGATTCGAACCGAAATACCGAGATCCTCAACCGGTGAGTTTGCCGTGATCTGCTGCCATTCGCGCGGCGTCTCGCGAGGTAAACCAAGTTGAACATCCAGCTCATGGACAATCTGGCGAACACGCTCCGCCGAGAACCCGAACTCACTCCCGACTTCGGCCAGCGTTCGATCAGAGGACAAGAAACTCTGAAAGACAGGCCAGTAGCGCTCACTCACGAAGAATGGCCGGCCATTCAACCTTCGATGTGCATGCCGCGCGCGGATTTCGGCTAGGTTTGTTCCCACGCGGTTTGGTCTCCAGCCGCTTGTGTCGGATTCAGGTCATTCGACTCGGACATCGGATCTTCGAACACGAACCGTAAGAACACCGGCGTGATGACCGTCGTCAGCACTGCCATCAAAACCACTGCTCCGTAGGTGCGGGCTGTCAGTACTCCAGAACTTAGACCGATCTGAGCTACCACCATGCCGACCTCGCCTCGGGGCGCCATGCCCAGCCCGATCTTCAACATCTCCCGCCAGCCCATACTGATCGCGCCGAGCCCGCATCCGATGAGCTTCGTGATCACCGCGACGACAAAGATAAGCGTGACCAGGATCGCCCCGTCGCGGCTCTTTAAAGCCGATAGATCCAGATGCAGGCCAATGGCCACCAGAAAGAATGGCGCGAAGAGCTCGTTGACGCCGTGGGACAGATCGCGGACGCGTCCGGCAGCAGTCTCGCTCAAGGCGAGGCCGGCGAGGAAGGCTCCCACGATGGCCGCGACACCTGCGAAGGTCGCCAGTGCAGCCAGCGCGAACAGGACGATCATCGCGACGTTGAATTGCGTGTCGCCGGCGAGCATGCGTGAATGCACCACCGGCGCGGCATGATTCATTACGCGCGTTCCCCATTTCGCTAACACGACGGTGAAGGCGGTGGCCAGTGCAGCCGTGATGACGATGTCGGCGATGTGAATCCCGCCCTTGGTCATACCGCTGACCACGGCCAGGACAATCAGGCCAAGGACGTCGTCAATCACAGCAGCCGCTAAGATGATCTGGCTAGCCTTTTGATTCAGCAGTCCACGCGCGGACAGAGCTTTTGCAGTGATCCCGACGCTGGTTGCGACTAGTGCGGCGCCTACGAAAATGGCTTCTGGAGTGGGCGATCCCAGCCACGACATGAGTAGCCATCCGGCGCCGAGCGGGATAATCACGCCCAACGTCGCCACCAAGGTAGCTGTCCCCCTCACTGCCCAAAGTTCGGCGGCGTTCACGTCGAGGCCAACGCCGAAAAGCAGAAACAGGACTCCCAGCTCGGCGAGCATTTCCAGCCGGGGTTCGGGCCTCACCCAGCCCAGCAGGCTCGGTCCGAGGATGACGCCCGCGAGAATCTCACCGAGAATCGCCGGCTGTTTGAGGCGCTCGAACAGTTCGGCCATGATCTTTGCGCTCGCAAAGATCACCAGCATGGCAACCGGGAGACTCATCCCGCTCTCGGTCATAACCGTTTAGCTCGCGCGCCGATACTTCAACACACCGACGAGGCCGAATGCGGCCGCCCCGGCAATCACTGCGAATAGCGGAGCCCCGTACTTCAACAGCGCGGCACCCACCACTACGCACGCGAGCGCATAGTGTTTCCAGTTCCAGGTCATCGCGTCACCATCATTAGCGCCGATATCGACGCCACTACGATCAGCGCGAACGCGATCACCGGCGACCGCAGGCTCTTGGTCCACGCGGGTTTTTGTGTGCCTTCGCGCATCAACCTGCGGATCTCAAGCAGGTGTTTGCGGGCAATAGACGCTTCAAAACCGGTATTGGCCAGTTCCAGCGCTGCCAGCATCTCCTGCTCTGCCCGCGGCAAAGCACGAATGCGATAGAGCAGTTCAGCCTTCTTCATCTGCGCCCAGAAACTCTCGGGGTCCAGTTGAACGGCCTCTTCCAGAGCGTCCATCGACTTGTACACGTCGAAATTCATCGCGTGTGCCATACCCAGGCAGGTGCGCAAGTCGGCTGAGAGAGGATTATCGAGGCAAGCCTGCTCGAGCTTGGCGATGTAGCCTCGGAGATCCTCCTTGGATACGGTGTGCGGGTCCCGCCAGGGGACCGGCGGTAGTGCGCCGGCCCCCCGCGTTACTACATCCGGATAATGATTGATCTGCAACTCGCCAGTCATCATTATGCTCCAGCCGTGCGAGGCGTCCGCAGCTCGAATTCGGGATAGCCGATTGCTCCCATTTCAGGAAGATCGAGACCCTCGAGTTCCGCCGCCGCCGACACTCTCTGCCCAATCACTGCATCAATCGCCCAGTTAGCTACGAAACTCAACGAGAAGACGACTCCGATGAGAGCCGAGATTCCTATGAGCTGCGCTACCAGTTGGCCGGCATCGCCGTAAAACAGGCCAGTCACATTTCCGTTTACGCCGTTCCAAGAGCCGCCGTAGTTGCTCTTGCCGTCGGCAAAAAGCCCCACCGCCAGCACGCCGAACAGACCGTTGGCGCCGTGTACGGAAATGGCGCCCACCGGATCGTCGATCTTCATGACACGTTCCACGAACTCGACTGACAGGCATACGAGCACACCTGCAATGAGACCGATGATCACTGCGCACACCGGGTTCACAAAACCTGACGGCGCTGTGATCGCCACCAGTCCCGCGAGCAGGCCGTTGCCGCTCATGGAGGCATCGGGCTTGCCATAGCGAATCCACATATAGAACATGGCGGAGAAGCCGCCCGCCATACCGGCCAGCATCGTATTCACCGCAATTGAGGAGATCCGCAGGTTGCCGTTGCCTGAAGCACCGAGCGTCGATCCGGGATTGAACCCGAACCAGCCGAAGGCGAGAATGAAGCAGCCGGTCAGGACCAGGACGATGTCGTGTCCAGGCATGGCATGCGGCCGTCCAGTGCGATCGAACTTGCCGATACGCGGACCAATCAACATTCCCATTGCCAGGGCTGTTATGCCGCCCACCGCGTGAACCACCCCGGAGCCGGCGAAATCCGAATAGCCTTTACCCAGGCCGAAGTTCACGCCCAGGTTCGCCAGCCAACCGCCGCCCCAGGCCCAGTTAGCGAATAACGGATAGATAAAGGCGCCGAGGACGAATGAGCTGACGATGAACGCCGAGAACTTCCAGCGTTCCGCTGCCGTTCCGGTGACAATGGTCAGCGCCGTGTCCATGAAGACCATCTGGAACAGGAACACCACCATTACGCCCACGTCATATGTACCGCCATGGGTGAGAAACATGCCGGTCTGGCCGAAGAGCCCGAACGGCTTGCCAAACAGGGTGATGGCAAACTCAGAACTCAGCGGAGGCGTGCCACCGAGATTTCCTACTGCGCCGACACCGCCCATTTGCAGAGCAAAGCCGATCAGCCAGTACGCCAGCATACCTGTTCCGTACACCACGAAGTTCATCATCATGGTGTGATTGGCATTCTTAGCGCGGCACAATCCGGTTTCGACAATCGCGAAGCCGGCTTGCATAAACATGACCAGGAAACCGCAGATCAGGGTCCACATGAAGTTGATCGCGATCTTGTTCTGGCCGATTTGATTGACAACATCAGGGAGCGTTAGTCCCTTCTTTGCGTCCGACACCGCGATGTCGGCCACGGTGCCGGTAAGGCCGCCGTCCGGGTCACCTTTGGCTCGAAGCTCGGGCTTTGGAGCCTCAACGCTCTTCAGGTCCTTGTCGGTGAGCGCAACTGGCGCAGCCGCCACCGGAGCAGCGGCTGGCGGTGGAGGAGTTGCCGGCGCGGGCGCCTGGCCAAATCCAAGAGCAACACAGAACGCAAAGGTCGTGAGTATTCGGTATTTGTTTTTCACCTGATTACCTCCTCCAAATCGCGTTCTTGAGAAACGCCTTGTTCATGAGTCCGATAATGCCGAAGAGACTGACCAGGATGCCGACCAAAACCATCGTCATCCGTCCGCCTACTGACGTTGTCATGCCCAGACTCGCGAAACTGATGAGAAAGCCGAGCAACGTTATGAGTAAACCGAGAATCATCATTGTGTGTTGTCCCTTTCTCCCTTTACGACTGCCCCTCGTCTACCGCTTTGCACTTTCGGAAGAGCACTGCCGAAAACGCCAGGACCGCAAATCCGGCGACAAGGATGAGTATGTTGCCGCCCATGGCGGCGCCCGCGGCTACAAGTACGGCCGCCAGTATGAACACCGTGAGCGCGACGGCCTGCATGGAATGCGAGCCCATAACAAGAACCTCCCGAAGAGTGATTTGAGTAAACGCCGATGCGCAAAAACCAGGCTCTATCCGCGATCCGACGCGTTTGGCGCAGCGGGCCTGGACGGGCACAGGTATTGCTTGCTCAACAGAGAGACGGGGTCAGCAGTACAAGGCTTTGGCTGATTGTACGCGCCCCGCCAACGCACGATCAAATAGATACTTCAAATCGAAGTCATCAGAAGTTTAAGTAGGCAGCCATCTCCAAAGTTGGTCATGCTAGGTGAAATCTCAGAATGGGATTGCGCCTCGGCGAGGTAAATTCAAACCGATTGAGGACACCGTATGAAAAAGATCGAAGCCATCATTCAACCGTTCAAGCTCGATGAAGTGAAAGAAGCACTCATTGGGATCGGCATCGAGGGCATCACCGTCAGCGAAGTACGTGGACACGGGCGGCAGAAGGGCCATAAGGAAATCTATCGCGGGCAGGAGTATGAAGTGGACCTGCTACCAAAGGTGAAGCTCGACATCGTGGTGGGCTCCGATCGGGTCGAAGCTGTTGTCGCCACCATCGTCGCGTCTGCCCGCACGGGCAAGATTGGTGACGGCAAGATCTTCGTGTTCGACGTTCAGGAGGCCATCCGCATCCGTAACGACGATCGCGGCGAATCGGCGCTCTAGCTCCAACGCCGGGCAGCACGCCAAGGTGAAATGCGTGGCCCGGCAGGTTATACCTTCCGGCGCTCCGGTGCAATCGAAATTTTAGATCGCGCGCCGTAACCATTCTTATTAGACAGGCAGCGCCGCTACCTTTAAGCTTGTGAAGTCCGGCAGCGGCACCCTGTCTGCCGGAGTTCTACCCGCCTAGTTGGCCGATTGCCTCGTCGCCGGGCCTGCGGGAATGTTGTGAGCCCGGCCAGGCGCCAAGCTACCCCGAAGCGCCTGCGAATCACTATGACGCGCAAGACGCTTCTCCGAGACCCCTATCCAAGACTTGCGATACGACCTGAAAACGTCGACGACTTAAGTTGGGATATTTATAATTACAGAAATCGCGATGGTCGCTCCCTGCGCGACATCAGCGCCGCTACCGGGATTTCCGTATTCAAGCTCCGCGGCACGATTGCCCGGGTCGATGAAGAACTTCGCAGCGCCACTGAACCTGGCGAACCCCTGTCGGCGAATGCTCCATTCGAGCAAATTCCACTTTCCACCCGCGCCAGAAATTTCCTGCGCCAGCTCGGTTGCCGCACGGTCCGCGACATTCTCGAAAAGGATTTCACCCGCGCCGTCCGCAACTTCGGCCCAAGAACCCGCAACGAAATCGCCGCAGCCCTCGAGAAGAACGGCTTCGATCCTCCCGAGTCGCTTAAGGACAACCGCTCCGGCTCGGACGCCATTATGCGCGATCTCGCGCGGCTGCATAACCAAATCGATGAAAGCCACCGTCGCTGGCGCGATCAGATCGCCAGAATCGAGGACAACGTCCGCAAACAACTGGGCGACGACCCGGCGAGCCCCTAACTTCCGTTAAGACTCTCCATCACGCGCCGATAAGACCTGCGTGGCCACCCTCTCTATCCCTACCGAATTGAACCGGGAACGTGCCCTAAAAGCTCTTGCCAGCCTCCCTCCATTCTCCCCGGTCTTGAATAAGCTACTGGCCACGCTATCTTCGGAGGACGTTTCGATTCAAGTAGTTGCGGGCATTGTAGAAAAAGATACGATAATAGCCGGAAACGTCTTAAAACTGGTGAATTCCGCGATGTATGGGCGCCGCGGAGTGGTCAGTAACCTGGCACATGCCTCAATGCTTCTTGGGATCAACCGGCTGCGCAATGCGGTACTGGGAATGTCGCTGGCCCGGCTGTGGAATCAAGTCAAAACTCCTCCGGATTGGTCAAATGCCCGCTTTAACCTGCACTCGGTAGGCACGGCCCTACTCTCGGACCTGCTGGCTCAACGCGTATCCGTTGATTTTGCCGAAGGAGCCTTCCTCGGTGGATTGTTTCACGACGTTGGAAAACTTCTCATCGTCGTCGGACTCGGCGACGAGTATCAACGGGTCAGCAACCTGTATGAGCAGGGGACGCTGTCCTGGCTGGATTGCGAGCGTGAGATTCTGGGATTTACGCACCCAGAGTTGTCGGCTGCGGCCGTGGCCAAGTGGCGGTTGCCGGACGCCATTCGCGCGGCCGTTCTCGATCATCACTTGGAGCATCCCAGCACTTCTGAACCCAGGGAAAACACTTACTCCCTGGCAACCGTAGTTCGATGCGCCGACGTGGAGGTCAATCGTGCCGGTATTTCCGTGCGAAAAGAGCGCAGCCCAGCAGAACCCAGCCAACTGGACCCTCTCTCGCTACTCTCGCTCGAGCAGTCCACGCCTGAAATCCTGGAGGAATTCAAAGCCCAGTACGACTCGCTCACGGCGTTCTTTCGCTAGCCTCGGTGCCGGTTCCAAAGTCGCTCGGTTAGCGAATCCTTGTGCGGCGAGAACTGGCCCGCTGCCGCCCGCACATAAGGTCTGAACTCCCGCGCCCAGTACGCGCCAAAACCCACGGTGGAGATGTCCCTTAGCGTGTCCGAATAATGATCCAAAATAGCGTCTCCCAACACTTTGCCAGTCGTTCTGGCCGCGCTTCTCGCGGCTCGCGACAGCCATAGAATATTGGCCGGCACATGCCCGACCGCCGACACGGCCATCAGGGAACTCAGGATGAAAACGCTTCGCCCCTGCACCTTTGCGGACTCCTGGAGTTGCTGCCACACCTGCTCGATTCGCTCCACTGGCGGTAGACTACGTGGCGGAATCGACTGTATCTCTTCCTGCAACTGCCGCCATTCCTTCCGGAGCGTCTCAACCCGGATGGGTGGGAGATTCAGAGCATTCGCCAGATGCGCGCTGGTTCGCTCCAGGCCGTCGAGAATCTGCTCGGTGGTCTCAAACGACGCGTCTGGCTCAAGCAGACCTTCGTCCTTAAGCGCCTGCGAAATCTCCCGCACCAATTGCCGTCCGCCACCCGACACATCGGCGAGGGCCGCCAGTACCCAGATGGGGGAGGCATGAAATGCCAGGATTCCCAACAATTCAATGCCATGGCTGGCGGTGCGCTTTAGCAGGAAGCCTTCGGCGAGCTGGCCTTCGGTTGGATAAATCCCCTCTACCTGCCCCACTTCCTCAATCATGAACCGGAGAGCGACATCCACCATAGTCCGGTAAAGGGTAGTCTTCCTTACAGCCGCAGGCAAGGCGACTTCTCCAATTTCGCGGATCAACCCGCCCGAAAGCGCACTCAGCGAGCGCACAACCCGTTCTGGCAGTGAGAGAAGATAGCCGGCGTCCAATCCCTAAAGGTAACCCAATGTCTCTGGTACTTCCTATTCCTGCGAATTTTGCCCGGAGTGCTATACTCAAGGAGGTGACGAACCGCTGAAGTGGGCGAAAGCCCACTTTTTTATTGGTTCCAACCGTTTAGAGATGCCCATGCCTGCCCGCGAAACTCCGACGCTTTTGAAGGTGCGCGAAATCGCCGAGCGGGTTGGTGCGTCTGAAGGTATTGAGATCGTCGACATTAAGCTACTGGGCGGCGGAAGTGCGAGAGTCCTGCGTATCACCATCGACAGACCGGAAGGCGTGTCGCATGCCGATTGCGAGCTCATCACAAAGGATGTCGGAGCGATTCTCGATACAGACGACGTCATACCGGGGGCGCCCTATACCCTGGAAGTCAGTTCCCCGGGCGTGGAGCGTGAACTTTTGCGGCCCAGGGATTACGAGCGTTTTCAAGGCCAGAAGGTGAAAGTCGTCCTTCGCGAGCCGCTTGAAAACCAGCGCCGCTGGGAAGGTACGTTGGCGGGCTTCGCGGATGGAACCATCACGCTCGAGGCCGCCCCTGGGAAGACTCTCCAAATTGCCCTGGAGCAAGTGGAGAAGGCCAACCTGAAGTTCGAGTGGTAATTTCCGAAACAATCGAATCAGAATACGAGGAAGCAAGTGGGACCGATTCTTCAGTCGATCGAGATTTTGAGCAAGGAGAAAGGCATCGATTCGCAAGTGGTACTCGATGCCGTCAAGGACGCTATTGTCGTCGCGGCGCGGAAGCATTTCCGCACCACTGAGGACTTGGTGGCCGACATCGACAGTGCCGGCGCAATTCAGCTTTACGGCGTGCGCCATGCTGTTGAAACTGTTCAGGACCCCGACAAGGAAATCGGGCTAGAAGCCGCGCGTAAACTGAATCCGCAAGCCGAGATTGGCACTGAAATCCGGATTGCGAAACCTGCCGAAGCCCTAGGTCGAATCTCGGCACAAACCGCGAAACAGGTCATTCTCCAGAAGGTACGCGAGGCCGAGCGGGAGACCATCCATTCCGAATTCTCCGGTCGCGTCGGCGAACTGGTCACCTGCACAGTTAAGCGCATCGAAGGGCAGGATCTGGTGGTCGATCTCGGCAAAACGGAGGCTCGTCTTCCTAAGAAAGAGCAGAGTAAGCTCGAAGCATTCAGTGTGGGCGAGCGGGTACGCGGCGTGATTAAGAGCGTTGAAAAGGCCGGCAAGAACGCCGGCGTGATAGTGTCGCGCGGCGCTCCTGAACTGGTGATGCGCCTGTTTGAACAGGAAGTGCCCGAGATTTACGACTCCACCGTCGTCATTCGCGGCTGTGCGCGCGAGGCCGGCGAACGTACCAAAATCGCGGTTCAAAGCCGTGACCGCGACGTGGACAGTGTCGGCGCCTGCGTCGGGATGAAAGGCATGCGTGTACAGTCGATCATTCGCGAACTAAAGGGCGAAAAAATTGACATCATCGAGTTCTCCGACGACCCAGTGATCTTTGCTACACATGCGCTGAGCCCGGCGAAGATTTCGCGCGTGTCCATCATCGATCCGATGGGCAAGCATATGGAGGTGATCGTCGACGATACGCAATTGTCGCTGGCGATCGGCAAGAAGGGCCAAAACGTCCGCCTCGCCGCAAAACTCCTGGGCTGGAAGATCGACATTAAGAGCGAGGAAGAAAAGCGGCAGGAAGTGGAGAGTCAGATGGCCGCGCTCGTGGTTCCGGGAGCGCCGGTCTCGGTTCTCCTCGACTATGGACTAGCAGAACCGGTGATTGAAAAGCTGGTGCAGGCGGGAATCGGCACTGTGGAGAAGCTAGGTTCCATGACGCCTGAGGAGATTGAAGCCGTTCCCGAACTGTTGCCGGAATGGGTGGACTCGATCCAGCAATCCGTCCACAGCTATTACAGCCAGTTCGAGACGGCCGAGCCTGAGGCCGAAGAAGTGGTACCGGCGGACGAGTATGCGTCCGAGGCTCGGGCCGAAACCGCAGCCGAAGTTGCTTCAGAACCGGCCGCGGAAGACGAACCCGAGGCAAAAACAGCGCAGTCTGAAGGAAGTGCACAGGCAGAAGGTCCCGAGGCCGGTGGTATTCATGGCTTGGTTGCAGCGGAGGCAGTTCATGGTCATCCCGGGGATGTCGAAGTAGGCGGATCTGATAGGATAGTGAACACAGACTGAGAGGACGGGCGCAGTTTGCCTGTTCATCTGCTCTGTGCGGAGCAAGTGAATCGGGTAAGCCTGACCTGCCTTTGAAGGCCGGTGATTTGGTCCGCACCGGCGAATCAGCGCTGATCATACAGTGAGTGGCGGAACGTGAGCGAACAAGGAAACAGTCGCGACAACTACGGCTGGGCGGGTGAGCAGCATTGACTATGAGCAAAATTCGCATTAACGAGCTGGCTCGGGAACTGGAGGTCAAGCCGAATAAAATTCTTGACCTGCTCCCGGGGCTTGGCGTCCAGGAAAAGAAGACGCACTCCAGCTCGATCGACGAGGATGTCGCGGTCCTCGTCCGTAAGCATTTCGGCTTTGATGAGCCGCAGGCCAAGCACGGCGCGTTAGATGAAAGCGTGCCGTACGATGAGGCCCCTTACGAGCCCGCGCCGAAGGCGCCGGCCGCCGATATCGCTGTGGCACCACCGCCGCCACTCCCCGCTGCAACCGTACAGGAGACAATGCCTGCACAGGAAGCCCCGGTGGAGGCCGCGCATGTTACACCCGCCCCCGCCCCAGGACGTCCCGCGCCGATTCGCCCGCCGCTCGCGCTCAATCGCGAAGGCCCCGGCCCGCGGGCACACTCCGTGCCAACACCTCCGGCTGCCCATGCTCCCCATGCGCATGCCGCGCCTCCACCGGTGCAACAGCCGCAGCCCCCGATTCAACCCCTGACGCCGCGTCCCCACGCAGCAAGCATTCCCGCGCGCCCCACGCCGCCGCCGCGGCCCGGTCAAATCCTGACAGGACCGCGTGCTCCGATGCCGTCCGGCGAACCGCCCAAGCCGGCGGCGCCGCCAACGCTCGCGCCTCCTGGGATGCCGGCGCCTCCCAGGCCGCCGCAACTTCGTCCCAGCCAGCCCATTGCCGGCAGTTTCGGTGCTTCCGCACCGGGCGTCGTGCGTCCGCCAGCGCGTCCCAATCTAGTTGGACAACCCGCCGCGCGGCCGGTGGTTCCGCCGCGACCTGAAGTTCTCGAACGTCTCCGTCAGCAACAACAGATTCAAGCCAAGTCCGCCCCCGGACAGCCCACCCCGCGTCCTCCGATGCCGGGGCGCCCGTCATCGCCCACTCCTGGTCAGCCGATCTACCGCGGACCCATTCGTCCCGGACAGCCGGTCCTGCGCGGGCCCGGCATGCCTCCCGGCCCCGGCCAGAATCGCGGCGGAATGGGTGGCGGTGGCGGCCTACGCGGCCGTCCGATGCACCCAACGTCTCCGCTGCCGCCTCCGGGTCCTGTAACGCCTGAGCAACAGCGCCGCCGCACCGTCAAGGGCGGTCCGGTACGCGAGCGCGAGCGTGAAGAGGGTAAGCTCAAGAATTTTGTACGCCGCAATGAGCCGGCGCCGCTCCCGGTAATCGACCGCGAGATCATCGTCTCTGAAGGCATCACGGTCAAGGAGCTTTCTGAGAAGCTGGGCGTGAAGGCCAACCTCGTCATCAAGAAGCTGGTGGAAAAGAAGATCTTCGCCACCATCAACCAGGCGCTGGACGCCAAGATGGCCGAGGAACTGGCGCGCGAGTTTGGTGCGTCGATCAACAAGGTCAGCTACGAGGAAGAGTCGACGCAGGATGTTGTCCAGGCCGAAGTGGACACCGATCGTGTACCGCGCTGGCCGGTGGTCACCATCATGGGCCACGTCGACCACGGTAAGACCAGCCTGCTCGACGCTATCCGTCAAAGCAGTGTCGCCGAGCGAGAAGCCGGCGGCATCACCCAGCACATCGGCGCATACCGCGTCGAGAAGAACGGCAAGAAGATCGTCTTCATCGACACCCCGGGTCACGAAGCGTTCACCCGTATGCGCGCCCGCGGCGCTAAAGTCACCGACATCGTAATTCTGGTTGTGGCCGCCGACGACGGCGTGATGCCGCAGACCATCGAAGCCATCGACCATGCTAAGGCCGCTGGCGTTCCCATCATCGTCGCCATTAACAAGATGGACCGGCCCGATGCGACGCCCGACCGTGTCAAACAGCAGCTCGCCGACCGCGGCCTGCTGGCTGAAGACTGGGGCGGCGACGTTGTCATGGTCCCCGTATCGGCGCGAGCCAAGACCAACCTCGACCTTTTGCTCGAGATGATCCTGCTCGTCTCCGAAATGCTCAATCTCAAGGCCAACCCCGACCGGCCCGCGGTCGGCAGCGTCCTCGAAGCACAGCTCGATCGCGGCCGCGGTCCCGTGGCCACCGTCCTGGTTCGCAACGGCACTCTGCGTACCGGCGACTTCTTCATCTGCGGTTCCGTCTTCGGCAAAGTTCGCGCGCTGTATGATGACCGCGGAGAAGCCGTTAAGGAAGCCGAGCCGTCCACGCCTGTCGAGGTGCTCGGACTCGATACGGTTCCTGAAGTCGGCGACACCTTCCAGGTGGTTACCGACACCGCCAAGGCCAAGCAGATCGTCATGTTCCGCGAGTCCAAGTCGCGTGAACAGGCCATGATCAAGAGCAAGCGCATGAGTCTCGACCGGCTGCACGAGCAGTTGAAGGAAGGCGAGATTCGCGAACTCAACCTGATTATCAAGACCGACGTCGGCGGCACAGCCGAGGTTCTGTCGGAGACGCTGCAGAAGCAGTCAACCGACAAGGTACGCATCCGCGTACTGCGCGCGGCGGTAGGCGCCATCAACGAGAGCGATGTCCTGCTCGCCTCTACTTCTGAAGCGATCATCATCGGCTTTAGCGTGCGCCCCGAGCGCAACGCTGCGGCCCTCGCCGAAGAGGAGAAGGTGGACATTCGCCTTCACACGATCATCTACGAGTTGGTCGACGAGATTAAGCGCGCCATGACGGGCATGCTCGCGCCAGTCTTCAAGGAAGTCTACAAGGGCCGCGCCGAAGTGCGCGAGACCTTCCGCATCACCAAGGTCGGCACAGTTGCCGGCTGCATGGTGCTCGACGGTGTGATTTCGCGCGCGGCGCAGGTGCGGCTGATGCGCGACAACGTCGTGGTCCACACCGGCAAGGTGGATGCGCTGAAGCGGTTCAAGGACGATGCCAGCGAAGTCAAACAAGGCTTCGAGTGCGGTATCTCCCTGGTGAACTTCAACGACATCAAGCAGGGCGACATCATGGAAGCGTTCGTCACCGAGCGCGTCGCACCTGATTTGAACGCATAAACTAGCGGTCCATGCCGTCCATCGGCGTATTGACGCTCGAGATTCATGTCGAGGAGGCGCATTCTCTCAAGGAGAAGCGCCACGTCGTAAAGGGACTCAAGGACCGCCTCCGCTCCCGTTTCAACGTCTCCGTTGCGGAGATCGACGGCCAGGATACCTGGCAGCGCAGCGTAGTAGCTGCTGTAACCGTCAGCGGCGATCGTCAGCGGGCCGAGACGCTATTGCAGTTGGTGGAAAACGAAGCCGCAAACATCCTCGGCGGGATGCTAGTGAGTTCCTCCCTGGAATGGCTCGACTAAAGAGCCTACCTGCCATCCACCCGCGACGCCTTCAAATCTCGCTTCAACCGGTCCCCGGCATCACCCGGATCTCCTCGCCCCCTTCAAGATCGTCCGCATCCTTCCGAAACCACCCGCCGACTGCCTCATCCTTGTCCACCACCACCAGCTTGTAGCTGCCCGGCGGCAATCTCCGAAACGTGAACGTCCCCTCCACGCCCGTCACCATCGACCTCAACATGCTGCCGTCCGCCGGGACACGTGCGAGTGCCACAGACTCGCCCGCGGCTGCATCCTCACCGCGGCGCACAACGCCCGATAGTTCCGCCAAGCCCGCATTCACGGCGATACTCAAAGTCTCCCCGTTCGCACCATTCGAAAGGTCAAGCGTCTGTCCTTCCATCCGCCTCGAACCCAACTGCATCGATCGAACGTATGCGCCCCAATTCGGCATCCCCACGTAACGACCGGGCTGGACCTGCTGGATAACAAACGTGCCGTCGGCATTCACATCCGCTCGTAGAACCCGCCCAAACTGCGGTGCCGCGATCTCTTGCAGCGCGATCGTATCCCGCCCGCGGTTTGGCGCGGCCGCGCTGACACTGGCAGCCTTTGGACGCGAAGCGTCGTCGTCATACTGAATGAGCCCCTTTAGTTCAAACGGCGCGACGACCTTTAATTCGAGGCCCTCCACATTCGCCCCGCCGACGTCCACCTGCACCGAAGCCGTGCGCAGCTGAATGGCTCCCCTGCTTGCCCTCGCAATCACCAGATACCGGCCTGGACTTACCCGCCACGCCGCGAAGGTGCCGTCCGGCCTCACCTGCGCGCCGGCAAACCGGTTGTTCTTTGTGGAGAACTGCACGTACCAGTCGCGCCCCGACTGTCCCTCCGGTATTCCAATCACGGTACCCGCCACCCGCACTACTGGCGTTTTCACTAGCCGGACCTCGATCCCGCTAGTCTCCGCGCCTGCTCGCACCGCGACATGGCCGGCGGCTTTCTCTTCGAGCACCCCCGGATAATAGGTTGCTGCGTAGTTGGGCTGCTCTGATCCGTCCGTACGCGTCTCCGGGCCCGTCGCTGGCAGGATTCGAAGGGTCGCAATCAGCTTGAAGCGTCCCGGCCGGAGTCCGCCAATTCGAAACCGGCCTTGATCATCGGTCATCGCACCGCCACCGTCCGGAACCGACACCATCGCCGACTCCACCGGCTGTCCGTCTGCATCAACGACACGTCCCGTGATAGCGCCACCCGGAATCAGAACCAGTTTTACAGTCTCCTTTTTCTGTCCAGCGTCGAGCTTCAGCTGATTCGTCGGACCGCCCTCCGCCTGGAAGCCCGGTTTCTCCGCCGAAATGACATACTCGCCCGGCGGAAGTTGTGTGACGGCAAACTTCCCATCCGCGCCCGTTATTGCTCCATACGACTGCTGAGCGGGATTGTTGGTTGGGCGCAGAAGAACGTGGGCGCGCTGCACCCCCTCCCGGGTAACCGAGTTCGTAACTGAGCCCGTCACGCTGACAAGCTTGTCGGGTGCCACTGTCTCCGCGATCTGGCCGAAGAAAACGGTGGACATCAAGACAAACGGGATCAGAACGCTACTTCGAAATGGCATTCGTGCGCTCCGCGGTCGACACAAGCAGATCCCGCTTCAGTTGGTCGCCTTCTTTTACCTCAAATTCCTCGCCCGCCGCCGCTAATTTCTTGAACGATGCAGGATCGCTGAAATTTGTCGATCGAAACGCGTCGATCGCCAGCAGCCTGTATTTCCCCGGCCTCACCGCCTTGAAACTGTATCTGCCATCGTTGCCTAGTTGGACCGATCGCTGCGGATCGCGGACGCCGATATCCGCCTTCTCCGAATCATCCACTAGAAAAACCATCGCCAGTGCATTCAGGAGCGGCTCCCCTTCCTTCGTGCGAAGCATCCCGGATAATTGGGCGGCCTTCGAACTGATGACGATCTGCAACGACGAGGCACGGCTGGACTCAATATTCACGACTCGGCCGCTCAGGGTCGCGCCGTTGAATTGGATCGACTTCAGGAAGGAATGTTCCGGCATCGGGTCTACCGTCACTTCGAACTCCCCCATAGGCACGCCTGTGATCCGAAACAGGCCGTCACTTGCGATCTCGCCGCCGCCAAGCGAGCGGTCAACGCCGCCACTTATCAGCGCGGTCAGCCGGATTTTCCCCTTCGGCGTGCCCTCACCCTCGAATACTAATTTGCCGGCCACCTCAGCATTGCTTTTCAGCGTCAGTTGAACGTCAGTCGCGTCTGCGCTATCGATCCGTACTTCGGTCACAGCCGACAAACCCGACGAGTGCTGCGCAACAATTCGCTGGAGCCCAGCCGGGACACCACGGACGACAAACTTCCCGTCGCGACCGCAGATCGTGCTCTGCGTATTTGTGAGCTGATATTTCTCACCGGTCTGGACAATCACATGACACGGATCATTGCTATCGGGCAGCCCCCTGACGATCCCGCTGATTGTGAAACGCAGCGGTTTGGCGGATTGGATGAGCCGAATGTCAATGCCGCTCACATCCGCGCCGGGTGCCGCATCAACCAGCGTGCCGTCATCCTTGCCGGCGGCTGATGGGTAGTAGGTGGGCGCGTAATTCCCGGCTACGGTGCCATCGGTCCTGATCTCACGCGTGTCGTCGTTGTCACGCCACGACGCCTTGACATAATATTTCCCAGGAAATCCGCTGAGCCGGTACATGCCGCGTTCGTCGGTCTGTGCGCGCAGCTTGCCGTCTCCGCTCAAGTTGCCGGTCGCGATCCGATTCGACGCCGGCTCCGCTTCCACCTCCGCGTATTGAATCGGATCGCCAGATTGATCCAGCACGCGGCCCATAATCACCACACGCGGCATCATGTCCAGCTTGAAATCACCCAGCTTTTCGCCGGTCTTCAAAACCACGGCCGGAAAGGGGATTTCCCCACGCCGGGGCTGCCCGTAAACGAACCCGCGCAACTGCGCTACCAACATGTAGGTGCCAGCCGGCATCGGATTGATGGAGAAATGCCCGCTACGGTCGCTTACCGCCCCGAACGTGCAACTTCCTGCTGCGTAACATTGCGCCACTCAGTGGCTCGTGCGTCAGCGCGTCGGTTGCAGCACCTTCAAACCCACTCTGCTGCGCAAGCCCCACCGCACTCATTAGCAGAAAAATAGAGAGTCGGCACATAGGCAATTCCCTTATGAATCCTAATCTAATTCTGATCCCTCTGGATCTCAACTGAAGCCCATCGCCGATGATATGCTGCTGGCAAATGCGTTTCATCGCTGCCTTCCTCGCCGCCCTTGCGGCTTTCGCTCAAACACCCCAAACGCCGCGCCGTTACCACAGTAAAGTGACGATCTTCGACTTGAAATCCCGTCAATCCAAGACTGTTTATGAGGCCGACGACGTGGTGGAGGCGCCGAATTGGTCGCGCGATGGCAAGTGGCTGCTCATTAACACCGGCGGCAACCTGTATAGACTGCCGGTCAGCGGCGAGCCCGAGCTCGAAAAGATCAATCTGGGCGACGCCGCCTATCGCTGCAATAACGACCACGACCTGTCGCGCGACGGCAAACTCCTCGCCTTCTCGGCATCCAGTCCCCAATCGCGTCAATCTCAGGTTTACCTCGCGCAGGCCGACGGTTCCGGCGTCAAACTGATGACGCCCAAAACGCCCAGCTATTTCCACGGCTGGTCGCCCGACTCCCGGTGGCTCGCCTTCGTCGGACAGCGCAGCGGACCCTACCATCTCTATCGCGTCTCCGCCGCCGGCGGCGATGAGGAACAGCTCACCTCCACCGGCCCCTACGACGACGGACCCGAATACACGCCCGATGGCAAATGGATCTACTTCAACTCCAGCCGCGACAACTCCCGCTGGGACATCTGGCGCATGCCCTCCACGGGTGCCGGACCTTCCGATGCCAAAGCGGAGCAGGTTACAAAGGACGATCTCGAGGACTGGTTCCCGCACTTCTCGCCCAACGGCAAACTCATGCTCTTCCTCTCTTTCCCCAAAGGGACCGCCGGTCACAACGGCCGTATGGAAGGCATGAAACTGCGCCTCATGCCCGCTCCCGGCAACAAACTGAAACCCGCCCGCATCCAGGAACTGATCACCTTTTTCGGCGGCCAGGGTTCCATCAACGTCAACTCGTGGTCGCCTGATTCCAAGAAGTTCGCCTTTGTGATCTACGAGCTACTGAACCCATAACGGGACCGTCGCGGCGTACGTCATTACATCCAGATGCATCGTTTACTGGCCGCTCTGGCGGCGCTCCCCGTCCTTGCGGCCGTCCCGCCAAGCCTGCGCCTCGGCAACTCAGTCAATCCGGTTCACTATGCAGTTGAACTGACCGTTACACCAGGACAACCGACGTTCTCCGGACGTGTCGACATGGATATCGACATCGCCGAACCGCAGGAAGTGATTTGGCTGAACGCAGTGGGCTTGAGCGTGTCCAAAGCCTCGATCGGCTCGCAACCCGCGACTGTGGTGCCGGGCAATGAGCAAGTGGTCGGCTTTACTACGGGTGCATCGCTCAAACCCGGCCGCACCACGCTCCGCGTCACCTACACCGGCAGGGTGAGCAAGAACAGTAGCGCGGGGATTTTTCAGCTCGATGAGGACAACCGCTGGTACGTCTACAGCCAGTTCGAGCCCACCGACGCTCGCCGCGCCTTCCCCTGCTTCGACGAACCCGGCATCAAGACTCCCTGGGACATCTCCCTCCGCGTCCCCAGGCAGATGATGGCGCTCGCCAACTCGCCGCAGACATCGGAAGCGGACGGCGGCAGCGGCATGAAGCTTGTAAAATTCGCGACTACGCGGCCGCTCCCGAGCTATCTGGTTGCCATCGGCGTTGGACCCTTCGAAGCCGTCGATCTGGGCAAAGCCGGACGCAAATCCACGCCCCTGCGCATCATCGTCCCCTACGGAAAGAAAGCGGAAGCGCAGTACGCCGCCCAAGCGATCCCGCAATTGCTCACCCGCCTCGAGGACTATTTTGGCATCCCCTACCCGTACGCCAAGCTCGACAGCCTGGTGATGCCCATCAGCAATTTCGCGATGGAGAACGTCGGCCTCATCACCTACGGTGAGAGCCTTCTACTCTCCAAGCCCGAGCGCGACACCATCAACCGGCGCCGCGGTTGCGCAGTCGTCGCCGCCCATGAGATGGCTCACCAGTGGTTCGGCGACCTCGTCACAACCTCGTGGTGGGACGACATCTGGCTTAATGAGGCCTTTGCCACCTGGATGGAGAGCAAGATCGTTTCGCAATGGAAGCCCGACTGGCGTCTCGATGCCGAAGATGTCGACGACCGCCTGGGCGCGATGCGGATCGATAGTCTAGTCAGTGCACGGCGCATTCGGCAGCCCATCGCCGGCGACGATGATATCGCCAACGCGTTCGACGGCATCACCTACCAGAAGGGCGCCGCCGTCATCCGGATGTTCGAGAACTCCGTCGGCTCCGAGGTCTTCCGGCGCGGCGTCCAGCAATACCTCAAGGACAACAGTGATCGCGGCGCGACATCGGCACAGTTTCTTGCCGCCATCAGCAAAGCCGCAGGCCGCGATGTCGGCCCGGCATTCTCGACGTTCCTCGACCAGGCGGGGGTGCCGGTCCTCTCGGTCGATCTCAAGTGCGATGAGGGGCGGCAACCGGCGGTGGCGCTCACGCAGAAACGCTACCTGCCCACCGGCTCTCCCGGAGGCGACGCTCGCACCTGGCAGATTCCGGTTTGCATACGCTATGACGTCGACGGAAAGACCGTCAGCCAGTGCGACATGCTCTCTGATCCGCGCAGCACTATGACGCTCAAGGAAGCGCGCGCCTGCCCCGCCTGGATCATGGCCAACGCTGGCGGCAATGGCTACTATCGCGCCGTGTACAGTCCACAGGTGCTCGACAAGCTTTCAAACGCCAGTCAGTTGACGCTCCCTGAAAAGCTGACACTGCTCGGCGATTTGGGACCGCTGGTGGCCAGCGGCGACACGCCAGTTTCCGGCGCCCTGCTGCAGGCGCAGCGCAGCGCCACCGCTCCACAGCGAGACATCGTGGAGGCTGCGATCGGCATTGCGGCACTGGCCCAACCTGCCTACCTCGAACCCGATGTACTTCCGAATTCGCGGCTCTACATTCTCAGTGTGTTCGGCCAGCGCGCCCTCGAACTCGGCTGGGTTCCCTCAAAGGGCGAGACCGAGGACAACCGCCTGCTGCGCCAGGAACTCGTCCCCTTCGTTGCTCGCGGCGCCCGCGTTGCTACACTGCTCGAGGGTGCCCGCCGCCTCGCTCGCGCCTGGCTCAAGGATCACGCGGCCGTCGATCCCGGCATGACACAGCCGGTACTATCGGTGGCGGCCATCGACAACGATGGTTCCTACTTCGATGCCCTGGTGAAGGCACTCGACAACGAGAAAGACTCCCGTACTCGCCGCGCCATCCTGTCGGCCCTGGGCTCGTTCAACAATCCGGAACTCGCCAACGCCGGCATGGAATTGCTGCTGGCCGGCAAGTACGACGCTCGTGAGTCCTTTGGACCGCTTCTTTTCGGACCTCTCGCTTACCGCGAAACTCGTGGCCTGCCGTTTGAATTCGTCCAGAATAACCTTGACGCGCTGCTGAGTAAACTGCCTCGTGAAGTAGGCGGCGATTTCGCCGGCGACCTCCCCGAAGTCGGCCGCGGATTCTGCGACGCAACGTCGCGCAATGAGGTCGAGGCGTTCTTCAAAGACAAGGTTCAGACATACACGGGTGGCCCACGGCGCTTGGCCGGCGTGCTCGAATCCATCGACATCTGTATTGCCCAGCACGACCGCATCGCGCCCAATCTCATCGCGTTTTTGCGAACATTCAAGATGTGACTCTATTTTGGTCGAAACGTGACGCGCCGGGAGGGATCTCCCTTCTGTGAGTACATTCCAGGACCGAGAGGCACGCCTCTCTATCCTCCTCAGCTTCCTGATTGGCATTCTGGTCGGCTTGGTGGTGGTGGCATTCGTGCTCCTCACGGGCCGCCTGTCCGCACGCATGTACCCCGCCGGAGACTCGCCTTGGCGGCGGTTGATCATCCCGATTCTGGGCTCGCTCTTCAGCGGCTGGCTCATCTACCGTTTCTTCCCCGACGCACGCGGCAGCGGCATCCCGCAAACCAAGTTCGCCATCTTCATCAACAACGGCTATATCTCCACCCGCACTGTCATCGGAAAATTCCTATGCTGTTCCACCTCGCTCGCCAGCGGCATCGCCCTCGGACGTGAAGGACCCTCGGTCCACATCGGCGCCGGTATCGCCTCCGTCCTCGCCCGCCGCGCGAAGCTGCAGACCTCCACCGTCAAAGCCATGATCCCGGTCGGCTGCGCTGCCGCATTGGCCGCTGCCTTCAATACACCCATCGCGGCAGTTCTGTTCTCCCTCGAAGAAGTGCTCGGCGACCTACATGCTCCAGTCCTGGGCTCCGTCGTCATCAGCGCCGCCACCTCCTGGATGACTCTCCATCTCCTACTCGGCGACGAGCCGCTCTTTCACGTCCCCGCTTATCAACTCGTCCATCCCGCCGAGTTCGCCATCTATGCAGTGCTTGGCGTGGTGGGCGGCCTTGTCTCTGTCGCCTTCGTGAAATTGCTTCTTACCCTTCGCCGCCGGTTCCTGCTGCTCCCCAAGACCACCGCGTGGCTTCAGCCCGTGGCGGGCGGCCTGCTTGTCGGTCTGCTCGGCTGGTTCTTCCCTGAAGTGCTCGGCGTCGGCTATGACTACGTGGAGCGCGTCCTCGGCGGCGACTCTCCCCTTCGGACCGTCCTCCTCCTCGGAGGCCTCAAGATCCTCGCGACCGCCACTTGTTATTCGTCCGGTAACGCCGGAGGCATCTTTGGACCCAGCCTCTTCATCGGCGCCATGACCGGCGGCGCCGTCGGCAGTATTGCCCACCACTTCTTTCCCACGATTACCGCCAACCCCGGCGCCTACGCGCTCATCGGCATGGGGACCGCCTTCGCCGGCATCATCCGCACCCCGCTCACCTCGGTCATCATGATCTTCGAATTAACGCGCGACTACTCGATCATCGTTCCGCTCATGATCTCGAACCTCGTCGCCTTCTTCATCTCCGCGCGACTGCAGCACGAGCCGATCTATGAAGCGCTCGCCATGCAGGAGGGTGTCTACCTTCCCACTGGCGAGCATCGCGACGAACTCGATGAAGTCCGCGTCAGCCAGGTCATGAAATCCGACGAGCCGCTCGGCGCCGCGATGACGGTCCAAGCCGCGCGCAAACACCTCGATGAAGTGCAGCGTAATTCCTGGCCGGTCGGCGACTCCCGCCAAATCATCGGCGTCATCACCCGCCCCCAACTCGACGGAGTCAAGAACGGCGACACACCCTTATCCGCCGTAATCAACTCGCTCGACAACTGGCCATACCTCCACCCTGATCACCGTCTTAGCTACGCGCTCGAACGCATGGGGACGGCTGGTGCAGACACTCTCCCGGTTGTGAGCCGCGCCAACCGCAGCCAGCTCGCCGGCATTGTTACCTTGCCCGACCTGCTTGCTGCCTTCGGCATCGCCAGGGACAAAGCATGACTGCGCGGATGATCGTAATCCTTGCCGCCCTGATCGGAGGACTGTATGCCTTCGACACCTTCCTTGCGCGTGTCGAGCGCTCAGAAATTGGCCAGGAGGCCGAACGCCGCTTCCACTCCGGCCTCGACCTTTACCTGCGAAAGCAACCGGCCAAAGCCGCTGAGGAATTCCGGCGCGCCTGGTCTCTTGAACGATCCAATTCCCGTTATCAACTGGAACTGGCCGCGGCCGAACTGGAAGCCGGCGACCTGGACGACGCCCATACCCTGCTTGATGACGCCTTGCGTCGCGACCCCAACAGCGGTCGCGCCAATCTGCTTCAGGCCCGTCTTCTCAAATATCAGCGGCGTCCGCTCGAGTCAGATTCCTATTACCACCGCGCCATTTACGGCGGCTGGCCCGGCGATGGCGGCAACCGCCGCATACAGACCCGCCTCGAACTGATCCGCGAACTGGATGAGCGCGGCGATCGCAAGCAGATGCTCGCCGAACTCCTTCCGCTCGAAGCCGACACCCTCAACTTCGAAACTCGAAAGCAGGTGGCCAGCTTCTTCACCGCCGCCGGTGCCACCGATCGTGCCGCCGCAGTGTACAAGGATCTTCTCACCCAGCACCCCGGCGACGCGGACCTGTTGGCCGGACTGGGCGACGCCCAACTCGCCGCCGGCCAGTACGCCGCCGCACTGAGCTCCTTCCAACACGCCTACCGTATCGCCCCCGCTCGCACCCAAACCCAACTCGACATGCAACTCGCCGCAGGTTTGGTTGCCATTGACCCCACTCCACGCCGCCTGCCGTCGCGCGAAAAATTCGACCGTAGCAACACAATCCTGAAAATGGTGGGCGAGGCTTGCGCGGCCAATCAGGATCAGCTGAAGCAGTCCGGCGACATGCTGACAGCCCGCGCCGACCGGACTAACGAAGCTGCTGAACAACGCCTTCAACTCGCTGAACAACTATGGCGGAATTGTCCCTCAACACAGTCCCGACTGCTCCCCCTGCTGATGCGCAAGCTGTCTACGGAGCCAACGCTGTGAGGTAAACCGCATGTCGCCGGCGATCTGACTTCGCTGCCGGGTGCCTTCAAGATCTGATGGCAAAGCCAAAATACGATCTGCTACCATCCTTCGTAGAGTTGAAAGTCTTGATTGTTCTTGTACTTGGGCTCGAACGGTAGTGGATGCCAAACACTCTTCGGCGAAAAGGCCGGAACGCCTTCTGGCTTCTTGGCTTTATCGTAATCATCCTGGGCTGCGCAACCGCGTGGAGCATCCTCCGCTTTCGCCACGACAGCAATCTCGTTGAACATACGCACGAGGTGATCACCGCCGTTTCAGACTTGGGCGCCGATGTTACCCAGGCAGAAAGCGCCGTTCTTGGGTTTCTCGTCTCCGGCCGCACTTCTTTCATTGGCGAATTCGAGAAAGAACGGAGCGAGGCGATGGCGTCTTCGGAAGCACTAAGCCGCATGTCGCTTGACACCACCGAGCAGATGGGCCGCGTGCGACGGCTCTCTTCAGCCGTCTCCCGTCGCCTCGATCAACTGGCCGCGATTGTCGCGGATCGTAAACGAGGGCTCTCAACCGACGAGATTGACCGGACTCACGGCGGGGATGCCCGCCAGCTGATTGCCGAAATCCGAACACTGATCGCCGAGGCCACCGCCCATGAGGAAGCCCTTCTCAAGAACCGCAAGACTCAGCGCGGTTGGGCCGAGGTTGCGGTGCTCGCCCTGTGCGGCTTCGGGACCCTCACCAGTCTTGCGCTCATGTGGACGGGCAATCGTTCCATGGACACGTACGAGGCTGGACAGAACAGAAGTCGTCAGGAACTCGAACGCGTAAACGCAGAACTCGAACAGCGCGTGCTCGACAGGACTGCATCCATCACCCGCGCCAACGACGAGCTGAAACGCTCCCAAACCGAGCTGGCTGCTCTGGCTGGAACACTTAAACGATCCAACACGGAACTGGAGAGCTTCGCGTACGCTGCGACTCACGACCTGCAGGAACCCCTCCGGACGATCATTTCGTTCGCGCAATTGCTCGAAAAGCGCGCCGGCAATACGCTCAGCGCGGACAGCACTGAGTACCTACAGACCATCGTTGGCGCTTCTTTTCGCATGAGCGAATTGATACAGGGACTTCTTGACTATTCCCGCATCAACCGCGAACCGGTGGACGACAAGAGCGTGAATCTGACGGAATTGTTGGAGTTGGTGAAGAACAACCTCGCTGCGCAGATTCGCGAAAGCGGAGCGGAGGTGTCGTGCGGAGCCCTGCCGGAGCTGACCGGAAACCGCCTTCATCTCCTCCAGCTATTCCAGAATCTGATGGGCAACAGCTTGAAGTACCGCAGTCCCGACAGGCCCTGCAGGGTTCAGGTAGACGCCGGGCGCGAGCAGGATTTCTGGCACATCCAGGTTCACGACAACGGGCTGGGATTTGAAGCTGAATACGCCGAACAAATCTTTGGACTCTTCAAGCGTCTTGATCGAACCTTCGCGGGCGCGGGCGTCGGACTGGCGCTTTGCCGCAGCATCGTCGAACGCTCGGGTGGGAAGATATGGGCCGACGGCATACCTGGCCAAGGCTCGACGTTCCACTTCACCTGGCCGACCGGCGTGTTAGAGTGACGGCGAGAGAGTCGCGTGCGTCCTCCATTTACGATTGTTGGAATTGGCGAAGGGTTGTTTGACTGCTTTCCGGATGGACGCCAGTTGCCCGGTGGCGCTCCTTTCAATTTCGCCGTGCAAGCCAATCGCATCGCATCGCGATTTGGCGGCCGGGCCGTCCCCGTTACCCGGATCGGCAAGGATGACTTGGGCCGTAAGTTCGCTGCCTCCATTCAGGCCCCGCTCGAAGGACTGCAATGGGACCCGGTGCACCCTACCGGCCGCGTAGATGTAACGCTCGAGCGCGGTGAGCCGCGATACCAGATTGCCGAGAATGTCGCCTGGGACTTCATCGAATACGTGCCGCTCGAGTGCGATGCCGTTTGTTTCGGTACCCTGGCGCAGCGCAGTCCGAGATCCCGCGAAAGCATCCATCGTTTCGTTACCAGCACCCCGGCCCGCGCACTGCGCCTCTTCGACATCAATCTCCGGCAACACTACTGGGACTTTTCGCTGATCGAGCAGGGATTGAACCTGGCCAACGCCGTGAAACTGAATGAGGAGGAGATGCGCATTGTCTCGGACCTCTTCGACATGGAGTCGCCGGTTGAGTTTCTGACCCGGTTCCCGCTTCGTACCGTCATTCTCACGCAGGGTGCCAAGGGCACCACGATGTACACGCGCGAAGGAATCACGCGTGGCGAGCCCGTGAGCTTCAAACTGGCGCCAAATGCCGACTCGGTAGGCGCCGGAGATGCATCGGCGGCCGCTGCCACGGTGGGCCTGGTCTGCGGCTGGCCCGCTAAGAACGTCGTGGCGCTGGCTAACACGATCGGCGCCTGGGTAGCCTCCCAACCGGGGGCTCTGCCGGACCTCCCGGAGAGCATTTTCAGCGTCGCCCCCAGCCTTACTTAACGCTGTTAAATCGGACAAGACAAACGGCTTCAATTCCGCTACACTCAGGAACCGGGGACTACTTCTAATCATGCGAACTCTCCGTAGCGTTGCCGTCCTTGGAGCCGGCACCATGGGGGCTCGAATCGCCGCCCACTTTGCAAATGCCGGCGTTCCGGCCATCCTTCTCGATATCGTTATTCCCAATCAGCCGAACCGTAACGCGGCGGCCCTTAAGGGAATCGAGAATGCCGTCAAGCAGAAGCCCGTCGGCTTCTTTACCGACGACGCGATGAAGCTCATCCGGCCCGGCAATTTCGAGGACGACCTCGACAAATTGGCCTCGGTGGACTGGATCATCGAAGCGGTGGTGGAGAACCTAGATGTGAAGCGCGATCTGTGGGGTCGCGTCGACAAAGTGCGCGGTGCTGACGCCATTCTCACCACAAATACCAGCGGTATCCCGTTGCACCATATCGCTGAGGGCTTCTCCCAGGACTTCCGGCGACGTTTCTTCGGAACGCACTTTTTCAATCCTCCGCGCTATCTGCATTTGATGGAGTTGATTGCCGGCCCCGAGTCGGATCCCGGACTCATGAAGTTCGTGGGCGACTTTGCCGACCGGCGCCTTGGCAAGGGCGTCGTCCCCTGCAAAGACACGCCAAATTTTATCGCCAACCGCATCGGCAGCTTCTTCGGGGCCACCGTGCAAAAAGTGATGCAGGACGGCGGGTATTCCATCGAGGAAATAGATGCGCTCACCGGCCCGCTCATCGGACTGCCAAATAGCGCAAGTTTCCGCCTGCTGGATCTAGTGGGCCTCGACGTCTGGGCCTTCGTCGGAGAGAACCTGTATCATGCGGTACCCGACGACCCCTGGCGCGACCGCTTCCTGATGCCCGAGTTCCACAAGGAAATGATGCGCCGGGGATGGCTCGGCGAAAAGTCGGGCCAAGGGTTCTATAAGCGCGTAGGCAAAGGCGAAAAGCGCGAAATCCACGTCGTCGACCTGAACACCTACGAATACCATCCGGCTCAAAAAGTAAAATTCCCGTCCGCCGAAGCCGCCAAACAAATCGATGACCTGCCCACTCGCCTGCAAACGCTGGTGGCATCCACAGATCGGGCAGGCGATTTCCTCTGGAAACTCTACAGCGACGCGTTCATCTACTCGGCTGAGATGATCCCGGAAATCTCCGACCGCATTGTCGAGATTGACCGGGCCATGCGCTGGGGATACGCCCACAAGCTGGGTCCGTTCGAGTTGTGGGACGCGCTCGGATTTGAAGCCGTCTGCGACCGCATGGAGCGCGAGCAGCGCGTGCTGCCGGACAACATCGTCAGGGCTCGCCTGGCTGGAGCGAAGTCTCTCTACCGGCACGCTGACCGCGACGGGCAGCCGCATACCGAGTATCTGGACCTGGGCCGCACGCAGTACGTCGAACTCGCAGCCCAGCCGGGCGTGACCGTGCTGGCGGATCTGAAGCGAGCCAGAGGCGTGGTGAAATCGAACCCCGGCGCGTCGCTGATCGATTTGGGCGATGGCGTTCTGTGCGTCGAGTTTCATAGCAAGATGAATTCGCTGGGCGAGGACAACATCGGCATGATGTATGCCGGCCTCGAAGAAACAGCGAAGAATTTCGACGCGATGATCATCGCCAATCAAGGCGAAAACTTCAGCGTCGGCGCCAACCTGATGATGGTGCTGCTCGCCGCCCAGGAAGGCGAGTGGGACGAGCTGAACATGGCGATCAACCGCTTCCAGCAGGTGAACATGGCCCTCAAGTACGCGGTCAAGCCGGTGGTAGCGGCGCCGTTCTCCCGTGCGCTGGGCGGGGGCTGCGAGATCTCTCTGCATGCCACGCGTTGTCAGGCGTCGGCCGAGACCTACATCGGGCTGGTGGAAGTGGGCGTGGGACTGATACCAGGAGGCGGCGGCTGCAAGGAACTGCTCGTTCGACTCAAGGATCCACGCAAGGTGTTCGAGTTGATCGGCTTCGCCAAAGTGTCGTCAAGCGCCGACGACGCAAGGAAACTCGGATTGCTGAATCGTACCGACCGGATTTCGATGAACGCCGATCGCCTCATCGCCGACGCGAAAGACCTGGCTTTGTTGCTGGCGAAAGACTATTCACCGGGCACGCCCCGGACCGACATTCCGGTGGCCGGCGAGAACGGCTATGCGATGTTGAAAATCGGCGCGTGGTCCGCACAACAGGGCGGCTACATCAGCGATTACGACACCGTCGTCGCCGAGAAGCTCGCAAACATTTTGTGTGGCGGCCGTTTGACCGGGTCGCAGACCGTCTCGGAACAGTATCTGCTCGATCTTGAGCGCGAAGCGTTCTTGAGCTTGTGCGGCAACGCCAAGACGCAGGAGCGGATGCAGTTCATGTTGAAGACGGGCAAGCCATTGAGAAACTAGCCGCGGGTTGGATTTGGGAACAGGTAGGAGTCTTTATGCAAGACGCAGTGATTGTTGACTGTTTACGAACAGCAGTAGGAAAAGCTCCCAAAGGGACTCTCCGAAACACCAGGCCGGACGACATGGCGGCGGCCTGCATACAGGCATTGCTGGCGCGCTATCCCGGCGTGGCGAAGGATGAGATTGACGATGTCATCCTGGGCTGCGCGATGCCCGAAGGCGAACAGGGTATGAACATGGCTCGGGTTGCGGCGTTGCGCGCAGGCCTGCCAGACCAGGTGCCGGGCGTCACCGTCAATCGCTTCTGCTCGTCTGGCCTTCAGTCCATTGCCATGGCGGCTGAGAAGATCAGGGCCGGCAGCGCCCAAGTGATCCTCGCCGGCGGTGCTGAGTCAATGAGCATGATTCCCATGACCGGGAACAAGTTCGCGCCCAATCCATGGATGGTGGATCATCTTCCCGAGATTTATATCGGCATGGGACTCACGGCTGAAAACGTTGTCAAGAAGTACAACATCAGCCGCGAAGACGCGGATCAATTCGCCTATCGCAGTCATCAGAACGCGCTCGCCGCGCAGGCCTCGGGGAAGTTCGATGACGAGATCGTCCCACTGGAAGTGGAAACGACCACGATGAACGGCAACGGCAAGCCGTCGACCCAGAAGTTCATTTTTGCAAAGGACGAGGGACCGCGCGCCGACACCTCCGTGGAGGCGCTTGGGAAGCTCAGAGCTGTTTTCCATGTCAGCGGTTCGGTAACGGCTGGCAATTCGTCGCAGACTTCGGACGGAGCTGCCATGGCGCTGGTGATGTCGGAGAAAAAAGCACGATCGCTCGGATTAAAACCGAAGGCGCGTTTCGTCAGCTTCGCGGTGGGCGGAGTGCCTCCGGAGATCATGGGTATCGGGCCAGTGGTGGCGATTCCCAAGGCGCTCGCGCTCGGCGGCGTGAAGCTCAGCGATATCGACCTCGTCGAACTTAACGAAGCCTTTGCGGCGCAAGCGCTCGCAGTGATCCGGCAAGGCGGCCTGGACGTTGAGCGCGTCAATGTCAACGGAGGCGCGCTGGCGCTCGGTCATCCTCTCGGCTGTACAGGCGCGAAACTCACGGCAACGATTCTCCGCGAAATGGACCGACGTCAATCGCGCTACGGAATGGTAACGATGTGTATTGGAGGCGGTCAGGGCGCCGCTGGAATTTTTGAACGGTTATAAGAGGAGCTGATCATGGCAACCACGACGATTGCACCGCTGAAAACCAAGGGCGGCGCGTTTCTGCTTGAGCACGCAGCGCCGGCCGACATTTTCACACCGGAAGACTTCACGGCGGAACACCGGGCTATTGCTCGCACCACTGAGGACTTCTTTAACAAGGAAGTATTGCCGAACGTCGAGGCGATCCAGCATCACGAACCCGGCGTCGCACCTGGAATCCTGAGGAAGTCCGCCACTCTCGGACTCACCGCAGTCGTCCTCCCCGAGAAGTTCGGCGGAATGGAGATGGACCTGACGTCGATGATGGTGGTGGCCGAGGGCGTATCGCGCGATGGTTCGTATTCAGCCTGGCACGGCGCTCACACCGGTATCGGGACTCTGCCGCTGCTGCTCTTCGGCACCGAAGCGCAGAAGGAAAAATATCTGCCGAAGCTGGCCAGCGCCGAGATGATCGCGGCGTACTGCCTGAGCGAACCGCAGGCGGGCAGCGATGCCCTGGCCATCAAGACGCGCGCGGACCTGTCCGAGGACGGCACGCACTATGTCCTCAACGGACAGAAGATGTGGATCACCAACGGCGGTCATGCGGACCTCTACACGATTTTTGCCAAGGTAGGCGGCGAGAAGTTCACGGCGTTCCTGGTGGAGCGCTCTTATCCTGGCGTGCAGCCTGGCGCCGAAGAGAAGAAGCTCGGAATCAAGGGCAGTTCGACGACGGCCGTCTATCTCGATAACGTCAAAGTGCCCGTCGAGAATGTGCTTGGCGAAGTGGGTCGCGGCCACGTCATCGCTTTCAACATCCTGAACCTGGGCCGCCTGAAACTCGGGCCATTCGCTATCGGCGGCTGTAAAGACGTGATCGCGGTGAGCGCGAAGTATGCCAAAGAGCGGAAGGCATTCGGCAAGTCTATTTCCGAGTTCGGCATGATCCAGCACAAGCTGGCTGAAATGGCCATCCGCACCTACGTCGCCGAGTCAATGAGCTATCGCGTGGTCGGCCTGATTCAGGACGGCCTTCAAGGTTTCACGTGGGCCGCCCCCGACGCCGGCGCCACGATGCTGAAAGTAGTAGAAGAATTCGCACCCGAATGTTCCTACATCAAGGTGTTCGCTTCTGAGGTGCTCGACTACGTAGTGGACGAGGGCGTTCAGATCCACGGCGGTTACGGCTTCCATCAGGACTACGCCGTGGAGCGAGCCTATCGCGACTCCCGCATCAACCGCATCTTTGAAGGCACCAACGAGATCAACCGTCTGCTCGCCACCGGCATGCTGTTGAAGCGTGCGCAGAAGGGCCAGTTGCCGCTGGTGGAAGCGGTAAAGAAACTGCAGGCCGAAGTTCTCGGCGGCCCGTCGCTCTCGTCCGGGCCGATGGATGAAACCGCGATGGTGGCGAACGCGAAGAAGATCGCTCTCTTCGTAATTGGCGTGGCGTTCCAGAAATTCATGGCCGACCTGGAGAATCAACAGGAGATTCTGGCCTCCATTACGGACGTGACGATGAACACATTCGCGATGGAAAGCGCAGTTCTCCGGTCGCAGAAGAACAAGCTGACGCTCGCCGGCGACATGACCGCTGTATTCGCACGTGAGGCGATGGAAACCATCGAGAGCGCAGCCCGCAACGTGCTGGCAGCGTCGAGCGAAGGGGACGCGTTGCGAATGAATCTCGCGGTGTTGAAGCGGTTTACGAAGTTCGAACCGGTGAACGCGATCGCAATCCGACGCAGGATCGCCGCCAGAGTGCTTGAGACGGGAAAGTACAGCGCATGATTAGCGGCGCATGATGGTTACCTGCTGAAGCGCGATGTTCTGAGTTCCTTTGTTCTGCAGGGTCAGTCGAAATTGCGATCCATAGACGTTGAAAAGAGCCGCGCCAGAATCCCAGAACGGGAAGCCGGATGCGGCTTTGCTCTCTGTGGCGACATAGGACTCCGCATTAAGCACCATCCAACGAGCCTGAAGGGCGAGTCCCGAACCGGTTAGCGATGTCGCCAGCGTGCCGCAGATAATGCATTGAACAGTTACGGCCACTCCCGCCGCCGACGTGTAGTCCATCGTCGAGTCGAGCGAGACGCTCTTGCCGGCCGCAATGATGACCGTCTTGAAGACGTCCGAAATGGTGGTGTCCGCTACATCCCTGGCAGCCTTCGCCGTCTTGATAACGGCAAACTCGTAAGGTTCTCCGGACTTCTCGGCGTTATCTCCACCGAAGCACGGGACCAGGAGCAGAAGAGCCGGAGCGAAGAAGGTGATTCTCATCACAGCGCACAAGCGCACTCGAGCGGCCATCGCCGTAGCCGCTGTATCAAGCAGTTAGAATTTGAGCTGGTGACGGAAATTCGTCACCGCGCCAAGATCGTGTTCAATCCACCAACGCCTGATACACCAGCGTGCGCGTCTGCCTCCAATAAGGACTAATGGTTGGCTGCGGGACCTGCATCATCAGAACCGCCACTAGTTTCTCCTTAGGATCCACCCAGAAAAGCGTCCCCGCGATGCCACCCCAGGAGAAATCGCCGACCGAGCCAGGGATCGGGCTCCGTCCCGGATCGGTGCGCACCGCGAAGCCAAGTCCGAAACTGGTTCCGGCCTCTGGAGTCGGTCCAAACGCGCCGAGGGTCAGGGCCAGAGTCGTGTGGCGCTCGACGGACGCAGGCAGCTGGTCCGATGTCATCAACGCGACGGTCTTAGGCGACAGAATGCGCACGCCGTCCAACTGGCCCCCGTTGAGCAGCATCTGACTAAAGCGAGCGTAGTCGCCCGCGGTGGACAGCATGCCGCCGCCACCCGAAAGGATTGGCGGCTTCACAGTAGGATCGCCGGACATCGAAATCACGGCGTCTGGTTTCGCCATACGCGACGCTTGCGCGGCGCTGAGGTAGTAGCCGGTGTCCACCATCTTTAATGGCCCGGTCACTTTCTCCTTCACAAATTGGTCGAGGTCCATGCCGCTCGCCACTTCCACCACGCGTCCCAGCACGTCGGTAGACACGCTATACTCCCAAAACTCGCCCGGCTGGTGGAGCAACGGCAATGCTGCAATCCCCTTCACCATCTCGGCCAGGGACTTGGCGCCGAAGAAGCCGCTGTTGCGATACATCTCATCCACCTTCGTTGTGCCGAAGAAACCATAGGTCAGCCCGGAGGTGTGTCGCATCAGATCCTGGACTAGCATTGGACGCTTAGGCTCGGCCTTCTCCACGCCAACTTTGACGTTCTTGAACTCGGGCAGGTATTGCGCCACCGGCGCCCCGATATCGAGTTTGCCTTCTTCTGAGAGAATCATCGCCGCCACCGTGGTGATTGGCTTCGACATCGACGCAATCCGAAAGATCGTGTTGGGCTGCATGGGCGCGGAAGCCTTGCGGTCCTGAAAGCCAACGGCGGTGATCATTGCGATCTTCCCATTGCGCGCGATCAGCAGGACGGCGCCCGGAATCCGTTTACTCTCGACGTCGGAATTCATCTGCCGGCGAATCCGTTCCAGGCGCTCGGAAGCGATTCCGACATCGTCAGACTTCTTCGCCACTGGCAGCGGCTGGGCCGGTAACGCGACGGGGAGGAGCAGCAACAGCAGCTTCACGGTTCTCATCGGCACCAGTCTACAACGGCGCTACTCGGCCCGCAGGGCGATTACCGGGTCCGGTTCTGATATGGAGCCATGTTGAAACTCTAGATTCCATCCATGCCGAGTGTCACCCCTTTACTGCATGATATGAAAGGTGTGATGGAGCGTCCCAGAATCATTCTGCTGGTGGGATTACCAGGGTCGGGCAAGTCGACTTGGGCCGACGCGCAAAATCTTCCCACGCTCTCGAGCGACCGCATCCGCCAGTGGATTTCCGACGACGCCACCAATCAAACCATCCACCGCCGCGTCTTTGCGACGCTACGTTACCTGCTGCGACAGCGTTTGGAATTGAGGTGTCCGGTGACCTGTGTGGATGCGACGAACCTGACGCGACGGGAGCGCCGGCAATACATCAAGACGGCCGAATTGAACGATTGCGAGATTGAGGCGGCGTTCTTCGATACGCCGCTCGCCGTCTGCCTGGAGCGCAACCGCAATCGCGAGCGCATTGTGCCGGAAGAAGCGATCACCGCTAAGGCCACGCTGCTTGAGCCGCCGACTCTACAGGAAGGGTTCTCGCGGATTAGCGTAGTTCGAGTTGAGTGAATGAACCGTCCGGCTTCTTGACCGCCAGGCGCAACGGCCGCGGTGCGCCGCTGGGCGGTACACTCAGTTCCACCCAAAGCTCTTCCCCTCGATTCAAGCTGGTGGGGTCAGGCGCGTGTTCGGGAATGAAGAATGCGAGCGGGCTCTGAAGAGTCCAGTCCTTGTCGATGGCTGCCACCGGACCGGCTGTGACAAACGCGCCACGCTGTCGCGACTGCCCGTATAGCATGACGTCGCCACCCGGCTTGAACTCGGCTGCCAGACGTCCATCGCGAACGGTCAACTCCACCCGCGTTGTCCATACGTTTCCCGGATCGCCGTCCAGCATCACCACCGGCCGCAGGCTGACATAGCGGCCCCGAACCGGCAGGTTGGGATTGTAATTGAGCGCTCTCGCCCACGCTCGCGGCAGGCGGTCGCGATCCCAGGCGTACTTTGCAGTCAGCGAGAGGACGATGGCGAGGTGGATAGCGGCTAGAGCAAGGCCCCTGATCATGTCGACTCCGGTTGAATGCGCGCCACCAATCGTCGCCGGGTGCGTTCGAGCAGCCAGCCTCCAGCGAGAAAGAGAATGCCAAGGCCGATGAGGCTCGCGGAGCGGCCAAGTTTGTCCATGACGCTCGAGAAATAGAAGCCGAGCAGCAGGAGAGCGAATCCGGCAATACCAATGTTGATGCGCTCGATGCGTTTCTCGCTTACGCCCCAGGCGATGATGCCGGCGGCAAAGAGAGCGAACCAGATGTAGCGGAACAGGTCGCTGTCCACCTGCCACAGGGTCATCACCCAGGAAATGGCGGCGGCGTTGAAAATCGCCCGGCCATGCCGCAGCAGGACCGACAGCGCCAGGGGAAGTCCGAGGGCGAGCGTCCATCCGACAATCTGATACTCCCAGCCCGGCTCATTCATAGGAAAGTGCCCGGCAAACAGGGCGACCCCAGCGGGCAGAATGCCGATCGCGCCGATCCATGTAAGGGCGCGCCGAAGAGCGGAGTCATCATCGCCCGAGCGTGCAGTGAGATAACTCAGCGCGAGGAAGAACATCCCGTAAAGAATCGGTGCTTCATCGTTAATCGACAGGTGTCCCATGGCCTCCCACCACTCGCCCCCCAGCCAAAACGGAATCAGGAGAGCGGCCATAACAGCCTGCGTCCAGTGGCGAAGGAGAAGCCATCCGACGACTGCCCCCGCCGACCACAGCATGATGCCGGCCGGCCAGTGTGAACTGAGATGGTAGATCTGGCCGGTGAGCGCGATTCCTGCACCGAGGGAAATCGTACCCACCGTATGGAGCGCGATGGACATTCCTTCGAAGCGTCCCGCCGTCAGCGCCCCTGCAATGTGAAATCCAGCCACCAGCAGAACCACCAGCGACATCCGCCCCGCCGGCGAGAGTTCGTCCCAATGGGCTGAGACGAACAGCAGCACTCCCGCGCCGAGCAACAGGGCGCCGAATGCCAGAGCGAGAAGCACTGGCCAGCGCAGTCCTCCGCCTGGTGCGTTGATGGATTCGTAACTGCGGATTCGTGCCGCAGTTTCCGTGTCGATCAGCGACGCGGCGGTCCACCGTTGGAGGTGGGCTTCCCAATTATCCGGCACTGAGTAATGTTATCAGTCCGTCCAGAGCCCCATGGCGCGCTTGGTTTTCTTGACGGTGTCGTTGGCGATGGGGGAGACACGCTCGGCGCCCTCAGCCAGGACGCGGGACACATAGCCGGGGTCGGCAGTGATCTCTCGATAGCGCTGCTGGATCGGCTCAAGGTGAGCGATTACGGCCTCCGCCACGGTCTTCTTCAGGTCGCCATAGCGCATACCGGCGAACCTCGACTGTACTTCCGCATCCGTCGTCTCAGTGACGGCCTGGAAGATTGAGAGCAGATTCGCGACGCCAGCCCCCGGAGCCTCGATGTTCACCGCCGGTTGCGAATCCGTAGTGGCCCGCATGATTTTCTTGCGGATCTGATCGACAGGATCGAGCAGGTTGATGGAGTGGCCGGCCCCTTTCGCCGACTTGCTCATCTTCTTATCGGGCTCGTCCAGCCCCATGATCCTCGCGCCCACAACCGGCAGATGAGTTGCCGGCATCACGAATGTTTCGCCGTAGAGCGAGTTGAAACGCTGTGCGATGTCGCGTGCCAGTTCGAGATGTTGCCGCTGATCGTCGCCCACCGGCACAACCGCCGCCTGGTACACAAGAATATCGGCGGCCATAAGTACGGGATACTGGAGGAGTCCATCGCTGACAGTTTCTTGAGACTCCGACTTAGCTTTGTATTGCGTCATGCGCTCGAGCCACCCGACAGGAGTAACGCAGGTAAGCATCCAGGCAAGTTCGGCGTGGGCGGGTACGCTGGATTGAACCACAAGCGCGGAATGCTTGGGATCGATGCCGATGGCGATCAGCACCGCGGCTAGCTCTTCGATCCTCACTCGCAGTTCAGTGGGATCCTGGTAGAGCGTGATCGCGTGTAGGTCGACGATGCAGTAAATGCTGTCGTAGTCGTACTGAATTTTGGCCCAGTTTTTCAACGCGCCAAGGTAGTTACCGATGTGGGGAGTGCCGGTAGGTTGGATGCCGGAAAGAACTCGTGCTTTCATGCTGGTTTGAGGGGAGTAATTTCTATCCTAAACGAAGTGACCGCGGAAAAGTGGGTTTACGGAGGCGAGGCGCTCTCTCGCGTCGACGGTCGGGTGGTGCTAACGCCCTATATGCTGCCTGGCGAAACGGCGCGCGTCGAGCCACAGCAGGAACGCCCCGATCTGATTCGAACCCGTCTCGTCGAGATTCTCACCAAGTCGCCTGATCGTACCGACCCCCAGTGCCAGTACTTCCATAATTGCGGCGGCTGCCAGTATCAGCACGCTACCTATGAATCGCAACTGACACGCAAGGTCGAAATCTTGCTCGAGCAGTTAAAGAGAATGGGAAAGCTCGAGTATTCAGGCGATGTCCAAACCATCGCTGGAGAACCGTACGGCTATCGCAACCGCACACAGTTCCATGTGGACGGCAGCCGGATTGGATTCTATCGTGCGGGAACGCGCGAACTGCTGAACATCGAAAGTTGCCCCATCGCGTCGCCCAGGACCAACGAGGTTTTGACGGTCCTGCATCAGATGGCTGCGGACAAGCGCTGGCCGCAATTTCTGAAGTCCATCGAAGTGGTCACAAACGAAACCGACGTGCTGTTGAACGTCGAGGCGGCGCATCCGGTAGCTCGCAAATTCTTCGAATGGTGCGGCGAGCGGATTCCAGGCGCCCAACGCGGCTACCTTGACTACCCTGCTGGTGGCGACTCTTTCCGCGTCAGCCACAACGCCTTCTTCCAGGTAAACCGGTTTCTCGTCGACAAGCTTGTCGAACTGGCGCTCGAAGGTGCAGCTGGTGAAACCGCGCTCGATCTATATGCGGGAGTCGGGCTGTTTTCCATCCCTCTCGCGCGCCGGTTTCAGAAAATGATCGCGGTTGAGAGCGGCAAAGCGGCAGCGCGCGACCTCGAGGAAAATGCCAAGCGGGCTAACGTGGCAATGGACGGCGAAGCTCAGAATGTGGAGACGTTTCTGCCGTCGCTCCACGCGGCGCCAGATTTTGTACTCGCGGATCCGCCGCGCTCCGGACTGGGCAAAGTGGTGACGCGGGAATTGCTTCGACTAAAACCGCGCCGTATCACCATCGTTTCCTGTGATCCATCAACGCTGGCTCGCGATTTGGCGGCGCTGACCGGTGAGGGCGGCTATCGACTCGAGCGCCTTCAACTGGTGGATCTGTTTCCTCAGACTTATCACATCGAGTCGGTGACTCACCTGGTGCTGTAAAGGATACGGCTACAGTTGCAGGCTAGCAGTGACCTCGGAGATTTCCTCGGCTTCCTCGCGCACCTTGGCATTTGCGACATCGGTCCCGGCAACATGGCGGATTAAATCTCGACTCTCGCGCGCCAGTTTGTGCGCCAGGGCACGGGAACCATCCCGGTGCTCCTCCCGCGCCAGCCAGGATTCGGCTAACGCCATGTAGCGCTCGGTGGTCATGCTGTCAGGATCGAGACGGTGAAGTTCGCGGAAAATCGCGACTGATTCCCGCAATGCTCGGAGACTCTGCTTGTGATCCAAACGCGCGAGGATTCGCCCGCTCTCCCCCAGATTCCGCGCTAGCATCTGGTTAATGTTCAAATCCTGCGGATGGGATCTTGCTACCGTTCGCAGTATGCTCTCCGCCTCTCCATAAGACGCAAGCGCGTCCGACGATCGATGCATTTCCCGCTCCACCCAGCCGCGCAGCGCCAGCATTCCCGCTAGTTCAGACGGAGGACCGTTAGGATCCTTCCGTGCCGCGGCAATCCTCCGCCACACCTCAACGGCCTGATTGCGGTCATCGAGGCACTGTGCCAGATTCTTCCGGTGAAGTTGAATGCGCGACAGGTTGGCAAGCGCGTCGGCGTAGGCCGCCTGGCGCAGCCAGTAGTTGGGATCGCCATCGGAAATCTGCTTGTTCAGTTCGAGCGCACGCAGAAAATGCGTCTCTGCTTCTGAATAACGGTTTTCCTCGATCAGCAGCGAACCCAGCGAGCAATGAGCGCGATAGCCGTTAATCCGGCAGTGTATTGAGGACGAATTCCGCCGGCAGATCGACTCGGAAACGTTGACTGCCTGCTGCAACACAGTAATTGCGCCAATCGTATTGCCGGCGCTCTGACGCCCTGGATGGCCGAGCAGTTCGCCCTCTTCGAGCAGCAGTGAAAGCAAACGGCTCGCCGCTTCTTCGTCTCCCGCCTTCTCTGAAGCCAGTCGCGTTAGAAACTCAATCGCCTGTGGATAAGAATTCAGCACCCATCTCTGACCACCGGGCGTGGACCCCACGTAGTTACCCACACGCGAGAGTTCTCCGGCTATCTCCCTCAGCATCGCCTCGCGGCCAGAGGCGCGCGTGGCGTATTGATAGATCACCGTGCTGGCCGCGATCAGCGTAATAACGAGCGCCACCGCAAGAGACGTGGAAACCCGGTTCCGGCGCCAGAGTTTCGAAACACGATACGTCAACGCTCCGTGTCGGGCCCGCACCGGCGACCCGGCAAGATAAAGCTCCAGGTCGGCCTGAAATTCCGCGACGGAACTGTAGCGGTGGTCGGGTTCATGACGCAGCGCCTTCAATAGGACAGCATCAAGATCGCCCTGTAGCTCGCTACGCAGGGACGAAGGACGCGCCGCTTCCTGCTCAGCGACCGCGCGAAAAGCCGCCATGCCCTCGCCTCGTGCATCATGCGGATGACTCCCGGTGAGCAAGTGAAACAGCACCACACCGAGCGAGTAAACATCGCCTTGGGCCGTCGGAGGCTGTCCGAGAATCTGCTCGGGTGAAGCGTAGTCCGGAGTGAACAGATGATCGCCCGTCCGCGTCAGCCGTTCTCCGCGGCAGACGATCGACGAGATTCCAAAGTCGATCAGCTTTGGCACACCCTCGCGATCCACGAGAATATTGGACGGCTTAATGTCCCGGTGAATGATTCCGTGTTGATGAGCTGATGATACAGCGGAGCAAACCTTCACAAAAAGTGCGATGGTTTCGTCGGCCGAGAGCAGGTTCTGCGCGATATATCGATTGATATGAACGCCGTCAACGTACTCCATCACCAAATAGCAGAGGCCGGCGTCGGTCACTCCCGCGTCGAACATCCGGGCAATATTGGGATGATTCAACGATGCCGTTATCTGCCATTCGCGCCGAAACCGCGCATCAAATGCCGATTGAGCGTCGACACCGGTCAGAACCTTGATCGCGACGTCGCTGTCAAACATGTCGTCGGCGCGCGCACCCAGATAGACCGTGGCGGATCCACCGCGGCCAACCTCGCGAACCACCCGGTAGGCGCCAAACAGCTGCTGCCGGACTACCTCAGGGATCGGGGGTGAAGCGGCGGCTTCAGCAGGACGGGAATCCAGAAAACTGCCTGCCCCATCGTGCTTCCGGAGAAGTGCCTGAACCTCGGGACGCAAGGCAGGGTTCGCGGCCAGCAACTGGTCTAGCAGCAATGCCCGCTGATGGATCGGTAGCCCCTTCGCAGCCGTGAAAATGTCATGGATTAGCGAGAGACGTTTTCGGGTTTTCGGCCCCGGATTGGACATCTTTGTTGCGCAAACTCAGTTGTTCGAGCTTCAGCGGACGCAATGGATAGCGAGAAATCGAGCGGCGCTGCTGCTCAGAGTGTTCATTGAGTATAGCGATTTTATCCGGTCGGGAGGGACAGGTCAAGGATACAAAAGACGCAAAGATGTGCAATTTCGCGCAGAATTCCGGCTCTTCACTCAGGGACTAGCCCGGCTAGTAATGTAAAGCGATCCCGAAAGACGGGACGAAGTGATTGCGCCCCGGAACGCCGCTGAGACCGCGCCCGGTGATGAAATCGCGAACCTCGCCGCGAAAGCTGATCCAACGCGTGACTCGGACGTCGAGTCCAGCGCCTATGTCGAACACCCCATGCGTCGTTGTCTCGAAACCTAATCACGTATCGAGAAGCGGTGAGTAATTGTACCGGCCAATCCCCGCGCCAGCCATCGCGTACCCCGAAAGCCGCTCGCTGAAAGGGACCATCAGGCGTAATCCCGGGACGATCGTCACCGAGGTGTTGCTGCTTGCGCTTGGCACGCTGGTGTTGGGTTTTCCGGGAAAGCTGAAGGTCATCGGAATGTCGAGCCCTAGGCTGCCGGCATTGGTTTGTCAAAACTGGTATCCATAGCCGATGTGCTCGGCGATTCCGGTGGATGAAGCGACACTGATAGTGGTTCCGGCGACAACGTAAGCGGGGGTCCTCACCGGTCCGAACATGAAGCTGATATCCGAATTCCGGATCCCTTGAGCGAGAACCGTAACCGGCACAACCAACGTCAGGAGCAGAATCACCGGGTATCTCATCAACGTCATCATATTCGCGCTTACCCGAATCCGACGACCAAATTCCGACGAGCGGCAGGATTGAGTCATGAGTGGCCGCTACCGTTCATGACCGCTCTGGACAATGATTCCCGCACTTGGCGCCGCTGGTAAGAAAGACGTAGCCTGGGGCGCGAGTCGAACCTATACTGAACACGTTCCGGAATGCTCCGACCAATCATATTTGCCTGGATTGCGCTCCTCTCCGTACCTTTGTGGGCCGCGGTCGAACGAAAATCCTGGAACAAGGTTCGTATGATCGGAGGGACCTTCGAAGGCAAGACCAGCCGTTACGACTGGAACGCCACCATAACCGTCACCGATGACCTGATCACCATCACCATCGATCCGGTATCGGTTTTCGATAAACGCCAGATCATTCGAATGAAGCCCTCGGCAATCAGCGGCCTATTCGCCGGATCGACGGCCTGGCGGCGAACCTCCGAAGTCATCGCGCCTGCGACGCTCCGCAAACCACCAACGCTGTTCGGCGTGCTGGTAGATGATATCGGCGCGGCAATCCTTTATGATACGGACGGTGGAAAGCGCGGCGCCCTGCTGTTTGAATCGCCATATCAATATCTGATCCTGCGTGTGCTTTCACAGTTAAGTGGCAAGACCATCGAATGAATGGCGACAGTCTCACTTACGGCGCATCTCTGATTACCTTCACATTCGGCGCGATCCTGCTGTCCGCTCTCACCTGGACTTACTGGTGGGAGCGCCGCAGGACTCCTAACCGTCCTCGCGGAACCATCCTCCCGCTCTTCACCTCCATTTGCGCCGTCGCTTTCATCATCAACCTCGCCCTCGCGCGAGTTGTGCCCGACTGGCTCAGCGACTGGCTGCTACTCATCCGCGCCCTCACAACCGGACTCCTGGCACCGCTCGCGCTCCACCTGGTGATCGGTCGCGCCGGGCGCCGGTTCATGCCTGCGATATACGGCGTGGCGGGAATCCTCGCAGTGGTGCGCGGCCTGGAACAGTCGGGTTTTGCGCCCACCCGTTTTGCGGCGAGCTTGGCCCTGGCTCCAGCCCTCATGCTGGGCTTATGCAGCACGATTGGACTGATCTGGATCGCGCTCCAGAAGCAACGGACGACTGAACTCAAGTGGGATTTCACCCTCCTCGCGCTGCTGGCTTCATGTATGGCCGCGGCTCTATCGGGTTGGAACGCCATCGTGGCAGTGCCGGATTACTTGTTGCTGGCCCTCCTTGCGGTCACTCTCTACTACCGCGAGCGCCTTATGTTTTTCGACGTCCTGGTTAAGCGAGGAGCGTTCTTCGCGGCCGGACTGTCTGTGCTCAGCGCCTTCGCTCTGGCCGGATGGACTCCGTGGACCGGCGCGCTCATACTCTCCCCGCTCTGGCTCGCCGGTCCCTGGCTATACAGCGCTCTCGACCGTTTGATCGACCGCTACTGGCTGCGGCGTCACCTATCCCCCGCCGACGCCGAGCGTCAGTTCATCCGAACGCTGCAATCCGCCGCCGGTGAGGCCGAATTACAAGCCTTAGCCGCTCACTGCCTGAGCACGATCTTCGAAGCCCCGGCAGCCATCGATCCCAATCCTCCTGCCTCGGCGCCCAGCGGCGAACTGCACCATGACGGCGGCAGAATCGGAGCCATCATCCTGGGTCCCAGGCGCAACGGGCTTCCCTACATGAGTGACGACCGGCGATTGCTTGGGTCGCTCGCCAACACCCTCACTGTCCTGACCGAGAATGTTCGGTTTCGCCAGCGCGAGCAAGAGTTGCGAGGGCTGGCGAGCGGCGCCGAACTGAAGGCCCTACGCGCCCAGATCAACCCCCATTTCCTTTTCAATGCACTCAACGCGATTGCCGGCTTGATTCAGGAGCACCCGCAACAGGCTGACGAAACGATAGAACACCTCGCGCATGTATTCCGATATACCCTGCGCAAATCGGCGAACGAGTGGGTCCCGCTGGCCGAGGAAGTGGAGTTCGTCATGGCATACCTGCGGGTGGAACAAGCAAGATTCGGCGCCCGTCTGCGGGTGGACGTGGATCTCGACCCAAGCGCCGCCGCCGTGCCCATCCCTGCTATGAGTGTCCAACCCCTGGTAGAGAACGCGGTGAAGCACGGCGTGTCCGCCATTCAGGGTCAGGGAAGAGTCGGGTTGAGCGCGTGCGTTACCACTGACGGTTTGAGGATTGAGGTCTCCGACAATGGACCTGGCTTCCACCGGGACTTCACGCTTCGAAACTGCCAGGATGGTCACGGCCTCAAGAACGTAGCGGATCGTCTCGCCGGCCTATTCGGAGGTTTGGCCGCCCTACACTGGGTCCGGGACGGAAGCGTGACCCGCGTTGGCATGACACTACCGGCCGCAGTCCAGGACCGGCAGCAGGAGGCTGCGTTTGATTCGCGCGTTAATCGTTGACGACGAAGCCCCCGCTCGTGCGCGGCTCCGACAGATGCTCAGCGCACAATCTGACGTAGAGGTGGCGGGCGAAGCCGAGACCGGTGAACAAGCTATGGAGCTGGTCGCCACTCTGAAGCCCGATGTCCTTCTGCTCGACATCGAGTTGCCTGGCTGCAGCGGCCTCGACGTCGCCGCCTGCCTGCCTGAACCGCGTCCCCGCGTCATCTTCTGCACCGCCTACGACCAGCACGCCGTCGACGCCTTCGAACTTCACGCGGTCGACTATTTGTTAAAGCCCGTCAACCGTACCCGCTTGGCTCAGGCCTTGGACCGCGTTCGCGAACCCCGCCGTGTTGAGTCTGCAGCAGGCTTGGACGATGCGGTAAAACGAAAGTCCAGCGGTCCCGTGCGCTTCCTCGCACGCAACGGCTTTAGCTACGTAGTCGTTAGTGAGGCGCGCGTGTTTTGCTTCGTCTCAGAAGGCGGCTTGACGCGATTGGTCGTCGACGGCAGTCAGTATTGGATGGACCCCACGCTGAATGAGTTGGAAGCCAGGCTCGACAGCGGACGGTTCTTCCGGGTGTCGCGCGCGGCGCTGATCGCGCTGAACGCCGTGACTGAGGTCATCCCGATCACCGGCGGCTCCGGCGAAGTGCTTCTGAAGAATGGACTTCGCCTTGAAGTTAGCCGTCGCCGTTTCCGCGACCTGCTCGACGCCCTAGGCTAAAATCTCGCCGCAGCCGATCTTAATCAAGAATGGGCAACGGAACCAAGACCGCAGTCTTATTAGTGGACTGCCCCGATCGCAAGGGCCTCGTTGCCGCATTGTCCACATTCCTCTACTCCCACGGCGCCGACATCATGCACGCCGACGAACACCGCGATGCGACGCTCGGCTGGTTCTTTATGCGGATCGAGTGGGGTGCGGCCGACTTCGATCTGTCCGAGGATGATCTCCGCCGCGATTTCTCGAACTTCGCAGAGCCCTTCGAAATGCGCTGGCGACTCAAGTATCCCGGAACCCGCCCACGGGTTGCGATTCTGGTGTCGCACTACCTCCATTGCCTCAACGACCTTCTGCACCGGCACGAGTCCGGCGAATTGAACTGCGAGATCCCACTCATTGTCAGCAATCATCAGGCGGCCGCCCCGCTAGCGGCTTTCTACCGCCTGCCGTTTCACTATCTGCCGGTGAACCAGGAGAACAAAAAGACCGCCGAGGAAACGCAATTGAAGCTGATGGCCGACCACCACGTCGACCTCATCGTCCTCGCGCGATACATGCAAATCTTATCCTCGGATTTCGTGTCGCAGTATCCGGGCGGCATCATCAACGTGCATCATTCCTTCCTGCCGGCCATCAGCGGCGCAAAGCCGTACCATGCGGCGCTCGAACGCGGCGTAAAGATCATCGGCGCCACCAGTCATTATGTGACCGCGGTGCTGGACGCAGGCCCAATCATCGAGCAGGACATCGTGCGCGTCACCCACCGCGACGAGTTGGAGGACGTGGTGCGCAAGGGGCGCGACCTCGAGCGCGTCGTGCTCTCGCGCGCCGTCCGCTGGCACCTCGAGCACCGCATCCTGCAGTACGCCAACAAGACCGTCGTATTCGACTAGCGCTACCCAAAATAAGCATATGTAGGCTGTCACCAGCTTTCCCTGGCACACCACCGGACCTGCGGGTCCGCATCCGGCGGTTAGGCGAGTTGAGCGATCAACCAACGGTCAAGCTCGGAATCCCGAGCGAGTCGAAGTAAACATTGGGCAGCGCAATTGCGAGTGCGGGGCTGTTTGCAAGCCGCCACGGACCATGCGCGGCGCAAGTTCGTCGACGCTGTGAAAGTGAATCCGCAAGATGCCGCGGCAGTGGCGATGGTCACGCGCATGGACGCATTGTTTCTGATCGACCGCGATGCGCGGCGCCGCGCGTTGAGTGCGGACGAGCGTCAACGCAACGGCGGGAATATGCCGAGGAATGGTTGCAAGAGATCCGCAGCGCCTGCCTCGGGCTGTCGCGCGAGGTATTACCGAAGAGCACGCTGGGGCAAGCGGTGGCGTACACATAAATATATGGGCCAAGCTGCGGCGGTGTTTCGATTACGCCGAAGTGGAGCTATCGAACAACCTGGCAGAGAACTCCATGCGACCCATTGCAATCGGACGCAAGAACTGGCTGCACGTAGGCAGCGCGCAGGCAGGTCCCAAAGTGGCCGCAATTCTTTCCGTCGTGGAATCCTGCCGAAGGTTGGGAGCGCCGGTGAAGGAATATCTAGCGGCGGTGCTGCCGGGACTGAATCAGCGGACACTCTCCGAAGTTGCCAATCTCACCCCCGCCCGCTGGTCCGCTAGTCGCGCCTGATTACGTCTGGTGAGACGGTTACTTCTGGAGTTAGGGTTAGCGGACAGCCTGATGGTCAGCGCATCCGCGAAGCAACGCAAAAGGGGTGGCCGCTGGGCGACGATGCGTTCCTGGACGGGCTGGAGGAGAAGTTCGGAGTCCGAGTCCGTCCGCGACAGCCGGGGCGCAAGCGGGTCGAGCGAAAGGCTGCAGGATCAGCAGGTTGCGGGTCCGTGGGCGGCGAGGAACAAATCAGCTAATTGGGAATTGAGGTCATTGTCCCTCATTGTCCCCTCCAGGCTCCAACCTTGGCACAGTTCTGCCTTCATTGCTTCCTCGCCTGCCGATTCCGCCCAAAAAACAAGAGCGCCAAAGCGGTGGCGACTAAGGCATATGTAGAGGGCTCCGGCACTACTCCGTCAGTCGAGTACTGAGTGCCAGAGCCAGAAACGAACATCGGATTATCAATCGGCTGCATGACATTATCAAAGACTTTGAGACCGGAAAGTGTGGCCGTGTTGAGGAAATGGCCCGCTGTTGTCCCGTCGCCCTGTCCTAGGTACGCTCCCACAAACAGCACGGTCGAGAAGTTGAACGAGACACCGTATTGGGAAAGAACAGTAGGGGCGCGGAAAATGTCGTATTCACATTACAGGTGATCGTATTGTGGCAGGGCTCGAACGACGCTACTTGTTCTGCGAAGCCTGGCTGGCTGATGGTGATCCTTAGGAAGACTTCGTCGCGGCCGGAACCTGTGCTTGATGCGGTGCCGTCGATCGTGAATCGGGGTTGAATGTATCCAATTCCGGTGAAGTTGCCAAACGTGATCGTCATCACCTCGACTGTCGATGCTATGCCCAGGACCGAGCCGAAAGAATTATGGTTGGGGTCGGCCAAGCTGGTATTTCCCTCGATTCCGTAATCTCCATACTTTGGCGACGAAGGACTGATCCCTGGCGTCCCGTTCCGTCCAGCCAAGCCTGGGGACACTGTATCGATGTACGGTATCGGGTTCGGAGACGTAGAAGACTGGAATTGCGCCAGGGGTGATTGAAACCACATCGAAACAGTATCACGAACCCGATAACGTTGAAATTTGGCCAGACTCTAGCGACCCTGACCTACGCTGGCCTCGCGACTGGAAACGTCGGACTTTACCGGTTTAACGTCGTAGTTCCGGATATTCCAAGTGGAGACTACGTGGTCGATGTTAGCGTCGCTGGTGTCCATTCTGCTGGCACGTTGTACCTAACCGTGGTTCGATAGTGGTCGGAAATCGGAATCGATGATTGTTTCGCGCAGGAGAACGATAAGAGCAATCTGCACCCTCAGTCCCATGTTCCATACACCTCCGTTGGTTCTTTCCAGTAACATACGTCACGCCGTCTGGGTAAAGCGCGACCGGGGGCGCTCTTTATTGACGACCTCGCCGAATACCCCTCGGGGCCATCAAGCGAACTTCAGCCGACGTTTATCACCGAAGCCCGGTCCGACTATCATCGACGGCTCGCTTCCATTGACTTAGTGCCGTCGCCAGGGGCGAAAGGCTGATGGCACAAACAGACCTGTCGTCTTCCGCGCTAATGCAAACGCTCGTTGCGCAACCCCCGATTAGTTATGCCCTGCGAAGCGCTGAAGCCAGTTCTGCGACGGCACTGGACTCGGGAACTTTAGCCGCGTCCCAAAAGATGCCTCCACGGATGGCCCAGGGGCCGATGCAGCCCTATATGCTGCAGCAGTATTGTCAACCGCACAATGTTCTCAAGCCGGACCAGATCCTAGTTGGCAACGCAGGGCATTTTTATCCCAAGTACGATCTTTGGAAAGGACGCAAGACTCGCGTACGAGCTGAAACCTGGATTCTCGGGGTGTCAGATAATAGGCTACTCTAAACCTCCGATAGATCTGGCTGCCGGTTTTGCAATGAGCGATCGTGACCGTAATTCAGAGCGTAGCTGGGTGGGTGAAAACCGATCCAGTTATTTCGGCCAATGGGTGGCCTTGGCTGGCCGCCGACTAGTGGCGTTCGGCAAGGATGCCAAGGTAGTGTATCGTGATGCTCGCGACCTTGGGGTTGAAAACCCATATTTGGTTTACATCGAGGAAGAGCGCCTGCCGTTCGCAGGTTGGTGATTACCGAGCATGCACAACGTTAGTTTCCGTGAACGGATCAAGTACGACGGTAGCCGCACCGGCATCACAGTTCCCATCGAACTCGGATGGGGTGGGGAGTGGGTGCGCTTCGACGCGAACCTGGAGGCTGGTACTTGAACAACCTGGGGAGGGTAGAGCGAAGTCGGCACGAACTCGTCCATCATTCTGAACAAGCGATCAACGACTTCCTTGAACGGCGGCGGCATCGGTGAACTATCGGTCCGTTCTGTGTCGCCCGAGTTTGCGGAAAACCAACTCAGCCAACTCTGTCGGCGTTTTCTGTTGAAGATTGAGGTAATGCACGTCGGGATTCAGGCCCGGAATCACTGTGTCGTCAAACCTCGCCGGGAGGACATACTCCTTCTTTTCCGTCACCGCTTTTGCAAATGCCGAACGTCGCTCGTGTATCGTCCAGACCTTCTCCGCATACTCCTTGGAAATAAACATCACGCAGTATCGAGCCGTGCCGCCGTATCGTAGACGGTCGCAAGATGCTCAGTCAAGTGTTTCCCCCACATCATTGCTTCCTCATACTCGTCAAAAAAAACTGACACAACCGCTTGCTTGACTTCCGCCTAGTCTACGAACAGAAGGGCCGCAATGGAAAACAATCCAAAGCGGCTCGAAGTGGGACGGGTGAAGGTCAAGGTTGGCTATCGCCATCGTTGATGGGCACGGATGCAAACACGCATGAGATGGCGACTGTTTCATCTAAAGCTAAACCACATGCAGGTCGATACAAGATACATGTCGTTCGACTGCTGGCGACGAAGGGCAAGAGGATCTTGCTGAACGAAACCTTCCGCCACAATAATCCTTGGGGGAGCCTGAGCCTGTGAAAGAAGGGATCTGCGTTGAAGAGTGTAAGTTGGCCCACGCAAACTCGAAAGCGCCCGAAGCGCCCAAAATCTGTTAGATCCTGAGCGCCTTTGTCGAGAAGAGTGAAGATCCGGCAGGACCCGAACCCCCCGATTCGACCAATGTACCCGTCGTCTTCGTTGGTAAGTTGGCGACCACAAGGCATTAGTGATTTAATAACAGTAGAGGCCACCGTAGCTCAGTCGGCAGAGCGGCAGTTTTGTAAACTGCGGGTCGGGGGTTCGATTCCCTCCGGTGGCTCCACCAACGCAAACCGCAGTTTGCCGGAAAACAAGTTAATTCTAGCGGGGATGCTTCTGTATTTTCAGTGCTCGTCGCCTTGCCAGCTTGACTTGTTTTTTGGGTTCAGGTCCTTCATCAAACCGGAACAACTCTATCACCGGAATCTGTAATGTTCCGCAATCCGCTCCAGAAGATCGAAGCTCGGACTCATCAAACCACGTTCCAATACGCCGCCAAACTGCGGGGTCAAGGGTGCCAATAGTTCACCGTAGAATTCCTCTTGTGTCATCCTCAGATGCTCTACAACTGAGCTACGCCAGCCCTCATCATATGTTAACCCGAGCGTAGTTCGGGTTCAATTGAGCTTTCATGACGCGGACTGATATTGTTGGCGGCCCGGAAGCGCCGCAGTTCCTAACCAATACTGTACAAACGCCTTAACCATGCGCGAAAAGCGACCGAAATCCACGGGCTTCACTAGATAACCGGTCGCGCCGGCGCGGTACGACGATTCGACATCCTTCGGATTGCAGGAAGTGGTCAACATCGTTGCAGGAACCAGGCGCAGGTGCTTATCGGCTCGCAGATGTTCGAGTACTGTCAAGCCGTCGGCCATCGGAAGGTTCAGATCTAACAGGAAATGGAGGGGTAGCGAGGACTTCCATAGTCCACTCTCAATGGCATCGATGATGTCCTGGCCGGTCTCGAATCGAACGATAGGCGCCGTCACGCCCGATTCCCGTAGCAGCAGTTCAAGCACTTCGAAATCGGCGTCGTTATCTTCTACCACCACAATCGAAGGGGACAAACGGGACGGTTCAGGCATAAAAACTATCCTTTCGTGCCAAGTTCTGAGCCCTTGCCCGACCCGGCGCGCACTACTTAGGGCACGTCCAGTGCCACAATGCATCGCTCCTAACCTGTTGTCCTGAGAGCGCGCCGTATCCACCGCCGGAATTTTCTACCGTTCGACTTTCTGATACTTGTACTAAGCGATTTCCATTCAGTTTGTCGAAGCGGCTCTTTGTAACGTGATGCATTTCCAAAGCACCCGGGCCACATGAACGAATCAGCGCCATTTGCGACTGCCATAGGGCGTGCCCCGCAGCGGCGGACTCGTCTCCTCAAGTTGCTGGATACTCCACGCAGCGATCGATCCAAATACCACCAGCATGTACAGGCTGAGCGAAGCGATTCCCAATAGCGCCATCATGATCGCGGCACCGGCGGAAACCTTCAGCGACCGGCGCAGGCCGCCAAATGGATCGTGGCGCACTAACAAGGCGCGCGCGGCTTGCCCACCGTCGAGGGGGAAGATCGGAAGCAGATTGACGATTCCCCAGTAGAAGTTCACCCACAGCAGATCGTTGAAGATGGCGCTCTTGTACAAGGCCGAGTACCCTTCGGCGGGCGGGAAGATCGCCCAGACGGTCGGCAGGATCAGCATGCGTGCGCCGATCTGGATCTGTGCGCCCATCGACATCGCGATCGCCCCGCTGATAGCGGCGAGTACGAAGCCGGCGGCCGGTCCGGCAAGTGAGATCACTACCTGTGCCGTCGCGCCTCCTCTGACCGCCCAGCGCGGAATGGCCATGCCGCCAAGTGCGTAGAGCACCGCTTCCGCTGACACTCCGTAGTAGCGAAATGCGAAAACATGTCCGAGTTCGTGGACCAGGATCGATACGAAACAGACGACAGCCCAGATGACGGCCTCTCCAGGGTCGCGCGACCCACAGGTGAGCAGAACGGTCAGCCAAAAAAACCACTCCACTCGAACCGGGATCCCAAAGAGCTTGAATCGCCAACCGGCGCGATCGCCAGCCGTAACGTCGAATAGCGTTGTGAAGAGCATGGCTTAGAACAGTTGCTCCTGGATCCAGCCGAGCAAGCCGCGGCGCCGGGTAGTTGAGTCAGGCGGGGCCGTTTTCAGATGCGCGGAGGAGGGGGAAACTACCTCTTCGAGTTGATCCAGACACTTCTCAATTTCGCGCCGTTCGCCGCGGCCAATGGCTCCGCCGCCACCGCCCGACTGCGGCGTCCCCGCTCCGAGTTCCACACGCAGAATGGCTTGCCAGACATCGCGAAATCCAAAACGCCGGCAGAGGCGGATTGCTTCCGGGAGCAGACGTTGAAGCTCCTTGCGTGCGTTGAGATAGATTTCGTGAAAACTGGCGAGGTCGGGACTGACTTGGCCGGGCACCGGGAGCCGGTAATACTTCGCGTATTCAGACTCCCAGGCGTCCACGGCCCGAAGATACCGATCGGTGGCTTCCCGTAGTTGTTGAACGAACGTAGAGTCTGCGCTCATGCTCCGCAAACGTGAAGATCGTCATCGCGCGATACGTCCGCGATCCGGTAAACACCCTACGAGTAGCTCCGGCGACCTACCGAAAACTCATCAACCTAATCGCCGGACTTTTTCGGCTGCGGCTTGGCAGGAGCGCTCTCGCTCGAAGGTGGAACCAAGCCCTTCAAGCGCAGATAGGTGACCATATTCCCATAGTGCTCGTAGTTGTGCATATTGTTGAAGCTGAGTACGCTAATTTTGGCGCGGTCCCCGCCAAAGAACTTCACTGTGGTCGCGCCGTCGGCGTCGGTGATACTATACGCCTTCTGACAGTACGCAAAAGCGTCTTTCAGTCCCTGAACCAGTTCCGCCTTGGCCGTGACTTCTTCCCAGTTCTTCGTCTCCGGCTTTTCGCCGAGTACGGCGCCACAGAACATGTACTGAGCGTTGGCAACATGTCCGACAAGCTGACCAAACGACCGGATATCGGGTGTCGGTTTGAAGCTGTAGTTTTCTTCCGGCATCTTCTCAGCGGCGCGGACGAGGACGCCCTGGCCCATGCCGAACATCATCTTGTTGCCCGCGCTAATCGGATTGGCGTCCTGGGCCATCAGAGAACCGGCGAGGACGAATGCGCACAACAGCAGTTGCTTTGTCATTTTGAGTAATCCCTCCCGAAAATGATCGCACATGCGCGATTATTGTGGTTATTCTTGCGGGTCTTTGCGGCCGGCGTCCAGGACTGCGTTGATGAAACTCACGGAATCATCGCCGGAGAATTGCCGGGCCAATTCAAGCGCCTCGTCGATAATGACGGCACGGGGCGATTCCGCCAATTCCATTTCGTAGAGTGCGAGCCGTAGAATGTTGCGGTCCACTGCCGGCATGCGGTCGAGCCGCCAATTCGTCGATTTCGTAGTGATTTGCTCGTCGAGCGCCGCCTGCTTGGAGAGAGTTCCGCGTACGAGCGATTCCATGAACTCATCGCTACCCGCCGCCGCGGCGTTCTCATCCTCGGTGCGAAGAGTCTCGTAGTATCCGCCGATAGCTTCGTCGGCTCCAATTTGCCTCACATCGCATTGAAACAGGACCTGGAGGGCGCGTTCGCGTGAACGGTGGCGTGCGGGCATCCTTTATTTCTTCAACTGCCGCAAGAGGTTGGCCATTTCGATTGCCGTCATGGCGGCATCAAAGCCCTTGTTCCCGCTCTTGAGGCCCGCGCGATCGAGCGCCTGTTCCACGGTGTTGGTGGTGAGCACGCCAAACGCGACGGGGATATTCAGTTCGAGGGACATCTGCGCTATGCCGCTCGCCGCCTGTCCGGCTACGTAGTCAAAGTGGGGCGTGTCGCCGCGAATCACAGCGCTGAGCGCGATGATGGCATCCCGCTGGCCGGCAGCGGCAAGTGCCTTAACGGCCAAAGGGATCTCCCATGAGCCCGGCACGCGGACAATTTCGACATCGGTGTCGACGTTGCAGCCGCTGCGCGCCAAGGCGTCAAGAGCGCCCGAAAGCAGTTTGTCGGTTACGAAGTTATTGAAACGGCCGACGACAATGCCAAATCTTAATCCGTGCGCGTCGAGCGTTCCTTCTATGGTCTTTGCCGCCATCGTGGGATACTTGAGTTTTCAGGCTTCATCATACCGCATGGATCCCGCCTCAATTCGTAATTTCTCGATCATTGCGCACATCGACCACGGCAAGTCGACACTGGCTGATCGTCTGCTCGAAGCCACGGGCGCCCTCTCCTCCAGGGAGATGATGGAGCAGGTGCTCGACTCCATGGACCTGGAGCGTGAGCGCGGCATCACGATCAAAGCGCACGCCGTCCGCTTGAACTACAAAGCGCGTGACGGCAAGATGTATCAGCTCAACCTGATCGACACGCCGGGTCACGTGGATTTCAGCTATGAGGTATCGCGCAGCCTTCAGGCTTGCGAGGGCGCACTGCTGGTGGTGGACGCCTCGCAGGGCGTGGAAGCGCAAACACTGGCCAATACCTATCTGGCGCTGCATCACAATCTTGAGATTATTCCTGTGATCAACAAGATCGATCTGCCGTCGGCCGAGCCCGAGCGGATCAAAGAACAGATCGAGACCATGATCGGGCTGCCGGCCGATGAGGCCATCATGTGCAGCGCAAAGAGCGGCGTGGGCGTAGAGGATGTACTTGAAGCCGTAGTGCGGCTGGTCCCCCCTCCAAAGGGGTCGCCAGATGCACCGCTTCAAGCGTTGATTTTCGACTCCTGGTTCGATCCGTATCGAGGCGTCATCATCCTCGCCCGCGTTATTCAGGGACGGATGCGCCTGGGGACGAAGATCCGGCTGATGTCCAACGGTAAGGCGTTTGAGATCGAGGGCATTGGCTATCAGAGTCCCAAGCCGATTCCGAACGAGGAACTGGCGGCGGGTGAGGTCGGCTACCTCCACGCCAACATCAAGACCATTTCAGACGCGATGATCGGCGACACCATCACCGAGGATGCAAATCCGGCGAGCGAGGCGCTTCCAGGCTTCGAACATATCAAGCCGATGGTGTTCGCGGGATTGTACCCGGTGGAATCCTCCGAGCACGCCGTTCTGCGCGACGCGCTTGAGAAGCTCAGGCTCAACGACAGCGCATTCAATTTCGAGCCCGAGAACTCCGCGGCGCTGGGTTTCGGCTTTCGCTGTGGATTTCTCGGTTTGCTTCACCTTGAGATCGTGCAGGAGCGTCTGGAGCGCGAGTTTGAGATCGATCTGATCACGACGGCTCCCGGCGTCCGGTACCGCATCACCAAGAGCGATGGCGAAGTAATCGAGGTGGACAATCCCACCAAGTTCCCCGACCCCTCGATGATCGGCAAGACCGAAGAGCCTATTATCGACGCCACGGTGATCACGCGAGAGGAATACCTCGGCGAGATTCTGAAACTGCTCGAGGAGAAGCGCGGCGACCAGAAGAAGTTTGAGTACATTGGCGGTGGGCGCGTGATGCTGGTTTACGAGATGCCGCTGAATGAGATCGTGCTCGATTTCTACGATCGCTTGAAGTCGGCATCGCGCGGCTACGCCTCTCTCGACTATCATCTTTCCGGCTTCCGAACCTCGGCACTGGTGAAGCTTGACGTGCTGGTGGCGGGTGAGCCCGTCGACGCCCTTTCAATCATCGTTCACAAGGATTTTGCCTACGACCGTGGCAAGGCGCTCATCTCACGGCTGCGCAAGCTGATTCCCCGGCAGATGTTCGAGGTTGCTCTACAGGCCGCTATCGGCGCCAAGATTGTCGCGCGCGAGACGATCAGTGCGATGGGCAAGAACGTTCTCGCCAAGTGCTATGGAGGCGATATTTCCCGTAAGCGCAAGCTGCTCGAGAAGCAGAAGGAAGGCAAGCGGAGAATGAAGCGCGTGGGTCGGGTGGAGATTCCGCAGGAAGCATTCCTGTCGGTCTTGAAGGTCACAGCGGACGACGACTAGACACGAACTTCAACTGAGCATCATACGCCACAATCCGCGTCCATAGGTCGCCGCGGTTAACGTCCGGTCCTTCTCGTGGTAGACGAGATCCATGATGGGAACCCACGGCAGATCACCATTGCCGCTAATCCAGGTTTCTCCCAGATTCCTCGTCAGGTGGACACCGCAGTGGCTGGCGACATAGATGCAAGATGGCTTGTCCGAGCGTATCTCCACGGCGGTATGAGCGATGTTCGGCAGCTTGCCGCGGTCGATATCGCTCCAGCGTTTTCCACCATCCTTCGATAGGAAAACGTGCGACATCATCGAACCATCCTGGGCCACGAATCCAGGCAAGCCAATGGTCACGATGACGAAGTCTGGATCTGTGGGGTCCACGGCGATCGCCGAGATCAGTTGCTGCGGCAGCGGTGTTGCAGCCAGGTTCGCCGACCATGCATGACCGCCGTCGACGCTGCGAAAGAAGCCGCCTGCTGTCGTAGCCGCGTACACTCGCCTCGGGTCAGAGACGCTGATCGAAATCGCCGTAACCACGCTCTTATCCAACACCGGCGATACTGGCGCCCAGGTTGCGCCCGCATCCTTAGTGCGCCAAATTCGCGTGGTGCCGGTGAAGACGGTCTTGGGGTCGGAATGGTCGATCGCCAGGTAAGTCAGAAAAACTAACCGGCGTTCTTCATCCGGAACGTCCGGCGAGCAGGACACCCAATTCTCAGTCTCGCTGTGTCGAAAAACGCCTACCTGTTGGAACGAACCGAACATCTGAACCGGATTGTCGTGGCCATAGACCAACCAAGCGCCATCGCCACCGATTACGGCGTTGAAATCGTCGGCATTACCCGTCTCAGTCACCACTGTTTCGATATCCTGGCACCCGCCGCCGTAGTGATTTCCGTCCGCGGGGGCGACGTCCACCGTATAGAACATGGCGATTCCCAGGCCGCTATTGCGCGTCTCCCAGTTCTTTCCGTCTGGGCTCGTGGCGAAGCCGCCGTCGTTCGCCGAGTAGATCCGCCCGCCTTGCAGAATAACGATCGCGTGATGGTCGGCGTGGACGTAATCTGCGGCGTCGGAATCCTTGGATTGGGTCATCTTTTTCCAGGATTTGCCGCCATCCGTAGAGCGGTGCAGGTTAGTCATTCCGCACATAACGGTGTCGCTATCGCCAGGGTGCACCGCGATGCAGAGGTTGTAGGCGAGTTGATGTTCATGATCAAACTCAGTGCCGTGGATCGGCTCCCACTTATCTCCCAGATGCCGGCTTCTAAAGACGCCCAGAAGGCGCTTCGAAGTGTTGACCATGACCGCGTATACGGTACTGGGATCACTCGCTCCGATGGCAATCGCGCTTCGACCAACTTTTGACCCCGCCGGCAACCCGTCTGTCAGTTGAGTCCAATCCTTGCCGCTGAAGCGCCAGATGCCGCCTCCATGGGATCCGTCTTCGATCGCGGCAAACACAACGCCCTTCTTCGTGGGATGGAAGTTAACGGCGTGGCACATCTGGCGACCGTCCCCGGCGAAGGTCTCCTTTCGCCAGGTGTTGCCGCCGTCAAACGTCGAAAAGATTCCCGCCGGATCGTCATCGCCCACTGCCACTCCGCCGAGAAGAACGTGTTTTGAATCGAAGGGATCGATGGCGATGGCGCTGATACGTCGCGGCAAATTGTTCTTTGTGCTTCCACCCACGCAACCCCATCCCCGGTCTGCCGATTCAAAACAATAAATGCCGTTTCCGTTGTAGGAACCGGTGGTGCGATTGGCCTCTCCTGTGCCGCAAAATACGGTGGAGGGAACCTGCGGATCGATGGCGAGCGCGCCGATCTGCATCACCATCGTCTGATCCCAGAAGGGTTCCCAACTCATGCCGGCATCGCTCGAGCGCCATACTCCGCCGCCCGCTGCGCCTGCGTAGATCGTATTCGGGTGTTTCGGATGGACCGCGAGGCAGGTGAGCCGGCCGCCAAGACTTGAAGGCCCCGCAAAGGACCAGACAAAGGTTTCGTAGGATGAGGGTAAAGCGGAACTCATCTGCCAGCCGGAGAGTAGCGCATCGCCAGAGGCTTCGTGAGCGCCGGGAATCCGCGCGCGGTCAGCGAACCAGGCGTCGGAGGCTTTCGGAGCGGAAGCGTCAGGCCGCGGCAAAAGCGTTGCTTTCATCGCGGCCTTGGACGGTCCACGCCCGATTTTACGGGCGGCCATTTAGCGCTTGTTTGGAGGGGTGGGCGGTGCAGTTCCGTGGGGAGGAGTGCTTACCGTCCCACGCGATGGCAGGCCAGTGGCGCCGCCGGCGAAACTGCGGCCTTTTTTTGACGCCTTCTTCGCCGACTTCTTCTTCGGCGCGACTTTCTTTACTGCCGCTTTCTTCGGGGCAGCCTTCTTGGGAGCTACCTTTTTCAACGCGACCTTTTTGGCCGACTTCTTGGCGGCTTTCTTGGGCGCCGCTTTCTTAACTGCTGCCTTCTTCGCGGGAGCCTTTACTGCCTTCTTCGGCGCCGCTTTCTTTACGGCCTTCTTGGCCGTTTTCTTCATTGCCATTCAAATGACCTTTCTTGTCACCAGTTGTGACCGAACTTCTCGAAAAACCAGTCCTCATGATGGAGCCGCCGCTCTCGCATACGAGCGCGCTGCTCCGAGATGTCAGTACCAGCCAACAAACTCAGGCCGTCGACAAAGCCGCTGGCGCCTCTTAGCGCGCGGATGACACGCCGGATGCGCGGGCGGTCAAAATGAATGAACGCCATACGCAGCCGGTTGTGCATAATGGTGGGCCAGGTGATCGGATATCCCCGCCGTGCGAACAAGTGTTCAACTACGACATCGGGAACGATCATGAGCCGGTAGCCCAGAAGCCAAAGACGCAAACAGAATTCGTTGTCCACCCCGCCGCAGCGCAACATGCCGCTGTCGGGGCCCCCCGTTAATTCGAGCACTCGCCGCCGCACGGCCATGCAAGCGCCCGGCAGAACCGGAACAGCATGCGGCTCACGGTTAGCCATATCGAGCCATTCAGCAGAGAGTTCAGGTGTGCGCAGATTGAGTCCAAACCCGCGCCTCGCGGTTTCGCCCATCATCGAGATTCCCGGAGCCGCCGCGCCCACACTGGGATCCTCTACCAACTCCGTCATCGTCTGCCACCAACGCCGGGGAAAGTTCAGATGGGCGTCCGTGAAGATCACCGTGTCGGCGTTCGTATTCGTCCAGCCGAGGTTGCGCGCCTTGGCTACACCCAGGTTGCGTGACCGTATCAACCGCTGGTTGCATGCAGTCTTGCGGCGGCGTTTCAAGAACTCCGCCGACCCGTCGGTGGAGCCGTCGTCCACCACCACGATTTCACTGCCTGCAGGCAAGGTTGAATCTAGTTGGTCCACCGTAGAGCGCAGTCGTTTCCCTTCGTTGCGGCCGATTACTACCGCTCCTATTGTGTCTCTACTTCTTCTCGCCATCTTGCGGGTTATGCGGTATGTTAACGTGTCCCACTGGGATTGTCACGAATTTTTATGCCACGGCTCATCTCTTGCATTTTGCCAACGAGGGATCGCGCGAGGTTTGTGCCTCAAGCAATCCGCTGCTTTCAGCGCCAGACTTGGCCGAACCGTGAACTCATTGTGATCGACGATAGTGTCGAACCCGTGGAGCATCTCTGCCGCGATGTTAGCAATCTCACCTACATCCGGCTCAACAAGCCAACGCTGCTCGGCACCAAGATGAATATTGGAATCGACGCATCTCGCGGCTCCATCATCCAGAAACTCGATGATGATGACTACTACTCGAAGCGATTCCTTGAAACTGCGGCAGGCCACCTGCCGGCAGGGCCCAGTGAACGTACTCTCGTGGCATGGTGCTGCTTCATGGTGTGGTTCGCAGGTGCTCGCAAGGTCCGCTTCTCCGGACATGGCTGGAAGGCGGGCGGCACACTATGCTTCTATCGGGCGTTGTGGAAGCGGCTTCCATTCCGGGACGTGCCGCGCTCGGTGGACTCGTACTTTATCCACGATCACAAACCAAACCTGATCACCGTCTGCGCTCCGATGCAGTACATGATCGTTCGCCATGGCGCCAACACCTGGAATGAAATTGGAGACGGCGACGCCGATTTTTATATGCGCGGCTTGCCGGCAGCCTACGCACTGGACCAGGTAGTCAATTCCGCTGACGTGAATTTTTACCGCTCACTCCGCCGTGCTGCCGCGCGGGGAAAGCATCCATAGATTTCCCGTGAGGTCTCCGAGCGCCAGGAACAGCTTGCCTCCGCCAACCGCCATGGTGGTTCCCCGAACACGCCCAATCCCCGTTAGCGATCGCCTGGCATGGTGGAAATGATAAACAGGGAAGGGGACACCTTCGGGCCTGCGCGTCACAGGATCCACACGCGCCGCCCAAACGCACCGAAAGCCGTCACGCTCCGACTGGAAGTAAATCACGCGCCCGTCGTTGGACCAATAGCCCCCGCCCTCAGAGGCATTCCCGTCAGTGATCGGTATCCATTGTTTCTCTGACTTTGCATCCGCGGGCGCCACAAAGATCTGGCGCTTCGAGGGGTCTCCGGTGACCGCGTGAAAAACCACCCACTTCTCGTCCGGGGCGTACCGCGCCTCGAAGAGAACGTAATTGGGATGTTGATCAGGCACAAGAATTGGGGTTTGTGTTCCGGCATTCACATCGGCCAGCGTCACTCCAGGTACGCCTACGATCGACTCGAACATGACCAGCTTTCCACTCCGCGACAGCCCCTCAGGCGGTCCGCAGCTAGTGCAGATCCGCTGAGCGGTGCCACCGCGTGTTCCGATCAGATAGCCTTCGCGAGTGGGCTCGTGCCAGTACGCGAGGGTCTCGCCGCTGGCGCTGAGCTTGGGTTCGAGCAGAGTTGAATTCGAGCTGACCAAACTCTGTTCGTGTCCGGTAACGAGATCCTTCACCCATACACCGAATCCTACACGGGACGATACAAACGCGAGCGTCTTGCCATCCTCTGAAACACTCGGCGAACCGTCGAATGCGAAGTCGTGCGTCAGCCGCTGGGGCTCGCCACTGGCCTTGCCCTGATCATTTACGTTCAGGGTCCAGATTGAGACTGCGCTCGTCAGGCTGGCAACGGCCAGTTGTCCGGCTTTTGACTGGCTGGCTTGGAGCTCAAGACCGTTGCCAAAGGTTACGCGCTCTGCCGGTCCCTCAACCTTGCCATCAGGCGAGACACGGATCTTCCAGATATTGGTTCCGTCGCCGAGAGATGCAGCGAAGATGATGCTGCCGTCCGCCTTCCACTCAATCGGCATCACCCGGCGCTGGCCGGCTGGCGTCTGCAACTTCTGGCTGTCGGTTGCGGCCGGCACTCGGGCCTCGATCGTGCGGCCGCCGTTCACAGGAACGATCCACCAACTCGGGGACACTGAGCCCTGTTTGCGACCCACCACCATCAAACGCGAGCCGTCGGCCGACCAGATTGGGACGAATGCAGCCTCCAGGTCATGCTGAATGTCGCGTGTGAAGCCGGTATTCGGATCGACGAGATGCAGATGTCCAGAGCCACGCAACATTGCCTGGCCAAGGCCGCCAGTCCAATAGGCAATCCACTTGCCGTCCGGAGAAAATTGCGGGCTGTGGCCGCCTGCCGCCAGCAGTCGCTCCGATCCCCCAAGCGCGGGAACGACATAGATGCCGCCACCATTGCGATCGGAGCGGAAGGCCACGCGCGTTCCATCGGGGGAGACCGATGGCTCGTAGTCGTCAGCTTCATCGGTGGTGAGCTGAACAGGACTTTCGCCGCGAACCTGTTGCACCCAGATGTTCAAGTTACCCGCGCCTCGATCGCTGGCGTAGGCGAGCATCCGGCCATCTGCCGAAAGAGCGGGGAAGGCGGAGAGCCCCGTGTCCGCAGTCATGCGGGCGGCTACAACCACTGGCGCCGGGGCGGCCTGTCGGCTCCAAAGCCAGAGGCACAGTCCTGCTAACGCGGCGAAGGCCACCGACAGCGACACGGTCAGCCAGAGCGACTTGCGGGACGCACGCATTACGGTCTCGCGCGTCTTTCCACCTTGCAGTTCGAGCGTGATCTGCTCGAGTTCCAGCCGGACGTCTTCCAGGTGCTGGGGACGCCGGGCCGGATCTTTCCGCAGACATCGCTCGATGATTCTAACTACCTCGCGAGGGATGCCGGTCTCCGGTCCAAGCGCTGGCGGATCCTGCGTAACAATCGCCGCCATGGTGGTGACCTGACTGCTGCCCGTGAAAGCGCGCCGTCCAGTGAAGATCTCGTAGAGCACTGAGCCGAACGAGAAGATGTCGCTGCGCGAATCCAGCTTTCGTCCCTCGGCCTGCTCTGGCGACATGTATGCGGCAGTGCCTGCCACCTGTCCCTCGATCGTGACGGTCACTTCCTCCCCGGTGATATCCTCCTCAGGAATCTCTGCTAACTTGGCGACGCCGAAGTCGAGCACCTTCACCTGGCCATCGTCAGTGATCATCACGTTCCGCGGTTTGAAATCCCGGTGAACGATGCCGGCACGGTGCGCCGCCGCTAGAGCATCGGCCATTTGTGCGGCGTAGTGAAGCGCCTCCAGCGGCCTCATCGCCTTCCGCCCCGCCTTATCGCGCAAAGTGACTCCGGCGACGTATTCCATCGCGATGAAGTCCATTCCGTCCTCGGCGCCCACTTCGTAGATGGTGACGATGTTCGGATGATTCAGGGACGAGACCGTCTGCGCTTCGTGAATGAGGCGCTGACGCGGTGAGTGATCGTGGGCACGATCAGGTGGAAGAATCTTCAATGCCACGGTTCGATTCAGCCGCGTGTCGTTGGCCCGATAGACCTGGCCCATGCCGCCCTGACCAATGAGCATCAGGATCTCATAAGGGCCGAGCCGGGTGCCGGCGGGAAGAATCATAGCGTTTTATCAATTCTAGCGTTGGGCGCTCAGTGCTGTCCCGAAGCATTTCATGCGTACCTTTTTTCAACTCGGCGCGTCTATAGAAAAACCCCGGCGTAGGCGCCGGCAGCTTGCATTTCAGGGAGTTCGCAAACACATGCAGTCAACACGTCGATTTTCGGCGAGCGCGGTTTTGTGCCTGCTCGTTGCCGCTTCTGTTGTCCCGCTGTTAGCCCAATCTACAGCTACACTTACCGGAACTGTCACGGATATTACAGGCGCGGTTGTTCCCGGCGCCACTGTAAATATTCGCAATTTGGCGACATCGGAGGAGCGTACTGCGCGTACCGATGACACTGGTACTTACCTCGCTCCATCCCTCCCGGTGGGCAATTACCGCGTCGAAGTGAAGGCGTCAGGGATGCAAACGGTCGCAGTATCGAATCTTTCACTTGAGGTGGGGCGGACCGTCCCACAAAATTTTACCGTTAAACCGGCGACCGCAAGTGAGACCGTCGAGATCATGGCCGAGTCGCCGATTGTCGACTCAAGCACCACCTCGGTTGGCACCGTCATCAATCAGAAGACTGTTCAAGAGATTCCACTGAACGGGCGCCATTTCGTTGATCTGGCCCTCCTGATTCCCGGCACCGTGACGCCGCCTCAAAACGGATTTCTCACAGCCCCTCTGCGCGGACAGGGTTCGTTCGCATTCAACACGGCCGGGGCCAGGGAAGACAGTGTGAACTATATGATCAACGGGATCAATTTGAGTGATCCGGTTCAGAATCAGATTACTTTCCAGCCGACGATCAACACGGTGCAGGAGTTCAAAGTCGACAACTCGACATACAGTGCTGAGTACGGGCGCAATTCCGGCGCGATCGTGAACATCGCCACCCGCAGCGGCACCAATCAATGGCACGGCGAGGTTTATGAATTCCTGCGCAACAACGCACTCGACGCTCGCAACTTCACCAATCCAGCGGGCGTGACGCAGGCGCCGTTCAAGCGGAATCAATTTGGCGCCGACGGCGGCGGCCCGATTCGCCGCGACAAAACATTCTTCTATCTGAGCTATGAGGGCTTGCGCCAGCGCCAGTCCGTTCCGCTCTCCACTCCGGTCTTGAGCGATGCCCAACGCGCCCAGGGCCTGGCCACCGGCGACGCTGTGGTTCAGAAATTGATCCCGCTTATTCCGGCAGCGAATTCCGCCGGCAACGTCTTCGTGTCGTCGGCCATCGCACCAGTCGACATCGACCAGGGAACCGCGAACGTCAGCCACGCCTTCAGCGAAAATCATCGCGTGAACTTCTACTTCGCGCTTCAGCAGGATCTGCGCAGTGAGCCGCCCACTACCCAGGGCAACAACTTGCCGGGCTTCGGCGATTCCCGGAAGGGTCGCCGCCAGATCTTTACGTTCAACGACACCAAGGTGGTTACGCCGTCGCTGGTGAACGAATTCCGTTTGGGCTACAACCGCATCCACATCACGTTTACGGGCGCCAACACATTGAACGCCGCCGATTACGGAATCAATAGCGGCGTGAACGCGCCCATCGGACTACCGCAGATCAGCGTCACCGGCGCGTTCGCGTTTGGCGGCATCAACGGTTTTCCGCAAGGTCGCGGCGATTACTCAGCAGCCTTGTCGGATTCAGCCACGTGGATCCACGGACGCCATTCGGTTAAATTCGGCGGCGAGTATCGCCGGATCAACAACAACAACTTCACCTACACGCCGGGCACGTTCAGCTTCCCGAGCGTCACGGCGTTTCTGGCCGACCAGGCGACTGGATTCACAGTCAACGCGTCCAATCGCTCCAATCGAGTCTACGTCAACTCGCTGGGCTTCTTTGCGATGGACTCCATCCGCCTGAGACCCAACCTTCTGATGGAAATCGGGATGCGCTACGACTGGTACGGTACTCCCACGGAAGCACAGAATCGCTTTACCGTATTCGATCCAACCACAAGTTCCCTGGTACAGGTAGGCAGCGGGATCGATGCTCCCTATCAGCAGAGCGCGCGCAATTTCGAGCCTAGGATCGGCTTCTCCTGGAACCTGCGCGGCGACGGCAAGACCGTCGTCCGTACCGCATACGCGATTGTCACCGACCAACCGATCACGGGTCTCGTAACCGGACTGGCCTCGAATCCGCCGTTCTCGTTCCCAGTGTCCTTCTCGCCAACTTCCGCGGTTCCGTTCGTCAGTTTCGGCAACGCCTTTGGCATTGCCAGCGGCAGCGTCTCACCCACCTCGGTGGCGCACAACTACAGGCTGGCCTATGTGCAGCAATACAACTTCAACATCCAGCAGCAATTGCCCGGGCAGATCGGCCTGACTGTTGGCTACTACGGCAACAAGGGCACCGATATGAACATCGCGCGAAATTACAATCAGCCGGTGAACGGCGTTCGCCCCTTCCCGGTGGTGTCTTCATCCAGCGCAATCCTGCCCGGCAAACCACTGGCGAATATCATCGTTTATGAGAGCGGTGGGAATTCGAATTACAACGGCCTATGGGTCACGGGCGCCAAACGCTTCTCCCGCGGGTTGCAATTCAACACTTCGTACACGTTCGCAAAGTCGATCGACTACAACTCGCGCAACGTCCAGGGACTGACGGTCCAGGACAGTTACAACCTGCGCAACGATCGCGGACTGTCGGACTTCGATGCGCGCCACCGGTTTGTACTAAGCGGAATCTGGGATCTGCCATTCAAGGGCAACCGTCTTGTCAACGGCTGGTCAGTTAGCCTGATCGAGCAAATCCAGACCGGCAATCCCATCAATTTCCGGACGACGAACACCGCCTTCACCGGGGCGCAGACGTTGCGGCCGAACGTGACAGGCCCTGTGCAAGTGGGCTACAGTCCGTCCACCAATGGCAACGCGACGTTTGTGACCTACGTGCAAAATCCCAGTGTTTTTGTGAATCAGGGAAGCGCGTTCGGAAATCTCGGACGCAATGTTGTGATTGGCCCTGGATTCTCCAACCTGGACTTCGCGCTGGTGAAAAACACCAAGATCACGGAGCGCGTGAGCTGGCAGATTCGCGCCGACGCGTTCGATCTGCTGAACCAGGCGAATTTCGGGCAGCCCGGAACGAATCTAGGCACGGCGACGTTTGGATTGATCAGCAACACGCGTTTCCCGCCTGGCGACTCCGGCTCGTCGCGGCAGCTGCAGTTGGCGATGAAGCTGATCTTCTAGATCGTCCGGCCGCGATAGAATAGCGCGATGAGGGTCTGGCTACTGGGCTTGACGTTGGCGCTGTTTGCGGCCGGGCAAACCATCGATTTCACACGCGACGTACAACCGATCCTTACCAAGCGTTGCCAGGGCTGTCATGGACCCACTCAGCAGATGAGCGGACTCAGAGTTGACAGTGCGGCAGCGCTCCTCAAGGGTGGTAATAACGGTGCGGCGGTGGTGGCCGGCAAGCCTGTCGAGAGCAAGCTCGTTGATCGCGTCACAAGCGACCGCAAGGGCTTCCAGATGCCTCCGATGGGCGCGCGCCTCACCGACGCCGAGGTGAGTGCGATCCGCTCGTGGATCGACGCCGGAGCGCCGGTCCCTGCGGGAGCGGCGCAGATGGCCGCGGGGTCGACGCACTGGAGCTTTCAGCCGGTCCGCCGGCCGGCCGTACCATCTGGAGCGGCCCCGAATCCGATCGATGCGTTCATTCTCGAGCGCCTGAAGAAGGAGGGCCTTGCGCCTTCGCCTGAAGCGTCGCGGGAGACGCTGATTCGCCGTGTCAGCCTGGATCTGACGGGACTGCCGCCGTCCCCGGAAGAAGTTGCGGCATTCGTTGCCGACAAGCGTCCCGACGCCTACGAGAGCGTGGTGGACCGTCTGCTCGCCTCCCCGCACTACGGCGAGAAGTGGGCGCGGCACTGGCTTGATCTTGCTCATTACGCCGACAGCGACGGTTACGAGAAAGATCGTGTGCGTCCCTACGCGTGGCGGTACCGTCACTGGTTGATCGACGCGCTCAATCGCGACATGCCGTTCAACCAGTTCACGATCGAGCAACTTGCCGGCGATCTCCTGCCGGGCTCAACCGTCGATCAACGCGTGGCAACTGGATTTCTGCGCAACACACTGACGAATCGCGAGGCGGGTGTCGACCGGATGGAGACGCGCTTTGAACAACTCGTCAATCGCAACAACACCGTCGCCACGACATGGCTGGGCCTCACGATGGGATGCGCGCAGTGCCACAACCACAAATACGATCCCATCACCCACAAGGATTACTACTCGTCGCTGGCGTTCTTCGAGAACACGGACGAGCAGGACATCGACGCGCCGCTTGCTGGAGAAGCAGAGGCCTACCGTCAGGCGCTGCCGGCATACCGGCAACAGCGTCAGGCGGTGCTCGATGAGTATCGCATCGCGCCTTTGTACGAGAAGTGGCAGGCGCGCATGCGGGAGGCATTTGCGCATCAGGGCGACGATCTGGAATGGGATTTTGCGATCACCAGCTTCCGCGCAATGTTCGATGGTGCGGATAAGTTTCTCAAAGGCGGCGCGGACAAGCTGGACACGCATCAGCAGGAACTGCTGCTCGATTACTTCATCGGCGACCCTGGTCCCGACATCGGCAATCGCGAGAAGGAAACAGGCGCGATGCTCAAGAAGGTCCGAGAGCAGTTGAGCAAGCTGCGCGAGTCGCTTCCGCCTTACAGTCTGGCGCCGGTGATGACGGCCGGCACTGACGGCCTGACGTCGCATATCCATCTCGGTGGCGACTACAAGCTGGTGGGCGCGGAGGTGCGTCCGGCGACGCCGGGATTTCTGCCGGCGTTCAACGGGTCAACACGGCTCGATCTGGCGAAATGGCTGGTTGCAGCGGAAAATCCGCTCACGGCGCGCGTCATAGTCAACCGGTTCTGGCAGGAGTTGTTTGGCCGCGGCATTGTTCAGACGTCAGAAGATTTTGGAACGCAGGGTGCGAGACCAACTCACCCGGAACTTCTGGACTGGCTCGCTGTGGAGTTCCGTGAGAGCGGCTGGAGCGTGAAGTCCATTCAGAAGAAGATGGTGATGTCGGCGGCGTACCGGCAGTCGTCCACGGTCCGGCCTGAGCTTGAGGAGCGTGATCCTGAGAACGCGCTCGTGGCTCGCCAGTCGCGCCTGCGGCTGCCGGCGGAGATCATCCGGGATGAGGCGCTGTCGGCCAGCGGGCTGATCAATTTGGAAGTGGGCGGTAAGAGCGTGCGGCCACCGCAGCCTGCGGGAGTCGCCGAATTGGGTTACGGGGGAAGCGTCAAGTGGAAAGACGACACGGGTTCCGCGAAGTACAGGCGAGGCCTCTACGTTCACTATCAGCGGACGACGCCATACCCGATGCTCAACAATTTCGACGAGCCGGATGCTACGGTGACGTGCTCGCGGCGAGCGCGGTCGAACACGCCGTTGCAGTCGTTGAATCTTCTGAATGACCCGGTGTTCTTCGAGGCGGCGCAGGCTCTAGGCGCGAAAAAGGATCTCGACCGCATGTTTGCGCTTACGCTGGGCCGTCGACCCAAGGCGAGCGAGCGTGAACGGCTGACGCGCTTCTACGAACAGACGCACGACTGGACCGCCGTGGCGCGCGTCCTGCTGAATCTCGACGAATTCATCACACGGGAATAGACATGGACTTCAACCGGTTTCGCCAGATCACAAGCCGTCGTGGATTCTTTCGCTCGTGCGCAGGCGGGCTCGAAACCATCGCGCTGTATCAGTTGCTTGCGCAGGAAGGTTACGCCGCGCACACGGATCCGCTGGCGCCTCGAAAGCCGCATTTCCCAGCCAAGGCGAAGAACGTGATCTTCCTCTTTCAGGAAGGTGCGCCGAGCCAGCTCGATCTCTTCGACCCCAAGCCGGCGCTCGAGAAGATTCACGGGCAACCCCTGCCGGAGTCGCTGATTAAGCAGACGAAGCTGGCGTTTATTAAGCCGAACGCAGCAGTGCTGGCGAGTCCGCGCAAGTTTCAGAAGTACGGCCAGGGCGGGCTGGAGTTTTCGGACTATCTTCCGCACACCGCGGCGTGCGCCGATGACATCTGCATGGTGCGTTCGATGTTCACCGAGGCGTTCAACCATCATCCGGGCCAGTTAATGCTGATGGCGGGGACGATTCAAAACGGCCGACCGTCGATGGGCGCATGGGTGACCTACGGGCTCGGGAGCGAGTCGCAGAACCTGCCGGGATTCGTCGTCCTGAGCTCGGGAGTAGGCACCAGCGGCGGTGCGACAAACTTCACCAGCGGGTTTCTGCCGTCGACGTACCAGGGTACGATGTTCCGCAATTCCGGCGATCCGATCCTGTACCTTTCGAATCCGCCCGGCGTCACCAAGGATCAGCAGAGGGCAGGACTGGACGTCCTGCGCGAGATGAACGAGGAGCATCTGGCCGACACCAAGGACCAGGAAATCGCGTCGCGGATCAACAGCTACGAGCTAGCGTTCCGGATGCAGATGGCGGCTCCCGAACTGCTCGACTTCTCCAAGGAATCCGCAACCACGCTCGAGATGTATGGCGTGAACAAAGATCCCACGCGGCCGTACGCCACCAACTGCCTGCTGGCGCGGCGCATGGTGGAGCGCGGCGTCCGCTGTGTGATGCTGATGCACGCGAGCTGGGATCAGCATACTTATCTCAACCGTGATTTGAAGAAGAATTGTGACATCACCGATCAGCCCGTGGCCGCCCTCCTGAAAGACCTGAAGCAGCGTGGACTGCTGGACTCCACGCTGGTGATCTGGGGCGGGGAATTCGGCCGCACGCCAATGGTGGAGATTCGCAAGACCAGCGATCCTGAGAACGCCGGCCGCGACCACCACCCGCTGGCCTACACGATGTGGGTTGCAGGTGGTGGCATGAAGGGCGGACAGACTGTAGGCCGAACCGATGAGCTCGGCTTTAACATCGTTGAGGACAAAGTTCACGTCCACGATCTACAGGCAACGATTCTGCATTGCCTTGGCCTGGAGCATACCAAGCTCACGTACCGCTATATGGGCCGCGATTTCCGACTTACTGATGTAGCGGGTGATGTCGTGACGAAGATGCTGGCTTGATGGGCGCAATTGGTAGCGGCAGGGTCGCGGCAAACTGCGGGTCGACGCCGGTGGTAGTGAGCCACGCCTGCACCGTGTAGGGCTCGTTCTCATTGCCCGACGGTTGAGGGCGCGGCACGATAACGTCGATCTTCCACTCGCCGCTGACTGTCCAGTCGTGCAGAGTCTGAATGAACGTCGCGCCGGCTGACCATCTCCACGCCACGGTGCCATCGCCGCGCCGCACGAGCACGTCGTATTCCTGGCCGCTTGAAAAATGCAGGTTGAGCAGTTCCCCGGACGTCACGCGAAGGGTGAGCGTAACTTTTAGCAAGTCCGCACTCGGGTCGTCCACGCCGACGGTGAACTGCGCTGAGGGGGGCGTACTAAAGACGAGATTGCCGACCCGGGCCGATACCAGGTCGTAGGTGCGCGGTCCAGCGATGGACTGCTCAACGCGCCGCAGCATGCCTAGATGCTCGGCAAACTGCTCTGACTCCACACCGGTGTCGGCGCAGTTGAATGTGCGGTAGCGCAGTTCCACAACATCGCTCACGGGTCCCGCTGGTCCGTCGTGAACAGTGGTTTTGTCGATACGCTGCCCTTCCTGGTCGCAAGTCCTGAACGGCGCTTGCCACCACGCTCCAGGCAACTGTTCAAACGACGTCAGCACGTGTTCAGAGGAGTCTTCTTCGTTCACATAAACAAGCTGGTTGGACTCGTTCACCCGCACCAGTAGTTGGCGATCCACGTATCCCTTGAGTGAATAGTATTCGTGACCATTCATCAACACGGGAGTTCCAACGCTGACGATGAACGCGCTGCCCGTCTTGTGTTCGCGATACGTCCAGGTATTGCCATTGCGCAGCGGGAATAAGTCCGCCGCGGCTAGCGAGGCAGTCACAGCTAAGGTGACCACTGCTGTATTTAGAATCTTCCTCATTGTCACCGCTAATCCAAAACGCGTAAATCGGAGTCCGTCTCAATCACACTTAGGACAAGAGATTTTTTGCAGGAGTCGAGCGTCGGCTCGGCCAACGTTGAGAATTCAGATAGTGCCGGCACAAATCTTAGGACGAGCGAATGCCGAATCGAGTTTCCACACGTGTACTGGTTTGGGGTAGACCGGGACGCGCCCCTATTTTGCGAGCGTTGCCGACTTGCTGGCGAACTCGAGCAGCCACGACGGCAGTATGCCGAGGATGATGGTGCCGAGGGCGCTCGCAAGAATCGCCGTGCGCAGCGCGGGGCCTACCGGCGCCATGTTCGCTGAGGCATCACCCGCTTCGCGGAAGTACATGACGACGATGATGCGCAAGTAGTAGTAGGCGGCTACCGCGCTGTTGAGCAGGCCGATCACAGTGAGCCAAACGAGATTGGAGTCAAGCGCGGCGCGGAAGATGTAGAACTTGCCGAAGAATCCGCCGGTGAGCGGAACGCCGATCAGGCTGAGCAGGAAGATCGTCATCATCGCCGCGATCATTGGCTGGTGCTGTCCCAGGCCGGCAAGATCCTCAACGTTGACGTACCGCTCGCCTTGTCGTGCGAAGTAGGTGACCACCGCGAAGGCACCGACGTTCATGAAGACGTAGGCGGCCAGGTAGAACATCGCTGCTGCGATGCCGATCTCGGAGTTCGCCGTAATCGCCACCAGGACGTAGCCGGCGTGTGCAATCGACGAGTAAGCGAGCATGCGCTTAATGTTGGTTTGTGTGAGCGCGGCGAAGTTGCCGATCACCATCGTGAGAATCGCGGAACCCCAAACGAAAGGTTCCCAGCGGTTCGCGATGGGCCCAAAAGCCGTGGTGTAGACGCGGATGAAGACGGCGAAAGCGGCTGCCTTGGGACCTGCTGACATGAAGGCGGACACGGGCGCCGGTGCGCCCTGATACACGTCGGGAGCCCAAATCTGAAACGGTGCTGCCGATACCTTAAACGCGAAGCCCACGAACATCAGCGCGGCCGCCGTGCCGATGAGCACCATGCTGTTGGCGCTGCCAGGCGATAGAAGTGCGTGACGGATTTCAGTGAGATTCGTGGTCCCCGTGACGCCATAAATCCACGCGACTCCATACAGCAAGAACGCGGTGGCAAAGGAGCCCAACAGAAAATACTTGAGCGCGGACTCGTTGTTGCGCTTGTCGTCGCGCAGGTAGCCGGCAAGGATGTAGCTGGCGATCGAGGAAATCTCGATGCCGATGAACACCATGATCAGCTCGTTCGCCGAAGCTAGAATCGACTGGCCGACGATCGAGAACAGTAGCAGCGCGTAATACTCGGCCGAATTCGCGCGTTCGGCGCGCAGGTAGTTGCTCGACGCGAGCAAGGTCAGCAATCCAACGCCGATCACGAGGACGCGGAAGAACGTCGCGAAGCCGTCGATGATCAACATCGAGGGTGCGGTGGCGATGTCACCGGCCTTCATCATGAAAGCCGGTCCGGGATTCTGATAGGCGATCAATGCTCCCACCAACGCAGCCAGCAGGGCGGTCGCCGTCACGCCAAAGAACAGTCCACGATTCTCCTCGTCCTTCTGAAGAGCAGCCAGGAACATGATCAGCACGCCGGCGATAGTGAGGATAATCTCCGGTAGGATCCGCAGGTATTCGACGCCGCTGGGGATGAAGCTATCGAACATGCGCAACCTCCATGGCCTTCGGCGTCCGGTTATCCACCTGAACTTCAACTCCGGCCTTGGTCTGATCGAGAATGCGAGCGTTCTGAGCGCTGATCGGTGGCATGAATGATTGTGTGAAGCAGCCCATCCAAACCATCAGGATGAGTAGCGGAAGCATCGCAACCCACTCACGCCCGACCATGTCGGGCATATGGTGGCTGAGATCTTCCGAAGCCTTTCCAAAGAAAACGCGCTGGTAGAGCCAGAGCATATAGACCGCAGAGAGGATCACGCCGATGGCGGCGAAGACGGCCCAGGAGAAATGCGCGATGGCGGCGCCCTGAAGGACCAGGAATTCGCCGACGAAGTTATTCAACATCGGCAATCCCACGCTGGCGAGCGTCGTGATGAGGAAGACCGTTGACAGCCATGGGGCAGGAGTTGCCACACCGCCGTACGCCTTGATTTCAAGCGAGTGACGGCGCTCGGAGAGGAAGCCCACCATGATGAAAAGCGCGCCCGTCGACACGCCGTGGTTCAGCATCTGGTAGACCGCGCCATCGAGCCCTTGCTGAGTAAACGAAAACAAGCCGAGTACGACGAAGCCCAGGTGACTGACCGACGAGTACGCCACCAGTTTCTTCATGTTCGGCTGGACCATTGCGACGAGTGCGCCGTAGATGATGCCGATGATCGCGAGGGCTGAAATCCATCCGGCACACGCTCTGGCGGCCTCGGGGAACATCGGCAGGCAGAATCGGATTAATCCGTAGGTCCCCATCTTCAGCATGACGCTGGCCAGCATGACTGAGCCGGCGGTGGGCGCTTCCACGTGCGCGTCAGGCAGCCAGGTGTGGAGCGGGAATAGCGGAACCTTGACGGCGAAAGCGATGAAGAACGCGAGGAACAGCAGCAGTTCTTCCTCCCAGCTGAAGCTGAGGCGTCCGCGCTGGATCATGGCGAGCAGGTCGACGTAATCGAAGGTGCCTGCGCGGTTGAAGATGTAGATGATGCCGGTGAGCATCAGCACCGATCCGGCCATCGTGTACAGGAAAAATTTGACGGCCGCGTAGATGCGGCGCTCGTGTCCCCAGATGCCGATCAAAAAGTACATGGGCACGAGGGCGACTTCCCAGAAGACGTAGAACAGGAACATGTCGAGCGCAAGAAACACGCCGATCAACCCGAATTCAAGCAGGATCAGGAACGCGAAGAATTCCTTCACGCGCTTGTCGATGTAGTTCCAGGAAATCAGTACGCAGATGGGAGTGAGCAGCGTCGTCAGGATCACCAGCCAGAGGCTGAGTCCGTCGAGCCCGACGTGGTAATTGATTCGCGGCGTGCTGATCCAGAGCAGTTTAGTTTCGAACTGGAAGCCCTTCGGCTGGCCGTACCACCAGGGTCCGATCAAACCGAGCGACATCAGAAACGTGAGGACGCCCAAGCCGAGCGCCACCATGCGGCTCATGCCCGGATTGGTCTTGGGCACCAGGAGCAGGATGAAAAATCCGATTAGTGGCAGGAACAGGACGATGTCGAGGAGCGTCATTAGCGTAGCCCCCAACCCATGCCGATGTAGAGAATGACGAGCACTGAGCCAAGTACAACCCAGGCGGCGTAACTTCTGATATTGCCTGACTGGAACAGCCTCAGTACGTTGCCGATGTTGCGGGCGCGATGACCGATGCCATTCACTGAGCCGTCGATCAGCGTCACGTCGACGCCTTTCCAGAGCAGCGCGCGCGAGCCGTCCATTAGCGGATGAACGATGGTGGCGTCGTAGATTTCGTCCACCAAATACTTGTGGTGCAGCACGACGTAAATCGGGTGGAATGCCTTGGCGAGCGCTTTCGGCATATTGGGGGCGACCACGTAGAAGATGTAAGCGAGCAGAATGCCGCCAAATCCCGCCGCGAACGGCAGGTAGCGGATGAGCGGTTCCACTTCCGCTTCATGCATCGGCAGGATCGGTTCGAGAAATTGCGGGATGTTGATGAAGCCGCCGCCCAGCGAGAGCACCGCAAGGATCGCCAGCGGGACCCACATTACCGCAGGCGACTCGTGCGGATGATGATGGCCGCGATACTCGCCGAAGAAAGCCAGGAACAACGCGCGGAACACGTAAAACGCCGTCATGAACGCGGTGATGAGCCCGATCCAGTACCACAGCGGATCGTGAATGTAGGCGGCCTCAAGGATCAGATCCTTGGACATCGCGCCGCTGGTGAATGGCAGGCCGGCGATGGCGACGCCTGCGCAAAACAGCACGGTTCCCGTAATCGGAATCTTCTTGAACAGCCCGCCCATATGCCGCAGGTCCTGCTCGCCGCTGAGTGCGTGAATCACGCTGCCGGCGCCGAGGAAGAGTAGCGCCTTGAAGAAGGCGTGCGTCATGAGGTGGAAGATGCCGGCCGAGTACGCGCCCGATCCCTCGGCGACGAACATGTAGCCGAGCTGAGAAACCGTCGAGTACGCGAATACCTTCTTGATGTCGTTCTGGACCAGGCCGATTGAAGCGGCGATGAAAGCGGTGGCGAGTCCGATGCCGCCGACGACGTTCAAGGCCATCGGCGCCAGGTGGAAGAGCGAAGCCGAGCGCGCCACCATGTACACGCCGGCGGTCACCATCGTCGCGGCGTGGATGAGCGCGCTGACGGGCGTGGGACCGGCCATCGCATCGGGCAGCCAGACAAACAGCGGAATCTGCGCCGACTTGCCGGTGGCGCCGACAAACAGCAGCAGGCAGATTGCAGTAACCACGCCCGCGCTCGCCTCAGGCGTCATGCCGGCAGCTTTCGCGAACACGGTGCCGAAGTCGAGCGAGCCGAAGTTGATGAAGATCAGGAAGGCGGCGAGCGAAAACCCGAAGTCGCCGATGCGGTTCACGATGAACGCTTTCTTGCCGGCGTCGCCCGCGAATTTCTCCAGGAAGTAGAAGCCGATCAGCAGGTAGCTACAGAGTCCCACACCTTCCCAGCCGACGAACAGCAGCAAGTAATTCGAAGCCAGCACCAGAATCAGCATGAAGAACATGAACAGATTCAGGTACGAGAAGAAGCGGTAATAGCCGCCATCGTGCGCCATGTAGCCGACGGCGTATATATGGATAAGGGAGCCGACGCCGGTAACCACGAGCAGCATGACGGCGGTAAGGCGGTCAATTGCGAAGTCGACGCCGATGTTGACGGTCCCGCTTTGGATCCAGGTGAAGTAGTGCTCGACGTAGGCCTTCTCGAGCGGCATCAGCTTCTGTAGCGAGAGCAGCACCCATGCAAGAGAGAGCAGCACGCTGCCGATGGCGACCACATTGATGATCGTTTTCGGAAAACGCCTGCCGAAGATGCCGTTAATCGCGAAGCCGGCGAGGGGGAAGAAAGGTATGAGCCAGAGATTCATCGTTTAGTACTTCATCGAATCGACTTCATCGATTTCGAGCGTCTGACGATTCTTGAAAACGGTAAGGATGATCGCGAGGCCGACAGCCGCTTCCGCGGCGGCCACCACCATCACGAAGAACGAGAAAATGTGCCCGTCGACAGCCTTCCACTTATAAGAGAAGGCGACAAAGCTCAGGTTCACCGCATTGAGCATCAGCTCAATCGACATGAACACCGTGATGATGTTCTTGCGGTATAAGAAGCCGGCGATTCCCAGTCCAAACAGGACGGCGCTGAGAAGTAGGTACCACGACAGGGGGACGCTGGTGGGGATCGGGGGCATTAGTCGATTTCCTTTCGCGCCAGGACGATCGCGCCGAGGATTGCGATGAGGATCAGCACCGAAGTGATTTCAAAGGGCAGCAGGTAGGCCGTGAACAGTTTTTGTCCGATCTGTTCGGCGCCACCGCCTGCGAATTTTCCGAACTGGACGCCTTCTCCCGGTGGAACCTTGGCCTGAATGATGAAGGCAATGATGCCGAGAAACGCTGTAAGCAGCGGGACGCCGAAATACTTGGCGTAAGATCCTTTCTTCAGCTTCTTTTCGGTGCCCGCGTTCAGCAGCATGATGACAAAGACGAAGAGCACCATGATGGCGCCGGCGTAAACCAGGAGCTGAGTTGCGGCGATGAACTCACCGCCGAGCAAGAGATACAGGACGGCTAATGACCCCATCACGCCGATGAGCGAAAGGGCGCTCGAAATCGGATGCGTCTGGACAACCAGGTTAATGGCCGCGGCAACTGCGATGAAGGCGAACAGTAGAAAGAGAATGACGTCCATGGTTACTTTGTCGTAAGAGCTACCAGCAAGCTCGTGATCAGAAGGTTGACCATCGCGATGGGGAACATTACCACCCAGGCGAAGCGCATGAGCTGGTCATAGCGGAACCGCGGCAGTGTCGCGCGGATCCAGATAAACAGAAACAGCACGAGGAAAACTTTGCCCGCAAACCAGAACAGCGGGAGCAGGATCGTGTTGACGATGGGGACCAGAAACAACGCGGCCAGTCCCAGGAAGATGACGCCGAATGCCGGCAGCGTGAACTTGTCGAGGGGCCGCGCAGGGTTCATGCCGTGATAAATCGAAATTACTCCGGCGAACGCGAAGACCAGCGTGGGGATGAAGTTGGCGCCGTAGGCTGGATTAAACAGCGGCTGCCAGCCGCCCAGGAACAGTAGCACCGCCATGCACGAGACGGTGATCATGTTGGCGTACTCGGCCATGAAGAACGCGGCGAATTTCATCGAACTGTACTCGGTATGGAAGCCGGCAACCAGTTCGTTCTCAGCTTCCGGCAAGTCGAAAGGTACGCGATTGGTTTCCGCGAATGCCGCGATCAGAAAAATGAAGAAGGCGAAGATTTGCGGCCAGGGACCCTGGAAGACGGCCCAGCGCGGGAAGATGTCGAGGTAGAAGCCGCCTTGCTTTTCGACGATGGCGCGCAGGCTGAGCGAGTTGGCCAGCAGCAGGGGCGATGCGATGGCGAGCGCCATCGGCAGTTCGTAGCTGATCATCTGGGCAGAACTGCGCAGTCCGCCGAGCAGGGCGTATTTATTGTTGGACGACCAACCGGCCAGCGCGACGCCGTAGACTCCGATGGACGAGATAGCGAGGATGAACAGCACGCCGATGTTGAGGTCGGAAAGCTGCATGTAGGTCTGCCACGGTCCAACGTTAATGGCGGGTCCAAATGGGATCACCGAGATGGAAATCAGCGCGAAAAACACGGCCATAAACGGCGCCAGTAGGTAGAAGAACTTATTCACGTGGGAGGGAATCATGTCCTCTTTGGTGATGAGCTTGACGACGTCGGCAAGCGGTTGGAGAAGACCATGGGGCCCAACGCGCCGGGGCCCAACGCGCAATTGAATATGCGCAATAACCTTCCGCTCGATCCACTGCAGGTAAGCAAGCGTAGTCATCAGGACGAAGGCGACGAGTCCGGCCTTGATGAGCGAGATGATTAAGAATTCGAGGGTCATGGGGAGCGCTAGTGGCGAGTGGCGAGTGGCGAGTGGCGAGTTAGCCCACAACGTTCGGTGATCGCCGCTGATAAGCCGTGAATTAATCGGCCCACCTCAAGCGATTTTTCTAACAGCGGCGCCAATCTCCCTTTCGCCATGTAGCTGAGCCTTTCTGCGATCATCAATTGCGTTTCAACTTCGCTTAACGAGCCTCGGGCGACGGACAGGTGGTACAAAAACTCGCGACTCCCGGTCCGGCTTTGACCTTCCGCAATGTTCGATGGTATTGAAACGACGGCTCTGCGCATCTGACTCGTCAACCCGTACAATTCCTCCTTAGGAAACTGTCTCGAAATCTTATAGACCTCTTCAACCAGATCCATAGCGCGTTGCCATACGATCAACTCGCTGTACTTCTGCACCGTTGATTTCAAAACTCGTCACTCGCCACTCGTCACTCGCCAAAGATCTTCCCCGGCCCCTCCATTACACTGCTCAGCATTTTCGAATACCGTCCCAGCGTGCCCGACGTGAACAGAGTGTCGCGGGACGATCGGATTAGCTCGGGTCGAACCGTGGCGGGGACGCGGCCGTTCACTGCTGCTGTCTGAGCCGCTCCACCTGTCGTCAGTACCGGCACCGGCACATTGTATCCGCGTACCTTCTGGCGAATCTCATCGAACACTTTTTCCTGCTTCCAAATGCCGACGCTCAGGCCCATTTCTTTGCCGATCAGGCCAATAATTTCCAGGTCGGTCTTGGTGCCCATCACCTTCGCGGCAGTCTTCACGCGCTGCACTTCGCCGGTGACGTTGGTTACCGTTCCGTTCTTCTCGTACGCCGACGCTGCCGGTAGAATCAGGTCCGCCTGCCTCGCCGTCTCAGTCATGAACAGATCCTGCAACACGACGAATGCCTTCGATCCGACGAGCGCGCGATTCTTCAGCGGATTCGCTCCCACCACCCACAGAACGTCGAGGTCGGGGGACGCCAGCATCTGGTCGTACGCCATGCCGCCAGGACCGGGAACCAACCCCATGTCGTAGGCTCCGCGCGAATTCGAATAGTCCACCAGGCAAACGTACTTCACCGGAATGCCCAGGGAATCGCCGAACGCCACCAACTTGCCGACTGCCTCGCCCTTGATCGCGTCGCCGAACAGAATCGTCAGGTCACCTTCAGCGGCAAGCAAATCACGCAGTCCGTCGAGCGCCGCCAGTTCGCCGCCTTCCGTCACTCGGACGCTCTTGGCGGCGTAATTATCCTCGCGCACCGGACCCGCCGTCACGGCGTAGACATGCGCCTGGTGATGCCGGTAATCAGCGCGAATCTGGAAGCTGAGAAGCGGATGCTGCTGCGCCAGGTCTGACCCGATCACCAGGACCGCTTTCGCCTTGTACAGGTCGGCCACCGTCGCCAGCACGTCCTGCTTGCCGGAGAGCGCATCCAGAAGCGTCGCCACATCGCCTGTGCGATGGTGATCAATGTTCTCGGTACCCAGCGCTTCACGCGCGAACTTCTGCAGATAGAAATTTTCTTCGTTCGTCGTGTGGTTAGAGCCGATCACGCCAAACTTGCCGCCGCGGTCCAACGCAGCCTTGAACTTCCCTGAAATAACTTCGAGCGCCTCGCTCCAGGAGATCTCCTCGAACTTGTCGCCCACCTTCCGCAGCGGACTCTGCAACCGCTCCTGGCTATGCACGAAGTCGAACGCGTAGCGGCCCTTGATGCAGAGGAATTCGTCGTTGATACCGGAGCGGTCCCTGTTATTGCCGCGTATGATCACGCCGTCACGTACGCCCAGCGTCGTCTTGCAGCCGTTTGAACAGTGGGTGCAAATCGTGCCAACGTGCTGCATCTCCCACGGACGGGTCTGATAGCGGTACGTGCCCGACGTCAGCGCGCCAACGGGACAAATGTCGATGCAGGCGCCGCACTCGTCGCATTCCAGATGGTCGCTCTTATTCGGAATGATCTCCGAGATCACGCCGCGATTGCCGATGCCGAGCGCGCCCACGCCCATCCCCTCGTTGCAGATGCGTACGCAGCGATAGCAGAGAATGCAGCGCGGACCGTCGTAAAACACAACCGGCGACCATTGTTTTTCGTCGACGTGATGCTTCACTTCGGTGAAACGGCTTTCGCCGGCGCCGTAGCGGAACACCATGTCCTGCAATTCGCACTCGCCGCCCTTATCGCACACCGGACAATCGAGCGGATGATTCGTCAGCAGGAATTCGAGCGTGCCCTTGCGCGCCTGCGCCACCGCCGGAGAATCCGTGTGGACAACCATTCCCTCAGCCACCGGCGTGGTGCAGCCGACCATCAGCTTCGGCGCCTTTTCGATTTCCACCAGGCACATGCGGCAGGCGGCCTGCAGCGTCAGTCCCTCGTAATAACAGAAGGCGGGAATCTCGATGCCCGACGCCTTAGCCGCGTCGATCAGCAGAGTGCCCGGCGCGGCCTTTACTGTTTTGCCGTCGATTGTGAGAGTAACGAGATCGCTCATACAAAGTGGCTAGTGACTCGAGAGCACAAGCTCATGCGCCTTTCCGTGTGGACAGCTTCCGTCGAGATGCGCTTCAAACTCATCGCGAAACTTCTCGACGAACGAGATCGTCGGCATGGCGGCAGCGTCACCAAGCGCGCAGAATGTGCGCCCCAGCATGCCTTTGCCGAGATCCCCAATCAAATCGATGTCACTGCGTACCCCACGGCCGTCGTGGAAACGCATCAAAATCTTGCGCAGCCAAGTCGTCCCTTCACGGCAGGGAATGCACCACCCGCAGCTTTCATGTGCATAAAAGCGGATGATTCTCACCAGCGCCCGCACCATGCAGGTGTCTTCGTCCATCACCACCATCCCGCCGGAGCCAAGCATGCTCTTCGCCTTCGCCAGTGAATCGTAATCGCCAGGGATATCGCACTCATCGGCCTTCAACACCGGACACGACGAGCCACCGGGAATGACAGCCTTCAACTTCTTCCCATTGGGGATGCCGCCCGCCACTTCATTCACAACGCGCAATAAATTGAAGCCGAGCGGCAGTTCGTAGACGCCGGGCTTGTTCACGTGACCCGACACGCACACCATGCGCGTCCCGCCGTTCTTCGGAGTGCCGAGCGCGGCATAAGCCGGTCCGCCGTCGCGAATGATGGCTGGGACTGCGGAAAACGTCTCGACGTTGCTCAATAGCGTGGGACACGCCCATGCGCCTGCGACTGCCGGAAACGGCGGCTTCAACCGCGGAATTCCACGCTTGCCTTCTAGCGAATCGAGCAGCGCCGTCTCTTCACCGCACTCGTAAGCGCCGGCGCCAGAATGCGTGTAGATGTCGAAATCGAACCCCGACCCCTGAATGTTCTTGCCCAACCAGCCCTTGGCGTACGCCTCGGCAATGGCGCGGTCCATGTGATCGATCAGGTACCGATACTCGCCCCGAATGTAGATGTAGCCTTTGTGCGAGTCCACTGCCATGCCCGCAATCAGCATGCCCTCAATTAACTGATGGGGATCGTACTCCATCAGCAGGCGGTCTTTGCAGGTGCCCGGCTCAGACTCGTCGGCGTTCACCACGATGTACTTCGGCTTAGGATTTGTCCGAGGGACGAAACTCCACTTCAGACCCGACGGAAAGCCGGCGCCGCCGCGGCCCCGAAGCCCTGAAGCCTTCACCTCGTCGACAATCTGTTCCGGCGACATCTCACGCGCCTTCCAGAACGCCTTCATGCCGTCAGTGCCCAAATACGTATCGAGCGACTCGGAATTATCGATCCCGAAACGCTTACTGATCACCTTCACTTCCAGCGGACTGGGTTCGTTGAAAAGCTTCCTCGCCATCGATTAGTTTGCCTTCTTCTTCAGCGCGTCCAGCAACTGGTCCAGTTTTTCGGGAGTAACGTGATGATGGAAATCGTAGTTGATCTGGATCGCCGGAGCCCAAGAGCATGCGCCCATGCACTCCACTTCCTCAATTGAAAATTGGCCGTCGGCAGTGACTTCTTTGTTACCGAGGCCGAGTTTCTTGCACGTGTGCTCGTAAAGTTCCTCGCCGCCAACCAGCAGGCAGGAGATGTTGGTGCACACCTGCACGTGGTATTTCCCCATCGGTTTGCGATGGAGCATTGAGTAGTAACCCACCACCTCTTCCACTTGGAGAGGCGTAACGCCACAGCGCTTCGCCACTTCGGCAACGAGTTCGCTCGTGATCGACCCCACCTCGTCCTGTGCGTAAATCAGCATCGGGACAACGGCGGATCGCTGCCGCCCGGGGGGGTAGCTTTCCAGCATCTTAGAGAATCGTGCTTCCAGTTCAGGAGAAAAAGTCATCTTGAATCGGTAGGTTCATGAGCCTGATCCCGGTTGGACCTCGAAGCGCCAAGCAGCCAGAACGACGCCTCGAGAAGATCAGCTGTCAAAGGAATATCGTAGCAAACCAGACCGGCAATATACGAACCGCAGCGCCCCAGGACGTGAAAATCCACGCCTTCTCCTAGCGGTCCGTATCGCCCAAAACGAAATCCATGCTGCCGAGGCCCGCAATGGTGTCGGCGATCAGGCAGCCTTCCACCATCGGCGACAGCGCCTGCAAATTCCCGAAACTAGGCGTTCGCATATGAATGCGGTGCGGATGCGAGGTCCCGTTCGAGACGGCGTAGTAGCCGATCTCACCGCGCGGCGACTCGATGCACTGGTAAACCTCGCCAGAGGGCACTCGATACCCTTCGGTGACAATCTTGAAGTGGTAGATGAGCGCTTCCATCTGCGTCTTCATCTTTTCGCGCTCGGGCAGCATCATCTTCGGCGCGCTGGCCTGCCAGTCGCCTTCGGGCATACCGTCCAACGCCTGCCGGACAATCTTCGCGCTCTCGCGGAATTCGTCCAGGCGGACGCGGTACCGGCCGTACACGTCGTTGTCTTGATGCGTGCAGACTTTGAAGTTGAACTTCTCGTAGCTCGAGTACGGCTCGGTCTTGCGGATATCAAGCGGCATGCCGGCGCCTCGAATCATGGGTCCGGTGACGCCTAGCTCGAGCATGTCGTCGAGCGAAATGTAGCCTACCTTCTTTGTGCGGCGAAGCCAGATGGGATTCTTCTCAAGCAGATCCTCGTACTCGTCCACTCGGCTGGGGAAAGTGTCGATGAACTTGCCAACCATCTTCTCCCAGCCTCGGGGAGGCTCCAGCGCCAGTCCGCCCGGGCGAATGTAGCTGGTCATCATACGCTGGCCGGAGAAGAATTCCTTGATGCGCAGAATATCTTCGCGCTCACGGAAGCAATAAAAGAAGCATGTCATCGCGCCGATGTCGAGCGCGTGGGTCCCCAGCCATACCAGGTGGCTCTCAATGCGCTGGAGTTCGGCCAGCATCACGCGCATCCACTGCGCGCGAGCCGGAATCTCTAGTTGCATCAACTTCTCAACCGCCAGCGCGTAGCAGAGGTTATTCGAGAGATTGGCCAGATAGTCGACGCGGTCAGTCAACGTCACGCCCTGATGCCAGGTCTTGACCTCGAACTCCTTCTCGATGCCCGTGTGCAAATAACCGATGTCGGGACGCGCCTTGACGATCGTCTCGCCGTCGAGTTCGATCACGATACGCAGTACGCCATGCGTCGACGGATGCTGCGGTCCCATGTTGAGGACCATGCGGCGTCCTTGCCCCGGTCCTGCAGCAGGCGCTTCCGCCGCAACCGGCGCATTTGTGTGATCTTCGAGTGCTTTCATGAATTCAACCTGATCGCCTTATTCACTCTGATAGCTGTACTTGTGGCCGTGAACCGGATAATCCTTGCGAAGCGGGTGCCCTTCCCAATCCTCCGGCATCAAAATCCGCGTCATGTCCGGATGATTGTTGAACTTGATGCCGAACATGTCGAAGACCTCGCGTTCATACCAGTCCGCGCCACGCCACACCGGCGTCACCGAATCAATTGCCGGATCCGACCCGGAAACCCTGGACTTCAAGCGGACTCGCAAATTTCGTTCGGGCGAATGCAAATGATAGACGACTTCAAAGCGGGGTTCGGCCGGATGCCAGTCCACTGCCGTCACGCCGCTCAACCGTACAAACTTTCCTTCGGTCCTCAACAAGCGGCAGACCTCGACAATCGATGCGGGGTCGATGTATAGCGTCAGTTCACCGCGATCGTCGTTAGCCTCGACAATTGCCTGCGCGAACCGCGCGTTCACTTCCTTCGCTACCGGATACTCGAGAATCTTTTCAGTGATCAAGGCTTTTCATCTCCACGCGCACCCGACCAGTCGAGCGCTCCCTTTTTCCAGACGTAGAAGAACCCCACCAGCACCAGCACGATGAAGATCAGCATCTCGAAAAAGCCGAACAGCTTCAGGTGGCGGTAAACCACTGCCCACGGATAAAGGAAGACGGCTTCAATGTCGAACAGGATGAAGATCATCCCGACGAGAAAAAATTTTACGCTGAAACGTTCACGCGCCGAGCCGGTAGGCGCCATGCCCGATTCGTACGGCGTGTCCTTGAGCGGGCTCTTGGCGCGCTTGCCGAGCAAGGCGGAAACGCCGATCAGTCCCGCTGCAATGGCCATCGCGATGAGCGCTTGGACCAGCACCGGAAAGTAAACCTCGATTTGGTTGGTTGGCATGGAGACTTAAGGAAAGGCGATCAGCCCTATAGTCGAATATAATGAGGGTGGTGACGGAGTGTCAAACCAGCAGCGCCGGTTCCCCGCAAACAAATGAGATCGAAATTGTCATAAACGGGGAAACACGGCGCGTTCCCGACGGTCTGAACGTCACGGCTTTGCTCGGCTGGTTGAAGATTGATCCGTCACGCGTCGCGGTTGAACTGAATCGCAGTATCGTCCGGCAGCCGGAGTGGCTTTCGACAGCGGTTCCCGGCGGATCGAGCCTCGAAATCGTGCAGTTCGTCGGCGGCGGTTGAGAGTACGAAAGAGTGTCCGGATTTCCTATTGACACTCGCTGGAAGTTGGATACAATCTGGTAGGTTCCCAGAATAAAATCGGAAACGTGAGCGGCCATTCATGTTCAAAACAAAAAAGACCCGTCCTGAAGCTACTCCGACCAAAAGCTTCACCAGCAGCGAGGTCTCGCGCATCGCACAGGTCAGCTTGAGACAGCTCCAGTGGTGGGATGAGCGGAAAGTTGTTTCGCCGCAGCACGAGGGGCACAAGCGGGTCTATAATCCCGAGGAAGTAATCGAGATTACAGTCATCGCCGAATTGCGCCGGAAGGGATTTTCGCTGCAGAAAATCCGCCGCGTGCTTCGATTCCTCCAAAAGGAAATGGACCGCCGTCTGGGCGACGTGATGTCCTCGGACAGCGATCTCCACCTGGTGACCGACGGCAAGTCGATTTACCTCGAGGAGCAGTCGGATCGCATCATCGACATCCTCAAGAACGCCCGTCAGCCCATGTTCCTGGTCTGCGTCACTGACCAGGTGCGACGCCTGAACGAGCCGGCGAAGAAGCCTGTGCGCGCCGCCGAAGCCGGAACCGCGGTCCGCCGTGCCCGCATCGGCTAGGCTGCCGGCCTCACCATTTGTCGATGTAAATCGGATTCTCGGGAGCATGCCCTTCGCACCAGTAACGGTCGAAGTTCGTCACGCCCGCGAGTTCGCTCAACACTTCCTCATCCAGTAACTCGCGACCCGTATACGACGCTGGTTCCCGTCCGAATATCGCCAGGCTCGCATCACATAGAATTTCCGGAGTTCGCCATTGCGAGCGGTCGCCCATCTTCCAGTTGATCGAGGCCTGGCTTTCAATGATCGTCCGCGGCCATAGCGTATTGGCGGCGATGTTGTCAGCGCGGTGCTCCTCGGCTAGGCCGATCGCCAGCCTCGACATCCCCAGTTTCGAAATCATGTACCCCACCTTGCCGGGCGACGGATCCAGGCTCAGCTTCGGACACATATTCAGGATGTGCCCCCAGCGTTGCTTCACCATGTGCGGCAGGCAGTAGTACGCGGTGACATATGCCGCCCGGACGTTCACCGCCATCATTAAATCGAAACGCTTGGGAGGAGTGTTCAGAATCGGCTGCGTCCAAATGGCGCCGGCGTTGTTCACCAGAATATCCACCCGACCCAGTTCCGCCACCGTCTGTTCCACCATCGCCCGGACTGCGGCTTCGTCGCGAACGTCGGTCGGAATCGCCAGCGCACGCCGCCCAGCCGCGCGAACCGCGTCCGCCGTCTCGTGAATCGACCCGGGCAACTTCTCGGTGGACGCCTCGCTCTTCGACGCCACTACGACATCCGCCCCCGCCTCCGCCAACCGGATAGCCAGCGCCTTTCCAATTCCCCGGCTAGCTCCGGTTACAATGGCAACACGGCCAGTCAAGTTCGGGTGCAGGGCATCTGAATTCATCGGTGACCCCATGTTATACTACGGAGGTCAGCGAGTACCGCTGGCGACCACAGGACATTTATGCCCAAAATGAAGACCCATAAGGGTGCATCCAAGCGCTTCAAGAAGACCGGGACTGGTAAGATCGTCCGCCACCACGCGGGCGCCCGCCACATCCTGACCTCGAAGAAGCGTTCGCGCAAACGCCGCCTCGTTCAAGGCGTCGTGGTTGACCCTGCCAACGCACCTGCCATCAAGGTGATGCTGCCTTACTAGGCAGTTTGATTTAGTGGTGTAGACAGGCGCTGCACGTGCCTGATCGGCCCACGAAGTGACACACTCTAAAGGAGAAAAACGTGCCGAGAGTTAAACGTGGTACACATCGCCGCGCAAATCGCAAAAAGACACTTGCGCGCGCATCTGGATTCTTTCTAACCAAGAGCAAGCTCTATCGCGCCGCTCAGGAAGCGGTTGAGAAAGCGCTTCGATATGGTTACGTAGGACGTAAGCACAAAAAGCGCAGCTACCGTTCGCTTTGGATCATACGCATCGGCGCTGTCTGCCGTACCGAGGGCATGTCGTACAGCAAGTTTATGGGCGGCCTCAATAAAGCAGGCATCGAGCTGAATCGCAAGATCCTCGCCGACCTCGCAGCCAATGATGAAGGCGCCTTCCGCCAGTTGATCGACAAGGCTAAGGCCGCGCTCGCCTAACAATCGGAGACATTGAAATGGCTGTAATCGCCAACGAAACCGAGATCGACTCCCTCAGTTCTCTCGAGGAGCGGATCACTCGTGCCGTCGAATTGGTCACCGCTCTCAAGCAGCAGAACGATCAGCTCGCGGCGAAGCTAGCAGCTGCTGAAAGCGCGCGCGATGCCGCTATCGCCCAGTCTCACACGTCGGTGGACGAGCTGGAAAGCCTGCGCACCGAGCGCAAACAGGTCCGGACGCGCATCGAGAAGTTGCTTGGCCAAATGGATCTGTTGAGCGCCCAGTAGTCAGCTTATGGACCCCACACCGGCCGCCAAACAGCAGGTTCGGGTCACCATCTACAACCAGACCTTCACCATCGTAACGTCCGACGACCCCGCTGAGGTGGAACGCCTCGCCGGCGTCGTCGACGATCTCATGCGCTCCTACGCGAAGTCGGGAAACATCGACACCACTCGCGCAGCTGTGCTAGCCTGCCTGCACCTCGCCGATCAACTCCGCACCATCGAGCATGACCTCGCCGATCTAAAGAAGCGCGTCGAAAGCAAGTCCCGCCAATTCTCCGAACTTCTCGATCAGGCGATCGATTAACCCTTCCTCACATCGATATAATCCAACCAGCCGATGTCAGGCGTCATTATGTCCTTGCTCGGCCTTCTGTTCACCGCTCAGGTACTTGCCGGGCAGAATACTTCCTGTGTGATTCGCACGGAATCACCCGTTTTCCCACCCTATGAGTGGGGCGCCGAGAAGACCGGCGAAGTGGAAGTTGAGGTCCACCTCGATGCAGATGGGTCGGTGAAGGCGACGGTTCCAGAAACCGGAGACGAATTCGACGCCGAAGCCATTCGCCTTGCGCGGCACGCGGCATTTTCTGCGGAGTGCTACGGAAAGCGTTTTATGCTTCGGTTTCGGTTTACCTTCCGAGACGAACGGGAGACGCACCGGACCGCGCAGGTTGTAGTAGACGCCGGCGACGTCATCACGGTCTCCGTCAATCGTCCCGGCTCAATCTGCGATAAACCGATCTACACGGAGGCCGAGGCCGCCGAGAGTTACGGCCGAGGTTTTAAGCTCTCAGCCGACCGGGACTACGTCCAAGCCATTCGCTGCCTCGACCTTAAAACTCGGATTGGCGCCCGATGCGGGTGCTTATATCGAGAGAGGGATTGCGCGGCGAAAATCGGGGCAACTGGAGGCCGCGCTGGAAGACTACGACTCAGCCCTTCCACTGCGCCCCCAATACTGGGTGGCGCACTTCGATCGTGGCAATCTCTATCGTGACCTGGGGCGGGATGGTGAAGCGATCCGGGATTACAGTGAAGCAATCCGACTGAATCCGCGGCAAACGGAGGCCTACGGCAATCGGGGGCTAATCTACCTCGCGCTAGGTAACTTCCATCTGGCGCTCGAGGATTTCAATAAGATTCTCGCGCGCCATCCTGAAGACCGGCATGCCTACATCTGCCGGGGAGCGACTTATGCGGAGATGGGGCAGGCGGCACGGGCGGTGGAGGATCTCGATCAGGCCATCGCACTCGGGCCAAACGAGGCGGATGGCTACAACAATCGAGCCGCGGCCTATTCGACTCTGCGAGAGTTCCACCGTGCGCTCGCGGATTACAACAGAGCGCTGGAACTGGTCCCCAGTTACCTGGAGTCGCTCACCGGCCGGGCTGAGGTCTATAGAAGTTTAGAAAAGTATGATCTCGCGGAAGCCGATCTTACAACCATCATTCGCTTGCATCCTAAGTCGGCTTGGGCGTACCAGGCACGCGGACAGCTCCGGAAGGTCAAAGGCGATTCAGAGGGCGCCCAAGCGGACCAGGACCGTGCGGCGGCGCTCGCGCGCGAACAGAAATAGTTACCCAAAGAAAAAGGCCGGCCCGCGGGTGGCGCGGAGCCGGCCTCCTGCTATTGCTTGTTAGAACTGGAAGCGCATGCCCAACTGCATCACGCGAGGATCGCGTGCGCCGTTGACCGTGCCAAATCCATTGATGTTGTTGACCGTACCATCCGCCTTGAGATAGAGGTTCGTCTTGGTGGGATTGGTGAGGCCTGAGAAGTTCAGTGTGCCGTTGATGCCGCTGAACTGGGTGTGATTGAAAGCGTTGAACGCGTCTGCGCGAAGCTGCAGGCGGTAACGTTCTTTCACGGCAAATTCCTTCTGGAGCGTAATGTTCCAGTTGTTAATGCCGGGGTTGATCAGGTAGTTGCGCGGTGCATCGATACCGTTCGTGCCCACGGGAGGAACAGTGAAAGCATCAGAGTTGACGCGATTGGACGGATTGTCGGAGCCAGTCCTCGGCTGCCCGATCAGCTTCAGGCGAAAGCCTTCAGTGTAGGAGCCGGTGAGGTTCTGGTTGCCGATACCCGAGATGCTGATACCGGGGGTGAACGGCGAACCGGTCTGCATCGTCGTGACACCCGAGATCTGCCACCCGTCCACCAGCGTGTGGAGCACGGCTCTGTTACGGAAGAGGTTCGGAAGATCCCACGTGTAATAGAAGTTGAACGTGTGCTGGCGGTGGAGTGCCGTGAGCGCATAGTTGGCGACGCGAGTGTTGCCGTCGATGCGGTTGAAGTTGGTGCGATCGTCGGACGTGCCGAGCGAACGCGCCCAAGTGTGGTTCGCGCTGAACGAGAGACCCTTTCCAAAGCGCTTGCTGAGCGTGCTCTGCAGCGAGTTGTAGTTGGCTGTGCCGCCGAACGCGTGTAGCGTGATATCGCCGTAGCCCGGGTAGGGGCGCAGGAAATCACGATCGTAGGCGTTGTTACCAAGAACGGCCGTGGGACTCGCGGCAACCTTGGTCGGATCCTGATTCTGCGCCAGGAATGTAGCGCCATACGGGATCGCGTTGAGGTTCACGCGCTGAAGTTGATGCATGGCTTCGCTGCCGACATAGGCGACGTCGAGAATCATGCCGCTGTCAAAGGATCCGTGCCAGTTCGGAATCTTGGTCTGCATGCCGAAGTTCCAGTTGTAGACCGTGGGCACCGGACCGTTGAAGTCGAAAGCGTTCAAACCCACCGGAGCGAGCAGCACGTTCTTCGAATCGATGTCTTTGAGGTAGCCGTTGGACAGCGTAGGCGAGATGGTGGTGGGCGGGTTGGTCAACATGTCGAATACTTCGTTGCCCTGGAAGCGGTCATAGAAGATACCGGCTCCACCGCGAATGACTACCGCCTGCTTGCCGGTAGGATCATACGCGAATCCGAAGCGAGGCGCGTAATGAATACCGCGGTCGCGGATCAAACCCTTCGGTACGCCCTTGTCGGCCTGCAGAACGCCATTGGTGATGCTGCCAGATCCGGGAACGATCTTACCGATGGTCGGAATGTTGTTGATGATTGTTCCGGTCTTCGGATCAATTGCCGCCTTCACGCCGTTTACTAGCGTGGGGTAGTACAGGCGAGCCGCTGCAGCGCGATCGAATTTCTCAGGCAGGAATGTAGCGGTTTGGAGACCCGCGTCGAATTGCGGCTGGATCCACTGAAAGCGCATGCCGAAGTCGAGGGTCAGGCGCCGGGTTACTTTCCAGGTGTCCTGGCCATACCATTCAACGTTGCTGTAGCGATAGAGTCCGGTGAAGTAGCCGGACGCCTGATTGTAGGTCCGGTAAACGCCGAGCGCCATGTTGGCGAATCCGAAGTTTGTATCCAGCGGATTCGAGGAGTCGTCGCCAAAATCGATCGATCCGCTCGAATTGGCGAATGAGGTCTGGTCCTTGCGGCTGCGTTGGAAGTAGAACCCGGCCTTGATCACGTGAGCGTTCCACACTTTCGTGACGTTGTCGATCAATTCGATCGTAGCGTTGTAGTTGTAGAACGGCGCGTTGTTGGTGCCGAACGTCTGTTCATTGCCGATCCGTGATCCCGCGAAATTGAAACGCGGAATGAAGTCGTTCTGTACGGCGCTCGGGTAAAGCAGCGGAATGTTGATGCCCGTCTTGGCGCGGGAAAGCCCGTCGCCCACCGGATCGATGTTGATGATGTTCTTTCCAAAGCCCCAGGTGATTTCATTGGTCAGAGACGGGTTGAGGATGGTGGTCGCATTGATCGCCAGGCTTCGGCCCGGACGTTTGTCGGTGATCGGCACCTTCGGGAAACCGGAACCTAGGACGAACGAACCGTAGTTCGAGGTCACGGCGTCAGCGTTGTGCAGGAAGTGCGAGAATATCTTCCATTTGTCGTTTAGGTTGTAGTCGCCGCGGATCAGCGTTTCACGACGCGGATAGGAATCCGGAATCTGCGAGGTGAAGTTGAAGCCCTTGGCTCCCGTGATGGTCTGATTCGGGTAGAAGTTGAGGACTGCGACGCCCGGAGCATACAGCCGGTCGGCGGGGATTTGGTTGCCGGGGAATGGCAGGCCGGTAGTGGGATCTTTGATCGTTACGGGTGCGCCGTTCTTGTCCACAGACTGGGAGAAGTCGCCCTTGCGTTCAAGCGCTGTCGGCACCGTCATGTCGCGGCGCCCTTGGGGCTTCAATTGCTCCTGAAACTCCTGTGCGAAGAAGAAGAACAGCTTGTCCTTGTTTCGATTGAAGTGATTTGGGACGAATACGGGACCGCCAACGGTGTAGCCCGGATCGTTGAACCGGAAGAGGTTCCTCTGCAGTCCGTCGCGGTTGTTCTTCCAGTTATTCGCATTCAGCCCCTCATGGCGGTGCCACCAATAGCCACTGCCGTGGAACGTCGCTGTGCCCGACTTGGTCACCACGCTAATCTGCGCGCCGGACGACCGGCCATACTCTGCCTGGTAAGTGCCGGACAGTACCTTGAACTCCTGCACGGCGTCAAGGCTGATTGTAGCCAACTGATCACCGTTGTTGCCAGTGTCGACGTTGCCAAGTCCGTTCAGCGTGAGGTTGTTCTGATCGAAACGCGCGCCGTTGGCGGAGATGTTCGCCAGTCCGGCGTGGCCGCCAGTGGTCAGATTAGCCGTCGAGACCACGCCCGGCAGAAAGCCGACCAACTGAAGGTAGCTGCGGCTGTTTACCGCGACGTTTTCGATTTCCACCGCCGTCATGGCGTCGGAGCGCTCGGCACTCTCTGTCTTTAACTGAGTTGACTGCGCCTGAACTTCTACCGTGTCGGTGACGCTGCCGATGTCGAGATTGAGTACGCCAACCGAGATCTTATCGTTCGCAAGCAGGTTGATGTCGGTGCGTTCTACCTTCTTGAATCCCTGGCTCTCGATGATCAGGGTGTACCGGCCGGGTAGAAGATTTGTAAACACAAATCTTCCTTCCTGATCGGATCTTTGATTGAAGGTTTGTTTCTTTTCCGGCTCCGTCAGAGTGACGTTGGCGTTCGCAATCGCGGCTTCTTGCGCGTCCCGAACGCTCCCAGAGATAGAGCCAGTTGAAGTCTGTGAGAAAACTGGCAGCGACAATGCCGCCAACCACACGCACAGCTGTGCAATCGTCGTAGATCGCATTTCAAGATCCCCTTTAACGGCTGAAAGCTCACGCTCAAACCCAGAGTTTGAATGCTTTCAATCGGCCGTTGGGAAGAATTATATCAAAACGTAAAGAGACTGCAATAGCAGATTCGTATTAAGCGCGAATACTACACAGTGGCATTCAGGGCGGAGCCGATCAGGCCGCCGGTGAACTCCTGGCGAGAATGCCCAATAAAAAACCGGCCCCGCATCGCGCGGAGCCGGTAGCACTAGCGGGTATTGCTGGCCTAAAACTGGAAGCGCATTCCCAATTGCATAATGCGCGGATCCCTGGCGGCACTGACGGTTCCAAAACCGTTCTTGTTGTTGACCGATCCGTTCGCATTGAGATACAGATTGGTCATGGTGGGATTGTTCAGCCCTGAGAAGTTCAACGTGCTGTTGATGCCGCTGAACTGCGTGTGGTTGAACGCGTTGAAAGCGTCAGCGCGAAGCTGCAGCTTGTAGCGTTCCTTCATGGCAAATTCCTTCTGGACGGTGATGTTCCAGTTGTTGATGCCAGGATTGATGAGGTAGTTGCGCGGCGAGTCGATTCCCTGGGTGCCCACCTGGGGAACCGTGAATGCGGTCGCATTGATGCGGTTGTAAGGATCGTCGGAACTGGTGTTCGGCGCGCCGATCAGTTTCAGCCGGAAACCTTCCGTGTATGACCCGGTGAGGTTTTGGTTGCCGATGCCGGAAATGCTGATGCCGGGCATCAGGGGCGAACCGGTCTGCATAGTGCTCGCGCCCGACAACTGCCAGCCGTCCACCAACGTGTGCAATGTCGCATTGTTCTTGAACAGGCTCGGAATGTCCCACGTGTAATAGAAATTCAGAGTGTGCGCGCGATGAAGAGCGGTCAGTGAGTAGTTGGCGACGCGGGTGAGTCCGTCGATCCGGTTGTAGTTGCCGCGATCGTCGGAAGTGCCGAGCGACCGTGCCCAGGTATGGTTGGCGCTAAAGCTCAAGCCTTTGCCAAACCGCTTTTGGACGGTGCTCTGGAGCGAGTTGTAATTGGCTGTTCCGCCAAACGCGTGCAGCGTGATGTCGCCGAAGCCGGGGTACGGCCGCAGGTAATCACGATCATAAGCGTTGTTGCCGAGAACCGCGTTCGGGCTGCCCGCAACCTTGGTCGGATCCTGGTTCTGAGCCAGGAATGTTGTCCCGTAGGGAATGGCATTGAGGTTGACGCGCTGCAGTTGGTGCATCGCTTCGCTGCCGACATAGGCCACGTCGAGAATGACGCCGTTCTCTTTGGTTCCGCCGAAGGTCGGGATCTTGGTCTGGAGACCGAAGTTCCAGTTGTAGACCGTCGGAATGGGACCGTTATAGTCAAAGGCATTCAGGCCGAGGGGAGCCAGAAGCGCACTCTTCGGATCGATGTCTTTGAGGTAGCCGTTGTAGAGCGTGGGCGAAATGGTGGTCGGCGGGTTGGTCAACATGTCAAAGACTTCGTTGCCCTGGAAGCGGTCATAGAAGATGCCCGCGCCGCCGCGCAGTACGACAGTCTGCTTGCCGGTCACGTCGAAGGCGAAACCAAACCGCGGTGCATAATGAATGCCGCGATCCTTGATCAGGCCTTTTGCGATGTCCTTTTGAGCCTGCGCGATTCCGTTGGTAATGCTGCCGGTCCCGGGAACGATCTTCCCGATCGCCGTAGCGGAATTGACGATCGCGCCAGTCGCCTGGTCGATCGCTACCTTAACGCCATTGACGAGCGTCGGATAGTACAGGCGAGCGGCGTTCTTGGCGTTGTAGAGTTCAGGCAGCCAGGTGGAGGTCTGGAGGGCCGCGTCGAACTGGGGCTGTATCCATTGGAACCGCAGCCCGAAGTCGAGCGTCAGCCGGCGAGTTACTTTCCATGTGTCCTGGCCGTACCATTCGATGTTCGAGTAGCGGTATTGCCCGGTGAAGTAACCGGACGCCTGATTGAATTGTTGATAGACGCCAAGCGCCATGTTGGAGAAGCCAAAACCGCTATCCAGCGGATTTGATGAATCGTCGCTGAAGTAGACTTGGCCGTTGGCATTCGCAAACGAAGTCTGGTCTTTGCGGCTGCGCTGTGCGTAGAAGCCCGCCTTGAATAGATGCGCGTTCCAAACCTTCGTCACGTTGTCGATCCACTCGATGGTCGTGTTGTAGTTGAAAAACGGAGCGTTGTTGGTGCCGAACGACTGCTCGTTACCGATCTTCGAACCGGCATAGTAGAAGCGCGGAATGAAGTCCTGCTGGATCGCTGACGGGTACAACATCGGGATGTTGATCCCGGTCTTGGCGCGCGTCAAGCCGTCGTTAACCGGATCGATGTGGATCATGTTCTTGCCGAATCCCCAGGTGGCTTCGTTGGTGAGCGAGGGACTCAGGATGGTCGTCATGTTGACCGCTAGACTCTTGCCGGGGCGAGCGTCCGTGATCGGAACCTTCGGGAAACCGCTGCCGAGTACGAATGAACCGTAGGGCGACGTTACGGCGTCCTTATTGTGCAGGAAGTGCGAGAAAAACTTCCATTTCTCGTTCAGACTGTAATCGCCACGGATCAAGGTTTCGCGGCGCGGATAGGAATCTGGAATCTGCGAGGTGTAGTTGTAACCCTTGTTGCCAAGAGCGTTCGGATCGGGGTAGAACGCCATTACGGCCATCCCCGGCGCATATAGCCGGCTGGACGGGATCAGGTTGCCGCCGAAAGGCTGGCCGTTAGCCGGATCCTTAATGATGACCGCCGCACCGTTTTTGTCCACGCTCTGTGAGAAGTTGCCTAGGCGTTCGAGAGTAGTCGGTACCGTCATGTCGCGCCGGCTCTGCGGTTTTAGCTGTTCCTGGAATTCCTGCGCGAAGAAAAAGAACAGCTTGTCCCTATTGCGATTGAAGTGATTCGGAACGAATACCGGACCGCCGATCGTGTAACCGGGATCATTAAACCGGAACAGGTTGCGCTGCAGCCCGTCGCGATTGTTCTTCCAGTTGTTCGCGTTCAAGCCCTCGTGGCGATGCCACCAGTAGCCCGTGCCGTGGAAGCTTGTCGTGCCCGACTTGGTTACCACGCTGATTTGTGCGCCGGATGACCGGCCGTATTCCGCCTGGTAGGTGCCGGAGATCACCTTGAACTCCTGAACCGCATCCAAGCTGATGGTTGCCAGCTGGTCGCCATTGTTACCCGTGTCGACGTTCCCTAGCCCGTTCAGGGTCAGGTTGTTTTGATCGAAACGTGCGCCATTGGCCGACAGATTCGCCAGACCCGCGTGGCCGCCGGTCGTTAGATTCGCCGTCGAGACCACGCCCGGCAGGAAACCAACGAGCTGCAGGTAGCTGCGGCTGTTTACGGCGACGTTTTCTAACTCCACCGCCGTCATGGCGTCGGAACGCTCCGCGCTCTCAGTCTTAAGCTGTGCGGACTGCGCCTGAACTTCTACTGTGTCGGTCATGCTGCCAATTTCCAGCGTGATATTCCCGACACTGATCTTGTCGTTCGCCAGCAGGTTGATGTCAGTACGCTCGAGCTTCTTGAAACCCTGACTTTCGACCATCATGTTGTACCGGCCGGGAAGCAGGTTTGTAAACACAAACCGGCCTTCCATGTCCGTCTGTTGGGTAACGACTTGTTTCTTTTCGGGCTCAACTAGCGTAACGGTAGCGTTCGCGATAGACGCTTGTTGCGAATCGCGTACACTTCCGGCAACTGAGCCTGTCGATGTTTGAGAGAGAAGCGGCAGCGAGGCGGCTGCCACAAGGATAAACATACATGCAATCTTCAAGGATCGCATCGGATAATGACCCCCTTACGACGCTGAAGCGCTCGATATAAGTCGATCTTTGAACGCTTTCAACACCTGGAGGGATTATATGCAACCACGCGGCAGCCTGCAGCATTTTAAGATCTTTTTCTCTTTAATACTGCCGCGTTAGCTCCCGATCGCGTCGCAAGGTGTATCCGTGGCGTCTTGGATCTTGTGTGTTATGAGTTACTTCGGCGGCTCTGCCGGTCAACTACGATGGTTGCGCTCCAACTTCCACGTCGAGCGGGCAATCCTGGTGTATGATTATTCATAGGACTGAATAAAGATTCACTCGCGCAGGGCGAGAGACGGAGGAGTCAATGCCTAAAATCGGCCCATCAATCGTTCCCGGCAAGATGGTCGCCAACGACTTCACGCAAGACCTCGACCTCTCAGTCGAGGAGTTGCACTCCCTGATGGACCTCAGCGCCCAGGTGAAACTCAATCCGACTCGGTTCGCCCGCGCCCTGGCCGGACGCTACGTCGCCCTCCTCTTTGAGAAGCCCTCGCTTCGCACCCGCATCACCTTCGAATTGGCAGTGAAGCAACTCGGCGGCGACTCCATCCTCTCTACCGGCCTGATCGCCGAGCGCGAGCCCTTGAAGGACGTCGCGCGCAATCTCGACCGCTGGACCAACGGCATCGTCGCCCGCACCTTCACCCAGAAGACCGTCGATGACCTCGCGCAGTGGTCGAGCGTCCCGGTGATCAATGCCCTCAGCGATCTCTATCATCCCTGCCAGGCGCTCGCCGACGTACTTACGGTTAAGGAGAAGTTCGGCAAGTGGAAGGGGCTCAAGCTCGCGTTCATCGGCGACGGCAATAATGTCTCGCACTCCCTGATGCTCACCTGCACTCGCCTGGGGATGGATTTCGCGCTCGGCTGCCCTCCCAATTACGAGCCGAATAACGACGTCGTCGCCGAGGGGCAAGCGCTCGCGCGGCATTTCGGGACGAAAATCACAATTACGAATTCAGCGGCCGAAGCCGTTCATGGCTCCCATGTCGTCTACACCGACGTGTGGGCCAGCATGGGACAGGAGTCTGAAGCCATTCAACGGCGCGCACGCTTCCAGCCCTATCAAGTCAATGAGGCCCTCATGGCCAAGGCCAGCGACAATGCGGTATTCATGCACTGTTTGCCGGCTAAGCGCAATCAGGAGACGACGGACACCGTGATGGAGAGCGAGCAATCGGTGGTCTTCGACCAGGCTGAAAACCGCCTGCATGTTCAAAAAGCACTGATGCTGATGCTCCTCAGCTAACGGGAATCGACTCACACAATGAAACTATGGGGCGGCCGGTTCGAATCCGGTCCAAACGAAATCTTCGAGCGTTTTTCCGGCTCGCTTCACTTCGACAAACGTCTGCTCGATGCCGACTGCCGCGGTTCCCAGGCCTTCGCGCGCGAACTGTGCCGCGTCGGCATCCTTACTGCCGCCGAGCGGGATCAGTTGGTGACTGCGTTTGACCGGATTCGCGAGGAAGCCAAGACGCCGCACTTCTTCGACGGCGCCACCGATGAAGACGTCCACACGCTGGTCATCCGCAAGCTGAAGGATCACGTTGGCGCCATCGCCGATAAGATCCATACCGGACGCAGCCGCAATGAGCAGGTGTCCCTCGACACACGCCTTTGGCTCCGTGAGCAGATTGACTCCACGCTCGACTTGCTCACTCACATGCTCGAGTCGCTCCTCGCGCTTGCCAAGCGTTACCCCGACGCTGTCGTCCCCGGATACACCCACACGCGACGCGCTCAGGCCGTGCTCTGGCCGCACTACTGCCTCGCCTACTTCGAGATGTTCTCACGCGATGGTGAACGGCTGGTTGAAGCGCGAAAACGTGTGAACGTGTTCCCCCTCGGCTCAGGCGCCCTCGCAGGCAGCGGCTTCCCCTTCGATCGTGACTCCATGGCGCGCGACCTCGGGTTCGAATCCGTCACCCGTAACAGCATGGACGTGTCCGCCGATCGCGATTGGGCAATGGACTTCCTCTACGCGTCGTCGATGATCATGCTCCACCTCAGCCGGATCTCCGAGGATTGGATTCTTTATTCCGGCGAGGAGTTCCGCTGGATGGAACTGGGCGACGGCGTCACCAGCGGATCATCGCTCATGCCGCAAAAGAAGAACCCTGACTCGCTCGAACTCATCCGCGGCAAGTCCGGGCGTGTCTTCGCATCCCTCACGGCCTTGTACGTAACCATGAAGGGTCTTCCCATGACCTACAACCGGGACATGCAGGAGGACAAGGAACCCCTGTTCGACGCTGCCGATCAGCTCTCGGGCTCATTACAGATGATGAAAGCTGTGATTGACTCGGCTCAGCTTCATCCTGAAGTACCCGCTGCCGCGGCCGCTGAAAGCTGGGTGGTGGCCACCGACCTGGCTGAAGCACTCGCGCGCGCCGGCACGCCATTCCACGCTGCCCACCAGATCGCCGGTCGCCTGGTGCTGGCCAGCGTGCAGCAGGGCAAGAAGCCTTCCGATTGGACCGCGAAGGAACTGAAGGAATTCGCGCCCGAGTTCAAAGCCGACATGATCCGCCTGATGGAACCGTCTGAAGGCATGAAGACTCGCGAGGTGTCCGGAGGCACCGGACCCAACGCCGTCTCGCGCGCGTTAATGGCCGCGGAAGCGCGGCTGAAAGGCTGGCGTAAATGAACAAGGGATACCGGCAGGGGCAAATCCTCAAGCTGATCCGCACCAAGGCCATCTCGACACAGGACGAACTGGCGCAGTCGCTGGGAAAGGTCGGCATCCAGGCTACGCAGGTCACGCTGTCCCGCGACATCCGCGAACTCGGATTGGTCAAAACGCCGGATGGCTACCGCCAGATTGCGCCCCAGACCTCCGGTCCCGACCTGCCCACCATCCTCGCGGAATTTCTCCAGGACGTCCGTGTGGCCCAGAATATCCTGGTGCTGAAAACCCTGCCGGCGCACGCCAGTTCGCTGGCCGTAGCACTCGACAACGAGGAATGGCCCGAAGTAGTCGGCACCATCGCCGGCGACGATACCGTAATGGTGATCGCGCCCGACTCGAAAATCGCCCACTCACTCCAGGGAAAGCTGCTCAGCTTTATCGGTGGCGATTAGATCCTAGTCCGTCATCGCCTTCAGCAGCACTGCCGAGTGACTGGACAGTTCATAGGGCTCGCCTGCACGCACGTGTGCCGGTTGTGTGGCCTCCGTGTCGCGCGTGTCGATCACCAGTTCCCACTCCGTGGCATCCCCATTCTTGGGCATATAGAAATTGATCGGCTCATGATGCGGATTAAAACACATCAGGTATGTGTCATCCATCACCGGCAATCCGAGATCGTCAAATTGATCGAGTGTCTTGCCGGACAATTGCAGACCCATACACCGCACCCAACCCAGTCCCCACTCTTCGTTTGACATCTCCTCGCCGTCCGGACGGTACCAGCAGATGTCCTTGACGTGCTTGCCGTCGATGTCGCGATCCTGCTTGTGTGCGGGGTCAATCGGGCGATCCTGAAAGAACTTCCGCCGCCTGAGGTTTGGATGATTTCGCCGCATAGCGATCAGGTTGCGTGTGAAGTTGCCCAGCGCTTTCTGCCGGTCGGTGAGGCTCCAGTCATACCAACTGATCTCGTCGTCCTGACAGTAGGCGTTGTTGTTCCCGTTCTGCGTGCGGCCAATCTCATCGCCGCCACAGATCATTGGCACCCCCTGCGACAGTAACAGCGTGAATAGAAAGTTCCGCTTTTCCCGCTCGCGCAGGTCGATGATCTCCGGATCGTCGGACGGACCTTCCACGCCGTGATTCCAAGACTGGTTGTCGTTTGTCCCATCCTGATTGTTCTCGCCGTTGGCCTCGTTGTGCTTATCGTTGTAGCTCACCAGGTCAGTGAGCGTGAATCCATCGTGGGCAGTGACGAAATTGATGCTGGCCGACGGCTTCCGCCCGTCTCGCTTGTAAAGATCGCTCGACCCCGTGAGGCGGTAGCCGAGATCGGATAACTGCCCTTCATCGCTTTTCCAGTAACGGCGAACGGTATCCCGGTAACGACCGTTCCACTCCGCCCACAGGGAAGGGAAGTTGCCAACCTGATAACCACCCTCGCCGACGTCCCAGGGTTCGGCAATAAGCTTCACGCGCGAAATGATCGGATCCTGATTGATGACGTCGAAGAACGACGAGAGGCGGTCCACATCGTGCAATTCCCGCGCTAGCGCAGCCGCCAAATCAAAACGGAAACCGTCCACGTGCATCTCCGTCACCCAATAGCGGAGGCTGTCCATGATCATCTTCAACACTTGGGGATGCCGGACGTTCAACGTGTTGCCGGTGCCCGTGTAGTCCATGTAGTAGCGCTGTTGATCGGCAACCGTACGGTAGTAAGTCGTGTTGTCCACGCCGCGGAAACTCAGCGTCGGCCCCATCTGATTGCCTTCGGCCGTGTGGTTGTAGACAACGTCCAGGATCACCTCGATCCCGGCGGCGTGTAGAGCCTTCACCATCGCCTTGAATTCCACTACCTGCTCACCGCGGTCGCCGCTGCTGGCGTAACGCGCGTCGGGAGAGAAGAAGTTGATGGTGTTGTAGCCCCAGTAATTGCAGAGCCCGCGGTCAATCAGGTGCTTGTCGTCCAGAAATGCGTGCACGGGCATAAGCTCCACCGCCGTTACGCCGAGCTTCTTCAAGTAGTCAACACAAATGCTCGAACCAAGCGCCGCGTAAGTACCTCGCATACGCTCAGGGATATCCGGGTGGCGTGCCGTGAACCCCTTGACGTGCACTTCATAGATGATCGACTCTGACATGGGAATGAGCGGTGGCCGGTCGTTATCCCAGTTGAAATGCGCGGACGCCACCACGCTCTTCGGAACCCCGCGCGCGCTATCGCCATCGTCCCGCGAGAGATCCTCGTCGCCGTGCCCCAATTGATAACCGAATACGGGCTGCGTCCAGTCCACCGGACCTGCCAGTGCGCTCGCGTAAGGGTCGATTACAACCTTCGCCGGATTGAATCGCTGGCCATGCTCAGGATCATACGGCCCGTGCACGCGATAGCCGTAGAGTTGGCCCACCTTCAGTCCGGGCACATAGCTGTGCCAGACGCCGCCACTCCGCTCTCCCAGAAACATCCTGGCTGTTTCCGGCTCATTCACGTCATCGAATAAGCACAGTTCCACAGCCTCGGCATTGTCCGAGTACAACGCGAAATTAACGCCCAAACCATCCCACGAAGCTCCCTGTGGATATGGACTTCCGGGCAAGAGTGGCCGGTCCATGATTCCTCCGCAATCTTTGAAACTACGGCTGTGGACGCTCAAACCGGCAGAACAATTTCAAAGTCTCGTGCGACTATGCCTTGGTGGGCTTTGCGTTGTGGCTTCAGGACGATCAGGTGTGGGCCGCCGGCACCTATGAGTACCGGGCGATGGGCGTGGCCGTAATCTCGGAAACGGATCTGTTCAGGCCCGCCGACTTCCGTCGCGACCGCCCCCGGCCTCGCGGAGCACGTTTCGGCGGTTACTTCGCATCCATCGGCCAAATCAACGCCTGGCTCAAAGCACGGCGTCCGGCTAACGCTTCGGCGTCGCCACCGTGATGTTCCGGTACATCATTCCGCCCGTGTGATCGCCCTGCAAATAGAAAGGACCGGGATCGCCTTCGTTGCTGTCCAGTGCGCCGCCCGTGATTCCCGCGATTTCCTGGTGGTCGATCACTGTCACACCGTTTCGCACCACCGTCACCCGCCGCCCAACGAAAGTGATATCAAAGGATTCCCACTCGCCGGGCTTCCGCGGGGGCGTCACTTTAACCGGCACGAAGCCATAGACGGCCCCCAGTCGGTGATACTCATCCTCGCTCGGTTCGTACTCTACCTGCACCTCGTAGCGTCCGCGCAGGTAGATGCCGCTATTCCCTTTATCCGGACAGTTGAACTCGATGTGTAGCTTAAAGTCTTCGAACTTCCGCGTGGACTTCAGATTCGCGCCCTTGGTTTCATTCAGCAATACGCCATCCTTGGCCACCCAGTGATTTTGCGCCGTTCCCATCGGCTCCCACCCGGCGAGGTCCTTGCCGGTAAACAATGGTTCGGGCTTGGACCATGATGCCGGAGCCTTGCGGTCGAGTTTAGGTGCGCGCACGCCGCTGATTTGCGCCGCTTCCGCATCCTCGCGCTTCAGTGCTCCGGTAAGCTTGTCGCCCTGCGCCGTGAGGTCCCACACCAGGCGCGTGCCGAGATTCAAGATCAGGTGGCCGCCCTCAATCTTGGCGTCAGCCACCGGCCTCACGCTACCTGAGCGAGGTTGCATCCGCACTTTTAAGGCGCCACTTTCGTCCAGCACCTCGAGCCAGCCTGGATAGGTGCCTTGCGAGGACGTAATCGTCATGTCCCAGCGGCCGGCAAAGGGGTTCGCAGCAAACAGCGCTGGACAACAGGAAAGCAACAAAATACTCGTAATCCGGTTCACTGACCGAGTATATCAACGAGTTTTATGAACGCGGGCTAGCGTACGAATTCGACGGTCACTTTGTGCGGAATCACGCCGGCTTCAAAGCCCAGGTCGAGCAGTCGCTGAGCCGCCTTGGGAACCAGATCGCCGCAATCGACCGTGTAGTGGTTCACGTACATACCCACAAATTTCTCGGCCAGCGCGGGTTCCATGTCGCGCGCAAACTGGAGCGCGTAGTTCAACGCTTCCTCGTGGTTGTTGAGCGCATACTCGATGCTCTCACGCATCATCCGGCAGCACTCTTTTTGAACGGCAGGATCCAGGCTGCGGCGCAGCGCATTGGCGCCGAGCGGAAGCGGCAGCCCCTGCGTCTTCTTCCACCAGCGGCCGACGTCAATCACCTGGTGATAGCCGGCTTTGGCGTAAGTCAACTGCGCTTCGTGGATCACCAGCCCTAAATCGGCGGCCTGGTCCTCAACCGCTTCGAGAATCTTGTCGAACGGCACGATTACCGGCTGAAAATCGGGCTCGATGAGCCGCAGCGTCAGGTAGGCGCTGGTCATCATCCCAGGAATCGCAATCCGCTTTCCCTTTAGTTCGTTGGGGGACATCGGGTGCAGACTCACCAGCACCGGACCGTACCCGTCGCCAATGCTCGACCCCGCCGCCATCAGCGCATACTTGTCGGCTACATACGCGTAGGCATGGTAGGAAATCGCCGTGAGGTCGTAAACGCCCTCAGTCGCTTTGTGATTAAGACTCTGGATGTCGTCTAGAACGTGTCGGAAATTTATCAGCCGCGACCGGATCTTCTTTGTCGCCATTCCATAAAACATGAATGCGTCATCGGAATCGGGACTATGGGCACAGACGATTTCGGTGGGAACTGAGGAACTCATAAAAACCGCGAGAATAAACACTATACCAGACCGTACCCAGCGCTCTAAGACGCGATACGAGTAAGACGTTTATTCTTCGAGGAATGCCTGCAACTCCGGCCGCAAATCGTCCAGGGCTGACTTGAGCGTGCCGAGAAGCTCGCCAACGCCCGAAAAGTCAGAGGCCCGGCCAAGTTTCTCTAGCTGCAGCGATGCTTCAAACGCGCCGGCGCCGCTAAAATTCGAGACGCAGCCCTTCAACGTGTGAGCCGACCGCTCCAGGCCCTTCGCATCACGCGCCTGCGCTGCCTGCTCGATCGCCTTCACCATACCGGGTTCGTCCTCGACAAACAACTGGGCTATTTCCTTCAAAAGCTCGATGTCGTCCCCGACCCGGCCTAACGCCGCATCGCGGTCAAACGCCCGCATGATCATACTCCCCCTCCCCGAGCCTCGCCCGGATGTAGTATATCCGTTAACCGGATACGCCTCACGCACAACCGCCGGAATCACTCTATGCGTCTTACCACTCGACGCCAGGCCTTTCCTTCTCCCCCTATCGGCGGTTTACCGGAGTATCATGATGCATCCAGATGGTTGAATACGAGACTCACCCCTTTGTCGTGCCGGTCGCCTGCCGCTACCTGCTCCACGTTCCGCCCCACGGACTCGCTCCAAACCCGTTGCTCGTGCTCACTTTACACGGCTATGGTCAGAATCCTGAGGCGATGTTACGGCTTACCTTGCCCGCTGTAGGACCCGACACCATCGTTGCCAGTATTCAGGCGCCTTTTCACCAGTATGTCGGCACGCCGCCCGGCAACTCAGACCCTGGATACAACTGGGGCGTTCGACAACATCACGAAGAGGCCATACGAATTCACCATGAGATGGTGCGAACCGTCCTTCGAGACCTGTGCGCCCGCTTCGAGCTAAGCCGCAAGCAGTGCGTCTTGATGGGTTTCTCGCAGCCAGTGGGATTGAATTACCGGTTCATCGGTACCTACCCCGAAGAAGCCGGAGGCGTTATCGGCCTGTGCGGAGGCGTCCCTAGAGACTGGGAAGAGGATAAGTATCAGCACGTCACCGCTCCTCTG
>JBBQUM010000013.1:0-195013 GCA_038212445.1 Bryobacterales bacterium
CGCTCATCCACGGTGGTCCTGAGAGCGCCGTGTGGCGGTCCACCGATGCAGGCAAGACTTGGACAAAGGTTGCCGGCGGACTGCCCACCGGCGAGTTGGGCCGCATCGGACTGGCTTACGCGCCGTCGAATCCGTCGATCATTTACGCCCAGGTTGAGGCGGGCGAAGCACGCGGCGGCCTCTATCGCTCCGCCGACAACGGCGTCACCTGGGAAAAGCGGAACTCTTCGGATTCCCAAGGCCAGTATTACTCGAAGGTGGTCGTCGATCCGGTGGAGAGCGATCGCGTGTACGTCATGAACGTCAACATCATGGTGTCGAGCGATGGCGGCCGTACATTAACCGCGCTGCCCAGCCGCAATAAGCACGTCGACAATCACGATATCTGGATCAATCCGAAAAATAATTCGCACTACCTTGTGGGCTGCGACGGCGGCGTCTACGAGTCTTTCGACAAGGGCGAAAACTGGCAGTTCAAAGCCAATCTGCCAATCCCGCAGTTCTACGACGTCGCGGTGGACGAGAACGGTCCCTTCTACAACGTGTACGGCGGCACCCAGGACAACTACAGCTTCGGATGCCCCGCCCGCACCAGGAACGCGCACGGCATTACCAACTCTGACTGCTTCGTCACGATGGGCGGCGACGGCTTTTACACTCGCGTCGACCCTCGCGACCCCAACATCGTCTACGCCAGCATGCAGAACGGCGGCCTCGTGCGCTTTGACCGCCGCAGCGGCGAGCGCGTCGGCATTCAGCCTCAGCCAGCCAAAGGCGATCCGGCGATGCGCTGGAATTGGGACGCGCCCCTGGCCGTCAGTTCCCACTCCAGCACCCGGATTTACTACGGTTCCCAGCGACTCTACCGCAGTGATGATCGCGGCGACAGTTGGCGCGTCATCAGTCCTGATCTCTCACGACACCTCGATCGCAACACGCTGCCCGTCATGGGGAAGGTGTGGGGCGTCGACGCCGTCCAGAAGAACGTATCCACCGCGTTCTACGGAAATATTTCCGCCATCGCAGAGTCTCCGAAACAGGACGGCCTACTCTACGTCGGCACCGACGACGGTCTGGTTCAGGTGAGCGAAGATGGCGGCAAGAACTGGCGGAAAGTCGACAAGGTGGAAGGCGTTCCCGAGGACACGTATGTCCAGCGCATCCTGCCTTCGTTGCACGATGCCGGTACGGTCTATGTGGCTTTCGAGAATCATCAGAACGGCGACTACAAGCCCTACCTGATGAAGAGTACCGACCGTGGCAGGACGTGGACCAATGTCTCCGGCAACCTGCCCGAAAACGGCAGCGTCTTCGCGATTGCCGAAGATCATGTCAATCCTAAGCTGCTCTTCGCCGGCACCGAATACGGGCTCTACTTCACCGCCCAGGGCGGCGAGAAGTGGATTAAGCTCGGCGGCGGCATGCCGACCATCCAGGTGCGTGATCTCGCCATCCAGCGTCAGCAGAACGACCTCGTCGTCGGCACCTTCGGCCGTGGCATCTTCGTGCTCGACGATTACACGCCGCTCCGTTCCGTCTCCGCCGATCTCCTCACCAAAGAGTCGGCGCTATTCCCGGTGAGGAACGCGCTGTCGTACCTGCCGGCCGCTCCGCTTGGCTCGGCGACCAAAGGCTTCCAGGGCGAAGCCTTCTGGACGGCGCCCAATCCGCCCTTCGGCGCTTCGATCACCTACTTCCTGAAGGACGGCTATCGTACCCGGAAACAGCAGCGCCAGCAGCGCGAGCGCGAAGCCACCCGCAAGAAGGAAACCCCGCCCTATCCCGTCGCCGAAGAACTCCGCGCTGAGGCGGAAGAGGAAGCCCCCGCGGTCATCGTCACGGTCAACGACGCCGCCGGCAAGGTGGTGCGCCGCTTCAACGCCCCCGCCACCCGCGGCATCCAGCGCGTCGCCTGGGATCTTCGAGGTCCCGCGCCTCTCGCTCCGGCAGGTGGACGAGGCGGCCGGCGCGCCCGCGCTGAGAGCGAGGAAGAGGACGACGAAGACGCGCCGCCGCGCGGCGGTGGAGGTGCGCTGGTAGTGCCAGGCAAGTACTCCATCATGCTCGCCAAGCGCGTCGACGGCGTAACAACTCCCCTGCCCGGCACCCAGAGTTTCGAAGTACATTCCGAGGGGCCATCGTCGCGCGAGGATCGTGCCGCACTGGCCGACTTCCAGGAGAAGCTATCGAAGCTTCAAAAAGCCAACGCGGCAGCCGACCAGGCGGCCACCGACGCCCGCACCCGCCTCGAAGCGATCGTTCGCGCCATTGATGCCACGCCCGCGCTGTCTCCCAAGCTACGCGAGCAAGCGAAATCCATCGAGAAACAACTCGGCGAAATTACGCGTGTCCTGCGTGGCGACTCCGTCATGCGTGCTCGCAACGAGGCCACTCCGGCTTCGATTTCAGAGCGCGTACAGGCGGCAGGATCGTCCCTGCGGCAGTCCACCGGCCATCCCACTAAGAGTGCAATGGAGCAATATCAAATCGCTTCAGATGAGCTGGCTGTCGAGATTCCGAAGTTGAGAAAGATTGTCGAGGTGGATATCAAGGCGCTTGAGCACGACCTGGACGCCGCCGGCGCTCCGCCCACTCCTGGACGGCTTCCAAATTGGAAGAAGTAGAAGACGGTCTGCCATCGCCGGCTGCTTAGTTCTCTACCCGCTTACGCTCGTAGGGCGTCGCAATATATTTGTTGGCTTCGTCCAACGCGCCCTGCGTGTTGTCCTTCGTGCGTAGAGCCTGCTTGTACTCGTTCAACGCGCGCTCGCGCTGCCCGGTGATATCGAACACTTTGCCCAAATAAATCCGCGACCAAACTTCGGTCCACTTCGGCTCGTTGTCCCCGCTCAGTCCCTCACGAAACTCATTCGCAGCCGACTGATAATTGTTCTGCAGGAAGAACAGTTCGCCCACCCGGTAGTGCGCCAGTGAGGAGTTGCGGCTCACGTCGAGCGCCTTTTGGTACTCCTTCAGCGCCTCCCCAAATTCGCCGACCTCGAAGAACTGCTCGCCGCGTCGGATCGCCACCGCAACGCGCATCTGCGGATTGAAGCGCAGTACGCGACCGTTGGGATCGAGCACCACTGCCTTGGGCTTACCGAACGTGTCGACGGTAAACTCCGACGACGTCCCGACAACCTCCACACGCTTCTCTTCCGGATTACCTTCCGTCTCTATCTTCAAGTCCACCGGCATCCGGAAGGTGTCTAGATCCTGCGCGATCTTGCCCATCACACGGAAACCCTTCTGCGTGCGGAATACCGTGTACTCCAGCTTGAACTCGGGCGCGCCGCTCGATTCAATCCATTGGATGAAGAACGACTGCAGATTCTCGCCTGACACCTGCTCAGCCAGCTTCTTGAGGTTGTCCGTGCTGATTGACTTCCACGCGTACTGCTCCGGCACTGCCTTCAGCAACTTCGTGAAGTTCGCGTCTCCAATGATCCACCGCAGCATATTGAATACCGCCGCGCCCTTGGCAGCTGTGGCCGCCCAATACTCCGGCGAATAATCTTCCAGACGCGCCGATTGAATCAGCGGCGGATTCTCCACCGTCAGCGCCTCAACGTAGGTGTCCCTCAGATCGCCTTCCACCGATGCCGGACCGTTGGCTTGCTCCAGGTACAGGAACTCGGAGTACCGCGCCAACCCGTTCTCAATCCACATGTGGTTGCGCGACGACGGCGACACCAGCCCGCTCCACCATTGCCGTCCAATATTGTTCGCGAGCAGTTTGGCGTTCACTTGCTTGCCGATACTCTTCGGCGCCAGAAACAGGATGCCGGGCGCGCTGAACCCGTTCGGCGTACCGTCCTCGGTCTCGATGACAGTCAGACTCGACGTCGGCGCCAAGCCGAACGTCGCCGTGAAAAACGTCATGATCTTACCGATTTCATCGCCGTACGATTGCGCCATGTCTCGCGTCTGGCGTAGATAAAAGGCAGTGGTTACGCCGTTCGCAGTCACTCGCACAGGGTCGCCTTGCACCACCGCAATACTTCCCGGGAACGATGCGTTCTTATAGCTGAAGCTGTAAACCGTTTTGTCGCCGCCGTTGTCGGAACGCTCGATACCGCTCCCGATCACGCGATAGCCGGATGGCACCGTGATGCGCAGATCCGCGGTGAAACGATCAATGGTGTACTCGTTCACCGGAAACCAGCGGCTCGGATACATCAGGTACCCGGAGTCCTGGTGCAGCGCGGCAAATTTTATCCCGTATACCGGCGATTCCTCGGCACCGCTCAGTTTGCCGTCGTAGGTGAAGGTAAGCGACGCCGGCTTGCCCTTCGGCAGCGTATCGGGAAAATTGAGACGAACGGTGAAATCCTGCTGGTTGCGTGAGGTGGGAATCTGACGGCCGGTATCATCCACAACGCGCGACAGATTCAACGCATTGTTCAACTCAAATGAGGTATTGGTGACGTCGTCCAATGGCGTGAACTGCACCTGAACGTTGGCCGCCACCGACTGCGTCCGAGGATTTACTTCGGCGTCGATCACATAGTGCTGGACGTCAATCCTGGCTGCCGCGCGCCGGTCCTGCGCATCCACCGCCGTGATGGCGAACAGGCCCGCGATCAAGCCCGAATAAGCTGTTGTGCGACGCAAAATCATCCCTGACATTCGCTCCAATCCTCTTGAGAAGCCACTACTCCGATCATACCGTCGATCAACTCCGCAGCCCGCTCGATGGGATCCACCGGCGGAGTCAGGCGCTCCCGCACGCGAGCCAGACCCGCCTTTTGCTCGTCCCTGGCATCCCCGTCGCTCAACAACCGGGTAGCCTCTCGCGCTAGATTCTCACCGGTCATATCGCCTTGAATCAACTCCGGCACCAGCGCGCGTTCCGCAATCAAATTCACCATCGAAAGAAATGGCACCCTGACCAACCGCCTGCCCAAGGCCCACGTTAACGGTGTAACTCGATAGAAAGTCACCGTCGGCGTTCCCAATAAAGCTGCTTCCATGGTCACAGTGCCGCTGGCCGCGAGTGCCAGGTCGGCGTGGGCAAGTAGGTCCCAGGTCTGACCTTCTATTACTTTGATGGACAATCCCTGAAACCGTTCCCAAAAAGATGAGGACTCGATAATTTTGCTGAACTCGGGTGGCGTGCCCACGACAAAGGTCACCGTTTGTGTTCTTTGCAGAATCTCGACAGCCTCGGCCAGCGGCCCGATATGCCGGCCGATTTCGCCGGGACGGCTGCCGGGCAGAAGAGCAATCAGCGGCCGGTCTGCCGGGATTCCGTTCTTGGCGAGAAACTCCGGCCGAGTCAGCGTTGGACGTATCGTCGATGCCAGCGGATGTCCCAGGTACGTCGCCGGCACCCCGCGCTCCTGAAAAAAGCGCTCCTCGAAAGGAAAAATACAGAACAGGTGTTTCAGCGTCCGCCGCATTCCGCCTACCCGGCCTTCACGCCAGGCCCAAACCTGCGGAGCAATCAAATAAAACACGGGAATGCCCATCTGTTTCAGCTTCTTAGCCAGGCGCAGGTGAAAATCGGGACTGTCGGTAAGCACCGCGAAGTCCGGCTTCTCGGTTCTCGCCGCCTTCACCAGCTTGCGAAACTCACCGTAGATCCGCGGAATGTGCGCCAACACCTCCACCAAACCCACCACGCCTAAGCTCTCTGAGCGCACGATCGGTTCAACACCCGCCGCTCGCATGCGTGGTCCCGCACAGCCGAAAAACCGGGCGTCACTGTGCCGGCGGCGTAGCGCTTCCACCAGCGCGGACGCATAAAGATCGCCCGACGACTCGCCGGCGGAAACTAAAACTCTTAGCGCCACTATCACTTAGTCTAGCGTGCCGCTTTCCAAACGGGAGCGTCTGTTAGACTTAAGTTAGTTTCGGCTTCGATTTCACCTTAAAGATGGCAGCACACTCGGATCTTTCGAAGCTGAGCGTTGGTCAATTCGCTGAGCGCTTCCGCGCCGAGATGATCCCGCTCAGCACCACATTCTCGTACTTCTGCGCGAGTTTTCCGCTTTCCGAGGAGGACGTCAAGGAGTATCTTGAGGAGCCGATCGCCGCCCTGCCGCCCGCCGTCTCCCAGCGACTTCCGAAGATCTCGATTATCCTCGTCCCGTATCTCGAACGTGTGAACGGTAAAGATAAGGTAGGCGGTCGCGACCGCGCCGGTAAATCGAGCGAGTTCATTTCCATCGAGAAGCCGCCGGAAAATCGCCTGTCGTGGGCAAGCCAGCTCAGAGTCGGCGCAGACCAGGTCCTGGTCTTCGCACTGAAGGATCAGGAAGTCGCCGAGTATCACTATCGCTTCTACCGCCTGCTCGCCACCCTGCTCGCCGACCGCCGCGACGATGCCGAAGCTGCCGCTTTCGCCGGTTTGCTGCGCGAGGAACTTGCCGGCAACGTCCACGGTGAAGTGGACGAGGAGAGCTGGCATGCAAAGCAATCACTCCAGCGCCGCCAAGGCAAGACGATGCGAGATACCAAGGCGTTCCGCGACTACGCCCGCGCCGCTTTCATCGACACGCTCACGCTCTATCTGCACGGAATCTGTTGCGACATCGATGTCGAGACTGGTCCTCGCCAGTTGCCGAGTCGCTTCTTGCGCCGCCGCCTGAAGCTACTCCACGAGGCCTTCCCCGCTCCCGAAGGCTACGCTGTTTTTCCGGAAGACTTGGCTTAGCCCGTCTCTCCCGGGCCGAGCCGTCCGGCATCCTCGCTAAACTGATTGCATGACCCGGTTGTTGGCCACTGCCTGCCTGATCTCATTGTGCGCCGCTCAGGATCTCAGCTCTACGCTCGACAAGAGCGTCAATCCCTGCACTAATTTCTACCAATATAGCTGCGGACTCTGGCTCAAGAACAATCCCGTTCCCGCCGACAGGCCAAGCTGGGGCCGCTTTGACGAGTTGCAGGAACGCAACAACGACGTCCTCCACTCCATCCTCGACAAAGCGTCTGCCGCCGACGCCGCCAGATCCGTCCCCGAGCGCCAGATCGGCGACTACTACGCCGCCTGTATGGACGAAGCGGCCATCGAGCGCCGGGGCGTCGCATCGCTCAAACCTGCGCTCGATCGCATCGCCGCTCTGCCCAACAAGCAAGCCATCACCGACGAACTGGCACGTCTGAATCACGTCGGCGTCCACCCGTTCTTCGTCTTCTCCTCTGAACCGGACGCCAAAGACGCCGCCCACATGATCGGCGGCCTCGATCAGGGCGGACTCTCACTCCCCGATCGCGATTACTACACCAACACCGATGAGAAGTCGGTCGAGTTGCGCGCCAAGTTCTCCACCCACGTCCAGAAGATGTTTCGATTACTAGGCGAGTCCGATGACGTCGCCACCCGAAAAGCCGCCGTCATCATGCGCATCGAAACCGACCTCGCCAAAGGCTCGCTCGATCTGGTCTCGCGCCGCGATCCCAACAAGATCTACCACAAGTACACGACGCCGGAACTCATCTCGCTCGCCCCTGGTATCGACTGGGTGAAGTACTTCGCCGCTGTCGGCGCTCCTGAGGTTGCCTCACTCGACGTCTCGGTGCCGCCCTTCGTGCGCACCGTCGAATCGGTCGTCGTCCAAAGCAGCCTGGACGACTTGAAGACATACCTGGCTTGGCATCTGCTGAGCCACGCAGCCCCGTTGCTGCCCTCCGCCTTCGTCAAGGAGCACTTCGATTTCTATGGCCGGACGCTCACCGGAGCGAAAGAACTTCGGGCGCGCTGGAAGCGCTGCGTAGCCGGCGTCGACTCCGAACTCGGCGACGCCATCGGCCAGAAATTCGTCGACGCTACGTTCGGACCCGACGGCAAACAGCGCACTCTCGCCATGGTGAAGACCATCGAGCAAATGATGCAGCGCGATATCGAGGCGCTTGATTGGATGACTCCCGCCACCAAGAAGCAGGCGCTCATCAAACTGCACGCCATCGTCAACAAAATTGGCTATCCCGACAAATGGAAAGACTACAGCTCAGCCAAAATCGTCCGCGACGATGCGCTCTCCAATTTGTTCAGCCTGGATGAGTGGCACGTCCGCTTCGACCTCGCCAAAATCGGCAAGCCGAAGGACCGCACCGAGTGGGAGATGAGCCCGCCCACCGTCAACGCCTACTACAACCCGCAGTTTAACGACATCAACTTTCCCGCCGGCATTCTCCAGCCGCCCTTCTACGACAAGACACGCGATGAAGCCGTAAATCTCGGTTCTGTCGGCGCCGTCATCGGCCATGAACTCACTCACGGATTCGACGACGAAGGCCGTCAGTTCGACGCTCAGGGCAACTTGCGGGATTGGTGGACCGAGCAGGACAACAAGCGTTTCGACGAACGCGCCGCGTGTATCGTCGACGAGTACTCAACGTTCACCGTCATCGACGAGCTGAAGCTCAACGGTAAATTGACGCTCGGTGAGAATACTGCCGACAACGGCGGCGTCAGGCTCGCGCTCATGGCGCTCATCACCAAGGGATTGAAAACCGAAGGCGGTCTCACCGCCCAGCAGCGCCTGTTCATCGGCTACGGTCAATCCTGGTGCGAGAATTCGACTCCTGAATTCCTCCGCCTCGTTGGACAAACCGATCCGCACTCGCTCGGCATGCACCGCGTCAATGGCGTGGTGTCGAATATGCCCGAGTTCCGCAACGCCTTCGAGTGTAAAGCAGACGACCCGATGGTCAATGCCAAAGCCTGCCGCGTCTGGTAGTCTTACGCCGGCGCCAGCGTGTTAATCGAACCCACCCTCTTCGCCTCAAACGCCGCGATCGCCGGGTCCTGCTGTAGAATGTAACCCAACTCGTCCACGCCCTCCAGCAGACAATGCTGTGAGAATGCGTCCACTGGAAACTCGACCTTGCGCCCGTCAGGCAGCCCCAGCGTCCGCGACGCCAGATCCACGGTCAACTCAGCTTCCGGATTCGCAAACAGCCACGCGTGAATGTCCTTCGGCACCACAATTGGCACCAGGCCGTTCTTAAGCGAATTCCCTTTGAAGATGTCCGCGAACGACGTTGAGATCACCGCACGAAACCCATACTGTGTGAGCGCCCAGGGGGCATGCTCGCGCGAACTGCCGCAGCCGAAGTTGTCTCCGCCCAGCAGAATCTGCCGCATCTTCGCCACCGCCGTGTTCAGGACAAACTCCGGCTTGGGCGAGCCATCAGAGTTGTAACGCCAGTCATAGAAAAGCTGGTCGCCCAGCCCGTCTTTCGAAATCGTCTTTAGAAATCGCGCCGGAATGATCTGGTCCGTGTCGATGTTATCGACGCCCATCAAAACCATCTGGCTCGTGAACGGAGTGAACTTCGTCATTTCAGTAGCGTCCTCACATCAGTTACGACCCCGGTCACCGCGCTCGCCGCCGCCGTCAGCGGACTTGCCAGAAACGTGCGCCCGCCCTTGCCCTGCCGCCCTTCAAAATTGCGGTTGCTCGTCGACACGCTGTACTCGCCCGGTTGCAGCTGATCGCCATTCATCGCAATGCACATCGAGCAGCCCGCTTCACGCCACTCCGCACCGGCATCGGTGAAGATCCGGTCAAGCCCTTCCGCCTGCGCCTGACGCTTGATCTCCTGCGACCCGGGCACCACCATCACCCGCACCTTCGGACTCACCTTGCGACCCTTCAGCACGCTTGCCGCCGCGCGCAAATCACTCATACGCGAATTCGTGCAACTGCCGATGAACACCACGTTGATCGGCTGACCCGCGAGCGGCTTGCCCGGCTCCAGATTCATGTAGTGGAGAGCCTTGGTCAAGGAGTCGCGCTCCAGCGCATCGCCGATACTCGCCGGATCAGGCACCGCGCCGCTGATCGGCATGCCCATGCCGGGGTTCGTTCCAAACGTGATCATCGGCTCGAGCGTGTTGGCGTCAATCGAAATCGTGTGATCGTACTCTGCACCCTCGTCGGTCGGCAATTGACGCCACCGCGCTACCGCAGCGTCCCAATCCGCACCCTTCGGAGCAAATCTCCGGCCGCTCACAAACTGGTACGTCGTATCGTCCGGTGCGATCAAACCCGCGCGCGCACCCGCCTCAATCGACATGTTGCAGACCGTCATGCGCTCTTCCATCGACAACGGCGTGATGGCCGACCCGCGATACTCAAACACACAACCCGTTCCCCCGCCAATGCCCACCTTCGCAATCAGCGCGAGAATAATATCCTTCGCCGACACTCCATTGCGCAGGGTACCGTCAACCCGCACTTCATAGGTCTTCGACCGCCGGCTCAACAGGCACTGCGACGCCAGTACGTTTTCAACCTCGCTGGTGCCGATGCCGAAGGCCAGCGCACCAAAGGCCCCGTGCGTCGAAGTGTGCGAGTCGCCGCAAACCACCGTCATGCCCGGCTGCGTCAGCCCCTGCTCAGGACCAATGACGTGGCAAATTCCCTGGTGCTCGCTTTGAAAACCGAAGTACGGAATGCCGAAATCCTGCGCGTTCTTCTCGAGCTGTGCCACCTGCGTCGCCGCCACTTGGTCGACAATCGGCAGCGAGCGCGGCGTGGTCGGCGTCGAGTGGTCCACCGTCGCAAACGTCAGGTCCGGACGGCGCACCTTTAGCCCGCGAGTCCGCAGTCCAGCGAACGCTTGCGGCGAAGTCACTTCGTGAACCAGGTGGAAGTCGATGAAGATCAGCGTCGGCGCTCCCGCTTTCTCGCTGACCACATGACTGTCCCAGACCTTCTCGATGATCGTACGTGGTTTCATCAGACTGCCTCACAGACTGCGTGGCCGACTTCCTCGGTTGTCGCAGGCTTGCCTTTCGGTTTCAAATCGCCAGTGACATGGCCGCTATTGAGTACAGCTTCCATGGCCCGTCCAACCGCCGCTGCTTCGGTCTTCAGGCCGAAACTATATTCGAGCATCGCCGCCACTGACCCAATCGCTCCCAGCGGATTGGCTTTGTTCTGACCGGCGATATCCGGCGCCGATCCGTGAACCGGCTCGTACAATCCTACCCATGCGCCCGATGGCTTGCGGTCGCCAATCGACGCCGACGGCAGCATTCCGATTGACCCGGCCAGCACCGCGCCTTCATCGCTCAGAATGTCGCCGAACATGTTCTCCATCACCACAATATCGAACTGCCGCGGATTCAAAACCAGCTGCATCGCGCAGTTATCCACCAGCAGATGCTTCAACTCGACGTCAGGAAACTCCGGCGCTACCTCGGTTACCACACGACGCCATAACTGCGACGTCTCGAGCACGTTCGACTTGTCCACGCTCGTAACCTTCTTGCGCCGCTGACGCGCCAGGTTGAACGCCATCCGCGTCACGCGCTCGATTTCCGCACGCGTATACGACATCGTGTTGACGCCGCGCTCTTCCGGACCGCTGCCGCTGATTCCCCGCGGAGTCCCGTAATAGATGCCGCCCGTCAATTCGCGGACGATGATCATATCGGTGCCGCGCACCAAGTCGTTCTTCAGCGGCGACGTCTCGATCAGCGCTTCGTACGTGCGTACCGGACGCAAATTCGCGTACACGCCCAGCGTCTTGCGAATGCCCAGCAACCCGCGCTCCGGGCGCTTGTCCGGCGGAGCATTATCGAATTCCGGCAAACCCACGGCGCCCATCAGCGTCGCGTCAGCGTCCAAGGCAAGTCTCTCGGTCTCAGCCGGAAACGGACCGCCCGTCTTGTGAATCGCAATCCCGCCAAGCAGACCTTCGCTGAGCTTCAGTTCGTGCCCGAACTTTTTGGCGACGGTCTCAAGTACGCGCACCGCCTCACGCGTCACCTCGGCGCCGATTCCGTCGCCGGGGAGAATCAGAATGTTTAGCTTCATTGAATCTTCAATCGTTCGCCGCGGCCTGCGAATGCTCCGCCAGATGATGGATCAGAGCCACGATCTCGTCGTTGCGGACGCCCTTCTTCCGGTCGGCAAGCGTCGTGAACCGGTGATACATCTGGTCCAACTCTTCGCGCGTCAGCGTAAAACCCAGATCCTTGCAGCGCTGGTTCAAAGCATGACGGCCGCTATGCTTTCCTAGCACCAGCTTACTCTCCGGCACGCCGACACTCTTGGGATCCATGATCTCGTAAGTCGTGCGTTCCTTCAAATAGCCATCCTGGTGAATGCCTGCCTCGTGCGCAAACGCATTGTCGCCCACAATCGCTTTATTGGGTTGCGGCCCAAACGTGATGATCGACGTGAGGTGCTGGCTCGCCGGGTAGAGTTGCTCGCTGACGATCTTGGTCTGATATGGCAGCTTGTCCTGACGCACACGGAACGCCATCACGATTTCTTCGAGCGATGCGTTACCTGCCCGCTCGCCGATTCCGTTCACCGTGCATTCAATCTGTCGCGCCCCTGCCTGCACTGCGGCAATCGAGTTCGCCACTGCGAGTCCCAGGTCGTCATGACAGTGTACGCTGACAATCGCCGTGTCGCCCAGTGCCTTGACCATTCGGCTAATCAATTCGCCATACTCCTGCGGCACTGAATAGCCCGTGGTGTCCGGCAGATTCACCGTACGCGCTCCCGCTGCCACCACCGCCTTGGAGATCTTCTCCAGATACTCGTAGTCGGTGCGCGTCGCGTCCTCGGCCGAGAACTCGACGTCGTCGGTATAGCTGCGCGCCAGTTCCACGGCCGCCACCGCTTCGTCCAACACCTGCTGCTGGCTCTTCTTCAGTTTGTACTTGAGATGGATCTCGCTGGTAGCGATAAAGGTATGGATGCGCGGACGCTTGGCATGCTTCAACGCCTCCGCCGCACGCTCCACATCAAGCTTGTTCGAGCGAGCGAGAGCCGCCACTTGCATCCAGGGGAACTCGCGGGAAACCGCGTCTACAGCTTCGAAATCACCTTCCGAAGCAATGGGAAAACCCGCCTCGAGAATATCGACGCCGAGATCCACTAGCCGGTTCGCCATCCCTAGCTTCTCGTGGACCGTCATGCTGCAACCCGGAGATTGCTCTCCGTCCCGCAGGGTGGTGTCAAAGATGTAAACGCGATTACTCATAGGGTTGAGAGTCCTCCCGCGATGGGTTCGCCAGGCGCCGGTAAGCACCTGACATGAGTCCATTATCCAAGCCGACATGAGATTTAGCAAATTTATAGTTTTGGGTCGTAGTATAATAAACCTTGATCACATAAGGTCCTGTTATGGAGCTGTATCCTCTCAAAGTCTTCTTAACCGTCGCCACCGAACGCAGCTTTTCCCGCGCAGGCGAGAAACTACTGCGCACCCAACCCGCAATTTCCCTTGCAATTCAACGACTTGAGAGTGAGCTTGGCGAGCGCCTCATCGATCGGTCCGGCAAAGAGCTCATGCTCACCGACGCCGGGCGTATCGTTTTGGAATACGCCCGCCGCTTCGAGAACCTCCAGGGCGACCTCGAGAACTCGCTCAAAGAACTCCGCGACAACTCCTCCGGCCGCCTCACCGTCGGCGCCAACGAATCCACCGCCCTCTACCTTCTTCAACACATCGAGCAGTACCGCCGCCTTTATCCCAAGGTGAAAGTACAGGTCCGCCGCAGCCTGTCCAGCAAAATTCCATCGCAACTGATCGACGGCGATCTCGAACTCGGCATGGTCAGCTACGACCCCGAGGACGAGCGCGTGATTTCCACCGTCATCTACACCGATCACCTCGCCTTCGTCGTCGCCCCCAACCACCGCTTTGCCGGGCGTGATGAAGTCGCGATTGCTGAACTCGGCTTGGAAACCTTCATCGCCCACAACGTCCTCTCCCCCTACCGCACCGTCGTCATCAAGACGTTTCAGTCCAATAAAGTGCCTCTGAACATGGACGTCGAGATGCCCACCGTGGAAACCATCCGCAGGATGGTCCAGCGCAACGAGGGAGTCGCATTCCTGCCTCGCATGTGCGTCGAACAGGAAATCGACAGCGGCACGCTGAAGGAAGTGGAAGTCCCCGAGCTGAAAGTAGCTCGCGAAATACGCCTCGCCTACCCCGCCAAGCGCGCCCTCAGCCACGCCGCGAAAGCCTTCCTTGATCTGGTTCAGGGAAATTCCTGAAAGGGATCCTCAACTGGTGGCATTAAATCACTGGAGGAATCCCCAATGTCTCTCCTGTGCTGCGCCTGCCTGACGATTTCGTTAAACCTGCACGCGCCTGATCGCGCCACGGCAAGCGAGATTAAGGCCACTATCGCCGCAGCCAACCTCACCACCGCAAGTTCTGCTCGGCCATGGTCAGAGCGCGCAACGCTTCCGCCCCGCGTTATAGAGATCTGGATGCTCACCGCGGACTCCGCCGTTGCCGAGGTCGCCCAAACTTCCGTGAGTCTCGGATTGGGCGGCACGCGGCACTACCCGCTATCGCTGCGCCGGGTGGACGACGCATGGAAAATTGTGGACTAGTGAGCCTTCACTGAATCCCGCGTCGCCTTGAGCGTCGCCCGCATCGACTCCTCAGGAAAATTAGTCGTGAAATAGGTCACCATCTTCTCGACAAATCCCGGTACCGACCGCGATAACGACACCGCTTCGCACTCCACAAATACCCCGCCCTGCGCAGGAATCACCCGCCAATATGACCGGAGCGCCCAAAGATATCCGTTGTCGTACCCCGGCTCCTTCTCCTCCGTGTGAGACTTCTTCGCATCCTTCACTTCGGCGATCCGCGTCGAAAGGGACCGTACCGTAAGCAGCTCGCCGGCCTTCGCATACTTCACGTGATAGTTCGAATTAAACTCGACGTCGAACGCGTAGCCCAGCAGCGCCTTGATCCGAACGTGACGGTGGAGCCTCAGGAAGATATCGAAATCGTTCCCGCCGCCTTTCACGATTCGCGACTCAGCCACCTCGGGTGCGTAGATCTTCGAGTAGTTCGGATAATCCTGAAGCACGGCGCGAACCTGCTCCACGGTCGCGCCCGGCACAAACATCACTCCCAGCCAGTGATTCACCAGCCCTTCGCTAATCGGGACGCTCGCGCCTTTGCTAGTGTCTCGATAGCTGAATGGCATCGCCACAATCTCGCCCTTCCGCGCTCGATCCTGCACGCCCGCCAGTCCGCTTGACGCCGCCGAGTCCATCCCCGGCTCCACTTGGCGAACGTAAGCATCAAACGCCTGCCGCGTCTGATCGGATATTCGAACGTCTGCCATCGCCGGCAATCCACACAAACCCGCCATCACGCCCAGCGAGAAGAGGAGCTTCATATATTTCAATTTAATCAGACGTTTGTATCCGCACCGGCGGTACAGGCTAAAATCGTGGTTTGTCCGAACCTCGCGTGTCCGTGATTATTCCTACACTGGCGGCGGACGCCACGCTCGACGAATGCGTACGCTCAGTTGCCTCGCAGTCCATGCGCGACTTCGAAATTATCGTCGTCGACAACAGCGGCAAGGGCCTCGCCGCGCTCAGGCCCGCAGTCGCCGAACACGCACGCATCATCGAAAACCCGCAGAACGCCGGCTTTGGCGGAGCCGTTAATCAGGGAATCCGGTCCACCACCACTCCCTTCATCGCCGTGCTCAACGACGATGCCGTGGCCCACCCCGACTGGCTCGCAGCCATGCTCGCGCCGCTTGAACGTCAATACGAAATCGGCATGTGCGCTCCCCGCATCCGCCTGAAAGATACCTCCACGCTCGACTCGGCAGGCATGCTCATCGCCCGCGACGGTTCGAGCAAACAGCGCGGACACGGCGAGACGCTCGATCGCTACACCCGCCCCGGCCAAATTCTGTTACCCACCGGGTGCGCCGCCCTCTACCGCCGCGACATGCTCGACGAGATCGGCCTGTTTGACGAACGCTTCTTTCTCTATTGCGAGGACACCGACCTCGGCCTGCGTGCCCGCTGGAGACTCTGGGAATGCGCCTACGCCCCCGACGCCATCGTTGACCACCGCTACTCGCACTCCGCTGGTCAGGCCTCCGCCGCCAAGGCTTTCTACGTCGAGCGAAACCGCCTCTTCCTCGTCGTCAAGAATTACACCAGCCGCCAGCTCGCGGCTGTCCCCTTTTTCTCGCTGGTCCGATACTTCTGGCACCTCGTCTACCTGGCTCGTGGCACCGGTAAAGCCGCTGACTATCACCGCGGTTCATCCAATGCGCCCTTCCTGCCATGGGTGGCAACCCGCGCCTGGTTCTCAGCTATGGGTCACCTCCCCAGCCTGCTCCACGACCGCCGCGCGATCCGTAAATCCGCTCGCGCTAACCCGCGCCAGTTCGAACGCCTCCTGTCCCACTACCGCATCTCCGAACGCCAGGTGGCGTCACTGTGAAGCGAGCCAGCGGTCCAGAGCAGGTAATGGTGATCATCCCGGCGTTCAACGAACAAGCAGCAGTGGGCGACGTTGTTCGTGAAGTGGCGGCGACAATTCCCGGTGTCCCCATCGTCGTTCTCGACGACTGCTCTACTGACTCCACTCGCTACGTCGCCCGCTCGGCCGGCGCTGAAGTGCTCTCAGTGCCCCACCACCTGGGCCTCGGCGGCTGCGTCCAAACCGGCTACAAGCTGGCCTATGAACTCGGCTACGACTACGTGGTCCGCATCGACGGCGACGGTCAGCATGACCCCGCCTACATTCCCCTGATCCTTGAAAAGTTACGTGTGTCCGGCTGCGATATGGTTATCGGCTCCCGCTTCACCGACGGCGCCGGAGGTGCCCACACCAACCTCGCTCGCGCCGCTGGAATCTGGGTCTTCCGCCTCCTGCTCCGGCCCATCCTCGGCAAAGTGGTGCACGACCCAACCTCCGGCTACATCGGCGTCAAGCGATCCGCGCTGGCTGTGTTTGCCGCCAGCTTCCCCCTCGACTATCCCGAAATCGAAGCCCTCGTTGTGCTCCAGCGCAAACGCTTCCGCTTCGAAGAAATCCCCTGCCGCATGCGGCCTCGTAACGGTGGCAAGAGCTCCATCACTCCCGTGAAATCCCTTTACTATATGGTCCACGTGCTGCTCGGCGTGTTCGTCAACGTGCTGCGGTTTGAAGGCCGCAGAAGGAGGTCCTCTTAAAATGGATCGTCTGCTCAATACCGTGACTGTCTTCGGTTTGGTCCTCTTCATCGTCGTCCTAACCTCGCTCCGGCGCGCCCACATTCGCGTCGAATACTCGGTCAGCTGGCTCGGCGCCGCCGTCTTCCTGCTCATCCTTTCTCGCTCTGGCGGGTTCCTCACTTGGCTCAGCTCCCTGCTCGGCGTCGGCGACCCCGGACTCGCCCTGGTCATCGTCGTCTTCAGCGTGTTCCTCGCAGTCTTCTACCGCTTCTCCGTCGTCATCTCGAACCTCAAGGACGCTAATATCGCTACCGCCCAGCGCGTCGCAATCCTACAGGCTCAAATCGAATCTCTCAATGCCCAGCAAAACCGCTAAACAGAAAGAACAGCCTGTGCCTCTCCCGCCCAAGCCCGCGGGACCACGCTGGTGGTGGTACATCGTCGGCATCCTCGCCGCAGTCGCGGTTGGCTTCGAAATCTACGACCCAATCCTGCACGCTCCCTTCATCTTTGACGATCGCTATCTTCCCTTCATGAACCCGGCATTCGCTCAGTCCTCCATCGGCTCGTGGCTCGCTAGCGTCCGCCCTTTACTGATGCTCGGCTACTGGACAAACTTCCAGTTCAGCCAGTCTGAGCCGTATTCCTACCACATCGTCAACGTTCTTCTGCATTGCGCCAACGCTGTGCTCGTATGGCTAATCGTTCGCAGGATTCTCAAGTGGGCGGAGTTCGCCGGGACAGTCCGCGAAGCGCTCGCCCTGTTCGGCGGACTGCTGTTTCTCGTCCATCCCGCTCAAACCGAATCCGTCGCCTACGTCGCCAGCCGTTCCGAGAGTCAGAGCCTGCTCTTCTTCCTCGGCGCGTTCGCTCTCTTCCTCTATCGCCGCCAGCCGGTCGTCTCCGTGCCCGTCACTGTGGGAGTGCTGGCGCTGTTTGCAGCCGCCGTTACCAGCAAGGAGCACACCGCCGTCCTGCCCGCCCTGCTCCTGCTCACCGACTACTACTGGAATCCCGGCTTCACCCTGGAGGGCATCCGAAAAAATTGGAAGCTGTACATCCCCATCGCTGCCGGCGCCATCCTTGCCGGAACCTTCGTCCTGCGCATTCTCTCCGGCGCCACTACCGCCGGCTTCGGTATCAAAGAGTTCACCTGGTATCAATACTTCTTCACCCAATGCCGCGCGCTCTGGGTGTATTTGCGAATGTTCATCCTGCCCTACGACCTCAACGTCGACCACGACTTCGCAATCTCGCGGACCATCCTCGACCACGGCGCTATCGCCGGTATGCTTGCCCTCACCGGTCTCGCCGTGGCCGCCTGGATCTGGCGCCGCCAGTACAAGCTCGCCAGCTATGGCTTCTTCGCGTTTATCCTTCTGATGGCGCCTACATCCTCTTTCGTACCCATTGCCGACCCTCTGGTGGAGCGCCGTCTGTACGTCGCCTTCTTCCCGCTTATCCTGATCTGCTGCGACTTCATCATGCGGCTGCGCGTCCCTCGCACGGCCGTCGCCTCCGCGCTCGCTCTGCTCCTCATTCTCTTTGCCGGGCTCAGCTACGGCCGCAACAAAGTTTGGAGCGATCCCGTCACCCTCTGGCAGGACACCGCCGCGAAGTCTCCCAACAAGTCCCGGCCCCACTTCCAACTCGCCTTCGCCTATTACTCGCAAGGACAATGCGACGAGGCCTCCCGCGAGTATCAACGAGCGTCCGAAGTGAGCAAACCCGATGCCGCACTCTACGTCGACTGGGCCCTCGCCGAAGACTGCGCCCGCCGTCCCCAAAAGGCTCTCGACCTGCTTCAGAAAGCCGCCGCAATCGAGAAGACCGCGCACATTTATTCCCAAATCGGAATGCTTCACGCAAAACAGAATCAGCGCGCCGAAGCCTTTGCCGCACTCGATGAAGCCGAGAAACTCGACCCGGCATTCGCCATCGTCTACGTCTACCGCGGCAACCTCCTGCTCCTCGGCGGCGACTTCGACAAGGCGGCCGCCGATTTCCGTAAGGCGCTCCAACTCAATCAGTCGGATGCCGCCGCCCGCAATGGTCTCGACCTGGCTCAGCGCCGCGTTGTTCCGCAGGTTCAATGATCATCGGCGTCAACGCGCTGTATCTCATTCCCGGTGGCGTCGGCGGAACCGAGATCTATCTCCGCAACCTGCTGGAGGCCCTCGCCGCCATCGACCAGCAGAATGAGTACCGCATCTTCGCCAACCGCGAAACGTCCGACCTCGCACCCCGTGCGGCAAACTTCCACGCAGTGCCGCAGGCCGTTTACGCCGCTAATCGTCCAAAGCGAATCTTGTGGGAGCAGTTCAGGCTGCCTACGCGCGGCCTCGACGTTCTCTTCAATCCAGGATTCACCAGCCCAATCTTCGCCGCTTGTCCGCAGGTCACCGTGTTTCATGACTTGCAGCACGTCCGCCATCCCGAGTACTTCAAGCGGCTCCACCTGCCGTTCTGGAAATTCCTCCTCGGTGCATCCGCTCGGCGCTCTGCCCGCCTCATCGCCGTCAGCAACTCCACCCGCGCCGACGTACTCGAGCACTACGGCCGTGATTCCACCGTCATTCCCCACGGCGTCGAGTCGGCTTTCTTCGACATCCAGCGGCACGATCCTGAGCGCTTCATCCTGTGCGTCTCCACTCTCCATCCACACAAGGGAATCGAAGGTCTGCTGCGCGCCTTTGATTCGTTCCGTCAAAAGCATCCGGATTTCCGGCTGGTGCTGGCCGGAATGCGCGGTTTCGCAGCGGAACAGATTGAACAACTCGCCGGCAGCGGCGTTGAAATTACCGGTTGGATTCCCCGCGAGCAACTAGTGGATCTCTATCGCCGCGCTTGGGCTTTCGTCTACCCGTCCACCTTTGAAGGCTTCGGAATGCCGGTAGCAGAGGCTCTGGCAGCAGGCATTCCCGTCGCTTGCTCCGAGATTCCGCCGTTACGCGAAGTGGCCGGCGATGCCGCCATCTACTTCCCGCCCGGCCAACCGGAACTGGAACAGGTCTGCTTTGACGCGGAGTTGAGAAATGGCCTGACATTCGCCGGACGCGAACGCGCCAGACGCTTTGACTGGAAAACGGCCGCTCGAAGCACCCTCGACGTCCTTACGGCCGCCGCTCAGCGCTCAAGTATCTGATTTACTTTTTCGGCTAACTGCCGGGGTAGATAAGGCTTTTGTAGAAACGAAGCACGCGCCCGCATCGGTGCCGGCAGGCTCTTCAAATCGAACGGATACCCACTTGATAACAGCACCGGAACCCCGTCCTCCGCCGACAGCACCTTCTTCATCAACTCGTCACCCCGCATACCAGGCAGCGTCAGGTCCACCAGTAGGAGCGCATAACGGGTCGGGTCCGCGGAATACTGCTCCCAAGCTTCTTCCGCACTACCGCAGGAATCCACCTCGAACTCAATACGGTTCAAGTACTTGCTCAGCAGCAACCGTAAGGACTCTTCGTCCTCTACCAAAAGGATCCGGCCTTTGCTCATTGAGTTAGCGGAAAAACTGGATCGGTCGCTCGCCCGGGCTGTACGCGATTCCGATGCTGACTCGGTTCGCTGGACGGTTGAGACCATTCAGCGTATCGATTTGCAGTCGTCGAAAATCGTAGCGCGCAGCAAAATGAATATCCTGGGTGATGTTGTAGTTGACATCCCCGCCCGCTGTGCCACTGGAGTACGTCCCAAGTTGCGTCTGCCCAAGCCCCTTCAAACGCTGATAACCAGCTGATACTCCAAACGAGAGCCTGTGTAGACCGGTGTAATTCCAGCTTCCCGCAACTGCCTCGGTGTTGGACGTCAGATAGACTCCGTTGCCCTGTGACGGCTGACGGTCGTAGCTTAGTCCTGCTCCATGCTTGTGGAATCTGCCGGAAAGATTCGCCTTCAATGACGGCAGGTACCGAACCGCTTGAAAAGCCTGCTGCGACGTGCCTTGGCCGAACAACGCAGCAGTCGCGGGATCCAACTGGACCACCACGATACCTACCGTGTCAGCCCGGTAGACGCCGGCGAACGCTCCCGCCTGCCAGTTCTTGTTGATTGCCCGCTGGTAACCGGCTGTAACCTGATGCAAGTCGGTCTCTCCAAACGCGCGCGGGTAATCGAAATGCAGGAAAGTGTATGCAACGTCAACCGTGTCACGCCGGCTCCATCGGTAAGCAACGGAGGCATGCGCTCCGTATCCGTCACTCCCTACCAGGGCCTTCGATTGTCGCCGTGTGAAAAACCCGTCACCCCCGGCCACAAAAGAAAGGCGAGTGCTCTTCTGGTAAAGAACATCCACCGTTGTTTGTAGAAAATAAGATCTGTTGTCGAAGATTGTATTCTGCGGAATCCCTAATTGAACGTCTGGGGTCTGTATAAAACTGCCATAACTTGAAAACGCCCGGGCTACTGTCCCAACACCATTGCGAGAGATTAAAGACAAACGCTTCGTCAACGCGATCTGCCCTTCAACCGATAGAATGTGATCGCTGCCATCGAAAGTGGAATTGGTGGTGTAGTGCCGGTAGTTGCCCACGTATCCCAGGCTCACCGTGGCATGCGCCCATCGCTTAATTCCCGTCATGCCAAGGTTTGCTTCCACCCCAAAGAGGTTGCCGACGTTCAGCAAGTCTCCCTTACCGTCAACTGAAACCGGCGTTAGCCCGGAGTCATAGATTGCGTTGACCCCACCCAGAAATCGAAATCCGGCCGGCATCGACTCCCGGTTATCCGCCGTTGACGAATTCCGGCTAAGTACACTCGGACCGCTATACTGTGCGAACGCGCAAGCGCCAGCCACCGTCCATAAAAGTAGGATCTTGCCGTTCAAAATTCTAATCCCTCCTGTTCGCCCGTTCTCCGCCGGTTCATTAGCCTTAAGATCGTCCAGCATGTCGTAAGTCTTTACCGTAGGCGCACTTTACTACCACTGCTGCTGAATAAATAATACCTTGATTCGAAAGGACCGTACCACGTACGGCATACTTCTATCGAGGCCCCCATGAAAGCCATTCTCTCCGTCATCCGGCTGGTTCCCGTCCTTCTAGTCGCCGCCCCGGCCGCCGAACTTCCCGTTCGCGACGTCGTCCTCTATAAGAACGGTGTCGCATTCTTTCAGCGAACCGGCGAAATTAAGCCCGGCGAAACTATCAAACTCGATTTCAAATCGAGCGAAATGAACGACTTGCTCAAATCCCTCACCGTCTCCGACAACGCCGGCGGCAAGGTCACCGCACTCCGCTATGACTCCGCCGAGCCACTCGACCGCCAGCTCGCCGAATTCCCTGTCCAAATCGGCCCCAATCAGAACCTCAGCTCCTTCCTCGATCGAATGAAAGGCGCATCCCTCACCGTCCGCTATGGTACTGAGAGCCTCACCGGTACTATCCTCAGCGCCCGTACTGTCCCCGGCGGGCGCGACCAACCCGATCACGAACAACTCACCCTCATCCTCGACTCCGGAGACCTGCGCAACCTCGAACTCACCGGCATCCCCAGCCTCCGCTTCAACGACCCCGCCATCGAACGCCAACTCCGCGCCTACTTGCGCGTCATTTCTAATTCCCGCGCCGCCGACCGTCGTTCCATCTACATCGACGCCACCTCCGCCGCCGCCCGGACCGTGTCAGCCAGCTACATGATCCCCTCCCCCATCTGGAAATCGAGTTACCGCCTCTTGCTCGATGACAAATCTCCGATGCTCGAAGGTTGGGCCATCGTCGACAACACCACCGCCGACGATTGGGCCAACGTCCACTTGTCACTCGTCTCCGGCCGTCCCGTCTCCTTCATTAGCCGCCTCTACGAACCCCGCTACCGCCAGCGTCCGTACGGCGACCTCGCCGAGGAAACCTCCGTCGGTCCTCGCGTTTACGAAGGCGGTGTCATCGGCGGCATCATCGCCAACTCTCCCGCTCCCCCGCCTGCGCCAGCCATGCTCGGAGCCGTTCGCCGCGATGAGGTGATGTCGCGAGACGCCCTGTCAAAGAAGATGGAAGCCCAGGAGTTCAAGCGCGTGCAGCAATTCAGTTCCGTGGCCGTCAATACCGCCGGACGTGAAGTTGGCGAATTGTTCGAGTACGGCTTCTCCACCCCCGTCACCGTTAAACGCGGCGAGTCCGCCATGCTGCCCTTCCTTCAGGAAAAGATCACTTCCCGCAAACTGCTCATCTACTCCGACGAGTCCAGCGTCAATCCCATGAACGCCGCCGAAATCACCAACTCCACCGGCAAGACTCTCGACGGTGGCCCCATCACCGTCTACGACGGCGGCTCTTACGGCGGCGAAGCCCTGGTCGAAACCTTGAAAGCCGGCGACAAGCGACTCATCAGCTATGCCGTCGACCTCGGCACCCGCGTCACCACCCGCATCGACTCCGAACGTGAACTCGTCCGCGAAATCCATCTCAATCGCGGCATCCTCACCACTCGCGCCGCACAGCAGGAAACCAAGGTCTACAGCGTGAAGAACGTCGACCAGAAAGCCAAGACCCTGGTCATCGAACACCCCCTCCGCGACGGCTACAAACTCCTCAACGCCAAGCCCGTCGAGACCACCGCCCACGCCCACCGCTTTGAACTCAAACTCGCCCCTGGCGCAGAATCGAAATTCCCTGTGAGCGAGGAATTCATCTTCGAAAACACCCTCGGAATTCAAAGCCAGTCGCCCGAGTCGCTCCTGGTCCTCATCCAGAACAAGGCCATCTCCGACGCCGGACGCCGCGCCCTCCAGTCCATCGCCGACAAGAAACGTGAAATCGCCGCCGCCGACTCCGACATGAACCGCATGTCAGCCGAAAGCCAGGAAATCGAGCGCGACCAAAACCGCATCCGCCAGAACATCTCCTCCCTCAGCCACATCAGTGGGCAGGAGGCGCAGGTGCAGCAATACTCCCGGCAACTCGCCGCCGGCGAAGCGAAAATCGTCACTCTCCGCGATCAGGCCAACGACATTCGCAAGAAACGCCAGACCCTGCAAACTTCCCTCGACGACATGATCGAGAAGACAGTGTTTTAACCTGTAGGATTGAGACTCGCACTGATTGGATACGGCAACGTCGGCCAAGCCTTCGCCCGATTGCTTGAAAGCCGGCGTTCCGTATTCCCTTTTCGCATCGTCGCCGCCCACACCGCGCGGCATGGCACCGCCTACCTCGACCGTGGACTGCCCCTCGCTCCCGCCTTCGGCCCGCCCGCCGCGTCCATCGATGAGTTCCTCCACCGCGCCCGCCCCGAAGTCGTCATCGAGATCACCACACTCAACCCCGCCACCGGTGAACCCGCCCTTTCCCACATCCGCGCCGCTTTCGCCCGCGGACTCCACGTCATCACCGCCAACAAGGGTCCCATCGCTCACCGCTATGCCGAACTCCGCGACGCCGCCAGCGCCGCGCAGGTCTGCTTCCGCTTCGAGTCCACAGTTATGGATGGCTCGCCCGTCTTCAATATGGTTCGCAATACCCTGCCCGGCGTCCGCGTCAATGGCTTCACCGGCGTCCTCAATTCCACCAGCAAAGTGGTCATCGCCGCCCTGCGCGAGGGCCTCACCATTGAGGAAGGCATCCGCCGCGCTCAGGCAATGGGAATCGCTGAAGCCGATGCCTCCTACGACATCGACGGTTGGGACTCGGCCGCGAAAACCGCCGCGCTCGCCAACGTCCTCCTCGACGCCAACGTCACTCCGCTCGACGTGGACCGCCGTGGCATCGGCCGCCTCACGCCCGAACGCGTCCAGGCCTTCGCCCGCCAGAATAAAACCGTCGCGCTCGTCTCCCGCGGCAAGCGTACCGACGCCGGTATAAAACTACGCGTCCGCGCCGAAGTGCTCCCCGATACCGAATTGCTCGCCAGCGTTCAGGGCACCTCCAACCTGCTTCTGCTCCACACCGACCTTATGGGCACCGTCGGGATCGTCTCCATTTCCCCCGGCGTCGAGCAGACCGCCTATGGCCTCTTCTCTGACCTGGTCGACATCGCAAAAACACTATGAAGCTTCTTCGTTTTGAACAGAACGGCGCCCGCCATGCCGGCGTGCTCACTCCTGACGGCATCGCCGCCATCCCTGAGATCAATGCCCGCCGCGGCGCCTCCGTGCCCGACGATCTCCTCGCCATCATTCAATCAGGCGACCTCGAACCCCTCCGCGATCTGCGCGGCGTGACGCTCATCCCGCCAGCCGAAGTGCGCGCCGTGCTCCCCTACGACGTGCCTCCCAAGATCTGGTGCATCGGCCTGAATTACAAGTCGCATGCGGAGGACATCCAGGCCGTCCAGCCTGAGGAACCCGGCAGCTTCATGAAACCTGCCTCCTGCATGTTCGAGCCTGGCGGCGACATCATCCTCCCTCCGTCCGCGGTTTCAAATGAAGTGGACGCCGAGGGCGAATTGGGCGTCATCATCGGCAAGCGCTGCCGCGCAATCCCCGCATCCGACGTCCCCTCAGTGATCTTCGGCTATACCACCACCCTCGACCTCACCGCACTCGACGTGCTACGCCGCAATCCGCGATATCTGACACGCGCGAAGAGTATCGACACGTTCTTTAGCTTCGGCCCCGTCATCGTCACCGCCGACGAAGTGCCCGACGTCGACTCGCTCGAAGTCATCACCGAACACAACACCGGCATCTGCTCCCGCGACTTCGTTCGCAATATGCGCCACCGTCCCTATGAACTTGTGCGCTTCCACAGCGACTACATGACGCTCTATCCCGGCGATCTCATCTCCACTGGATGCCCCAAAGGCGCGCGCATTCAGTCTGGTGATTCGGTCCGCGCCCGCATCGACGGAGTCGGCCTGCTCAGCGCGAGGGTTCGTTGAAGACAGGGATTTTCGGCGGAACCTTCGACCCGATTCATTGCGCCCATCTGACCGTCGCCACCGAGGCCGCGGCCAAATTTGCCCTCGACCGCGTGCTGTTTATCCCCGCCGCGCGTCCGCCCCACAAAAGCGACGTTCACGTGGACTATGAGAATCGTTATCGTATGGTGGAACTGGCCTGCCACGGCAACCCGCTCCTGGTGCCCTCGCGCCTCGAAGCCGGTCTCGAAAAAAGCTACTCCATCCTCACCATCGAACGTCTGAAAGCGGAGGACGCAAGCCACCTCTACTTCATCATCGGCGCCGACGCTTTCGACGAAATCGAAACCTGGCATCGCTGGCAGGAAGTCATCGCCGCCGTCCAATTCATCGTCGTCACCCGCCCCGGCCACGACTACGACGTCCCCCCCGGCGCGCGCGTCCACCGCCTCGACACTCTCGCCCTGACAGTCTCTTCCTCCGATATACGGCGGCGCCTGGCCGCGGGCGAAGCGGTGAGCGAAGTGCCCCCGCCTGTCCTCAACTACATTCAGGAACACCGCCTCTACCGCTCCGCGTGAAGTTACACCGGCACCGCAACCTTCTTGGTTGTCTTCTTGGCTGCCACCTTCTTCGCCGCTTTCTTGCCGCCCGCCGTCTTCTTAGTGGCGGGTCCCGGCGGTGGCGCCGGCGCGCCATTCAATAGCGGGATCATCAACGGCAACGTCATCGACGGCAGAAATCCTGTCTGTTTGTATAAATCCGAAAGCGCCTGCTGAGCCGCTCCCACCAGGTCGCTCTTCTTCACCGTCGTCTCGCCGCCTCCCTCTGCCCAAGCGCTCGCCCATATCTCAGCCATGCAGATGCAACCCTCGCCCATCCGCGCAATCGTCAAGTCGCCGAAGTCCTTCCACAAACGATCCAACCGCGCTTGCGGCGTAATTTCCCCGTTGTAAGCATCCACGATGCTCTGCGGTGGCAGCGCTGCAACTGTCTCGCGCATCAGCCTCACAACCCGCTCCGCCGCGCCATGCCCACCGGTGAAACTCGCCTTCACCTTCTTGCCGTTGAGATACGCCACCACCCCGTCTACAATCTCCGGCGCGTGATCGTTCAACATGCCTGTTTCATAAACCGAATGGACTTTCTTCGATACCGACGTCTGGTGATCCGGATCTCCGTGATGCAGCCTTGAAATGTGCAGCGGCTGACACGCATCGCCGACGTAATGCGCGATGCAACCCGCCGCGCATAGAAACGACACAGCGTCGCCCCTCTTCACAAACTTCACCATCTCCTGGTAACCCTGCCAGACCCGGAACGGCAGCGTCCCCGGATTTGTCCCCGGCACGCCGGCATAAAAGTCCTGCCAAATCTGAGGATCAATGTTCGCCGGATCCTGACACAGCTCCAGCAGCGTCTTGCCCTTGTACTTGCCCGACTTCGCCGGTTGGTCCATGTCCGCGAAATGATTGTTGCCATCGTTGTTGGTATCGCCATTGCTCGCGCGCGTGAAACGCCACACATCGTCCGGCACGTCCGCCAGCGGAACAAACGAGTAGTGCGCCTGATTCTTGAGCACCTTATCAGTGCGCTTCAGATCGGCGGGGACAAACCCCACTCGGTCGATATTTTTGGACATCAGTTGCTGTAAGCCAGGCAAGCCCGTATAAGCCACCGTGCAGGCAAGCGCCCCGATCGTGTAGTGTCCCACCTCTCCCCAATACGCCGTAACGCCGGTGTTCCAGTCGCGGATCAGATCAATATTCAGTAGATTGCAGACCGTGCTCAGGCAGGTGGCGAGCGCACAGGTCAACTGCGTCTTGCCCCAGCCCTCGCTAAACACCTGCCCGCCCCACTGAATCGCGATCGGCATCAACCCGAGGTCGCCTGCCTCCAACAGCCATACCGTACCGGAGTCTCCCGGATGCGTGCTGAATGCTTCGTTTTCGCTCCGCGCGCCAATCAGGAAATCGGAAACATATTCGAAGCCGCCGGCCGATTTGTACCGGTAAAACAACGCCTTTATCGATCCCCGCAGTTGCCCCGACGCGCAACCGTACGCTCGTACCGGACAATCGATGATCCGCAGCGTCAGGTTGTCGATTCCCAGATCCGCCATCGGACCCGCCGTACCAATTCCGTAAATCTGCGCTGTCCAACGGTTCAAATCGTCCACCCGGATCAGGCCAACATCCATGTTGAGAAACGTGTTCTTCCCCGCCCAGTTCGAATAAACTGCGCTGAACGGCTTCCGAGTCAACTGTTGCTTTGCACTCACTCCAATGCGCATGTCCACGCCGCCAAATCGCCCATACACCGGCTCGTTCGCCTCACCCGTAACGTGACGGTTGGTCAGGGCGTATACGGTGTGCCCGTCTCGTGCCAGGCAGCCAATGCTCGCAATGTGCTCTTCTCCTTGTACTTTGGCGATTACCGGATAACCGCCCCCGATTCGTGAGCTCGGAAACACCACGTTCCGCACCTGCGTGTCGATTACCTCTTCCCTCGGCGCATACACCACGCACACCGGAACTTTGCGATTCTCGTCCAGATAGATCGCTTCCGGAATCATGTCGCGCCAGCCGATGTCGTGCGGTTCCTTCCATTGATCGACGAAAACCAGGATCGCCGGCCATGAATAGTCCCTCACTTCTGAGTTCCCCAGCGTTCGCGGAGGGTGGCTCTTGCGAACTAGACGCTCATTCCCCTTCGGCCATGGGTCCTTCTTTCGAATCAGATACAGCCCAACTGCCGTACCAACCACGTGCGCCTTGCGCATCAATTCGACATGGTTCTTCTCCCGAGCCAGCAGTAGATCCGGCAGGCTCAGCATGTTGTACTCGTTGTGCAGGGAAAGAAATGCGCCAGCTTCCACAAAACACCTCCGTAAATTCAAGCAGCGGCTTGGATATTACCAAAGCGGAGGAAAATATCAAGCCAATTCTTAACTAATGGAAGCGAGATGCTCAAAAACTAGCGGCCGACGACCGCCGGGGAGGCTCGGATGGCGCGTTCGAAGGCCCAGCCGCGAATGTGGTTGATCTGCTCCTTCATCGTCCTGGACAGCGGGACGCTTTTGGCGCAGATGGTAATGAGATCCTGCTCGAGGATCTCGCGGTCGGCAAGACGTGCCTTAGTGATGGCGGAGACTACTGCCTGTTCGATTTCGGCGCCTGTCCAGCCATTGGTGAACTGGGTTAACTGCTGAAGGTTGATCTTGGACGGCTCCACTCCGCGGCGCTTGAGATGGATTTTGAAAATCTCGATTTGTTCCGACTCAGAGGGCAGGTCGACGAAGAAGACTTCATCAAAGCGGCCTTTGCGGATCATCTCGGCGGGCAGCAGGTCAATGCGGTTGGCGGTGGCGGCGACGAACAGTCCGCTAGTCTTCTCCTGCATCCAGGTAAGAAAGAACGCGAACATGCGGCCTTGCTCACCGGCCGACTCGGTGGTGGTGATGGCCATCTCGATTTCGTCGAACCAGAGGACGGCGGGCGCCATTTCTTCCATCATGCGGCAGGCCTGAACGAACGCGCCTTCCGACTTCCCGTGCCTGCCCGAGAAGATCTCGATCATGTCGATCCGGTACAACGGCAGTTGGAAAGACGAGGCAATGGCCTTGACGCAGGCGCTCTTTCCGCAACCGGGAATTCCCATCAGCAACACGCCTTTGGGGACGATCTCAGCGGTCAGGCTTTCGCGGATCTGGAAGAGTTTGCGGCGCTCGCCGAGCCACGTTTTCAGATTCTGGAGGCCGCCGATTTCCTCGAGCCCTTTGTTGTCTGCGACGAGTTCTATATAGCCCGTACGGCTGATGAGCAGGCGTTTTTCCTCGAGGATCGCCGGGAGTGACTCGGCCCCCAAGGGCAATCCGGACGATGTCGCACGTCGCAGAGCGTAGTGGGCTTCATCGAGCGTGAGGCCCTGAAGCGCAAGCGCAAATTGCTCCGCGGTCTCTGACGTGACCGACCCAGCCGAAAGTTCGCGGCGAACGAAATCCAGTAGCTCGATGGAGTCGGGCGGTCGGAGTTCGAGGAAGACCACGATGCGATCCACTTCCTCGGGGAGGAATTGAACGGGAGCGGTGATGACCACGAGAATGCCCTGGTCAATCGAGTTCACGTAAACGTCGCGGAGACGCCGGCGGACTTCAGGAAATTCGCGGAGCGGCTCGTGGAAATCCTTCAGATGGAAAAAGGCGGAGCCCTTGTGAGCGAGGATGAAGTCGAGCGCTTTGCGAGGGTCGCGGGTCTCGTCGTATTCCGGCCCGCCTGCGCCGGAGCGTAGACCTTCGGTGCTGCTCCAGGTGAACACGGGGCGTTCCGATTGGGCTACTTCGCGCAGCACCTCGGCGACTCGCTGTTCTTCGACGGTGCGTATATAGGCGAGCGGACGTCCTGATTCGAACACCTCGCGGACCATCTTCGCCGCGCGGCTCTCATTGGATCTAACGGTTGATTGGGATGCCATGCAGGCTATTTCGGACTGACCTATTATCTCAGGCGGGCTTGCGTGCGCGATCGTAAAAGAAACGTTCATGGATGATCTTGCCGTCGCGCCATTCCTGCCACGCAATTTCGTCAAATGTCCGGTGCTTGCCGGCGGCGTCGCTCATATCGAATAGCCAGTGTATGGCTGACCGGTCACCGTCCACCACGTATGACTCGGCGTGCTTCACATGCCAGGTTTGGACGTTGGCGAGCGCCTGGCGTTCGTTGGCGAGCAGCGCGGGCAGGCCAACCCGCGGCGGGTCGCCGTTCTCCTGCATGGTGGCGTCCTCGGCGTAGAAACGCTCGATGGCTTCGAGAAACTCGCCTCGCTCCACCAGGGCGATGAGTTGCTGGACGCTTTCACGAATCGACATATCCATAAGACGCTCGCACCGGCCGGTTAGTCTGTTTCGACTGCCGGATTGTCAGTGGAGACCAACGGCGCCTTTGGTGGAGTCGAGCAACTTCGCGGAGTCGTACCCGATGCCTTCCTGGAAAACGAGCGTTACTTTGCGAATATCGGCGATCTTGGTGGATGGGTCACCTTGGATGACCACCAGGTCGGCTTGCTTGCCGGCGGCAATGCTGCCGATGCGATCCTGCTCACCGAGGAAGCGCGCGCCGTTGAGCGTGGCGATCTGGATGGCTTCTATGGGTGTGAAGCCGGCCTCCACCAGCAGTTCAATATTGCGCTGATCAGCGAAGCCCGCGAGGGCGCCGCCGTTGCCGGTGGGATCAGCGCCCGTAATGAGGAGTCCGCCCGCTTTGACGAAGGCACGCTCGAATTGCATTTCCTTCTTGAGGAGAGCCAGCGGCGCCTCGGTAGTGCGCGCCCGGGCACTGAGGTAACTGATGGCGGCGGGTTCAGAGAGGGCGTCGAGGAAGCGCTCCTCGAGCGGCGGCCGTCCGGCGGCGGAGGATTCAAATACGGCGAGCGTAGAAGTGATGGCGACCCTCGCGCGCACAAGGGTTTCGATGGTCTGCCTGACCGCGGGTCCATCGACATCCACCGAGGCAATGCTGGCGCCGTTGGGACAAACATCCGGCGTCTTGGACGGGCTGAACTCCGTGTCGACGATGAGTCCGTGCTCTAGATTGTCGATGCCGAGTTCGGCGGCCTCGCGGAAGCCGACAGAGCAGAGATGTCCGGTCACCTTGATGCCGTGTTTGTGGGCAGCGTCGATCGCCGCCTTAAGCTCGGCCCGCGTGATGTGCATGTAGGCCTTGAATGACGTGACGCCTTCAGCCACCCAATACTCGACGGTGCGGACAGCATCGGCGGCGTCGGCGAGTTCGTGCATCTGCGGAGTGAAGCTGCCTTTGCCTTCGAGGTAGGGTCCGGTGACGCGCATGCGCGGCCCGGGCATGCGTCCTGCGTCAATCAACTTCTTCACTTCGAGATCGGTATACGGTTCGAGGCTGCCGGCCGTCCGCATAGTGGTCACACCACTTGCGAGGTAAAGGCGGGGAAAGCTAAAAGCGTGTTCGTTGTAAATGGGGATGCGGGCGCCGGAGAGGTAGAAGAGATGCTCATGCATGCCCACCAGGCCGGGGATGACAGTGTGGCCGGCGAGGTCGAGGACGCGGGCGTTGGCGGGCGCTGGGGTGGATGCGGAGGGACCCACGGCGGCGATGCGGCCGTGATCCACCACGATGGTCTGATCAGTTGCCGCGGGCGCGCCTGTCCCATCGATCACGCGGACATGCGTCAGCGCGATGACGGCTGCGTCGACGCTGATGAAGGGCGATGTGCCAGGTGTGAGGGTTCGGGGGTTCTGAGAGAAGCCAGCGACGGTGATGAGAAAGACGAGCGACAGGCGATGCATGTTTACGGACAGGATACACCGCGGCCGATGCTGAAACGGTAGGATAAGAGACTTACCATATGGCCTCACCAAAAACGTCGACGATCGCGCCGGCAGGCGAATTCGCCCGCGGACTGGGTGTTTACGACTCCACAATGATCGTCGCAGGCTCGATGATCGGGTCGGGAATCTTCATTGTGTCGGCGGAGATGTCGAGGCAATTAGGCAGCGCGGGATGGCTCCTGGTGGCGTGGTTGATCACTGGCGTATTAACGCTGACCGGCGCGCTCTCTTACGGCGAACTCGCGGGGATGATGCCGAAAGCGGGCGGGCAGTACGTGTACCTGCGGGAGTCGTTCTCGCCCATGTGGGGCTTCTTGTTCGGATGGACGCTTTTCTTGGTAGTTCAGACCGGGACGATCGCGGCGGTGGCGATTGCGTTCTCGCGATTCTCTGGATTGCTGTGGCCCTCGATCGGCGAATCGAACTACATCATCGAACCGGTCCACGTGGGGGGCGGCTACGCGTTTTCGCTGTCCACCGCGCAACTCACCGGGGTGTGCCTGATCCTGTTCCTGACCTGGATGAACACGCGCGGTCTGCAGTACGGAAAAATGATCCAGAACGTCTTCACGACGGCGAAGTTGGGAAGCTTATTCGCGGTGATCGTTGTCGGCATTTTCCTGGGCTGGCGGGCGAGCGCGGTCCACATCAATTTTGGAAATATGTGGACGGCAACAGGCGTCGACGCAATTGCGCCGGGACTGACGGCGGCCACGGTGTACGGGTTGTTTGTGGCGTTGTGCGTGTCGCAGACCGGCTCATTGTTCTCGGCGGATGCCTGGAACAACATCACCTACACGGCGGGCGAGGTGAAGAATCCGAAGCGCACCATTCCGATTTCGCTGGCGCTCGGGACTGCGATCGTGATCGGGCTCTACCTCCTGGTGAACGTCGCCTACCTGGTAACGCTGCCGCTGCCGTCGATCCAGCATGCTCCAGCCGACCGCGTGGCGACGGCCATGCTCCAGGAGATCTTTCCTGGGTTGGGCGTGGTGCTGGTGGCGCTGGCCATCATGGTGTCGACGTTCGGGTGCATCAACGGGCTGATTTTCGCCGGGGCGAGGGCGTACTACGCGATGGCGCTCGACGGTCTCTTTTTCAAGCAGGCAGCGGGCCTGAACGCCCAGCGAGTGCCGGCCTGGGCGCTGGCGATTCAGGGCGTGTGGGCTTCCTTTCTGGTGCTGCCGCGCACCTATAGCGCGGAAACGCACACCTACGGAAACCTCTATAGCAACCTGCTGGACTACGTGATCTCGGCGGAGTTGATTTTCTACATTTTGACGATTTGCGCGGTGTTCCGATTGAGGAGCGTGCGTCCGGAAGCGGAGCGGCCGTACCGGGCATTCGGTTATCCGGTGATCCCGGCGCTCTACGTCATTGGCGCCGCGGTAATCCTGGTTGTCCTCTTCATGTACAGGCCTGCGACCACATGGCCGGGGCTAGCAATCGTAGTACTTGGACTGCCAGTGTACCTACTCTTGCGGCGGAGAGTCGCGTAAAGCCCGGAAAAATACAGCATCGACAGTATAGCGTTCGCGGGAAACTTGTCTCAGAATGGTGTTCAGGAGGTTCTTTCCTGTGATTTTACGCGCCATTCCCACAGTGGCCCTACTGATTTTGAGCTATTCCATCGTCGGCTGCCATCATAAGGTGGCGGTGAAGACGGATACTCCCCAGACACCGCAGGTGGCGACCGCTCCGCAGCCTCGCCCGGAAACACCCAGAGCCGTCGCGCCGCAGCAGCGTGCCCAGGCTCCCGAAGTGAAGCAGGCGGCGTCGTATCCGACCAAGGAAGAACTGGGGACGATCGACGCTCTTCTAAACCGCATTCAGGACGCCTATTTCGATTACGACCAACACACGCTGCGGTCAGACGCGGAAGCGGCGCTCAGAGCGGATGCACAGACGCTAGCGACGATCATCAAGCGCTATCCATCGTTCAAGCTGACGGTTGAAGGCTATTGCGACGAGCGTGGCTCGGAAGAGTACAACCTGGCGCTGGGCGATGCCCGGGCGCAGCGTGCGAAGGAGTACCTGTCGACGCTGGGTCTGCCCTCCGACCAGATGAAGACGCTCAGTTACGGCAAGCAGAAGCAAGTTTGCAGCGAGTCGAGCGAAGACTGCTACCAGAAGAATCGGCGAGCACATCTGTCCCGCGTAGATTCCGGCGCTTAGTAGCTAATCGGTGTCAGAGACCGATTCTTTTTAATCGGTCTCTGACACCGATTATTCCAGACACCCAGATTCATGCGCATTGTCGCTTCAGGGCTGGACGGCCGCTGATGCGTGGCCGTAGAATCCGTCCGGTCGCTACCTCAAGTTGCTCAACGTATTCCGCGTCGCCGAAGGGGCCGCCAGAGGACGTCGCCTTGCGGATCGACTGCAAATCGACGTCGGGTAGGTCGGCGGCGAGCGATTCCCTCCATCCTTCATAATCCCAGCCGCGGAAATACTCGGGCCATCGGGAGTCAAGCAGATAGTCTGTGAAATGCGGGCGCGTATGAGCCGCCGCGCTGGACCAGGGCCAAGCGAGAGCCGTGGGGCTCAGGCCCGCGCGCACGGGGTTGAGTTCAATGTAGTGCAGGGCGCGGAAGAGGTGGGTTTGACTAAGAGCGCAGGAATAGAAACGATTTTGCCACAGATGGCCTACCTGGTTGGATCGCCTGTTGAAGCGGACAGCATAGCGGGAGTGAGCGTGCTGGATCATTGCCGGCAGGGAGTCCTCGGCAGCAGGGACGGCGATGAGATGGACGTGGTTGGTCATGAGGCACCAAGCCAGTAGCGTGACGCCGGTGAGCTCCGCTTCGCCACGTAGAATGTCCAGATAGTCATGGCGGTCAACGTCGGACGTGAAAATCGGCTGCCGATTGTTGCCACGCTGGGTGACGTGGTGTGGGGCGCCAGGAACGACAAGTCGCGGGAGTCGGGGCACAACGTATAAGTGCCCGCGCCGGCCACTTTGTCTCAGTATTTTAATTAATCGGTCTCTGACACCGGTTTGAAAGAATCGGTCTCTGACACCGATTAACCTCAATGTCCGACACGCCTAGACAGCGTCGGAAATCGACGTAAAATTGAAATCACTCGCGACCAGCGACGGTGCGACCATGCTCGCGTTCTCCAACCCGCGCATCCTCACCGCCTTCCCCAGCTTCACCGTCTTCTGCATCAGACTCACCGGACCATCGTTAAACCGCAAATTCACGACTGGATCAGAGATCTTGCCGTTCTCAATCAGGAACAGCCCGTCGCGTGTCAAGCCCGTGTACTGCTGAGTCTGCGTATTGACGAAGCGGATGTACCAGAAGTGCGTCACCAGCAGACCGCGATCCACCGACTTCACCAGCTCGTCGACACTCGAATTGCCGCCTTCCAGAATCAAACTCGCAGTGGACGGCGTCGGCTGCCGCTTCGTCTTGCTCCCCCAATAGCGATCGACTGCGAGGTTCGACACCACGCCATTGTCCACCCATTTGATCTTGCGCGTCGGAAGCAAGTCGCCAGTCCAAGGCGTCGCCGGCAGCCGAGGATCGAAGGGATCCGTGTGGAGCGTGATCCATTCCGGGAACATCTTCTCGCCTAACTGCGTCCCGCCGCCGCGCTTGCTCAGGAATGAGCGACCCTCCTCAGCACTACGGGCCGAGAACGCGCCCCCGTCACCACCGCGAAATCCGCCGCCCGCCAGCAGATGAACGATGTCGCCAGTAGCCGTCGGCTCAAACACCACCGTGTACTTCCCCGGCTCGATCCGCTTGGGATTCTTCCAGCGCGCGCATTTCTGGGCGGCGGCCTCGGCAAGCGCCGCGCCGCTGATTTCCCCGATCCGCGTCGACGGCTGACCGGCCCAGCCTGAACTGCTGCCGTCTGCCATACGGATCGTCGTCGTGAGTTTCGAGTCCGACGAGCGGTGGAAGCCGAACAATCCGGCTTTGTTGGCGAGCGCGGAGTTCGTCGTGATCCGCTCGAACAGCCCGGCGGCCACCATGTTCTGCTTCTTCGACAGCTCGATGATCGCGCGAATGTGAGGGATCATTTCGGGAGCCCGGGCGCGTGCGGTTTGCTCATCGTAGTCGTTAGTCTCGGCGTATTCCTGGCGGCCGAGCGCGGGCTGATGCTCGGGATTCGGAGGAGCGATCGCAGCGAGTTCCTCCGCACGTTTCACCGCCTGACGAAGCGCATCGTCATCAAGGTCGTTGACGACGGTATTGCCCGTGCGGCCGTCCTTTGTCGCGCTGATGGCCACCTGGTGACGGTTCACCAGCGCCGCGGTCGTAATGCCGTTATTGGCAAAGCGCGTGAACGCCTGCTCCGACGACGTCACCGACACCGACATTTCGCCGAAGGTTGAGAAGGCGAGCACCTTCTCACCGAGTCTCTGGGATTGTTCGCGAGTAAGCATGTTGTGTGTCCGTGTTAGTCGGTGATAATGACGTTGACTTGGCGAAAGCGCGATGGCGAGCAGCCGTGACTCATGGCGTTGATCTGTGTGGGTTCACCCTTGGCGTCACCGCTGGTGCCGAATTGCTGCCAGTAGCTCGGACCGGCAATGCCATCGCATGCCTGCCAGAAATCCGGCGTGCGTGCCTGGTAGGAAACGCGCGACAACATGCCGCGCTTTTTGCCGCCCTTAATCTCCCAGAACGCGTCGCCTCCAAACTGGAAGTTGTAGCGCTGCTGATCGATCGAGTAACTTCCCCGCCCCTCGATCATCACCCCGTCGTCGATCCCCGACACCAGATCGTCCAGGCTGGTTTCAGGTTTGCCAGGCGCAAGCCATACGTTGGGCATGCGCTGGAAAGTCACCGTGGCCCAACTGTCCGCGTACGAACAGCCGCGCGACTCCGTTTCGTTCACCAGATGCGCCTGATCTCGCGTCGTCTGATAGTGGCGGAAGATTCCGTTCTCGATGATGGTGAACTTGCTAGTCTTCACGCCGTCATCGTCATAGCCGCAGGTGGCGAGTCCTTGAGGACTCGTGCGATCGCCATAAAAAGTGACGTGATCGCTGGCGATGCGCTTGCCGATTTTGTCGGGCGTGATGTAGCTGGTGCCGGCGTAATTCGCCTCGTAGCCGAGCGCGCGGTCGAGTTCGGTCGGGTGGCCGACGCTCTCGTGGATCGTCAGCATCAGGTGGCTCGGCATAAGGATCAGGTCCTTCTTGCCGGGCGTCACTGCGGGAGCGGAAAGATGCTCGATCACTTCCTCGCGAATGCGCTCGGCGTTCTCACCAAAATTCATTCGCGGCACGTATTCGTACCCCGCTGAAACCTGCGTCGGCTGATAGTTGCGTGTACGCGAGACACCCTTCTGAAAGTCCACCGCGTTAGCCGTAGCGCCGCCAAAAGTCTGCACCACCAACTGTTGAATAGACGACCCCTCAGACGAGGCAAAGTACTTATCCTCGGAGCGGAACTGCAGATTCGCGCTGCCCGAGAAGACGCGCTGGTTCTTCTTGATTTCGGTCACCACGCCGTGCAATAGATCGATCTTTTCCGCCACCGGCACCTCGAACGGATCGCGTTCGTACGGTGACACCCAGCGGTCGCGGTAAGTCTTGGTGGGCGCCAGTTGAACGGGCCGCGGCTGTATGGACGCGTTCGCCTTGGCTATCGTGACGGCCTCGCCCGTGATGCGCGCAATCTCTTCAGAAGTGACGATCGGCGACGAGGCGAAACCCCAAGCGCCGTTGACGATCACTCGCACGCCAAACCCAAAGCTCGAGTCCTCAAATACGTTCGGCACTTCGAGAGTCTTGCCTGTCCCTCGCTCGGCGCTGGCGCGCATCATCACCATCTGGTTGCGGTAGCGCGCGATGCGGATGTCGCAGTAGGTGGCCTTTAGCTTTTTGGCTTCGCGCAGCGCAACGCCGGCGAGCTTCTCCAGATCAGGTCCTGGCTTTTTCGACGACTGAGGAGCGGCAAACAGCTGCGCCGCATAAGCGGCCGAAGAGCCGAGAAAGGCGCGTCGGGAGAGCATGGGAAATAGGATAGCGGATAACTGACCCTTCTTGCGGTAGGTTGAAAGGAATGGACTACGTTAATCTCGGATCCACCGGATTGAAAGTTTCACGGCTCTGCCTGGGATGCATGACCTATGGCTCTAAGAAGTGGCGCGAATGGGTATTGGAGGAAGAGGCAAGCCAACCATTCTTCAAGAGGGCAATCGAAGCGGGGATAAATTTCTTCGACACCGCCGACATGTACTCAGTGGGCGTGAGCGAGGAAATCACCGGGCGCGCGCTGTTGGAGTATGGCCCAAGCCGCGACCAGTTGGTGATTGCGACCAAGGTGTACAACCCGATGAGCGACGACCCAAATGATCGAGGCCTCTCGCGGAAGCACATCATGCACTCAATCGACCGCAGTCTGCGGCGGCTGAAGACCGACTACGTCGACCTCTACCAGATCCACCGGTTCGACTATTCGACACCGATCGAGGAAACTCTGGAAGCCCTGAACGATGTGGTCAAGTCTGGTAAGGCGCTCTACATTGGCGCGTCGTCGATGTTCGCCTGGCAGTTTGCGAAAATGCTGGCAACGTCGGACCAGCGGAGCCTCTCGCGCTTCGTCGCGATGCAAAATCACTACAACCTGATCTATCGCGAAGAGGAGCGGGAGATGATGCCGCTCTGCGCGGATCAGAAGGTTGGAGTGATTCCGTGGAGTCCGCTGGCTCGCGGATTTCTCGCCGGGAATCGAAGGAAGGAAGATTTTGGCGAAACGCTCCGCTCCAAGACCGACGATTACGCGAAGTCCCTTTACTACAACGACTCGGATTTTGCGGTAGTCGCTCGTGTGTCCGAGATCGCGAAGAAGCGCGGTGTGCCCAATGCCCAGGTCGCCCTGGCTTGGGTGCTGGCCAAGCCCTGGGTCACGGCGCCGATTATCGGAGCAAGCAAAATGCAACACCTCGACGACGCGTTGAAAGCTCTTGAGCTGAAACTAACTGACGAGGAGATCACGGCACTCGAGGAGCCCTACCAGCCGCACGCAGTGCTCGGTCATTCGTAGGCGATTCGTTGCCCTACAGCAGCCCATTCAGAATAATCGGAATAATCGGTGTCAGAGACCAATTAAAAAGAATCGGTCTCTGACACCGATTAACTCCGATTAACTAACTCCGATTAACTACTATGGGAAAAGCCAGGGACTGCCTCCGTTTTCCCCCATTGTCCACCCTCCTGGAAACAGAGATGGCCAAGGGCGAAAAGGGCTGGCTGTCCTGCTTTTCCAGCCTGCACCACCACTGGCTCCTAGATACCGAGCTTCAGCTTTTGCCCTACAGCAGCCCATTCGGAAAAGCCAGGGATTGTCCTGCTTTTCCAGCCTGAACCGCCACCGGCTGCTAAATGCCGGGCTTCAGTTTCTTGATACCTTCCGGCAGTTCGAAAAGCTTGTCCGAAAGTCCTTCGTTGATCTTCACTTCGTCGGAGTAAAGTTCGAATACCTTCTCGCCGTTTCGAATGCGCTGGACTGCGTAAGGCCATTGGACCCCGCCGCCCACGTCGCGATACTTCGAAAACAGTGTGAGCTCTTCATCGCGCTCACGCGTCTTAGGATCCCGGCGAAAGTAAGTTTGACGAATCGGTAGCTTGGTGGATCGGTGGAAGTAAACCGTGGTCACGCGATTCTCGGAATCCGACACCTCGACGATTTCCACCGGCATATTGTCCACCACGTCCGCGCCCTTTGACTCAAACACCAACCCGGGTTCCTTCCAGCGTTCGCGAAGGATGTAGAGGATGTTGTGGATGGTGGAATCGCGGAAGCGGGCGGTACGATCGTCGGGCAGCGGACGCGCGCCGCGGAAGGTCAATTCATACGCCGAGCCGTCGGGTTGGAAGAGCACCGAACTCTCCTCTTTCAGACCATACGCCTGACGCTCCACGACACCCAGTTTGTCGCCCTCGGGCTTGGGCAGATATCGCGTGTAGATTTTCGCACGCGACATTCCCGTCAGTTGATCGCGATAGAACGAGTAGCCCCGGCCGGTTTCGAGGCGATCCTTCATCGCCATGAAATTATCGCCGCCAAGAGCCTGTAAGGCTTCGGTCGCTACGCGCTTTCCGCGCTCGGCATTTGATTCCGCGCCGAGCAGACTGAGCGCCACCAGGGGCGCGACACACCATTTAGCCGTCATGGTTTCTTGCTGAGATCCTCTGCCTTTAGTCCAGTGTTCACTTTCATTTCCGACACCGTCATCTCGCCGAATTTGCTGCCACCCTGGGTGATCGTGACATGGAACGGCATCTTGACGCCAGCCACGTCGCGCCAGTCGGAGTACTCTTCCTCGACGTCCTGCGGCGGACCACCCATAGTGACCGAATGATAAATCTGCTTGCTCGGAAGTCCGCTCCTGTCCATTGCGAGACGCGTGCTGCTGCCCTGTCCATCGCTGATTTCAATGACGCCGTCCGCTACAAGAGATGCGTTCTCGTTGAGTAGCAGGCGCGGCAGTGACCGGAACATTTCGCCCTGCACCTGTTTGAGGATGGGCGGAGGCATCGGCTGCATTCCTTGCGGTGTTTGCATCCAACCAGTCTTGCCGTCGGAGTAGACAATCACTTTGCCGAAGGGCAGCACCTGCTCCTGGCGGAACTGGTCAGGCTCGATAGTGCTGGTAGTTTGCTTCGCCTTCATCTGCGCGCCGCCGGCGGCAAAGGACGCGTCAGAAATGCGGACGGTGTCCTTGATGGCCGCGATCTTCTCGGCGCCTCCGATGCTCTTTCGAGCTAGTGCCAGGAGTTCCTTACCGCGTGCGTCGGAAGCAGCGTCATGCTCGGCGCCGGCTTGCTTTGGCTCGGGGATGGTAAGGTCGATGGGCTTCACCGGCAGTTTCAGAGTGTCGAGCGACTTGCCGAACTCCTTGGGATTGCCGACGGCGACGATGGTCAGCTCCTCGGGCTTGAGGTATCGCTTCGCGACGCGGAGAACATCGGCTTTGGTGACGCTGTCCACTGCCTTCTGATATTGGAAAATGAAATCGCTCGGATAGCCGTAGTAGTCGTAGCTCACCAGGCGGTTGAGCGTCTTCGACGGCGTGTCAAAGAAGAAGACGAAGCCGTTTAAGACGGTATCCTTGGCGGTCTGCAACTCCTGGTCGGTAACCTCGGCGCTGCGAATCTTGGCCACTTCCTTCTCGATCACATCAATGGTCTCAACCGTCGAGTTCGACTTGGTGCTCCCCGAGATTTCGAACAGCCCCTGGTGCAAATAGCCCGCGCCCCAACCCGCGCTGATCGAGTAAGCGTAGCCGAGTTCGGTACGCACCTTCCGCATCAGGCGGCTGGTGAAGCCGCTGCCCAGAATGTCGGCGGTTACCTGAAGGGCCGGGTAATCCTTGTCACTGAGGATGCCGCCGGTATGGCCCACCTCAAAGAACGTCTGGGTGACGTCGCTTTTGTCGGCGACGAAGATGCCGGCGTCGGGCTTGCCCGTAAACGGTGGGAACTTGGGAACGGCGGACTGTTGGTAGTCCCAGCTCTCGAATGTGCGCGCAAGCTGAGCCTTCATGTCGGCCGAGGAAAAATCGCCGTAGACGGCCAGGACAATGTTCGCAGGGAAGTAGTAGCGCTTGTAAAACTTCACCATGTCATCGCGCTGTATGTTGTCGATGTGCTCGTATTCGATGTTCCAGCCGTAAGGAGTGTTGCGTCCGTAAACGATGCTCTGGAACTCGCGGTTGGCGATGCCGCCCGGATCGTCGTTGCGGCGTGCGATGGCGCTCTTCACCTGTGTCTTGGCCAAGTCCACTTTGTCTTGACGGAACGCAGCAGAGGTCAGGAAGTCGTGAAAGATCGGAAGAATCTGCGGTACGTTTTCCTTGAGACAGGAGAAACTGAGCGAGCCGCGTTCTTCGCCGATGTTGCTTTCCACCGACGCCGCGATGTTCTCGAGCGTCTCGTCGATGTCGTCGCCGGACTTCGCTTGCGTGCCGCCGGCGCGTAGGACGGTGCCGGTGAGTTCCGCGAGTCCACGCTTGTCGTTCGGGTCGAAGAGATTGCCGGTGCGGATGAGCGCTGAGCCGCTGACGATAGGAAGTTCGTGGTCCTCCAGCAGGTAGACCTTCATCCCGTTTTTCAGCGTGTACACCTCCGGCGTCGGAATCTTCACCTGCTTCAGCGGCGGGAATTTCAGGTTCTTGTATGAGGGCAGGTTCACGGCAGTGCGGACTGTGGTCTGAGCCGGCGCAGAGAGCGCGATCAGAACCGCGAGGGCGGACATTCGCATGGACATTACTCCGACGCTCCCTTCGCCTTATCGGTTGCCGGCGTGAACGTCCAGGCAACGGTACGGTGTTCCTGGATCAGCGTTTTCTGAGCCACGCGAAGAACGTCGTCGGCGGTGATCTTGTTGTACTCGTCAAGTTGTGTGAAGAGCTTGCGCCAGTCACCGTAGGCAACATAGTTAGCGGTTAGTTCTTCGGCGAGTCCGGAGTTGCTGCCGAGTTTCCGAATCACGCCAGCGCGAAGTTTGGTCTTCACGCGGTTGAGCGTGTCAGCGTCGATCTTCTGGGTCTTGATGCGCTCGATCACCTGGTAGGCGGCGGCCTCATTCTCTTCCACCGTCTTGCCCATGTTGGGGAGCGCGTAGAACAGGAACAGGCCGGGATACTTGCCGCCAGGAGCCTCGGGATCGGCGCCGGCGGCCAGAGCGATCTTTTTGTCGCGAACGAGGTCCTTGTAGAGCCAGCCTGTACGCCCGCCGGCGAGCACGTCGGCAATTACATCCAGCACGGCGTCGTCGGGCGAACTGCGGTCGGGACGCTTGTAGGCGATGATCAGAAACGGCTGGGCGGGCGTTTTCACCGCGACGCGCTTTTCGCCGTCCTGCGCGGGTTCAACAGTCCGGACGCCGGGCGAGAGAGGACCAGCGGGAATGCGTCCAAAGTACTTCTCAGCCAGCCGGCGGGCCTCTCTGGGGTCGACGTCGCCCGCAATGCCGAGTGTGATGTTGCTAGGGATGTAGTAAGTCTTGTAGAACTTGACGGCTTCCTTGAGCCGGAAATTGTCGATGTCCGAAGCCCAGCCGCCTGGCATGTTCTTGTAGGGATGGGCGGCAAAAGCGGTGGACAACAGCGACTCAAACAGCAGGCCCTGGGGACTCGATTCCACCCGCATCCGGCGTTCCTCCCGGACCACATCGCGCTCCTTATAGAACTCGCGGAACACCGGCGCGTAGAAGCGTTCGCTCTCAAGCAGGAACCAGAGTTCGAGGCGGTTGGATGGGAACGAGTAATAGTAGTTGGTGGAGTCCTCGCCAGTGCCGGCGTTCATGCCCACGCCGCCGCTGGCCTCCACGATGCGATCGTATTCATTTGGGATTACAAAGCTGTTGGCGCGGTTGATGGCGGCTTGGAGAGAGGTCTGGAACACCTCGAACTTCTTGGGATCGGGGTCGCGGTGCATGGCGGCGACTTCGAGTTTGTACTGATCCAGGCGGTCGTAAGCGGCTTCCACCGCATCGAGGGCGGCTTTCTCGGCGGGGTAGTTCGTCGTCCCGATGGATTCAGTGCCCTTGAAGGCCATGTGCTCGAACATGTGGGCGATGCCAGTCTGGCCGGAAGGATCGTCCACCGAGCCGGCGTTCACGAAGGAGTTGAAGGAGACCACCGGAGCTTCGTGGCGTTCGATAACGATGAAATGAAAGCCGTTGAGAAGGGTGAACTCGGTCACCTTCTTCTCGAAATCCTTCAGATTTTGGGCCGGTGCGGCGGCTGCGAAGGCCCACATTACGAGGGCTGCAAGGCAACAGGGGGCGGGAGACTTAAACATGACTGTTCTATTAGACTAGCGGAATTGGTAGGGGTAACTTAGTTTCAACGGTTTTTCACCCCAGCGATTCGGGGCGCTGTGAGTGCGTGTTATGATCGCTCAGGAGCGTTGCTGTAAGGCAGTGGTGGCCTCTAATAATTGATCCAACAGTCAATGTCATGGAATCCGGCTCGTTTATGCGCTGGTGAGCCTGCTCCGGTGGCCAAAAACCGCCTTGGAGACGCCTGAAGGCGCTCGGAGGGTTCCCCCCTTTTCTTTGGGGTCAATGACAGGGGTTGCTTTCGGTCTTGCGTAGCGCTCCGTTTACCCACCTCTCATGAATCTTCTTTTCATCGGGGATATATTTGCATCTCCGGGCAGGGGCATGGTCGCCGATCATGTCCGGCGAATCGTAGCCCATCACCAGATTGACTTCACCATCGCCAACGGCGAGAATTCGGCCGGTGGCTTTGGCATTACCCCGCTGATTGCCGAAGAACTGTTTTCCCACGGGATCGACGTAATCACCTCAGGCAACCACATTTGGGACAAACGCGAGATTTACGAATACCTTCCCAAACACCCGCGGCTGCTGCGTCCCGCTAATTATCCAGACGAGCTTCCAGGCTCCGGGGTTGCGGTGGTGGAGGCCAGGAACGGTGTGAAGTGCGCGATTATCAACCTGCAGGGCCGGGCCCACATGCCTTCCACCGACGATCCCTTTCGCAAGGCCGATGCGATCCTCAACGCGCTCGATCCTGAAGTGAAGGTCCGCATGGTGGATTTTCACGCCGAGCTGACCAGCGAAAAGATGGCGATGGGATGGTATCTGGACGGGCGTGTGTCGGCGATGTTCGGGACTCACACGCACATTCCGACGGCGGATACGCGCATTCTGCCGGGCGGGACGGCCTATCAGACCGACGCGGGAATGACCGGCCCCTACCATTCGGTGATCGGCGTGGACAAAGAGATCATCCTGCGGCGGTTCCTCACGGCACTGCCGGTCCGCATGGAAGCCGCGCGCGAGGGGGCGGAGTTGCACGGCGTAATCTTCAGCGTGGACACGGCTACCGGGAAAGCGACGAAAGTGGAGCGGCTGGCGATCCCGTAGCCGTTACCTGTCGCGGGTTCAGCTTGCCGCTAGTGCCTGACGCCGGCGCCCCATTGCGCCTTGGGTTCCTTCTTGTTCTTGTTGAACTTCTTTGAAACCAAGTGCCTGCGTGACGGGTGCCGGGGCAATTTGTGATTTGGTTTCGCGTCCAGCAAAGACACCGAGCAGAACGCGAGTAGCAGGAGTCCGCAGAGCATGGCTCTCATGCTCTAATGATCGGCAGTTCGGTCCGCCGACCTTAGCCGCCACCGGCGCTACATGTGCCTATCATTTAGAGAACATGCCTAACATGTCGATTGGCCGCCTAATCGTAGCCGCAGCTACGGCCACCCTCCTCCTCGCTCAGGATACGCCCCGTCCCAAGAACACCTATCATTCCAGTGGCGGCGCCTCTGCCGCACCCCGCCTCCTCTCCCCGGAAATCCACCCCGACCGGACCGTCACCTTCCGCCTCAAAGCGCCCGACGCCGCCCGCGTCACGCTCGCCTTCGCCGGACCCAAGCCCATGTCCAAGGATGACTCCGGCGTCTGGACCGCCACCGTCGGGCCCATCGACCCCGAAATCTATAACTACAACTTCATCGTCGACGGCGTCCGCATTCTCGACCCTGCCAATCCCAATATCAAGAACGGCCGTACGCTCGACGCGAGCATCGTCGAAGTCCTAGGCAATCCGCCTCGCTTCGACCAGCTACAAGACGTGCCCCACGGCGCGCTCCACATCCGCATCTACCAATCCACCCCCTTGAAGCGAGCCCGCAAGCTCTACGTCTATACTCCGCCGCAGTATGACTCCGAACCGGCCCGCCGCTTCCCCGTCCTCTACCTCCGCCACGGCAGCGGCGACAACGAAGAGAACTGGAGCGGCACCGGTCGCGCCGGCATCATCCTCGACAACCTGATTTCCCAGCACAAAGCCCCGCCCATGATCATCGTTATGCCCAACGGCGATACCGACGGCAGTTGGGCCGGAGGAAGTTCGCCCGAAGGAATGGAAATGCTCACCCAGGAACTTCTCACCGACATCATCCCGATGATTGACCGGACCTATCACGCCGCCCGCGGCCGCGACAATCGCGCCATCGCCGGACTCTCCATGGGCGGCGGCCAGGCCTTCACCATGGGCCTGAGGCATCTGGAACTGTTCGCCTGGGTGGGGGAATTCAGCTCTGGATTGGTGAGCGACACCGAGTTCCACCTCGACCAGCACCTGCCCGGCTTCCTCGATCACCCGAACGACGTAAATCAAAAGCTGCGGTTATTGTTCCTGAGCTGCGGCACCGAAGATCCGCGCTTTGCCGGTCAACTCGACTTGGCCGACACACTGAAGCAGCACAAGATCCACTACACCTGGTACGCCACCCCAGGCGCGCACGAATGGAAAGTATGGCGCCATTCGCTGGCCGAGTTTGCGCAAAACATCTTCCAGGCCTCGCACTAAATTGAAGAGCAGTCCCCCGCACCGGGCCTACTCGAATGTCTGGGCAAACGTGATTCGGTTGCCCTCAAGATCCACGGCTCTAAAGTCGCGCAGACCCCACGGGCGGCTTACAGGGGGCCCTTCCAGCTTCGCGCCCTTGGCTCGCAATTCTTCGTACAGCGCGTCGGCATCCTCGACGTATACTCCGAATGATCCGATGCCTGTGTGGTCTGCCGTACGGCTGATCAGTAGAACGGTGACGGCGTCCCGGTCCATTACGCCGAGATCATCTTGCTGATAGTTGATCCGGAAACCCAGCCGGTCGCGATAGTAGGCCACCGCTGCCGGGACATCGTCGAAGGGGAGTTCCGGCAGTGCCTGCCGAAAACCGTGCGGCTGCGACTTCAGGCGACTGGGTGAGTCCGGCGTTACATGGTAGCTCTGCCCAAACCAGAGCACATTGCCATCAGGATCGCGGATTTCGAACATCCGCATCTTGATCCAGTTCACATTCTCAATGTCGCTCGGAGCGCCGCCCCGCCTGCGCTGCTCTGCTTGAGCCGCCTCGACATCATCTGTCTGGAGGAAGATAATCGCCGAGCCCGGCGGGCGGACTGTTGCGAACAACAAGTCGCCGGGCGAAAACCCCGATTTCCCCAGATGGATCCGAACAGGCCCCAGCACGGCGTCCGCCTCGTCTTCATACTTCGTTACCTCGAATCCCAGTACGTCGCGATAGAAAACGATACTGATATCTAGACTTGCCACCGCTACATATCGCATTACAGGACTGGCAATCTGCCTCTTGGCCCGACCTGAACCAAGTTGCGCCTTGAGTGCACGCCAGCTCGCGAATCCATGCTCACGGGCGATCAGGAGTTGCGCCGCCGCGAGCTTTGCGTCCGGATCGGCTTGACGTATGTGTTGCAGCCGGGTCTTGGCTAGCTTTTTCAAATATTCGAGCGAAGAATGCTCGGGCAGTTTGGTGTTTGACATGACGCCTTCCTTCCAAGTTTGCCCGCTGTCCGCGTCTGTCGGGCTGGAAGTCAGGGTCTCTGACGGTTTATGAAATCGAAGGTGGGTTAAACCCTTTACGCGGACCGTAGGCCGCCTCAACGACCTGTCAGCCAGCATAGCAGACAGGCCACAAAAGAAAAGGCCCGCGCACCAGCTTGGCTTAGCCGGTACGCGGGCCTCACTGAAGTACGGTCTACTTAACTGCGATCGTGGTCGTCAACAACGTGCTTGTATTCCCGTTGATGAACTCGTTGCTCTTCCAGTCCTGGTAGAAGAACGCGACCTGTGCCGAAACGCTGGGTGCCACCGTATCCGGAATCAGGATGTTGAGCTGCCAGACACCCGGAAGCCCCGGCGCCAGCCCGAAGTACTTGATGTTCGCGTCAGGAAGAATCCCAGGTCCCGGATTGATGATCGAAACCCTGGGAAGTACCGGGGCGGAAATTGCCGCGTTCGACGCATTACCGTCGGCCGGCTGATTCGGCACATTCCCGAGACCGGTTCCGTAGAGCGAAATGATCTTGCCGCGTCCCACCGGGTTGGTGGGACTGTTGACTGAGTTGTTGTCTTCAGCATTCAGCGCCGCGATTTGGCCAGTGCCTTGTGCATTGCTGGTGAAGAAGGCAGGATCAGCCGAGTTGATCTTGAACAACGCCGCCGTCAGAACTTCACTGGTCGACGCCCTCACCACCTCTACGTCGGCGAACTGATTCACAGGCGCTGAACTCGGCACCTGGAAAGCGATGATGTCGGGACCTACCCGGAAGATCGGCGCAGCCACTCCGTTCACCAAAACCTGTGTATCGGCCAAAACCGTCGGCCACGGAAGAGTGGTTGCCGACGCCGCTGTTGCCGATGGATTCAAGGACGGACCGAACCGTGCGATCAATGCCAGTTCGCCCGGCGCCATCCCGCGCTGAGAGTAACTGGCGGCGTTGCGGAAGGTCGCCTGAATGTAGAAGATTGAAACGCGATTGGTCGCCTCGGCAACCAAAACGTTGTCCGCCGAATCGAGACCCACGGCAAACGGACGAACGGCCGGAATCGTCGAAATCGGCGATGTCGGGGCGTTGAACCAGTCCTCGTAAATCGGGAAGCGGATGACCCGGTTATTGGTCAAATCGGTCACCCAAACTTCGCCTCGCGAATTCACCGCGATTCCATGGGGTGAAGCGATCGGAGCCGTGAAACGGGCCGGAGGATTCGTCTCTCCCGAGAACACCCCCGTGAAGACCGAAATACGGCCATTTCCGTTGTCAGCGACATAAAGACGGTCGCTTGAATCCGTGGCAATGCCGTGCGGACTGTTGAGGCTGCTGCGGTCTGTGCCGGGTGCCGACGTCAGGAAGGTCGCTTGACCGAACACCGCCGACGCCGCCATTCCGTTCGTAAAATCCCCGCCCGACGGCTTCTGGAATAATAGAACCCGGTTGAGTGATGCGTCCGAAACCAGCAGGCTTCCGTTCTGCGTGAAAGCCAGACCATACGGCGACCGCATGCTCGAACGCGAGGCGTCCGTTATCTTTGAGAAGAACGTGTTCTGACCGAGCACCAGGTTCGCTCGAATGATTCCGGTCTGGTCAAACGGGCGGGCAAACCGCATCACCCGCGCGTTGGCAACGTCAGCGACGTACAAGTTCCCGTTCGCGTCCACAGCCAGGCCGATCGGGTTCGCCAGCGTGGACTCGGTTGGCGAGTTAATATCGTTCGTTGCATAGTTGGCGGTCGTGTGAAAAAGGTCCGCTTGGCCAATTACGATATCGGCTTTGCGCGGATTAGTAGGATCACCAGGCTGCACATTGCGCGCATCCTTGAAACCCAGGACGCGATTGTTCAGAGTATCGGCAATATACAGGCGAGGCGGCGTGCTGCTGGTATCCACCACCATTCCGGAACCACCATTTACCGAGTTACTGCTGAAGCCGCCATAGAGATTAAGCTCGCGACCCTCCACCAAATTGACGCCGGAATAATTCCAGTCCAACTGACCCAGTAAGCGAGTGGCTGAGATGTAGCCGGGTGCCGCATAAACCACTACACGCTGATTAAAAGTATCGGCTACCACCAGATCACTGCCGATAAAAGCCAGCGCCTCAGGTGCGTTCAGTGAATCGGCCGATGGGTCCCGCTGACCACGGTTGGCCTTTACCGAGGTTCCATCATTTCCCTGCCCGATGAACCCTAATCCCGGTGGCGAATAGACAGCCCCCGCAGGACAGGTCGGATTGTCCGAAGTCGGCAAACACTCTGCCGGCCAGTTTGCCGGTACGTCAAACTTCACGACGCGTCCATTGCCCGGATCGGCGACAAAGAGATTGTTGCCAAGAACCGCCAGACCCGCTGGAGGAACTACGCCACCAGCAGCAGTCACTGATCCTAGAGTCCCCGCGCAAGGATAAGGCGACACCGACGGGCAACCTAGGCCGGTCCGCGGATTGGGATCGTCCTTGGTCGGTACCACGACACCTATAATGCGGACTGCCGATTGCCCCGTTGCAAATGGAGCCTTGAAATAAAGCACGCGGTTAAAAGAGTCGGAAACGTACAAGTCACCATCCGACGAAAGAGCGAGACCGCTCGGACCCGAGAATCCGGCTTTGTTGGTTCGCAAATTCGGGGTCACCGCAGTCCCCACGTTGAACGAAGTCTGGCCGAGCACAAGATCTGCCGCGATCCCCGATTGCCCAGCCGCCAACGCCGACGCGGGATAACGCAGGACACGATTGTTTCCGAAGTCTGAGACCCACAGATTACCCTGCTTGTCAAAAGCGATCCCAGTTGGAAACGAGGTTCCCGATAAAAATACAGTCTGGGCATTCGGTATCGTAGATCCCTGATTCGCCGAGATGCCGCTGGTGAAACTCGTCTGTCCGATCACCAGGTCCGGCGTCGGAAAGTCGCCCCCCTGCTGCAGCGGTTTCGGATATCGCAGGATGCGATTGTTCTGGGCATCCATGACGTATAAATTCCCGTTAGCGTCTACGGCTAGTCCATTCGGGAACGTCAACCCGCTCGAGGTGCCGTATTGCGGTCCTCCGGGAATCGTGGTTGTGAAGTCCGGTTGTCCTATTACTTTGTCGGCAAAATTGGTCTTCGTGAACGCCGTCGCGTCCTTCCAGGCTAGTACCCGGTTGTTGCCAGTATCGGCCACATAGAGGATGGGAGGCGTGACGGAGTTATCTACCGCCACCGACTGCGGCACGTAAAATTCCCGACCTTCAACCAGGTTGGGAGCGCCGGATAGTGTCGTCACACTGATCTGTCCGAACTCTCGCGTCGGATTCGAGTTGTAGACGTAGGACTGAGCCCAGCCGGACAGGGCTAGGCCGCAAGATAGTGCTGCAAGGGCTTTGAAGTTCATGAATTAACCGAGGGACGCACGCGGGAGCGCCTAGTTAAAATTAGCACAGGTAACAGGTTACTGGAAACGAGTAACCGTTCGACGAGTCATTCACTTGGGTCCAATGCTAAACTGATGGATTGGGCGATCAGACTTTGAATTCCCATCCCAAGGTGTGCGCGGTTAGCTATTTGAATACCGTTCCGCTGGTCTGGGGCATGCTACACGGACTGCAACAGCGATCCGTCCAGCTCAGTTTCGAACTCCCCGCCATCTGCGCCGCCCAGCTTTCAGCAGGTGTGGTGGACATAGGACTCGTCCCCGTCGGCGCGTTAATCGAGCAGCCGATGACCATCTATCGGGGTACTGGTATCGCCTGCCGCGGACCCGTCCGCAGTATCCTCCTCATCTCGAAAGTCGCCTTCAGCGAAATCCGGACGCTGGCGCTTGATTCCAGTTCACGTTCTTCAGTACTGCTGGCCCGCATTATCCTGGCCCGCCGTTACGGCGTGGAACCCGAACTGATAACGCTCCCCCCCGTGATGACGGACATGCTCGAATCCGCCGACGCCTGCCTCATCATCGGCGACCCGGCACTGCTGCTCGACCCCGATGAAATGCGCCGCAGCGGTTTCCACGTCGCCGACCTGGGCGCCGAATGGGTGGAGATGACCGGTCTTCCCATGGTCTTCGCCGTCTGGGCCGGACGTCCCGGCCTCGTCCCTGAGTCGGTCTTCATCGACTCCTGGCGCTACGGCATGGATCACCTGGACGACATCGTCCAAACCGAATACGCCCGCCGCGGAATCACTCCGGCGCTAGCCCACGAATACCTCACCGAACATATTGTCTTTGATCTCGCCGAGCGCGAGTACGAAGGCATGCGACTTTACATGCAATACGCAGCCGAGGTCCTCAGGACCTCATCCCTCAGGACCACCGCCCTATGATGACCCGCCAGGAAGCAATCGACCTTTACAACAGCGACGACCTGATCGCGATCGGCATGGCCGCCGACGCCGTGCGCCGGAAGATGCACCCCGAGGGCGTCGTCAGCTACATCATCGATCGCAATATCAACTACACCAATTTCTGCACAGAATACTGTTCTTTCTGCGCCTTTTACAGGCCCATGGGTCACGCCGAAGGTTACGTTCTCCCGTTCGAGACGATCTTTGAAAAGATCCAGGAGACGATCGATCTCGGCGGCACCGGCATCCTGATGCAGGGTGGACTTCACCCTGACCTGAAGATCGAGTGGTACGAGGAAATGCTCCGCGCCATCAAACAGCGCTTTGACATCTGGTGCCATTGTTTTTCCGCGCCCGAGATCACCAATATCGCCACCGTCAGCGGCATCTCGCTGCACGACACCATCGCCCGCCTGCGTGACGCCGGACTCGATTCCATCCCCGGGGGCGGTGCTGAGATCCTCGACGACAAGGTCCGCCACCGCATCTCGCGCTTGAAGTGCAGCACCCAGGAGTGGGTGGACGTCCACCTGACGGCCCACCAGCTGGGCATGCAGACCACCGCCACCATGATGTTCGGCGTGGGCGAGAGCATCGAGGAGCGCCTCAATCACTTCGACCTGGTCCGCAACATTCAGGAAGAAACCGGCGGCTTCACAGCTTTCATCCCCTGGAGTTTCCAGCGCGAAAACACCTCGCTCGGACGCTTCGTTAAAGAAGAAGCGACCGCCGTCGAGTACCTCAAAATGCTCGCGCTGTCCCGGCTCTATTTCGAGAACATCCAGAACATACAGTCCTCGTGGGTCACGCCTGGCCTGAAGACCTGCCAGCTCGGTCTCCGCTTCGGCGGCAATGACGTTGGCAGCATCATGATCGAGGAGAACGTAGTGAGCGCCGCCGGTGCCCACCACCGTGCCAGCGAGGAAGAACTGCGCCGGCTGATTCGCGACGCCGGCTTCATCCCGAAGCAGCGCGACACGCTTTACCGGCGCTATTTCCTGAACTAGGCCAGCCGCCGGCTTCGTCGCAAGTCCTGTTTATCCATAAGCACCTCCGTCCAAATTTGTAGTCCTTCAAAAAAACTCTGAAACGCTATCGGGCACCTCTGCACTAGTACGCAGGGTACCGGCCGGGAGAGTCAATCCGGTCTGCCCCAGTAGTCTGCCCTGAGGAGGTGCAGACGCGTTCCGCTGATTACGGGAGGTCGTCGCAGGCTTTCCGCCGTAGTGTCACCAAATCGTTGTTGTTTGGAGGATCTGCAATGGCAGACGCGGAAAACAAGAAGCCGGATTCCGGCCGCCGGCATGACACCTTTATTTCAAAGATTGTCGCCGACCCGGCCAATCCGCCGCAGCTCATCCGTCTTGGCGGTTACAAAGGCGCCTCATCCGAGGCAGGCCATGTCCGCCTATACGCAAATCCCGAGTTGTCGTTCTACTCAGATATTCCGGAAGGGGACATTCTTTACGAGACCCCTGTTCCGGCAGACGCCGACCCACTGGGCGCTGTCGTTCTGTTCGTGAAGCGCGACTCGAAAATCATTTCCAGCCAAAGTAAGCAGGAAAGTCAATCTGTTGGAGGAGGAAGCGAAGCAATGACCCCGTATTATCCCTATGGACAAGGAGCACAAGCGGCTCCACAGCTAGGCCTAACGCCTCACATCATTTTCACGCCGACGATTCACAGCGTGTTCTATTACTGCACAATCCCGGCGAGTCATTACATCTGCGGTTACACGCAGAACCCGGCGTGGTGCACGATCGCTGTTAGCCCGACGTGCACTCCCCCGTCGATCCCGACCATAACGCATTCGTTCCCGACGAGCGTTCCAGGAACGGGCGGCAGCTTCGCCCAATTCGGTCAAATGGGCGCCGAGCAATACGGAGGCCAGTACGAGGCTCAGTATGCGCCGCAATACGGGCAGATGGGCGCGCCGCAATACGGGCAGATGGGCGCTCCGCAATACGGGCAGATGGGCGCTCCGCAGGCCGCGGCCCCGCCGACGGGTCCGATTCCGCCGAGCGTGCTCCCTGGCCAGTGCCCGACTGTAACCCAGCCCAGTCCGTTGACGCATTGTCCGCCAACGCCGCTGACACACTGCCAGCCGACCCCGCTGACACACTGTCCGCCCTTCACTCCGCTGACACACTGTCCGCCGACTCCGCTGACGCACTGTCCGCCGACCCCGCTGACGCACTGTCCGCCGACCCCGCTGACACACTGTCCGCCGACTCCGCTGACACACTGTCCGCCGACCCCGCTGACACATTGTCCGCCCACACCGCTGACGCACTGTCCGCCCACTCCGTTGACGGGCTGTCCGCCGCCGACGCACTTCCCGCAGCTTTGCCCGGTGAGTCCTATTCCTCACTGTCCGCAGAGCCAGATAGTGGCGTGTCCGGTAAGCCAATTTGCGGTTTGCCCCACGCACACCGTGCTCACTCCGGCGACGCCGGTGAGTCCGTTGTGCACGCCGCACACATTCCCGACGCCGGCTACGACACAGACGAGCCCGGCGACATCGGCTCCCGGCTTCTAGCCGGCAGCGCCTGGTCGGCGCTGTGAAGGTGGCGGGGCGCAGTGGAGCGCTCCGCCCCCGTTTTTTTGGGTTTGGAAAGGACGAGTCCAGTGTTTCTGACGGCCTACAATCTTTCGAATTACCTGATCTCGCGCGGCCTGCTCGACGCCCAGAGCATTGTCGACGGCGACTACACCGTCTCCGAGCACGGACGGCGGAATCGCAATTTCAAAGTGCACCGCCGCAAGCAGCCAGGCATTTTCGTGAAGCAGGTGAAAGTGCTTGATCCGCTCTCCACTGCTACGGTGAAACGCGAGGCGGGTTTCTACCGGGCGGTTCACGGCGATCCGAAGTTTTCCGCGCTACGCGAGATGATTCCGGAGTTCCTGGACTACGAATCGCGCCGTCACGCGGTGGCTCTGCGCCTGGCCGACGGGGCAGAGAGCCTGGCCGAGAAGCAGGGACGCGAGGGCATTTACCGCGAGGACACGGCGCATCTGCTGGGACACGCGCTGGGCACGATTCACCTGCACGGTCCGGCGATGCATGCCGACCCGGCGACGCGCGGTCTATTCACCAGTCAGCTTCCATGGCCGATTACGCTGGATCAAACCGGATACTCCTTTCTGACGAACATTGGTCCTATCGGTCCGGCTCTCGCGGCGGAAATTCAGAAGATCCCCACGCTGCAGCCCAAGCTGAGCGCTTTGCGCGCGGAGTGGCGGTACGACTGCCTGATCCACGGCGACATGAAGTTCGACAACTGCCTGATTCGCACAGGCCCTGATGGCGTGCCGAACCTGACCATCGTCGACTGGGAACTGGCCGACATTGGCGAAGCCGCCTGGGATCTGGGCAGCATTTACAAGGACCTGCTCATGGCGGTGCTGATGAGCTCTGAGTATCGCGAATCCGCTGTCCGCAACAATACCTCCGCACCGCCACTGGTGACGCTCGAGAGCGTACAGCCGGCGGCGCTGGCTTTCTGGAACGGCTATCACGCAGGAAGGCGAATGCCGCCGCAGTATCACAGCGCGTTCCTCGATAAGGTGGTCCGCTTCACAGCCGCTCGCATGGTACTGGCGGTTCTCGAATACCTGTTCAACTCGAACGAAATGAACCAGCTTGGACACCACACGTTGCAGACCGCCGTGTGGCTGCTGGAGGCGCCTCAGGACGGGCGCCTGCGAATGATCGGAGCCTGACGATGCCCTACTCTTTTGAGCAAGACCTCAACCGGGTGCTTGACGCGCTGCACATCGTGTCGCCGATGTCGTTCAGCTTCCGCGGGGAAACGATCCCGGTAACTGCCGGCCCGGTGCAGCCGATCCCCGGCTTTCCGTCGCATCCGCTGCCGCAGTCGCCGCTGGTGCGGGACATACAGGCGACGCTCTACGGCCGTTGCTACGCGCAGCGCCTGGAGGACACTCCGGCGACCGCTGCGGCAGCGCCCGATCCGCAATTCGTCCAGCGCCTTTCAGAGCGCAACCGTACGCAGGCCCGCTGGGAGGCCGGATGGACCATCTATTCGGTAGGCGGCCGAGGCGAGGTCTACGTACAGAAGGGCGACCGGCAGCGCACAGCGATCCCGGGCGAGTACATCACCAACGGCGTTCCGGGCATGCCGCCGCAGCAGGGCGGCATCATCAGTGTGCCGGTAGCGCGAGAGTCGGCGGTAGCCCAGCCTGGCTTCTATTACGCTTATGGGCAGACGCTGGGCGACGTATGGGACGACTTCGCGCTGCTGCGTTTCTACTTTCACTCAACTGCTGAGAGCGCCACGGCCGTAGTGGAGTGGGTGACGTCGCAGTTCAACCGTTATCAAGTGCCCTTCCGCATGAAGACGCTGGTGGATCCATCGATGTACCAGCGCACCGACGCCACGGTGCTGTACCTTTCACGCCGCTACCACGACATCGCCTGCCGCTTGATCGGCGCGATGGCGGCGGAGGTGGCGGAACAACTGGCGCCATCGGTGCCGCTGTTCACGCTGCCACTGCGGCCGGGCGTTGGGATGGCGGAGGAGCCGCACACCGGCGAGAGCTTCGGCATGCATCGCAGCCGCCTGGTGGCCGAAGGATTGGCGGACGCTTTTACGCTGGGCGATTCATCGGACGCTGCTCGACGGAAAGCTATCGCCGGCCGCTTCGTGGCTGCCGGCTGCAATCTCGAAGCGCCTCACATGAGTCCTGGATCGTCGACGCTTCCCAACATTTCCCATCAAGTGGAGTTCGCTCATGCATGATCCCCTGTTTCTCGATGCGGCTGACCGGATCGGTACGCGTTTGTGCCGCGATGCCGTTTGGGTGAAGGACCGCTGCAACTGGTTGGGCTGGGCGCTGGAGCCGATCAACGGCGCGATCATCACGGTCTACCGCGCACAGACGTCCGCGATTTACGACGGCACCGCCGGCATCGGACTTTTCCTAGCGCGGCTTGCCAAGCTGACCGGCGATCCTCTCCAGAAGACGACGGCGCTGGGCGCACTGAACCAGGCTTTCGGCGGCATCCCCGACCTCGCGCGCGACTTCCGTCACTCGGTGTACAGCGGCGCGGCGGGCGTATCGTATGCCGGCATCGAGGCCGGTTCGCTGCTCGGTGAGGAACGCATGGCCGAGCGAGGGCTGGCTGAGTTGAAGTCGGCCTGCGGCGACGCCCCGACGGATCAATGGGCCGACGTGATCAGTGGTTCCGCCGGTGCCGTACAGGTGCTGCTGAGCGCGGCACAGCGATTCGACGATCCCGCACTGATGCGATTCGCTGAAGCACACGGCCGCATGCTGCTGCGCACAGCGGTGAAGAGCGATCGCGGTCTCTCCTGGGATACGATGCCCGGCCAGACCACTGGCAATCTCACCGGCTATGGCCATGGCGCGAGCGGCATCGGCTGCGCGCTGCTCGAACTGTGGCGCAGTACCGGCGACGCCGCCTATCGCAGCGCGGTGCTCGACGCTTTCCGCTATGAGCGCAGCTATTACAGCGCCGAGCAGAAGAACTGGCCGGACCTACGTTCAGCCGAAGGGTACTCGTTCGCTTCGGGGCAGCCGATGTACGCTCGCGCATGGTGTCATGGTGCTCCTGGTATCGGGCTGGCGCGGCTGCGGGCGCTCGAACTACTCGGCTCTGACGCCGATGTCGAGCAGGAGTTGGATGCGGCCGTCCAGTGCACGGTGGAGTCCTGCTCGAACGTCGCGTTTCCGGGGAGCGGCAACATGTCCCTCTGCCATGGACTCGCGGGCAATGCCGATTTGCTGATCGACGCCGCTCGCGTTCGAGAACGGTCGGACCTGCGCCTGGTGGCAGAGGAAACCGGAAAACAGGCTATCGCGCAGATCCAGGCGCAGGACATGCCCTGGCCGTGCGGGGTGAACGGCGGCGGTGAGACGCCGAACCTGATGCTGGGCCTGTCGGGCATCGGTCACTACTACCTGCGGCTTTACGATCCCGAGCAGACGCCATCGGTACTGCTCATTCGTGGCGCGGCGGGTGCGCGCGAGCAACGCCCCAGCGAGAAAGCGGCGGTGAGCGCATGAACGCCGCGCTGATGCCGTTTCCGCCCGCCGTGGCCGGCGCTCGACGACGAACGCTGCCGAAGATTACGGACCGGCTCGCGTTGGGCCAGAGCGGTCTTCGAGTGAGTCCATACTGCCTCGGGATGACGCAGGATCCGGAAACCGTGATCAAGGCCTACGAGGCCGGCGTCAATTTCTTCTTCATCACGGCTGACCTTCACTGGCCGATTTACAGAGGGCTGCGCGACGGTCTGAGGAAACTGCTCCAGGACAGTCCTTCGCGCCGGGATGAACTGGTGATCGCCGTAGTTTCGTATCTCGACAATCCGCTCTTTTCGGCATTACAGTTTCACGAAGTGATCAACGAGATTCCCGGGATGAAGCGGGCCGACCTGATCATCGCGGGAGCGGTATCGAGCGACCAGAGCTTCTATTCGCGGTTGGAATCGCTGGCGACGGCCCGTCAACGATCGCATTGTGGAGCGCGGGCGATTGGGGCGACGTTCCACCAGAGGCAACTGGCGCTGGCGGCCGACCATTACAATCTGCTGGACATCAGCTACATCCGATTTAACTCGGCGCATCCGAAGGCGCGAGTGGATCTGCTGCCCTATTTCCGTCCGCAGCGTCCGGGGCTGGTCTACAACTTCAAGAGCGTGATGTCGCACGTCAGGCCCGAGGTTTTCAAGGCTCTCGGATTGCCCCAAAACTACTGGCTGCCGGATCCAGCGGACTACTACCGGTTTGTGATCAGCCGCAACGAAATCAACGGAATTCTGTTCTCGCCGATGGCGCCTGACCAAGTTGACGACTTCGCGAAGGCTATCGAACGGGGTCCGCTGAGCGCCGAGGAAGAGGAGTACATGGTATGGCTCTCCTCGCTGGCGGGTTCTCCGGCACTGACCTAATCTAAGCTCTGATATCGTGGCAGGGTAATGAAATTCCTGCTCGCCATCATCCTGGCCAGCGGCCTATTCGCCGCTGATCGTCCGCCTGCCGTACCGCTGGTCACCAACGACCCGTACTTTTCAGTTTGGTCCGCGACGGACCAATTGAACACCGACGTGACGCGCCACTGGACGGGGACGCCGCATCCGCTCACCAGCCTGGTGCGGGTGGACGGCACCACTTATCGCCTCATGGGCGGAGGCGACCGCAACAGCCAGATCGCTCCCCTGCCCCAGAAGTCGGTACTGGTGGCGCCAACGCAGACCACTTACCGGTTTGAGGGCGCCGGGATTGATGTCGCGATGGTTTTCACCACGCCATTTCTGCCGGACAACCTGGACGTCTTTTCGTGGCCGCTGACCTACATTTCATGGTCGGCTGTACCGACGGACGGCCGGGACCACACGGTGCAGGTTTACTTTGAGGCGTCGACGGAGCTGGCGGTGAACACGCCGGATCAACCGGTGGCGTGGACCCGGCTGAAGTCGAACGCGTTGCGGGTATTGCGAGCCGGAACGCGCGAGCAGCCGATGCTACAGAAGTCGGGCGACAACCTGCGGATTGACTGGGGCTATCTGTACGCCGCGATGATCGACACTTCCGACGTAACCGAGGCCGCGAACGATCGGTCGAAGACGCGGGAAGATTTCACCAGCAGCGGGACAGTTACCGAAGACGCTTATGGCGAGCACAATCCGCGGACGCGCTACAGTCCGGTGCGGAATCCGGTGCTGGCGTTCAGTTTTTCGCTGGCGATGGGCGCGGCGAATTCGCGGTACGTGATGCTGGCCTACGACGACCTTTATTCGCTCGAGTACTTCAACCGCCGGGTGCGTCCTTACTGGAGGCGGAACGGCATGGAGGCCAAGGAACTGCTGCAGAACGCGGCCGTCCATCACAACGACATCATCCGCCGCTGCATTGAGTTCGACATCAAGATGATGGCCGACCTCGAGCGGGAAGGCGGCCGGCAATACGCAGCCATCGCGGCGTTGTCGTACCGGCAGGCGATTGCCGCGCACAAACTCGCGGTGGACAATGACGGGAAGATTCTGTTCTTTTCGAAAGAAAACTTCTCGAACGGTTCCATCAATACGGTTGACGTGTTTTATCCGAGCGCACCTCTCTTTCTGTATATCAACCCCAAACTATTACGCGGCTCGGTAGAGCCGATTCTCGAATACGCAGCGATGCCGCGGTGGCCGTGGCCTTACGCGCCGCACGACCTGGGCACATACCCGCTGGCCAATGGACAGACCTACGGCGGCGGCGAGAAGAGCGAGCAGAACCAGATGCCGGTAGAGGAAAGCGGCAATATGCTGATCCTGATTGGCGCGCTGGCCAAGGCGGACGGGCAGACGGACCTGGCTTCGAAATACTGGCCAACGCTGACCAAGTGGGCGGAATTTCTCCGCGATAAAGGCCTGGATCCGGAGAATCAACTTTGCACCGACGATTTCGCCGGACATTTGGCGCGCAACGCCAACCTGTCGCTGAAGGCGATTGAAGGACTGGGCGCGTATTCGATGCTGGCCGAGATGACCGGGCACAAAGCTGAGGCAGAAAAGTATCGCGCGATCGCGAAAGAGTATGCAGAGAAGTGGATGGGTCTGGCGGCGGACGGCGACCATTCCGTTTTAGCGTTCGGCAATCCGGGCACGTGGAGTCAGAAATACAACCTGGTGTGGGACAAGATTCTCGGCTTGAACTTATTCCCCGCGGATGTCGCCAAGCGGGAGATCGCTTTCTATAAGACCAAGCAGAACCAATACGGATTGCCGCTGGACAATCGCGCGCCTTACACCAAGCTCGACTGGTTGGTATGGACGGCGACGCTAGCGGACAATCGCGCCGATTTCGAAGCGTTGATTGCGCCGGCCTACAAATGGATGAATGAAACGCCTACGCGGGTGCCGCTGACGGACTGGTACATGACGACCGATGGAAAGCAGCGAGGATTTCAGGCGCGTAGCGTGGTGGGCGGCGTGTTCATTAAGATGCTGGCACACTGACCGTCAGGCGCTGTTGGTGACGGGCATTTCGACTACGCGTGCGCCGGCGGCGCGGGTGCGGGAGCGAGGAACGGTTGCAGCTGAGCGGGCGCGGACGGCGTTGATTTTGGCAGCGTTGAGTTCGTTGGATTGGGCGTCGCGTTGGGCGAGGCGTTCACGGCCGTAGCGCTTGCCGGTCATCGCTTCAATGCGGCGAATGGAGCGGTCGAAAGCCATTTCGGCGTCGCGGATGGCGCGGAGAATCTGGTCGTAGCTGCGGTTGGGTTTGTCGAGCCACATGGCGACTTCGACGCCGTCCTTCTGGTAGTCGGCGGGAGGCTTGCCATCGCGTATGGCGAGGGAGTGGCGCTGGAGGTCGAAGAACAGCTCTTCGCGCCCGCGGGCCTGGACGAGGCGGCGCCAAGCGGAGGCGACTTCAAGGACAAGAAGGCGTTCCTGGGCGTTAGCTGGATTGAAATCGCGCATCAGGTCGGCGCGCATTGCGGCGAAATCGGAGTAATCGTCTTTCATAACTCTCTTCCTGGCCCGAGTGTAGAATGCGCATTTGTAAAATTCGGGTGGGTGAAGAGTGAAGGTATTGATAATAGGGTTGAAATAATTCTGGAAAATTTAAAATGCATAAGGTTTCGTCGATCGTGCGCGGGGTGAAGTTGAGGCGAAGAGGAGTGGAGTGGCGCACGATTGAGGAAACCGCGGCAGTGTCAAGAATTTTGTGTAAACGCCCTCGTGCAGTAGCGTTCAGTCGTGATAGAGTTCTCGATGCCTGACGGAGGGTAGGGCAATGCGGGGACGTAAGTGCGCCGGCCAGGTCCGAACACCGAATGGCGGACGGCAACGCCGTCCGCGCGTCTTAAGGACCGGGATCGGAGCGAAAGCGATAAATCCCAGGGGCAAGGGGCAGAGCCCCAATTAAGAGATCGATATCTCTCCTTGTGTTTAATTTCTCTCCAGCGATGGCATTCGGTCGGGCCAGAGCAGTTGAAAGCGATTGAGCGCGTCGCACGCGTTCGCATTTCCGGCTTGGCCGACCGCCTTATGCGTGTGCGGGCATTCCACTTCGCCTTGAACGGGTCGGGAGACCCGTCCTACTTTGGCGGATACCGCGCTTTCGATAGTGATGCTTCGCGTTCGCATTTTCGGCTGGGCCGACCGCCTTATGCGTGCGCGGCATTCCACTTCGCCTTGAACGGGTCGGGAGACCCGTCCTACTTCCTGCGCCCCTCCGACTACTTCCTTAGGGCTGGTAGGAGAATTGTTGGGCTACTTGGGACATTTCTGTGCGGACCTTTTCGAAGTCGGCAAGGGGTACGCCTTCGAGTGCGATGTCTCGCATCAGGCGGTCCAATTCGTTCATCGTCTGATAGGCGACGGGTAGGGTGGTGTCTGCTTTCTTGTGGTGGTCGAATTCTTTCTCCATGTTTTCGGCCTGCTCGGCGAAGCGGTCGCCTAGCTTCTTTGCGTCCTTTTCGCGGCTGGTTTTGCGGACTGAACTCTTCTCGACGGCGTCCTTGTAGCTCTCGGAGAATTTCTTGGAGTCGTGCCGCAGATTTTCCATCAGGCGCTTGAGAGCGAATTATTTCGGGAGTTATAGGAGGGCGGGGTCGAGTGAGTCGTCTTCGGGGAGTTGGAGGGGGAAGGCGGGTTGGCGGGTCTGGCCGCTCTTGAGGTAGGTCACAAGTGCTTCCTCATCGTCATCGAAGAAGGCTTCAACGAGTTCGTGAACGGCTAACTTACGCAGGACGTCGCGGCTGAGGAGCGGCGAATAAACGAATGACCTGCCTACTTTTTTGCGTTCGACGCCGCCCTTGCGGACGAGGCGGTCGAGGATGGTCATGACGGTGGTGTAGGCGAGGTTGCGGCTCTGGGTCATCACCACGCGAACATCCTTAACGTTACCCGCGCCGATATTCCACAGAACCTTTAAACACTCAAGTTCGAGCGGCGGCGGGATGTCGCGCGGAGAACCGGGTTTGCGCATCGTGATCAGGATTTGAGTGCTTGTTTTAACTTATCACCGAACAGGGAACCGGAATTCTGAGGCCTGGATTCCGCCGGATGCGATTCGGCGGCGACGGCAGCCAGAGGCGCTTCGGCAGGCGGCAGAGGCGCGGCCTGTGCGACCAGGGGACTGGCCACAGGCGGCTGAGCCTCAGGCTGGACCGGGGGAGCAGCGGCGACGGTCACGCCGGCGGGAGTGGCCTCATCCATGAAGCGCGTCTTCTTGAGGACGGCGCGTTCGAGTGTGTTATTGTACGAGGTCCAGCAGCCTTCGTAATGCCTGTCCTTTTCGGCGATCGTTCGCATACAGTCCATTTTCGAATCGAGATTATCGAGATGGTGGAGCAGGAGCGCTTCGGGAAACACGGGCACCTTGGGCGAGCCGTAGGCAAGTTCGCCGTGGTGGCTGAGGATCATGTGCTGGAGCAGCATGCGGAGCTTGGGAGGAAATTCGGGCAGTAGCCGCAGTTTTTCCTCGATCATGCGGTAGCCGATGACGATGTGGCCGAGCAGCTGACCTTCGGTGGAATAGCCGAAGCCGCGGTGGTAGGTGAGTTCGTCGATTTTGCCGAGGTCGTGGAGGATGACGCCGGTGAGCAGCAGGTCGTGGTCGATGTTCTTGTAATGGGCGGCCATCACGTTGGCGAGTTTGCAGAGCGAGAGCACGTGCTCGAGCAAGCCGCTGAGATAGGCGTGATGAATTTGTTTTGCAGCGGGCGCGATCTTGTAGGCGCGGGCGATGCGGGGGTCGGCGAAGATGGCGTCGAGGAGTCCGCGGAGGTGAGGATTGGTGAAGCCGGCGATCATGGAGGTGAGTTCAGCGAACATCTCACCGGGATCGCGCTCTGAGGCGGGAAAGAAATCGGCGAAGTTAACGCCGTCATCGTCCACGCGGATGAGCTTATGGATGCGCATCTGGGGACGGTTCTGAAAGATCTGGAACAGGCCTCTGATGCGGACGAAGTCGTCTCGATCGAAGGTATCCATCACCTCGGCGACGTTGTCCCACATCATGGCTTCAAGGTCGCCGGAGCGGTCGCCGACGACCATCGAGAGGTAGGGCTCTCCACTCTTTTTCTGGCGGATATCCTTGGATTGCACCAAGAAGACGGACGTGAAGGTTTGGTTGGGTTGGAGATCCCGGACGTATGGCGGTTTCATGCGAAAGGGGCGAGGTGCCTCAGCGCGAGGAAGACGTTTTAGACACTGTTGTGAGTGCTCCGGGGAGCGGAATCATCCACAGTAGTCTCTTGTGGTGCGTCTGGCTGGCGACTTCTTCCTTTGTAATGGTTTCGGGCTTGAGCTGAGCGGGGTCTGACCAGGTGGTGTCCTTACCGGCGGCTGCTCCCGCGTCGAGGTAACCCGGCTTGATTTCGAGAAAAGCGTTTTTGCGGAGGGTGGTGAGATATTCGCGGACCGCAGGCTGCATACGAGGAGTGAAGAGCTTGTCGGTAAGTTCGTTTTCCACTTCTTCAAACGCAGCCTGGCCGGCTTTCTGATGTTCTTCAACTTTGTAGATGACAAAGCCGTTGGCGAGCTTGATGGGTGGAGTGACGAAGCCGCGGGGCTGACTCCAGACAACATCAACAATTTCGGTGCGGAGTTCATCCTTCTTGTAACCGGGCATGTCGCCGCCCATTTGAGCGCTGGGAGCGTCGGAATTCTGTTGCGCCATTTCGGGGAACTTTTCGCCCTTAGAGGCGCGGGCTGACAGATCCTTAGCTTTCTTTTCGGCAGCCGCGATGCCAGCGGCGTCTTTGTTTTCGGTAGAGATCAGGATTTCGCGGAGGAAGATACGTTCCTCACGGACGAAGTCATCCTTGTGTTCGTCGTAGTATTTGCGCAGCTCATCCTTTTTCACATTGATGCGGCTGGCGACTTCCTGGCGGACGACACGCTGGGTGAGGATGCCGTTCTTAGTTTCGTTCTTGAAATCTTCGAAGGGCATGCCGGTCTGTTCGCGGATGTACTGCTGGAACTTTTCGGGATCGGCAATCTTGGAACGGGTCTGGAGTTCAGCGATGTACTTGCTGACGTCGCTATCGACGTTGATGTTCATCTCCTTGCCCTTTTGCTGGAGGAGGAGTTGGTCAACGCGATCGCGGAGGATATTTTTGGAAGCCTCGTCCATCTGCTGCTGATACTGAGCGCCGGCAACCCGCCGTTCCTTGAGTTCGGCTTCCATCTGCCGGCGGCTACGTTCCAGCTCGCCGCGGGTGATGATGTCGCCGTTGACTTTGGCGATGATCTCTTCGATCAGCGACACGTCGGCTGCCGCCAGCCGGGAGACCGCGAGTGTGGCTCCAAGCACACCTAGGCCTAGAACGGAAAACAACTTCATATTTTTTAGTATAAGCCGCTTCACCATGTTATGCCGCGGGAGTGCAACTCAGATTCCAACTGCGCGGCGGAAAGAAATTGCACGGCGTCGATACCCTGGGCACGGGCGCCTTCGATGTAGGGCAGGACGTCGTCGGTGAAGAAGCAGTCAGCAGGATCGCAGGCGGCGCGAGCGATGGCCGCCTGGTAGATCTCAGGGGACGGCTTCATGGCGCCCACTTCGTAGGAGAGGATTTTCTCGTGGAAATGTCCCAATAACGGATGTTTTTCGGTGAGGACCTCGAAGTGAAGGCGGTTGGTGTTGGAGAGCAGGACGAGCTTGTAGCGGGAGGCGAGGCTGGCGAACAGGGACTCGGGCAGCAGGGTATCTTCGCCGAAGATCCAGCACCAGAGGTCGCGGAAGGCGTAGAACGGCATGGGCGGTGCGCCGACGGCGTCGAGCAATTCGCAGGCGAAGGGTTCAGGCTCGATCTGGCCGGTTTCAAAGCGGCGGACAAGGTCGGTTTTGCCGATGCGGCGAGGGATGTCGTCGGGCTCGCAGTGGCACAGGGCGGCCATGCGGGAGTAGGCCTGTTTGAAGTGGAGCGGGACGATGACACCGCCCAAATCGAAGATGAGGGCTTTGGGAGGACCGGGCACTTTCTCTATTTGCGCACATCCGGGGCCGGGTGTGCCATGGGAATCACAGTGTCGCCGGAGGGAACACTATGACTAGCCGGCGATAATCTGATTTGCGATACTGGCGACGGTTCCTCATTTATGAAAAACACTACTCTTCTTCTTTGCGCGGCGTGGATGACCGCCGGGTGGCTTGCGGCGCAGGACGGCCCTGCCGGCCGCTGGACGGGGACCATCGAGATCCCGAACCAGGCGATGAACGTGGAAATCGATCTCGACAAGACGGCGGGCGGATGGATTGGATCGATGAATATACCGGCACAGAGTGCGAGCGGACTGCCGCTGGAGGCGATCACCTACGCAGACGGTAAGTGCACATTTAAGATCAAAGGCGGTCCGGGAGGGCCGACGTTCCACGGGACGTTGTCGGCGGACGGCAAGAGCTTGTCAGGCGACTTCACGCAGGGTCCGGGCTCATTCCCATTTAAGCTGACGCGCGCGGGAGCAGCCAAGGTAGTGCAGGCGAAGAACAGTCCGCCGGTGGGTAAGGAGTTTCTGGGGACGTGGGAGGGCACGCTTGACGCCGGCCAGGAGTTGCGGCTGACGATCACGATCAGCAACGATGCGACGGGCGCGAAGGCGGTGATGGTGAGTGTGGATCAGGGCGGCGCCGAGATAACGGTTTCTGGCATCGAGCAAAAGGACACGCACTTAACGCTGATGGTGAGTTCGATTGGCGGAAAGTATCAAGGGGACCTGAACGCGGCGGGTACGGAGATGAGCGGGACGTGGTCGCAGGGCGGCAACGATCTGCCGCTGAAGCTTAAGCGCAAGGGCGGCGCAGCGGCGAAGTAGGGTGCCGTCGACGAACTCCTTTACAATCGCGACCGGGCTTTCGGCGTCTAGGTGAGAGAGGGCGCTATGAGAGCTTTAAGGTTTTTTACGTTGGTGGCATTGAGCGGTCTGGTGATGATGGGACAGGAGCGCGGCCGTGAGCAGGGGCGACAGGAACAGGGACATCCTGAGTATCATCCGCAGGCTCCGAGTCGCGGGCCGCAACCGGCACCGAGGGAATCACACGGACGGGAGGCGGCGCATGCGCCGGAAGTCCGGCATGACGAGCACCAGGAGACGCGGCAATTCAACGATCATCCCGGGCATCCTGAGGCTCCGCACGTCGATCCGGGCAATCGCTGGGTGGGTCATGACTCGGGGCGTATGGATGTACGGTTCCACCTCGATCGTCCGTGGGAGCACGGGCACTTTACGGGCGGGTTTGGTCCACGCCACATGTGGAGGCTGGCCGGAGGCGGGCCGGATCGTTTCTGGTTCAACGGATTTTACTTCAGCGTCGCGCCGGATGATTTTGGTTATGTCAGCAGTTGGAACTGGGGCGGCGATGACCTGGTGATCTACGAGGACCCTGATCATCCGGGTTACTATCTCGCGTACAACAACCGGACCGGGACTTACGTTCACGTGGTGTACATGGGCCGTTAGGTATTGGGTCTGTATTGATTGGCCGCGGATGAGCTGTATGAACGCGGATAAAATAGAGATTCATGCTGGTTGGACCGGATGAGTTCGGACGCTTGTGCAAGGCGCGTGAGCTGTTGAGTGAAGTGCGTGACCCTGCGCTTTCGATACGCGCGGTGGCGCGGATTGCCGGGTTCTCGCACTTCCACTTCATCCGACAGTTTGCGGCGCTGTTCGGCTGTACGCCGCATCAATTCCGGATCGCAGCGCGATTGAACCACGCCAAATATCTGCTGGCTGTGGAGCAGGAGCCGGTGACGTCGGTTTGCATGAAAACGGGGATGTCGAGCCTGGGGAGTTTCAGCGATTTGTTTACGCGCCGGGTGGGCTCTGCGCCTTCGAAATATCAACGGCGGGCGCGGACGGCGCCGGAGGAAATGTTCCCGGGATGTCTTAGCCTGATGAGCCGTCTGCCGGCCGACGCTTTTCGCAATTTTCAAGAAGCAGTCGTGGAGGGTGCTCCAGTAGAATCCGAAGTATGTGGATCAAGCTGACCAGCCTCATGGTGGACGATCAGGCCAAGGCGCTGGCGTTTTACACCGACGTATTGGGATTCAAGAAGAAGAACGAGTTTCCGGCGGGCGAGTACCGCTGGATAACGGTGGTTTCAGCCGATCGTGACGATGTGGAACTATCGCTCGAGCCGAATGTGAATCCGGCTGGACGGACGTTTCAGCAGGCGATGTTCACGCAGGGGATTCCGGTAGCGGCGTTCGAAGTGGAGAACATGGCGGTTGAGTACGAGCGTTTGAAGGGGCGCGGGGTGGTGTTCACGACGCCGCCGACGAATGCAGGACCGGTGGTAGTGGCGTTCCTGTCGGATACGTGCGGCAACCTGATTCAGCTTTACCAGAAGGTTTAGCAGTCGGTGGCGAAGTGGTGCAGGCTGGAAAAGCAGGACAGACAGCCCTTTTCGCCCTTGGCAAATTCTCTGATTCCAGGACGGTGACAACGGGCGAAAACGGAGTCAGTCGCTGGCTTTTCCGAATATGCTTGTCGCCAGAAGCTACTAGGCGGGGCGCTCGCCGTCCTGATGTTCGGGATGGTCGCAGCCTTCGAACTTGCGCAGGAACTGATTGCCCTGATAGTTCAGATCCTGGTGAATGCCGGTAGCCGAGGTGTAATAAGCGTCGATCGTCATATTCTTCAGGCGCACGTAGAAGCGCTCCAGGTCATCCTCGGGATTCTCTTCGCGGGCGGATGCCTGGGCGAGGTTGTCGGGGCGTAGAAGTTTCAGCCCGCTGCGCCAGACGCGCTGCGTGGACGCATCGGAGTTGGCGACCATCCAATCGGCGAAATCGGCAGTCCGAGCTTCACGCGCTCCGGGCGAGTGATCGTCGACGGGCAGGATGATCTCCATCAATTCTTCGAGAAGACGGTGCTCGACGGGCGTGAAGAATCTGAGGACGTAGGGTGTGGCGGTGGCGGGAGCACCACAATGCTGGGCGTTGAGCCCAACCGGAGACAAGGCGCCGATGGCGACCAGGCCGAGCATTTCGCGACGTTGCATCTACAGTTCCCCTTTCTTACGTGCGTCGGCGATGAAGCGAGCGGTGCGCATGGACAGCGCCATGATGGTGAGCGTGGGATTCTTCTCGGAGAACGTGGTGAAGCTGCTGCCGTCGGTGACGAACACGTTGTTGGCTTCGTGCATCTGACACCAGCCGTTGAGCGCGGAAGTTCGCTTGTCTAGCCCCATGCGCACGGTGCCGACTTCGTGGCTGGCGAACCCGCCGGGCTTGGGGCCGAGATTGATGTAGGCGGTGCCCTTGAGACGGTCGCACATCTGGTGGAGCGAGCGGGTGAGATTTCGATAGGTCGCCATATCGAAGTCGCTGAAGCGGAAGTGAACGACAGGCGTCGGAATGCCGAACGTATCAGGCTTGGATGCGTCCACGGTCACACGGTTCTCCCAGGTTGATTCCACCTTACCCCAACCGCCGAAGGAAAGCGACGCCCCCTGCATTTCGCGGACTCGCTGCTTGAAAGCGGCGCCATAACCTGGGACGCGTTTGGCGTGGCGGGGGAACATGAAACCGGAGTAGTTGACCTGGAAGCCGTAGCCCATGTTGGCGTTCTTCGTGTCGAAGCGCGGGATGTAGACATGGTCGGTGGCGCCGTCCTGATTGTGCGAGGGCTTGCCTTCGAGTTCCTTCAGGTAGACCTCGACGGTGGCATTGAGATGGCCGTGCAAGTTGCGTCCGACGACGTCGTTGGAATTGCCGAAGCCGTTGGGATAACGGGGAGAGCGCGAGTTCAACAGCAAGCGCGGAGTCTCGACGGCGGCGCAGCAGAGCACGAAGACGCGTGCGCGGATTTCTTCTTCGCGGCGGGTGAGGCGGTCGATGATGGAGACGGCGCGAGCGCGTCCTTCGCTGTCGGAGAGCAGTTCACGGGCGACGGCGTTCATGCGCAGCGTCAGGTTGCCGGTGGCGAAGGCCTTGGGCAGCATGCTGCCGGGGGTGGAGAAGATGGCGGAGACATCGCAGCCGTCCATGCAGTGTCCGCAGTAGTGGCAGGCGGGACGGCGGTCGTGCGGTTTGGTGAGAACGGCTTTGCGGACGGGAATCACTTTCATGCCGAGGGGTGCGACGGCGCGTTTGAGGATCTGCTCGCTGCAGCGGTAGGGGATGGGCGGGAGGTAGTGTTTGCCGGCGGGAAGAATTTCGAGGCCGTCGTCGTGGCCGCAGACGCCGATGGTCTGTTCGACGCGCTCGTAGAAGGGCTCGATGTCGGCGTAGGAGATGGGCCAATCCTGCTCCATGCCGCTGAGGGAGCGCTCGCGGAAGTCCTGTTCGGCGAAGCGGAGGACGACGGCGTTCCAGTGGAGGGTGCGTCCGCCGAGGACACGGATGCGGTCGGCGGAGATGCCGTCGCTGTCGTGATAGCGGATGGTGTTCTGGATATCGGACGGGTAGAACGGCTCCTGCTTTTCGCCGCGCAGTCCGCGAAAGGGCATGTCGTAGGGCATGCAGTGGGAGCGAAAGTTGGTGGGCTTCACTTCCTGGCCGGCTTCGAGCAGGATGACCTTGGCGCCGGATTCGCAGAGTTCCTTGGCCATAACGCCGCCGGCGGCGCCCGAGCCGATCACGCAGACGTCGTAGATGGGTATTGCCACAGTTGGGCTATTTTAGCTCAACGATGCGGATGTTTCGGAAATCGAGATTAGTGAGAGCGTCGTGGGCCTCGAGGCCAATGGGACCGCTGTGGAGGCGAGCTTCCTTATTGCCGACGATTTTGCCTTCGGGGTTGGGATCGTCCCAATCGGTGACCGCGGTGCCGTTCACCCACACCGCGAAGTGGCGGCCGCGGGCGACGACGGTCTTGGTGAAGAACTCGTTGTCATTGGCGATGATGCGGCGGGCAGGCTGGTGGTGGTATATGCCGCCGGTGCCGAAGTCGACTGGCTTGGCGCGGTCCTCATCCTCGAAGTCGTTGAGGATTTGCGATTCGTAGCCGCTGCGGAGTGAGCCGGGGTCGCCGCGCAGAAAGACGCCGCTGTTGGGATGGCTGCGAGGCTTAGTCGAGTTGGCGCGGGCTTCGAGTTGGAGAACGAAGTCCTTGTAGGCGCCGTCGGTTTCAAGCTCTCCGGGGCCGCGCTCGACATGAATCGAACCGTCCTTCACGGACCATTCGGCGGGCATCTTGCTGTCCTGAGGCTGGACGGCGCGCCAACCGCCGAGGTCGTGTCCGTTGAACAGGGGCGAGAGGCCAGCGGGTCGCAGTTTGATGCCGTGGTAGCGGACAGAGTCACCCGTGCGGTAGTGCAAAGCGACGGTGCCCGGTTGAGTGGACTCCTGCTCGAAGATCTTCTTGCCGTCGAGGCTGGCGATGACTTTGCCGCCGATGGAGCGAATGGAATAGGAGTGCCACTTATCGCCGATTTTCGGGCTAGGGATGGTGACGCCGTTGACGACGAGGCCACTGCCCTTCCCGGCGGCGGCTTTCATTTCGCAGGTGAGGAGGAAGTCGCCGAAGACGGTATTCATGACCATATCGCCGGACTCGCCGGCTTTGGCAACGAAGTCGCCGTCGGGGTCGGTGGCCCACTGGGCGCCGCCCTCGGGAGTCCAGCCGAAAGCCGACTCGCCGTCGTAAAGCAGAATCCATCCGTCGGCCATTTCAGCCTGCGTGAGCTGATTTGGATTCGACGCGCTGAACACCACTGCTGCCAGGATTATGAACAAGATCGGGGCAGTCACCCGCATACCCTAATTAGAACACGGTTCTCCGAAATTCACTTTTCTCTTGAAAAGCACCACGGAGCCGTGGTAAGTTGTTAAAACTTGATTTCTTCTGAAAGGAGGCAGCACGTTGAAGCTTACTAACCTGATTCACTCGAATCCTGATACCACGCCGGCGTTTGGCTGCCTCGTCATCCGAACCCGGTAACTCAACCGGACTCTCACAAAGCAACTTAGTAACTGTCGGGCACACAGTGTCAGCATTTTGACATTTTGCGTGCCGGTCTCGAACCAACAACAATTCAAATTCGCTGGGCATGCCCGGACACAAAGCCGGGCTTGTCTCTACGTACAAAAAGGAGGAGCCGATGAGGAACCTGCAATTGAAAATTATCCATACGTCCAGTGGGCACGCCGGTTCACCCCGGCTCTGCGAGCACTGCGCGCATGGACTTGTACTGCAGGGCGAGGGTATGAACTTCGCCTGGTGCGGGTACATGAGTGAGTACGTTTCCGTGGGGGTGGAATCGTGCAATCGGTATCAAAGCGAGCGTTCGCGAGTGGCTGAGGATTCTGTCCTCGCGCTGCTGTCGCATTACACGCTCGACTAAGTTTCGAGTAGGTGACGGGTGATATCACGGACGGGGGTCTATGAGTCCCGTCACCTGCTCGAGAACGGCTGCCGGATCGGCGAAGTCCACGCGGACGACGTCGATCCGGCCCGACCCGGAGGGTCGCCACCGTTCAAAGAACCGTTCGTTAGGAAAGCCGGCGAACACGGTAATGAGTGGAACACCGCAGGCGGCGGCAACGTGCTGTCCGGCTGAATCATAACCGACATACAACTTACTGCGCGCGATCAGGGAAGCGAAGGCGGCGAAAGATCCGCGGAAGGCGCTGACGTTGGGGAGTCCGGCGATGGCGGAAGTGACGCGCTCAGTTTCATCGCCGCCGGCGCCTTCGTCAACCAGGACGGACTGTCCGGTAGCGGAGAGACGTTCGAGCAGCCGGCGCTCGAAGGGATCGCCGATACGCTTGGAGTAATTTTCGCCGACGCCCAACGAGACTGTGATGGCGGGCACCGGCACGTCAACCGGTTGGGGCGCGATGAAGGCTTCACCGGATACGCCGAAGGTAAGTTGGAGCCAATCGGAAGTCAGATGTCCCAGCGTTTCGCGTCCGGTGGCGGAGCGGCTTTCAAAGAAGTAGTAGTGGGCGGGATCGCAGACCGGGATGAGTCCGAGTTGGGTGAGGCGCGAGTCGGGGTCGACGACGATCGAATTAGGACGGTCGATGCTGACGGCGAGGCTGATGCTGGCGTTGAGGCGCTCGGCGAGCGTCCCGCTGCGCCGGTAGGTGACGGGGACGTGGCTGATGCGCGGGGCCGCTTCGAAGAGTTGGAAGTTCTTAGCGGGCGCGACGAAGGAGATTTTCGCGGCGGGAAAGCGCCGGCGCACAGCGTCGAGAACAAGGCTGGTAATGGCGACATCAGCGCCTAATGTGACGCGGGAGAGTACGAACACTTCGGCGGGATCGGGGCCCTGGAATTTACGCGCGCCGCGGACCTTCTGATAACGGTCATTTAGCTCGGGGCGTCCGATGGCGCGCGAGAACACGGTGACGTACTCGTCCACAGCCGCCCGGTCGAAGCTGTCGGCAAGCGGTTCTATGACGTCGCGGAACCAGTTAGCGGAGATATTTTCCGACAAGCAGATCTAGCTTTTCTCGAGTGTCCTGAGGAATCGTTTTGGGATCGGTGATGAGCGCGTGGGCGAGCGCCGATCCGCATTTGCAGTCGCGAGTGTCAGGCATGGCGGCAACGGTCGCAGCGACCACTTTGCAGGCGTTCTCGGCATTCTTCGTGAGGTTGGCGAGGATGTCGGTGACGGTGACGGCGTCGTGGTCCTGGTGCCAGCAGTCATAGTCGGTGACCATGGCGACGGTGACGTAGCAGATCTCGGCCTCACGGGCGAGTTTGGCCTCAGTGAGGTTGGTCATGCCGATGACGTCCATGCCCCAACTGCGGTAGACGTTGGACTCGGCGAGCGTGGAGAATGCGGGACCTTCCATGCAAAGGTAGGTTCCGCCCTTCTTGGCAGGGACCCCCTGCTGCTGGCAGACCTGATGGACGAGACCCGAAAGTTGGGGACAGATGGGTTGGGCGAAGCTGATGTGCGCAACGAGACCGTCGCCGAAGTAAGTGGACTGGCGGCCGCGGGTGCGGTCGAAGAATTGGTCGGGGATGACGAACTCGAGCGGATGATGCTCTTCCTTAAGTGAGCCGACGGCGCTGAGGGAGACGATGCGCTCGACGCCGAGCTTCTTCATGCCCCACACATTGGCGCGGTAATTCAGTTCAGAGGGCGAGTGGCGATGCCCGCGGCCGTGGCGCGAGAGGAACGCGACTTCCTTCCCGCTTAGAGAGCCCACGATATATTTGTCGGACGGATCGCCCCAGGGGGTCTTGATGATGACTTCCTGGTGCGCTTCAAAACCCGGCATCGAATAAAGACCGCTGCCGCCAATAATTCCAATCTTCGGATCAGCCATTCCGCTTTCAGTGCTTTCCTTCCTGGATACGATTCAACCACTCTTGCACAATCGTGTAGGGATCGCGACGGCGCTCGACGACATCGATGGCGGCGGAGTCGAGTTCAGCCGGATCGAGACAGTCGAGGAGGCGTTCGCGGATCATCTCGCGCAGACGCAGGGCCCAGATTTCGCGGGCGCGGCCTTTGGCGAGTCCGCTGAGGTGATACTCGCGGGCGGCGGCCAGCGCGGCGGCGGCTCCCTGCCCATCGGTGGCGACGGTGCGAACGATAGGCGGGATCCAACCGTCGGGACGGTGGGCGAGGGCGAGGCTCGACTTGAGTTCGCGCTCGAGTTTGTCGGAGCCGTCGAGGTCCGCTTTGTTGATCACGAGCACGTCGGCGATTTCCATGATGCCGGCTTTGATTGCCTGAACGTCGTCGCCCATGCCGGGGACCAGAACGACGAGTGTGACGTCGGCGAGGCGGGCGATTTCCACTTCATCCTGGCCGACGCCCACGGTCTCGACAATCACGACATCGCGTCCGGCGGCATCCATGAGCAAGGCCATGTCGGTGGTGGCGCGGGCGAGTCCGCCCATCCAGCCGCGGGTGGCCATGGAGCGGATGAAGACACCGCTGTCGGCGTGGTGGCGCTGCATGCGGATGCGATCGCCGAGTATAGCGCCGCCGGAGTAAGGGCTGGTGGGGTCGACCGCGATGATGGCAGTGGTCTTCGCTTCTCTGCGAATCTCGGCGGCGAGTTGGTCAGAGAGCGTGCTTTTGCCGGCTCCGGGGGCGCCGGTGACGCCGATGATTAGGGCGCGTCCGGTATGCGGGAACAGTTCTTTGAGAAGATCGCCGGATCGCGCGGCGCGATTTTCAATGAGGGTGGCGGCGCGGGCAAGCGATCGCACATCGCCTGCGAGCACTTTATCGACGAGTTCGCTCATCCGGCTTTGGGTGTGCTCAACCTTCTTTAAGGAGCTGGCGGGCGATGACCATTTTTTGGATTTCGCTGGTGCCTTCGCCGATGGTGCAGAGCTTGACGTCGCGGTAGAACTTCTCGACCGGATAGTCCTTAATGAAGCCGTAGCCGCCGTGAATCTGGACCGCTTCATTACAGATCCACACAGCTTCTTCGGAAGCGAAGAGCTTTGCCATGGCTGATTCGCGGGTAACGCGCGCGCCCTTGTCCTTAAGATGAGCGGCGCGGAAGGTGAGCAGCCGGGCAGCCTCGATGGACGTCGCCATGTCGGCGAGTTTGTGCTGGATGGCCTGGAATTCCGAAATGGGGCGGCCAAACTGGCGGCGATGCTTCGAGTACTTCAGCGCGGCGTCGTACGCGCCTTGCGCGGTGCCAACGGAAAGGGCGGCGATGGAAATACGGCCGCCGTCGAGGATGCGCAGACTGTCGACGAAGCCCTCGCCTTCTTTGCCGACGAGGTGCGACTGGGGCAGATGAAGGTCGTTGAAGATCACTTCGCCGGTGGCGCTGGAGCGCATGCCGAGCTTGTTTTCCTTCTTGCCGAGACGGAAGCCGGGGGTGTCCTTTTCGATGACGAAAGCGGAGATGCCGTGCTGTGAGGCGGCGCGATCGGTGACGGCCATGGCGACGCAGACATCGGCGTAGTGCGCGTTAGTGGTGAACGTCTTGCTGCCGTTGAGCACCCAGCCGTCGCTATTGCGGACGGCGGCGGAGCGCGTACCGGCGGCATCGGAGCCGGCCTCGGGCTCAGTGAGCGACCAGCAGCCAATCCATTCGCCGGTGGTGAGCTTGGGCAGGTACTTCTTTTTCTGCTCGTCTGAACCGGCGAGATAAAGATGGTTGGTGCAGAGCGAATTGTGGGCGGCGACGATCAAGCCGAAGGAAGGATCGACGCGGGAGAGTTCCTCGATGACGATGGCGTAGTCGATATAGCCGAGTCCTGCGCCGCCGTACTCCTCAGGGAAGACGACGCCGAGGTAGCCGAGTTTGCCGGCTTTCTTGACGGCTTCAAGGGGAAACTCCTGGGCTTCGTCCCATTCGAGGACGTGGGGCGCGAGTTCCTCGAGGGCAAACTCGCGAACGGACTTACGCAGGTGGACCTGGTCGGATGTGAGATCGAAATCCATCGGGATGTCAGGCGATTTCTTCGCGCTTAGGATCCCAGGTCATGGCGCGATTCTGACGGTAGCTTTCCACCGCCATACGACAGGCGACGGAGACACGGAAGCCGACGTCGAACGGGCAATTGGGCTCTTTGCCGGAGCGGACGCAGTCAAAGAAATTCTGCATGTGGGCGAGAGGGCTGGCGGTGGTCTTGCCTTGCACCTCGGCGCCGTCGGGTCGGTTCACTTTCTGCGGGCGGTAGCGAATCTGGGCGCCTTTAGAGATAGTGCCGTCGGTGCCGAGCACATCCTCAGTGACGCCGAGCGCGTCGTTGCCGAAGCCGGAATCCCAGCTAACCAGGACGTCCTCGGGATGTTCCATCGAGACGTTCATCGTGTCGGGCACTTCGCGGCCGTCTTTCCAGAGATAGATACCGCCGGTCATGTTGACCTTGGTGGGAATTTGCAGGCCGAGAGTTTTGTACCAGAAGGAAATCTGGTGGCACATATTCTCGTAAACATTGCCGCCGGAGTAGTCCCAGAAGAACCGCCAGTTGATATAACGATTGGCGTCGAAGTCGTGTTTGGCGGCTTCGCCCTGGAAGGAATTCCAGAGGATATTCTCGGGCGTCATGTCGGGATAAACCGGACGCGACCACTGAGGCTTGCCGTGCGGCGTGTTGCGGTACATGTGGGCGTGGATGGCGGTGATGCGGCCGAGATTGGGTCCGCCGTTATTGCCTTTGCCGCCCTGGAGGAATTCGAGTGCGTCAACCACTTGGCCGGACGAGCAGGACTGATGGCCGACTTGAACGACGTGCTTGCCGGCGTCCTTTTGATACGCGGCGCGCATGCGTTTGGCGTGGTCCACCGAAAACGCCATGGTCTTTTCCTGGTAGACGTGTTTGCCGGCGCCGATGGCGGCGGTGAAGTGCTCGCAGTGGAGGTGCTGGGGCGTGGCGATGATGACGGCGTCGATGGTCTTGTCGTCGAGCAGGCGGCGATGGTCGTAATACGTGGCGGCGTTGGGCGCAAGTTTCTTAGCGTCTTCAAGGCGTCGCGAGTAGATATCGGCGAAGGCTGCGAATTCAATGTCGGGACAAGCGATGGCCTGCCTGACGAGCTCAGTGCCGCGGGCGCCGGCGCCGATGATGCCGACGCGCAGGCGCTCGTTTGCGCCCAAAACGGAAGAAGGGACGGCGAGTGCTCCGGCTACGCCGGACGCGACTTTGCCAATAAAATTACGGCGGGAATCCATTGGTGTGCCTATCTCCCAGTCTAACATTCGGGCTTAGAGAGGCCGGACAGCCGCCAAGAACTCGAGTAGTGCGGCGTTGACTTCAGTGGCGCGTTCCTGTTGGACCCAATGTCCGGCGCCGGGCACGATCACCTTTTTGGTGAGCCGGGGCATGGTTTGGGCGAGCATTTCATAGTCGGCGGGATACATGCGGAGGACGCCGTCGTACTCGCCCGCAATAAATAAGGACGGCTGCTCGATGAGGCGGCCGGCGAGGAAGGCGAGATTCTCGGCGTTGCGGTCGATGTTGCGGTACCAGTTGACGGGTCCGCGAAAGCCGGAGTGGGCGAACTGATCGGTGAAGTAATCGAGGTCGTCGCGCGAGAGCCAGGGCGGGAGTTTTTCCGGCTGAGGCAGAGCGTCGATGAAACGCTCGCCGCGCTTGAAGAGCATGCGGGCCGGACGCTGCGCCTTGACGGCGTCGCCGGAAGCGGCGAAGAAGATGCGGGAGAGGAAGTCACGAGGGTTGGCTTCAAACTCCGCCTCGGCGATGCCGGGTTCCTGGAAGTAAAGCTGGTAGAACATGCCATCGTCGCCGCACATGCGCCGCATGCCGTCGGTAGGGCGGGGTCCGCCCCAGAGGCGCGAGAGATAGGGAACGCTGATCAGGGCGACGGCAGGAAACAGGTCGGGACGGAGGAGGGCGGCAGTGAAGGTGACGACGGAGCCCCAGTCATGGCCGACGATGGTGGCGGGTCCGGCATCGAGGTGGCGGACGAGCGCGACGATGTCCGAAGTAAGGTGGCAAAGGTCGTAGGCATCGATGGGTTCGGGAATGGAGGATTGTCCGTAGCCGCGCTGATCGGGAGCGATGACGCGGTAGCCGGCGGCGGCGACTGCTTCAATTTGCGCGCGCCAGGAATACCAGCATTCGGGAAATCCATGGCAGAAAAGGACGAGGGGGCCCTGGCCGGCTTCGGCGTAGTGGATTCGGACTCCTCGCAGGTCGACGGTGTGGTGGACGATCGTGGTCATGGCTGTAGCGAAGGATACACCAGAGTCGCTACGGCTTCCACTCTAGGGTAGGTTGAAAAAAGCTCCTACAGTTTTGGGATAGTTGGCCGATCCTCTTTTTGTGGCACGTGTGCCAGGAATGGATACCGACTGATATATGTTCCTCTGGGAGTTGATCAAAGCGAATCCGGTTGCCGGCTGTTCGTTGTTGGCGACTTTAGCAACATTGTTCTGGTGTCTACGATTAGTGCGGCGTGTCCACACCAAGATGGAGCGGTACATGATGGGGATCCTCGGCTTGATCGCCATGTACCAAGGACTTCACATTCTCGAGACGACAGGATTCTGGTCGTGGCCGCCTAAATTTCAAGGCATCGGCGGAGCGGTGGACATGACGGTGGCGGCGATGTGCCTGGTGTGTGCGCTGATTCTACAAGTAGCGTCGGCAGACCGGCACAATACAAAGTTGCAGTTGCGGGTAGTGGAAGCGAATCAGGCACCTCGATTGGTGAACGGTCTACCGTACTTTCCGGAGCGGGCGGCGTTGGCGGTTTTTGGTGTGGACGCCAGCGGAACAGTGAACCTGTGGCATGACACCTGCGAAAAATTCTTTGGGTGGAAGCGGAGCGAAGTGCTGGGCACGAGATTGCCGTTTCGCGACGGCATTCCAGGAAGCAGCGTGGTGGTGGCGCCTCTGGTTTTGAAACTACGGACCAGGCAAGAGGAGCAGGTGGACGTGCTGGCGTGGTTTGTGCCGGTACCAGGAGGTACAGGATCGCTAGTCATGGTGTTGGACTGGCGGAAGACGAAATCGGGGGAAAACACCCACATCGCCGCCGCGGCGAGCCTATCCAGTCCAGAACTCAGCGTCACCTGACACAGTACTGAGGGACTTGACTTACTCCGGGAAAATGCGCCCTTGAAAAGGGTGTTATACTGATGACGTCTTTGCCCGCCTCTCTATTATTGACGAGTCGACCTTCCGGCCGCTGCTATTCGATGAAACTCATTGCGCTGTCTGAACAAGGACGAATTCACTCTGAAGGGATAAACACCCAATGACCAACATTTTCGTTGGAAACCTCAGCTACCAGACCACGCAAGACGAGCTCTATGCGGCATTCTCGGCGTACGGCGCCGTTGAACGGGTCAATATCGTAACCGACCGTGACACAGGTCAACCCCGCGGTTTTGCGTTCGTCGAAATGACGGAAAAGCGTGATGCTGAGACGGCGATTTCGCAGCTTAATGGCGCGGAATTAAACGGCCGAGCGATGAACGTCAATGAAGCGCGTCCGAAGCCGACAGGCGGCGGTGGCGGATTTGGCGGCGGTCGTGGCGGCGGCGGTGGACGTGGCGGTGGCGGTGGCGGCCGGGGCGGATCCGGCGGTGGCGGCGGCCGGGGCCGCTGGTAATTCAGCATCTCACACACATCATCAATTTCCTGCTCGGGGCTCCTTCGGGGGCCCCGCTCTATAAGTGTCACCTCAAGTCTCGAGACGGCGAAGATAAGCCCGTCCGATCAAACAAAAAATGAACGATTTCTCTAGCTTTAACTTAAGCTCTGCCTTGCAGAGCAACCTGGACAGGAACGGCTACAAAACGCCGACTCCGGTTCAGGTGGAGGCAATTCCCGCGGCGCTCGCCGGGCACGATGTTGTGGCCACGGCTCAGACCGGCACCGGCAAAACGCTGGGATTTGCATTGCCTCTTCTCCAACTTCTTCTATCCGGAACGCGCTCCACCGCCGTCAAGGCAGTGGTGTTGAGCCCCACGCGCGAGCTGGCTATTCAAATTAACGACACCTTTGCCAAGCTTGCCGCCGGAACCGGCATCCGGACCGCTGTTGTGGTGGGCGGGATGGACGAAAACCGTCAGCTTCGCGCGATTCGCGCGGGCGCGCAAATTATTGTGGCGACACCGGGACGCCTCTGCGATTTTCTTGACCGCCGTCTGGTCAATCTGAGTTCGGTCAGCCATCTGGTGCTGGACGAAGCGGATCGTATGCTCGACATGGGCTTTTTGCCGTCGATCAAGATGATCCTCAAGGAAGTACCCGCCGCGCGGCAGACGATGTTGTTCTCCGCCACGGTGGAGAAGTCAGTGGCGCATCTGATTGAATCGCACGTGAAGAATCCGGTGCGCATTGCGATTGGTGCAGCCACCAAGCCGGTGGACCTTGTGAATCTTCACGTCTACGAAGTAGAAGCCGACATGAAGCTTGGCCTGCTGACCGAATTGCTGGTGCAGGAGCAAGGTGCATTTCTAGTGTTCGCGCGGACCAAGCGCGGCACTGACCGGTTGGCGCAGAATCTTGCGAAGTCAGGCGTGAAAGCGGCGCGGATCCACGGAGACCGGACGCAGGCGCAGCGCAATCAGGCGTTGAGCGGTTTCAAAGACGGATCCTACCGTGTGCTGGTGGCCACCGACGTTGCCGCTCGCGGCATTCACGTGGACGGCATCGCGCACGTGGTTAACTACGACCTTCCGCAGGCGCCCGAGGATTTCATCCATCGCGCTGGACGGACAGGGCGCGCAGGGGCGCACGGAACGGCGTCGACGTTCAGCACGCGTTCGGAGCGTTCGGAGATCCGGCGGATCGAGCGAGCACTGAGTATTCGGATGACGCCGCAGGATGTTCCCGGCGGTGTTGCGTTGGCAGTGGCGGCAGCAGCAGCGGCAAACCTGGCGCGGCCGGTAGCGGTTAGACCGACGGTTGTTGCCAGGCCGAGTTCTTCCAGGCCGAATTCGGCGAGACCGAACTCTGCCAGACCGAAGTCGGGCGCCGGTGGTCCAGGCAAGCGCCGTTCATTCGGCAGCCGCTGGTAACCGCTGAACATCCTATAAATCCGATTCGCACAAGCCCTGGACTAACGTCCGGGGCTTTTCTATTTAGCGCCGTTTTGCCCCAATGACGGCGCGTTTTCCTGGGAATGATGGCACACTGGAGGGCGCATGTTGCGCCTCCTTGCTCTCTTCTCCGCCGCTCCGCTCCTGCTGGCGGGTCCAAATGACTGGCCAGGTTGGCGGGGGCCGACCGCCGATGGTATCTCGCAGGCGAAGGACTTTCCACATAGCTGGACCGCGGAGTCAAACGTCGCGTGGAAGATGCCGGTGGAGGGGCGCGGGCACTCGTCGCCGGTGGTATGGGGCGACCGCCTCTTTCTCACCACCGACGTTGAGGGAGACGTGGTGGCGGGAGCAGCGGCGGTAGTCCACAAGCTCGAGGGCAAAGAGTTCGTCCATCCGGACGCGGTGGGTGCAAACAAGAAGCACACCTTGAAGGTGTTGTGTTTTGATGTGCGTGATGGAAAACGGCTGTGGGAGCGGGTGGCCTATCAAGGCCCGGCATTCGACGACGTGGCGCGGTTTAATACCTTCGCTTCGCCGACGGTGGTCACCGACGGGAAGGGCGTGTACGCCTACTTCGAGTCGCAAGGACTGTACAAGTACGACTTCGAAGGCAAGTTGCAGTGGAAGATGTCGCTGGGCGGGATTGCGACGCTGGGCGTGGGGACGGGCGTGTCGCCGGTGTTGGCGGGCGATCGCGTTGTGATCCTGGCCGATCAGGATGAGGGCGAGAAATCGTTCATCGCGGCAGTGTCGACGCTCGACGGTAAGATCGCGTGGAAGACTTCGCGAAAAAATGCGCTCACCTGGACTACGCCATTGGTGTTGAAGGTCGGGGACCGCATGCAGATCATCGTTCCGTCCACCGAGGACGTGATGGCGTACGACGCGTCGAACGGTAAAGAGATCTGGAAAACCGAAGGCCTTGACAGCAATGTGGTGCACACGCCGGTGGCGGGTCATGGCATGGTTTACGTGTCGGCGGGTTATCCGAAGAAGAAAGTCATGGCGGTGAGGCTCGAACCGAAGAGCGAGGATACGCGAATTGCGTGGAAATACGAGAAGGGAACCGGCTACATTCCCTCGACAGTCCTGGTGGGGGATTCGCTGTACATCATGACGGACAGCGGACTTGTGACCTGTCTTGATGCGTTGACGGGCAAGACGCGGTTTGAGGGTAAGCGATTCAAGGCTCCCGGCAAGTTTGTCTCACCGCCTGTTGCCGCCGATGGAGTTGTGCTCATCACGAGCGACGAGGGCGACACGCACCTGTTGAAAGCGGGTGGTGAATTCGAAGTGGTGGCGGAAGGTTCAATCGGCGAACCGGTGTACACGTCGCTGGCGCCGGTGGGACGGTCAATCTACATACGTTCCGCAAGTCATCTATTCTGTATACGATCCTCACCTAAGAGCTAGTGAGACGGCGTTAGGCGGTACAGACGCTCTGATTCTTCAGCTAGTCTTCAACACAATTCAGCAAGGCTGTCGCGCAGCTTCGATTTCCGGGATCAACACCTCACCCCCGACTCGAAGATTCATCCGCAGCGTACGCCAATCTCGTACATATTCGGACGGTGTGGGAGGCGATGGACTATGTCCACGTGGCGTACCATTGGTACCACATCGGATTTTGTTGAAAGTACTGTGGCAGTAATCGCGTATATGAACTGGGCTCGACCTCGAACACGGGGCCGGATGTCTTTCAGGAGGGACTATTGAGACGCTTTGCAATTTGCGCGTTCGTTGTATCAGCGCTTAGCACTGCGGCGTTGGCCGGGCCATGCATCCCGGGCACACTACAGAGCTACATCAACCTGGGTTCGGGAGGCTGCACTGACGGCAATGCCGTGTTTGGCAACTTTGTGACCGTGCTCGGGCAAAATGGATTCACCCAACTAAGTCCTGGCGTGGTGAACGTCGCGCCAGGTGGGACGGCGGCGAATCCAAGTCTGATGTTCACGCTCAATCAGTCGGCCAACGCCGGCGGCAAGTTTGAGTCTATCTTTCGTTTCACGGCAACGGGATCGCTAACATCAGCGACGGTTTCACTGACGAACCCATCGGCGACGGTGGATGGCGTGGTGCTAGCAGTTTTGAATGTATGTCCTGGTGCCAACTTCGCCGGGACTTCACCAACGGGTTGCCCGGCGCAGGGCACACCGATTGCAGAATTTGATTCGGGAGGTTCAATGCTTTCTGACTCGGCGACGTTCGCAGCGACAAGTTTCTTTGACGTCTTCGTGGACTTGTCGGTGGACGGAGGCTTGGATGGTAGCGCGACGCTGGTGTCGAGCACCGTGACGCTAGCGGCTGCGGCGACGAATTCAGTGCCGGAACCGGCTGCTTTGCCGCTGATGCTCACGGGCATGGCGGGACTCGGCTGGTTCGCAAGAAGACGGAATCGTTTCACGGAGGAACGGTAGATGCAACGTTTGCAAGCAATTCTGGCGCCGGCCCTGGCAATCCTTATGGCGGCGCCGCCATCCTTTGCGGCAAGTCACCGCGAAGCCCCCATCACCGCACTCGACCACAAGGCCGACATTACTGACATCTACGCGTTTCGTAGCTACGACGGCGGTGCGACACCCCGGGTGACGTTCATCCTGTGTGTAGACCCGTTGCAGGAACCAGCCAACGGACCGAACTGGTTCCCCTTTGATCCGGATGTCCTGTACGAGATCAAGATCGACAACAATAACGATGCTCAGGAAGATGTCACTTTCCAGTTCCGCTTCACGACCGAGCAGCGGCTGCCGAACGTGTTTCAGGTTTATCTGGGCGCGGGCAGCGGCATTAACGCGCCAGCCAATTCACCGGCTCCGGTGGCTCCGGGCACTGCGGTTATCCCGCCGAAGATCACCTCATTCAACGACGTTGGACTGGGCCAGCGCCAGTCTTATTCGGTGACCATGATCAAGGGTGGCGTGTCCACTGCGATCACGGGCGGTGGGCCGTTTTACGCGGTGCCAGAGAACGTCGGCCCGCGCACGATGGATTACCCTGCGTTGTTCAGCCAGGCGACATACACGACAAGCACAGCAAATGTGAAGGTATTTGCCGGAACTGTCGACGATCCTTTCTGGATCGACCTGGGTGGAGCGTTCGACACCTTGAATTTGCGGTCAGGCGTGAACGGCGGTGTGTTGTCGGCGGCGCAGGACGCCGGTTCTACTAACATCGCAGCGGACACGGTATCGGGATATTCGGTGAACGCCATCGCAATCGAAGTTCCGGTGACGATGCTGACGAGTACCGGCAATCTCGAAGCATTCAATTCTACGGCCGCGACGATTGGCGTCTGGGGAACCACTTCACGACTGCGACTGACCACTCGCCGGGCTCCGCTGCCGGCAGCCAGTTCAGGATCCTGGAGCCAGATTCAACGCATGGGAAACCCGCTGATCAACGAACTGATCATCGGGACCGGGTCAAAGGACCGTTTCAGCATGGACGTGCCGAAGAACGACAGTCAGTTCCAATCGTTCTTCCTGGATCCGCTGCTGGCGCGGGCGATCAACGCGGCAACCGGAGGAGCGGTGGCGATTCCGACGCCTCCGCGCACTGACCTGCTGCCGTTGGTGACCTACGCTCCGCCGATCGCCGCACCGGGCACGCTTGCCGGTCCTATCGCCGATATGCTGCGGCTGAATACCGGTGTCGCGCCCACTTTACCAGCTAGCCAATCGAGACTGGGCGTTCTCGGCGGTGACAGCGCCGGTTATCCGAACGGCAGGCGCCTGGCTGACGACGTGACGGACATCTCGCTGCGAGTGGTGGTGGGTGTGCTCGTTCCCGGCTTCAACGTTTCGCCGAACAACAGTCTGGGCGATGGCGTGAACGTCAACGATGCGGCTTACCGGACGACGTTCCCGTATCTGGCGAACGCACCCAGCGGGCGTGATCGCCGGCACATTGATCCGACTGAACCGGGTTGTACAGCGGGCGCTGGCAATGCCTGCTCGCCATAGTCACTAGCTAGCACGCGGGTGAAACGGGAGGCGGCGCAGGCTGCCTCCCGCTTTTGTGCAAGGGAAATCCTTCATGAAGACTTTGATGATCTTGTTGGTGGCTGTCGCTTGCGCTGCGGGCGCTGAGCAGGCGACGTTCGACTCGCGAAAAGCCGAAATCCGTGAGCTGCTTGGAAGGCGGGAATACGCCGGTGCGCTAACACGCGCTAAAGCAATTAATCGTGAATGGCCGGACGATGTGCAGGGCTATCAGCTTGTAGCGGGGGCCAGCTTGGGTATTGGGGACTATTCTGCTGCCGAGACTGCGATTCAGTGGATGCTCGATCTACGACTGGGTAAAGCCGATGCCACGGGCTGGTTGTTGGTGGCCCGATTCCGCGAAGTGACGGGCGATGTCGATGGAGCGGTTGACGCTTTGAGCCAGGGCTTTACGCGGATGGAATCCGGGCGCGATGCGGAACGTGCGGAAATGGCGGCTTACGCCGGTCGTCTCTATTTGTTGGATGGAAAGACCGCATTCGCCGAGCAGTCCTTAAAGTTGGCGGGAGAGCGGCCGGACGCGCGGTCGACGCTAGCGGAGATTCGAGTGGCACAAGACCGGCGTGACGACGCGATTGCGATGCTTCGGCGGTTAACGGCGGAAACAAAGCGTCCAGAATATTTGTACCAGTTGGCGCGGCTGACTGAGTCGAAGGCCGACTACGAGGTCTTTGAGGCGGCGGCACGAGCACGGGCGGAGTCGTCGGAGAACGCGAATCGTGAGTTGATACTTTACTGGGCTGGTGCGGGTGCCCGTCATGCGGAGGCGCTGGCGTTGGCCAAGAAGGAAGCCGAGCGAAGGCACGATGTCCTGACGCTGGACGCGCTCGCGGTGGCGTATGCGGCCACCGGCGATGCTGAGCGCGCACGGTCGACGATGAAGCAAGTGATCGGAGTGGGGACTCGTGATCCTGGGATTCTGGCACATGCCGCTGCGATGGGAGTGAAGCCTCAATGATGCGCCTTGCCGCTGTCGTTTCGATATGCGTGCTGGCGACGGGCGCCGAACTGGTGACGGTCCCGACGGACCAGCAGATCGCCGCGCTCGAACAGAAGCTGAAGGAGAAGCAGGACGATCCGGCAACGCGTGTAGCGCTGGCAGGTGCGTTTCTGCAGAAAATGCGGGAGTCGGCGGACGGGTCGTATCTCGATCGCGCGTCGCGGCTTGTGGATGGAGTGGTCAAGGACGTCCCGGCGGATTACGGCGCTCGCAGCCGTCAGCTCGAGATCGAGATGATGAGGCACCACTTTGAGCGGGTCATCGAATTGTCGAAGAGTTTGCTGGCGACGCGCGCTGACGTAGTGGTGCTGGGGCTGATGGGCGATGCCTACATGGAGCGGGGCGAGTACGACAACGCTTCCGATACTTACCAGAAGATGGTGGACTTGCGGCCGAATCTCGCGAGCTACAACCGGGTGGCGTTCTACCGCTTCGTCACGGGCGACGGCGAGGGCGCGATCGAGGTGATGCGCAGCGCGATCCGGATGGGGTCGCCGGTAGCAGAGAACATGGCCTGGTGCCTGGCGGACCTGGGAGGGATGCTGTTCAAGACGGGTGGGGTGGCGGACGCCGAGTCGGCTTACCGGCAGGCGCTGGCGCGGTTCCCCGGCTATCATCATGCGCTGGCGGGACTGGCGAGGATTCAGGAGTCGCGCGGCGAGTACGAAGCGGCCATTCGGTCGGCTCTCGCTGCGCAACAAAGAGCGCCGTTCCCGGAGTACACGGGCCTGCTGGCGCGGCTTTACCGGAAGACGGGACGCGAGGACCTGGCGAAGAAGCAGATCGATCTCCTGGACGTGGCGGACCGCTTGGAGCGGGCTCAGGGCGAGGCCGCCAATCGGAATCTGTCGCTCGCGTATTCGGACTTGGGTTACCGGACGGACCGTGCGCTGGAACTGGCGAAGGCTGAACTGGCGGTGAGGCGCGACGTGTACACCTACGACGCGCTGGCTTGGGCGTTGTTCAACAATGGACAGTTGGAAGAAGCGCGGGCGGCGATGAAGCAGGCGCTGTCGCAGAGGACTCCGGAGCCGATGTTCCGGGAGCATGCCGCGAGGATCGAGCGAGGGTCGACGGTCGGCGGAACTAACTGATCGCTGGCGAACCGGCTTGCATATACCCGCGCTTGGACAGCGGGAGCCCCGTCCTACCCTCCTCTACGTGCTATTTACAACCCTCGAACTTCAGCACAGCATTTCCGCTGGGAACGGCGGGCGGCGCCACGGAACATAAGTTTTTGGCGGCGGCGCGATCGTCAAGTAGTCCCTTCTCGACGAACTTAACCAGGTGTTCCACTTCGTCGTTGTCGAGTTGTACGGGAGTCTTCATCAGCGGGTCGAGCGTGAGCAGGACGGGTTCGATGGGGCCTAACCGGAATGTCAGATCCTTGTCGATACCGGCGCGAATCGGACTGTAGTGGCGCGCGGAGTCGGCGGCGTTGAGGTGGTGGCGGATGGCGTCCTCGAGCCGTGTGAAAGCGCCATTGTGGAAGAACGCGGGCTGGAGCGCGGCATTCCGCAGCGGTGAACTTCGGAACTTGTAGCGGTCGGCGGACTTGCCGGTGAACTGCTCGAGTCCAAAGTCCTCATTCTCGCCGGTTCCATCGAAGATCACATTGCCCTGCCCCACGCCGAAGAACGGCGCGATCTGCGGGACGCCGATGTTGTGCATCTGAAAATCGCTGAACATTTCATTGGAGGGTCCGGCGACTGCGTGGCATGACACGCACTTCCCTTTGCCGAAGAAGACGAGAGCGCCCTGTTTCAGGTCGCCGCTCAAGGCGTTCTTGTCGCCGCGCGCATAACGATCGAGGGGAGCATCGGCAAAAACCATGGTGAACTCGAACTCGGCGATGGCGCGTCCGAACATTGTGAAGTCGATGGGTCCGCCATTCTTCACGCTAGGGAAAAGGTCGCCGAAGAGTTGCCGGTATTTGGGAGTGCTATTCAGCCGCTGCAGGACGACTGCGCGAATAGGCTGATTGCGGAAGCCGCTGGCGTCGGGCGGGGGGACGGTGCCACCTTTGCCGTCGTCAAACTGATCGAACCTCGGACCGAGCGTCCCTTTGGTGCCGGTGAAGCCTGCCACTTCCACCAGCTCGGTGGGGGGCATGTGGGCTTGGGCGATCAGGAGGTGACTGATGATGGGATCGTTGGAGGGAAAGAAGGTAGTGCCTTCGGGATCGGGGAAGAGGAACCCTTGGGAGGTGTCGAAGGGATTGCCGGAGACGGCGGAGAACCGGCCGTTCCACATCAACTTGGGATAGAAAGCGGTATTGGCGGCGCTGGGCGTCCGGCGCTGGTTACGCGGACCGCTGCGATGGTCGCCCACCACTCCGTTGTTTTGGACGCCGATGGCGATCGATTGGGAGTCGCCAAGGCCGTTGGCCGGGTTATGGCAGCCGCCGCAGGTGTTGTCGTTATGAAGTCCGCCCGAGGTATCGAAGAACAGGAGGCGTCCGAGATCGGCCAGTTTGGGATTGAGGGGGCGGCCGAGCCGGGGCACGAGGGTGGATTGGATTTTGCCGGTGAATCCTGCCTGTTTCAAGGCGGCTTGCAGTTGCGCATCTATATTTGAGTGGTCATCGTCAGCGCGGGCGGGAATGGTAACACTAAGCGCTAGGATGGACACCATCGCTGTCCAGGCACACGAATAGCGTAAGGTCTTGATACAGTTCATGATTGAGAACTCCTTTGCCGCCCCTTTCGCGGCATTCCGTCTCTAGTGGAAGACAGATGTAATACGTTGCTGGAACAAATAAAATAATCGGATAGAGGACTGCGGCTGCTGCTATGCTGAGTTGTTTGAAACAGCCGCGGGGCCGTCGGGGGAATTGGCTACGGGGCAAACACCTTAGTACTCTCCCCGTTTTTGAACCGATGAGCTAAGCTTTTGGTCCTCTTCTGACGAATATGTTGCTAGGTATGCACCTGGACGCCTTCCTTTGGATGTTCCTTCCGGTCTTTGTGGCCGCTGGATCCGCGCTGCTTTCGTTTTACATCATGCAGGCACGGATGGACGTGGCTTTGGCCAAGGAGCGGGAGCAGTTGGCGGAAGCCCGCGCCGTCATCAACACCCACAAGCTGCAGATTGAAGAGAAGGTGAAGACTGCCGAGGAGACTACCAAGCGGCAGGCTTTGGACGGCTTCATGCAGGAGTTCAGGGTGGAGGAGCGCAGCTATATGCGTGAAACCAAGAGCATGTTCTCCAACAAGAAGCTGATGGTGATGCAGGAGCGGCTGTACTTCCGGAACATTCCATTGTCGAGCTGGGTGGAGCACGAGATGCTGCTCGAAGAAGGCAGCGACACGCAGCATTTATCCAAGGGAACCTCAGTGTTCAGCACCAAAGCGATTCCGCAGGAGAGCCGGTTGGCGGTGAACCGGCTGATTGAGGAATCGGGCGACAGCAAGTCGATCCTACGGTCGTTGATCGAGTAGGCAGTAAATATCCTTGTAAACTTCCCGCGTCGGGGCTCGTCATCGTTAATATGATGGGCGAGGTGCTCGCGGACCGTGCAATGAGCGGTGACGGCAGTTCAGCCCTTCTGCGTGAATTTGGCTCCTGGATGGTGGCCGAGCAGAAGCGCGTCTTCCTGCTCTGTCAGCGCATGTTGCAAGACCGGGAAGAAGCCGATTCCGCCACTCAGGACACCTTTCTCAAAGCGTATCAAGCACTTAAGAAGGCCAGCGGTCCAGAGATCGAGGACGCCTCCAAGTGGGTGACGCGGATTGCCGTTAATACTTGCATGGACCGGCTGCGTTCGAGAAAATGGCAGTTCTGGCGGAAGCGGCCGAATGCGGAGGATGAGGATATCATTCTCAATCTGGCGCCGGAAAAGGGTCCAAACGCGGAAGATCGGGCCTTTGCAGGCGAAATTCGGGACCGCCTGGCCGGTGCGTTGAACAAATTATCTGACCGCCAGAGGGCAGTTTTTACGCTACGGCATTTTGAGAATCACAGCTTAGATGAGATTGGCGACCTGCTGGGCCTGGACACAGGCACCGTAAAGGCGCACATGTTTCGCGCTGTAAACAAGTTAAGGGAAGAACTGAGGGATTTGTATGGACGTCCGGCATTGGACTGAACAGGAGTTTCTGGACCGGGTCTACGGCATCGGCGGCGGGGACGAGGCGCATCTCGACTCCTGCACGGAGTGTCGCGCGCGGTGGGCTGGCGTGTCGGAGCGCCGGAAGGCGATCACGGCTGAACCGGAGGTGTCGCCACTCTTCCTGGCGGCGCAGCGGCGGGCGATTCACGGACGGCTCAATCAGCGCAGCCGGAATCCGCTGATCTTCGCGCCGGCAATGGCGGCGGTGGCTATGGTGGCGGTGGGCGTCTGGTTATACCCCGGGAAGGAAGTGTCTCCGGTGCCTCAGCCGAAGACGGATGACGCAGTGTTCGCCGAAGTGTACTCGCTGGAGCAGAGTTCCCTGCCAGAGGCGGCGAGTCCGGTACGCGCATTATTTGAGGAGAACTAGGTGCTCCGTTCGCTCCTACTTTTGATCTTGTGTTGCACAGCCGCGATGGCACAACCGCCGAAGGGCTTTTTCCCGTGGTGGGACCGTCCGGTGGTGAAGGATCTCAACCTTTCGCAGGCGCAGACGCGGCAGATCCGGTTGACGGTCCGCGAGTATCGGGACAAGCTGATTGAGGCGCGTGCAGCACTGGACAAGGCGGAAGCGAATCTTCAGGACGTCCTGGAGGACGAGACGCTGGACGTGAAGAAAGGCGATGCGGCAGTGGAGGGACTGGCCCACGCTCGCGAGAATCTCACGCGGGTGTTCGCCCAGATGTCTGTGAAGCTACGCGGGGTTCTGACCCAGCCGCAGTGGAAGGAATTACAGAAGCGTCGGGAAGGGATTGAGGCTGAGAGAAAGGCCCTGAAGAAGACGCCTTAGCGCGGATATCGGGCACCGCGAGGATGCGGGATCCTTCCGGTGGATTCTCGACCGCCCACACCAGCGCGCCAATCATCTGTTCGCGGGTGACGAGTCCGAGGCGCAGGGCTCCGTCGCGCAGGCGGCGAATCCGTTCGGCGGCGGCATAAAAAGGTCGCAGCAGATAGGGCCAGCGATGCCCGGGACCGAGGACGTACCAGGGCCTGAGAATCGTGGTGGTGAGCAGCGCTCTGGCGAGAATGGCCTCGCACTCCATACGCACTTCGATATAGGCGCGCATGGCAGGGGCGGGGTGAGCGACGCTGATAAAGACAAAATGCTTCACGCCGGCCTGGGTTGCGGCCTTCACTGAAGCTTCAAGCGCTACTTTATCGATGGAGCGGAACTGGCGGGCCTTCCAGGGCGAAGGATGGGCGACACCGACCAAATGAACGAACGTATCCGCAGCGGAGATTGAGCGCGAAAACGACGCTGCGTCCAGCGCGTCGCCCCGCACTACGGCACAGCCTTCGGGCAGCTTGCGCTCGGACCCCTCGCGAGCCAGCGCCGTGATGCTGTGGCCTCGTTCAGCTAACCGGCGGATTAGCTCCACACCGATGTAGCCGGTACCTCCGCTGACGAATACGTTGTGTCGCATCATCCAGCAGTACGAAACAAGTCCCACCTTCGGATGCAGTACAGCATAGAGTAGGACCGGAATTTTTTCGCGCGTAGAACAGCGAAACCAGTATCTAGGAATGTTGGATGAGGATATGGTCCTCGACGTTCCTGACGCCGGGGGCGGACCACGCGGCGCGCATCGCCTCGTCACGCTCCGCGCGCGAACGGGCAGTCCCGCGGAGGCTGACGATGCCTTGCGAGACGTGGGCCTTGATATGGCTGCGATCCACCAGGGCGCTGCGCTTGAAGGCTTCCTCGATATGTCCCCGCTCTTCGCCCAGGGTTGATTTCGGGTCGACGGTGATCTTGTTATTGATTCCGGTGATGCTCTTAAGGGGGCCCAGCGCACGCTCGGCTTCGTCCTTCTGATACTGCCACTCGACGTTGCCCGACAGTGTCACACAGGCATCCTGCACCTGCACCTCAACGGTCGCCGGCACGGCGCAATTCCACTCGAGGTTGCCCATGGCGGCGAGCGCAATGTCATCGTCGGCGCGAATCTGATCGAACGGGACGGAGACGTGGATGGTGTTCACCACCGAGCCGACATGCAGCACGCGACATGCAGCGCGTTCGGCGACACACTTTTCCCAGTAGTGATCGACGTGGCCGAACAGTTCAACCTTGCCGTCCTTGACGGTCACGTTGATCCGTTTCAGATGAGCGCTGGGCTCCCAGGCAAGTTCCTTTTCAACATCGTGCTGCAGATCCGAATCATTCCACATCGTGTCAAGAGTCTATCAGTGGCGTGAGCCGGGCAAGCCGTTTTCTGAGAAGTGAGACGACGGCACGGACTACGCTACCTGGATTGTGGGGGCCGCAATCGCTGACCAACTGGCGGAGCGCGATCCCGTTTTCGAGTCTCGCGACAACCTCCCGTTCAACCGGATCGAGCGGGTATTCGAGCGTCAATCCTTGACCGAGGAGCGTGGCTTTGGCGGTGACGTTGGTGCCGCCGAGCAAGCGGGCGTCGACGAGCGCGACGGGTCCGGTGCGGCTCAGTAACCCGGTTTCGAGGCGTTGGGCCAGATCAGGGCAGCGGATCAGACGCTCGGCGTTGAAGATGGCTTCGATTTCATGGCCGGCGGCGCGGGCAGGCGGAACTGCTTCGTCCTCGCGGTCCCAGGACTGGCCGAGGGCATCGCCGGTCCACTGAAACGTGAGAATAACGGAGATCACCCGCTGGTAGCCCTGGCTGCGGAGGTTCGCCGCCCAGGAGCGAACGGAATCGAGGAAGGCGTCGTACTCTTCGCCCTGCGCGTGGCCGGTGGCGTAGGCAGCGGCGGAGAACTCGCGCAGGCGAAGGATGTGGATGTCGAGCGGAGCGCCATTCAACCACTGACGCAGCCTGTTCACCAGCGGTTCGCCGTCGCGCTCGCCGAGTTCGGTGACGATTTGAGCGATGCCGCCGGGTGCCAGGTGATGCGGCAGTCCGGCGATGATGCGCTGTTGAATATCTTCACCAGAGCGGCCGCCGTCGCGGAATCCGAGCGAGTCGAGCGGCGAGGGAACAAACGGAGGATTGGCAGTGATCAGGTCGAACTTCTGGTCACCGGCGGGTTCGAACAGATCGCCGGCCGACGCCTGCAGATTCGCGATGCCTAGAGCGTGCGCGTTGAAGCGCGTGCAGGCAACGGCACGGGGACTGATGTCGACGGCGAGTACGTTGGCGGCGTGTGCGGAGGCGAGCAGGGCGTGGATGCCCGACCCGGTGCAGAGGTCGAGTGCGTTCTGAAGGTTGCGGCGTGTCGTGCAGCGGGCCAGGTGGCGGCTGTCGAGTCCGATGTACATCACCTGGTTGTAGGGGACGGACGTGTGGCCGGGATGGGGCATTTGGGGCCAGGCGTGGTCGGAGAAGATGAGAGTCCCGCCAACCGGGTAGAGCGAGGCGCGCGCACCGCCAGCGCCGGCGCTGTCGACGGACAGCAGTCCCACTCGCACGAGCAGGTCGCGTTCTTCGGCGGTGAGCAATTGATCGAGTTCGGCGGCTGGGAGGATGGCCTGCAGGTGGAAGAGATCGATGGCGAGGTCGAGCGGGTCGCGGCGATGGAGGCGTTCGTCGCGGTAGACGGGAAGAGAGCGCCAGTTGAGATCGGCGATGTCGCGCAGGCCAAGACGGTCGCGGAGTCCGGTTTCGGAGAATCCGAGGCGGGCGAGGTTGGCGAGTACGGCGCCGAGCGGCGCGATATCGGCGTTAGCGAGGGAAAAGCTGGCGGACTCGGTCATGCGGGCGCCAGCAGTCGACGCACTTGATCGATGTGATTCTGGTCGTGGCCGCCCATGTGGCGGGCGAGGTCGGCCACCGTCATGGGGCCGCGTTCGGCGTGGACACCGTGCCGCTGCCACTCCTCCGGCGTCAGTTGCGCGAACATGCGCAGGTTGGCGTCGCGCAGCAGGCGGAACATGGCGAGCGCTTCTACCGGGGTCCACGATTGGTAGTCGCCAAGGCGTGCCCAGAGGTCCTGGTCGAATCCTGGAAGCGTGTCGCCGGGATGCTCGAGCATTTGGCGGTAGCGGAAGCTGCTCACCAGCTCGTCCTCTGCCATGTGAGCGATGATCATGCTCACCGACCATTTGCCGGACGGGGGGCGTTGGGTCAGCAGGTGGTTGGGGATGCCCTTGATGAGTTGGGCTAGGATTTCGGGCGCATCGCGTTGCAGGGCGATGCTTTCTGCGGTCGCCTCGGGCGGGTCGGGCACTTTCGCATTATCGCTTGTTCGCGGTCGGCTTGGACGGGTCGGGAGACCCGTCCTACTTCCTGCTCCCAATTCAGGCGGACTCGATCCTTGCCTTTTGCGGCGAGTTACAGGGCGGTGCTTTCTCGCCTCTTCGCGGTCGGCTTGGACGGGTCGGGAGATGTCCTACTTCCTGCTCCCAATTCAGGCTGAGTCGATCCTTGCCTTTTGCGGCGAGTTACAGGGCGGTGCTTTCTCGGGAGATGTCCAAGCCGACTGAGGTTGCTATTCTGCCTCTTGCCGGATTAGTTTAGGCGGACGCGGTCTTTGCCTTGGAAGGTGGAAAGGTCGGTCAGGATGACTTGGTCGCCGGGTTGGAGGCCGCAGCGGACTTCGATCTTGTTGATCGATGAGCGACCGTACATCACATGCACGCGGGTGGCGAAGCGGCCGTCGGGATCCAGTTTAAAGAGGACGCCCTCGCTTTCGGGTTGGGAGACGACGGGACGGCCGACCCAGACCACGTTTGAAAGGCTGCCGGCCCAGATGGTTCCATCGATCAGCCTCCCTGTGGTGAGGAGAGTGGTGGGAGCATTGTCCAGATTCACTACAACGCCCACCATGCCGCTGGAATTCACTCCGCTCACACTCTCGACGTGCGCATTCACGACGCCGGGTTTCAGGTCGACCGCTGCGGCCTGACCGGCCTCGATGTTCCTGGCTTGAGCTTCGGGGATGCTGAGAGTGGCTTGGGTTGGGCTGAGGAGGGTACCGGCTCCGTGGACGAGGATTGGAAGTTCACCGCGATTGACGGTATCCACCCAAATGGAGTTTCGGTCGACGAGGGGTTCTTGTGGCAGCGCGCCGGCGTTGCACAAAGTGAGCGTCAGAATGGTGAAACTGGCTGTGAGTAGCATCCCGGCCTCCTGGCGGATACACTTAGCAGCCTGGCAGCCGCTCCTAAGCTATTGATAAATAGTAGGCTCACTGCGGGAGGGTTGTGCGGTTTCGAGTACAGCTGTCCGTAATCGATCACCTTTATCCGGTTTTGGACCGGTCGGCGACAGGAATTACGAATTTGAGGGCGGTGTGTGTGGGGGAGAAAGAGACCACCTTAATATCCTTAAGGCCGCCCGCACGGACGGTGGCGATGACGTCCAATTCGGTGATTTTGCGGTTTCCTTTCGGGTAGACGATCCAGAGGGCTCCTGTTTCCTTTAGGGCAGCTCTAAAGTGATCGACGTTCTCGAGGTCGGAACGGCTCTGACAAGAATAGAAAATTGGCAATCCTGAGCCGACTTTCGCGCCAGCCTTCTTGATTTCGCGGGCAAAGGACGGTTCGAAGTGGCCAATCAGGGTGACTTCGTCGCCCGCTTTGATGCCGAGTTTGTCCGTGCGGGTGGGGGGATTCTTGATCTTGATTGCCCATTTGGAGGCGGCGAAGCCCAGGTCCAGCGAAAGGAGTCCCTCAGGAGTGAGCAAATTGAGGACGCCTTTGACGGCGTCGACTGACTTCAATTCCTTGAGCATGGCCTTCACACGAAGGTTATCGGCTCGGAAGAGGAGATAGTCGGTTTCGAGGAGAGCTTTGCCGTCGAAAGACTGGCCGCCGAACCGAGCGGTGCACTTTAGTTCCTGACCCATGGGATTTTCTGAGTATAGAGAAAGACCGCACCGGATCCAACAGGGTCCTGAGGTAGCTGCGACCCGAATCCGATGCGGTCTGCCCGAGGCGGGCGAGGATCTGGCGTCAGTTTTAGCCTGAAAACACCGTTTTTCTCGAGTGACGCTTCCTGGTGAGGCCCGCGTCCAATGTTCCTACACCAAAAAGGCCAGGCTGCGGCCGAAACCGAAGATCCAGGGGAAGCTCACAGAACTCGTGTATTTCAAAACAGTGACACTAGCCACTGAGCGTCGTACGCTGATACGGGGGGCAGCGGGAACGCGAAAGCTGGAACAAAGCACCGGTTGGACCCAGTACTATGCCTCTTGAGGATGCGCCGAAAAAAGTTGGGTGCAAAAAAATCCCCTCTGACCGAACCCGCAATCCGAAGAAATGAGCGGTAAGAAAACTGAACACCGGCTCCCGCAAGCACGCCGTTACCGACCCGCTCGCTTCTCCATCCTGCCGATTGCGATCAGAGGGCAGGTTTCAAAAGTTTACTCCATCAATTCGCTCTTTACTTTAGCACGGCTCGGCCCATTGCCGGGCAATGCTGAATCAATCACTTGCAGCGACCGATTTATGGATATTTGGGGTGTGGCGCCGGGTGGCTGTGTCGGTGTGACACAATAAGCGAAATGACGGGCCAGCGGACCATCACCTGGAAGCCGTGGGGGGCATACTCCCTATTCCTTCTAGTACTAATCCCAATCTTGGGCCAATCTTCGGGTGAGGAGAGCTTTCGGCCTTTTACAGAGTCGCCCCGCCTGATTCTAAGATCGCAAAAACTGCGGTTGTTGAAGCGTGAACGCGAGCGGAAATCGATGCGGTGGGAGCAGTTCGACACCTTGATGGCAGGCGGCGCGCGGATGCCCGAACCGGGGTTCGCGCTGGCGCTATATGCGATTGTAACGGGCGATGCAGCGCAGTCGCGCAAAGCGGTGGACTGGGCGATGCAGGCGACGGGTCCGGTGCGGGACCTGGCGCTGGTGTACGACTGGTGCCGTCCGGCGCTGTCTCCACAGCAGTCCAAGGCGATCGAAGCCAAACTGGCGAAGGCGGCGCAAGGAAAGAATACCGGATTCGCAGGAGTGCGTGACCGTGTGTTCGCCGCAGTGGCACTGGGCGATGCGGATGCGGCGCTGAGCGAGAGGGTACTACGCGAGATCGTGGTCCAGTGGTGGCGCGGGGGCATGGCGCGAGAGATCGAGAGCGGTCGTCCAGTGGTCAGGAATCAGGATCTGTACCCGCTTTTCGAGATCCTGCATGCGATTCGAGATAATTTAACCATCGACTTAAGGACGGAAGCGCACGATTATTTCAAAGCGCTGCCGCCAGCCTACCTGTTGGGACATTACCCGGCCCCCTATCCGGCTGCTGAGAATGACTACAGGATCCCGTCGTTTTCGCATTCGGGAGAGCCGAACATTGATGAGGCGGCGATGTCGCGGGCGGCCGGACTGAGCATGGTCGCCTACGATAACAACGCAACCGACAGCCAGTTTCTGCAGGGCTACCTGCTGATGGATCATTTCATCATGAAGGGTGGGCTGGGGTCGGTTTACGAGTACCTATGGGCGAATCCTTATCAGCCGGGGTTGAGCTACTACCATTTCCCGTTATCCCATCACGATCCCCGGAACGGTCTTTTGTATCTGCGCGCGAGTTGGGAGGACGATGCCACCTGGTTTGGACTAGTGGATGGTCAGGCGCAGTTATTCAACGAAGGTAAGATCACCGTGCTGGACTCGCAGTTGAAGCAGAATCCGATTGAGATTGGTGCGGGTTTGCTGGTGGTGGGGACTGAGCCGATCAAGTTTGAACCGGAGCCGGAGAAGCCAGCCACGGCGTTCGTCATCGGATTGCCGCCGCATACGCGCTACAACGTCGAGACGGATGACGAGGAGTTGTGGGACGTGGAAGTGGATCCGGGAGGGACGGTGGCCGTCCCTCTGGCTGCGGGGTTGAAGGCGGGGATTCGGATCTCGAAGGTAAAGTAGTCCAACCTCGATGGCTGTACGGGGCCTTAGAGAAGTTGAGCGGTCATTGAGATCTCGGCTTTGAGCAGTTTTGAAATCGGGCAACCGGCTTTGGCGCTCTGAGCGGCAGCCTCGAAGGCTTCCTTGCTCGCATTGGGGATTTTGGCTTTGACGTCGAGGTGGCTCTTGGTCACGGCCCAGCCGTCGCCCTGCTTCTCCATCGTTACCGTGGCCTCGGTGTGAATCTCGTCGGCAGTGAGCCCCGCGGCCCCCAGCTGGGCGGACAATGCCATGGAGAAGCACCCGGCATGGGCGGCGGCAATCAATTCTTCGGGATTGGTGCCGTTCCCCTGTTCAAAGCGGGTCTTGAACGAATATTGAGTATTGGACAGGACACCGCTGGCGGTTGAGATGCTGCCGGCGCCTGCTTTTAAGTCACCTTTCCAAACCGCAGTGGCTTTTCGATCCATGATGTAAACCTCCTGGCGTTAGATGCCTGCTAGCCTGAAAAGATGAAAATTGTTTTGGCAGCGGATCATGCCGGCGCGGAGTTGAAGAGTGAACTCCTCGAACATGTTCGTTCGCTTGGACATGAGGTGATTGACGCGGGCGGCGACGGCAGCAATCCCGCGGACGATTATCCGGATTACGCCGACGCCATCGGCAAGAGCCTCACCAGCGGGGCGGCGGACCGCGGCGTCCTCATCTGCGGAAGCGGTGTGGGCGCGTCGATTGCGGCGAACAAGATTCCCGGAATTCGGGCGGCCATCTGCCACGACGAGTACTCTGCGCATCAAGGTGTAGAGCATGATGACATGAATGTGCTGGTTCTGGGGTCTAGAGTATTGGGCTCTGCACTAGCCCGGGAACTGGTGGAGCGCTTTCTCGCGGCGAAATTCAGCGGCGAGGAGCGACATGCGCGGCGTCTGGCGAAAGTGAAAGCGATCGAGAGCCGCTATTCCCGGGACTGAGGCGCCTGGGGACTGCTTTGATGTGGGCACTGCTGAAAGAAACTTATTCCGAGTGGGACCGTCACAACGCGCCGAAGCTGGGCGCGGGACTTGCCTATTACACGCTGCTGGCGCTGGCGCCGCTATTGATCGTAGTAATCACGGTGATCGGGCTGGGGCTGGGACAGAAGGCTGCCGAAGGGCAGATCGTCAATGAGATTCGCGACCTCGTGGGTCAACAAGGCGCCGAGACGATCCAGACAATCATTGCGAACTCCTATCAGCCGAAAACCGGCTTGCTGGCAAGTTTTCTAGGACTGCTGACGCTGTTTCTGGGGGCCTCGGGAGTCTTCACCGAGTTGCACGATGCACTGAATATTATCTGGGACGTGGAGGCACCGCGGCGGTCGAGCGTGTGGAACCTGGTACGCGCGCGGATTGTGGCGTTCGGGATGTTGCTGGCAATCGGGTTCCTGCTGCTGGTCTCACTGGTGGTGAGTGCGGGCGTGGCGGCGATGGGCAAGTACATGGGAGCACTGTTGCCGGTGCCAGAGTGGGCCTTACAGGTTGTGAACGTGGTGTTCTCGCTGGTGGTGATCACTGTGCTGTTTGCGGCGATCTACCGGTTTCTACCGGACGAGCGGGTGGCGTGGAAGGACGTGGCAGTGGGCGCTGCCTCAACTGCGCTGTTGTTCACGATCGGCAAGACGCTGATCGGAATTTACCTGGGAAAAGCGAGTGTGGCGTCGGCGTACGGCGCGGCCGGGTCGCTGGTGGTGGTGCTGGTTTGGATCTACTATTCAGCGCAGATATTTCTGTTTGGCGCCGAGTTCACGCACGTGTACGCGAAGCACCGGAAGCTCAAAGCAGTTTCGTAACGGCGGCTTCGACAACTTTTAGTGGCGTTTCGCCGTAAAACGACTTGACGAGCTTACCCGCCTTGTCGTAAACCATCAAGGCCGGTAGGGCGCCGCTCCATTTGGGATCGACAAAGTTGATGAACTTATCGTCATCCTTGGCTTTTCGAATGTAAGCAGGTCCCTTGACGCCGACTTCTAATGCGAATTTGGCCGCGGCGGCCGTCATCTCCGGCTCGTCGGCGGAAACGGTAATCACCTTGACGCCACGCGGGGCAAGACGTGTTTCGAGTTGCAGCAGTTGCGGCATCTCGGCGCGGCACGGCTTGCAGTATGTGGCCCAGAAATCGATCAACAAAACCTTGCCCTTGCTGGCGGCGATGATCTTCTGGTAGCCGGACTCGTCCACCGGTTGCAACGGGGGTGGCGGAGCGGCAGAGAACAGCGGCGCGAGGGCGATCAGCGAAATTGCGAAGCGGAGCATCTATTTAAGTTGTACGACGAACGCGTTTGATGGTGCAGCCGAACGATTTCGTTTCGGGCCGCGCGACTTCCCTGCCGGCGAGGACGGAGTCAACCGCATCACGCAAGCCGTGCACCTTGGCGCGGGCAGGATTCTGCGTGTCCTCGATGAAGCCGTGATAGCGGAGGACGCCCTGAGCGTCGATGAGAAACGTTTCCGGAGTGGCCATGGCGCCGAGGCGGTCAGCGGCACGATTGTCGACGTCGCGCTGTACCGAAAACGGGAACCCGGCGCTCTTCACGTAGTTCTCGATTTCGGATGCCGACTCATTGGCGTTGGCGTCGAGGAACAGGAACTGAACGCCCTTGGGCGAGTAGGCCTGGTAGATGGCGGCCAAGCGGTCGTTGAAGGCGTTGGAAACCGGACAGCGGGCAGAAATGAATATGACCACGGTGGTGCGCCCCGCAGTGGTAACCGGAGTGCCTCCGACGTCGAGGGGCCCGACAAGGGCACCCGGATGCAGTCCGCCTGCGGCAGCGATCGAAAGCAGCGCGAAAATCAGCGAGAGGGCTCGCAAGCTATTTCTTGTCCAGTTTCAGATTGACCGTGGCGGTCTTGCGGCTGTCGAAAACGCTGAGGTTCTTGGATCCGCTCGAAACTCCCTCGCGTTCGGCTTTGATTTCGTAGTCGGCGTTGGTGCTCAAGCCGGAGAAGTGATAGGCGCCGTCCGCCTGGGTGATGAACGATCGGACTTGAAGTGTCTTTGTATCCTTCAATTGGACAACAGCTTTGGCTGCCGGGGCGCCGCCCGCCTCGGAGACATTGCCTTGTACCATGCGCGTATTGCTGTCTTCCTGAGCCAGAAGACCCACAGCTAACGCCAGCATCATGGCCACGTTCGCGACTACTGACTTCGTCCTCATTGCTCTCAAGACCTCACTTATTCGATTCCGCCACCAGGGTGAAAGTTACATCTACGCGTTCACCGGGGTGAGTTTCTACGGGTTTTTGCTGGCGGACATATCCTTTAGCGGCAGCGGTGAGGACGAATTTCCCTTCCTGGGCGGGCAGGCGGAACGCGAATTCACCGCGAAGATTACAAGAAAAACTCAGCTTTTTACCTTTCGGGAGACCGTCGCCGCCGGCCGCCTGCAGGATGACATCGGCGCCCGGTATCGCGAAGCCCGATTCGCGGAACACGGTGCCGGCGATGACCGAACTGGATTCGGGTTTCTCTGCCTTCTTTCCAGCAGCGCCTAGAGGGGTCACGCACCAAACAGACGCGCCTGCTAAAAGAAAACAGGCGAGGCCGGCGAGGCTAGTGCCACTCTTCCTCTTCCTCTTCTTCATCCTCGTCGTCATCCTCATCGAAGTCATCGGAATCGTCATCCTCATCCTCGACATCGTCGTCCTTGTCAGCACGTTCGATTTCGAGCGGAGAGGTGCTGGTCACATTGAGGCTTGCGCCGCACTCGTCGCACGACAGTACATCGCCTTCATCCAGATCTTCTTCCTCGACATCGAGGACCGCATCGCACTGCGGGCAAGTCACCATAGCTTCCCTCCTCAGAAACGCCAACAACTCTTATACAAAATTTGGTTCGCCCAATGCCGGAGTGTACGTCGGCATTCCCCGGTTCGACGGAATGGAGCGGATACCTAGAACCATTCTTACCATGACCAGTGGACGGCGTAGTGCCTGACATGGAACACGAAAATGGGACGGCCATAGCACTTTGGGAGTAACATTGTTTTTCGTGCTAAATCTGGACAGCCTGAGCGTTTTTTTCCCGGCCTTCAACGACGCCCCAAGTCTGCCCAAATTGTTGGGCGCGACCTTCGAGACGCTTCGACGACACGTCGCGGACTTCGAGGTAATCGTCGTAAACGACGGGAGCACAGATGAGACGGCGGCGGTGTTGAGCGAGTTGGAGCAGCAGTACGCTCCTCATCTTCGCGTGGTGACGCATCCTGAGAATCGCGGGTACGGGGCGGCGTTGCGCAGCGGATTCGCGGCCGCAACGAAAGATTGGGTTTTCTATACCGACGGCGATGGCCAGTATGACGTGCGCGAGTTGCCCAAGTTGATGGCCGAGGCTGGCTTCGATATCGGACTGGTGAACGGTTACAAGCTGGAGCGCAACGACCCGCAGCATCGGATTTGGATTGGCAACGCGTATAACGCGTTCGCGCGATTCCTGTTCCGCATTCAAATCCGCGACGTGGATTGTGACTTTCGGTTGATGCGTCGCTCGTTGCTGGAGGATATCCGGCTCCAATCCACCAGCGGAACGATCTGCGTTGAACTGGTGCGCAAGTTGGAACTGAGTCCGTATCGCGTTCAGGAAGTGGGCGTGCACCATTATGCGCGGTTGCACGGACGATCACAATTTTTCCGCGTGCGTTCGCTGCTAAGTACACTCTGGCAGTTGACGAAGCTGTATTTCCGCACGGTCGTCTTTTCATCCGCGCACTCGGAACCCGAAGTGGAAACCCGTAAAGCGAACGGCTGACGCCTGGCTTTGGACGGCTGGCCTGACAGTTGCTCTCATGCCGTGTAGATGAGCGGCAATAGTCGAAAACGTGTTGTTCAAATCCCCCTCTTACCCTCAGACCCCTACGCGTCGGCAAAAATTGCAGGACTGCGGTACATGCGCGACGGCGGCGAAGGAATCTGGCGTAAGCGCCGTGGCAAGTCATTCTCGTACCGGCTGGCGAACGGCAAAGCGGTAGGAAATGGCGAGGTGCTGGAGCGCATTCGTTCTCTAGTGATTCCACCGGCGTGGAGGAACGTTTGGATTTGTCCCGTGGCCAACGGGCATTTGCAGGCAGTGGGCATGGATGTGCGCGGCCGGAAGCAATACCGCTACCATCCTCTCTCGCCAAATCCGCGACGCCACCAAGTTCACGCACATGGTGGCGTTCGGCACAGCGCTGCCGAAGATCCGGGCGCAAGTGGAGGCAGACCTTCAACTGTCGGAGGTGCCGAAACGGAAGGTCGTAGCAACGGTGGTGAGGCTGTTGGAGAACACCTGCATCCGCATCGGCAATGACGAGTATCGCAAACAGAACGACTCGTTCGGATTGACGACGCTGCGGAACCGGCATGTGCAGATTCAGGGCCGCACAATCCGATTCCGGTTCAGGGGCAAAAGCGGACAGGAACACGACGTGGAGTGCACCGATCGAAAGCTCGCCCGGGTGCTGTCGGAGTGCCAGGAACTCCCCGGTCATGAGCTTTTTCAGTACGTCGACGATGAGGGCGTAGTTTGCCGCATCAGTTCCGAGGACGTGAACGATTACCTGCGTGAAGTCTCAGGCGACGATTTCACCGCAAAGGATTTCAGGACCTGGCGAGGGTCGTCGATTGCGGTGCTGGCGCTGAATCAGATGGGCGCGGCGGAGAGCGAGACTGAAGCCAAGAGGAACATTGTCGCGGCGGTGAAGGAGACGGCTGCGAGGCTCGGCAACCGGCCAGCGACGTGCCGTAAATACTATATTCATCCAGCTGTACTGGATGCTTACACCGACGGTACGCTGTTCGAAACGATGCGGGGAGCGAGAGCGCAACGAGGGAGGTTCGGACTGGATCGGGCGGAGGTGGCGGTTCTACGACTAGTGGCGCTACACGTTCCGTCGGCGAAGATCGCCAGTAAACGCGCGGCCCTGCAGTTGGCTACTGCTTCGGTTTCCATTCCCTCGTAGATTGCTGCGCCGTCGCGAGTTTGGATGCGCTTAGCTTTTGGGCAATGAGGTCCCGCTGCGCGACGCATTTCTCATCGCCGGTGGCGGCACAAAGGCTCATCCATTTGTAGGCGATACCGTAGTCGCGTTTGACACCTTTGCCGATACCGTACATGCTGCCGAGGTTGTACTGCGCCTTAGCGTATCCGTGATCTGCGGCTTGCTCGAACCAGTGGGCCGCCTCCCCAAAGTCCTGGGGAACGCCCTGGCCCTCGTAATAAAGGAGTCCGAGGTTGAACTGAGCGGTGGCATTGCCTTTTTGGGCCACCTCCAACCAATCCTTATATGCCGTCGCGAAATCACGGTTCTCGTAAGCCTTCACGCCGCTCGCGAAGTCGGCGGCAGGAGGTTCGAAGCCGAAGGCGCAGACTGCAATGAGCAGCATCCCAGAGATTTCAAGACGAGTTCGGTTCGTCACGCTACCCATTAATATAAATCCGAACGATCCTCGATGGCGAAGTGAGGCCATGACGGGTAGTCATGGAACCGTTTCGATCGCTGCTTCGCAAAAGCCGGCCAGGGCAGGCGGTCCGCAAATCAAAAATAGAACTTGGCGGCTACCTGTATGATGCGCATGTCGCGAGCGCTGTTGTACTCGCCGAAGTAGGTGCCGAGAACCGAAGCATTTCCCGCGGGCCGGATGTTGTTGGTTACTGCGAGTCCGCTGAAGTTCGTAAAGATCGAGGCTCCTGTCTGGCCCGCGCCATTCACCACGTTCGTGGCGAGGTTATAGCCGCCGAACTGGGGATGATTGAAGACGTTAAAAGCCTCCATGCGCAGTTGGAGATAGCGCTTGCCGTCGCCACCGAGCGGGATGTTCTTGAAGATCGACAGATCCTGATTGTGAATGCCGGGGTTGCGCAGGTAGAAGCGCGGATAGGGACCGGCATTGCCGACGCCCGGAACGCTGAAGGCCGCAGCGTTGATGGTGCCGCCATCTTGCGGCGAGCCGTTGATGAGGAATCGCGGGGATTGTCCGCTGAGGTTGCCAGCGGAGTAAGTGCCGAGAAGGCGGTTGCCGGCGTCCTGTCCGGAAATGCTGAGTCCGAGTTCGGTGGGGTTGCCGCTGGCAATCGAAGTGTTGCCGGTGAGGGTCCAGCCGTCGAGCACGTATCGCGCGACCGCGCGGTTGCCGAGCATTTGACTGGCGTGGGGAAGATCCCAGACGAAAGTAGCGACGAAGTAGTGGGTCCGGTCAAAGTTAGCGAGGCCGTAGTCGAGGTGTGCATTTCTCACGTTGGTGTAGGTTCCATCGTCAGAGACGGTGGTGAGGGTGCGCGAGAGCGTGTAGGCGGCGCTGAACGTCAACTGTTTTGTAAAGCGGCGCCGGAACTCCACCTGGAGGGAACGGTAAGTAGAGTTGGCGTCGAAGTTGTAATAAGTGATGTCGCTGTATCCCTGATAGGGACGCAGATAGTCGACCGGGAGGGCATTGGCGCCGCTGAAATTCAGGCCGGCTGCGGAATAGATGGAGGGCAAGCCGGCTTCAGTGGCCGGGATTGAGCCGCCGGCGAATTTAGTTGGGTCCTGTGAGGATGGCTGGAAGGTGCTGCCGTAGGCGGGTGCGTTGATATTGGTACGCCGGGCGAGGTGGCGCGACTGCGAGCCCACAAAGGAAACGTCGACCACAGTTCCGGCTCCGAGGTTGTGTTGAACGCCGAGGCTGTAGCTATAGATGGTGGGGAACGTAGAGTCGCGATTGACGCCGGTGATGGCTAGAGGAGACAGTGCTCCGCTGCCTCCGGGCACGATGTCCTGGAGATAGCCGTTGGAGAGAGTGGGACTGAAAACGAAAGGCGGGTTAGTGGCGCCGAAGCCGGTAATTCCGCTCTGGTAGCGGTCGAAGGTGATACCGAAGCCGGCGCGGACGACGGTCTTATGGCGGCCGGTGACGTCCCAGGCGATGCCGACGCGCGGTTGCGGCAGGATGAGCGGAGCATCGATGCCGCCGTTGGGATAGCCGTTGGAGGCGAGGATCAAACCATTGGTGAGATTGCCGGAGCCTGGAACGAGTTTGCCGACGTAGAAGCTGGGGAGCGTGTTGGCGAGGGTGGCGGCCACGCCGAGCGAAGGATCGACGGCGCGGTAGGTTGCGGCTCCGGATGCGCAGTTTGCAGCGCCGACACACACCGGACGGTAGATGCGCGGCGCCTTGGAGCGGTCGTACTGGTTGACGTCGAAGAAAGCGCCATCGCCGACGCGGTTGTGAACCGGCTGATACCAGGAGAAGCGAATGCCGGCGTCGAGGGTGACGCGGGGATGGATTTTCCAAGTGTCCTGCAAGTACCAGGAAATGTCGTGATAGATGTAGTCGGCGTACGGTTTGGCGTTGTCCTGCCGGTAGGAAGTGTACACGCCGAGTAGAGCGTTGGAGAACGGGTTGCCGCTGTTGAGAGGATTGCTGGCGCTATTGGTGAAGTCCAGATCGCTCTCCACGTGGGTCTGGGAGTTGCTCGCGTTCGACGCGCTTTGATAATAGAAGCCGACCTTGAAAACGTGGTTGCCTTTCACCTTGGTGAGGTTGTCCATGGCATGCCAGATGGAGAAGCGCTGATCGAAGACACCGAAGACCGAAGTATTTGCCGTGGTGGCGCTGGGGATGCCGCCAAAGTTCAGGCTGGGAATCAGATTGCTGGTGTTGGCGTCAGTGTAAAGAAGCGGCGTGTTGATCCCGGTGACAGCGCGGGTGGCCTTGTCGTCCTTAGGCGCGATGGTGACGCCGCCGCGTCCGGCGCCGAAGATAAACTCGTTGACCAGAGTGGGTGTGAGGTTATTGGTAAGCGAAATGGTGGGAATGCTGCCGGGACCATTTTTGCGATCGGTGATGGTGAGCGGCCAATTCCAGGACGCGGTGGTGGTGCCATAGGCGAACTGCTGATCGTCGTGGTTATAAACCCAGCGAACGCTGAGCCGGGCCGAGGGGCTGATCAGATAGTCGCCGCGAAGAATGTTCTCACTGCGTGGATAGGAACTGGGGACCTGAGATGTGTAGTTGTAGACATTGCCTCCCGCGGTTGTATTTGAAGTGGGCAGGAAATTGAGAATCGTCTTGCCGGGCGCGTAGATCCGAGCGGCGGGGATAATGTTGCCGGAAAATGGCGCGCCAGTGGTGGGATCAATGATGGTGATGGGTTTACCGCTGCCGTCGACGGACTTGGAGAAGTCGCCCGTGCGTTCAGCGGCAGTGGGGACGAGGATGTTGATGGATGCGGCTTGCGGAACGAGTTGGCGGTAGTATTCCTGGCTGATGAAGAAGAACAGCCGGTTGCGGCCATTCAGGAGATGAGGAATGACGATCGGTCCGCCCAGATCCCAGCCGTAGAAGTTATAGCGATAGAGGGGACGCGGAAACCCCTTAGCGGAGCCGCCGCGCAGATTGTTGAAATACGGGTCGGCATTGAGGCTGTCGTGACGCCGGAAGTAGCGGGCGCCGCCGTGGAACTCATTGGAGCCGCCGCGGGTGGTGAGGGCGATGAAGCCGCCGCCGGCGCGTCCATATTCGGCCTGGTAGTTGGATGTGAGTACCTTCACCTCGTCGAGCGCGTCCGGATTGACGGAGACCAATGCCCCGGTGTTGTTGCCGAGGTTCAGGTTGGTGACGCCGTCGACGGTGTACTCATGCTGGGCGCTGCGAGTGCCGTTGATGGAGAAGCCGCCGGTGATATTGGTAACGGTGGATGCGGCGTTGGCAGTGACGCCGCCGGCGATGACACCGGGGATGGTCCTCATCAGGTCGACGACGTTGCGGCCGTTGAGCGCGATATCGCGAAGCTGGCGGTTGGTGACGACGTTCGAACGTTCGCCGGACTCCGTTTGAATCTGCAACTGGCCGGCTTCGGCTTCGACGGTGACGGTTTCGGTGAGGCTCCCGATCTCAAGCAGGATGTCGCCGACGTTTATCTTCGTGGCCACGGGCACCACGACGCCGCTTTTTTCGCTCTTCTTAAAGCCGCTGGCGCCGCTCACGGTGAGGGTATAGGTTCCGGGCGGGATGAGCGGGAAGACAAAGTCTCCCTCGGCGTTCGTGTTCACGGTTTGGGTGAAGCCGCGGGTGGCGTCGGAGACCACAACGCTGGCTGCGGGGACGACACCGCCGTTGGTGTCCTTGATGGTGCCGGCAATGGATCCGCTGCTCTGGGCGAATAGCGCCGGTGCCAGGAGGAGCGCTGTAATCAGGGCTCGTACTCTGCTCAACGTCGTGGTTGTCAACATTTAAATCTCCGTTTTATCTGTCCCGCCGCTTTGTCTTTGCGGCCTTCCACAGTCCCAGAGAGAACAGGGCGATGCGGAAGATGTTCTGAAGCTGAGGTCGTAGGTCTGGTGTATGTTACGGTACTGCGGTGTGAAAGTCATTAGCCTAATGCAGGGGTAAAACCTATGCGAATAGCATAGGGGTGGCCGGGCTATCCGCATAGGAGGAAGAAACGACGACCGGATGTATGCTGGGAAGTCGAGAATCAGGCAATGTCCCTGTCCGCCGGCCTGCGTTTGAGCGCGATCCCTCTCCTGTACGGCCTGTGCGCCGGTGCCGTTGCAGGTCTGCCGGTTGAGAAACTGATCTACGGAGTCGATTTCTGGCGGGAAGTGGAAGGCCTGCCGCAGTCGAGGATCAGGGCCATCGTGCAGGCCCGCAACGGATATCTGTGGCTGGGTACCGACAACGGCGTGGTTCGATTTAACGGCGCCACCTTCACAGCATTCACGGTAGAGACGGGCAGTCTCAAAGACAACGAGATCTGGGCGCTCAAGGAAGACGACGAAGGTGTGCTCTGGATTGGCACCTACGGCGGTGGTTTGACGCGGTTGAAAGACGGTGTCTTCAAGACGTTCACAACGGCCGACGGACTGCCGGACGACGTAGTTACGCGAATCGACAAGGATCCAGCCGGAAATCTCTGGATTTCCACGCCCAGTGGAATCGGCCGCTATTCGCACGGCGTTTTTTCCAGTTACAGTACGGTGGAGGGCGGGCGCTTTGGGCCACTCAGCGCGAACAGTCCTATGGGAGTCTTTGTGGCGTCGGCGTCGCAGGTGCTGCGTTTCTCGGCCGGGAGATTCGTTCCCGTGCCGGGAATTTTCAACGAGCGGGACGGTTCGATCGAACAGCTTCTGTGCGCCCGCGACGGCTCGCTGTGGATTGGCTTCGGGGGCGCGGTGATCAAGCGGTGGAAGGATGGGAAGCTCACCACGTACACGTCCTCGCCCACCCGCACGCCGCAGGTAACACTCCTTTATGAGGACTACGCGGGCGGCATTTGGGCAGCCTTTGATCAGCGTCTGCACAAGCTGAACGGGGCGGCGTTTGAACCGGTGATGCTCGAGGACGATAAGACGGATCTGGGTGTCGTGTACAGCCTGCATGTGGACCGCGAAGGGAGCGTCTGGGCGGGACTGCAGTCAAACGGCCTGGCGCGCATTCGCAGCCGTCAACTATCCACGTTGACCACGCGTGAAGGTCTGCCGAATGATTCCGCAAGATCGGTGTTCGAGTCTCGAGGCGGCGATGTGCTGGTTGGTACGGCGAGCGGATTTGTGCGATACAGGGGCGGCCGGCCCAACGCTTTCATGGAATTGGACGGCAGGCGGCTGGGTCCGGTGCGGTCATTCTCCGAAGATCCGAAAGGACGTGTTTGGGTGGCCGAGGGGCGGAATCTGCTGCTGCTCGCCGATGGCAAGCTAACCCGCTTTCCCAGTTGGCCTGGGAACTCCGAAATTGAGGTGATCTATCGAGACGGCCACCACCGGATGTGGGTGGGCACCGATGGCGAGGGGCTATACCGGTACACGGACACAGGGTTCGAAAATATACGGGACCGAAATGGCTTAAGCGGAAATCGCGTTCGCGCGCTTTTGGAGGACTCTCACGGCGCGTTGTGGATCAGTTCGTTTGGCGCGGGCGTGACGCGCTACTCGGATTCGAAGTTCACCACGTATGGGCTGGCCAACGGACTTCCCAGCAATCGCGTCTCGTTCATTCACGAGGACGAAGAAGGCGCGTTCTGGTTCACCTCACGGGGCGGGTTGACGCGACTGAAGGACAGCAAATTCTTCTCCTACACGGCGGCGTCGGGCTTGCTGGTGAACTTCATGTACAGTCTGCTGGACGACGGTAGAGGCAACTTCTGGTTCAGTTCTTCGCAGGGCTTGATCAAGGTGAAGAAAGCAGAGTTGCGCGATTTCGCGGACGGCAAGATTCGAAACATTTCGCCGGTAAGCTTCGGCGTCCGGGATGGGATGCGAACCCGCGCCTGCAACGTCGGCAATCAACCAGCGGTGTGGAAGACGTCGAGTGGAACGCTGCTGTTCAGTTCGATGAAAGGGATCGTGGTGGTGAATCCGGACCGTCTGATCACCAACCGTCTGGCGCCGCCGGTGGACATTGAGAGCATCAGTCTGAACAAGCAGTTCCAATCCTTGAACAAAGACATCCAGTTGGTGAACGGACAGGGTGAAGTAGAGATCCACTACGCCGCGCTGAGCTACCTGGCACCGGAGAAAGTCCGCTTTAAGTACAAACTCGAGGGCTTCGACGGGGATTGGGTGGAGGCAGGCAGCCGCCGGTTTGCGTATTACGCGAACTTGCAGCCGGCGAGCTACCGGTTCCGCGTGATTGCCGGTACGGTGGACGGTCCATGGAATGAAGACGGCGCCACAGTGGGATTCACGCTGACGCCGCATTTCTATCAGACCCGGATGTTTCTGGCGGTCCTGTTGTCGGGCGCGCTGCTCATCACGTGGCTGGTTTACCGGTTTCACATGCACGAAGTGAGGGCGCGGTACTCGGCCGTACTGGCGGAGCGGAACCGGATCTCGCAGGACATTCACGACACGTTTGCGCAGAATCTTGCCGGCATCGCATTGCAATTGGATTCGATGACCATGCAACTCGAGGAGATTCCACCCGCCCTGCGTGAGAGCATCGATGAGGCCTGCAATCTGACGCGGTACAGCCTGGCCGAAGCCCGGCGCGCGGTTTCGGACTTGCGGTCTGACGAACTCGAGCGAGAGGAGCTGCCGCAGGCCCTTCCGGAGGTGGCCAAACGGCTGGCGGGAAGCACGGGCATACGGACCACAATTCAAGTGCTGGGTACACCGCGGCGGCTGAGTCCGTTAAGCGAGAAGAATATCCTACGCATCTTCCAGGAAGCGATGGCGAACGCGCTGAAGCATGCTCAAGCTGACGCGATTGATATTGAGTTGAACTACCGCGCCGAGGACCTCGCCCTACGCGTGCGCGACAACGGTCGCGGCTTTGATACGGACAAGACGCTGTCGCTTTCGGTGGGCCACTACGGGCTGATTGGGATGCACGAACGCGCCGAGAGGATCGGCGGCTGTCTGAAGCTGACGAGCGCGCCGGGCGAGGGCACCGAGCTTTCCATCACTGTGCCATTTTCGGCCTAACCAGCTATGAGAGGATCGACGAGATGAGTCAGAGCCCGCAACTTCGAGTGATGATTGTCGAGGATCACTTCGTGGTTCGAGTGGGCCTGAAAGCCATCATCAACAGCCAGAAAGATATGGTGACGGTGGCGGAGGCCGGCAACGGGCGCCAAGCGGTGGAGGCTTTTGAGCAGCATCAGCCGGACGTGACGTTGATGGACCTGCGGATCCCCGGAATGAGCGGGATTGAGACGATCGTCAGCATCGTCAGCAAATTTCCACGCGCGCGAATCATTGTGCTTTCGACGTTCGGCGGCGATGAGCAGATCTTCCGTGCTTTTCAAGCTGGAGCACGCGCGTATTTTCTGAAGGACATCAAGGGGCAGGAACTGGTGAAGGCAATTCGCGCCGTGTATGCCGGACAGCGTCCGCTGCCTCCGGAGATCGCTTCCCGGCTGCTTGAGCGGGTTCCGCGCACGTCACTCAGCGCGCGGGAGATGGAAATTCTCACGATGATCGCCAGGGGAAAGTCGAATAAGGAGATCTCGGCCGACCTCGGTATTGGCGAGGGGACCGTACGGGTTCACGCGAGCAACCTGTTCGCTAAGCTTGGCTGTAGCGACAGGGCACAGGCGGTGTCCGAAGCCTACCGGCGCGGCATCATCGATCTCGAAGTAGGCTGAGCGCTAGAGAACCGCTTGCGCCAGTTGAGCCAGGCGCCGAACCGATTCCGCTGAATCATGGCCCACGACGATAGCTGTGACGTGCGCCGTCTCAAATGAGGAAGCGTGTCCCGATCCCCCGTCTGTGGCTTGAATCGCGCGTGGGGAGCCTGAGTGTTGGCGGAGAAACACGGAAAACGTCTCGGCACCCTTGGAGTAGACCAGGTGCAGGAACGGATGACCGTCGAGGCGGCAGAGTTTGCCTTGCTGCAAATGCAGACCGGCGGCACGAAGGCGATCAATCACGCTGGTGTCGATTCCCTGCTTCGCCGCGAGCGACTGGACGGCCGCGCTTTCGACGAGCCAGGTACGATGCACTCCGTTGACAACTTCGCGTTGATGGTCGGTGAGGGCGGCGACGCAGGCCGGGTCAGCGGAGTTCGACGTGCGGTAGCTGAAGATGCCGAGCATCAGCGCGGCGGCTATTCCAGCGGCGGCCACGCTCCATTTCCTCCAGCGATTGGAGGATGAAGCGGCAATCTGGCGGCGGATCTGGCGGTCGAGCGCAGCGGTATCGAGAGTATCGGACGAGATGGCTGTCCGGATGCGGGAATCGACTTCGGCCATGCGGTCGAACTCGGCGCAGCAGGACGCGCAGCCGGCAAAGTGTGCGCGGCAGGAGTCAGTCCTTAAGGCGTCGAGTTCGCCCGACAAGCAAAGCGGCAATAGATCCAGACATTCGCGGCAGTTCATGAGGCACCCTTCGCGGAATAACGAGGTGCCAGCCTAAGACGCATCGCGTCGCGCGCACGACTGAGACGCGACATGACAGTGCCTAAGGGGACACCGAGTATTTCCGAAATTTCGAGACAGGTGAATCCTTCGACCACTCCAAGCAAAAGCACAGTGCGATGCTCCACCGCCAGCTCGTCGAGCGCCTGCGCGACTTCAGCCGCAGACTCCACGCTCGGCTTGGCCGCGACGACCCGCGAATCGAGAGGAAGTAGAACCGGGGCGGATTTGCGGACGCTCATGTGAAAGGCGTTGAGCATAATGCGGAAGAGCCAGGCGCGGATATTGGTGCCGCTTTGGAAGCGATGAAATCCGCGCCAGGCCAGCATCATGGATTCCTGAACGAGATCCTCGGCGTCGGGAGTCAGACGCCGGGCGACACGGAGGAGGCTCCGCGTATGCGGCATCGCGACTTGCTCGAACTCCTCCTGCCGGGTCGCCAGGAATTTCGCCCTCACTAACTCGATACTACTCTGAACCCTTTTGCATTTCGCCCAATGCAGCCAGCACTTCTTCACTGTGCGGGTTGGGGCTGACCTTCAGGTAGACTTTGCGGATGACGCCCTTGGGATCAATGATGAAGGTGTTGCGGGCGGCGATCTTCATCCCGTTGTACTCGCCGAGCGAGCCATACATCGGCGCCACCTGATTTTTGTCGTCGGCCAGCAACTTGAAGGTCAAGCTCTCTTTGGTGCAGAACTCTTTGTGCGAGTCGATGGTGTCTTCGCTTACGCCAAGAATGACGGCATTCTTCTTGTCGTATTGCGGCAGGTCACGTTGGAAGTTGTGCGCTTCGATGGTGCAGCCCTTGGTCATGTCCTTGGGATAGAAATAGAGGACTACCCATTTTCCGGCGAGACTGTGAAGGCTGACGGCGCTTCCCTCCTGCGAGCTCAGCGTGAAATCAGGAGCTTTCGTGCCTTCGGTTGGTGGTTCCGCGGCCATCATCAGGGAGGCGGCGAACAGTAGGGACAGAGCAATTCTCATACCCGCTACAATGCGTTACGCCTCTACATTCATCCACGCGGATGCAAACTTTTTGATTGACGCTTATTAATTTTGGCGAGTGACTAAAACCTCGACGTCGAACTTGCGGGGTGCCGAGGGATCGTCGATGGAGGCAATGACGATGCCCTTCCCCAGAGCGACCGCGGAGTCGACACTGATCCGCATTTGCGCGACTGTCGGCGTGGGGGGAACCGGCGCGGCCGAGGCCTTGTCCGGCATCACCACCGAGCTGATCTCGATGTCGGAATGCACGGGCACGCGACCATTGTTATCCCGGATCCGGCAGTCCACATTAACACCGGCATCGAGATAGTTCCACTGCGTAGAAACAAGAGGGTTGACGCCACCGCTACCAACCTGAGATGTACCGGTGGAATAGGGAACACGGTGCCCGAGGCGAAAGGATCCACGACCGCCATTTTCGACGATCATCGTGAATTGACGGGCCTTGACGCCGGATTCAGCATCGCGAAAGGTGTACTCGACTTTATAACTGCCTTCGGACGGTTTGTCCTGCGCGGTGACGGGAAGCGCGATCAATACCAGGGCGGCAAACGTGAGGGATGTTTGCATACAGCCTCCTGCACGATTGACGCGTCTAGCGAGCCGGGCGTTCAGGACGATTTGGGCGAGGACGCGTAGTCTGACGGCGTGACCCAGCCCATCATTCCGAAGCCACCGACGAAATACACGTCCAAGACTTCCATACGGTAGACATTGAAGTCGGCGAATTCCATGTACTGCTCGGCATCGGGATGACGCGCGAAGTAAAGGTGGCGCGCTGTCTCCAACTCATCGGCCGGCACGATGGCCACGGTACCCATGAGATCCATGCGCGCGGCGCCGAGAACGTCGGTCTCCGCGTCAGGACCGAAAACGCAGAGGCTGGCTTTGGCATCGTCGGCAATATTCTTGGTGTGCACGGCGAGTCCGCTGAGCACGAAGATAGGACGGCCCTCTTCGTCGAGGGCGTAATTGACAATCGAACCAAATGGGAATCCGGGGCTGCGTTTGGAGATGGTACAGAGCACACCGAAGGCGCGGGATTCCATGAGAGAGCGGGCGTCCTGTGCTCGTTCTGGCACGGGACGGGGTGAGGGGGTATCCATAAAATCGTGGGTTGTCAGGCCAGCGGCGGAGCGCCTGCGGGTAACAGTTGCGAAGCCGCACCGTTCAGGTCGGCGGCGAGTTTCTGACGCGACTCAAATAGGAGCGCGTTCATTCCGACAGCGATGGCGCCTTGTGTATTAGGCTCGCGATCGTCCAGAAACAGCGCTTGCGAGGGCTCGACTCCGAGGCCGTGACAGCATTCGAGGTAGATCGGCGAGTCGGGCTTCACGCAGCGCTGCTCATAGCTGAGCGTGGCGTGATCGAACAACTCGTAGAACTTTTCTTTCCGTAGATGCTCGCCGAGATCGTAGGGGAGATTCGAGATCAGGCCGACCTTGATGCGGGCGGCGCGAAGGGACCGAATCCAGTCGATCATGGGCTGGTCGAAATCCATCCAGAAATCGACATCAAGGCGGCGGAACTCCTCGATTTGAGCCGGAGTGTACTGCCGCCCCACCTTGGCGCTGAACAGCCTCCAGTACTCAGCGGGATCGAAATCGCCGCGATCGTAGGGTACGCGGTTGGCCCAATAGGTTTCGAGGAACTGCGCGCGAGAGAGTCCGCAGCGGTCAGCGAGTATGTCGACCTTGGCGTCGGACGGATGGAAGCAGAGTACGCCTCCGAAATCGAAGATGATAGCTTGCATCGAGAGTTAGCGGGCCCCGTCGGTGACTTGCGGTTCGCGGCGAGTGCGTACCTCGCGCACCGCATAGATCCGCCGGCCCTGGCTTTCAAAGTAAGTGCGGATGAGCACCTCACCCAGCAGTCCGGTGCAGAACATCATGATGCCGGTAACGAGCAGCAGGGCGCCGGCGACCATCAGGGGACCATGGTCCTCGATGAGATCGCGGTTGGTGATGAGCTTGTATGCCGCCAGGTAGGCCATGATGATGCCGCCCAGCACGGTCCCCGTGAGTCCCAGGGCACCAAAGAAATGCATCGGACGGGTGAAGTACTTCAGCAGGAAACGGATGGTGATGATGTCGAACAGCACGTGCAAGGTGCGTCCCAGGCCATAGTGGGAAGCTCCCGCGGTTCGCGGTGAGTTGCGGATGGGAACTTCGGCAACTCGTGCCCCGTAGAAACTGGCTAGCGCGGGGATGAAGCGGTGAAGCTCACCGTACAGATTGATGTCCTTGAGGATCTCGGCGCGATAGGCTTTGAAGGTGGTGCCGAAGTCCCGCAGATTCACGCCCGAAGCTTTGGCCATAAGCCAGTTGGCGATACGGGATGGAATTCTGCGTGTGACCGCATTGTCCAGGCGGTTCTTGCGCCAGCCGCTCGCAATGTCGTAGCCTTCCTCGATCTTACGAAGGAGAGCTGGAATATCTTCAGGGTCGTGCTGTAGGTCGCCGTCGAGAGAAACGATGATTTGGCCCTGCGCTTCGTCGAAACCCGCCGACAGCGCAGCGGTCTGACCGAAATTTCTACGCAGGCGGATGACTTTCAGCCGGTTGTCGGTTTCAACCAGATTGGCCAGCAGGTCAAAGCTGCGGTCGGTGGAGGCGTCGTCGACGAAAATAATTTCGTAAGGCTTCTGAAGCGCCTCGAGCACAACGGTAAGTTTGTCATACAGCGGCAGGATTGCCGGTTCTTCGTTGTGGATCGGAATGACGATCGACAGCATGGCTTTTGATTCAGTGTAGCAGCGGCGGAATAGTGGCGCTTGCCATTCCAATGGCGCTCGCGGGGTGCGCGAATGATTCGATTTTTCCGTCACTTGGCGGTGGCGGCCAGAATGCAAACGTCAAATTGATGCTGTCGTTCAGCTTGATGATGATCGTGCTGTTCATGCTATTGATCAGCGCGGTGGTGTTGAACCGAAGACGGGTTCGGCAAGTCCGGGATCGGAAGATGCAGGATCGTTTGATTGAATGGAACTATATGGGGGAGAACTGAATCTAACACCCTAGACACGGTCGTTCTGGTACTAGAGCTGCGGCATCGTTTTGTCCTTGCGTCTGGTCCGGCGCGTGTTTATACTGCTTTTTTCTGGGAGCTCGATGGATGGTCTATCATCGAGTGAAAGGCGATGACACCGAGGGATGATTTCGATCCGTTAGCGCCCCAACGAGAGGCGGCCCTGTTCTATGGCCTCTTTCTGCGCGGACACTCCGCTGACGCACTTCGCCGGGAAATTGATGTGCCCAAACCGCTTCTGGACAAGTGGCTAACCTCGAAGCGGTTTGAGCCGGAGTTCCACGACAATCTCAAGCGTGTCTACCACTACCGCAAGCAGGTGCTGGCGATCTTCGACGAACTGATCGGTACTGAGAAGAATCGTCTGCGCGTGAACTGAGGCCCTCCCGCAGATTGCCGGGTGGTGAGTTGATCCTACGCTAGAATACAGAAATTAGTCCGGTCTTCTGCGGACTCGGTCACGGCTGAGCGACCGCCTATTCTGCGAGAGGGAGCTACCCCATTGAAGATCCCGATCTACCAGGTCGATGCATTTACCAGCCGTTTATTCGCCGGCAACCCGGCGGCAGTTTGTCCGCTCGCGAAATGGCTTCCTACCGAGACGATGCAGTCGATTGCCGCTGAAAACAATCTCTCGGAGACAGCGTTTTTCGTTCCTAGCGGCGCCGGCTATGACATTCGCTGGTTCACCCCGAAAGTGGAAGTGGATCTGTGCGGCCATGCGACGCTGGCGTCGGCCTTCGTGGTGGCCCAATGTCTGAAGACGGGCGAATCTGAAATCCACTTCCATTCCAAAAGCGGCGAACTCGTTGTACGCGCGGACGGCGATCGTCTCGCACTCGATTTCCCTTCCCGTCCGCCGCAGCGGATCAACGATGTGCATCCGCGCCTCATCGAGGGTTTGGGAACGGCCCCGGTCGAGATCCTGGCGGCTCGCGACTACCTGGTGGTCTACAACAACGAGAATCAGATCCTGACGCTTGAGCCCAACATGGATGTCCTCGCGCAGTTGGATCGATTTGCGGTGATCGTCACCGCTCCTGGCAACAATTCCGATTTTGTTTCGCGCTTCTTCGCGCCGTCCAAAGGAGTTCCCGAGGACCCTGTGACTGGCTCGGCGCACTGTTCACTGATCCCCTACTGGGCCCGCCGCCTAGGCAAGAAGACACTACATGCGCTCCAGGTGTCGGAGCGCGGCGGCGAACTATGGTGTGAGGATCGCGGCGACCGCGTGAGCATGGCCGGCCACGCCGTCCTTTATCTCGAAGGCTCCATCGAAGTTCCCGTTTAAGTCTCACCTCAGCTTTTGCTTCGGGCGGGTGGTGGTTCCAAAGCTACGGTTCAGGTCATCATCAACACGTTCTTCTCGATCGGGTCGCAATCTATCTTGGCGGTCAACCGAGTTTCATCAATTTTCCAAAGGCACTTCTGCTTGACCGGTCGTGGAAAGTTCTGCCGAAGAATTCGGTGGTCATCGAGATCCTGGAATCGGTTCACCCGGATCCATCGGTCATTGCCGCCTGCCGCGAGATAAGGCGACTGGATATCGGTTTGCGCTGGATGACTTTACGCCGGCCGACTTCGCCAATCCTCTACTCAAGCTGGCCGACCAAGTGCAGTTCGATATACGGCAGATATCTCCTCCCGAGTGCGAGCACCTGGTTCGCTCGCTAAACGCCGCGGGCGGAGTTTGACGCTGCGCGCAAGGCCGGGTTCAAACTCTTTCAAGGCTACTTTCTAACTCGTCCAGTGATTTCGACAGTGACATATTCCGGCCGGCGAAATTAACGTCTCCGAATCCTGCGCCAGTTTCAGTTGGCTGAACCCGATCTGCAGAGGCTTGAGGACTTGGTGCGCTGCGATCTGTCTTTGGTTCATTAGCTCATGCGCTTTGTGAATTCAGCCGCATTTGGCTGGCGACATGCGATCTGTACCCTGCGCCAGGCCATCCTGGCTCTGGGAGAACTTCGCCTGCGCCGCTGGCTGCTGATTGCAATGCTCCCAGGCCTGGCTGGTGCGAGCGCGATTCTGCGAGAAGATGATCGCGGGTGCCGGTGAACGTCAACAGGACGCGTTCATGATGGGCCTGTTTTCACGCATAGATTCGACCCTGAACAGGCCGCTCGAACCATTGCCAGCCCAACTGCGTCTCGCCAGCGATACCGCTGCGCCCCTGCTTGGCGAGCACAAGACCTTTACCGGCAGCCTCTTTGCTCTCGCCTGCGCCTATGAGGCGGCGGAATGGGAGGGCGTGAACTCCGCGGCAGCCCCCCTCGGTATCGGTCCGAGTTCTGTATGCGCGCTTACACGGAACCACTCCACTGGGCCGATAACGTGATGGACAAAGCGGTCTCGTCTTAATCGCAATTTCAACCGCCGGTGCGCTGTGAAATAGAATGAAGACGAATCTTATGACAGAACAAGCGTTGGACGAAATCCTCGCCACGTTTGAGGACGGCACCTATCCTCGCGTCGCCTGGCATCACGGGGCTCATTTAGCGGTAGCCGGCTGTTACCTGTCGGCGTTGCCGCGCGAGGAGGCGCTCGACCGGATGCGTGCCGGTGTCATCCACTACAACACGAGCGTCGGCATTGTGAATGATGCGGACTGCGGCTATCACGAGACGCTCACCCGATTCTGGATCGAGGTGGCATCGCATTTTCTGGACTCGCAGCCGGCGACGGCGTCCCGCGCCCAGAAAATCGTGGCGTTGGTGGATGAATTCAGCGGTAAACGCGATCTTTTCAAGGACTATTGGAGCTTCGACGTCGTGAAGTCGCGTGAAGCGCGCGCGGGTTGGATCCCGCCGGATCGAAAAAATCTGTAACAACCGTCCGCGTCGAGCGTAGTAGCTTTATGCTCGCAGATCTTCGCTACGCCATTCGGACGTTGGTGAGAGCCCCCGGATTCGCCATCACGGCGATTCTCGCGCTGGCTCTGGGCATCGGCGCCAACACGACGATCTTCAGCGCCGTGAACAGCATCCTATTCCACCCTGCAGGCGTTTCAGAACCACAGCGCATCGTCGCATTGCGAGTTCGCTACGGAGACATGCAGATGGCCAACATCGGCAATTCCGTGATGGATTTCAAGGACGCCAGAGAGCAGACCTCGGTCTTCTCGGCGGTAGCCGTCACCAGCGACGGCAGTTTCAACTACGCAACGCCCGACGCTCCCGTCCGGCTCGAAGGCGCGCAGGTGAGCTATCGCTGGTTCGATGTGTTCGGCGCGCGGCCCATGATAGGGCGTGTGTTCGCAGAAGAAGAGGACCAGCCGGACGCCAATCACGTGGTGGTGTTGAGCTACGGTACCTGGCGGCACTTCTTTGGCGGCGATCGGTCCGTCGTCGATCGCACGATCGAACTCAATCAACTGCCTTACCGGGTAATCGGCGTCATGCCGCCCGAATTTCATTTTCCGGCCCGCGCTGAAGTGTGGGTACCGCTCGGCATTAAGCCGTCGGCCTTCGTAGCGGATAACCGGCACAACCAGTTTCTGGATATGTACGCCCGCCTGCAGCCTGGCGTCTCCTTTGAACGGGCGCAGATCGCAACCAAGGCGATCGTCGATCGAGTCCTGCAGACTGAGGACTCAAAGGGATATGGAAAAGCCTCCAAATGGGCGTTATTCGCGATGCCGTACCTCGAGTTCACTTCTGGCGACTTACGGGGTCCGATGTATGTATTGCTCGGTGCGGTGGGATTTGTCCTGCTGATCGCCTGCTCAAATATCGCCGGTCTACTGCTGGCGCGAGCGTCAGGACGAGCCCGTGAAGTGGCGGTAAGAGCCGCGCTTGGGGCAGGACGGTGGCGACTGGTGCGACAGATGCTCGTCGAAAGCGGAGTGCTGGCGTTCGCCGGAGGTCTGCTGGGGATCGCTGCCGGCTACAGCGGAATCCGCCTGTTGATGGCACTGGCGCCGCAGTCCATCGCGCAGGGACTCGTGGTGTCGCTGGACCAAAGGGTGATGCTGTTTGCGATAGGCGTAACGGTAGCAGCGGGGTTGGCGTTTGGCATCGCTCCGGCGTGGCAACTGGCGACGGCGAGCGGAATCACCGGACTCCGCGAGGGCGGCCGCAGCGGTACCGCAAGCCGATCGCGCCAGCGGACCAGAAGCTTATTGGTGATGGCGGAGTTGGCAATCGCGCTGGTGCTACTGGCCGGCGCAGGGTTGTTTCTGCGCAGCTTGACACGCCTGCAGATGGTAGACACGGGCTTCGACCCGCGGCGGGTGTCAAGCGCGCACGCCAGTCTCGTCTCCAGTCGCTATAAGGATCAAGCACAGCGCAGTCAGTTCATCCGCACCACCGTGGATCGTCTCTCCACGATGCCGGGAATTGAGAGCGCGGCCGCGATTATTCCGCTGCCCTTCAGCGACCCGAGTTGGGGCGCTTCGTTTAGTATTGAAGGCCGCGCACAGCTGCCCGATGAGCCTGGTCCTCATGGCAATGTGCGATACATCTCGCCGAACTATTTCTCGACGATGGGAATTCGGATCGTCTCCGGACGGGCATTCACCGGTCAAGACATCAGTCCCGAGAGTCCGGTCGCGATCATCGACGAACTGCTGGCCGCACAATACTGGCCGAATCAGAACCCCGTCGGAGCGCACATGCGGTTCGGCAGCCGCCAGCCTTGGGCAACGATTGTCGGAGTGGTGGGCGCGGTCAGGCATACGGAGCTGGCGGGAGTGTCGAAGAAAGGGACCTACTATTTCCCGATCTATGAGAAGACGCCGGACGTGGTGAGTTTCGTAGTTCGAGGCCCTCAAGGGAACCAGGCAATACGCGCCGCCGTGGGTGCGGTGGACTCGCTCGAGCCTGTCTACGATGTGAAGCCGATGGAGGAGCGGGTGGCGGAATCGCTGGGGCCGCGGCGATTCGCCGTCACGCTGCTGGGTGGGTTCGCGCTCATCGCGCTGCTGATGGCGGCGATTGGAATCTACGGAGTTATCAGCTATGGCGTGACGTTGCGCACTCACGAAATTGGGATCCGCATGGCGCTTGGAGCCGAGCGGGCACAAGTGATGCGGCTGGTCCTGCTGCAGGCGTTGCGACTGGCGGCCGCGGGCGTAGCGGTAGGACTGGTGGGGTCGGCGATCCTGGGGCGGCTGGTGTCGACGCAGCTGTACCAGACGAGCCGCTTCGATCCGGCGACGTTCGCGGCGACGACAGGAGTCCTGCTAGGCGCTGCGCTGCTCGCGAGCTATTTGCCGGCACGCCGGGCGATGAAAGTCGACCCGATGATCGCGTTGCGGTACGAGTAGCGGTCCAATCTGTTTTAATTGTGTCGGACACCTTTATTGCTGCAAATATTGCTGGGAGTTGTGCGTGTGGACGACTAGCGGACTGGTGTCGTATGTTGAACCAGCACTGCGATCACAAACTGGGCATCGAGCGACGGCAATCCTTCCGGAGCAGGCTGTTGACGATGGGCGGATGCTCCTCGAAAAATATGCGATTGCCGAGCCGGGACTCTGGCCGCCAAATCCTGCGCCAGCGAATAGGCGGCCCACTCAATAAAGGTCAATAAAGGGGTCGGACGCCTTATTTAATTGCGTCCGACCCCTTTAGGGTAGTGGGTTGGACGATTAGCGGACTGGTGTCTTACGTTGAGCCAGCAGTGCGATAGCAAAACTGGGCATCGAGCGACGGCAGTCTTTCCGCAGCAGACTGTTGACGATGGGCGGATGCTCCTCGGAAAAATACTGCGATTACCCGAGCCCTGGACCTCGGCCGCCACATCCTGCGCCAGCAGATAACCAGTTCCACTCAATAAAGGGGTCGGACGCCTTATTTAATTGCGTCCGACCCCTTTAGGGTGCCTCTAGGGTGGTGAGTTGGACCATTAGCGGACTGGTGTCTTACAGGAGAGCCCGCACCTCGATCGCGAACCTCGCATCGAGCGACGGCATCCTTCGATCAGCAGGCTGTTGACGATCGGCGGATGCTCCTTGGAGAAATACTGCGTTTGCTGAGCGCGTACCTTCGCCGCCACGTTCCTACGCCAGCGCCTAGCCAGTCCACTTAATAATCGTGTCGGACACCTTTATTGCTGCAAATATTGCTGGGAGTTGTCGGTGTGGACCATTAGCGGACTGGCGTCTTACGGGAGAGCCAGCACTTCGATCGCAAAACTCGCGTCGAGCGACGGCAATCCTTCCATCAACAGGCTGTTGACGATCGGCGGATGCTCCTTGGAGAAATACTGCGATTGCTGAGCCTGGACCTTCGCCGCCACGTCCTGCGCCAGCGGATAAATCGTCGCCGCGATCACGTTTCGATAACTGGTATTGGCTGCTTCGAGCGTGCGCCCCAGACGGTCAAACGCCAGCTTAACGTCGGCATCCTGCGCGTGAAACGCAAGTTGCGTACCGGTGAGCACCAGTCGCGGCGCTGACACGAGCACTGCTCCCGGCTTGAACTCGACCGGATGCTCCGGTGTCCGCTCAAGCATCGCGATGGTCTCGCAAATCATCGGCCCCGCAACCGGCAGCCTCTGCATCTGGACCAGTTGAATCGCCGCGCCCGGGAACGCCGCCTCCACCGCCGCCCGCGACTGACTGTGCGCGTCGAGCGACGCCAGATAGCAAGTTGCGCGAATCACCCGGCGCCCCGTCAAGCCGAGCCCCGCGAGCGTCGACTCCACCTGTTCAAGAGGCATCGCACGCAGCAACGCGACCCCGTGCGGATTCACCGTCTTCCTCTCGACCGCGATCGACTCAATCACCACCTGCGCGCCGTCCAGCGGCAGACCGCCGGCCTGCACGGTGGTGAGCGCGGGCATCGCCTGCTTCTTATCGGCGAACACCTCGCTCACGATCGTGCTCACCCGCCGCATATCGCCGGTTCCTGCTACAAAGGCGCGCAGCTTGACGATGGAGCCGTGATTCTCGCGGAGCAAATACTTCAAAGCGTCGCGCACCTGGGCCGACAGCAGTCCCTTTCCAGTCATGGGGGCAACACGGAAAGACAGGCGATCGGTCTCGGCGGCGATAGACGCGGGCGGGTCGCGCAACACCGGCAGCGTCTGGGTAATGGGCTCCTGATCTTCCTTCTTTTTCTTCTTGGCGCCGGAGGCGAACGGACCTGGCACGACCAGCCCGAAGATCACCGCGACCGCAATCAGGAGACGCATCCGCATGAAGTCGTTCCGATTCTATCAAAGGCAGGATGGGCTTGCGAGAGATCAGCCAATATGTTATAAAGTTAGCTAATTGGCATGATTACACCGCCGAAATTGGATGATCACTCCACGGTATCTCTTTACCGGCAAGTGTATGATTTCATCAAGCAACAGATCGTAACTGGAGCATTGCCCTTCGGCGACCGCTTACCAGCCACTCGAGAATTGGCTGGTGAACTTGGACTGAATCGGACGACAGTTTCCGCGGCGTATGAACTGCTGGAAGCCGAGGGCTTAATCAACGGTCATGTCGGCCGAGGGAGTTTTGTCTCCTGGAAGCCTGCCGATAGCTCCGCCAGCGATACGATCAGCTTTGCCGCCTCTCGACCCTCTGAGCTTCTATTTCCGGTGGACGAGTTTCGGGAGACATGCCGCGAGGTGATCTCCGGCGCTGAAGCGCTGTCGATTCTCCAATTGGGTCCAAGCACAGGGTACGGTCCACTGCGCCGCTACCTGATGGATGAGGCCCGCTCGCGCGGCGACGCCGGCACCTCGGACGACATTGCGGTGACCAGCGGTTGTCAACAGGCCATGGATCTGGCGGCACGCACTCTCCTCGCGCCCGGAGATACGGTTCTCACCGAGGATCCGGTGTATCCCGGACTGCGGAACGTCTTCGCCACTGCAGGTGCAAGACTCATCGGCATTCCGATGACTGCTCAGGGTATCGACATCACTGCTTTGGCGCGCACAGCACGGCAGGAACGTCCGCGCCTGATCGTCGTAACTCCGAATTTTCAAAACCCCACCGGCGCGACGATCCCGCTCGATCACCGGCACGAGTTGCTGCGCATCGCCCGTGAATCTGGCGCTACCGTGATCGAGAACGATATCTACGGCGCACTCCGTTATGAGGGCGATCCGCTGCCAACGTTGAAGCGCCTCTCTACCGACGTCGAAGTTGTCCTGCTCGGAAGCTTCTCGAAGATTGCTTTTCCGGGACTGCGCGTCGGTTGGGTAATCGCGCCGCAGGCCGCTGTGCGAAAGCTAGCCGAGGCCAAGCAGTGGTGCGACCTGCACACTGATCAGCTTTCGCAGGCCGTGCTGCTTCGCTTTGCACAGTCAGGACGGTTGGCGGCTCACCGCGAAAAGATGCTGACAGCGGGCCGCGAACGGCTGAGTGCGATTATTGCCGCCTGCGAGCGTCACCTACCGGCGGAAGCACGTTTCACCCGTCCCCAGGGCGGTATGAACTTGTGGGTGGAGTTGGGCGAAGGTGTGGACGACAACGACATGCTGAACCGTGCGCAGCGCGCCGGCGTGCAATACCTGTCTGGCCGAACGTTCGCCGTGGGCCGCGACCACAATGGAGCGGTGCGGCTCAGTTTCGCCGGTCTGTCCGTCGACCGGATTGAGCGCGGCGTAACCATCCTGGGCAGAGTTTTTCAAGAGGAAATGGAACGGGTCCGCGGCACTGCCGCGAGCGAGCCCCAACCGGCCCTCGTGTAGACATGGTGTTTTCGAATTCGTGAGAGAGGAGCGTTTCATGTTTCTGGATGATCAGTTTCGATTAAACGTTGGATTGGCCGAGATGCTGAAGGGCGGCGTGATTATGGACGTCACCAACGCCGCGCAGGCCGTGATCGCCGAAAAAGCTGGAGCCGCCGCTGTGATGGCGCTCGAGCGCGTGCCTTCCGATATCCGCAAGGATGGCGGCGTGGCGCGCATGGCCAATATCAGCATCATTCGTGAGATCCAGCGGACCGTCAGCATTCCGGTTATGGCAAAAGCCCGCATCGGCCATTTCATGGAGGCCCGCATTCTAGAAGCCCTGTCCGTGGATTTCATCGATGAGAGTGAAGTGTTGACGCCAGCCGACGAAGAAAACCACATCGACAAGCACGACTTCAAGATGCCGTTTGTGTGCGGCGCACGCAACCTCGGCGAAGCTCTGCGGCGCATTTCTGAAGGCGCCACCATGATCCGCACCAAGGGCGAAGCCGGCTCCGGCAACATCGTCGAAGCAGTACGGCACATCCGCACCATCATCAAGGAAATGAAGGCGCTCACCGTCATGGGCAAGGCAGAGCTTTACGCCGAAGCGAAGCGGCATCAGGCGCCGCTCGAACTGGTCCAGTGGGTGGCCGAGCACGGTAAACTGCCGGTGCCGAATTTCTCTGCCGGTGGTATCGCCACGCCCGCCGACGCCGCGCTGGTGATGCAGTTGGGCGCCGAGGCAGTATTTGTGGGATCAGGAATCTTCAAGAGTTCCGATCCTGAAGCGCGCGCCAAGGCGGTGGTGAAGGCAGCCACTTATTTCAACGATCCGGTGAAATTGCTCGAAGCCAGTGAGGAACTGGGCGAGGCGATGCCCGGCCTGGATGTGTCCAAGATGGCCGAGAGCGAGTTGATGCAGACGCGCGGCTGGTAGTTCAATCCATGGCAGATAAGAAGCGGATCGGCGTGCTCGCCCTGCAAGGCGATTTTGAAGCTCATGCGCGGGCGCTGGCGCGGGCGGGCGCCGATCCGGTTGAAGTGCGTACGGCAGGCGAACTGAATGCCACCGACGGGCTAGTGATCCCCGGTGGCGAGAGCACAACGATGCTCAAGCTCTTGAACATCGAGAATCTGAAACAGCCTCTCATCGACTACGGGCGGCACAAGCCGATTTTTGGAACCTGCGCCGGCGCCATTCTGCTGGCGCGCGAGGTGCATAGTCCGTCACAAGAGTCGCTCGGCTTGATGGACATCGGCGTCGAACGCAATGCCTATGGCAGACAGCTAGACAGCCGGATTGTCGAGATTCAGCCAGAGGGAGTAGATGCGCCCATCGAAGCCGTGTTCATCCGCGCGCCCATCATAAGGCGGGTGGGCGAAGGCGCGAGAGTGCTAGCCAGTTACGGCGGCGATCCTGTGCTGGTTGAGGAGGGCCGCCACATGGTGGCGACGTTTCATCCGGAGTTGACCGGCGACGGACAGGTCCACCGGCTGTTCCTGAAGAAGGTAGAAAACTCGCAAGCCGGCTAGGCTAGCGCTTGTCCAGATTCGCCTGGCTCTTGCTGTCGCTCTTGTCTTTGTCAGCCACCACTTCTTGCGCGGCAGCCTTGGGGTCGGCTTCCACCGTGACAAATACCGGCTGTTCGAGAAGCTTCGGTGCATCGCCCGTGGTTTGAAGCAGAAGTTGGTGGCGTCCCGGCTTGATAAAGGGCGGCACACGGAACTTCATGCTGGTCGCGGACTGTTCGAGAACCTTCACCTTCAGATCGAACCGGAGATCGGTGAGGTAGGCGTCGTCTACCTTTTCCTTTTCGAGCGCCACGCCCGTAACGGTGACCACCGTGCCCGGCTTGACGACACGCGGTTGGATCGAGACCGCCTGCGGGACATCGTCAGAAGCGGCACCGGCGACCACGCACAGCACCAGCGAGGGCAGCATACGTTGCAACACCCGCACCACCAGCATGAGCAAACCTCCGTCTAGGCTGTTATCGTCAGTGGGCGTGCGTGGTCCAATAGGCCCGCCGAATCAAAAGGATAAAGAAACGGCCTTAGATTGCTCTAAGGCCGCAAGGAAAAGAGGGGGAACTCTGTCCACCCGTATATCTAAAAGAGAGCGTTAGCGATCGGCCGCAAGATGCAGACCCTTATGGATTGCATAGAGCGCGAGTTCGAGACGATCGGATACCCCGAGCTTGTCGAAGATGTTGTGCAAGTGGTTCTTCACCGTCTGCTCGCTGATGAACATCTTCTCAGCCATTTCTTTGTTCTTGTAGCCTTGTGCGACCAGGGCGACGATCTCGCGCTCGCGCTGGCTGAGCGGGGAGCGCTCCCTGCCCTTGCCGCCGGACGCAGCCAGATCAGCCGGGGACGCAAACTGACGCATGACCGCAGCAGTGGTGTGCGAATCCAACCAAATCTCGCCCGAGTTCACTTTTCTGATGCTCTTGACGATGAGATCGGGGGCAGTCTGCTTCAGCACGATGCCCGAGCAGCCGAGTTTCATCGCCTGGACAAACTCGTTCTTGTCTTCCGACGCGGTTAGCACAATAACTCGCGTGGCCTTGTTTGACTGTTGAAGGGCCTGCAGAGCTGAGAGGCCGTCCAGGTTCGGCATACGAAGGTCCAGAAGGAGCACATCCGGCTCCAACTCCTGTACCCGCTCCAAAACCTCGCGGCCGTCACCCGCCTCGCCGACGACATCGAGGTCATCCTCGAGCGCCAGCAGTTTCTTTAAGCCGTCCCGAACGATAGGATGATCGTCGGCAATCACGATGCGGATGTTCCGCTTCCGCTTTTCACCCGTTTCATTTGGTTCTTCTACGTTCTCGACGGGTACGATGCCATTTGTCATAGCGTTCTCCTCAACTCCGACTCGATTGTAAATGGTTCTAGTACTCCGATCAATTCAGGTATCCGTAACGGAGGGCATCCAGATTCAACCTAATTCCTGCTTAAGGTTACCGGAGTTTCAACTAAGGTGACCGTCTACGACTGCCGGATCAATCTAAAGGAGTTGGGGAGTGGACCTTCCAAGTCAGCTATACGCTCTCCGAAAGAAAATAGTACCAGATAATGCGAACGACTACATCCCGTATACGTCGAATTTTTTGTATGCTCTCTCAAAAACGCCTGTAGGAATGCAGTTGTTGAGTCGAAGCATTATATAGAAGCACTATGCTACTGAAACTACTCTCTGGGCTCGTGGCCGCGCTGGCCGCGACCGCCGCTGTCAAAACCGGTCCCGCGGTGGGCTCACCCGTGCCGCCATTCTCCCTTGTGGATCAGGATGGCAAGAAGCAGACCCTCGCTTCCGTGGCAGGGCCGAAGGGGACGATGTTGGTCTTCTATCGCTCCGCTGACTGGTGTTCTGTCTGCAAGAGTCAATTGGTGGAGTTACAGGAGCACTTAGCGGATCTTCAAAAGCAGGGGCTTGGCCTCGCGGCCATCAGTTACGACGCGCCCAACACCCTCAAGAGCTTCGCAGGACAAAAGCACATCACCTTCCCCCTTCTATCCGACGCTGGATCGAAAGTGATCCGCGCCTTCGGCATTCTCAATGACCAGGTCCCAACCGGAACGCAGGGCGCGGGCACTGCCTATCCCGGCACCTATATCATTGATTTAAAGGGACGGGTGAAAACCAAGTACTTTGCCGAAGATAGTACTGAGCGCATCATGGCTTCGGACATTCTGGTGCGGGAATTCGGGGCCCCTGCGGGCGGCACGCACAACAAGGTTGTGAGCAAACAACTGACGCTTACGTCGGCTGTGAGCGCCGATACTGTGCGTCCTGGCCAGCGTATCGCTCTCACGCTGGACATCGAACTCAAGCCGAATATGCATGTCTACGCGCCAGGAGTGGAGGGCACTTACATTCCAATCGAGTGGACCGTTGAAGGCGCACACGAGGTGTTGTTTCCGCCGTCGCACAAACTACGGCTAGAGGCGATCGCCGAGACCGTGCCGGTGTTTTCAGAACCGTTCCGCCTGATCCGGGATTACACCATCCCAACGTCGGCCAAGCCGGGCGAAATCGTCATCAGCGGCAGTTTGAAATATCAGGCCTGCGACGACCATATGTGTTACTTTCCTCAAACCGTCCCGCTCATCTGGGCAGTGACAGTTCAACCGCCGGAATCCGGCAAAGACTGACTATTGAATATCCCAGGAGACGTCAGCTGATTGTGTCAGGCGGACGCCCACCGGCAAATGCATATCCGTAGCGCTCGCCGGCACTTGCAGCGGGATGACACCGTCGCCGCGGATGCCGGTTAGCTTGGTTCCGGCCGGAAAGGCGGGGGAAAGCGTGACGTCCACTGGCGGCCCCTGCACTTCCAGATGAATTCGCAGGGTCGTCTCCTCGTTGATAATCTCGCCCGCCACCGTTGACTCCCCAATCCTGTAATTCGAAAAGCTGGTTTTCTTCCAACTGCGCGGAACGTGCGGCGTCATGCGGAGAGTGTGAGCCGGCGCATCGCCTTCAAGCCCGAGCAAGCCGCTGATTACGGGATGCAGCACGGCAGATGACGAAAACAGCTGATGCGGCACGGAGTGCGGAAGCGGAACCGGGCGGTCGCCTCCCAGGTACTCGGTTAGGAAGCCGGCGCCGGATAGTCCGGTCATACGGGCAATACCGGTAAGGTTACGCAGTCCTGCTTCGGCCTGATGGTAGTGGAACTGAGCCATTTCGACGAAGCCGGTGACAAACGGCCAGACGCTGCCGTCGTTGTAGCCGAGCGGATCGTAGTTGGGACTATCGGTAGCAAATAGCCGCACTCCCCACGGCGTCGCGAGTTCCTTCCGTGCCAGCCCTTCAGCCGCGCGCATCGCATTGGCGCTATCCAAACCGCCGTAGGCGAGCGCCATCCCCTGCCAACCGGACTGAGCGCTGTAGACCGTCCCGTCGGCGAGCCGTCCAAACGGGAACCAGCCCTTGCCTGTGTCGAACCAGCTATCGAGGCTTTGCCGCGCGCGTGCCAGTCGTTTCCGCGCGTCCGCGGCGACAGCGCTCTTGCCGTTGGCATCAGCCAGTCGTGAATATCCGTCAAGCGCCGCCAGCCATGCGCCTTGCAGATAGATGTCCTTCTGCACCTTGCCGCTCAGCGCTCCAGTCTCCACCGCCGCCGTTCCGGCCTTCTTGTTCGACATGAGCCCATCGGGATCCAGCGAATCGACACAGAAGCGGTAGGCCTTCTCGAATGAAGCCCACGACTCCTTGACGAAAGCCGCGTCGCCCGACTGCTTGTAGTAGCGCGCTGCCGACGTGAGGTACAGCGGCGTGGTGTCGCCATGATAGTAGCCGTAGGGATACTGGCTCCAGTCGAGCAGTGCCGCGCTCTGGGTCAGTTCATGCTCCATCTTGCCATCCGCGCGCTGGTGGTCACGCAGGAATTCGAGCGTCGCCTTGGCTCGCGGAAAGTCGCCGTAGTCGACAATGCTCCAGGAGTTCATCAGCGCATCACCGCCGAAGTACCAGCCAAAGCCAGGACGCTCGCTAGAGCCCGAGGGTCCCCAGCCGGCAATCAGCCCGCAACCGACACCGTCGTTACAGGCCCAACCTTTTTCCATTGCGTAGCGTGCCCACTCGTAGGCGTGATTCAGCTCGGGAACCGGCGTTTCCACGCGCACGGTACGGCTGTCGAACTCGTGCCAGTAGCGGTCCGAGTCCTCGATGAGCTTGGAATACTGTTCGACTGTGTCGCGGTAGGTCGCCAGATTTCTCGCCATCACAATCACGGCTGGTCCCTTGGCTGCGGACTCCGGAGTGATGTCCATCTCGGCGAGCATCGTACGATCGGGCAGTTGATGGCCGATCTGTTCGCTGGCGCGCGCAAATTGCGGCGAGCCGAGAACACCGGTGTGCTTCCGCAAACCTTCGCCGAAGACGAACGCATGAGCCTTGGCGTCGTAGGAACTCGACTGGCCGCCGAACGACGCCGGCCACATCGGCTTGAACTCAGGCAGAAAACTGGCGCGAATCTTCAGCGGTTTGCCGGTGTCGATTTCGAGGATCACCACGAGCGCGGCACGGTCGCGAGGCGCGAACCAGGTTTGACGAATGGTGAATGCCGCATGGGTATGAACGATGGTCACTCGGCCGGGAGCCACAACGACGTTCTCGACCAGATCGGCCAGCGGTACGGGTTCAAGAGCGCCGTCAAAATAAACGCCGAGGCGAAAATCGCGGACTAGCTTAATGGGATTGAGCCACGCTTCGAACGTCCCATCCTCACGGCCCAGCATGGCGCTGTAGGGCCCAACGGACTCAATGAATTTCGACGGCTGCGCGGGCTTGTGGATCGCGGGAGAAGCATCAGGCAGGGTGGCGGCAGCAAACAGCAGCAGCGGAAGCATCAGCCCCCATTCTCGCCGATTGCAGCCGCACTCAACGCGCTTGCCGCTGCCCGCATCGCGCGGTAGTCGGTAAGTTCGCCGACCGCGCCAGCCACGTCGAACGTGGCTACTGGATGTATTTGCTGACGTCCGGGTGCAGCAGTTCCTTGATCTCCGGCTTGTCGAGATCGGCCTTGGTCAGCACCTTGGCATGCAGGTCCATGCGCTTTGCCGGCGGCTTGCCGCTCCAATTGTCTACCAGCGACTTCACCGCTTCGTAACCCATGTGGAACGGATCTTGGACCACCATGGCGTCGATGGTGCCGCCCTGCAGATCCTCGATCATCGAGTCGGACGAATCGAACGCGACAAAGCGCGTCTTCCCGCTGCGGTTGCGAGCCTTGAGCGCGAGTGCGACACCCACCGAACTCGGCTCCGACGAGGCAAACATGCCGCCCAGATCCGGATGCGCGGTGAGAATATTCTCGGCGCTGGCGCGAGCCTTTGCACGGTCGGACATGCCGAACTGCGTGGCCACGATCTTGATGTTGGGGAACTCCTTTTCGAGAACGTCGGTGAATCCCTTCTCGCGATCCATAGTGGAACCGCTACCCGGCGCATTCGCCAGTAGACCCACTTCGCCCTTGCCGCCCATCAGTTCAGCCAGCTTGCGCGCGGCGAATTGACCGGCTTCGTAATTGTTGGTGGCGACAAAGGTGAGGTACTTCTCGGAATTGATACCGGAGTCAAAGACGGTTACTGGAATCCCGGCGGCGGCGGCACGATCTAGCGGCGGCACCATCGCGGTCTTCTCGGTCACCGCCAGGGCGATGCCGTCGACGTGCCTGGCAATCATGGAATCCATGATTTGCACCTGACGGTCATATTCGGTTTCCTGCGCTGGACCATTCCATAGCACCTCGACGTTGAGATCCTTGCCCGCGGCGAGCGCGCCGGCTTGCACGGAAACCCAAAACATGTGCGAGGTCCCTTTGGGGATCACGGCGATCGTCTTCTTCGTGCTCCGGTTACAGCCGGGTATGAGAACAGTGGCGGCGATCAGTGCGCCTGCCAGCCAGCGGTGTTTATTGTGCACACCAGCCTCCATCGATCAGAATGTCCGTTCCGGTGATGAACGCGGCGTCATCCGAGCAAAGGAACCGGGCGAGGGCGCCAATTTCTTCCACTCGTCCCCAGCGTCCAAGCGCGATCCTGGCGATGAACTGTGCGTTGATTTCGGGGTTTTCAATCAGGGCTTGATTCATTTCAGTTGCAAAAGGTCCAGGGCTGATAGCCACCACCGTGATCTTCTCTTTGGCCAACTCGAGCGCAAGTGCGCGAGTCATGCCAAGCAGAGCCGCCTTGGTAGCTGAGTAGACTGTGCGTTCCGGTAGCGACACATGCGCCATGATCGACGCCATATTGATGATGCGCCCGTAGCCGTTGCCCTTCATATGCGGCACAAACGAGCGGCACATCAGAAACACGCTGGTGATGTTCGTATTGATCACGCGGTTCCACTCGTCGAGGGTGAAGTCGGTGATGGGCTTGCGCAGGTTGATGCCCGCGTTGTTGATGAGAATCGACACCGGCCCGAGTTTTTGGGCGATGTCCTTTTCGAGCGCCAGCACCTGCGGTTCATTCGCGACGTCGGCCGTGAACACGTGTGCAATTCCGCCGACAGCTTTCACCGCAGCGGCCGTTACTTCAAGCTGCTCTGTGTCGCGGCCCACCAGCGCGAGTTTTGCGCCGGCTTCCCCGAGCGCCACCGCCATGGCCCGGCCTAATCCGCGGCTCGCACCGGTGATCAGCGCGAGACGATCTTTGAGTATCAATTCAGGCATCAGGAGCGATTGTATCGTTAACCCGTCGATTTCATCCGGAGCAGCTTCAGCGTCAGGCCCCCGAAGAACTTGCGGCGGGCAGGATCGAGGAACAGCCAGGACAGCAGGTTGACCAATGGCGGCGGTCGGAAGCCCGGATCCAACTGGCGGCGCCGGTCGAGGATGCCTTCCAGCGTCTCGTGCGGTTTCTCGCGAAACCCGTCCAACATCGCTGTCTGCTGGACGCACGAAATGGTGCAGAATGGAGCGCACGCTTTTGGCTTGGCGCCCTCGCGAATCAGATCTTCCACCGTGTACTGATCGAGCGGAATGGCGGGCGTCCCACGCTGCTGCGAACAGTAGTGCACCAGGCCGTCCTCGCAAATGTACAGAAAGCGACCGCCCGCCTTGCAGTGCCACGCGTTCGGCAGTCCGCGGCTGATATTCACCTGGAAGCTGTCGAAGTGCGCAAACGAGAACAGCCCCGTTTTCAGCTTGCGGAATTCCCCGTACACCTTCTCGTGTTCCGGATCGAGCGGCTTTAGCTGACCGCTGTGGTCGTGCAGGATTCCCACCGTACTGGTGAAGCTGAGCTCTCGCGCGCGCTCGCCCACTGTGAGCGCGTCGGCGGGATTGCGGACACCCGCGCCCAGCACCGAGTTAATGGTGACACCGAAGTCGGCGTACTGCTTGAGCCATTCCAGCTTCTTGTCGAGCACGCGCAGACTCTTCTTCGACACTTCGTCCGGCGTCACATTGTCGATACTCAGCTGAAGGTAGTCGAGCCCCGCCTGGTTGAGCGCCTGAATGCGTTCAGGAGTAAGCAGCAGACCGTTGGTGATCAGCGTGGCGACGGCGCCGCGCTCACGGATGCGCCGCACGATGGCCTCAAGCTGCGGATGCAGCATCGGCTCGCCCCCGCTGAGCGTGATGATCGTCGTGCCCAGCTCGCCCAGACGGTCAATGCGCCGCAGCATCAGTTCCAGCGGAACCGGCTCAGACACCTTGTCGTACTCATTGCAATAGGAACAGTCGAGGTTGCAGCGGCGGGTTGGAATGATCTGGGCGAGGATGGGATGCGACGCCGACTGCATGGCGCGCACAAACATCCGCGTCTCGCGCCACTTGCGATCCCAGCTTTTCAATTTCCGGCTAAATCCCACCCGTCGCCTCTTGGCCCCATTGTGGCAGCAACGGTGTCAACGCGCGGGCGTGCGGCGTAATGACCATGTGCCAGTCATGACGTTGGAGCGCCCCATTCCGTTGCGCTCCACCACTCCGTTCAGGCGTCCGTCGCGGAGGTTTCCGTGGAACGAGTCATAGAGCGACGGCAGCGGCAGCGTGGCAACGTGGAAGCGCAAGCCATCGGCGGTGGTGCGGCAATCCGATACCGGAGCCTCATAGGACATCCCCAGCCCAGTGGCGCGAATGGAGGCAGTGCCCTCACAGCGCTCCTTATCGAACCGCAGCGTCAAGTCGAAGGTAGTGGCTCCCGGATAATACGTCAACTCTCCAGTCCAGAGTCCTTCGAGGTCAGAGGGCGCGGGCCGCCCGGGCGCCACCGTCAACATCGCGATGGAAGGCCTGTCACGTGACACCGCTCGAGCCTCTTTGGCGATCGACTGGAAAAGCACTGCCTGCGGTTCGGTGAGGCCGGCAAGAACCACGGTGCGCCCGCGATCCAGCATTCCATCGGCGGACGGATGTCCCCGGACTTCGTTCGGCAGCGGCGTTGTGATGTCGGGAAATAGAGTGTAGAGCAACGTGCATGCCGCAAGATAAGAACCCGGTGGAGCGGGATGCGAATCGTCAGGCATGTAAAGCTCAACGTCCGGCGCACGCCGGCGCGCCTCCATCCACGCAGGACCGGCCGGCACTACCAGGGCGCCCACTTCCCGCCCAACCGCCAGATAGGCGTCGTTCAAATCGGACTGCTGCTCGGGCGTGGTACGCCGCGCCCACGTCAACATCAGTACCGGCTTGGCTCCGGCTTTGCGAATCTCGCCTTCAAACAGGAAGACGCCCTGGCGCAGAACAGAGGCGTTGTTCACGCTCACCTGGCCATTGCGGAGCGCGCCGCCGAGGAGGCTCTGCTCCTGGAGCACCACGTAATCCCAATGCCCGGAACGGATAGCCTGCCGCGCGTCGGTATTCGCCCACAGGTTTTCGAGCGTCGAACCACCCACCACCACCATTCCGGTTTCGATCTCGTGCCCGGATGCGCGTGCCAGGCCTGCGAAAATTTCCGGGAGGTTGTTGTAGTAGGTGTAGCTGTTGCCGAGAAACAGCACGCGCATGGGCTCGGCGCTCTGCAGAGCCGCTACCGCGAGAAGTAGGAGAATTCCGAGCCGCATTCCACCCAAATAGTAATACAGAGCTATCGGTAAACCGCTGCGGCTTCCATACCCGGCTTCAGCGTGCGCTCGGTTGGCAACGCGACGCCTTCGCCTTCGCGCACGCCGTCAATCTGGGTGCGCGACGCGCTGGCAACGCCGGTCTTCACGTCGCGCCATTGTAGTTTGTCGTCCGCCAGCACGTACACGCCGACTTTGCCGTTCTCCCGGCGAATGGCTCCAGTCGGCACCACTACCGCGCCCTTGGCCGTCTCGGCACGAATCTCGACATTCACATTGGTCCCGGGAAGCAGATCGCGATCCGGATTCTCGATCACTGAACTCACCTCGCCCACCTGCCGCGTGCCGAGCGCGGTAACCTGCGTCGGAAGCTTGTCCACCGCACCTTTCCACGTTCTGCCAGGCAGCGCATCCCAGGTGATCGCGACCGGACGCCCCACCACCACGCGCCCCAGATCGGGCTCGTCCACATAGAGAACTACACGGACGCGATCCAGTTTCCCGATGGCCGCCGCGAGATCGCCGGGACGCAGGTAAGCTCCCGCGCGCAAATCGAATTGATAGACGACGCCGGCCAGCGGCGAGCGGATGACGCTCATCGAGGAGTGTGTCCGCGCGGTCGCCACCGCCGCCTGCGCTTCACGCAGACGGCTTTCCGCACTGGCGACATCGCCGCGTCCCACCAGGCCGGCCCGGCGCGTCTCGAGCCCCTGCAACTGAACTTTCGCGCGTTCCACGCGGTCGTGCGCGGTGCGGACGTCCTCGGCCGTCGCGGCGTTCTTAGCCTGCAACCGCTGCAGCGACTCGTAGTCGCGCTGGGCCATTGCAATTTCCTGGCGCGCTGACGCCACGCTGCTCTCGAGCGTCGCAAGGTCGCTGGTGCGTCCGCCCTGCCGCAGCGTTTGCAGTTCAGACTCGGCTTGCGCAACACGCGCTTCGGCCGACGCCACTTCAGCCGCTTGTTCACGGCTGTCCAACTGGACCAGCGCGGCGCCCTCCGCCACCTGCTGTCCTTTCTGAACAAACGTCTTGTCGACGGCGCCGCCAACTTCCGCATGCACCTCCGACCATTCCACCGGCTGGACCCGTCCATTTGTGGACAGAACGCTGGTGATATCCTCGCGCTCCGCATGCGCAAATGGAATTTGAGGCGCCGCGGACCGCTGGCGGGCTAGCCTGTAAACGAAAAACGCCACCACTAACGCCACCGCGATCCAAAGCAGTCTCTTCAATCTGTCTCCCTAAAAGATCGGACGCATCAAGCCTTCGTCCGGGCGCAATAATCGAACAGCAACTGCCATTCCGCACGCTGAATTTCCAGCGCAGCCGCCTCGGAGTAGGATCCAGGCATGTCCCGCGCGCGTTCGCAGAACAGAATGAATCCAAACGGATCCCACTTCACACTAGGCCGAAACTCCGCTTCCGGATAACGAGCCACCACCTCCGACGCAGCCTTTACCAGTTGAGCAAACACCGGATGATTTCCCGCGCGCCGAAACCAATAGGCCGCATTTCCGGAGTCCGGTTCTTGCCGGTGGAGAATCCCATGCCATAGACTGCCCTCCACTGAGGAAATGTCCTGCGCGATATTGTGCGCTTCTTCAAAGCAGGAATGATACAGCCACAAGCCCGACATCGCCGCTTCCGGCATAGCCGAAGTCTTAAACAAAGTGCGGCTATTGTGTTTCCCGAGTTCGCTCACCAGATCGGCGGGCGCCGATCGTCGGGCCACCAGCGGAATGAGCCGCTCACCATTGCCATCCATCGAAAGTACGCTGGCGACCTCGGGTCCGTAGGCTGTGGGATCGAAACTCATGCGGCTTTCCCTATTCTGCCGGAAAATGGAAGACGGCAACAATTCTGATGAAGACTGCGCTCGTTTTTTCAGCCGGCGGTATGTTCGGCGCCTGGCAGGCAGGCGCATGGAAGACGCTGGCCCCGCGCTTCAAACCCGATCTGGTGGTGGGCGCGTCCATCGGATCGTTGAACGCTTGGGCGGTAGCCGGCGGCTGTGCGCCCGAAGTCCTCGAACAGTATTGGCTCGAACTCGAAGGCGGAGGCGCGTTAAAAATGCGACTGCCGCGGTCGCCGCTCGATGGCTGGTTTGACACGCGGCACTTTCAGCGGGCGATTGAGATGATATACAAACTGTATACGCCGGTGCTCGACGTCGCGGTGGTGGCTACGGATTTGCTTCGGCTTCGCCCGCACATTTTCAGCGGCAAGGAGATCACACTCGACCACTTGGCCGCGTCGTGCGCCCTGCCCTTCGTACTCCGGCAGCCGCGCATTGGCGGACGTATCTACACCGACGGCGGACTGCTCAATGCCCTGCCCGTCTGGGCCGCCGTCCAGTTGGGCGCGCGCAGGATTGTCGCGCTTGACTCGATGCCCAAGCTATCGTTTGCGCCGGTGCGGCTGGCCAACATGGCGATCCGCGCTGCCGGCCGTTGGAGCACTCCGGTTAGCAGTAACATCGAGGTGGTGAGGATCGCGCCGCCGTCGCCGCTTGGCGGCGTCCGGGAAATGATCGACTGGAAGCGTGACCGGATCGCCCGGTGGATCGACTTGGGCGAGCACGACTGCCAGACGCAAGCCACTCGCGACAAAACATTTCTTTCGGAATTGTTTTGAGATTACAATGGAGCTTCGATTCCTATGCCCTCTTATCAAGTCTTCCGGTTGAAAGAGAACCTGCGGCAACAGTTTCGCTGGGCGCCGCACCTGAGCGGCGTCACCGCGCTCAAGCCGAAGGACTATGACGAAGCGTTTACCCTGGATTCCGCCAGCCCTTATGCCGCCTGGCATGAGCTGAAAGGCGGCGATCGCGAACTCGCCGTTGGCGACGTGCTGGCGTGCGGCGAACTCGACGTCAGGATCCTCAAATATATCGGCTTCGAAGAGGCACGATGGATCGTGCCGGAACAGCGCCAATCAGTGGTCCCGCCCATGCCCGAGAACCCGCAAGCGTCTCCGGCCATGGGTTAACATAATGAATAATGCAGTGTAGTTCGGACGTCGGAGCGGGGATCAACTCCTTCGCTCTGGTGTCGTATATCCCGGATCCCCTTGGGTCGTTTTTGAACCGGCTTCGCAGCGAGCTGATTCCAGGCTGCGTTGCGCGGTCACACGTTACGATTCTGCCTCCCAGAGAACTTGCGGTTTCCTCCGAGACGGCGTCGATGGAATTACGGCAAGGCGTCCAGCCATTCCGCCCGTTTAGCTTGCGCGTCAGCGATATCCACCTGTTTGAGGTAACGTCGGTTATCTATCTTGGAATCAGCGCGGGGAGCCAGAAGCTGCAGGAAATGCATGATGCGCTCAATCGGGGCGGCTTGCGCGTTGACGAGCCCCATATCTTCCACCCGCACGTGACTCTGGCGCAGAATTTCGACCCGAGCCTGGTGCCTGAATTACTCGCGACCGCCAAGGCGCGTTGGGCGGAATTCCGAGGTCAGCATCAGTTCGATCTGGACTCGCTCGCCTTCGTCCAGAATACTGAAGAGAATCGCTGGGTCGACCTCGAAATGCTCGCCTTAGGCGAAACCGTCCATAGCCTCTAAGCCATTCATTTTTCGAATAGTTCGATCTGACCCTCAGCCTCTCGTTGCGCCCTCTTGCGGCGTGCCTGTGTTCCCGCCACCCCCAGAACCTCGGTTTCGGAAACCGCCGCCCTGGGAATGAAGACCCGCTGATTCAAAAAGTTGGGGTCGGGCGGAGCGATGGTGAAGCCTTGCAGATCCCAGGCGAGCAGGTTGGCGGGGAGAACGCCATCGATCTGATCACCGTCACGGAGCCGGAACCGCACCCACAGTCCTTCGGATTTCGGCCTGGCGGCGAAGAGGCGGTCCCGCTTCCAGCCGTTGAATGATTCAAAATCTCGAACAAAACAAATGGCTTTTATTTCCGTGTAGGCAACTACCGTCACGCTCCCCGCCGGGCTCAGCAGTTCCACACCCGCGGGCTGTAAATAGGTATTCGGATCGACGAATCCGGGCAGCGCCTCGCGATCGAACCGGACCGCTACCACGCGCTTACTGGTTGAAACAGCCATCTAAACAGCCGCCAAAAACGGGCAAACGCTCGTCGACGAAAGGTTGCGGCAGTCGATCTGCCAGAGAATCAAGTGCTTTAGGCTTCCAAACAATTTTGCGAATATTGTATCATTGCCTCTTATGGACCAAGCAGCCGCTTTGTCCTCGAGGATGAAGACGTTTTTGGATTTCTGCCGGATCGAGAAGGGTCTGGCGGCGAATTCAATCGAGTCTTATCGTCGTGATTTGATGAAGTTACACGCGTATGCGGAAACTGCCGGCCTGGGCGCGCAAGGGGCTCCGGACGAAGCGGAACTGCGTTCGTACGTAGACTCGCTGTACGGTTCAGGCCTGAAAGCGCGCTCAATAGCCCGTCACATCACGACACTTCGCAATTTCTACCGCTTTCTGTTGACCGAAAAAGAGATCGACCGCGATCCCACTGAATACCTGGCTCTGCCCAAGCAATGGTCGTCTCTACCCAAAATGCTGGACGCCGCCGACCTCGAGCGTCTGTTCGCCGCACCGGACCTCGCCAAATCGACCGGCCGCCGTGACCAGGCGATGCTCGAATTGCTGTACGCCACCGGCGTCCGCGTCTCTGAGTTGTGCGGCATCGGGATCTCTGACCTCGAGATGGACCTTGGCGTCATCCGGGTGAACGGCAAAGGCAACAAGCAGCGATTGGTCCCGGTGGGCAAACCGGCGCTGGCTGCCGTCCGCGACTATCTCGACAATGCGCGGCCGCTGTTGCTCAAGGGGCGTGCCAGCCGATTCATGTTCGTCACCGCGCGGGGCGGTAAATTGACCCGCCAGGCATTTTGGAAGTTGCTCGCGGCGCTGGGACGCAAGGCCGGCATCTTCCATGATCTAACTCCGCATGTCATCCGGCATAGTTTCGCCACTCACCTGCTTGAGGGCGGCGCCGATCTGCGCAGCGTGCAGACCATGCTGGGACATTCCGATATTTCGACAACGCAGATTTACACGCATGTGATGCGCCCCCGCTTGCGGGAGGTCTTTGAACGGCACCATCCGCGTGCCTGAAGCGAATTCAGGCTGAAGTAGGAAAGCGAGTTTGGATGAGCGACTACTTTTTCATGTTGGAGAGTCATTTGACCCCGGACCAGTTCCGGGTAGTGAATGACGTGCGGAACCACGCCGCCGAGGCGAATATCAACATCTTTCTGACCGGCGGCGCGATGCGCGACATGCTCGGCGGATTCCCCATACGCGACCTCGACTTCACAGTGGAAGGCAATGCCCTGAAACTCGCCAAGACACTCGCACAAAAAACGGGGGCGGATATCGTCGCCACGGATGAGCATCGAAAGTCAGTTGAACTGGCCTTTCCCTGTGGTGTCCAGGCGGCGATGGGAATGGCGCGCAAAGAGAAGTACGGCAAACCAGGCACCCGTCCTGTGGTCTCACCTGCAACGATCCACGAAGACCTTCGCGGCCGCGACTTCACCATCAACTCCATCGCTCTATCGCTCAATCCGGCGTCCCGAGGATTGCTCCTCGACCCCAACAACGGCGTCGCCGACATCGAGCATCGCGAGATTCGTACCGTCTCGAACTACACGCTATATGACGACCCCACCCGCATCATCCGGCTCATTCGCTTCAAGGCGCGGCTGGGCTATGGGATCGCGGAGCGGACTCAGAGCCAGTACGAGAATGCTCGAGAAGCGCAACTGGAGTCCAAGATCCCCCAGGAAGCGTTAGGAGAGGAACTGCGCCACGTCGCCGAGGATCCCAATGCCGGTGACATCCTGAAGGCGCTCGAGGACGAGAAACTGCTGTCGCTCTTCCTGCCGGCGCTCGCGGGTCCGAAGCTCAACCTCGCGGGATTTCAGAAGCTCCAGAAGGCCCGGCAGATTGTGCCGTTCGGCGGTGAGTTCCCGGTGGAGAACATGGGTCTGTTTCTCTCGCTACTCACTGAGAAACTGTCGCCCAAAGAACGCACGCAATTGTTCCAGATTTGCGGCGTGACTAAAGAAGAATTGAAGTTGATGCAAAAGTTGGAGCCGGACTCGAAGAAGCTGGAGAAGGTGCTCAAAGGCGCCAAGCTTCAGAAGCCGTCGCAGTTGTACGAGGTGCTGTCGCACGCACCCGGCGAGCAGATCCTGTTCCTGCTCGTCCGTAGTACGGAACGGTTGGTCCAGGACAGGATTCGCAACTATCTGCAGAAGTATTTGCCGGCGGCGCAGGAAGTCACCGACAAGGAAGTGACGGCCACCAAGGGTGTGGAACCGTCGTCACCGAAATTCAAGAAGGTCAAAGCCGACCTCATCGCCGCGCGTCTCGACGCCCGTCCGAAAAAGGTAGTGCCGCCGCCGGAACCTGAGCCTGGGCCGGCGCAGCCGCCGAATGGGCGGGGCGGTCGTAGTCCGCAGATCTCCGCACACAGGTAATCACGCCAGAGCGAGATTGGGCTGCACGCCTAGCGTCAGATCGGCAAATGCGCCTCGCTTGAACTTTGGGAATGCCGCTGCAGCAATCATAACGGCATTGTCAGTGGACAGCGCTACCGACGGAAAAAGCACGGGGTAAGGCAGCTTGAGTGCCGCCGCAGCGCTGCGCAATCCAGCGTTGCAGGCTACGCCCCCCGAGACGATCACCGCCTGCGCCCCAATTTCATCCGCCGACCGTCGTGCGCGGCTCAGCAACTCCTCGATCACGGTAGCCTGGAATGCCGCCAGCAGGTCGCGCGTCGACTGCGGTGTCGCCGCGAGCCACTGCTCGAGCGTAGGGTGCCCGCCGTCCCGCAGAAGTTCCTGCCGCGCCTGAATCTCCGCCTGCATATCGCGCGATTCCACCAGCCGGACCACCGCCGTCTTAAGACCGCTGAAACTGAAGTCGAGCGTGTTCCCTTTCATCTTTGCGAGCGTGAACCGGACGCTCTTCGCGTTACCGTAGGCAGCAAGGCTGTCCACCACTGGACCGCCGGGATAGCCGAAGCCGAGAAGCTTGCCGACCTTGTCGAAAGCCTCGCCGGCGGCATCGTCCCGGGTTCTTCCCAACAAACGGTAGCGGAATCCTTCCTCCACTTCGAACAGATGCGTGTGACCGCCGCTCACCACCAGCGCGAGTGCCGGATATTCGATCTCTTCTCCCCGTCCGCGCGCCTCGAGAATCACCGCGTGGATGTGACCCTCGATATGATTCACGCCAATCAGCGGGACGCCTTTGGCGTACGACAGCGCCTTTGCGTAGGTGACGCCAACCAGTAGCGAGCCCACCAAGCCGGGACCTTCCGTCACCGCGATCGCGGCCAGGTCCTCCATGCGGCAATTCGCCTGTTCGAGCGCCGTCCGCACCACCGGGACAATCGACCTCAGGTGCTCGCGTGAGGCAAGCTCAGGCACCACGCCGCCGTACTTGCCGTGCGTGTCGAGTTGTGACGCTACGATGGAGGAGCGAATCCGCGTTTCGTCTTCCACCACCGCGGCGGCGGTCTCGTCGCATGAAGATTCGATTCCGAGGATGAGCATAGGGGACGTCGAGCCTTGAGGCTGTCTGAATTCGATTATCACCTGCCGGAAGAGTTGATCGCCCAACAACCGCTCGGCGCGCGTGACGCCTCACGCATGCTGGTAGTGGATCGCGCTGGGCGGAAGTTCGAAGATCGCACCTTTCGCGAGTTGCCATCGTTTCTCAGTCCCGGCGACTGCCTGGTGCTGAATAACTCGCGGGTCTTCCCCTCCCGCCTCTACGGCCGCCGCGAAGGCTTCGAGGGTCGCGTGGAAGTGTTCCTCACCCACCCTGTTTCTGACGATCAGCGGACCTGGACTGCTCTAGTCCGTCCTGGCCGCAAAATGCGCACCGGCGAAGTCATCCGCTTCAGCGACACGCTCACAGCCAAGATCGTCGGGCGAGGCGAGTTTGGCGAACGCACGGTCCACTTTCCCGGCGACGGCGATATTTATGCGCAGTTCGAAGCCGTCGGTCATGTGCCGCTGCCGCCATACATTCATCGCGCTGACGCCGATGAGGATCGCGCCCGCTACCAGACGGTGTACGCCAGGGACAAGGGCTCAGTGGCAGCGCCCACCGCCGGGTTGCACTTCACGCCGCAGATTCTCGAGCAGTGCCACGCCGCCGGCGCCATTGCCGCTTACGTAACGCTGCATGTCGGGCTCGGCACTTTTCAACCTCTGCATTCCGAGGTCATCGAGGATGTCAGGTTGCACTCCGAACGGTTCGCCATCGAGCCCGATCAGGCGGAGAAAATCAAACAGGCCCGGCGCCGCGTTGCGGTGGGCACTACCAGTGTGAGGACGCTCGAGACGGCCGCCGCACGCGACGTTCTGTCGGGCGACACTGACCTGTTCATCTATCCCGGCTTCACATTCCGTGCGGTGGATGCGATGCTTACAAACTTCCATTTGCCGCAGTCGAGCCTGTTCGTGCTGGTCTGCGCCTTTGCCGGCCAGGAGCTTGCCTTGGGGGCCTACCGGCACGCTGTGGAGCAACGCTATAGGTTTTTTTCTTACGGCGATTGTATGCTGATCGTCTAGATGCCAGACTACGTCATTGCCGGTGCAGGCAGCGCCGGTTGCCTGCTCGCCGCGCGACTGAGTGAGGATCCCAAGACCAGCGTCCTGCTCCTGGAAGCGGGAGGCGACGACAACCGCCGTGAGGTTCACATCCCCGCCGCCTTCGGCAAACTGTTCAAGAGCGAAGTCGACTGGAGCTACTACACCACCGATCAGCCTCGTCTGAACGGTAGAAAGCTGTACTGGCCGCGGGGGAAAATGCTGGGCGGATCCAGTTCGATGAACGCGATGATCCACATCCGCGGGCGTAGCGAGGATTATGATCGCTGGCGCGACCTGGGCGCACCCGGTTGGTGCTGGGACTGCGTCAAGCCGACTTTTGACCGCCTCCAATACCTCGGCTCCGATCTTCGCTGCATCAATCCGCTTTCCCGCGCCTTCGTCGCTTCGTGCGTCGAACGCGGAATCGAACGAACCTCCGGCTTTAACGGCCCCGATCCGTACGGCAGCGGCTTCTATCAGGTTCACCAGCGCAAGGGGCGTAGATATAGCGCGGCTGCGGCATTCCTCAAGCCGGCGCTGAAGCGGCCGAATCTGCAAGTGGAAACCGGCGCCCATGCGACGCGCGTGATCTTCGACCGTTCCCGCGCCACCGGCGTCGAATACTTACAGGAAGGACGCACAGTCACCGTTCAAGCCGGCCGCGAAGTCTTGCTGTCGGGCGGCGCCATCAACTCGCCGCAACTGCTGATGCTCAGCGGCGTCGGACCCGCCGACCATCTGCGCGGCTTCGGCATTCGTGTCGTGGCTGACCTGCCGGGAGTTGGCGAGAATCTGCAGGACCATCTCCTTTGCGGTGTCGCCTACGAATGCCGTCAACCCGTATCGCTCGCCACCGCCGAGAGTCTCCCGAATTTCTTTCGCTACCTGATGGGCGGTGGTCCGCTGACTTCGAACGTGGCTGAGGCGGGCGCGTTTCCACGGTCGCTTCCCGCCATTCAATATCACTTCGCACCGGTCTACTACCTCGAACACGGATTCCGAAAGCCGGACGGTCACGGCTACTCCCTCGGACCCACGCTGGTCCGTCCTGAAAGCCGCGGAAATCTTCTGCTTCGCAGTGCGGATCCCTTCATACATCCGCTGATCAATCCTCGATACCTGAGCGAGAAGGCCGACGTCGAAGCGCTTGTGGCTGGATTGCGCCTCGCCCGGGACATCGGACAGGCGGCCGCGTTTGAGGATTTCCGCGGAGAAGAAGCCTTACCGGGGAAATCCGTACAGTCCGATGCCGAGCTGAAGGAATTCGTCGAGAATACCGCTGAAACGCTGTACCATCCCGTCGGCACCTGCAAGATCGGAGTGGATTCTCACGCCGTCGTCAACGGCTATCTGCAAGTGCATGGCATCGAGAATCTGAGGGTTGTCGACGCCTCGGTGATGCCCGAAATCCCTAGTTGCAACACAAATTTACCGACCTTGATGATCGCCGAGAAGGCCGCGACGATGATTCTATTGGGCGGCTGAGGGACTAACCGCGAGTGCTAGTACTATGTGGGGTTTCGCGGTCGACGCACTCCTGGCAGACTCGTAAGTGCCTGGGGGGCCGTTTTCGGAGGACGGCTCACAAACAAGGCAACAGAAATCCCGGGATTTCTGATGACGACTGCACCCGATAGCTTCCTTGCTTGCCCGCTGAGGCCCGGCTTCAGCGGGTTTTTTTCTTTCAACAACATCCACACCCAGCCAGTCCCATCCTCGTGAGTACGCTCATAACGCCGAGCCGTAACACTCCAAAACAAGTAAGCCGAACGGGCGATTGTTGGTATCGATAACCATCAACTAAGCTGTAAATCGGAAGCCGTAGCCTCACCAGAACGCCTTCCCACCACAATCCGAAGTCAGGGGGCTTCGCTATGAAAAGCATTGTTGTCGAAGCAATCTTATTCGCCGTAGCTTCGGCGCTTACCTGTAACGCTCAGTTGACCTTCACCGAGTATCCAGGTCCGGCCACGCCGATATTTGAGGGCGGGTATACGATGGTCAGCTTAACGGCCGGCCCTGACGGGAACCTCTGGTTCACCGAGAACTATGCGTTCGGCGTCCCTACCAGCATCGGCAGAATCACTCCCGGCGGGACGACAACGTACTTCACCATACCTGGTGGCAGCAGCGAAGGGGGCATCACCACTGGACCGGACGGGAATCTCTGGTTCACCGAATACCGCGCCAATCGGATCGGCCGGCTGACCACCAGCGGCACGTTCACAGAGTTCGTGATTCCGGGCTTTGCATTTCCGGGGGACATCTGCGCGGGACCTGACGGCAACCTCTGGTTTACGGTCAGCTTCGGAACTGCCGAGGTAGGACGCATCACTCCTGCCGGCGTCATTACGATCTTTCCGACCAGTGGCTTTGCTTCACGGATTGCCGCTGGCGCGGATGGCAATCTCTGGTTTACCATCCCGGGCGGAGATAAGATTGCGCGCATCACACCGGCCGGAGTGATTACAGAGTTTCTTCTCACTCCCGGTGCGGATCCAACTGGCATCGTCCTGGGTCCGGACGGCAATATCTGGTTCACGGAAGCCGTTGCAGGCAAGATCGGCAAGATCACTCCGGCAGGAGTCATTACTCTGTTCTCTCTTCCACCCGGAAGTAATCCTACTTTTATTGCAGTGGGACCTGACAACAACCTCTGGTTCACCGATGATGTCTCGAACCAGTTAGGAAGGATCACCCCCACAGGCGCCATCACGCTATTCCCGGTCCCCACTCCAAGCCGGGGCGCTGGTATCGCCACCGGGCCGGATGGCAATCTCTGGTTCATCGAAGCCAACGCTAACAGGATTGTGAAAACCAGCATCTTCCAAATCCCCGGCAGTGTACTCGTTGGCTATGCAGTCAACCTCAACGTGAATGACTCGATCCTGAATCTGACCAGTTCCGGCAAGACCAATCTTTGTGCCAACATCTATGTATTCGCACCAGACGAGCAACTGGTCTCGTGCTGTTCGTGCACGGTAACACCGAGCGGGCTGATGAGCCTGTCCGCCCGTCAGGACCTCGTGAGCAATACCCTCACGCCGGCCATCGAGTCCACCGTTGCAGTGAAGATCGTGTCCACTTCTGGCGGCGCCTGCGATCCCGCTGCATTGCCGACTCTCACCGCGGAACTATCGGCATGGATCGCCAACACCCATGCTGCGCCGGGCGGCGGTTACGCAACCACCGAAGTGCCGCTCATCCACGCCACGCCAGGCAACGAGATCCTCCGTTTGACGCAAATGTGCGGTCTGATTCGCTCAAACGGGAGCGGGTACGGCATCTGCGCTTCGTGCCGGTCCGGTGCGCTTGGGGGCCAGAAGAGGTAGCTACGCCAGAATTCCCTTCACCACGCTAGCCTTCTCCACGCCGGTCAGACGCTGGTCCAAGCCTTGATACTTGAATGTGAACCGTTCATGGTCGACACCGAATTGATGTAGCAATGTCGCCTGGAGGTCTCGGACGTGAACCGGATCACGGGTGATGTTGTACGAGAAATCATCCGTCTCGCCGTGCACGACACCTCCCTTGACGCCCCCGCCAGCAAGCCAGAGGCTGAAGCAGCGGGGATGGTGGTCACGTCCATAATCGGTCGCAGTGAGTTTGCCCTGCGAATAAACAGTGCGCCCGAATTCCCCGCCCCAGATCACCAGCGTGTCATCGAGCATTCCACGCTGCTTCAGATCCTGTACCAGCGCCCACGATGCACGATCGACGTCGCGACACTGGCTCGGCAGCACGCCCGGCAGTTCCCCATGCACGTCCCATCCGCGATGGTAAACCTGCACGAACCTGACGCCGCGCTCAACCAGTCGCCGCGCCATGAGTGCGCTGTTCGCAAACGTACCGCCCTTGCGCGCCTCCTCGCCGTACAGTTCGTAGGTGGCCGCCGTCTCCTTCGATAAATCCGTCAGTTCGGGAACCGAAGTCTGCATCCGGAACGCCATCTCGTACTGCTCGATCCGCGCACGCGTCTCAGGATCGTGCGTGCGGCCATACTCGAGTTCGTTCATCTCACCGAGTGAGTCGAGCATGCGCCGGCGGATCTTCTCCGGTACGCCATCCGGATTGTTGATGTAGAGCACTGGATCCGCGCCTGAGCGCAGAGCGACACCGGCGTACTGTGCTGAAAGAAAACCAGCGCTCCAGAGTCTCGCCGAAATCGCCTGTACGTTTGCTTTCGGATTCGAGTGAGTGGCGTTGAGCACAACGAAGGTCGGCAAATCGCGGTTCATGCTGCCTAGCCCATATGCCACCCACGAGCCGATACAAGGCTTACCCGCGATCATGAAACCGGTCTGAAGGAAGGTGATGGCGGGCTCATGATTGATCGCTTCAGTGTGCATTGACCGGATGATCGCGATGTCGTCAGCCATCTTCGCGGTATAGGGCAGCAGTTCAGAAAGCCACGCGCCTGATTGGCCGTGTTGCGCGAACTTGAATACTGACGGCGCAATCGGGAACCGGCTTTGTCCGCTGGTCATCGTGGTGAGCCGTTGGCCCATCCGGATGGAGTCCGGCAGATCCTTATCAAACATCTTCTCCATGGCCGGCTTGTAGTCGAACAGATCCTGCTGCGGCGGCGCGCCCACCATATGCAGGTAGATCGCGCGCTTCGCTTTAGGAGCGAAATGTGGAAGCCCCGGAAGCCCTCCGCCGCTAGTGGGCGCAGCCTCTCCAACAAGCGACGCCAGTGCCAGTCCGCCCAGTCCCCGCGCCGACTTTCCAAAAAACTGCCGCCGCGTCTCGTTCATCAAGGTCCGCCCTGAGAAGCTCATTTCACCAGCACCTCATCGAGATTCATCATCTGATTCACGAGCATCGTCATCGCCGACAACTCCGCCGCAGGCAGTTTCCTGTCGCTCCGGTGGTCTCCGGCTTCGATCAGTTTCTTCGCATCTGCCGGATGGCTGTCGAAGTACCTCAGAAAATCCTGATACTCGCGGCGCGCAATCTCACGTTCGTTGGATTCGAGCGTCCGAGCCAGCAGACGGGCCGACACCAGATCGATACGCGCATCCAGACTGCGGACGGCCAGGCTGCGCTCGGCCAGCGCCCGGGCCGCCTCCATAAACTGAACGTCGTTCATGGTCACCAGCGCTTGCAGCGGCGTATTGGTCCGCTCCCGCCGCACCGTGCACGCTTCGCGGGTGGGCGCGTTGAAAATGTCCATTGACGCCGGCGGCGCGCTCCGCTTCCAGAACGTGTACATGCTCCTCCGGTAGAGCTTATCGCCGCCATCCCGTTTGTAGAACCGCGTGTTGCTGTCATCCATGGCAACGGTCTCCCAGACTCCTGCCGGCTGATACGGCTTCACACTTGGACCGCCGATGGTGCGGTTGAGCAAGCCGCTCGATGCCAGCGCGTAGTCGCGAATCATCTCGCCGTCCATTCGGAATCGCGGACCGCGCGAGAGCAGCCTATTATCCGGATCCGCCTGCAACCGCTCCGGCGTGACCATGGCGTCCTGACGGTATGTCGCCGACGTCACCAGCAACCTCACCATCTTCTTCACATCCCAACCGGCCTCGCGAAACTCCACCGCCATCCAGTCGAGCAGTTCCGGATGCGACGGAGGCTCGCCCTGCGACCCGAAGTCTTCAGCCGTACGAACAATGCCGGTGCCAAATATCTCCTGCCATAGCCGGTTCATCGTCACTCGCGCGGTGAGCGGATTCTCCGGGTCTACCAACCACTGTGCAAGGCCCAGGCGATTGCGCGGCTGCGACGCGCGCATGGGAGGCAGCGCATTCGGCACATCCGGCTCCACGCGGTCGCGCGGCTGATCGTACATTCCACGAAACAGGATGTTCGCAAATGGCTTCTGATCACTGCGTTCCACCATTACGTGCGTCACCGCAGCGCGCCGCCGCATGGCACGTCTCTCCACAACCAGCTTCGCCTCCTGCTGAGCAAGCGCCTGATAGTCCGGGTCTTCATGCCGCAACCGGTAAAGAGCCAGTGCGCCCGCATCCCCGGCTGCGATCTCCGGCCAGCGATACAGCAGGCGCGCCTCTGAGTCACTCAGCGCGCGTTTATGAATGCGGAAGTCGCGGATGGCTCCGCCGGGGAACGTCCGCCTGCCGTCTCCTCCAAGCAACAACGGCCGGCTTACATGGAAGTTGCCACTCACCTTCGACAACGGCTCGGATCCCTGTAGCTCGACATGCTTGCCGTCCAGGTAAAGAGTGAACCCCTGACGCTCGCCCGACCCGTCGTAGCTGACCGCCACGTGCGTCCAGACGCCTTCCTTCATCTGATTAAGATTCCCCGCCCGGATGTCCAGGTTCTTGCCTTCGTCGCCCGTGAGCCGCAACCTCGCCATCCGCCCGCCGACATCGAACACCATTCCGCGCGGCTTGATCTCCTTTTTGTCATCGCCGCGATCGTACTGGCTGAACACCACCACCGAGTTCTCTGTTTCAGGCAACTTCATCCAGAACGCGATGGTGAACGCCCGCGATACGTCCAATTGCGCCTGACTCGCCAACTCTACAGTCTGCTTTGCCGCAAACGTGGTCTCTTCCGGACGAGCCAGAATTTCCGAGTCATCGTCCAGCGGTCGAACCGGCTTGGTCGACGGTTGCTGACGAGCCTCTTTCTCCGACGCCCGAAGCTTTTCCACCACTCCCGCTTCTTCGTCAACCACTCCTGCCCATCTCGCCCGGTCCGCCTTCGCGGGAACAATAATCACCGGGTTTGTGTCGCTGACATTGCCGTCCATCACCGGCTGTGTTGTGTTGCGGAAGAAGGCGGCCAGTGCATAATGGTCGCGCTGCAGAATGGGATCGAACTTGTGGTCGTGGCAGGTGGCGCAGCCAACTGTGAGTCCGAGCCAGACCGCTCCCGTCGTATCCACCCGGTCCTTCGCGTAAATGGCCTCGAATTCGGCTGGAATGATTCCGGCTTCGTTGGTGGTCACGTTGCAGCGGTGGAAGCCGGTAGCCACCAGTTGATCCATGGTCGGATTCGGCAGCAGGTCGCCCGCAATCTGCTCGATGGTGAACTGGTCAAACGGCATATTGCGGTTGAACGCGTTGATTACCCAGTCACGATAAGGCCAAATCTCGCGGTAGTTATCGATGTGGATCCCGTTTGTGTCGGCATAGCGTGCCGCGTCCAGCCAGTAGCGGGCCCTATGCTCTCCGTAATGCGGCGAGGCGAGGTACCTGTCCACCAGCCTTTCGTAGGCGTCCGCTGACCCGTCGTTCACAAATGCCTCTACATCCGCAGGTTCGGGGGGCAGACCTGTCAGGTCGAGCGCCAGGCGCCGGGCCAGTTTTCGACGGCTCGCCTCGCCGGTAGGGCTCAAGCCGGCTGTCTCAAGCTTGGCCAGGACGAAGTTGTCGATCGGATTGCGCGGCCATGTCCCCTGACCAACCGGTGGTACAGCCGGACGGGTCGGTGTCGTGAAGGCCCACTGCTCGCTCCAGGGAGCACCCTCCTCGATCCACCGCTTCACTGTCTCGATCTGCGCCGGGGAAAGAGTCTTGTGCGTGGAAGCAGGTGGCATCCGGAGCGCCATTTTCGCAGACGAGATCCGCTGATACACCAGGCTTGCCGAAGGATTATTGGGAACGATCGGAGCACCGGCAGCGCGCGCCGCAAAGGCGTCCAGCTTCCGATCCAGGCGCAGTTCCGACATCCTGGAATCTTTATCCGGACCGTGGCAACGGAAGCAGTTGTCAGAAAGTATAGTCCGAACGTCCCGGTTGAAATCGACCGTCGCGGCCAGCGCCGGCACCATCGCCAACAACACCGCAAACACTAGTCGTAGCAGCAACATAGTATCGATCAATCTTACTGGAACTGAGCCTCCAGCGCGAATCCGGCGACACCTTAGAAGCCCGGAAAGCGCGAGTTCTGAATCGCCTTAGTACCGCCCCGGTTCCGGTACCCGTTATCCCGGTAGATCCATTTGGAGGCCCCCTCTCCGAATGTCAATCTTCGGATGCGCATTCGCACACTCGACAGGAGTCAACACAATGATAAAACGATCAAAATTTGCAGCATTTGCCCTTCTCTGGCTAGCTCTCTCTGGCCTGACGCTTTCGGCCACACCTTTATTGGTTAATTTTGAAATCGTCGATCACAATTACCCGATCCTCAACGGCGGCAGGTTCGGCGCTACCATCAACAACGGCCCGGTCTTTAACGTCTTTTGCGTTGATTTTCAAAACTCGATCAACATCATCACCCCTGACCCCAATTTCGCCTACCCGGCCTACATCAGCGACGCAACCGACCTCAGCAAAACCCGTTACGGCACCACCAGTTCCTTTCAGTACAACCCGGTTTCCGGCACGCTCACTGCACTGGACCGGTACACGCTCGCTGCGTGGTTGACCACCCAGTTCACCTTCCCCACCGCCAGCGGTAGCCCTGCTCCCAACGCCGACGATACGGGAATCCAGACCGCCATCTGGACCCTGCTCGCGCAGACCGGCGCCGCTCCAGCGGCCGACCCCAACACCACCAAATGGATCACTAATGCGCTGGCATTCAAAGCCAATACGGCGGCATTTAACCTGATCCAGTCCGAACTTCGCATTGCGACTTCGGCCGACGTCGTAGGCGCCACAGATCGGTATCACACCGGCCAGCAGGAACAGATGTATCTCAACACTGTACCTGAGCCCGGCACATTCCTTCTGCTCGGCCTCGGGCTGGTGGGAGCATCCATGATCCGCCGGCGTCGCGCTTAAAAGGCGACTGCGCTCCTCGACTGTGCGTGTTAAAATGGTGGATTCGGCATCCCTCTACTGAATCCACCATGCGTAACGTAGTGATCATCGGTTCCGGCTGCGCCGGCAACACTGCTGCAATTTATGCGGCGCGAGCCAATCTGAAGCCCCTCGTCATCGCCGGACATGAACCCGGCGGCCAGCTTTCCCTCACCACCCTCGTTGAGAACTTCCCTGGTTTCCCCGAAGGTATCAACGGTCCTGACCTCGTCGAAAATATCAAGAAACAAGCCACTCACTTTGGCGCCGAGTATTCACACGGCTCCGTTGTCGAAGCCGATCTCTCCAAACGCCCTTTCCGCCTGCTGGTGGACAACGAATGGATCGAGACCCGCACGTTGATCATTGCTTCGGGCGCTTCCGCCCGCTGGCTTGGACTGCCGAATGAGCACAAGCTCATCGGCCACGGCGTCAGTTCGTGCGCTACCTGCGACGGCTTCTTCTATCGCGGCAAGCCGATCATGGTGGTGGGCGGCGGCGACTCCGCTATGGAGGAAGCCAACTTTCTCACCCGCTTCGGTTCAAGCGTCGCACTCGTGCATCGCCGCGACAGCTTTCGCGCCTCCAAAATCATGATCGAGCGCGCCAAGGCCAACCCGAAGATCGAGTTTCTGCTCAACACCGTGGTCGAGGATATCTACGATCCGGCCGAGAACCTGGTGAAAGCGGTGAAGCTCCGGAATCTGGTAACCGGCGAGGTCTGGGTCCGCGACGTCGACGGATTCTTCGTCGCCATCGGCCATATCCCCAATACCGCGCCCTTCATCGGTCAACTGGATCTCGATCCCGACGGCTACATCGTCTCTCACGGCGGCGCTCGCACCAACGTCACCGGCGTCTATCACGCGGGCGATGTGCAAGACCGCACTTACCGGCAAGCGATCACCGCGTCAGGGGCAGGCTGTATGGCCGCTATCGAAGTGGAACGCTTCCTCGAAGCTGAAGGTCATTAATTCCACTAACTGGTACCCTAAATCTATAGATGAGTCGCATCGGTTCCGCATTTTCGAGTTTCTTCTCCATTCTGTTTTCGGGCATCCTTCCTGAGGATGTCGCCCGGGAATTTGGCTACGTGAGAGCCGGGTCTGTGAAGGCTCCGCCGCCAGCCGTTCCCGTGGTCCAACTGAAGCCGTCCGATGGCGCGATTCAAATTCTCGGCATCCTGCAGCGCGACGGCCGCCTGGTGGACTTTCTCATGGAAGACATCTCCGGTGCCACCGACGAGCAGGTTGGCGCTGCCGTTAGAAGCCTCCAGGAACAATGCCGCGACACGCTCGGCCGTTACGTGAAGCTTGGCCCCGTAATCGACGGTGTTGAAGGAAGTTACACCAAAGTCGAGAGTAGCGATCCAGCCGTGCTGAAGCTGATTGGCAACGTCCCGGCCAGCGGCAAAGCACAGGGCGGCATCCTCCGGCATAAAGGTTGGAAGGCGGAGAAAGTCGACCTTCCCACGCTCAAGGTCAGCCAGACCAACTCGGTGGTAGCCCCCGCCGAAATCGAGATTGAGTAGTCTCTTGCCCCAGCAATTTGTCATCGGTATCGATCTAGGTACCACCAACTCAGCGCTCGCCAGCGCCGAACTTCCATCCGACCCGCGAGAGGCTGCGCCGGTCAACCTTTTTGACATTCCCCAGCTTGTCAATCCCGGCGAAGTCCGCGCGGAACCGCTGCTTCCGTCGTTCCTTTACCTGGCCGGCCCCAACGACTTTCCTGCCGGGACGCTAGAGCTTCCCTGGGACAGCGAACCTGGCGTGGTCACCGGAGAACTGGCCAAGAAGCGCGGCGCCGAGAATGCCCGCCGTCTGATTTCGTCCGCCAAGTCCTGGCTGTCGCATGCCGGCGTTGACCGTACGGCGCCGATTCTGCCGCCCAACGCTCCAGAGGGCGTGCGTCAACTCTCACCCGTCGACGCCTCGCAACGCTACCTTCAGCACATAAGGTCAGCGTGGAACGCAAGCCACCCCGACGCTCCCTTCGACAAGCAGCAGGTGCTGGTAACCGTGCCCGCGTCTTTCGATGCCGTGGCGCGCGAACTCACCCTGAAAGCGGCCGAACAGGCCGGCTATCGCGACGTGGTGCTTCTCGAGGAACCGCAGGCTGCGTTCTACGCCTGGATTGAACGGCATCCCGACTGGCGCGAGCGCGTCTCGGTGGGCGATCTGATTCTGGTTGCCGACATCGGCGGCGGCACCACCGATTTCACTCTCATCGCGGTCACCGAAAACGCCGGCGAACTACAACTCGAGCGTGTCGCAGTAGGCGAACACATCCTGCTCGGCGGCGACAACATCGACCTCGCGCTCGCCCGTCACCTGGAACAGCAACTCGCTGCCAAGGGGACTAAGCTCGATGCGCTCCAGCTACAGGCTCTGTGGCAGCAGTGCCGTCTGGCGAAAGAGCGTCTGCTAGACGAGTCCGCTAAACGCGCAGAGCATCCCGTCACGCTGCTCGGCAAAGGTACAGGGTTGGTGGGCGGCACCATCAAAACCAAGCTGCTGCTCGAAGACGTTCAGCGCATTCTGCTCGATGGCTTCCTGCCGCCGGTCAGCAGTCAGGACCTGCCTCAGCGCCGTCGCGCAGGACTCGCCGAACTTGGGCTACCCTACGCTGCCGACGCCGCCATAACCAAGCACCTCGCTCGCTTCCTGCGTCAGCAGGCCGCCAACGCCGAGCATGGCTCGGTGCGGCGAGGGAAAAGCGGTCTCGCTGCGCCCACGCATATCCTGTTCAACGGCGGCGTAATGCGCGCAAAGATGGCGCGCGACCGCTTCATCGAGGTCCTGAACTCCTGGCTGGTTGAAGAAGGCATGGAGCCCGTTAAGCCGCTGCTGGGCGACGATCTGATGCACGCTGTTGCGCGAGGCGCTGCCTATTATGGAATGGCGCGCAGCGGTCGGGGGGTCCGCATACGGGGCGGAATCCCTCGCACATACTACGTGGGGATTGAGAGTGCCATGCCGGCCGTGCCCGGGATGCCCGCTCCGCTGAAGGCGCTCACCGTCGCGCCGTTCGGCATGGAAGAAGGCACCGAAGCCCGCATCGGAAATCGCGAATTTGGCCTGGTGGTCGGCGAGCCGGCGGAGTTCCGATTCTTCAACTCGGCTACGCGTAAGAACGACGAGACCGGCTCTCTCATCGACGATGTCGGCAACGACCTCGTCGAGTTATCACCGGTTGAGGTGAGCCTCACCGGGGCCGCCGGCGAAGTGGCTCCCGTCACGCTCGAAACGGTGGTTACCGAGACGGGCTTGCTTCAGCTGTGGTGCGTGGCGCGCGACGGCCGCCGCTGGAAGCTTGAATTCAACGTCCGCGAACAGGTGGCTTAATGAACGTCGGTATCGATCTTGGCACCACCAACTCAGCACTCTCCTATGTCGACCCGCAAGAGGCCGCCGAAGCCGACTTTCCGCCCATCCACGTCCTCGAAATTCCGCAGACCGTAGCGCCCGGCCGCATTGAGCCGCGCCGCACACTGCCGTCGTTTCTCTATCTCGGCGACACCGAACTGGTAGGCGCGTACGCCCGCGATCAGGGCGCGCTGGTGCCCACCAAATCGGTTCACTCGGCCAAAAGCTGGCTCTCGAATCAGGAAGTGGATCGGACCGCCAAGATCCTGCCCTGGGACGCTCAGGAGTCTGGACGGGTTCTCAGTCCGGTCGAAGTCTCCACCCGGATTCTAAAGAATCTCGGCGACGCGTATCAGCAGAAATTCGGCGAGCCCATCACGGCGCAGGACGTGGTCCTTACCGTCCCGGCCAGTTTTGACGAGGAAGCACGCGAATTGACAGTCGCCGCCGCGCGCGAAGCCGGCATCGAGAATCTAACGCTGCTCGAAGAACCAGCGGCAGCGTTCTACTCCTGGATCGCCAACGATCTGGCACGCTCCCGCAAGAGCCTGTTTAATGGCCAGAATGTGCTGGTTTGCGACGTCGGCGGCGGGACCAGCGATTTCACGCTTATCCGCGTCGGCCGTGACGGCGATCGCATCGAATTCACGCGCACCGCTGTGGGCAAGCATCTCCTGCTCGGCGGCGACAATCTCGACTTAACGCTCGCCTGGTTGGTGGAATCCAAGCTTGGCCAGCCATTGTCCCTGCGACAGCGCAGTGGACTGCGCCGGCAGTGCGCCGCTGCGAAAGAGCGGATGCTCGCCGATCCGAATCTAAAGAGCGTCGAAATCACGGTGCTCGGCAGCGGCTCGTCGCTGGTCGGCGGAACGTTGCGCACTGAAATACTCCGCGAAGAAGCGCTCGAACTCACGCTCGAAGGTTTCCTGCCGTTCTGCGAACTCACCGACCCGCCCAAGGACGAAAAGAAGAGCCTCTTCCGCGAACTAGGATTGCCTTACGTCTCCGATCCCGCGATCACCCGCCACATCGCGGCATTCCTGAACTCCGCCGGCGCAATCCCCGACGCCATCCTGTTTAACGGCGGCTTCTTCATTCCCGAGATCTGCCGCCAGCGCGTCGCCGACGTGATGGACCGCTGGTATAACAAGCGCCCGCTCATCCTCGAAAATCACGACCTTGATCTCGCAGTTTCGGTGGGAGCCGCCTACTACAGCTACGTGCGGTCCACCGGAGCAGGACTGCTGGTCCGTGGCGGACTGCCCCGCGCTTACTACGTCCAAACCGGCGGCGTTGAAGGTGAGGCCACGCGCACGCTGTGCCTGGTCCCGCGCGGCACCGAGGAATCGTCAGTGCTCGAGATCGATTCCGAAGGCTTGCAACTCGTCGCCAACAAGCCAGTCTCTTTCCGCCTCTATAGCTCGCTCACACGCACCGAGGATCAACTGGGACAGGTAGTGGACTTCACACCTGCCGACCTCGAGTCCGGAGTCCTGCATCTTCACGCGCCCTTAAATGCCGTGATCCGCTTTGGCAAGACGGGTGAACGATTGGTGCCCGTGAAACTCGGCGCGCGGCTTACCGAAGTGGGGACGCTTGAAATCTGGGCCGAGTCGAAAATCAGCGAGCATCGTTGGCGGTTGCAGTTCGAGCTTCGAAAAACCGCTGCCTCACCGTCGGGCACGAAGGCCGCGGCGGTAATCAATGAGGACGGTCTCAAGGCCGCCGAGGAACTGATCGCCGACACGTTCGGTACCGGATCTTCCGCACCCGAAACGCTACCCGCGAATCTTGAACAGGCCATCGGACTCGGCCGGATGTCGTGGCCGTTGACTGCTATCCGTCGTCTCGCCGACAAGATGCTCGAACTCGCCGATGGCCGAAAGCGCAGCGCCGCTCATGAACTGCGCTGGCTGAATCTCTGCGGCTTCTGCCTGCGTCCCGGCTTCGGCTTCCCGGGTGACGAATACCGCATCGAGCAGGCCCGCCGCATTTACTCTGGCGGACTCACCTTCCCCAATCAGGTACAGAACGAGATCGATTGGTGGATTTTCTGGGGCCGTGTTGCCGGCGGCATGAACAAGAATCAGCAGGCCGATATGTTTGCCCGGCTCTCCACGGCGCTCATTCCGCGCGGTAGCAAAAAGCTCCAGCGCATCAACATGAGCCTCTTGCGTGAGATGTGGCGCACAGCGGCGAGTCTCGAACTGCTACCGGTCGGCACCAAAACACAGCTTGGCGACGCCCTCGTCGAGCGCGTGAAGAAAGACGACATGGTGGATACTGCGTTGTGGTGTCTGTCGAGAATTGGCGCGCGCCGCCAGTTCTACGGACCCAACAATTTGGTGGTTTCGGGCACCACCGCAACTCGCTGGATCGAGTCCATTCTGAAGAACGATCGCTCCGAGGACGCCGTGGGCGCTATGGCCCGCTACACCGGCGATGCAGCCCGCGATCTCTCGCCTCAAACGCTTGAAGTCGTCCGCCGGCGATTCCCCAATCTCGACCTCGAGGCGTCCCAGAGCAACGACCTCCGCGCCATGGGCCGCGTCTTTGGCGAAGAACTGCCCGCAGGCCTCGTCCTCGCTACAGGTCAGGATGACAGAGCTTGACCTCGTAAAGACCATCGCTGGACTGGCGCATACCGCCACGACTCCTCAGCTTGTCCAGGGCATCGGCGACGACTGCGCCATCTTCCGCCCCAAGCCGGGTGAGGACCTGCTCTTCACCACAGACCTGCTTATCGAGGACGTCCACTTCACCCGCGACAGCCATAGCGCCGCCGATGTCGGTCACAAAGCACTCGCCCGTGGACTCTCCGATATCGCCGCCATGGGCGGTGAATCGCGCTTCTGCCTGATCTCGCTTGCCCTGGCCCCCTGGACCGGCACCCCTTGGGTGCGCCGTTTCTATACCGGACTGCTATCGCTCGCCCGCAAGCACGGCACCGCACTTGCCGGCGGCGATCTCTCTCACTCCACCAAGCTCACCTGCGACATCGTCGTCTGCGGCGCCGTTCCAAAGGGAACAGCCCTTCGACGCTCGGGCGCGAAACCGGGCGACGTCATTTACGTATCCGGCCGCCTGGGGAAGCCCTGGCAAAATCACAAGCGTCCCCTACCCCGCCTCGACATCGGCCGCGCCATTCGCGGTCGCGCAACGGCGGCCATGGATCTGAGCGATGGATTGTCGCTCGACCTGCACCGTCTCTGTCTCGCGTCAAGTGTCGCCGCCGCGCTCGACAACGTGCCCGTATTTCGAGGCTCCAGCGTCGAGCAGGCGCTCCACGGCGGCGAGGATTATCAGCTACTCTTCACGCTGCCGGAATCGCTCAAACCGCCGCCGGCGTCCTTCCGCATCGGTGCAATCGTCAAGGGCAACCCCGGCACAGTCACGCTGCAGGGCGTCGCCGTACCGCCGCTCGGCTATGATCATTTCCGGACTCGCACATGACCGACCCCACCCCTGTCATCGAAGCCATCTACGCCTTCCGGCGCTCCAAGGCGATGTTCGCAGCCGTAGGACTCGGCGTCTTCGATCGCTGCCACGAGTCCCCCGCAACGGTGTCCGACTTTCCCGGTAATCCGCAGGCACTCGAACGGCTGCTCGATGCATGCGTCAGCCTGGGCTTCCTTGAAAAGGGCGACAGCGGCTACAGCAATACGCCACTGGCGAGCGAATACCTGCGACGCTCCAGTCCCCGGACACTGGCGGGTTACATTCTCTATTCGGATCGTGCGCTCTATCAACTGTGGGGACGGCTCGACGATGCGCTCTCAACCGGCAGCAATCAGTGGGAACCGGCGTTTGGTTTCGGACCCGGCGGCATCTTCGATCACTTCTTCAGTTCCGAAGCGGCCAAACGCGACTTCATCGCCGGCATGCACGGCTTCGGACTTCTAAGCTCACCCGCGGTTGTCGCGGCATTCGATCTATCCGCATTTCACCGGCTAGTGGATTTGGGAGGGGCCACCGGACATCTGGCCATGTCCGCAGTTGACCGGTTTCCGAACCTCACCGCCGCAGTCGTCGAACTGCCCGGTGTCGCTCCCTTGGCCCGCGAATACACGCAGGGCCGCATCGATGTGATCGAAGGCGACTTCTTCAATCAGCCCCTGCCGCCGGCCGACTTATATGCGGCCGGACGCATTCTTCATGATTGGTCGGAGCCGAAGATTAGAACGCTCTTGGCACGCGTCCACCAGGCACTTCCGCAAGGCGGCGGAATGCTGATTGCCGAGACACTGCTCGACGATGACAAGGCTGGGCCTGTCAACTCGCTGCTTCAGTCATTGAATATGCTGGTGTGCACCGAAGGCCGTGAACGGACCGTCGCCGAGTACACCACGCTCTTGCAAGAGGCGGGATTTCAAAGCGTCGAGGCCCGGCGTACAGGCGCTCCGCTCGACGCTATTCTGGCAATTAAATAAGGAAATCGACCGGACTATTTTCCCGCCGATTTCGCTGCGGCAGCCTTCTTCTTGGCTTCCTTCTTATCCTTGCGCGGCAGCCGTTTCTTGTTCTTCGGCGCCAGCTTAGGAATCTTCACCTTTGGCGGCTTCGACACGGTCGCACCGAGTTTCGCGGCGACGCTCCCAACAGCAGAACCGATCGCTTTGGCAGCGGCGGTCAGCGCGGGATCTTTCGGCTCTTTAGGTGCCTTCGGTTCTTTCGCTTTTTTCGCGGGCTTGGAGGCATCAGCCTCGGGAGTATTGCTCTTGGGCATCGGGCCTCAGTATACCAAGCCGCTTAGCCCCAGTCCCAAAATCGCCACTATTCGGTGTCAGAGACCGATTCTTCATAATCGGTGTCAGAGACCGATTCTTTGTGTTCGGCAATCCAAGTACCCGGCGTCGTTAGACGCCCACATAAATTGATTCAGGGATGGTAAGGTTGGTAGCGCTAAGGGGAATCGAACCCCTATTTAAGCCTTGAGAGGGCTCTGTCCTAACCGTTAGACGATAGCGCCTTCTAGCGGACTACTTCGATAAGTATAACGCAGGCTTCGTTACTGAACCACAATTGCCGTGTTAACGAGTTCCCCGATTTGCGGGACGCTGATCTTCACTACATCGCCCGGTGCCAGCGCCGCCGTCTCCGGCACAATGATGCCGGTCCCGGTCAGCAACACCGATCCTGCCGGCACCGGATTGGCTCGCAGCAGGTACTCGATCAACACCTCAATTGTGCGGCCCAGCCGCGACGTCGACGTCTCGCCTGAGAATACGGTCTCACTCCCTCGGGTGATCGTGCAAGTCATCTGCAAATCACGCGGCGTCAACAATTCATCCGCCGTCACAATGACCGGACCCAGTGAGCAGCACGCAGTGTACATCTTCGACTGCGGCAGATAAAGCGGATTCTCGCGCTCGATATCCCAGGCCGACACATCGTTGGCGAGCGTGTAGCCGATTACGCGGCCCTTGCTACCTAACACCACCGCAAGCTCAGGCTCGGGCGCCGTGAACTTCGAGTCCGAGCGGATCCCGATCGGCTGACCCGGCCCAACGCACACTCGCGCCGTCCCTTTGAAAAAAATCTCCGGACGCTCGCCCTTGTACACCTGCGCGTAGAATCCTTCGCGAGTGTTGTGCTCGGCGTCGCGGAACGACGCGCTGGTTTCGTAGGTGCAGCCGCATGCCCAAACTTCTTTGGGTTTGATCGGAATCAGCGGCAGCGGAGGCTCGGGATGCGCCGTGGCCATGCTCGCCGCCATGACCGGCACCGGAACTCCTTCCTTCTCGCTCCTGGCGATGAGGTCCGCCAGCGTGTGCTCCGGAATGGGGCGAGCGCAGCCGTTTTCGAAAACAGCCGCGGTCGCATGATTGTTCCAACGAATTTGACCTAAGTGCATACTGTGCTTTTGAATGCGTTCAACGAGGCGCGATACTCAATACTTCAGATAGACCGTCTTGTAGTCGCTGTAGAAATCCATCGCCGCCGGACCCTGCTCCTTCGGCCCGAAGCTCGACTCCTTGGTGCCGCCAAACGGCAGCTGATATTCCACCCCTGCGCTGGGCAGATTGACGGTCAGCAATCCTGCTTCCATGCGGTACACGAAATCGAACACGCGGGAAACGTTGGTGGTCTGCACCGAGGCCGAGAGTCCAAACGGGACGTTATTGGCGATCCGCATGGCATCCTCGAAATCCTTGGCGCGCATGACGGCCAGAACAGGCCCAAAAATCTCTTCCTGCGCGATCCGCTTATCTTCAGTCACATTGCCGAAAACGGTCGGCTCGACGAAATAGCCCTTGTCGTAGGCGCCGCCTGTCAGCCGCCGTCCGCCACACAGCGGCTCACCGCATTCCTTACGACCGATTTCGATGTACTCGAGATCAGTGTTCATCTGCGACTCGTCCACTGCCGGACCAATTTCTACGCCGGGCTCCATGCCGTTGCCGACCTTCAGCTTCTTGGTGCGTTCCACCAGCGCCGCTACAAACTTGTCGTAAATCGCGTCCTCGACAATCGCGCGGCTGGTGGCCGTACACTTTTGTCCAGTCGAAAAGAACGACGCGTTTACCGTGTTCTCCACCGCCGAGTTGAAGTCACAATCCGCCAGCACGATCGTCGGATTCTTGCCGCCCATCTCCAACTGGATCCGCAACCGCCGCTTCGAGGCCTGCTCGTGCAGCCATTCGCCGACTCCGCACGACCCGGTGAACGACACCGCCTTCAGCGGCTTTGCGTCCACTAGCGCCTGTCCCAGCGTACCGCCCGAGCCGGCAACGAAGTTCACGACTCCCTTGGGTATCCCCGCTTCATGACACGCCTCGATCAACCGCCACGCGCTCAGCGGTGCCACCGATGCCGGCTTCATCACCACCGTGTTGCCGCAGATCAACGCCGGCGCCAGTTTCCATGCCGGAATCGCGCTGGGAAAATTCCACGGCGTGATCAGCCCGATTACGCCCACCGGTTTGCGGATGGCGAACATGTGCACACGATCGCGTTCGCTCGGTGCCTGAATGCCGAACAGCCGCGAACCTTCGCCTGCAAAATAGCGGAAGATGTTGATCGACCGGCGAACCTCGCCCTTGGCCTCGGGAAGAGTCTTCCCTTCCTCCCGCGTCATATCGGCGGCAATGTCGTCGAACTTCCGGTCGAGGATATCGGCCACCTTGAACAGGAAATTCCCACGCGCCGGCGCCGGTAGCGTCGACCACGCACTGAACGCCGAATGAGCCGCGTCCGCGGCCGCTGCAACGTCGGCCGGCGATCCCTTTATGAACTCGCCAACCACCTCGTCGATATTCGCCGGATTGCGATTTTCAAATGTCGAGCCGCCGGTCCACTCGCCATTGATATAGTTCTGAAATACCATCAGCTAAAAATTCACCTTCGGAACGCTCTTGGCGCCCTCATCCGCTTTGAAGTACGGCTCAGCCTGGTACCCGAACATCGACGCTGCGATGTTCTTCGGGAAGATCTGTAAGTCCGTATTGTACTTCTGCACCACTTCGTTGTACTTGCGGCGCTCCACATTGATGCGGTTCTCAGTCCCCGCCAGTTCGTCCATCAGGCGGTTGAACGATTCGTTCGACTTCAACTGCGGGTAGTTCTCGGTGATCACCAGCAGGCGGCTCAATGCCCCACTCAACTGATTGTTGGCATCGATCTTTTCCTGCGGATTGCGCGCGCCGCCCAATTGGGCGCGAGCATTGGCGATGGCCGAGAAGACTTCCAGTTCCTGCTTGGCATAACCCTTCACCGTATTCACGAGATTCGGGATTAGATCGGCGCGGCGCTGAAGCGCGACATCCACCTGCGACCACTGGCCCTTCACCGCCTGTCGTTCGGTCACCAGATCGTTCCGGGTGCCAACGATGGAGCACCCCCCGATGATGACGATCAACAGCACCACACCCAAAATCAACAACCCGGTTTTCATAATGAGTTCCCCTTCATTCTTCCAGATGATCGACAAACGCGATCAGGTCATGGATCCGGCTCAGGTAGTTCCCAAATAGATTAACAGGATCCACTTCCTGCGGAGCGGTTTTGCTATCGCGTACATTCAACAACGTGAGAAATGGCGTCATATCAACATTCAAAACGCCCGCCAGATCCTCGGCCACCTTGCGCTTATTCGCGCCTGCCTCGTGCCCGGAAATGATCAGTGCATGCCGGCCCAGCACGCAAAACGTGGAGACAGAATCGAGACAGAGCTTCAACAGCGCGTCGCGGTCGGCCAGTGCAGTGGTGGCTTGTTGCCGCAAACGCAGCATCTTCACTCGCAGATCGTGCTCGAGTTGGACACGATAGTGTTTCCGGTCGATAACCAGTGAGGCAATCACATCGCGTCCGTGTAGCACCTTGCGATGCTTTTGCATTTCGCTGAATTCGATGGGAAAGCTGTCGGCCGAGGTACGAGCCTCTTCTTCGGTCATCAACAGCGGCGACGGGTGGCCCAGTTCGCGCCACCAGCGGAAGATCGGATCGCTTTCCGCCAGTTCCTTCTGCGTGATCTCAGACAGGACACAGAAGACGTTCAGGTCGGAGTAGCGGTTGTGATAATCGCCGTCGGCCGCGGATCCGTAAAGGATCAACGAGACAAGCCGGTCGCCGTATACCTTCTCCAGCCTTTCGACAAGATGCGATAGTTGCCGTTCCATTTATTGGCTCCCGATCTCTTACCAACTGCCTGAAGCGCCGCCGCCTCCGGAGTCTCCGCCGCCGAATCCGCCGAATCCACCTCCGCCGGAATCGCCGCCTCCCCCGCCACCGCCGCCAAAACCGCCGCCGCCCCAACCACCGCCGCGATAGCGCGTGCCGCTGCCCAGGATGTTGCCCAGCAGAAACCAGGCAAGCCCTCCGCCGCTGCCACCGCCTCGTCCCAATAGCCCCAGCAGAATGACGATACCGACAATCACCAGCGGCCAAGGTATTCCGCCGCCATCCCCGACGTTCCGGCGAGGAGTGTTACGGCGTGTCAGCGTGCGATCGAGCGTGACGCCTTTGGCCTTCGCGATCGCCTCGCCAATTCGCGCGGTCCCCGCGAGCAGCGCCTGCCCGTAAGCGCCTTCTTGTAACGAAGGACGCATCTCGCGCAGTACGCTCCCGGCAAATCCGTCCGGCATCACAGGCTCGAGTCCGTAGCCCACCTCGACGCGGCTCTTCCGGTCGCGGACCGCCAGCAGCAGCAAGGCGCCTTCATTCTGGCCCTTCACGCCGATGCCCCATTTCCGGTACAGGCTGTTGGCTACGTCTTCAATCGGATCCCCGTCGAGTGTGTCCACGGTGACCACCGCCACCTCAACGCCGGTCGCCTGTTTCAAGCGCGTCAGGTAACTCTCAACCTGCGTCTTGGAACTGACGTCAACCACGCCAGCGAAGTCGCTGACATAGCCCTGCGGCTGGAGCTTGGAGATGTCGAGCGCAAACGCCGACACTCCGCCCAGGCTGAAAAATAGCGTGAAGAGCAGCAGCCAAACCGCCGACTGCCGCCGCGGTTGATGGCCGGTAGCGGTCACTGATATTGAGAAAGGTCTTCCCGAGTCATTTTAAACCCGTCCAGCCTTCCAAGCATGGTTAGGGCAACATGTTCTGGTTTGAAAAACTGACGCGCGAGTTCCTGCACCTGGTCGGCGGTCACCGCTTCGATGCTCGCCAGCATCTCGTCAAGTGAGATGAACCGGCCGAAATAGAGTTCCTGCCGCGCCAGATTGCCCATGCGGCTCGACGTGGATTCCAAGCCCAGCATAAACGAGCCTTTTAGATGGTCTTTCGACCGGCGCAGTTCTTCCTCGCTCACCCGTTCGTTCTTTAGCTGGCGAAGCTCATGCATGACGGAGTGGACCAACTTGCCCGCGGTCTCCTTCGAAGTCGCGGCGCAAACGGCCATGCACCCGGCGTCGCTATACATGCCGAGTTCGGAATAAACGGAGTACGCCAAGCCCTGCTTCTCGCGGATGTTCTGGAACAGGCGCGAACTCATTCCGCCACCAAGTAGCGTATTGAGCACGTAGCAAACAAATCGCGACTCGTGCGACAACGGCAGCGCCGGCATCCCCATGTAGACGTGAACCTGCTCGAGCGACGCTTTCCGCCGGAAAATCAGCTTGGCGTGCGGACGCGGCGCGGGCTGCGCCGGAATCGTCTCTGCGGGCAACATTCCTGCAAACTTATCGGTGACCAGGCGCACTACATCCCCATGATTGAGGTTGCCGGCCGCAGTGATCAGGATGTTCCGTGGATTGTACGAGCGCTGATAATAGTCGCGCAACATCGGCTGTTGAAACGCCTGCACCGTCTCCTTGGTACCCAGAATCGGCTTACCGAGCGGATGGTCTTTCCAGAAATTGCTGGAGAAGATCTCGTGGACCAGATATTCCGGATTGTCCACTTCCATCTTCAGTTCCTCGAGAATGACGCCCTTCTCCTTCTCGATGTCCTCGTCGCGGAATAGCGGATTGAGCACCAGATCAGAGAGCACGTCGAAGGCGATGGGAAGGTGCTCATCCAGAACCTTGGTGTTGTAGCTCACCAATTCCTTTGACGTGAACGCATCCAGACCGCCGCCAATCGAGTCTACCGAGCGGGCAATCTCTTCCGCGGTACGGTTCTCTGTCCCCTTAAACACCATGTGCTCAATGAAATGCGAGATCCCATTCTCGGGTCCGACTTCCTGGCGCGATCCGGTTCCGATCCAGATTCCCATCGAAACACTGCGCACATGTGACATCCGTTCGGTGATAATCCGAATGCCGTTTGACAACTTGGCCTGCTCGATTTCTCGCAACTGTAGGGAGTTGGACATTACCTAATAGATTGTGACACAGCCGCTATAGTCTCACCCGGTTTCTAAATTTACCGCGTTTTACTTTTCAATAGCCGGATAACCGCATTACAATGAGCAGCTTAAGGCCATCAAAATAGTGGGGCGGCCGTCCCGAAATCTCATAATGGTGATTCAGCCGGATTCTTGAATCGTATGCTCACCCGTCTTCCTCTGATGAGGATGGCGGCAGATACACACAAAGGCAAGATCGCCCTGATCACAGGCGCGAACAAGGGAATCGGGTACGAATTGGCCCGTCAACTCGGCAAGGAAGGCATTACGGTCCTGGTCGGCGCCCGCAACGCTGAGTTGGGAGGCGTTGCCGCAGGAAAACTGGCAGCATACGGCGCCGATGCCCATTTCATCGAACTGGATGTCACGCAAACCGAGACCATCGCGAAGGCCGCTCAGGCCATTCGCGAGCGTTATGGCCGGCTCGACATCCTTGTAAACAATGCGGGGATTATCGACAAGGCTGACGGACCGCCCAGCACTGCCGATCCGGAGGCCGTCCGCCGCATCCTCGATGTTAACTTCTTCGGCGTGCTGGCTGTCACGCAGGCGATGCTTCCCCTGGTTCGGAATTCGACGGCGGGGCGCATTGTGATGTTGTCGAGCGGCCTGGGCTCGCTTACCTGGAATGCCGATCCAGCATGGCCTTTCGCTGCCATCAAGATGCTTGGGTACAACGGCTCCAAGGCCATCCTGAACATGCTGACCGTGCAGCTTGCGTGGGAACTGCGCGATACCCCAATTAAAGTGAACACCGTGAATCCCGGCTATACCGCAACCGATCTTAACGGCCACAGCGGCACGCAAACGTTAGAGGAAGGTGCCGCGGAAGCTTTCCGGCAGGCACTTGCTCCGGCCGGCGCTCCCACTGGAGGATTCTTCGAGACTGGAGGCGTCGCCCCCTGGTGACAACCTCTACTTCTTGTCGAAAGCGAGAGACGCGGAGTTGATGCAGTAGCGTAGCCCGGTGGGCGCGGGACCGTCGGGAAACACGTGTCCGAGATGAGCTCCACACTTCTGGCAAGTCACCTCCACGCGGCGCATGCGATGGCTGCGATCCTCATTCTCGACTATGTTTTCCTTTTTGGCCGGAGCGTAAAAACTCGGCCAGCCACAATGCGCGTCGAACTTCTCCTCACTGTTAAATAACTCAGCATCACAGACGACGCACTTGTACATGCCGGGCTCAGTGTGGTCCCAATACTTCCCAGTGAAAGGATGCTCAGTCCCTTTTTGCTGGGTGATATTAAACTGTTCCGATGTCAATCGATTCCTGAGTTCGTCGGCCATAATCCTATTGTCGCCCAGCAGCGGGCTGAACCTCTAAGCTGGAAAGAGTGTCCCCTGCCCGAACCGCCGCCTTCGACATTCTCCTACGCGTTCTCCGCGGTGGTTATGCGTCCGACCTTTTGCGTGCCACCGAACTCGACGCGCGCGACGCCGGACTCGCAAGCGAGATCGTTTTCGGCTGCCTCCGCTTCCGCGGCCAACTCGATTTTCTGATCGACTACTACGCCGGCAAGCCTGCCAAGACTCAGCCCGGCGTTCGCGTCGCGCTCTGGATGGGCATCTATCAATTGCGCTACCTCGATCGCATTCCGCGACACGCTGCCGTGGACGAGAGTGTTGAACTGTCCAAGCGGGGAGGCGGTAAGTTTGCCGCCGGGTTTGTGAACGCGATTCTGCGGAAGGTTTCGAGGGACGCCGTCGCCTGGCCGTCGAAAAGCGTCGAACTGTCTTGCCCCGCCTGGCTGCTGCAAAAATGGACCGCGGAGTTCGGCGCCGAAGCGGCGGAGAAAATCGCCCTCACCTCTCTCCATGAGCCCGAAGCGTACTTCCGCAACGGGCGAATGCAGGATATCGGTTCACAGTCCATCGTGCCGCTCCTCAATCTGGAAAAAGGCCAGAGCTTTCTCGACCTGTGTTCGGCGCCCGGCAACAAGACGGTACAAGCGCTCGAAGCGGGCGTAAAAGCCGTCGCGTGCGACCTGCATCTCAGCCGGTTAAAGGTTCTGCCCAAGGAGTGCCGTCGGGTGGTCCTCGATGGATCCAAGCCCCTTCCCTTCTCAACTATGTTTGACCGGATTCTGGTGGACGCTCCCTGTTCCGGCACCGGAACGCTGGCCCGAAACCCCGAGATCAAGTGGCGCCTTGAGCCTCCTAACCTGATTGAACTTCACCAGTTACAGGTCGCGCTGGTGCTGAATGCGCTAAACGCCGTAGTACCAACAGGGCGGATGGTCTACTCTACATGCTCGCTCGAGCGCGAGGAGAATCAGGATGTCGTACGCGAAGTCCTGGCAACCCGCTCGGGCGTTCGCCTCGTCGAAGAAATGCAGCGACTGCCGGGAAGAGACCCTGGCGACGGCTTTTTCGCCGCCGTGCTAACATTTGACTAAGCCCGCAAATGGTTGAAATCGTTCCATCCATCCTTGCTGCGGATTTTGCGCGCCTGGGCGAACAGATCGCCACGGTGGAGAAGGCTGGCATCTCCATGCTCCATCTGGATGTGATGGACGGCCACTTCGTCCCAAACTTCACCATCGGGCCGCCGGTTGTACAGTCCATCCGCAAGATCACCCGGTTGACGCTCGACGTTCACCTGATGATTACCGATCCTGACCGCTATGCTCCCTTCTTCATCGAGGCCGGAGCCGACCAGGTGACAGTGCATCAGGAGGCTTGTGTGCATTTGGACCGAACCCTGCGGATGATACAGTCCGAAGGAGCCCGGGCCGGGGTGGTTTTGAACCCCTCGACGCCGGTTTCTGTGTTGACCGAAGTGTTGGACGTCGCCGACTATGTTTTGATCATGAGCGTGAACCCCGGATTTGGCGGTCAGAAGTTTATTCCGAACGCTTTACGCAAGATTCAGACGCTGGATGCCATGCGCCGGCAACGCGGTTTGCCTTTACCGATTGAGATTGATGGTGGGGTGACGCTCGAGAATCTTTCCGAGGTTGTCCGGGCGGGTGTGGACTGGGTAGTGGCAGGGTCGTCTGTTTTTCACACTGACGATCCGGCGGCAACAGTCCGTGAGATGAAACAGGTGGCGCTCGATGCCACATCGATTCGTGTTTAGAAGCAGGTTTTTGTTGCTTATGGCCAATTTCCCAACTTTGATTTCGCGCGCTTGTCTGGGGACGGCGCTCTTAGTCTGCGTTCTCGCCCTGCCGGGCTGCCGGCACAAGAAGTACGAGAACCCGATTACCAAAGACACCCAACAGCCAGATAAGGTGCTGTTCGACAAAGCGGTCAACGACATTGAGAAGGGGCGGTACGAGATCGCCCGCATCACGCTGAACACGCTGATCAACACCTATGACACCAGCGAGTTTTTGGCGAAAGCCAAGTTGGCCATCGCCGACAGCTGGTATCGCGAAGGCGGCGCGCACGGCATGGCGCAGGCTGAAGCCGAGTACAAGGACTTCATTCTGTTCTATCCGACGATGGAAGAGGCTGCCGAGTCCCAAAATCGCATCTGCGACATTCACTACCGCCAGATGGAGAAGCCCGACCGCGACGCTCAACAGGCCTTACGCGCCGAAATGGAGTGCCGCCAGTTGATGCAGCAGTTCCCCAACAGCAAGTTCGCGCCAATCGCCGAACAGAAGTTGCGGAATATTCAGGAAGCCATCGGCGAAGGCGAGTTCCGCGTCGGTAAATACTATCAGCACAAAGGCAGTCATCCGGCGGCCGCAAACCGCTTGAAGGGCTTGGTTGAACAGTATCCGCTGTACAGCGGCGCCGACGAGGCGCTGTGGCTACAGGCTGATTCCTATTCGCGCATGGGCAACCGGTTCCGTAAGGACGCTGGCGAGGCCTTGCAAAAGCTGGTCCGCGAATATCCGATGAGCGCCTACATCGACAACGCCAAGAAGAAACTGGCGGAAATGGAAATGCCCGTTCCCGAAGCGGATCCGGCAGCTATCGCTCGCGCCAAGTATGAGCAGGAGAACAAGAGCAAGGGCAGCCTTGTAGGGACGAGCCTCGGCTTTCTAAAGCGCGGCCCGGATGTGAAAACTGCCGCAAAGTCCGGTACTCCCGCCATGACATCCGTACGCGGCCCGATTCCCGCGAGTATCCCGACGCCGGTTGCCAGCACCGGGACCAACGACGTTTCGATTGGGACGGTGGGCGATGGCTCCGCTCTGGAACAAGGTAAGGAAGCGCGCACGCCAGTTCCCGCGTCTTCGACTGCGGCTCCGGCGCCATCCTCGCCTGACCCCGCCGCAGCCGCCGCGGCCGCTCAACCGCTGCCGGTAAATCAGCAGCCTCTGAAACCGAAGAAGCAGAAGAAGAACAAGAAACAACCACAGATCAATGCCCCTGCTCAAACTGGGACTGCACCAGCCACAGACGCCGTCAAACCCGACGGAGTCAAGCAATAGCGCCGGTCGCGGCGCCACTGCGAAATCCAAGGGGATGGGCCGCATCCTGCTTGCTGACGACAGCCCGCACGCGCAGCGTATGGGCGAACGAATCCTTCGTGAAGAAGGATATGAGGTCGTTAGTGTCACCGACGGCGATACCGCGATCAAGCGATTGACCGACGTCGATCCCGACTTGATCGTCGTCGACGTTTTTCTCCCCGGCAAGAATGGCTTTGAGCTCTGCCGGCAAGTGAAATCGAACCCGCTGCACCGGCATGTGAAGGTGGTTATGACCGCCGGCATGCTCGAGGTGTTTGACGAGGACGAAGCCCGCCGCTCCGGCGCCGACGCCATCATCAAGAAGCCGTTCGAGGCCTCGATGGTGATCGACAGCATTAAGCCGCTGATTGCCGAGGCACGCGCAGCTCGAACCTCCGAGCCGGCTCCCGAAGCCGAGATCGAGGAACAGCCTGCCATCGACATTCAACCGGTGGTTGAAGCATCCACCGTCACAGTGGTTGTGGAAGAGCCTGAGCCCCAGCCTGCACCCGTAGCCGCGCCTGAGCCAGTGGCCGCGTTCGCGCCCCCGGTTGCCGTACCGCCCCCAACGTTCGCACGTACCGTCTCATCCACGCCCGCCTTCGACGTGAAACCGGTTGAGACAGTGACTGCAGCACCGCCCCCGCCGGCTCCCATCATTGCCGCCGATGTGGACGTCGAACTCGTTCGCGCCGCGGTCACTGTTGCCGTTGACGAACTGATGCCGTTTCTGGTGGATGAGATTACCGAGCGAGTTCTAGCCGCGTTGCGTGAGAACCGCTAGAATAATTGCGAAATGCCCGAGAATACATTCGACATCGTTTCCAAAGTAGAAATGCCTGAAGTTGTGAACGCAATTCAGCAGGCGCTTAAAGAAATCTCTACCCGCTTTGACCTGAAGGACTCACACTCCTCCATCGATCTCAACGAGAAAGATAACAAGATCACGCTCGCCAGTTCTGACGAGTTCAAACTCCGCGCCGTCACTGAAATCCTTGAGGGCAAATTCACCAAGCGCAAAGTGTCGCTCAAGGCATTCACCTACGGCCCCATCATTTCAGCCGCCGGCTCGTCGGTAAGGCAGGAAGTGACCATGCAGCAGGGGATTGCCATCGAAAAAGCGCGAGAGATCGTCAAGGCCATCAAGGACTCCAAGAAGAAAGTGCAGTCGTCAATTCAAGGCGACGTGGTGCGCGTGAGCGGTAAGGACCGTGATTCATTGCAGGAAGTCATGGCATTGCTGCGCGGGCACGACTACGGCATCGACATGCAGTTCACCAACTACCGGTCGAGCTAGGTGCCGCGCAGGATCGAATCGCTGTTCATCGACGGTCCCGCGGGACGGTTGGAAGCGCTGCTCGAGGAGCCTGAAAACGGAACTCCGCGCGAGGTCGCCCTGGTTTGCCATCCCCACCCGCAGCACGGCGGCACCATGCACAACAAGGTGGTCTACCGCGTGGCCCGCGGACTCCGGCACGCCGGCGCCGTCGTTCTGCGCTTCAACTACCGCGGCGTCAACCTCAGCCATGGTGGCTACGATGACGGCGCCGGCGAAATCGAAGACGCGCGCGCAGCGCTGACGTACTTGCGCTTACGCTACCCCGATTTACCCTGGACCATCGCGGGTTTTTCCTTCGGGTCCCGCATCGCCCTGAAACTCTGCGCAGGCGCGCGCCGCGTGATCCCGGTCGGATTCCCCACTCGCTACGCCGACGCGGAATTGCTCACATCCTGCGCGATTCCGAAGATCTTCGTGCAAAGCACCAACGACCAATTCGGCCCTCTCGCGGAACTGGAGCCGATCTTCGCCTCCGTCCCCGAACCCAAACAGCTGATCACCATCGAAGCGCGCGACCACTTTTTCGCCGGCGGACTGGAGCAGTTGGAATCCGCCATCCAACAACTCGACTAGTCCTTCAGCTTCAAAATCCGGATGCTCCGAAACCACGCGTCCGAGTTGTGATTCTGGAGCGCAACCGGACCCGTCTTCCCTTCTCCGGCACACTCACACTCCACTACCTTTGCTCCATTGAGCCAATGCTCCAGATGCAGCCCCCGCACCACGATCCGACTCTCGTTCCATTCGCCAACCGGACGCGCAGCCGCTCGCACTGGCGCTATCTTGCCGTATAGCGCACCCGCCGTGTTCTTGGGATCGGCCTGCGCTTCTTCGTTCAGCGCATCGTCGACAATCTGATACTCCAAGCCTCTCGCACGCGCGTGATACGCGGCACGATCCTTCACTACCCAGCGGTCCACTTTGTCCAAGCGATACTTCACGCCTGAATTTCCGCTCCGCGAGACGCGCCAGTCAAAGCGCAATTCGAAATCAACAAACTCCGCGACGGTGCGTATATCCTGAAATCCAGCCAGACCTGCTATCGGCGCCAGGCAGCCATTCGCCACTCGCCACGACGCCGGAAATCCGTCGCCAGTGATCTCGAGCCAACCAGCGGTCGAAACGCCGTCAAACAGCAGTTCGAAGCCCTGCAGTTTCTCGTCCGCCGTGAGCCGGTTCGGTTGCGCCAGGCACGCAACAGCGCACAGAAATCCTAGAATTATCCGCACCATCGACATTGTATGTCACCATAGTTGATTCGCATGAAGATCAGGTCCAAAGCTCCCTGCCGAGTCGATCTTGCCGGCGGTACGTTAGATATCTGGCCGCTTTATTTGCACCACGACCCCGCGGTCACCGTGAACTTCGCGGTCGATCGCTACACGTATTGCGATATCGACACTCGGAAAGATAAAACCATCAATCTCTACTCCCGCGATCTCGACAAGCGGGAGTCGTTCCCGTCGCTTGAGGTGCTCCGGGCTGCGTCAAAGTACAAACTGCCGTTGGTGGCGCATATTTTGCGGTTCTTCACGCCTGCCACCGGCCTCGACATTACTACGTTTTCAGAGGCCCCCGCGGGCGCGGGAATCTCCGGATCATCGGCGCTCATCATCGCCACCGTGAGTGCGTTCAATCGCCTCTGCGGGACAAAATACCCGATTGAGAAGCTACGCGAGATCGCCCAGAATATCGAAGCTCGGATTATTCGCGTGCCCACCGGATGTCAGGACTATTACCCGGCCATGTACGGCGGCATCAGCGCGATTGAACTCTCCCCGGCAGGCGTCCGGCGCGTGGAAATCAAGATTCCGCATGAGGAGCTGAACCAGCGGTTCGTCCTCGCCTACACCGGCGAACCTCGCAACTCCGGCATCAACAATTGGGAAGTCACCAAGTCGCACATCGATGGCGACACCGGTGTCCACCGCAACTTCGACAAGATTGCTGCCATCGCTGGAGGCATGCGCGCCGCAATTACCGCGCAGAATTGGAGTGAGGCGGGCCGCCTGCTCCGTGAAGAATGGACCCATCGCAAGAAGAACGCACCGGGAATCACGACTCCGCTGATTGACCGCCTGGTAGCGTCCACGCGCAAAGCCGGCGCGCTCGGCGCGAAGGTTTGCGGCGCTGGCGGCGGCGGCTGCGTCCTGTTTCTCGTCGACCCCGGCGCAAAACAGCGCGTGTCAGGAATCATCACCGCGGAAGGCGCAACGGTTCTGCCGGCGGCGATCTCCGCTCGCGGCGTCCGCGTTACCAGCCACTGAGATGCCCGCGCCGGAGCCAGCCCCCAAACTCAACTGGCAAGCCATTGCACTGCGCGTAGGCGTCTATATCTTCCTGGTGGTCATCGGCATGATCATCCTGCCGGCGCTCCTGCTGGGCGACAAAAACTACCTGGTGGCGGCGACCCTCGGCACCTTCGCAGCCGCCGCTATCGGCAACGCCGTCGTCCTGAGAATCTTCGAGCGTGGCAATCTGTCGAGCATCGGTCTCGGCTGGAGCGCCGCTTCGCGCCGCAATCTGCTCATCGGCCTCTGCGGAGGCGCGGGTAGCGCATTAATCGTCGTGCTCTTCCCGGTCTTTCTGCGTCTCGCCGACATCGTCTCCGTGCCCGATCGCAAGTTCGACTTTGGATCGCTCGCCTTCGTCTCAGCGCTGCTCGTGTTTGGCGCGGTGGGCGAAGAACTTCTCTTTCGGGGTTACGCCTTTCAGTTGCTGGTAGCGTCCGCCGGAACCTGGTCAACCGTCCTGCCGTTCGCCTTCCTATTCGCCTTCGCGCATATGTACAACCCTAACCAGGTGAATATGCTCGACCTCATCAATACCGCCCTTTGGGGAATCGTGCTCGGCTACGCCTTCCTTCGCAGCGGCGATCTTTGGCTGCCCATCGGTATTCATTTTGGCTGGAACTGGGTACTCCCCCTATTCGGCGTCAATCTGAGCGGGTTTACAATGGGGGTAACGGGCCTGACGATGCGATGGCGCATCGCCGATATCTGGAGCGGCGGCGCTTACGGACCCGAAGGCGGATTGCTCTCGACGGTGATTGTGGCAGTACTCGCCTACTATCTGCACCGCATGCCGGTAGAGACGCAGACGACAGCCCTTGGGCGGACCCGGGAGGGTTAGACGATGTTCCGACGCCTGATTCCGTTAGCTGTGGCAGCTACCCTGCTCCCGCTCTACGCCGATAAACTCACCGACGAAGATCGTATCGAGATCATCCGCGGACTTAGCGCTGAGTACGCCACCGCCAAAGTCCAGATCCCGCGCTCGCGCAATGCCCTCAAGTTCCAGGCGGATGGCACTTGGGACAAGGCACAGTGGTCGGATGCCTTCAAGGACAACGGACCCGCCGCGCGCTCCGGCGATCTGGTGCAGGTGACCAAGGTTTCCATCGAGGGCGATCGCTTGATCCTCGAAATCAACGGCGGCCTGAAGAGCAAGAAGAAATGGTACGAGCACATCGAGGTCGGCATGGGCGGGTCGACAAGTCCGATGGGTGGTCAACAAGGTACGAATGCGCCCGGTGGGAGCAACATCGCCTTAATTTTCGAGAAGGAAAAAGGTGTGCCTGTCGCCAAGGCGTCCGACTTCAAGAAGATGCTCGCGCCCATTCTCGACTTTGAAAAACACAGCGCCACCGAGCAGTACATCGAGACGCTCTCCCCCGAGTTCAAGGCTGCCATCGAGCAAAAGAAGGCTGTCATCGGCATGAACCGGGACGAGGTAATTATGGCCATGGGACGGCCCTTCAGGAAGTCGCGCGAGGTCAAGGATGGCCTGGAAACTGAGGATTGGATTTACGGCGAGCCTCCAGGCCGCATGACCTTTATTACCTTCGCGAACTCGAAGGTCACGATTGTGAAGGAGACCTACGCTGGACTCGGTGGCAGCACCGCGCAGACTCCTTCGGTGCCTTAAGCCGACGCTGTGTCCACTACCTCGGCGCCCGGCGCGTTCTTCTTCACTGATTCGATTCCGCCATCGCGACTGGCGTCGCTCTGGTACATCTCGCTATTGCCAATAACCTCGTGGTTGCCGGCCTTCAGCGCAAAGTACGGCTGCCCTTTGGCTGAGGTTTTCTTCTCGTAGCGCTCATCGAGCGGCGCATTCTTTCGCACCGACTCAATTCCATTCAGGGCGCTCGCTTTAGCTTTGTACATCTCGCTGGCGAGAATGATCTCTCCATTGCCAGCCTTCAGATGGAAATAGAACTGGCCATCCTTGGCTTCGTTGATTTCAAATTTGCCCGGCATTGCGTCTCCTTGGTTGGTTTCGCAGGGATACTGCGAATGCCAGTAATTCTACATCAACAAGACGTGTGGTTACAGCGAGGCGCGGACAATCGGTTCAGCGATTTCCTTCAGACGCGTCCAATGTAGACTGCTGCCCAGTTCGCTATCCGAACCTGCGGCGAGATTTGATCCGCCCCAGATCCTCTCGCCCGGACGATCCTCGGCTTCCTGGAAAGCGTCAATTAACCGCATCACCTGAAACAAGTCCTCATCGTACGGCGACCCACGAATCACACTATAGGTGTAGCGGCCGCCCGGACGCGTGCAAATGAGGCTGATCAGATTCCGGTGACCTTGATTCGCCAGCACAAGCCGTGAATTCGGGTCGCCCTTCTCGTCGACGATCACAAAGCCGTACGGCGATTCGTACAGGATCTCGGGCTCTGCCGTGATCGGCGTAGTCCCGGCGCGTCCTTCGAGTAGGGCCAGCAGCCGGTCACAAACTTCGTGGATCGTGTCGCGCACCAGCGTCGCGTCGTCGCAGCACTTGCCGCGCATCCGCTGCTGCCGGTAGGGTTCAAACACCCAGGTGAAATGGTTCCTCACCAGATCCTCGAGATTCACCGGGTACAGCCCGCCGCAGATGTCGATCTTGTTGTTGTACTGCACAATCCAGCGCAGGGTCGGCATGCCTTCCGCGCGCTCGAGCATCGCATGGTACTCCAGCACAAACGCCGTCAGGCAGACATCCTGATCAGCATTCCAGACGTAGGCTGGAATGGGCCGGACATGGGGCAGCCAGCGCTCCATCAGACGTCCCTGGCGGACTGCAATGTACGCCTGCATCGCCGCGCTCATCGTCGCCTCGCGGATCACGCCGGCATGATGGTCAAAATGGACGTAGTGCCCCTGGTGTCCCGGAGTATCGTCCATCACCTCGATACCAATCGAGTACTCAGGAGCTTCGCGGATGAAGTGATCCCAACTTTGAAAACGCTGCGGAGCCACACGAAGCTCGATGTTCTGAAACTCTCTCGCCATTGATTCGGGTTACTTGTGTATTCTAGTGCGTCCGGGCATCCCCGCGCTGATCCGAATGCTCCGGTACCAGTAGTACCTTTGATCGAGACAAACGAAATTTTCCTCATGATATGATTGCTCCAGTTTTTCCAACGGGAGTAAGCATGCGCCATCGGCTTCTTGCGATCGGCTTGCTCGCGCTGGCGGCGTCGGGCCAAATCCGGATCACCGGTCGCGTAACGAACGACACGAATGTTCCGGTGGCGAATGCGGTTGTTGTCCTTTCAACCAAAACTGGGGATCGTTACCGTGCCCTCACTGACCCCGCAGGCGCGTTCACCGTCGATTTGCGCCAGGCCGGCGAGGTTCAAGCCGACGTTGAACGGGACGGCTTCTTCGCGCTGAAAAACCAGACCGTATTTGCAGGCGGCAGCGAACTTCATTTCGTCCTCAACCCCGTCCGCGAACTCGCCGAATCAATCGACGTCACCAGCGGCTCCACGGCGGTAGCACTCGATCAAACCACCTCCGACACCCGCCTCGGCGGCGCGAACCTTCTCGACGTTCCCTACCCCACCACCCAGAACTTCAAGGCCGCCATGCGCATCGTCCCCGGCGTGGTACAGGATTCCGCCGGCGGCGTTCACGTTAACGGCGGATCCGAAAATCAAGTCCTCTACCTCATGGACGGCTTCAATATCGCCGACCCGCTCACCGGCACGCTCCAAAGCCGCGTTAGCGTGGAAGCGGTCCAGTCAATGAACGTGATGAGCGGACTGTTTGCCGCTGAGTACGGCAAGGGCTCCGCGGGCGTCCTCAGCGTAAATACCAAGCTCGGCGACGACCGCGTGCGTTACTCCGCCACCAACTTCATTCCGGGCATCGAAAATACGAAAGGCTGGCGCCTCGGCAATTGGACCCCACGCTTCAATCTCTCCGGCCCGCTCCGCCAGGGTCGCGCGTGGTTCTCAGACAGCCTCACCACGCAGTACAACCAGACCGTCGTCCCCGAACTCCCGGCCGGCAGCGACCAGTCCACATCCTGGCGCTGGAGCAACCTGCTCCGTACTCAAATCAACCTGTCCCCAGGCAATATTCTCTATGCCGGCTTTCTGGCGAATCAGTACACCGCCGCCCGCTCTGGACTCACCGCACTCGACCCGGTTCAAACCACCGTCGACCGCCGCTCCCGCCAGTGGTTCTTCGACATCAAGGACCAGATGTATCTGCCAGGGCGTGCCGTGCTCGAGTTCGGCTACGCGTCCAACCACACCTTCGCCCGCCAGAGTCCGCAAGGGCACGACCTCTACGTCACCACCCCAAACGGGCACCAGGGCAACTTCTTCATCAACGGGACGCAGGGAGCGTCGCGCGACCAGTTCCTGGTGAATGGCTTCCTGCCCGCCTTCACGTTTCTCGGCGAGCACCTCATCAAAGCCGGCGTCGACGTCGACCGCCTCACTTACGATCAGGACCTGCAGCGTACCGGGATGGAGTTCCACAGCGCCAGCACTCTCATTCGCCGCATCACCTACAGCGGCACCGGGCGGCTTTGGCTGAACAATATCGAATCGTCGGTCTACGTCCAGGACGCCTGGCGCGCTCGCAAAAACGTCCTCATCGAAGCCGGCTTCCGCTCCGATGGGGACAGCCTCCTTGGCAACTGGAATACCTCGCCGCGGCTGGGCGTGGCCTGGTCGCCGCGCGGCCTCGAAAATACCAAGGTGTCGGCCGGCTACGCCATCACCTACGACGCAACCAACCTTCAGCTGTTCACGCGTGCGCTCGACCAGTCGCCCACCGTCACCTACTTCCCGCCATACGGCACCGGCCTCGTCAGCGTCCGCCAGTTCTTTGCCACACCCAACGGCCATTACGCGTCGCCACGTTTTTCCAACTGGAGCGTCGCGCTCGATCAACGTCTTCTCTCCAACGTCTATGTCAAAGTACAGGGGATTCGCAGGCGCGGCACACAGGGATTGACCTACGTCGGACTGCCTTCTTCCGGCGACACCATCTTCGACCTCACCAACGCCCGCACCGACTCCTATAGTTCAGCGGAATTCACCGTCCGCCAGAATCTGCGGAAGCAGTATGAGTGGCTCATCAGTTATACCCGCTCCCACGCTGCCTCTAGTTCAGTAATTGATTTCTCACCCGACCAACCGCTCTTGACCGCCAGCAATCGCGGACGCATGCCCTGGGATGCGCCCGATCGCGTCATCGGCTGGGGCTACCTTCCTACCTTCTGGGAAAACTACGCCATCGCCTTTCTCACCGAATACCGGACCGGCTTCCCCTTCTCGCCCCAGAACGACGCCGGCTTTGTCGTCGGCGGCGTAAACTCACGCCGCTATCCGAATTTCTTCGAGCTCAACCTCCATGTCGAACGCAAGATCCGCTTCCATGGACAACTCTGGGCTCTGCGCGCCGGCATGAACAACATCACCAACCACCTCAATCCCGATGCCGTCATCAACGACGTGGATTCCATTCGCTACCTCAGTTTCTATGGCGGACAGCGCCGCGCTACCGTGTTCCGCATCCGCTGGCTCGGCAAGCTGTAAGAATGGATTGTGTTCCCTCTACTCCTTCTGCTCGCTGCTGACTTCCCTGCCTTTCAATCCCAAACCATCGCCAGCGACCTGCGCGGCGGATATCAAGTCGTGGTCGCCGACCTCAATCACGACGGCAAGCCCGACCTCATCGCGCTCGCCAGCGGCATGGAGGAACTGGTCTGGTATGAGAACCCCACCTGGACCCGCCACGTTCTTGCTTCCGGCTTGAAGCGCATCATCAACTGCGTGGTCATCGGTGATGACATCGTTGTCGCGCAGGGCTTTGAGAACGAAGCGTCCAAAAGCACCGGGATTGTCTCCGTGATCAGCAAGGACGGTCAGGTGCGCGAGATTGACCGCCTGCCCACTTCCCACCGCCTCCGCGTGATCGAGATCAACGGTAAGACCGTCGTCCTCAACGCTCCTCTCACCGGCGCTGCCGCCTCGGGGCCGGACTATAAGGACACGGCGCCGCTGGTCTATTACGTGCCCGGCGAGTGGAAGCGCATTACCATCCCCAGCAGCAACTTCGGCGTCCAGCATGGAATCTTCGTCGACGGGCGCAGCTTTCTCACCGCAAGTTTCTCCGGCATTCATCGCTTCGAACTCAAGCACGGCAAGTGGACCCGAACCGAAATCGCCAAAGGAGACCCTGCGCCGTGTCCCAAGTGCGGCACCAGCGACATCGTCGTGTTGCACGACCGGTCGATTGCCGCCATCGAGCCCTGGCATGGCAACCAGATCGTCGTCTACAGCCAAGGCAAGCGCAAGGTGATTGACGATACGCTCAATGATACTCACGCCATCGTCGCCGCTGATCTCGACGGAGACGGCATCGACGAACTCATCGTCGCGCAACGGGGCGCGCCAGGGCGCGTCATCGTGTATCACGACGGGAAGAGGAACATCGTAGACGAGGGCATCTCGGCTGCTGCCTGCGTCGCCGCCGACCTCAATGCCGACCGTCGCATCGACCTCGCCTGCATCGGCTCGTCGACTCACAACCTGAAAATCTACTGGAACCTTGGAAAAGGCGCCAAATAGCGCGGGATTCGATATGATATGGGCAATTATGAACGAAGCATCCCGCAGAACCTTCTTATCTACTGCAATCGGCGCGGCAGCGTTGGCGCCCGCGGCGGCGATAGGCGCCCCCGCCACCACCGGCAAGCCTGGCGACCTCAAACTCGGCGTCGCCACCTACTCGTTCCGTGAATTCCAGCGGCATCTCGCAATCGTCAATACAAAGAAACTCGGCGTGGACTACGTCAGCATTAAGGACTTCCACCTGGCCATGAACCTGTCTCCCGAAGACATTAAGAAAGGCGCAGCCGAGTTCGAGAAGGCCGGGCTTACGATCCTCAGCGGCGGCAACATCTCGTTCCCGGTTAACGACGAGGCCGACATCAAGAGCAGGTTCGAGTACGCCAAGGCTGCCGGCATGGGCGTCATCGTCTGTGCGCCAACGCATGAGACGCTTCCCAAAATGGAGAAGTACGTCAAGCAGTACGACATCAAGATCGCCGTCCACAATCATGGCCCCGAGGACAAGCACTTCCCGACACCGAAGAGTGTGCTCGACATGGTGAAGAACATGGACCCGCGCTGCGGCCTTTGCATGGACGTCGGACACACCGTCCGCACCGGAGCGGATGTTCTCGAAGCCATTCGCATGGCCGGTCCGCGCCTGCTCGACATGCACGTCAAGGATCTGAAGGATTTCACCAATAAAGACAGCCAGGTGCCCGTCGGCGACGGCATGATGCCCATCCCGGCCATGTTCCGCGAACTGCAGCGCATGAATTACCAGGGCGGCATCATGCTCGAATACGAAGTGGACGGCGACAATCCGATGCCCGGCATGATGAAGAGCTTCTCCTACATGCGCGGCGTACTCGCCGGCTTAAACTCCAAAGCCTAAGCGCCAAATCCGCCGTCGATCCGGATACTCGCACCGTTAATATAGCCGGCCTCGGGCCCCGCCAGAAACGCCACCAGGCCGGCAATCTCCTCCGTCGTCCCGTAACGCCCCACCGCAATCATCGTCTTCATCGTCTCCGCAAAAGGACCGTGCGAGGGATTCATATCGGTATTGATCGGGCCGGGCTGAAGATTGTTCACCGTGATGCCCCGCGGACCCAGGTCGCGCGCCAGGCCGTGTGTGAATCCCGCCACCGCAGCCTTCGTCAACGAGTACACCGATCCTCCCGGAAACGGCATGAAGTCACTGTTGATGCTCCCCAGCATGATGATGCGGCCGCCTTCACCCATGTGACGCGCCGCCTCTTGGGTCGCCGCAAACACGCCGCCAATATTCACCGCAACGGCCTTTTCAAACTGATCCTCGGGGAATTCCGTAATCGGAGCGATATGCAGCACTCCGGCATTGTTCACCAGAATGTCGAGCCGGCCTAGACGCTCCACCGTGTCTTTCACCGCGCTTCTCACCGCTTTGGAATCGGCACTGTCCGCCTTAAGCGCGATCGCTCTGCCGCCGCCACTCTCGATCACTTTTACCAACTCGTCAGCCTGCCCAGCCGACGACGAATAAGTGATCGCCACCGCCGCACCTTCCTGTGCCAGCCGTTTCGCGATCGCTGCTCCAATCCCACGCGCCGCTCCCGTCACCAGTGCCACTTTTCCGCCCAATGTCGCCATGCAACCTCCCGTCTGTACATCGTCGCTCACCGTGTACAGCAAGATCGATCAAGTGCAAGCCAAAAGCTTCCGCTATCCTGGCGTCGTAGTGAATAGAGAGCTCGTATGAATCCCGCATCAAAAGCGCTCTGGTATGTCGAAAGCCACTTCGAGCAGGACATCGCGCTCGACGACGTTGCCAGCGTCGCCGGCGTCTCGCGGTATCACCTGTCGCGAGCCTTCGGCGCCGCCACCGGACGGTCCATCATGCGCTACGTGCGTGGCCGCCGCCTCACCGAGGCTGCCCGCAAACTCGCGGGCGGCGCCAGTGACATCCTCACCGTCGCGCTCGATTCGGGATACGGCTCTCACGAAGCTTTCACCCGCGCTTTCCGCGAACAGTTCAGCCTCACTCCTGAAATGGTGCGCGCAGCCGGCAGCCTCGACAATCTTCAACTCTGGGAGCCCATCAAAATGAATGAACAATTACTAGCCGAACTGGCGCCACCGCGCATCGAGCACGGCAGGACCCTGCTGATCGCCGGACTCGGCGAGCGCTACACAGCTGAAACCACCGCCGGCATTCCCGCGCAGTGGCAGCGCTTCCAACCGCATCTCGGCCACATCCCGGGACAGGTCGGCCACGTCGCCTACGGCGTGCTCCACAACGGCGACGACTCCGGGAATATCGAATACATCAGCGGCGTCGAGGTCTCAGACTTCAGCCGCCTCCCCTCGGAATTCGCTCGCCTCCGGATTCCTGAACACCGTTATGCGGTCTTCACGCACAGCGGCCACGTCTCGGATATCCGCCGTACGTGGAACACCATCTGGAACAAGGGTCTCGCCGGCGCCGGCATCGAGGCAGCCGCCGCGCCCGAGTTCGAGCGGTATGGTGAAGAGTTCAATCCCAGGACCGGCGATGGTGGCTTCGAGATCTGGATTCCGATTAGAAGTTAGCCACGGGAGCGCGCATCACGCCGCGCTGTTCAGTTGTCAGCGATTCCCAAAAGTGCCGTCCCGGCGTCCCGCACTGCATTCGATCCTACACCGGATAAAATGAACCGACCCCTATCCGATGAGAGACGCCATCGCCCCAAGCATCAAAGACGAATGGCTCTGGGGCTGGGACGCGACTCCGGGAATCGTCTCCGTATGGGCCGACGGCACCGGCCACGCCATCGTCTGGCGCCGACTCCCCGATACCGGCACGCTCGTGCGCGAGGAAGAGCGCTTCCGTCCCTGGCTGCTCATCGACGAAATCGGCGACCCTCACGATCTCGACCCGCAAATCGAGTGCCGCCAACTCCACGGCGACGGAGCCCTCCGCTATCTGCTATCAGCCACCGATCTCAAAACCCTCACTGCATCGGTGATTCGCGATGCCGGTAAACGACTGAAGCGCCGCGTCAACCATCTGCGGGATCTCGGCAAGCAGTCCGTCCTCGTTCTGCCGCCCGAGGAACAATACCTCGTCTCCACCGGTCGCACCTATTTTCGCGATCTCCTGTTCGATCAACTCCATCGACTTCAATTCGACCTCGAGACCACAGGGCTCGACCCCGCCTCCAACCGCATCTTCATGATCGCCGTCCGCCATCCGTCCGGCCGCACCGAAATTCTCGAAGCGGCGAGCGACGGCAATGCCGGCGAAGCTGACCTCATCCGCCGTCTCGTCGAAACCGTGACCGCCGACGATCCCGACGTCATCGAGAATCACAACCTCCATGGCTTCGACCTTCCCTTCCTCGATACACGCGCCCGCATCCTCAAAATCCCCCTCAACCTCGGCCGTCTGCCTGCGTCTGGAATGATCCGCCGCGCTGCCCGCCGCGGTTTCTCCACCGACGCCGATCCCTCCCGCCGCATTCGACTGGCTGCACCTGGCCGCGAATTGATCGACACTCTCGACGCCGTGCTCCGCCACGACTTCTCCACCCGTGAACTCCCCGGCCACGGTCTCAAAGCCGTCGCGCGCCACCTCGGCATCTCCGGACCCGATCGCGAAATGATTCGCGGCGATCAGATCTTCGAGGTCTACCATCGAGATCCGGAGCGCGTCCGCCGCTACGCCACTTCCGACGTCGAGGAAGTCGCAGGACTCTCGAAAATTCTGGGAGGCGCCGCCTTCGCCCTCGCCCAAATGGCGCCCCGGCGCTATGAACGCCTCGCCGACGCGGGCGCTGCCACCGGCGTCGTCGATCCCATGCTGGTCCGTGCCTACTTGCGCGCCGGCATGGCCCTGCCCGCCCACCAGCCCGGCGACGGCACTCCACACAGCGGCGCCGCCCTGCACCTGTACGCCAGCGGAGTCGCCACCCGCATCGTCAAAGCCGACGTCGCCAGTCTCTATCCGTCGTTGATGCGCGCCTTCCGCATCGGTCCCGCGCGCGACCATCTGGGTGCCCTGCTCGCGCTGGTCGACGGTCTGGTGGAACAGCGCCTCGCTGCAAAGTCAAAAGCTCGAAAAGCGCCGCATGGCTCGGCCGAACGCAACACCCATGAAGCCATGTCGGCCGCAATGAAACTGGTGGTCAACTCCGCCTACGGCTATCTCGCGGCCGGCGGCGACCTCACCCGCTTCGCCGACGTCCACGCCGCAAACGAAGTCACCCGCCATGGCCGCGAGACTCTCCAACTCATGTGCGATGAACTTGCCGCCCGCGGCGTCACGCTGCTCGAGGCCGACACCGATGGCGTCTACTTCGCCGTACCCGCCAGTTGGAATGAAACCGATGAACGTCGCGTCGTCGACGAAGTGGCCGCTCTGCTGCCGCCGCTGGTGCAATTGGAATTCGACGGCCGCTACGCCGCTATGCTGTCGCACGAGCCGAAGAATTACGCGCTCCTCAAGTACGACGGCACCCTTCTGCTACGCGGTGTCGCCTTCCGCTCCAGCCGCGCTGAGCCGTTCGGCGAGAACTTCCTCCGCCAGACCATCCGCCGTCTTCTTGAAGGCGACGTTGAAGGCGTGCGCAACGTCTATCTCGCCACCCTTCAGTCACTCCAGCGGCGCGAACTTCCCGCCTACGACGTTTCCTCCAGCGTCCGCCTCACGAAGTCGCCTGAACAATATCTGGCCACTCGTCCCAGCCGCCGCGAATTGGCCTACGAAGCCATGCTGGCCGCCGGCCGGACCGCCTGGAGCATCGGCGACCGCGTCCGTATCTATCGCACCAACTCCGGCGCCGGCGCGGTCATTCAGGATTCAGACGACGCGGCCATCGTCGTCGAGTCAGCCGGGCAGCGCGACTACGACATCAATCACTACACCCGCCTTCTCCGCGACACCTTCGCCGCTCGCCTCATCACCGCCTTCACGCCCGGCGACTACGAGGCCGTCTTCGCCGATCCCGTTCAACTCTCACTTTTCACGCCGCCCCTTGCGAGCATCTCTACAGTCCTCACCCGGCTTCAATGAGCGAAGAAATCCACCAGCACCGGCGCCAGCACTTCCGGCTTCACCATGTGCGTCTGGCCGGCCAGCCTGCGGTGCGTCGCCGTCGGCAGAATCGCCGCCAGTTCCTCCATCGAGTGCCTCATCCAGTTGGGACTCTTCCCGCCATCCACCACCAGCGTCGGAGCCTCAATCCCCTTCCAACGATTTTCGGGCAGCGGCTTCCCTTTCTGGTAGTCCTGCACGATGCTGATGTCGTAAGGCAGCGTGTGAGCCACCGCCACCAGCTTTGACCACACCGGCATCAGCCGCATCATCGCGATGAAGAAGCCCGGCACCCCCACCAGCTTCATGAACATCCTCACCGCCGCCCCTCGTTTGCCCGCACCTACCAGTTGATTGAGCCGCGGCAGATAATCGTCGGGTAACGGCGCCCGCGTATTGTCGACGATGAATGGAGCCTCAAAGAGCGCAAGTTTATGAATGGATAATCCCTGGCATGCCGCCTCCAGTGCAAGCGCCGCGCCCGATGACATGCCGTACACGTGAGCCGATCCGCCCGCCTCCTGGATCAACGCTCCAATATCCTCCACCTCGCGCTCCACTGAATAGGGCGCCGTGTTCCCGCTGTCCCCGCGACCGCGCCGGTCATAGGTGTACACCGTGAAGTTCTTCGAAAGCAGCTCAGCCAGCGGACCGCTCGGTCCCGAAGCGCGATAGCAAAGCGCGCCGTCCACCACAATTACCGCAGGGCCCTCGCCGCACCGGTCGAAAGCAATGGGAGTTCCGTCTCTGGAAAGGATCTTCTTCATGGCGTCACCGCTTCTCCATCTGCGCCCGCTGAAGTTCTTCATGCTTCCGCAAGTCAGCCGTGAAGGCTTCGCCGAAATCGTCAGCCTCAAATACCTGGCGAATCTCGATCTCAACCTCACCGTGACCGTCAATCTGCGGCCATCGCTTCACCCACTCAATGGCTTCCTCCCTCGAGCGGACCTGGATCATACTGAAGCCGGCAATTAATTCCTTGGCTTCGGTAAAGGGTCCGTCAGTCACCGCCGGCCTGCCGCCCGAGAACTTCACCCGCGCACCCAGCGAACTGGCTCGCAGACCCTCACCCTGCAACATGACGCCGGCTTTGATGAGTTCCTCGTTGTATTTCAGCATTGCGTCGAGCAGTTCCCGCGTCGGCAGCGCCCCCGCCTCGGTCTCCTGGTCGGCTTTCCGAATGATCATGAAACGCATCGTCGTCTCCCTCTCTGCATCAACGTCGAACGAGAAACTCCAAAATCGACAGGCGCTTAGATTTTTTTCGGAAAAGCTAGATCAGCGGACGCGCACCCAACTGCTTCACCCAGTGCTGCTTCTTCTCTTTGAGCAGGTCCCGCACGGATAGGGCCGGCACGTCCTCCACCAGCGTCTCCACAATCTCAAATTCAAATGTGGACTGATCCTGGCTATTCCATTCCTGCTGTAGCTGTTTGTCCAGATGACCACCCGCGCGCAACGCGCACCAGCACAAATTCCGTGCCGCTTCGAGGTTCGGGGACGCTCCCACCCAAACCGCGCCGGTGGCTCCGCACCTGACCGCGTACGCGCCGAGTAGCGGCTTACGTTCCTTATACTTGCGTATTGCTTCTTTCCGATCCACTTTCGACTGGCTACACATTGCTTCTCCCCTCTGAAGCGGCCGTAAACGCCGCCCCGGCTAAACGCTTGGCATGTTCCCGGACGCCCTCCGGCCAGTCGTTTACTAGCACGTTAAAGCGCTCCAAATTGTCAGCGAACAAGGCCCGCGACGCCTCTTCAAAACCCGGAAAGTTCCCCGCCAAAGCCGACATGAACCGGTAGGCCGACTCCTGCGCCACCCGGTGCCGGTCCCGACCGGCATATCGAACCCGGGCCTCCTCCACCAGTTTCCGCAGCGCCACCGACGCGCCTCCAGGCTGCGTCGACAGCCAGTCCCAATGCCGCGGCAACAGCGTTACCTCGCGCGCCACCACACCAAGTTTCGGCCGCCCCGGCCCCCTCTTTGCATCAGCCGGCCCGGCACCGCTATCCATGACTTGGCCAGTCTCCGCATTGAAAATCAACACGGTAGTCCAGGAGTGATCTAGCATAACCGCTCTGGCGATGGGTTCTACTTCTCCCCACTCACCATCAGCGATGACCCTGGAATCAGCGAATGCAACGTAACGATGAGGTCGTGCTGTCTCCATATTTTTACCCGGCTAATATATATTACCCGGATACAATTAAAAGCGCAAGCTTGCTGGAGCCAGGAAGTAAAACGAGCCTCCCGGCTCGTTTAGCGCACCGGAAAAGAGGAGACGCCCGAGGAGGCACGAGGACCACCCGCTCCCGCCAACAGATTACAGACTGGCTCCCCACGTTGGAAACGTTCTCGAACTTGGCTGGTAAAATCGAGCCTAGTCAAACTTCCGATTCTCTTGTCCTCGTAACAACACCAAACTGATCGGGGCATTCGTCCCAGATGCCCCCTCAGGTACCACTCGAACCTACAACCCTTCGGCTAACAACCGACTGGCTTATAGCCGCATCACGTTGCAAAAACACTACCTACACGCAAGACAACGGATTATCGCGTTAATTGGGTGGCTCTGGGGGTACCCCTACGCGCCGTGAGCACCTGTCTTTTGGCGGATTCTCGGCAACCGGACTGGACGACGATTTCACAGTCGAACTTTATTATTGTTGGTCGCCGCATGCCTGCCGATAAGAGTACTGGCCATGCCCGGCATAGAGACCTTGATGGCTCCGGGGGTGCGCAACCATGCAAACCACGCCAATTATGAAATCAATCGGCCAGCATCGGAGGCTTCGATCTCAGGCATTGCGCCGTTGACTGCCATGGGATTGGATCGGCCACGACAGGACTATATGATCTTCGACCGCGCCCGGTGTGTAATTCATACGACCACCAATCCGTGGGCGGTACTTAGGCTTCGTGATGACCTTCACTGCAGGGCGCCGATGCAATGAATCTGCTTGAGATCGCCATTGGAGCCGAGAAGATGGGTCTACTCGGGGTCGAGCAACGGTTAGATCGGCGAGTTGCGCTATCAATAGAACAAAACGCTCCCCGTTTGCCCTGGTCACGGCCACAGACGCTCGTACGGTGCCATGTGGCCTCGTCGCCCCTGGGCGAAGAGTATTCGATTGCGACTTTTTGAAGATGTAACTGACAAGCTGGATCCCGAATGATTCGGCTGTTTTAGTACGGCTTGGAGGCGATGAGTTTGCCATCCTGCTTGATCGCTCCTGCCAGAAATCCGTTGCTTCGGTGTTAGCAGAACAGATGATCGACATCATTCGACGACCGTGTCTGATTGAGAGAGAAGTGATACATGTCGGAGCGAGCAGCGTCATCCCAAGCGCACCTGGCGATGGCATAGTTCGCGCCAATTTCCTAAAGAATGGTGACTTAGCACTCTATCACTCCAAGTCCGCCGGGCGAGGCGTATTTCACTTCATCAAACCTGCCGTGGCCGACAAGATGCTTCGACGGCGCGCACTCGAAAGGGATCCCCGGAAAGCTCAGTTGTTACGACAGTTCGGGCTGCACTACCAGCCACAGATCCACGTGGCCAATCAAAAGATCATCGGACTGCTCCGCTCGAGACCTCCGCACCGACGACTTATGCTCTCAGGCGAATTGATTGCGATTCCCGAAGAACTCAGACTTGCAATACCAATTGGCGAGTGGGTATTGAGGACTGCATGTGGAGACGTGGCGGCGCTGGTCGATCAAGCTTTGGCTTCTGTGCAACTCCCCGGAGACAGGCTCGAAATTGAGGTTACCGGAGATATCCTTCTTCGCGATGCTGAGACCGTTCGGGGGACTCTGAACCATCGGCGTCCACTGGGAGCATGCGTGGCTATGGATAGCTTTGGAACAGGAATCGCCCCTTTGAGCCAGTTGACTCACTTCTCGTTCGACAATATCAAGATCGACCGGTCGCTGGTCGACATGGATCACGATGGCGCGAAACATCGCGCCATCATTCGTGCTATCCGCGCCTTGGGCCAAGCCCTTGGAATCTCCACTCTGGCTGAAGAAGTCGAGACACCAGAACAATTGGCGGATGTACAGTCTGAAGGGTGCAACTACAGCGAGGCGGTTCCCGCCAACAGATTGGTGGACCTTCGCTTCACTTTCTATGCGCCTGCTAGCCCCCGGTACGGTACAAACAAGGCCCCGCATGAGCCCAAGTTCGATTGATCGCCTTCAGCATACGCCACCGACTCCAGTGCAATTGCATAAGAGCGATCGGTCAATGGAGAACTTCGAACGCAGCCTTGCACTGCTGCTCGCCCGCGAAACCCCATCATCGATCGCCGTTCTGGTGATCAGCCTGGATCACATTAAGACGTTGAGCGAGACCCTGGGCCATGCGATCGCTGACGATCTCCTGGAACTTGCCGGCCAACGCCTTCAATCAGCTCTTCGTAAATCCGATACACTGTCGCGTTTGCCTGATAACGAGTTTGCCATCGTCCTCAACCCGGTGCATTCAGCGATCGAAGCACGTACCACTGCCGATCGCCTCATGGACCTGCTTCAGCGGGCTTATCTCGTCCGAGGCCGAGTTGTGAACACTAGTGCAAACATCGGGATCAAAATCGCGACCAAGAGTGGCACTGATTCTGAAACATTGCTCACTCGCGCGGGAATGGCTCTCCAGTGCGCTAAATCATTCGGTCCGGGTGCGGTCCGGCTTTTTGAAACCATCATGGAGGATAAGATTGTAGCGCGCCACGAGCTAGTTCTCGATCTCCACAGGGCGCTTCTCCTGCATGAGTTTGAGGTGCACTACCAGCCACAGGTCGATATAGGAATCCAACACCTCACCGGCTTCGAAGCATTGCTCCGTTGGCGACACCCTGAGCTAGGCTGGATCTCACCAGCACAATTCATCCCGATCGCCGAAGAGACGGGGTTGATCGAGATGATCGGTGAGTGGGTACTCAGGACGGCCTGTCAGGAAGCGGCTCGACTACCCCCAGGGATCGTAGTCGCGGTCAATGCATCGCCGATACAAATCCGGAACACGTCGTTCGCCACGTCCGTTGCACGCGCTCTTTCTGTCGCGTGCGTGCCAGCGAACCGGCTGGAAATCGAAATTACCGAGGGAGTGCTAATGCAAGAATCGCCATCGGTCCTGGCGACACTCAATGAATTGCACTCGATGGGAGTACGGCTAGCCATGGACGACTTTGGCACTGGGTATTCTTCCCTGGGACAACTGGCGAGACTTCCTTTCGACACGTCTAAGATAGACCGATCTCTGACTATTGACCGCCCTGCGATTACTGAGAATATGAAGCAGCGCGCGATTGTGCGCGCAATCGCCATGCTCGGCAAGGGACTGGGAATGTGTACTCTGATCGAAGGGATCGAAACCGTGAGTCAGCTCATGAACGCCTATTCCGACGGGTGTATCTCCGCTCAGGGATATTTGTTCGGCAAAGCGGTTTCGGCAGCTAAACTTGACGAAGTCATTGCGGCATTTTCCCGCCGTCTTAAAATCCCATTGGAATCGACGAAGCTACCTGAAAGATCTAGAGGACACTATGACCAGCGATTTGTTTCAAATTGTGTACTGCAGCCGTAACTGCATGCACGGCACCAAACCCCAATCGGCGGTTGAGATCAACCACATTCTCTCCGCTTCCCGGAGGAACAACGCAAAGGTGGACGTGACCGGAGCCTTACTCTTCAATACCGTCTTCTTTGCTCAGGTACTGGAAGGGCCACTCAGCGGTGTGGAAAAGATCTTCGAACAGATCCAACGTGATCTCAGACACTCGGATCTGATCGTACTGGACAGTGGGGTAATCGAGGTCCGCAATTTTCCCGTTTGGTCGATGGCGTTTGCAGGTGCCGACGCCGAAGCCCCCGACCCTTTCATTGCGGCTACTCTCAATGCCGCCGTATCCGACCCGTCAGCTGCTGGAAAAGATGTTCTCTCAATGCTTCGCAATCTCGTTCTGAAAGAGGAAGAGTGGGCGCTGCCCTCTCGGCACTCTTTCTCCATCTGAAGCGAAGAGGCCTCGATTGCGAAACCCGGGCTCAACGCAAAGCGCATTCTAAGGGTAAGTTTGCCAGTAGCCTATTCGGACGCATCTGGCGCGCCGGGCGCCTACTCGTGTCCTCGTGGCCGCCACAAGGGCCCGCCAGGACCGCGATCGCATCATGAAATGGCGTTCCGCCACGAGTAGCCCACCAATCTTTCCACCTTGGCGTTGCCCTTCGCCGGTCGGCCCCACCTTATCGGCAAACGGTTGTAGCTCAATCCGTAAGCCACTGGTTCGACCAGTGAGACTTGAAACGGTTTGAACGTTCCCGGAGTCCTTCGAAGTGTAGAATCCTCTCCAAGTAGCTTGGTGACCCTTTTGCAAGCAGAGGCGTCCGTGCCGGGATGAAACGCCCGCGTTACTGCCGGTTTTGCCGACCGCGGCGGCGGTAGGCTGAGCGGGGACGCGGTAGGTACGCTATAAGCGTCGCAGGAACCCATCTTGAACCGCAGGGAGCATAGCGGTGAGGATGACGACATGCAGGTTGGGCGCAGGAAAACGGAAGAGCGGCGGCCACTGGTGGAGCTCTACGAGAACCGTGGTAGTGGAGTGACGAAGGAAGTATTCTGTCGCATTCATCGCGTGGCGAGTTCGACACTGGACTATTGGCGCCAGATGGAACGCCGCAAACCACGATAATCGCGGCAACGATGGGACGCCGCCGGGCGGTTTCTGTTAAGCGCGACGAATAGGGCCAAATTAGCTCTTCCACCTGCGCCAGGTTGCCCACCCCGTCCATCGTGCACTTCTTCCACGCCCCCGCCTCACTGAGGGTCGAGATGACTCGACATCCGCCTCGGCCTGACTCTCCCGGACTAAACTGAAGGCACAATTTCGGGCCGCCGACCGTTCTAAAGACTCGTTCACTGCTCCTACTCCGTTTGGATGATTTGGTCCAGTAGCCCTGGAGCTACCGCTCGTGCAGTGCGCGGCATTCGTTTCACTAAGTGGAGAATTTCGGCCCAAAGTCCAACCGGGCCACTCCGGGCAACCGGAATTTAGCTCGGCACGTCAGGATGTCCCTTACGTCCCCTCGAGCACATTTTCGCGTGCGCCTAACGTAGATCGACCGACGCCTCGCCGATACCCAACGCCAACGGCCTCGTGGGTGCGTTAGGACCAAAGGTAGTTCGCCTCACTCATAACGACACGCGCACCAGCAAAAACGATGGCTATGTATAGTCCAGCCGTTGGCTTGACAAGCTCAAAGTCCCCGGAAGAAGCAACGCTGACATCAAGTGGAGTACCACCTTCCCAACACGGCAGCAGCCGGATTCTGATGGACTCGGCGAGTCGCGAACCGATCTCGACCGTTCCCTTGATAAGCTTGTCGGTTCGCGGTATTCCGTCCCCGGAACCGCCGCTAAATACTGCTTGGGTGACGGTCACTACATAAAGACCGGCAGCCCGGCTTGATCGACTTTTTCACATTGGGAGTAGCTGCGCCACGCAAAGGCCCGTTATTTCGGGGTCCGGTAAACACGACATCATCATATGCTTGACTCAGCCCACTAACTACGAGACCCGAAATCACAGGAGCCTGTTCGTCCTTTGAGTATAGTCGTCTAATCCGCTCGATCGACCAACCGCTAAGTTGTTGACCGAGCTCATCCACGACAATGAATTCCGCAATCCCATCTGCTCCTAAAAGCTCGAGAAATGGCGATCAGCAGTAACAATCCCGCTAACCGCACTACGGATGGTCGACATGAACAGTTGCAATGTTTCAATTTAGGGCTCTGGGCGAGAATGTGAAGGGCATCCCATTTTTAGGCCGCTCGACGCAGAACCAGGAATTCAGTCTTGAGAGTAGCGAACCGCTGGGCTTTCAGCAGTAGATATCGCAGATTCTTGTACCCGCGTCCCCTAC
>JBBQUM010000014.1:0-194986 GCA_038212445.1 Bryobacterales bacterium
TCTTGTAGCTTCATCATCCGCTCCACTTCCGCGGCACAGTAAAGCGTGTTTGGGTTCACCCATCAAGCTTGCCTCCGCCGCTTAGCTCGAGCGGACACATCATGTGTGAACTCAACCGGACAGATCACATACTAGCGACACGAGTGACCATGGCGAGTTGACAGGCGATAGGCTCGCCTGTATGATCCCGCTCCGGCGTCCCATGACATTCGCGCTAACATAGGAAACCATGCGAAAGCTACGCCTATTCTGGCGAGGCGTCTACGACGTCCGGCCGGGTGAAGGTCTGCGCACATTCTTCATGGCGCTTCACTTGATGTTCGTCCTGTTCGCTTACTACATCCTCAAGCCTGTATCTCGTGCACTGTTTCTAAGTAAGTTCGAAATTGAACAGCTGCCGTACCTGTACGTCCTCATTGCGATCGTGGGCGGCCTTCTCGCATACGCTTATACTCACCTCGCGGTTAAGACCTCACTCCAGACCGCAGTGAACTGGACCACCGTCATCACCCTCATCTGTCTGGTCTCGATTTGGTGGCTGCTCAAATTCAACCTGGACTGGATGCTGTATGTCTTCAACATCTGGGTAAGTCTGTTCAGCATCGTCCTTGTTTCACAAGGCTGGTTGGCCGCGGCCAACGTGTTTGACTCACGGGAAGCGAAACGCCTCTACGGTCTGCTCGGATTAGGCGCCACCGCCGGCGCAGCATTCGGCGGAGAGTTGACCGCTCAGCTTGCCAAGTTCGTCGAGCCCCGCGACTTGCTCCTCGCTTGCGCGGTGATGGTGATATTCTCCTATCTCGCTTTGCTTGGTGTCGCCCGTCAGCCTGGCGTCGATCTTGCCAATGCCAAGGCGGCGGAGTCAGAAGAAGATTTTTCCTTCGGAGATATACTCGACGGCATCCGCAAACACCGCCACCTGCAAGTGATCATGGGAATCATCACGCTGACTTTTATTGTCGACGTGATGGTGGAGTATCAATTCAGCGCGATGGCGAAAGCCTCTTTCACAAGCAAGGGTGATCTGACGGCTTTCCTGGGCAGCTTCTATGGCCTCTACCTGAATCTTGTGACCTTCGCGATGCAGTTCTTTCTCACCGCGATAGTCGTTCGCCGGTTGGGAGTCGGCGGTACGCTTCAAGTCATGCCGGTCGTGATCGGCCTCACTTCGATGATCGTCATGGCCGCTCCCCGCTTGAGCGTGGCGTCGATGGTCCGCTTGGGCGAAGCGGCATCGCGGTACTCCTTCAATCGAACCGGCATGGAACTGCTTTACCTGCCTCTTCCAGTCGACCTCAAGAATAGAACCAAGGCCTTCGTTGACATTTTCATGGACCGGTTCGGACGAGGCTTCGGCGCGGTTGTGCTCATGAGCTTCACGGCATTATTCGGCCACCGCGGTAAAGGTCCTACGGTTCAGCAGGTGGCTGGGCTCATACTGGCATTCTGCTTGATTTGGGTCGTCCTGTCTTCCTTGGCAAGCCGTGAGTATGTCGCGACGATTCGAAAGCGCCTCGCTTCACGGCGTCTCAACCTCGAAGACGCAAGAATCTCGGTGACAGACGCGGCTACTATCGGCCTGCTTGAGAAACAACTGGCGGAAGGATCTCCGAGGCAGGCTGTCTATGCCATGACGCTTCTCGGCCAAGCGCCTGGATATGACCTCGCCAGCGCCGCGCTGCGTGCCCTCGAATCAAAGGATGTGGACTTGCGCGCCAAGGCACTCGAAGTATCGGCGGCCGCGCGCATTCCTGATTTGATCGACCACGCTCGTGCATTGCTCTCGGATGCCGGTAGGCCGCTTTCCGAACAGAAGGCCGCTCTCGCCTACCTCGTCGCGATGTCGCCCGACCAGCCTGTAAACGACAGCTGGGTGAATGGAGCCGCAAATTCCGACGACCCGGCCCAGCGTCTGCTCGCAGCCTACGCGATCGAGGTCCGTGGCAGCGATGCCGCGGGACGCCTGAAGGTGCTGCTCGCGGATTCAGATGCGACCGTCGTCGAAGCCGCCTGCCGCGCCGCAGGAGCTTTAAGCGATCGCGCACACGTTGACACCCTGGTTCGCTTTCTCGCCTACCACCGCCTGCGAGCAGAAGCCGCTCTCGCATTGGCCCGCTACGGTTCGCGCATTTGCGGAACGCTCAGCGATGTGCTGATGGACGAGAAGTCTCCGGTTTTGATCCGGCGCCAAGTTCCTCGCGTTTTGCGATTGATCCACGAGCAGCGTAGTGCCGACGTTTTGACCGCTGCCCTGAATGACACGAATCCCGATGTCGACCTGGCAGTCCTAAAGGCTTTGAACCGTCTCCGGGAGTCCACCCCGACACTTAATTTCGAAGCGGCCGCAATTTCCAAACGCACCCTGGCCGAGGCGCGAAAGCACTACGACCTGCATTCGTTAGCCGCTCCTCTCAGGGCCAGCGTGCGGCCGGCAACCGCCACCGGACTGTTGGTGAAGACACTGGACGTCCGCATCGACAGCGTCCGCGAACGCTTGTTCCGCCTGCTGGCCTTGCGTTACCCTGCCAAGGAAATGTACGATGCGTACCTGGCAATCCAGTCGGGTCGTAGCGACAAATTGACGGCGGCGCTGGATTACGTCGAGAGTACCGTGGACCGCGAATTGAAAGCCGCAATGCTCCACATGTTCGAGAGCGAGGATCGTATGGCCGAGCATGGCCGCCACCTGTTCCACATTCCGGCTCGCGACACCGCCGGAGCAGTGAAGGAACTGGCCGGCTCATCGGATAGCTGGATTGCTGCCTGCGCGGCCGCAGCGGCGATTGAGATTGGTGGCGCGGGGAGACAAGCATGGCAGAGCTGAGTATTGTCGAGAAGGTGATCGCGCTCGAGGCCGTGGATCTGCTAAAGAATCTCAATCCCGATCAACTCGCGCGCATCGCCTCCATCGCCACCGAGGTTCATCATTCCAGCGGACACACTGTGATGGATCCGGCCGTCCCCATGGATGCTCTTTTCATCGTCCTCGACGGGGCTGTCGATCTCCGTCAGAACGGTGCCTCCATCCACACCGCCCGCCAGAATGATGTGCTCGGCGCTTGGGCCCTCTTCGACAATGAGCCGCTGCCCGTCACCGCCACCACATCCGATGACACGCGCCTGCTTCGCATCGGGCGCGACGATTTTTACGAACTGCTCTCGGACAATATGGAGATCACCGCTGCCATCTTCTCCACCTTGGCCAAGCGGTTTAGAAAGCTGGTTGGCGGATGAACCCTGTCGTAACCGCTGATCAACTCTTGGAATTGCAGCGCATGGCTACCCTCGGCGGCCTGCTCGCCAGTGTTGCGCACGAACTCAGTGCGCCTGTGGCCGTGCTGCTTTCAAACGCAGATGTCCGGACCATGCTGCTCGACAAATTCGACGCTGCCGCCGGCGATGCGGACCGGATCCGGAAACTGATGGTATCCGCCCGTGAAGTCGCGAACGTGGACCACGTTGCCTGCGAACGTGTCCGCCGCATGGTGACAAGCCTCAAAGTGGCCGCGCGGGCCGGCGGCGGGGAATTCATCAAGTCCAGCATCAACGAAATCCTGGATGCGTCCCTTCTGCTGGCTAATACTCAATTCCGCCACCGCGTTGAAGTTAGGACAGAGTTCGCCGAGTTACCCGAAATCGAGTGCCAGCCCGACCGTCTGAGCCAGGCGTTCCTCAACCTGCTGATCAATGCCGGCCAAGCCATCGAGGATCGCGGCACGGTGGTCGCGGGCACGGAATTGGCCGGTGATCAGGTGCATGTCTGGATATCGGATACAGGCCGGGGAATTCGTGAAGAAGATCAGCCGAAAGTCCTTCGCGAAGGCTTCACCACAAAGCCCGTTGGCATCGGTACGGGTCTGGGCCTGGCCATCGTGCGGCAGATCATCGTGGAGTCGCACGGCGGAACAATCACCTTTGAGAGCACGGTCGGGAAGGGCACCACTTTTCACGTGCATCTTCCATTGGCCCATAAGAAACAAGGAGCAGCGGATTGAGCAACGATCGCAAGCCGGCAGTATTGATCGTGGACGACGAAGAGATTGTGCTAATCAGTATCCGCACGCTCTTAGCGCTCGATGACGAATACGAAGTAGCGACCGCCAGCAGTCCCGAGGCTGCGCTCAAGCTGCTCGAGTCCCAAACCGTCGACGTTACGATTTCCGACTACATGATGCCGGGGATGAACGGCATCCAGCTTCTCGGACGCGCCAAGGAGATTCAGCCTGAAACGACTCGCGTGTTGCTCACCGGACATGCCGATAAAGGAAGCGCCATCAAAGCGATTAACGAGGTAGGATTGTTTCAGTATCTGGAAAAGCCCTGGGATAACGCCCAATTGCTGCTCGTTGTCCGGCACGCCGTGGAACGCGCGCGCCTGCTTCGCGAGTTGCGTACTAAGATTGGCGAGCTCGACATGGCACACTCCACGCTAAAAGATGTGCAGGTACGCCTTCTCAAGGCGTTCCTCTAACGCTCCGCTACGCTTCGACGATGCCGTTCCGCACGGCGTAACGCACCAGTTCGCCAATCGAACGGATCTGCAGTTTCGCCATGATGCGGCTGCGATGTGTCTCCGCCGTCTTCACGCTGATCTTGAGCGCGCTGGCCACTTCCTTGTTGCTCTTTCCCTCGGCCAGCAATTGAACGATTTCCCGCTCCCGAACTGTGAGGCGGCTGAACGTCGCGGGCTCTTCGTCGCTGCGCGATGGCCCTCTCAGGTAGCCCGTCAGCACCAATTCCGACACGCGTGTGGTGAAGTACGGCTTGTGATTGCGCAGCGCCTCGATAGCCACAATCAGATCCTTGCCCGCGTCCGATTTCAGCATGTATCCGCGGGCGCCCGCATCCAACACTTCGCGGATCAATTGCTCGGACTCATGCATCGTGAGAATCAGGATCTCAGTGCCCGGAAATTCCTTCAGCACCAGCCGGGTAGCGTCAAGTCCGTTCAACTCAGGCATACCGATGTCCATAATGACAAGGTTGGGCTTGTGCAGCCGGACATCCTCAACGGCCTCACGCCCGCTCACACTCTCTCCTACAACCTCCCAATCCGGACGGGAAGAGAGAATAGCGCGCAGGCCCTTACGGACGATTTCATGATCGTCGGCGATCAGAATCTTGAACTTCCGCATCAACTGCGGGCAATTATGGCACGAATCGTTGTCCCGTGGGATAAGGGCGTGATGGTGATGGGCGATGCCATCTGGCGGGCGCGCTCGAGAATGGTCGTCGTCGAAAACGTGAGCTGCTGGCTGGGCGCGCAGATGGCATCGTCGGAGATCTCAAAGTGTACAGACGTTTCATCCATACCCAGCTGGATCCGGCATACCACCGGATGCTCGTGCGCCGCCAGGTACGACATCCTCTCCTGCACAATGCCGAATATCCGCGATTCAATTTTGGAGTTGAGTCGTGGAAACCCGTTGTCCACCTGGAAATCGACTGGGATGCCGGTCTTTCGCGAGAATGCTTCGAGATAGGACTTGAGCGCTGACACCAGGCCCAGTTCGTCCAGCAACGGGGGATGCAGCGAGTACGAAAGCGCCCGCACCTGTGCCAGGCACTCCGCCGTTAGCGAATGGCAATCCGACAGCACTTCGCCCGCCGCGGGTTGTTCCGGCAGCTTTCCCGAGAGGATTGACAAGCTCATGCTCAGCGCTGCAAGATTTTGAGCGATCGTGTCGTGGAGCTGCCGCGCGATCTGCGCACGTTCCTCGTCCTGCCGCGTCAGCAGGTAGCCTATGAGCGGTGCGGTTGACTCAGATGAAGCTTCAATGCACAGACATGCGCGATAACCGGGCTCAGCAGTAGGGGCCGCCAGCAACAGCACCGGCAAAGGCTTTCCATCCACCCCGATCAAAGTCGTCCGGTGAAGCGGCGGCAACATATCGCGAAAATACTCGCGGTCGCGCGTGCGGCACGCCGCTGCCGTCACACCGTCGATGGTCAGCTTCACTGACGAATCGGTATGGCTATACCCCAACAGGCGAAGAAACGTGTCGCTTGGATCCACGATCCGTCCGTCGGGTGCCAGCGTGAACGTCGGTAGTAAATGGACTAGATGTTCAAACCCGCCGCCTGACATATCAGAAACCTCTTCAGCCGGGGGCATGGTGTTTGACTGCTCATGACTAACACTCGCGTCGAGCATCAGTTTATCGCATCACCCGGCGTTCCCTGCGATGCAGCGATCTGGCCAAAATGCCGTCTCGCGCGGCTTCGCACCTCAGCGATCGCGTCTGCCGTGAGGCCGGTAACTTTCGCAACTCTGCTGTCCGGTTCATTTAAGAGATAAGCGCGCATCAGGATTGCCCGTTCCTGCGGCGTCAAACGCGCGAATAACGTGTTCACCAGCTTGGCGCGTCCCTGCAGCGAATAGTCCGCTTGGATGGATGTGCGCCACCCCGGTTGTACGCGAATCGAGTCGGCTTCCTCCCGCGTGCATTCCAGGACAGCTGGTACGATGCGCTCCTCGTCGATATTCGGCATCGCCCGCAGTTTTCGCGCCACGCGGACCAGCACCGTCAGAACGGACTCTTCAATCGCGCGCTCGGGATTCGCGCGCCGCAGGTAGAAGCGAATCCCCGAGGCATACCGTCGATACAGCCGTTCAGCCGTAGTATGTTCGTCATGACTCTGGAAACCCGCCTCTGGCAAGGCGTCCTGCTGGTCCGAAGGCGTACAGTCGGACAGCATCGCTGACTTATCCGTAAAGAAGTCCACAGTTTGGCCTGATGTTCCAGTATCGGGGCATGCGAGGTCACGGACAATCGAACGCGCTGTGTACGGACCTCGGGTGGATACCTTAGGGGACCGTAAGGGTCCGGAACGATTTGCGTGGTGGTAGGGACGGGCAGATTCGAACTGCCGACCTGTCGCTTAGGAGGCGACCGCTCTATCCAACTGAGCTACGTCCCCACGGATGGCACTATTTTACCCGACCCGGCCTACCAGCGCTTCAGACCCTTGCCGCCGATGTCCTTGCGGTAGTGCATACCGGCAAAATCGATCCTGCCCACCGACGAGTAGGCGTTGGCAATCGCCGACTGCAAATCTGCTCCACGCGCAGTGACTCCAAGCACGCGTCCGCCCGACGTCTCGAGCCCGTTCGCTCCAATGCGAGTGCCCGCGTGGAATACTTGTGCCGCCGCACCGTCAACACCACGAATAGCATCGCCCTTGCGCACATCGGCAGGATAGCCATGAGCCGCGAGCACAACACACACCGAGGGGTCAGCTTTCCAACTCGCTTGAGCGCCCTGTAGCCCACCCTTCGCGGCGGCGTAGAGCAGTTCGCCGAAATCACAATCCATGCGATGCATCAGAGGCTGTGTTTCCGGGTCTCCGAGTCGAACGTTGTATTCCAATACGCGCGGCCCCGCCGGCGTCATCATCAGGCCTGCGTATAGAAAACCTGTAAATCCCGTGCGCTCCACCACCGGACGTATGGCGATTTCCAGAATCTTCTCAGCGGTAGCGCCATCGATGATGCGGCCATCGCAATACGCACCCATGCCGCCGGTGTTTGGACCTTTGTCTCCATCCCAGACGGCTTTGTGATCTTGCGTTGCCTCCAGTGGAACAATGTTGCGGCCGTCCGAAAGCGCGATGAAGCTGACTTCCTCACCCGTCAGATATTCCTCAATCACGAGCCGCGGCCCTAGTGTCCGAACCGCCGCTTCTGCCTCCGGCCGGTCTGCTGCGATGACGACGCCTTTCCCCGCCATTAGGCCGTCCGCTTTAATCACCACCGGCAGGTCGAATGAAGCGAGCGCACTCAGTCCAGCATCCACCGAGTCCACTTGCACCGAGCGCGCCGTGGGAATTCCCGCGTCCTGCATGAAGCGCTTCGAATATACCTTGCTCCCCTCAAGCTTCGCGTTGGCTTGCGTTGGCCCGACAATCGCGCGTCCCTGAGCGCGGAATCGATCTACCACCCCCTCCACCAGCGGAGCTTCCGGACCAACAACCGTTAGATCAGCACGCGTATGCTCCGCCGCCGCCAGGTAGTCGCCGGTAGGGATATTCTCGCCGATGCTGGCCGTACCCGGGTTGCCGGGGGCCGCGAATATGGTGTGTCCGGATTCGCCGAGACGCCAGGCCAAGGCGTGCTCCCGCCCGCCACCGCCAATAATGAGGATTCGCATGAGTCTATAGTTAGAATAAGGCTAGCCGCTGGTCTCTCTGGGCGGTCCTTCCTATATTCCAAATCCGTATGTCCGTAATGCGCAAATTTGATGTGGTGGTCGTGGGTGCCGGTCATGCCGGCTGCGAGGCTGCCCGTGCCTGTGCGCGCCTGGGGTTGAAGACAGCGATGATCACCATGAACATCGATCTGGTGGCGCAAATGTCCTGCAATCCCGCGGTGGGCGGAATCGCGAAGGGCCATCTGGTGCGCGAAATCGACGCTTTGGGCGGCATTATGGGCGAACTCACGGATCAAGTCGGGATCCAGTTTCGCCTGTTGAATACCAGCCGCGGCCCAGCCGTTTGGTCTCCTCGCGCGCAATGCGACAAGAAACAATACCGTCTGCGCATGCGCGAATTGCTGGAACAGGAAGCAAATCTGCAATTCCTGCAGGCAGAAGTAGCCGGCTTGGTTTTCGAGGAGAGCCCCAGGAGGGTTACTGGCGTAGCGCTGCGTGACGGCCGGACCATCAGCACAGGCGCGGTAGTCGTCACCACTGGGACTTTCCTGAACGGCCTCGCCCACGTGGGATCCCAAAAGTATAGTTGTGGTCGCAACGGCGAAGCACCGGCAAATCTCCTGGGTGATCACCTTCGCAGTCTTGGGCTACAGTGGACGCGGCTGAAGACAGGGACTCCGCCCCGGCTCGACGGTCGAACCATTGACTGGTCCAGGTTTGATGTTCAGGAAGGCGATAGAACTCCAACGCCATTCTCGTTCATGACTGAGAAGATTGAACGAGATCAGATTGTGTGTCATATAGCTTACACAAACGAGGTGACGAAGCGCGTCATCGACGAGAGTATCTCGCGCTCGCCTCTGTATAGTGGTGAGATTGAAGGAGTTGGGCCTCGCTACTGTCCGTCCATCGAAGACAAGTTTGTCAAATTCCCAGACCGGCCGCGCCACCAAATCTTCCTCGAGCCGGAGGGCTTGGACACCTATGAAGTCTACGTAAACGGGATGTCGACGAGCATGCCGGTTGACGTTCAGGAAGCGATGCTGGCATCCATCCCAGGTCTTGAAGCAGCTGAGATGATCCGTCCGGGATACGCCATCGAATACGATGCCGTCGACCCTCGCGAACTCAATCATGGCCTGGAAGTGAAGTCGATTCCTGGGCTCTTTCTGGCTGGACAGATCAACGGCACATCCGGCTACGAGGAGGCCGCAGCCCAGGGCCTCATTGCCGGCTTAAATGCGGCGGCTTCTGTAGGCGGCTGCGAGCCGGTCCTGATGAGTCGAACTGACAGTTACATCGGGATCATGATCGACGACCTCATCAGCAAGGGCGCCGACGAGCCGTATCGCATGTTTACCTCGCGCGCCGAGTTCCGCTTGAGATTGAGAATCGACAACGCCGATGAGCGGCTCACGCCAGTCGGGCGCAAGGCAGGCTTAGTAACAAATGAGCGCTGGTCGTTGTATCAGCGCAAGGAGCGCCAGAAACAGCAGATCCTCAGCGCTCTAGAGAGCCGTCGGGCAGACTCAACTCATGGCGTCGAGTCGACCGACCGACCGCTGCTTTCAGTATGGCTGCGGCGTCCCGAGGCTCGCATTTCCAAGCTCGAGCCGTGGTTGACCGAGTTATTGGGAGAATCGCCGGTCTGCGGTGTCATGACTACGGTTGAAACCGAGTTGAAGTATGCCGGTTACATCGCGCAGCAGAACCGCCAAGTTGAACACCTTAAAAGTGCTGATGAGAGGCGCATTCCGGCGGATCTTGAATTCGAGCTCATTCCGGGCCTCTCAACCGAAGTGCGCCAGCGCCTTTCGCGCGTCCGCCCGGAGACTCTAGGGCAAGCCCAGCAGATTCCCGGCGTAACTCCCGCCGCAATCGCCGTACTTGATGTTTATCTGAACCTAACCAGATAACTGTCCTAGTTTCGGAATTGGATACCCCGCTCAACTCGTGCTTAGACTTATGTTGTTCCACGTGGAACGACGACTTAGCGGCCTTAGGCTAATGTTTCACGTGGAACGCCCCGTCCCACTCGCTGACGTGATAATATCCAACAAAGTGGCAAAAATAATCGCAATCGCCAACCAAAAGGGCGGCGTTGGCAAGACCACAACTGCAATTAATTTGGCGGCATCCCTCGCAGCCAATGACTGCCAAGTGCTTCTCGTCGACTCTGACCCTCAAGGCAATACAACTACCGGCTTGGGCATCGCAAAGGGCGGCGAACGCCCTACTCTCTACAATGCTCTCCTCGGAGAGGCTCATCTAGCCGAGACATCAGTAAAGACTGAGTGCGACGGGCTGTCTTTGATACCGGCCGATAAGAACCTCGTTGCCGCGAACCTCGAATTAGTTGAAGCTGACCGTCGCGAGTACCGGCTGCGCGATCGCCTCAACGAAATTCGCGACTCCTACGACTACGTATTGATCGACTGCCCGCCCGCATTGGACCTTCTTACACTCAATGCGCTCGTAGCCGCAGACTCGGTTTTAATACCGATTCAGTGCGAGTTTTTCGCCTTAGAAGGCATTTCACAACTTCTCGATACCGTCGATCGCGTCCGCGCCAGCTTCGAACACCCAATCAAAATCGAGGGCGTTCTGCTCACAATGTTCGACGACCGCACAAATCTCACCAAACAAGTGGCAGACGACCTTCGCGAATTCTTCGGCAGCGAGGTCTTTACCACCGTTATCCCCAGAAGCATTCGCCTCGCTGAGGCGCCCAGCTACGGCAAGCCCATCTTGCTGTACGACGTCCGCTCAAAAGGCGCTGAGAGCTATATCAAATTGGCGAAGGAGATCATGGCGAATGAACAACGTGCCCGACAAATCGCGCAAAGCGCTCGGTAAAGGACTCTCCGCGCTGCTCCCCGCGCGCCCAACGCCGGCAGCCACCCCCATCGCCCCGGTGCCGGAGCGCGAAGCGCCTCGGGAACCAGTACCCCCTACCCATCTCCCAATCGACCTCATCGAACCCAACCCACTTCAACCTCGCACAGTGTTCGCGCAGGACCGCTTGGAAGAACTCGCCCAGTCTATCCGCGCCAATGGCGTCATCCAACCTCTCATCGTCCGCAGGGAAGGGAATGCCTATGAACTTGTCGCAGGTGAACGCCGGTGGCGTGCCTCCCGATTAGCCGGACTCACCGAGGTGCCGGTCGTCGTCCAGGAACTCGCCGACGACCGCGTACTCGAAGTAGCTCTCATTGAGAACATCCAGCGCGAGGACTTGAACGCGATTGAAGCGGCGCATGCCTTCGATCGTCTCGCTCGCGAACTGGGTCTGACCCACGAAGAGATTGGCCGCCGCACCGGTAAGGACAGATCCTCCATCGCGAACACCATCCGCCTGCTGCGTCTGCCCGCCGAAGTGCAGCGCCTGGTGGCCGAGAACCGGCTGCCAATGGGCCAGGCGCGCGCCATTCTATCGCTCCCCGACGCCGCCACCCAGCTCCAGGTAGCCGAGAAGGCATGTGCTCAAGGTCTCTCCACCCGGCAAGTTGAGGCACTCGTCCGCACTCTTACCGAGCCCCGGCAAAGCACCACAGCCTCGGGCACCGCTCCCAAGCAGGATCCCAACGTCCGGGCGGCGGCAGAGGAACTACAGGCGAAGCTCGGAACTAAGGTAAGGATTGTCGAGCAGAACGATCAGCGTGGAAAGATTGAAATTGAGTATTATTCGCAGGACGACCTGAATCGCCTTTACGCTCTCATTGTCGGCGAATCTGCCTAAACCAGATCGACTATGGTATGGTGCCGGGAGTAGGACTCGAACCTACGACCTGCGGATTATGAGACCGCCGCTCTAACCACCTGAGCTACCCCGGCACGCGGGGGTAATTCCAGCGTATTCAGCCGTGGCCACCCATGTCAAGCAGGGGAACCCGAGTTACATGTCCGATTGTCTATTGACAAGCCGCGAAAAGAGGTCTATTTTTGAGCTGGAGTCAGGCCCAAAGGCGGGTCGCTCGATACCGAAGCCGAATAGGAGGAAGTTCAAATCGAGACTTTCCACGATCTTGGGCGGCTACCGTTATCCTGATCTCGCGTCTGCCTTGTTCTTGGGCAATAAATAGCCTACAAAGAACTACGGCCCCGCGGAGCCTAACCGCGACTTAACGAGCGGAGGCGAGCAGGTCTCGGCGGCCGCCCATACAATTTACCGTCATTGACACTGCCCCTACCCCTCCCGTAGATTCGATTTAGTGCCTGCAATCGAGTTCCGCCACGTCTCCAAGAGCTACTCGATTTATTCGTCCGCCGGCGACCGCCTCAAAGAACTCCTCACCTTCAACCGCAAATCTTTCCACAAAGACTTTTGGGCTCTACGTGATGTCTCGTTCGAAGTGCGTCGTGGCGAGACCTTCTGTATTGTTGGAGAAAACGGATCGGGCAAGAGTACCCTCCTCCAACTGGTGGCCGGCATCCTCCAACCATCCTCCGGCGAAATCAAGATTGGTGGCCGTGTCTCAGCTCTGCTGGAACTCGGCGCCGGCTTCAATCCGGAATTCTCCGGACGCGAGAACGTTTACCTCAACGGCGCCATCGTCGGCTTCTCCGCCGCCCAAATGGACCGCAAGTATCGTGAGATCACCGAATTCGCCGAAATCGGGGATTTCATCAACCAGCCGGTAAAGACCTATTCGAGCGGGATGCTCGTCCGCCTCGCCTTCTCCGTCGCCATTCACGTGGACCCCGAAATTCTCCTTGTGGACGAAGCCCTCGCCGTCGGCGACATCTACTTCCGGCAACGTTGTATGCGCAAAGTTCACGAGCTCAGGGCACGCGGAATTACCATCCTCCTGGTCTCACATGCTACAGGTGACGTAAAAGCGCTTGGCGACCGTGCCTTGTGGCTAGATCACGGCTCGATGATCGAGCTGGGTGAGACAGACCGCGTAGTCACGAAATACTTGGCTGCTATGACGCAGAAGGATTCGGCTTATCTACAACATAGCCCCTCCTCGTCGATCTCGGCAGAGCACTTTGAAGCGCCTGAAATCACGCAGCGAATTTCCAATATTGACCACCGCTTCGGGGACGGCCGTGGCGAGGTTTTGGGCATCGAAATCCTCGACGAAGCGCTCGTTCGCGCTGTCCGGCTCGAGCCAAAATCGACAGCCGTAGTACGTATCTCCGTCCGCGCCAAAGCTGACCTCCACACTCCCATCGTCGGCTTCATGATGCGCAACCACCTCGGAGTCGACTTTGCCGGTACAAACACCCTCCGCGAAGGCTATCAGCTCGGACCCATGTCAGCCGGCGATATCTATACCGTCGACTTCCACCTCGACATCCCCGAGTTCTACCCGACGACGTTCTCCTTCTCGCCCGCCATCGCCGACGGTACCCTCGACCAATACTCCATCTGCGACTGGATCGACAACGCCCTCGCCTTGCACATGGAAGCATCTGAACTGCCGGTCTACGGGTACATGAATCTCCGCTGCCGTGTCTCCGTCAATCAACGCCTCGGCTCTCCGCAACCAACGGTGGTGGCCGGTGAATGAGTTCACGGGCGAGCGTGTCGTTCCCGGTGAAGTAAACGTCGATCTCTGGAACGAGCATGTTTCGCGCTACGCACTTGCTGCCCGACTCACCGTCGATGCCAGCGTCCTGGACATGGGCTGCGGCACCGGCTATGGAAGCGCCGAGCTCGCCTGCCGCGCCAGGAGCGTCACCGGCATCGATGTCGCGAGTGACGCCGTCCACTACGCCCGCGAGCATTATCAACTGCCGAATCTTCAATTCGACACGGCCTCGTGCACCGCTCTGCCGTACGCCGACGCCTCATTCGACGCCGTCGTGTGCTTCGAAGTCATCGAGCACCTGGAGAATTGGCCTGACCTGATTCGCGAAGCCCGCCGCGTTCTGCGTCCCGACGGCCTCTTCATTGTCTCGACGCCCAACCGCCTCTACTACGCCGAGAGTCGGAACAAGGTCGGTCCCAATCCCTTTCACGAGCACGAATTCGAGCTCGACGAATTCAAAGCCGCGCTGCAACAACAATTCCAGTCCGTGGACATTCTTCTCCAGAACCGCACCGAGTGCATGGCGTTTTATCCCCCCCGTGCAGGACGCGACGTCGATGCCCGTCTTGATGCCTCGGCCGGTCCAGCCGAGGAGGCGAATTTCTTCCTCGCCATCTGCTCGCCGAGTTCTCTCCCTGACCTTCGCAACTTCGTTTTTGTGCCCCGCGCCGCCAACATCCTCAAGGAGCGCGAGCAGCATATCGCCAAGCTTGACTACGAACTGAACCTGAATAAGGACTGGCTCATCGAAGCACGCGGAGAGCGCGACGCCCTTCACGCCCGGCTGAAAGAAACTCAGAATCACCTCGAAGAGCATAATCGGTGGGCCCAGCAACTCGAACTTCAACTGGCCGCCGCCCAGGCACGGATCGTCGACCTTCAGGATCAATTCGCCGCCGAGCAGCGCGCCGGCGTTGAACTCTCCCAGAAGTACGAAGACAAACTCGCCGAACTGGATCACGACATCCAGTCCAAGACACAATGGGCGCTCGACACTGAAAAGCGGCTCACTGCGGAAATCGACGAGGAGCGCGGGAAACACCGCGACACCCTCAGCCGGCTTGAAGCGGCCGAGCGCACCGCCGAGGAGCGTTCCGCCTGGGCTCTCGAACTCAAGCACCGGCTCGACCAACTCGAGGCTCAATTCAATCACGTTCGCTCTTCCCGCTGGATCGCCGTGGGACGCCGTCTGGGAGTCGGGCCGCAACTGTAGATGGCGAACGCGACGCGATTCCTTCGGGCGCTGCCTCTCCTACTTCTCGCCCCGTTCCTCATTCTCATCACAGCGCTCGCCATCGCCTTGACGGACCTCGTCGCTTTCATTCGTGGACGCAAACGCCAACCGCCTGACCGTCCCGCCGCTAACCAATCCGCCAGCGTGGTCATCCCCAACTGGAACGGCAAGGATCTTCTCGCCAAATATCTTCCTTCAGTCATCGCAGCCCTCGCCGGCAATCCCGCCAACGAGATCATCGTCGTCGACAATGGCTCCACCGACGGCAGCGCCGACTTCGTGCGCCAGGCCTTCTCACAGGTAAAGCTGCTCGCCCTACCAAAAAATCTCGGGTTCGGCGGGGGATCCAACGCAGGCTTCCGCGCCGCCGCCAACGACATCGTCGTCCTTCTGAACAGCGACATGCGCGTCGACGCCTCTTTCCTCCAGCCTCTGCTCGACGGCTTCAGTGACCCGCGCGTCTTCGCCGTTTCCTGTCAGATCTTCTTCAGCGATCCGAATCGCCTCCGTGAAGAGACCGGTCTCACCCAAGGCTGGTGGGACCATGGCGCCCTTCGTGTCCGCCACCGCATCGACAACGAAATTACTGGTCTTTATCCTTGCTTTTATGGCGGCGGGGGCTCTTGCGCCTTCCACCGGAACAAGTTCCTCGAGCTGGGAGGCTTCGACGAGATCCTCGCTCCGTTCTATCTCGAAGACACGGATCTCGGCTACCTCGCCTGGAAGCGCGGCTGGAAAGTACTGTATCAGGCCAAAAGCATCGTTTTTCACGAGCATCGCGGCACCATCGGCAAGACATTCTCCAACGACTACATCCAGGGCGTACTCAAGAAAAATTTTGTTCTGTTTTGCTGGAAGAATATCCATGAATGGAGCAAACTGCGCCAGCATTTCGCCATAACGTTCATGGATTGCGTTCTCGCAGCCATTGGCGGCGACGCTCCGGGACGAGCCAACGCAGCCGGACTGTGGCGCGCTTTCCGCCAGTTGCCGGGGACGCTAGCCTCCCGACTCCACGCCCGCTCTCTCGCCGCGGTCACCGACACAGAAGCCTTCAATCGACAGTCAGGCGGTTACTACCGCGATCGCTTTGAACGTCTCGCAGTCCCGACGAAACTGAAGGTCCTGTTCGTCTCGCCCTACCCGGTCTACCCGCCCGTCCATGGCGGTGGCGTGTTCATGTATCAAACCATCCTCGAACTCGCCAAACTTACCGAACTGCACCTCATCATCCTGCTCGACTGGCCCCATGAACTGGAGCCGCACCAGCACCTGAAAGAAATCTGCGCCAGCGTCGAGTTCATCGTGCGCCTCGAGGGGAAAGAGAAATCGTTCGGCTCCATCGAGCCGCACGCCGTCCGCGAATTCCGCAATGCCAACCTCGCCTGGCTCATCCACCGCCAGATTCTTCTTAAGGAAATCGACGTACTCCAACTCGAGTACACCGTGATGGCCCAGTATGCCGGCAGCTTTCATCAGATCCCCAGCGTGGTCTTTGAACACGACGTTTACTTTCAGTCCATCGCCCGCGGATTGCCTTTCACACGTAGCCTGCTTGGCCGCATACAGGCTCGATATGAATATCTTCGCGCTCTCCGTTTTGAGCTTCAGCAACTGCCACATGCCAACCGTGTTCAAGTCTGCAGCGCCGACAATCGCCAGGTTCTCGAATCCTATCTTCCTGAACTCGCCGGCCGGATAGACGATGCCTTCCGAGCCGGCATCGACACTTCACACTATCCGTTTCATACCGATCGCCGTGAACCCAACACCATCCTGTTTCTCGGCAGCTTCCGCCATCTGCCCAACCAAGAGGCACTGAGCTGGTTTATCCAGAATGTGATGCCGCTGGTGTCACAGGCCAATCCTGACGCCCGCCTGGTCATCATCGGGTCCGACCCGCCTCCGCGGCATTCCTTCCCCAAATCCGCCGGCAATATCGAACTGATCGGCTTCGTGGAGGACATCCTTCAGTCACTGGCTCAGTACAGCGTCTTCATTTGCCCGATCCTCAGCGGGTCAGGCGTGCGCGTGAAATTGCTTGAAGCTTTCGCCGCCGGAATCCCCGTGGTCTCCACCCGGCTCGGGGCGGAAGGGCTGGCGGATAAGGACGGCGACATCTGCGCGCTCGCCGACGATCCGGCAACGTTTGCCGCCCATGTCGTTCACTTGCTCGCGCGTCCCGAACAATCGGCGGCCATGGCTCAACGCGCCCGCGATTATGTCGTTGCCACGCGCGATCTCCGCATCATGACCGCGAACATGGTCGCCTCTTATCAAGCATGTGTAAAATCGATGCGCCAATAGAAGCGCGCCTTCTACAATGCATGAAGGGCAACATTCCCCACCCACCTTTGCTGCATCGGATTCATAGCTGCGTTCGGCCTCCTGGGTCAGGACGAACCGAATCCGCGCACACTGCTTCCACAGTCTGTAATTGAGTCGATCGTCAACGAAGTGAGCGGCTCGCTCGCCTATCAGCACATCCTGGAGCTGGCCGGCTATGAGCACGACCGTCTCGCAGAGGAATACCGCACCACCTATCGCGAAGCCGCCTACGTCGAACGCATCCTCAAGCAGTACGGTCTCGACGACGTTCACATCGAGCGCTTCAAGATTCCACAGAAAACCTGGGACGGCGAGCTTGGCGAACTCTGGCTGCTCGGTCCCTCGTCAAAGCGCCTTATCATGAGCTACCGCGATGTTGCCGCGTCGCTCGCGCCCGGCAGCAAGTCCGCCGACATCACGTCAGAACTCGTCTACGTTGGGCGCGGCGAAGACAAGCGTGACTATGTCGACAAGAACGTCGCCGGGAAGATCGTACTGGCTAGCGGCTCTGTCGGACCCGTCCACAATCTGGCTGTGCGCGAGTTCGGCGCCGCCGGTGTCGTCTCCTTCGCCAACTCTACCGGCAAGCCGATTGACCGGCCCGATCAGATCGCCTCGAGCAATCTCGGTGGGCGCGGCCCTGGCGCCGGCGACGGCCAAAAAACTACTTTCGGAATCATCCTCTCCCACCGCCTCGGAACTGAACTGGTGGAACGCCTGGAGAAGCACGAGACGCTGAAAGTGCGCGCCCTGGTGAAAGCTACCGAGTACGACGCCGAAATGCAGGTCCCCACCTGCACCATTAATGAGGTGACGCAGAACTTCTTTGAGTACGTCGGCGATACCAATCGCGAGAAGGTGCAGAATCGTGCAGTCGCTTACTCCTATCGCTTCCCTATCCTCGACCCGCAAGGCACTCGCGACCAGTTCTACTACAGTGTCGAGAAACATTACGGATCGTCGGACCATGCCGTTTTTCTTCAAATGGGCGTGCCCGCCGTGCTCTTCAATAACTGGCCCGACATCGCCCGCCTATCACACCAGTGAGGACCGCCCCTCCAATGCCGACCCCACGCAATTGAAGCGCGCCGTCTTCATCGCTCTCTCGAGCCTCGCCGTCGTGGGGAATGCCCAGGGCGACTCCGCCCTACGTGTGGCTGAACTGTCACTCGGCAACGGCGCCTCCCGCGCCGGCGAGCAACTCCGGCTGGCCATGGCGATGGTCGCCGAGAAGGAGTCGTTGAAGGAAGCGATGAACATCATCCGCCAGGGCTATGAGCGCGAGGGAGCGGCCATCCGCTCGGCTGCCGTGCTTGCTGAGGATCCGCCTGCCGCCAAGCGCGTCGACGATCTCGCGCGCCTGTTTGTCGAGTCTGGTATCGCCGCCGACACCACCCGCTTCAAGAGCTACGCCAGCGCTTTGGGGCGCGGCGCGGAACTACAGTCCGTCGACAAAATGGACGACGACGAAATGGCTGCTGCTAAGCTCGTGCCGGTCCGCAAGAAGCCTACACCCACGGGATTCGGCGGAGGCGGTGCAGGACGGCAGCAGGGCGGCGACCGCGCCGAGGCCTCGCGCACCCAGTACAACACCATGGAAATGCGCTATCTCGCCGACGGTAAACACAGCTTGCTTGATATCCGAAACGCCGTGAGCGCGGAGTACGGACCCGTGCCTGTCGCCAAGGTCACCGAGTTCTTCAAAGGGCTCGAGAAGACAGGTGAGTTCGAATTGACGACCCGCTAAACCTGCCTACTTCACAATCTGTTTGATGCGCTCCCACGCCTCTTTACGGGCCTTGGTGTTCGCCTCATTCGCATCCGGCGCCTCACCGGCGCGCATGAATCCGTGGCCTGCGCCTTCGTAGGTCACGGGTTCGTACTTCTTGCCTGCCGCCTGCATGTTGGCCGTCGCGTCAGGGATCGTCGCGTTAACGCGCGCGTCGTTGCCACCGTAAAAGCCGTAGACCGAAGCCTTGATCTTTGCCATGTCGTCTTTCGACGGCGGACCGCCATAGAAAACCATTGCACCAATCAGGTCCGGGCGGTTCGTGGCAAAACGGAAGGTCTGCGAGCCTCCCCAACAGAAACCGGCGGCATACAACTTCTTCAGTGCGGCCGGCAGCTTCAAAGCATAATCGGCCACTGCATTGAGATCCGCCGTAATCTGCTCCGGCGCAAGCTTGGAGATCGCCGGTCCTACGCCGCCCTTGGCAAAGTCGGGCGTGCGCCCGCCATTCGGTGCCGACCCGCTTAACAAATCAGGCGAGATCGCGATGTATCCCGCCGCTGCGAATTCATCGGTCACCTGCTCCACCCAGTCGGAGTGCCCAAAGATCTCATGAATCACCACCACCACCGGCGCCTTGTCCGTACGCTCCGGGTAGGCGACAAACGTCTCCACCGAGCGGCCATCGTGCTTGATGGTCACCCATTCGCGGTGGCGCGGCGATTTGTCGACAGCCGTTCGCGCCCAGTCTTGAGCGAACAGGCTGCTGATGGCGAGAACGGAGGCAAGGGCGAAGCGCATCCCTCTGTTTTAGAACAGAGGGCACGTTGAAAGCTAGGCCATCACCTTCTCAAGCGCTGCCTTGAACTTGTTCATCTCGTCCTGTGTACCGATTGAAACGCGTACATGCGTCGGCCACGCCGGCCAGACTCGGCCGATGTAGATCTTCTCTTTCGCGAGCGCCTGTACGATCTCCATACCTGGCTTGTGAACTTCCAACATGAACTTGTTGCTCACGCTGGGCACATACGTGTATTTCTTCTGCTCGAGGAAATTGAATACATTCTCCCGGATGTCGGCGTTGATCTTGCGGCGCTCGGCCACCAGTGTCTTCACCTGCATACTTGCCGTGGCCGCCGCTAGTCCGGTAATTGGCAGCATCCCGGCGCCGTACGGCCTCAACTTATCCAATAGATCAGGCCTTCCCAGCGCGATTCCAGCCCGGATGCCCGCCATGCCGTACGCCTTTGAGAAGGTGCGAAGAATGATCACGTCCTTATCCGCGGCAACCAAGTCCTGCATCGGCATTGCGTTCGAGAAATGAACGTAAGCTTCGTCCAGGAGCAGGATTGAACCCGCAGGCTTGTTGGCGAGAATGTATTCCACATCTTCCCGCGCCGTCATCGTTCCAGTCGGATTATTGGGATTGCAAACGTAAAAGACGCCGGCGTTCGGATCCGCCTTGATCATCGCCTTGACGTCGTGTGAATAATCCTTCCGCAGCGGGACGCGGTTTACTTTCGCTCCCACAAACTCCGCCGAGCGTGACCCAGCCTCATAACCCGGATCGCCCATCACCAGGCTCCGGGTCGGCGAGGTAAACGCGCAAACAGCGCGATGCAGCGGATCACTCGATCCCGCGTAAGGAGCGATATAGGCGGGTTTCAGTCCCTCCACCTCGCTCACCGTCTTTACAAACGCACCCTGTTCATTGTGCGGCTGGTATCGACCTCCAAATGGCGCTACCTTGTTAATCGCCTCCAGAGCCTCCTTGCAGGGACCGAGGGGGTTTTCATTACTGCTGATGCGGACGGCGTCTGCCGGCATCTCTCCGCGACCGCCACGCATCCGTGCCACCGCCTCCTGGGCCAATGCAGCCTCGTTATAGAAGGGAAGTGCAGCACCGGCGGTCAGCAGACTGGTGATTCTCGCAAAGTGACGGCGGCTATAGCCACCCGCCACTGGAATGTTGGAGGATTGCGACTGGGTCATTGAGATCCTTTTCGGGTGGTGAAAAACGTGCTCTGGACGATGAGCAGATCTCAGCGGGGAGGAAGTCCGGTCGCAATATCTTACTTCAACTTTCATCTACGGCCAAACAGAAAAGAAGCGGCGTCGAAGAGGGTATAGACAATCCCCTAAACCCCCCTGGTCCTCTTCTCTAGTAGTTCTAATATCTAATACCCTCATATAGAGTAACCGTATTAGTAGGGCCTGTGGAAAAGTTGATATCCGCAAAAAGCCCTATGCTGTGACTAGGTTGCCCTTACAGAGAACTGTGTATAAAGGTTAGCGGCTTAGTGGACGATTAAGGTGTTTGCCGTAGTGTCCACTGGGTATGTGGCCTATATAAAGGCCGCTTGTGGACGCTTCTCGTAACCCGTCTCAATTGGCGGATTTGGGCTGTGATTTTACCTGTGCAAAAACCAGCAGCTATGACAATTGTCGTACTTAGTTCTAGTACGTAAATTCGTGAGTACCCTCATTTGGAAAATGCCGTGCTCCGCTACCGGCGACCGCGTGGAAATGATCGAAATGTGCCGCGGGACTGATACTTCGACCCTCCAAAACTGCCTCTGCTCTTATACTTAGAAGAATCAAAAGACCTTTCTCCCCATGAAGGTTTCGGTCTTTCCTTCCACCATCCGCTCGATGACTGCTGACTCCCTGGTGACCGCCACGCCCGAGGCGCTTCTGGCATGCGGGGAGCCTGTCCCCTCATTACGGGGGGCGGAACCGTCCGCGGAGAGTGCTCATACCACGAGTGATAGTCGCGCGTTGACACCTGCGGAGCCGTCCGGGACGCATGTAGCATCTGGCTCATCAGGAAGTACGCCGGAAGCCAGTGCCACACGCCGTCCGCCCAATGTCCGTAATGGTTTGACTGTCCAGGAGGCGCGATGTAGGCATATCCTGCCGGCTGCGGAATGCGCTCCGACTCCGAGTCGTATTTACCCGCAGGCTTGTGCTCAATTACCAGTCCCTCAGATTCCCGCCCAACTCCAAACGAGCGAGATTCTGTGCGCTCGACATTCGTTGTTGTGCCGTTTACAGTTTCGACGAGGCGGATCTTCTCACGGTCGCGATCAACGCTAAGCAGCAGTTTGTCCCAGCTGATGTAAAGTTGGGCCGCCAGCGCGTCGAGGTTCGCCGCCGACTCAGGATCGTTGACAGCGTCAAGCCTGGCGTTGAGATCGGATTTCTTCTCCGGCCAATCGACCATCGCTTTACGCACCGGCGCGATCGCGGCTTCCTGGTCGAAGGGATGTTGTTTGTTATAGATGGCCTTCTCGACACGAGTCTTCACAGAATCCGAATCAGCCACCGGTTCATGCCGTAAGGTATCGAATTCACGCAGCGCTCGCTCTACCTTCTCTGCATCGGAACGGCGGTTCGGCTTAGCCGACTGTTGCGCCACTGTTAACGCCGCCGCGGCGTTGTCCAGGCGAATCCGGTCCTGCTCTAGGCGGTCCCTCAGCGATTTGGCTTCGTTTTGAAATAAATCGGGGTCGGACTGTAGAGCTCGCTCCACAGCTTGTCGGTTCTTCTCGAAAGCCGCCCGGTCCCCAGATAAGGAGGCTGGAGCAACCGCCACTGTCGACCGCAAATTACGCGGAAGATCATCCAGACCGGCTGTGGCAATTAGCCCCATCGTGCCAGCAAGCAATGCAGCGATTACTCCAAGTCCAGCTCGATTCATATAGTTAGGCGCGGTAAATACTGATGTCGCGCGAGTCTAGCAGGCGGGCGAGGCGGACACCAAAGGGCTCTCCCTCCCGTTTTTCCACGAACAGACGGCGCGAGCCGTTCTGCTCAATGAACACCCAGCGGTACAAACCCTCGGGCGTTCCATGTTCGTTCTCGCAATAACCGATTTCCCGGCTCGACTCGTAATGCCAAGTCTTACTGTCGTAGGAAACCGTCACTGACGGATCCTGGCGAGCGTCAAAATCCGCCATTTGGTCTTCCGTCACACCCAATTCCAGCAGTGTGATGTTGCGGTCGTCCAACAACCCGAGGATCTGGGCTTGCGGATAGCGGTACACCTCGAGCCGTACCTGCCGTCCCCGGTAATCGCCTCCCAACTCCAGCCAGCGATGGTTGTTCGCCTCGTAAGCGCCGCGTCGCTGAACGGGGAAGTCGAGATCCGAGAAGTCGGCTGCCGCGCCCTCAATCGAGACAATATCCCCAGGCTTCGCGTCCCAAGCGTCAAGCTCCATAGGATCGGCCGGACGCACCGCGGGCTGTGGCACCGGCGGTGCTGCCGGTACGCTGAGGGCGATCCCGGATGGAGATCGAACCATCGCCAGCAGAACCGCGACCAGCGCCGTACCTAACAACGTCAATAGGATAGCGGTGATCATCGGGGTTCCTGTCAGGCCGTCGGGGCCGCCAGTTGCTTAGCGGGCGCGGCGGGAAGCGCCTGCTGATTTCGTGCCGCTTTGAGCGCTGCGAGTTCCTGATCCACCGTGCCGCCGGCCAGGTCGGCAAACTCAGCCTCGAGAATCTCGTCCTTGCCCTGCACTGCCGCCAGTTGATCGAATGCCTTCGCTTTGGATTCTTCGCGCGCCACCGACTCCTCAAAGTTCTTGAGCGCTGAGAACGCATTGTCGGCCTCGGCGGCCCCTGACAGGGCCTCGGCGACCTTGCGTTGAGCCAGGGCGGCATTTCGGCGTGCGACCAGCGTAGTCGCTGTCCGCTCCGCTTCGTCGATCCGCCTCTTCAGGTCGGATACATGCTGCTTCAACGACTCGCTGGCGCCGCGCGCAGCGTCCACGCCCGTCTTCATCGAAGCCAACTGTTGATCCGATTCCTGCTTTTTCCCCAACGCCTTCTTGGCCAACTCCTCGTTGCCGGCGTCCAGCGCCTGGTTGGCACGGGTAAACCAATCCTGCGACTGCTGACCGTACTTCGCATACTCCGCCTCGAGCCGGTTGTGGTTCGCCATCGCTTCGGCTGACGCGCTTATGGTCTTTGCGAGCTCCGAACGCATGTCGCGGACGGTCTGCTTCACGGTCGTTTCGAAGGTAGCGTCTTCGATGTTCTCCATCTTTTGGTTCACTTGCCCCCGCGCGACGCGACCGCTGCGGCTGAAAAGATCTGAAAAGAATCCCATGGTGGTAGCTCCTTTTACTCTCGTAGTCCTCGAACGGTCAGGCAGCGGCGGCGGGTTCGAGGAGATCCCGCGCGGCGATGACGTCCACCATCAAATACGAGGCGAGGCTGAGGATGTCATCATGATCCTCCGGCCCCATGTCCTGGAGCTTGCAAAAGTTGTTCAGCGTGACGATGGTTTTGCCGTCCGTCGAGTCGATCAGCCGGAAGCTGGAGGTCGTGATGCCGTTGTCTCCCGCAAGCATCCGGCGGAGAAGCCCGCTGTTCAGCCCGGAAGCGGCCACCGTCATCAGATTGACTGTCATGAACAGGACGTCGCCCTCGAGCGCAGCTTGAAAGCTGACGCCGCTGTGCACGTCGCTGACGCGAAGCAATCCCTGTGCCAACTCGGCCACGTCGTAGCCGTGATGAGCAAGGAGCTCCGCGACCTGTGAAATTGAGATGTTGTCGCTGGGTGTCATACCGATATGAACCTACGCCTGAATCGCCCCGGATGTTCAGCAAAATCGGTGAATGACGGCTGGTAACCGGCGGCTCGAATCTGGGGAACGGTGTGAAACATTAGACCCTGCATGAGGATAACTTCCATCGGAGGAGCCACGGCTCTGATCGAGTGTGCGGGCTCCCGCCTCCTCACCGACCCCACGTTCGATCCGCCCGGCGACGATTATGTCACCGGACCGGTAACCCTCCATAAGCTCGATGGTCCGGCCACGCCGCTGGAATCAATGGACTTCGACGTCGTCCTGCTCAGCCACGACCATCACTTCCGATAACCTCGACCACTTGGGCCGGCAAGCGCTTTCCAAGGCACGTACACTCGTAACCACGGTCGGCGGCGCTGGGCGTCTCGGCGGCAACGCTATCAGGGTGGAACCTTGGAAAGGCGTGGAGATCGACAGTGTCCGAATTACCGGCACACCAGCGCGTCACGGTCCTGAAGGGAAAGACAGCGGTCCGGTAACAGGTTTCGTGCTGACCGCCGAGGGTGAACCAGACATAACCAATTCTGGTGACACGCTCTTGGTAGGAGCCCGCCCGTTTCCAAACGCTGTCGTGGTCCCGGTGCACTTCGAAGGCTGGCGGCATCATTCCGAGTGCCGTGAACAGATTAACCTCGCATCTGCGAACGCCGGACTCGGCCACCGCCTGAAGTGGGCACCGTTTGCCACCGGCTATGCGCCTAACCGCGAAATGGGTGTTAAGATCGCGGCGATGAATGTAAACCGACGATCCGTTCTGCTCGCGGGCGCTTCCCTAACCGCCGCATTCTCCCAGGACAACCGGCTCAAGGCGGGTGACGTCGTGGAACGCATCCGTAAGAATGTCGGCGTCGACTGGCGGTCGGAGACGGTTGACAAGATCGTTGCGGGCAGTGCAGACGTACCAGTGAAGGGGATCGCCACCACCATGATGGCGACACTCGAAGTCCTCCAGCGTGCCGCCGCTGCCGGCAGGAATATGGTGATCACTCACGAGCCGACGTTCTACAACCATCAGGATTCGAACGATGGTCTCGTCAACACGGATGTCTACCAGTTCAAAGCCAAATTCATCCAGGATCACGGCATGGCGGTCTTCCGTTTTCACGACCACTGGCACGCTCGCCATCCCGACGGTATCAATGCAGGCATGACAGCCGAACTTGGATGGGAGAAAAATGCCGACGCCGGCAATCCGCGCTTGTTCAAATTTTCCGGGATCCCTCTGGCGGAGTTCGCGGCCGGGATCCAGTCGCGTCTCAAAGCGCAAGCCGTGCGGGTCATCGGCGATCCCAGGCTTCCAGTGAATCGCGTCCTGGCGAGTTGGGGATATGTCAGCCAGGGACCCGGCATCGCGAATCTTGCGCGTCCCGACGTTGACGTCATGATTGGCGGCGAGGCACGGGAATGGGAAGTGATTGAATACGCAGGCGACGCAGTTGCCGCCGGTAAGAAGAAGGGCTTTATCGTTCTCGGCCACATTGTCTCTGAGCAGGCTGGGATGAAACACTGCGCGGACTGGCTGAAGACACTCATTTCCGAAGTGCCGGTAGAGTTCATTGCCGCTCGCGAGCCCTTCTGGCGGCCCGACCATCCGGTGACACTTTGAACCATCAGCATGACGCGGCGCTGAAGGGCCCGCAGCTACTTCTTCGCCTCGGACGTGCTGCGAAGTTGCCCGCGATTGAAGACGTGAACCTGGATGGCTGTGGCCTCGACAGGCTAACGGCCGGCATCGGGCGTCTTCCGGATCTGAAGGCACTGAGTCTCTACGACAACCGGCTGGCCGAACTCCCGGAATGTGTCTGGAACTTCGCCGAACTCAGTTCTCTCAATCTTGCGTCCAATCGTTTCGAAGTTATCCCGGAAGACATTGGCCGGCTGGCGAGGCTTCGGATGCTCGATCTGGGTCACAACGCACTCACTTCTCTTCCAACGACCCTGGACCAGTTATCGCATCTGAAGTTCCTGTACGCCAGTAACAACCGGCTCTCCGGCCTGCCTTCGACACTTACCAATTGCAAAGAGCTCGAATATCTCAACGTTACTGACAACCAACTCACGAGTCTTCCCAAGTCACTCGGTGACCTGCAATCATTGCGCGAGCTACGTGTCTATTCAAATGCGCTCTCGCGCATGCCCGAGTCACTCGGTAGGTTGGCCAAACTACGTGAGCTTCATGTCATGAATAACAAGCTTGTGACTCTCCCGCAGACCATCGGCGACTTAGCATCACTCCGGCATCTGGATCTACAAGGAAATCTCCTACGCTCCCTGCCGCAGCGCTTCGGCGAATTGACTCAGTTGACCAACCTGAATCTGCGATTCAATCACCTCGTGTCGCTGCCGGAAGCGATGGGAGACCTTCGCAACCTCCGATTCGCGGACCTGCGCGCCAACCAACTGACGTCACTTCCGCCGAGCTTGGCGGACCTGCCAAACCTGGAGAAACTCGATCTGCGTTGGAACCGGCTCCCGGAACTGCCCCGGTGGGTGGAGAGGCTGCGATCGCGCGGCTGCCTCGTGTACGCGTAGTGCACCTCCGCAACTGGCGGCGCTGAGATTATCATTAGCGTATGAAGCAGCGTCTGTCTGGGAAAGACGTTACGCCGGCGGGTTACAAGGCCATGCTCGATGTGAGCGCGGCGGTCACGAAATCCGGGCTTGAAGAATTATTACTGCACCTGGTTTACCTGCGCAGCTCGCAAATCAACGGATGCGCTTTCTGTACGGACATGCACTGGAAGGATGCACGGCAGGCAGGTGCTACCGAGCAACAACTATCGCTTGTCGCCTGCTGGCGCGAGTCACCCGGATTCAGTGTTCGTGAGCGGGCGGCATTCGCGTGGGCAGAAGCGGTGACAGATCTCGCCGATGGCCATGTGTCCGACGCTGCTTTTGAGGATGCCCGCAAGAGGTTTAATGAAGGCGAACTCGCCAACCTGACACTGGCGGTGGCTGCCATCAATGCATGGAATCGGATCGCGATCTCGTTCCGGATGACCCCTGGCGCTTACAAGGCGGCCGGCTCGGCGCATTAGCCTGGCCCGGCGAACCTGCTACCATCCCTAGCTGGGCATGAAGAACGAAGCATTGATCGGCCGGAGCTTTGTCGCCATTGCGATGATCGCCTTCGGCCTCCAGCATCTCGTTTACGACAAGTTCGTCACCCGCATTGCGCCACAGCCGCCCGCCTGGATTCCGGCGCAAGAACTATTGGCCTACCTCCTGGGGATTCTCCTGATCGCCGGCGGCTGCGCCATTCTCATCCGCAGGTACAACCGTCAGGCCGCCATGTCCCTCGGCTGGCTCATCCTCGCGTTGACTCTGCTGCTGCATGTTCCGCGCTGGCAAGCGGATTCGATGAACCCCGGGCTCCTGACATTCATGGGCAAGGGGTACATGCTAGCCGGCGCCGCCTTCCTTACCGCTGCCAGTTTGATGGAGCGCAACAGGACCACCCGTCAGGCGGCACTCGCCGGGCGTGCCTTCCTTGCCGCGTTTTTTGTACTCTGTGGCGTTGAACATTTCACACTGGCGAAGTTCGTCGCCAACTTGGTGCCGGCCTGGATTCCCGGGCACATGTTCTGGACCTACTTCGCCGGTGCGGCGCTCATCGCCGGCGGCATCGGTATGTGGATCCCCGTCACGGCGCGCCTAGCTGCCCTGCTCAGCGCACTGATGGTGTTCAGCTGGGTCATTCTCCTGCACATCCCCCGGGCTCTGTCGAACGTAAACGACTCAAACGAGACCACTGCGGTGTTTGAAGCGCTGGCGGTCACCGGCGCGGCCCTGCTCGTCGCCTACGATGTCAGCCGGCACCGAGCGTGATCATCGACGCCGGGCCTTCCACTCGTCCGCTGTGATCTCCCAGATCTCGGTGAGGAATCGGCCGCTCACGTAGTCCCGTTCCTCCGTGCCGATCACCCTCATTCCGCTCTTTTCCGAAATCCGCCGCGACCTTGTATTTGCTACTGCCTTTGGCACGCGCAGCACCGGAAACCCAAGCTGATTAAACCAGTAGTCAGTCACGGCCTCTGCTGCTTCTGTCACCAGGCCTTGACGCTGCCAGGGCACTCCAAGCCAGAAACCCCGATTGTTCTCGCCCTTCATTAACGAGATACATCCGATGACTTGCTGCGGTTGCGTCCGTAAACGCATTGACCAGTGCCACTCCTCGCCTGCTTCCATCGCCGGGATCGCCACGTCGCGGTAGTAAGTCAATGCGCCGTCAGGTGGATACGGCCAGGGAACGTGGTGAGCGAGAAATCGAACCACCTCCCACTGGGGAAATATCTGCTGCACCGGTCCTGCATCATCCAGTGTTAGGGGCAAAAGCTCGAGCCGAGCCGTTTCTAAACGTCGAATCATTTCTTCACATCCCAGACCAGATCCACCACGCCGCCCCGGATGTCGGATTCTCCCATGTCCTGGTCCACGCGCTACCGCTAAACACATGCGTCAACGGCTTCTCGTAACTCGTAATACCCATTACAGATTATTCCGCATCGTGCTCGATCTTAGAGATTACCAAGAGGCCGGCTGGGCTATCTCGACAATTCGAATCACACGTTGAGCGCGAGCTGCCTGCCGCTAGGGGTCCCAGCAAGTGGAGGCACTGATGAAACCATAGACAAAACACCGCAATTCGCCGGAGCATTCAGTCAGCTTAGCGCTTATGCGCGGCGTACCGCCCCTAGTCGCAGCGCAGCGCCACCATCGGATCAACCTGGGTCGCGCGAATCGCCGGATAGCACGTAGCCGCCAATGCCACGGTGATCAGAAATGCGCAAACTGCCAGAAAGGTCAGTGGATCCGACGGCGCCACGCCATAGAGGACTCCGCTCATGAACCGGGTCAGCGCGAGCGCGCCTGCGAGTCCGATCGCGATACCCCACGCGGAAATCGTCACTGCTTGGGAAATCACCATCCACAATACGTCCCTATGCGCAGCCCCCAGCGCCATCCGGATGCCAATTTCCTGCGTCCGCATGGCCACGGAATACGCCATCACGCTGTAAATGCCCACGGCCGCGAGCAGCAGAGCGATCCCTGCAAAAAGCACCATCACGGCCGTACCAAAACGCCGGGGCGCAGTGGAGTGGATCAACAATTCCTCCATCGTCTGCAATTCGGACACCGGGAGTGACGGGTCAATCGACCGTACGGCCGCTCGTAGATCCGATGAAATCTCCGCGCTGTTACCAGCAGTTCGCGCCACAAAACTCAGGTTACGACCCACGCTGGGAGCATGCTCCTCCCTCGTCTGGTCGAATGGCTCGTACAACTGCAACGGTGGACGGCTCTCCATCGACTCCAGTTTGCTGTCCGCCACCACTCCCACCACTTCCCGCCACGGGACGCTCTCATCGTACCCGCCATACTTCAGCCGCTTTCCGATAGCATTCTCCCGCGGCCAGAAATCGTGTGCCATCGTCTCGTTGATCACCACTGCATAAGCTGCGCCCGCATGATCGCTGGCCTCCAACAATCTGCCTCGCTTCAGGGGAATTCCCAGCGCCTCAAAATAGTCGCCGGCAACGGCGGTGTGGATCGCAAGCGGTACCTTCGAGGCAGTTGACGGCTGCATCCCCTCTGGTATCACCACCTGATTCCAGTCCGAACCGCCGAGCGGTAAACTGCTTCCCGCACCCACTCTGGTCACGCCCGGCAGCCGGCTGATCCTCGCTAGAAGCTCCCGATCGAAGCTCCGAACGGCCGACGCACTCGCATACTGGACTTCCGGCAGAGGGACAAACATCTTCACAGCGCGCTCAGGGCGGAAGCCGGGATCGGTGCTCTTCACCGCGCTGAAGCTGCGGATTAGCAGACCAGCTCCCGCCAATAGCACGAGCGCCAATGCTATTTCCGAAGTTGCAAGGATGTTCCTCAAACGGTTTCGCCGCTTACCCGCTGTGCTGCCGCGTCCGGTTTCGTTCATCCCGGCGTTCATGTTACCCAGCGCCATCGTAAAGGCGGGCACCACCCCGAAGACGATCCCTGTGAGCAGCGAGATTACCGCGGAAAACACAAGCACCGTGGCGTCCAGCTCGATTGCGTGAGTCCTCGGAAGACTGTCGGGAATCGAGTTCACTAGAACAGCGAGTCCCCACCAGGCCAGGAGCACTCCCGCGCCGCCCCCTAGCAGGGCTAGCAGAATGCTCTCACTCAAAAGCTGTTGAAAAATTCTCCATCGCGTGGCTCCAAGCGCGGCTCGTATAGCGATCTCCTTTCGCCTCGATGCCGCCCGGCTCAGCAGTAGGTTTGCCACATTCACACACGCGATCAAAAGCACAAATGCAACTGCGCCCAGTAATAGCAGCAGCAAGGCTCTTGATTTACCGTTGATAAGCTCCGGAACCGATGCAGCCCGCGCCTCAAGTTGCGCGCCGGTCTCGCCGTATTTGTACTTCTCCGATAGGAAGTGCGCCACTGCATTGATGTCGGCGCTCGCTTGGGCCACCGCCACCCCGGGCTTCAACCGGCCGATCACTGTCATGTTGAAGTTGTCCGCGATGCTGCCGAGTTCGTCCTTCGTGAAGGACATCGGGACCCACAATTCCGCCGGCCAGTCACCCGACGGCAAACCCGGCGGTGGAAATACAAACTGCTTCGGCATCACGCCGATTACGTCGTAAACCTGGCCGTTCAGAGTCAGCCTCGAGCCCACCGCGTGTGGGTCGCCGCCAAAAACGCGCTCCCACAGCCCATGACTGAGCACCGTCACCCGCCGCCCCGTCCGGTCTTCTTCCCGTGTGAAGGTCCGGCCAAGTTCAGGAGAAATACCAAGCAGCGGAATTGTGCCCGCCGTTACCCTCGCGGCCTTCACTCGTAGCGGCTCGCTCCCTCCGGACGCGTTCATATCGCGGCTTTGGAATGCACCCACTCTCTCAAGCGTCCGGTTCCGGCTCTCAAAATCAAGTACGTCTGGCGCCGATACCGGAATGTAATTCACGACGAACTTGGCGACGCGCTCCTGGATTAGCACCAGTCGCTCCGGGTCCCGATAAGGCAGCGGCCGCACCAGTGTCGCGTTGACCACGCTGAAAATGGCAGTGTTCGCGCCAATACCCAGGGCCAGCGCCACCACCGCCATCGCTGTGAACCCCGTATTCCCCTTCACCATCCGGATGGCATAACGCAGATCATCGAATATGGCGCGCATGGCGATTGAATAGCACCCGGTCAGCCGCGTTAAGCCGTTGATAGTGCGTCTGCGCGGGAAAACTTATGTTCGACTTTGGGACGCCAGTGTTCCTTTATCTGCCATCCAGGTACGCCTTAGACCATGCCAGTTCCGGCCGCAGCGTCTCTGCCTGGCTGGTGAGTTCCCGCAACTGCATCGCGTAGGCTCGGGCCTTTGTCTTCTCGTTGACCCGGTCGGCTGCCTTTGCCGCCCCGGCCGTCGCATTGAAACGGCGCGGCGCGATCTTCAGGACGCCTTCGTACTCCCTAAGCGCGTCGGCGCCGGCACCGTCTTCGAGCAGTAAGTCGGCCAGTATCTCGCGCACGGGGAGCAAGGCGCCGGGCGTCACCGGGTGCTTGTCGATCGCATCTTCATGGTCGGCGGCCACGCGCAGCAATCGAATCCCCTCCGCCTTCTTACCGTCCGCCCAAGTGATCAGCGCCGCCGCTGCTTCTGACTGGACGCCGATTGACCCGCTCCAATCATAGTCGCGGCTCGCCGGCAGCGACTTGCGAATCGCTGTCATCTCGTCCAGCGCTCGGCGCGCCGTAGCCACATCGCCAGTTCGCGCCGCACCGATCGCCCGCGCATAATGAACCAGCGCCTCGGCGTTTCGAAAACGTTCCCATGGGAACCAGGACGCCGGTGCTTCGAGATTCGCCGCCGCCTTCCAGTCATGCCGTTCCAATGCCCAACGCGCGGGCGACGCTGCCAGGGCGTAGGCAGCCGCAAATTGATTCTCATCCAGCTCCTTTAACCCTCGCAGTTCAGCCAGCACCTTCTGCGCGCTCGTGTCCCTCGCCTGCTGTAGATAGGCGTAAATCAGGTAATCGATGGCGTGAAGCTGATCGAATGAGCCGGCCTTTCCATGCAGGCGCATCGATTGCGCGACTGCCGACCGCGCCGATGCCTGATTCGACGTGATCGAATCATCCCAGAGCCCTAGCCGCGTGAAGATGTGCGACGGCATATGCAGGGCGTGCGGAGAATCCGGAGCAATGACTGCGTATGCCCGGGCAGCCTTGAGTCCCAATTCGGCCAACGCCGGATAGTCGACGCTGTGAATGATGTAATGCGCCACTCCGGGATGATTCTGATGAGTCGGCAGCATCCGGTTCAGGATCTCGCTGCCTTTTTTCTGCCATTGGTACGTCTTGTCGGTTGGATCCAGGTAGCCAATTGCCACCAGTTGGAGAGCGTGGAAGATAGCCGCTTCGTCGTCGTTCGGATTTCGTTCGCAGACTCCGGCGAGAGCCTTTTCGTAACTTCTGGCGCGCGTCCCGTGATCCACTGTCTGCCAGTCTTGGTAGAAAACGGCAAGGCTCTGGACATAGTCCCGCTCCCGGGCGGTCTTGGTCTGCAGTGCCGACGCCCGCTCGATGGCTGCCGCGCCCTGCTTCAGTTCGTCGGGGGATGGCGGCGCCCAGATCGGGTGATACCAGGTCCGCGCCACTCCCCAGTGCGTCATCGCACATGACGCGTCTGCTTTTGAAGCCTCGACGAACGTGAGGCGAGCCTCTTCATAACCGAATGAATGAAGGAGCGCGGCGCCGCGCGAAATCAGTGCCTGTGCCGCGGGGTTGCAGGAGGTCCGCAAGTCCACGGTTCCCAGTCCGGCTACGCCGTGTTGGTGTTGGGAGTGGTCTTCCTGCGCCACTGCGGCAACAGCGAAAAGAACGAATAGCACGGGTCGCATAAATCCCGCCTTGCCCATCCCGGCATTCTAGCGCGACATGCTAGCGTCTGACTTGCCAGTCAGGCCTCCCATGGATTCAAGACCTGTACCTGGGCTCCCTCGAAATCGCTGGTGTTGCGCGAAACGATCGTCAGGCTGTAGTGAATTGCTGTTGCCGCCAGCAGGCCGTCGATGATCGCCAACGTTCTGCCTTGACGCTTCGATTCTGCCGCTAGCAGGCCCCATCGATCGGCGATGCCAAGATCAATCGGAATGATCCGCTTAAAGAACCGGGCTTGCAAATCGACCTCTAGCCAAGTTTCCAGACGCGTCCTCCGTTTGCCTTGCCCCAACCCCGCAATGCCTTTACGGATTTCGCCCAGCGTCAACACGCTCAAATAAAGCAGCCCTTCGTCCGCCGTTTCCATCCACTCGATAACACGTGGTTCCGGCGCGGGACGCACCAGCTCGGAAATGCAATTGGTATCGAGTAGGAAGCCGCTCATAGCTCAATGTCACGCCCAGCGTCCTTGTCCCGGTCAAGGTCGAGTCCGGCGCCAACCAACGGCGATTCCCGAAAAAACTGCACGAGGCTTCTGGGCTGGTTCGACTTTGACATTAGCCGGTCGTACTGCTCGTCCGAAATCATCACGACACCTTCCTTGCCCTGACGAGTGATCCGCTGCGGTCCTTCCGTCCGTGCCAGACGGAAGACTTCGCTGAACTTCGCCTTAGCCGTCTGGAGTTGCCAGTCGTGCCCGGTGGTTCTCGCAACACTCGCATTGGCTGGCTTTTTATTGAGGGGCTTGTGCATGACCTTCTCCAATTATACAGACTAGTCTGACCAGTCACAAGGTTTGCATTTCAGCTATTCCACCACATCCCCATCGCGGTCGGCACCAAAGGTTTCAGACAGGATTATCCTTATATAACACTTGCTATTGGGCATCCCTCCCCAACCTCGATAAACTGAAGATCTCCTGTGAAGCATCTCAGCTATGACCATGGGGATCGCATCCCCCTCCTCGACAAAACCATCTCCGGCGCTCTGCGCGATCAGGCTCATAGCTTTCCCGACAACGACGCCCTGATCGTCCGCCACCAGAACGTCCGCCTCACTTGGCGCGAACTTAACCAGCAGGTGACCCGCGTCGCCCGTGGACTCGCCGGTCTTGGACTGCGCCCCGGCGATCGCGCCGGTGTCTGGGCCAGCAACTGCTCCGAGTGGATCCTGCTGCAATATGCCGCTGCCCGCGCAGGTCTTGCGCTGGTGAACGTCAACCCGGCATACCGGTCGCACGAACTGCGCTTCGTCCTCAAAAACTCGCGTATCCGGGCGATGTTCCTCCATGAAAGCGACACCAGGGCGGACTACCGCAAGATCCTGGCGGAATCCCGCAATGGCGATCACCTGCCGCTCGAACACGTCGTGTTTCTTGGCACTCCTTCGTGGGATGAAATGCTCGAGAACGGAGCGGACTTTCCCGAGGACGCCGCCGCCCCAGACGACGTCGCAAATATCCAATACACGTCCGGCACCACAGGCACGCCAAAGGGCGTGATGCTCACCCATCGCAATCTCGTCAACAATGGCGCCGCGATGGCCGCCGGCCTCAAGGCGACGCCCGCCGACAGGATCTGTGCGCCAGTCCCGCTCTATCACTGCTTCGGCTCAGTGATTGGAAGCATGGTTTCCGTCACCAGCGGCGCGGCACTGATTCTTCCTTCGGCCCAATTCGACGCGCTCCGAACACTCGAAGCTGTTCACCAGGAGCGCGCCACCGCGCTCTACGGCGTGCCCACCATGTTCATCGCGCAACTCACTCATCCGGACTTCGCCCAGTACGATCTCACCAGCCTCAGGACCGGTGTCATGGCAGGGTCCGCATGCCCCATCGAGATCATGCGCAGCGTGGTGGAGCGCATGCACATCCCCGAATTGACCATCGTCTATGGACAGACCGAGGCCTCGCCCGGCATCACCATGTCTGAAGCCGACGCGCCGCTCGAAATCCGCGTCACCACGGTCGGCAAGCCTCTGCCCAACACCGAAATCCGCATTGTTCACCCGGAGACCGGGGAAACCCTGCCTGAGGGCGAGCAGGGCGAACTCTGCGCTCGCGGCTACATGGTCATGCGCGGCTATGACGGTGATCCGGCCTCAACCGCGATTGCCGTCGACGCCGAAGGCTGGCTGCACACTGGCGATCTCGCCGCCATCCGCCCCGACGGTTACGTCAGCTTTCGCGGTCGCGCAAAGGACCTCATCATTCGCGGCGGGGAGAATATCTACCCGCGCGAAGTGGAGGATTTCCTCCACACCTGCCCGAAGGTCGCCGACGTCTACGTGGTCGGAGTACCGGATGAGAGGCTCGGTGAAGCGGTCGCCGCCTGGATCCAACTGAAGCCAGGGGAGGAATGCACGGCCGGAGAAATTCAGAGCTTCTGCGAAGGCAAGATCGCCTACTTCAAGGTGCCCCGCTATGTCCGGTTCGTCGACGAATTCCCGATGACTGTCACCAAGAAGGTGCAGAAGTACAGGATTCGTAATTACGAGATTCGTGAGTTAGGGCTTCAGAAACTAGCCAGCGGCGCCACCGCCTGACGACATTCCGGCAGTGTACAATCCGGTATGCTTTTTGCGCCTTCTTGGGCCGCGATTCTCACCGCCGCGCTCGCCGGACTGGTGGTTGGACAGGTACCGGCCACGCCGAAGAGACCCGTGACCGACGTCTATCACGGCGTCAAAGTGGTGGACGATTACCGCTGGCTCGAGACGGACGGCGATGCCGAAGTGAAAGCCTGGAGCGCCGCACAGAACCTCTACGCGCGCGCCTTTCTCGACGCCCAACCAGCGCGTGCGTCGCTGGTGAAGCAACTCACGCAACTGTACAGCAAATCCTCTGCGTCATACTCGGCACTGGCCTACCGGCGCGGCATGCTGTTTGCCCGCAAGTCACAACCGCCCAAGGAGCAGCCGTTACTGGTCTGGATGTCGCCGTCCGCCGATCCCGCCACCGAGAAAGTTGTCATCGATCCCAATCAGATGGACGCTAAGGGCGGTGTCTCGATGGACTTCTTCGAGCCGTCCCACGACGGAAAACTCGTGGCTGTTTCCCTATCGCACGGTGGCAGCGAAAGCGGCGACGTTCACGTTTACGATGTCTCCACGGGCCAGCCTCTCGCTGATGTGATTCCCCGCGTCAATAACGGCACCGCCGGTGGCAGTGTCGCCTGGACCGCCGACAACAAAGGCTTCTACTACACTCGCTATCCGCGCGCTGGGGAACGCCCTGCCGCTGACCTCGACTTCTATCAGCAGATCTGGTTTCACAAGCTGGGCAGCCCTGTGGCCGCAGACACCTATTCAATCGGCAAGGACTTTCCCCGCATCGCCGAAATCGCGCTGAGCACGTCGAGCGGCGGGCGTTACCTTCTGGCGCAAGTGGCCAATGGCGACGGCGGCGAGTTCGCGCATTACCTGCTCGGCCCCACCGGCCAGTGGACGCAGGTCACGCGCCTGGCCGACTCCGTTACCGGCGTGACCTTCGGTGGCAATGACTATCTCTGGCTGGTCTCCCGCCAGGGCTCGCCCATGGGCAAGATCCTCCGCCTGCCGCTCAGCGACCCGCGCTTAGCCATGGCGAAAACCATCATTCCGGAAAGCAAATTTGCCGTGCGGGAGGTGGTGGCCACGCCGCACCGTCTGTACGTTGTGGATCAGGTGGGCGGTCCCATGCAGGTGCGTATGTTCGACAGCAATGGCGTATCGAAGGGCCTCGTCCCACTCGCGCCGTCATCTTCGGTTGCGCAAGTCGCGCCTCTCGACTCCGATGACGTGATGGTGCGTTCCGAGACCTATCTACAGCCTCCTGCCTGGTCGCACTTCGACGCAGCCAGCGGGAAACTGCAGGTGACGGCGCTCCGCAAGACCGGCGCCGCGGATTACAGCGATACCGAAGTGCTTCGCGAGTTTGCCGTTTCCAAGGATGGCACGCACGTCCCGTTGAACATCATCCGGCGGCGCGGAACCAAACTCGACGGCAACAATCCCGTCGTGCTTTACGGCTACGGCGGTTACAGCATCAGCCTGCCGCCGGTCTACGACGTTGGACTGCGGCCGCTCCTCGACCACGGCGTGATCTACGTGTTCGCAAATATCCGCGGCGGCGGCGAATACGGCGATGCCTGGCATAGCGCCGGCATGCTGAAGAAAAAGCAGAATGTCTTCGACGATTTCGCGGCGTCCGCGCAATGGCTCATTGACCAGCGTTATACCAACCCTAAGCGGCTCGCCATCGAGGGCGGCAGCAACGGCGGTCTGCTGATGGGCGCCGCGCTAACGCAGCATCCCGATCTGTACGCGGCGGTGGTGGCGCACGTCGGCATCTACGACATGCTGCGCGTCGAACTATCGCCGAACGGCGCCTTCAACGTCACCGAATTCGGCACCGTCAAGGAAGCCGATCAGTTCAAAGCGCTCTACGCCTACTCGCCCTACCATCACGTAGTCGACGGCACCCAGTACCCGGCCGTATTGTTTTTAACCGGCGCCAACGATCCGCGTGTGGAACCGTCGAATTCACGCAAGATGACGGCCCGCCTTCAGGCCAGCGGATCAAAACGTCCCGTTTACCTGCGAACCACCGACAGCGCCGGACACGGCATCGGCACCGCCCTCAGCGAGAGCATCGCGCAGCGCGCCGATGTGGACGCTTTCCTGTTCGCCGTGCTGGGAGTGAAATAGCCAAACTGGGCTTGGCGCCTCACTATCGGATTCGCGCTCTCGTTTGAAAATGGGACTGCGACGGTCGTTCACTTGCGAACCAGAGGTGTCTTGCCCGGCAGCCACTTAAGACGCGGTAGCAATGCAAAGACGGCCAACCACAAGAACAGCACAAACGCGCCAAAGGAGGACTGCATCTCGGTCATCGTCCGCACACCCATGAAAACGTAGACGGTGAAGCCAATCGTGGCGTAGATGATGCCGGACTTCAGCGCCACCCGCAGTGGTATCGAACTATCGGGCTCTCCTTCCACTGGCGTCAGCCCAGCGCCCGCGACAGGCTGAACGTCGCCTGCTGGACAGCTTCGCCAAGCTTCCACTTGCCGGTACAAGTCGCGTGCGGCCCGCGTCGTAAAGGGCCAGATGCAGGCTTCGAGCGACTGGAGCGAGAACACCATCGACGCCGATTTTTCGGTGGGACGGCACTCGACGTACAGCACTTTTCGAGGCGTCCAATGCCGTGGACCGTCGCCCAGCCAGACGCGGCTCACCAACCGCCGGTCCAACGCGAACTCGATCCGGTCGCCCGCGAATTTGAGTTTCCCTTCCGCAAAGCGCACCATTCCCGAATCGTGGTGATACATGCCGTCATAAACGCGAGGCTCGGCGGCGGGACTCTAACCGGCGAAAATCCCGCACCTTCCTCGCGTTACTGCACGACGCCGGGCCGCGGAGCGAACTTGACCCACAACCAACTCGTAGCCCAAATAGAATGCGACCGCCGAGAGGGCGGCGACGGCGGCGAGACCCGCCAATCCGCCGAATCCCGTAGCCTCTAGAATCTTCGCTGTCGCAACACCCAACACAGCGGGAGCGAGCAGTACATAAGCGCTCAGCCGCCTTCGCATCCGCTGCCGCAGCGGTGAGAACGCCGCGTCCTTCGAGATACGGCAACCGTCCGTGTACGGGTCGGAAGCCTCGCCGCGCGATTCATCGAGTAGTTGCGCCACCCTTGAACCCGGCACTCCTCCCGCCGCCGCGATCATCTGAATCCGCTTCTCGGTGCTCGGGTGACCCACCAGCCAGCAAACCGGCGCGCCCCATTCTAACGGCATGCCGTGGGCGTAGGAAATACGCGCCAGGCCGGAAATTAGCGCTTCGGGATCGCCGCTCCAGCGCACCGCATCGCGATCGGCCCGGCGCTCCTCGCTGCGGCGCCACGCCTTGAAGAGTAGCCAAGCCGCCAGAACGAGCACTGGTACTCCCTCAACCAGCGCAGGCGCCAGCTGCGCCCCCATTGCGGTAGCGGCCACCAGGATGTACAACAACACCCTCGGTGCGCCCCCCACCGGTCCAATGTGCGAGAGCTCGTGGCAAACGATCGCGTCTACTTCTCTTCGCGGCAGCCTCTTCAGCAGAGTGTCGCTCAACATCACCACGCCCCACCGCGTGGCGAAGGCGGACGGAGGGCGCGCTTCGGAACCAGTCAGAATCGATACCCCTCGCAGGCGCACGCGGGCGCTCGATGCCAGTTCGAAAATGCGTGTGCGCAGCGGACCTGCGGGCAGCGGATGGCTGCCGCCACGGGCACTCAGGACAACGCAGCCCACGCAAACCGCCACCCCCACCAGGCTGACGAGCGTCCACGAGATCGCACTATCAATCGACGTGCCCGAGGACAGACCGCCGATGGTCGGATAGAGAAACACGATGGCCGCGCCGATCCAGAATCGCGTGCGGCGATAGGCGTCGGTGTTTACCGGGTTGGTCGAAAGCTTCGAAAACTGGAACGCTGCCACGCGGGCTCCGATATTCACCGCGATCAACGGCAGCACCAGTAGCGGAAGTGTCCAGGTATGGCTTCGCAACAGGACCCAGGTCCATCCCGCCCATCCAACCATGAACAGCGCCTGCACCGCCGCCAGAAGATGCACCAGATTGCGCGGACGCAGTACCAATAGGAGGAACGGCATCAGGAGCAGGCCAAGGCCGGCAGCGTCGACGAGACGGACGTTCACCCTCGAAACATCGACAGGACGCGGTCAGGAATACACCTGAGATTAGGCCAATTTGTCCCTAGCAGCCGTCCATCGCGGATTGTACGCCCCATCGGTGAGGTCCACTGTCTCCCGCCATAAGGCGGAGAGCAAGTCTGTCGAACGGGTCAGTTCCGCCGGACTGCTTCCCGCATGAGCCAGGATACTTGCTAGCCGAGACGTGAATTCATTCGGCCGACGGGCGAAATTGTCGATGAGCCTGCTCGCGCTCTTATCGCTGAAGTGATACTGCCCGTTGAGTGCGAATAGGGCGTGAGTCAGAAACTGAGCAGCCCGCGTCATGCAGCCCACCGCGTTGCCGACATCCGTCTTCTCGCCGAAGTTGCGGCAGAACAGGAGGCTGAACTCGGCGCCCCACAGGCTGTCCTGGATTACTCGTTCCTTCAGCGCTGGCGGATAATCGGCTACCCGCTCCTTCAGGCGCGTAATCTCACCGTCCGGGTCGTATAGCGGAACGCAGATGTGGATCTCCCCGAAGTACGCGATGCTCCGAAACCCGAACGGCGGCTGCTGATCATAGTCGTGCCGCCAGATTCCCCGGTGTCCTTCCTCGATCGTCGCGCGAACCTGATCGAGATTTCGGTAGATGAAGTCCACCTTGCCGGCCGGAGTCTGAATCCACGCGCCCCCGTTCATCCGTCGCTCGAGATCTTCTCCGCAACGGAGCGCACATCGCTGATGGAAATCGGTGCTGCCTCGCGATAGTACAGGCCGATGTCGAGATCGGAATTCTCGTGCGCCAGGCCGCTCACGTACGATCCCCCGAGTACAATCGCTACCAGTCCCTGAACACCGCGCAGCGGCTCCACTAGTTCTACGAGGAGCCGCCCCTTCCCTATTAATTGGGGATAGCGCGATCTCAGAGATTCATTTGCGCTCGCGCCCGCCCTACTTTCCGCCACCACCCGCGGACGACCGTGCCGCTGCCACCGGCACTACCGCCATCTCCTCCAAAAGGTTGGTCGCGCCGTCGACTTCCGCCATGTTCCACAGCATGTAGCGGGTGTCCACGTGAATCGACCGCGTCGTCACCGGGTCGAACAGGAAGTTCGACGCGACGGACTCGTAGGTGCCGTCAAACAGCAGCCCTACCAGCTCGCCCTTGGCGTTCAGCGTGGGCGACCCGGAATTGCCGCCGGTAGTATCCACCGTCGAGAGGAAGTTCACCGGAACGTCCCCCAGCGCCGCATCGACATACGGAGTCTTCTTGCCTGCCCGCAGATCCTGGATCGCGTCCCGTTGGACCTTGGGAGCATCGAAGTCTCCTGCGCCGGTATGCTTCTGGACGATCCCTGCCAGCGTAGTCTGCGGCTTGTAGTAGAGGCCGTCCTTGGCATCCACTCCCTTTACCTGCCCGTAGGTCACGCGCAGCGTACTGTTGGCATCCGGAGCCACTAGCCCGCCGGACTTCGCCAGCATCGCTTCCATGTAACGCGGCGCGAGTCTGGCGTGCGCGCCGCCCCGGTTCTTCATCGACTGGCGGTTCGCTTCCGCCAGCGGTTCCAACGCCGCCGCCAGCGCGATGAACGAGTCTTTGGTGGCTAGTAAGTCGGCGGTACTCTTCTCCATCAAACCCAACCGGTACTCGCGGTCGCCCAGCTTGGTGCTCACGAACAAGCCCTGCACGTATACGTCGATCGCTTTGTCGGCATCTGCCTTGGACATGCCGGTGCGCAAGCCGGCAGCTTGATCAAGCGCGGTAATCCGCTGGTCCGCTGGCAGCGCAGCCGCCAGGCCCAGCGCCCAATGCAACAAAGCCTTGTCCGCCGTGACATCCATCGTCCGCTGCATACGATCCTGGCCATCGCGAATCCGCGGCCAATCGCGCTGCTGGAAGCCGGCCTCCCGTTCGATATCAGTCTTGGGACGCTCCATCGAGAGCCGGTAAAGGGATTGGGCTGAACCCAGATAGCCCGACGAACCCATCACGTTCGCCAGCACCGCGCTTTGCTCACGCGTCTTCTCGCCGTCAGCCTGCAGCGCGCTCAGCGCCGGAATAACATCGCCGTATTTCTTTTCCCGGGCCGGATCTTTGGCAATCCAGGCCTCGAGTTGCTCTTCCTGCGCCTGCTTCTTTGCCAGTCCGCCACCCTTCATCAAACCTTCGTACATGCCCTTCTGATTGGTTAGGCCGTTGTTCAAACCCTGTACGCGTCCCGAGACCTTCAGCGCAACCGCCTTGTCCTTGGAGAGTTGTTCGAGGATCGCCAGTTGCTCCTCCGCCAGGCGGATTGACCGGGGCATCCTCCACTCCGTCGTCTCTTTCACTTCCGCGTGGGTCTGATGGCGCTGCGTGCGTCCCGGATAGCCGGTGACAAATACCAGGTCCCCGGGTTTGATTCCTTGCGTCGACACCTTCAGCCAGTGCTTCGGCTTGAAGGGAACATTAGTCTTCGAGAACACCGCCGGCCTACCGTCTTTGTCGGTATAGGCGCGCAGAAAGCTCCAGTCCCCGGTGTGCCGCGGCCAGCGCCAGTTGTCGGTCTCACCGCCGAATACCCCGATCCCCTCGGCCGGTGCGTAGACCAGTCGAACGTCCTTCAACTCCAATTGAGCGATCTCGAACCACTTTAGTCCGTCGAAGAACGATGCCACATTGCAGCGTTTGCCGTCCTTCTCGCACGCTGCCACGCGCTGCTTCACCCGGCGGTCGATCAGATCGTAACGCTGCCGGTCTGTGGCCTTGAGATCGATCTTGCCCGTGATTTCGGAGGTCACCTCGGTCACTGAGGTCGTCACAAACACGCGCGACCCGGGACCATTGGGCAGCTCGTCCTCTCGCGTCTTGGCGAGATAACCGTCCTTCAGCAGATTCCGTTTTGGCGTCGAGTTGAACTGCAAGCCGCCAGTCACGCAATGATGATTCGTGACGATCAGTCCATCCGGAGAGACGAAAGAGGCTGTGCAGCCGCCCAGCGACACAATAGCGCCCATGGGCTGACCGGTAAGGTCGGCGAATGCCTTCGGATCGCCTTTAAAACCCAGTGCTCTCAGCTTCGCAGCCAGTTCAGGTATCTGCTGCGGCGTCCACATGCCTTCTTCAGCTAGCAATCCACCGGCGAGCAGCACGAAAGTCATGAAATATTTCAACGGAATGTTCCTCCGCATTGGGATTTGGCGCGTCCAGGTACAGCCGCGCTCGCCCAGAGCATATCATTAGAGAGGATACTGAGCTGAAATAGGGGCCTTTTAGCGTCCTGGGGCCGTCGCCGCTTTTCGCTCGGCCATCCAGATATTCGACTGTATGTCGCGTACCGACATGAACATCGTCTTGCCCACAAACGACAGGCCAATTTCCGCTACATCGTTGAAATCGAGCAGACCATGGCGGTATTGATGCAAGTGCTGCACGGGAAACTCCTTCACCGGCTTGAGCGTCGCCGTGTCCACTCGCGCACCCCAAACGCATCGAAATCCGTCTCGCTCTGAAAGGAAATAGATCAGCCGCCCGTCTGCTGACCAGTAGGGCTCGCGCTCATCCGCTCCCTACCTTCCGACAACCTCTGCCAGTCGGACTCCGGGATCAGGCCCGCCTCGGAGAATCGGGTAAGCAGCGTCCGCCGTTCGCGGGCCCCACTCACACGGGTGAACGAAAGTATTCGTCCGTCCGGAGAAAGGCGTGGCGTGTAGATCCGTGCATTGGGCGCGCGCAGGATCGGTGTCGCTTTTCCGCTGGCGGCATCCACACGCCTATCTCGGTGTTATTCGCCGCTTGATCGTAGAGTAGCTTGCTGCCGTTTTCAATCCACGCCACCGGTCGCCCGCAGGCCGCGCAGAGCCGTCGCGGAACACCGCCCGTCACCGGTACGGCGAAGACCGACAACCCGTCCTTGTCCCGCACCGAGTAGGCCAGTTGTGCACTGTCCGGCGACATCACCGGAGACGTGGTGTCTCGTGCTTCGGCTATTTTGAGATCCTGGCCGGTGGCGAGATTCAACACCCGGATCTCCTGTGTTCGGGTAGAAACCGCCTTGTAAGCGAGCAGCTTACCGTCCGCTGCTGGACTGGGCGACATGTGATCCACCAGACCATCGGTAATGCGGCGCGGCTCGCCGGTAGCGACACCGTCCGGATCGAGATTCATCGTCCAGACATTTGTATTGAAGCTGGCCGCGCTGCCAAAGGCGATCTTCGAACCGTCCGCTGATGATGCCGGCCAGAAGTTCAAGCCAGGCGCCATCGTCACCGGCACTGGGGCGCCAGTCACACGGCCTTTCTCCATGTCGAAAGGGACCCGGTAGATATTGTTGCTCTCCGTTTGCCCTGAAGCGACGAGGATTCCATCCGCGGACAGCGATTGAGGAGGAACGCCGGCAAACCCGTCCCGCAGAAAGCCGTCCGGATCGCCAGGCTTTTCCTCGGCGTTGTCGATGTTGACTATATACCACTGACTGCCTCGCCCAGCGCCGCCCGGGGCTCCTAGATACAGCAGACGCTTGCCGTCCGGAAGCCACCGCGGGGAACTCACCAGGCCATGTTTTAACGGGACAGCACGCGGCGTACCCCCCGTTGCCGTCACCAGCAGAATGGTCTCATTCGACGTGCCCATGTAGGCGATCTGCCCTCCATCCGGCGAAAACTGCGGATTCCGGCCATCCGCCACCCGCCTGGGTTCACCGCCGAACGTCGCGCACACATACACGCCTTGTGCGTCGGGCCCACCGTGAAACACGATCCGGCTCCCGTCCGGAGAGAACATCGGGCTATGACATAGGCCCAATCCGGTAGTCAGCCGGACGGCTTGTCCACCTTCAATCTGCTGCACCCAGATATCTGCGGCGCCGCTTTTCGCCCGGTCCGACGAATACGCGATCAGTTTGCCGTCCGGCGAAATCGCGGGCGACAAGTTCGAGGCCGTATCCGATGTCAGCCGCTGGAACGTGTATAACTGTACCGGAGCAGGCCCCGGCCGGAAACGCCAGTAAGCCATGCCGGCCACTCCCATCACCGCAAAGGCCGCCAGCACAGGCGCCCACCATTGCGATGGCGACCACTTGCTCGGCGAGCTACTGCTTCCGGTAAGGCCCGTCCGGTCTTCCCCGACTGCAAATCGACTCTCAGATCCTCGAGAATCGCCCGAACGTCCGCCATACTTTGCCAGCGACGGTCCGGCGATTTCTCCAGGCAGCGCCGTATGATCCGATTGAATTCCTTCGGGATGTCCGGTAACCGCTCTTCCAGGTCGACAGGCTCGCCGCGCAGGATTGACGCCAGCGTCGACACCGCGGAGTCTCCTGAAAACGCTTGTTTCCCCGTCAGCATCTCGTACAGCATCGCGCCGAACGCAAAGATGTCCGAGCGGTGATCCACAGGCTTGCCCTCGGCTTGCTCCGGGGACATGTACGCCACCGTGCCCATGATCGTTCCCTGGACGGTTTTGGGCGATGAAGGCAGCGCCACCGTTCGGGTGACATCGCTACTGCCGCCCGGTGCCCGGTCGAGCATCTTCGCCAAGCCGAAATCCAATACCTTGGCCACCCCAGCATCGGTAATGATCACGTTCGCCGGCTTCACATCGCGGTGCACCACTCCGGCCGCGTGCGCCGCTGCCAGCGCGTCGGCGATTTGCATCGCGTATCCGATGGCCTCACGCCGATTTCGTAGATTGTGACGATGTTGGGGTGGTTCAGGGCGGAGGCCACCTGCGCCTCCTGGATAAACCGCCCCTTGCGCTCGGCGTCCATCGCGGCATCAGGCGGCAGGAACTTCAAGGCGGCCAGCCGGTTCAGCTGCGTGTCACGGGCGCGATACACCACACCCATGCCGCCCTCGCCTAACTTCTCAATCAGTTCGTAACGTCCAAATGTGCCGCCTGTCATAATCGCGCTTTGAAAAGAGTAGCACTCCACGCGTTCCCCTGGACCGCGGCCTCCGATCCTCGCCACAGGTGTGTGGTATGCTCCCCTGAGTCTTGTACGCTTGACCCTTGATAGGAGGGCAGCATGAACCTCAAACAGCTTTTCAGGAATGCAGCGTTGCTTGCGCTTCTGACTCCTATCGTGGCCGTTGCTACCACGATCGACCCTGCCAAGTACGGACAGCTGAAACAGTCGGATATAGTAAATTGCCCGAATGAAGCCTGCGGACCCGCCGCCGCCGTGAATTCCTTCGTGTTCCTCCAAAACATGTATCCCTCAGTGTATGGAGCGAAATTAGTGGGGCTCGACCCTTCCAATCCTCCACTGCACTGGCAAACGTTGGCCGGAGACATCCTCGCAATGGACCCGTACATGGGGACTTGCTGCAACGCGGGCACATCAATCGAAAAATTCATTCTCGGCAAGCAGAAGTACATTGAGGACGCCGCCGCCGGTTCCACCATCTACATGGCCCAGATGGACCGCGACTGGGACCTGACGAAATCAGGGGGAGCCGCCAAGCCGGGCTACGTCGAGGACAATACCGTTCCCTCGGTAGCGTGGCTCCAGCGCGAAATTGACGATGGTGAGGACGTCGAGCTTCTCATTACATACACCGACGGCAGGGTAGGGTCTCACTGGGTCACGCTCAACGAGTTCACCTCCAGTGAGATGACCCTCAACTTCATCGATCCTCTGACTGGCATGCCCCTCAAAGAGGGCGCTGTCTACGACCTGATCTCGCAAGGCTTCAGAAAGTACATTCACATCAGCTACTTCGATCCGCTGAACCCGAACAATCAGGTTGACGCCGTGATCACTGGCGCCGTAAGCGAGTCTCCTGTTCCGGAACCAGGCACCGCAGCGCTGTTCCTGCTGGCCATTCCTGTTCTGTACTGGATGCGCACGAGTCGAAGCGGTAAGACGTTGTCTTTGAAGGAGGCAGACCGCACCCATCCGGACTCATGATAAAGCGGCCCTCGCGGCCGGCAAGGAGGGTGTCTTGCCTGTCATGAAGAAACCTGTCCATCCAGGCCGCATCGTGCGGCACGACTGCCTGGAACTGCTCGCCTCACTGTTACCCGAAGCGGCCAAAGCGCTCGACAGCACCCCGGATATTTGGGTGAAGATGCAGGCGGCGTTTTGATCTTGCGGTCACACTCCGGAGCTGAGCCGCGGCCCGCGGCCTAACGGCGGCGCCAAGTCACCGCTGCTGAACAGATTTGAAGGTGAAAAACGCCATCCGGTCCTTGTCGAGACATTGAAAATCAGGCAACCCCGAACGGGAACCCTGCTGCAAACGGAGTTACTTCCTCGAATGCGGAGCTGCTTCCGGCCGAGGCAGGCAATCAATCATCACTAACCCGGCTGGTTCGCCGTGCAGAATTTGTCGAATGCCGCTGTGAGGATGCTCGCGATTTCCGGAGCGTCCCGTCGCTCGATCTCGCTACGGTGCAGCATGAAGACGGGCCTTCCATTCTGGAAGAGCGCCATCGACGGTGAGGACGGCGGATAATTGGCCAGAAGTTGCCGTAGATGAACCACGGCCGCATCGTCACCGCCCGCGAAAACAGTACCCACCTTGGTAGGACGCACAGCGTGTTGTAGCGCGAGCCCCACCGCGGGCCGCGCCCTGCCTGCTGCGCACCCGCAGACCGAATTCACCACCATCAGCACGTTCCCGCTGTCCGGACCGAGCAGCCGGTCGACGTCGGCAGGAGTCCTCGCTTCTTCGACGCCGTGTCGGGTCAGGTCCTGCCGCATAGGGGCAATCAGTGGTTCAGGGTATGGCACAGTTGATTCTACCTTTGACGCGGGGCAGGCGCGCGAATCAATCAAAACGCTTGTCGTCCGCCGAAGGACCGTAGAGCGCCGGAACCTTCGCCCCCATCAGTCGCAGATACACCGTCATTTGTCCCCGGTGGTGCGCCCAGTGATCCATGGTGTCGCGCAGCATCTCATGCCGCGGCGTCTCCGCCACCACCTTCCCGCCCGCCAGCAGTTTCCAGCTCGTTTCGAGATGCTTTTCGTTCGTTCCTTGCAGCGCGGCTTTCGCATCCTCGGCGGCTTTCTCCAAGGCCGCGATGTATTCCGCGCTGGTGGTCGACTGAGCCTGGTCCCGGTACCCGCCATCCTTCGGCGCCACGTCGAGTTCGTCCTGCTTTACGATCATCGTGAACCATGTCGGTATCGTCGCTACCATATCGGCCAGATACCCGAACTCCATCGATTTTTCGTGCGGCTTCCAGCTTCGTGTGTTGTCAGGTACCATCTCGAGTGCGCGCCGGCTCCGCTTCACCTCGCGATCGAGTTCCGAGGTAAACAGTTCAATGAATTTCATTCGATTCTCCTGCCCTGGGGATCGCGCCTCGCGCCTTACTGTTGCCGCTGGCATGGAATTTTATCCTCAGCACGAAACGAAAGTCACAGTGAATTGGCCAGACACTGCTCACCCGGCATATCCAAACGTCGAAACCTTCACTCAAGAAATCACTGGCTCATCCCATGAGACATCCAGGGTGTAATCCCTCGGAGGCAGCATGAGAATCGATTCGTCAGACGTTTCCTTTGCGACTGCGTACCGCTCCGATAACGTCACCATATCCCTCGATCGAACTCACGCACGCACCTCTCCGGTCACCACCGCGGCCGCTACGACAACTCGCGTCCGTCCCGCGGCGGCCGATACTTTTCAACTATCCAGGTACGCAACGGCTGCCGGCGGCGATCGTGAAGATCTGCAGGACCTCACGCCGGCGCAGAGATTGGGATGGTTGGCCATCGAGGCACTCGTCGGCCACGTGACCAAGTTCGTTCGCTTCCACGCCCCGTCCCGTGCTGCCGTTTCCACCGCTGCCACGGCCGCCGCCGGCCAGATTACTCAACATTCCGAGTTCCACGCCGAGATGGAAAAGTCCGCTTTCGAGGCGCAGGGGACCGTAACCACCGCTGACGGGCGGAGCATTCAGTTCTCGGCGACGTTAACCATGCAGCGGAGTTTCCAATCGACCACCGTAAGCACCGAATCCCGCACCACGGCAGATCCTCTCGTGTTGAATTTTGGCGGTGCGTCCGCACAAGTGACCGGCGCCAGCGTCGCCTTCGACCTGAACTCAGACGGTAAGGCCGAGCAGATGTCTTTCGTCGCCGGCGGCAGCGGCTTCCTCGTACTCGACCGCAATAACGACGGCAAGGTAAACAATGGCGGTGAGCTGTTTGGACCGCAAACTAACAACGGCTTCGCCGAACTTGCTTCCTATGATGCGGACGGAAACGGCTGGATCGACGAAGGAGATCCGGTATTTTCACAGCTCCGCGTCTGGACCGCGGATGGACTCTCTTCCCTGGCTGAGAAAGGCGTCGGAGCCATTGCCACGGCTTCCGTCGAGACGCCTTTCGCGCTCAGGGATGCAGCCAATGCTTCGCAGGGCGACATCCGTAGCTCCGGCATCTTCCTTACTGAGGACGGCACCGCGGGTACCATCCAACAGGTAGATCTGGCAGTCGGTTAGCCCTCTAATCTGGGTGACGGCATGAAAAGTCGCCGAGCGGAATGGCGAACAAAAAGCGAAAATGATACTCTGTTGCTGTGAAGGCCTGCACTGTCTCGTTCAGCGATCCCGATGGCATCCGGCACGTCGCCGACGTCCAGGCGGATTCGCTCTTCGAGGCCGTCGCCATCGCGGTCCGCGCTTTCCGGCTTAACGAATGCAAACCGGCGATGAACAGCAAATTCGAAGTGCAGGTGCGGGAACCGTCCGTCGTCCACGTCGTCACTCTGCGCAAGGTTGAAGAGTTCATCGACGGACCCTGCAAGAGCCCGAAGGAGAAACTTGTGAAAGAGCGCCTTCGCGGCTTCCTCACGGGCTAACCCGGCCGCAACAACACGACCGGCACCATGGATTCGAGCGCTTTCCTATTTCGACCGGCCGTTGTCCTTGAAGTTGATCGCGAGATATGGCGTGTCGAAATGCCGTCCAGGTGCCTGTAAAGCAAGAAACCGGCCCGGAATAATGTGCCCTAGCCCGACGCCGAAATTCACGTGCCGGTTCAACTCGACCCACGTGAAAACATCCAGTTCCTCGCCGACATGCGTTCCCGACTGTCCCTTCCGGTCGCGCGCGATCAGTGACCCCGACCCGTTGTAGGCGCCGTCGGCCGGATTCGCGAGCCACAGCGACACCAGTTGGGCCGTAATGGTCCAACGCGGGCGGGGCTCGATCGTGATGCCGCCCCGGGCCGCGCAAATATTCTGCCAGCCAAACTGGTCTGAGATGCCCAGACGGTCATGATTGGTGGGAAACATCGTATCGAAGGTTCCATGCCGGCCATCGGTGGGGTTGGAGTCACCGGAGGCGTAGTCGAACTGCGTGAAGGCGCGAGGACGGAGGGTCCTGGTGCTGAAGCGATACCCCGCTCCGAGCGTGAAGCCCGACGCGCTGATCTTGTTCGAGCTGTCAGTGCCACGTTCGAGGACGATCTCTGCCGAGTAGTCGAGCCGAGTTGCCACCTGCCCCTTGAAGCGCACGCCATAGGCTTTCTCGTCCTGACGTCCGGACGCGCCGCCTTCGACAGCCACCAGCGGTTGCACCCGCCAAAGGACGAAAGGCTCCAGCCGCGAGTTGGGAATCGGATTGTCGATTGCGCCGTAGAGTCCGTAGATGTTATTGCCCTGCTGATGATGGCTGAGTCCGTCCGCCAGAGGCACCACTACCGATGCGGCGAAGATGCCGAGACTTAGGACACCCGTGTGTAGATTCGTCACCACCGCATCGTAGGAGCGTGCCTGGTTGCGCCACTCCGAGTTGGCGATCAGGGTGTTGTTGTAGTTGATGAGCTGACGCCCGGCGCGTACGCTGATCCAACTCGTCTCCGGGTTGCCGAACTCCGCGTAAGCGAGTTTCAAATCCCAACGGTTAGGGTTCGACGTACTCAACGGCGATTGCTGGAAAAAGGTACGCGCGTCCTGAGATTGCGCCACCACCTTCATCCAGGCCACTGGCTGAAGCACCATCTGCAGTCTTAGCCGGTTGAGTGCGTACATTTCGCCGCTATTATGCTCGATGCGGAATCGTTCTTCTATTCCGAAGCGGATCCAGAAAGGGAGCTTAGTGTTGAGCTGGCTGGCTGGACGAAAGTCGGGCAGCAGGTAGGACGCCGCGATGGCGTCCGTCCGGTATGCCGGTCCGTTGAGAAAGCTGAGAGGGTTGGATGCGGGACCCGTGACCCAGGCGCCCTTCAACGCGTTCGAGCCGTTTTGCGTGGTGATGTCGTCTTGCGCCGCCACAGGCGCCACCGTCAGCAACAGCAACGTTGTGGCGAGCCGCACAGTTCGTAAAGCTTCGATCTTCAAGAATCCCCAATAATACCGTCATCAAGTCGCAGTACGGCTGCGAGACCGTGCACGCGCACTGCGGCGCACCTGCGTCCGCTCACTACGACGATCTGCTAGAGTTTACTGATTCCCTCGAATCAGCGACGTCTGCTCGCGCCAGGCGCGCCGCTCGAGCAAAGACCAAAGGAGACGATCGCGATGGCTCAGCAGTGGCCGCAGAAGACTCGGGAGATGCACAACCAGCACATCGATTCCACCGTTTGGAACGACTACAAGTTTCGCGATGGCGACATCATCGTGTCCACCTATGCCAAGTCCGGCACAACCTGGATGCAGCAGATCATCTCGCAAATGCTCTTCGACGCCGACACCGAGCTCGACACGCAAGCCATGTCGCCATGGGTCGACTTCCGCCTTCCCCCGAAGGAAGTGAAGCTACCCGCCCTCGAAGCGCAGACACATCGCCGCTTCGTGAAGACGCATCTTCCGGTGGAAGCTCTGGTCTATTCGCCCAAAGCGAAATATCTCTACATCGGGCGCGACGGCCGCGACGTGCTGTGGAGCCTCTATAACCATCACGCCATGGGCAACGAGGCTATGTACGACGCGCTCAACAACAGTCCTGGCCGCATCGGGCCGCCCCTGGAACCGCCCACTGACGACATCCGCGAATACTGGCATACGTGGCTGAAAGAGGACGGATTCCCCTACTGGTCGTTCTGGGAGAACGTTCGCAGCTGGTGGGCGATTCGCAATCTTCCGAACATCCTGATGATCCACTTCGATGTCCTGAAGAGAAACATGCCCGAGGAAATGCGCCGCATTGCAGCCTTTCTCAACATCCCGATAAACGAGAGTAAGTGGGATCAGATGGTGGAGCATTGCTCCTTTGACTGGATGCGCGAGCACGGAGAGAAAGTGGTTCCGCTCGGCGGTGTCCTGTGGAAGGGCGGCGCAAAGAGCTTCATCAACAAGGGCACCAACGGCCGCTGGAAAGAGACGCTAACCGCCGCTGAGTCGGCCGAGTACGAGGCCAAAGCGCTCGCCGAACTCGGACCCGAGTGTGCGCATTGGATCGCCACCGGCGAGTTCCTGGAGACTGCTCGGGCATAGATGCACGATGACGGCGCCTGAAGAAGTTTCCTTCCCCACCGCGGACGGCGGCTGCATCTTCGCCGACGTTTACGGCAGCGGCCGCCGTGCCGTTGTGCTCGCCCACGGAATGCGGTTCGACAAGGCGAGTTGGAAAGAGCAGGCGCATCAAATCGCCAGCGCCGGTTACAAAGTTGCCGCCATCGACTTCCGCGGTTACGGCAAGTCGCACGGCGGTCCAGACTCTCGAACGCCACAGGACGACATGCATCTGGACGTCCTGGCGGCGGCCGCTTACCTGCGTCGGCAAGGCGCCACCAGCGTCTTCGTGATCGGCGCCAGCATGGGCGGACGCGCTTCGGCGAACGCGGTGGCCAGCGGACCCGCCGGTGCAATTGACCGCCTCGTGCTGCTCGCCCCAGCGCCTATCGAGCATCCCGAACGGATCACCGGGCCCAAGCTGTTCGCAGCGGCGAAGGACGATGCCGTGACGCCTCGCGTGCCCGAGCAGTTCGAGAAAGCTCCCGAACCGAAGGAATTGCTGATCCTCGAGGGAAACGCCCACGCTCAGTTCCTATTCACTACCGATCAGGGCGAGCGCCTCATGAAAGAAATCCTGCGCTTCCTTTCCGTGCAGGCGCACCCGGCTCAGTAGGCTGTGAGATCACGGCCGTTCACCACATTGCCTGTATACGTGCGCCGAATCTCCTTCTCGAGATCCACTTGGTCGCGCGGCCCGAAGTAAAGCTGGTGGTAGAGCACCAGCAGTTTCGGCTTCGACTTCGAAGCCAGCGCGGCTAGCTGCTTCGTCGACGTGTGGAACCCCGAGTGATACTGCCCGCGCCGCTCACCAAACACCATGTCGAACCGGTCCGCCGAGTAAACCTCGTGTACCAGCACGTCGCATCCATTGCACGCCGCGGCGATCGCCTCCGAGGGTGCAGTATCTCCAGAAATGACGATTCTGCGCCCCGCTGTGTCAATCGCGTAGCCGAATGCCTGCGGCCATGATCCATGCGGAACGCTGATCGCGCGCACTGTCACATTCGCATCCCGGTACACCTCTCCGGCTTCGCGTATCTCGTGCACATTTGTCGTGAGCGCCTTCGGGTCCAGCCCTTCCATGCCTTCCGTCCTGACCTTGATATCCGCGGCGTACGCGCGCTTCAGGTTCTCGGTCATCGCTTCGGTACCCACCGGTCCAAACACCTCGAGCGGCTGCTTGCGTCCCACCACCCACGACGAAAGCATCACGTCGGGATAGCCCAGCGTGTGATCGGAATGCAGATGCGTGAAGAACAGACGAGTCAGATTGGTCGCGTCCAGGGCAGCCAGTCCAAACTTCTCCGCCGCCGCTTCGGCACGCCGCACCACCCCGGGTCCCGCATCGAACAGGTAGGCTTGTCCATTCACCACCACCGCGACGCAAGGGCCGGAACTCGCCGGATCAGGCACCGGAGTGCCCGTGCCGAGCAGGATCACCTTGGCCGCGTCCGCACTAAAACCAGCCGTCGCGATGAGCATCAGCCCCGCCGCTATGCGTACTGCCCTACGCACTTCCAGGAGTCGCATGTGGCGGACCTCCGTGACAGTCTAGCAGGCGCCGGGGTAGAATTACCGAATCTGTTCCACACTGGGCATTCCCATTCCAAGGAGACCATTCCATGAAGGTCCCGCCGGCATCATCGGGTCCGGCTGCCGGTGCGGCTGCAGTTCCCGCGATGACCATGCCCGATCCGGGACGCTGGAAATCGCTCGCCGTCATTCTCTCCGCCGCCTTCCTTAGCGGACTCGACTTCTTCGTCGTCAACGTCTCAATTCCCTCCATTCGCGCAAACCTGCATGCCACTTTCGGTGAGGTTCAACTCGTGATCGCAAGCTACGGATTGACATATGCAGCATTGCTCATATCCGGCGGACGCCTCGGCGACATCTACGGGCGTAAGCGAATGTTCATGTGGGGCGTTGGCGCTTTCACCCTCGCCTCAGCTCTCTGCGGGTTCGCGCCCACTCCTGCGTTCCTCATTGCCGCGCGCGCGCTGCAGGGAGTGGCCGGCGCGTTGCTGTTCCCGCAAGTGCTTTCCATCATGCAGGTCACGTTTCCTCCCAACGAGCGCGCCAAAGCGTTCGGACTGTTCGGCACGGTGATCGGAACGTCTTCCTTCTCCGGCAACGTGCTTGGCGGACTCCTCGTCAGCGCGAATCTGTTCGGATTGGGTTGGCGCCCCATCTTCCTCATCAATCTCCCCGTCGGACTGGCCACCGTCATCGCTGCCTCGAAATTCGTCAGCGAATCACGATCCCCTAAAGCGCGCCGCCTCGATCTCGGTGGTGTCGCGATCCTCACTCTGGCCCTGGTAACGCTACTCTATCCGCTCATCCAGGGACGCGAGGCTGGTTGGCCGCCGTGGGCCTTTGTCTGCCTCGGAGCCTTCCTCCCGATGATGTTCGCCTTCGTCCAGTACGAAAAACGCATCACCGCCAGCGGTGGTTCACCGCTCGTTGAACTCGCCCTGTTCCACGATCGCGTCTTTGTCACCGGACTCGTCAGCGGCGTATGCTTCTTCAGCGGAGCTGCCGCTTTCTTCCTCATCTCCACCGTCTATTTGCAGAGCGGACTGGGCTATTCGCCGCGTGAAGCCGGGCTGACGTTCGCAGCCTTCGCCCTGGCATTCCTCGGCAGTTCGCTCGCATCAGTGCGCTTGCAGCCGAAAATCGGAAGCCGGATCATCAACCTCGGCGCCGCGCTAATGATCACCGGACTCACTGCGCTCCTGTTTCTCAGCGCGTGGCGTGGCGACGCTCTCACCGGTTTCGAACTCGCTCCCGTACTGCTGGTTTACGGCACCGGACAGGGTTTCGTCATGCCCACCTTGATCAGCACGGTACTCATCAACATCAAGGGTCACGACGCAGGCTCGGCTTCAGGCGTTCTCACCACCGTGCAGCAGGTATCCTTCGCCACCGGCGTCGCCGTCATCGGCACGGTGTTCTTTAGCGTGCTCGGCAGTCTCACATCAACGGAGGCCTTCGTCCATGCCCTTCGCGTCGCCTTCTCGGTCAATATCTGCCTGCTGCTGGTCACCTTCACGCTGATCTTTCAAATTCCGAAATTCCCTGCACGTCACTAAGCAAAACCGCGGCTGCTGCTATGATGACCCAACACTGATTTGGCGGCGGACAGGAAGAGAGCCATGGAATTCGTACTGGGTTTCCTTATTGCGTGCGCGGTTGGCCTCACCGGTGTCGGTGCCGGCAGTATTACTTCGCCGGTGCTGATTCTCTTCTTCCACATGAATCCCGCGGTAGCCGTCGGCACGGCACTCACGTACGCTGCGGCCATCAAGTTCGCCGTGCTCCCGGTCTACCTTAGGCGGCGTCAGGTCGACTTCAGAATCTTGAAGCTACTCTGCTACGGCGGAATTCCCGGAGTGCTGGCTGGTGTCTTCCTTTTGAACCGCCTGAACGTACGCGAGCACGAAAAAGGCATATTCCTGCTCCTCGGCGCCACCATCCTCACCGTCTCCCTGGGCAGCCTCTACCGCACCATTCGAAACCGGCTGACTGTGGCGAACACCGACCGCTCGCGCTGGTTGCCGCCCATCGCTGCCGTCATCGGAGGCGAAGTCGGCTTTTCATCCGCCGGGGCCGGCGCCCTCGGCGCACTGACGCTTCTGAACCTCACCACGCTAACGCCTGCCCAGGTAGTCGGCACCGACATGGTTTTCGGTTTTGTTCTGTCGGTACTGGGCGGCGGACTGCACCTTTCCGCCGGCCACTACGACCTGCCCATGCTGATCAAACTCATCGTCGGCGGTGTAGCGGGTTCGCTCTGCGGCGCGAGTCTGTCCTCATTCCTTCCCCCACGGCCCCTACGTCTCGCTCTTTCCGCTTGGCTCGCCACCCTCGGCGTGCAACTCTGCTGGAAAGGTCTCGGCTCGTAAACTCCGAGGAATATTTGGAGCTGAACAGCGTTGGTCTGTGAGATACTAATCCCCCATGCGCCACTTTCCGGCACTTCCCTCGCTGTTGACTGCCGTTTGCTGTGTCATGCAAGCCGCGCCTCTCGCCGTTCACTTGCATTCCAACGTGCCCTCACCACAGCCGGTCGGTGCCGCGATAGGCCTTTCACCCCGCATCGAGAATGCCCCCCAAGGCATGCAGGTATTTCGCTACTCCGTGAGTGTCGACGGTGGACCCTTCCGCATCGTCCGCGACTTCACCCAGCAGTCCGATTTCGCCTGGGCGCCGGGCTTGTTCGAGCATGAAGCCACCGTCCGCGTCACGGTTCGCAACAACGAGACCAAGGCTACGGCCGACGATCAGCTCAAATTCCGGATGGTCTCGCGTGTCAAGGGCTCCGTCCCCGTCGTCTCACCCACCTCCCATCCGTTGGTGGCGCTGTTCAGCGCACCATCCTGTCCCGAAGGAACGCAATTCCGCGTCGCGTTCCGTGCTGAAGGCGAAGACTCTCTGAACCGGACGCCCCTCCAGCCATGTCGCGCTTCCATGAGTAACAACGTGTACGTAGCCGGCATGCGGGCTGATAGCGAATATCGTATGCGCGCTGAATGGGTGAAAGGCGGCGGGGGAAAGCAGGGCGGTTGGCTGCCGTTTCACACCGGCTCGCTTGACGGCACGCTCAATCCCATCGTGATTACCACTCCACGCGCTGCCGGAGTGCCCGCTGGTGAGCCGGTCTTGATCTATGGTCCCGTCTCATTGGGTTTGCTCCGCAGACCTTTTGCCACCGATCTGACCGGGCGAGTCATTTGGTATCTGCCGGCCACTGAATCCCTCGTCCGCGTGATTCGCGGAGGCACTTTTCTGTTGCTGGGAGAGGGTGCGAATTCGGCGAACAAGACCCGCGACGAGCAATTGCTAATTGAGCGCGACCTGGTCGGAAATATCCTTCGCGAAACCAACGCCAGCCGTATCGCCGAACAATTGGAGCGGTTCGCGATTCACTCCAACTGCCAGCCCGGCGGCAAAGAGTGCCTCTCTGGCCTCCATCATGAGGCCATCCGCCTGCCCAACGGCCATACGCTCGCCATCGCCGGTCTGGAGCGGATGATGCCCGCCGGAACCCAGGACTCCAAAGAGCCCGTGGATGTTCTCGGCGACGTCATAGTCGACCTCGATGAGGAATTTCAGGTTTCTGGTGTGTGGAACGAATTTGATCATCTAGACCTGAAGCGGGTTTCGGTATTCAAGGCCAAGTGCCACACCGGCGGCGGCGGTTGCCCGCCTGTCCTACTGGCGCCGGAAGCCAACGGCTGGACCCACAGCAACTCGCTGAACTACATCCCTTCCACTGGAGACTTCCTGGTTTCAATTCCCGAACAGGACTGGATTGTCAAAGTCGATTGGAAAAATGGGAAGGGCAGCGGCAAGATCCTCTGGCGCCTCGGCAAAGGCGGCGACTTCCAGGTGGAGAGCAAAGATCCCAGTCCCTGGTTCTCCTATGCGCATGACATAGGGTTTGAACCCGCCGGCTCAAACACCCTCACCGTCTCCGACGACTCGCACGCGCGCAATCGTGCCGATCCCAAGAGCCAGACCCGCGTCCAGGTGTGGACCCTCGACGAAGACAAGCGGATCGCCACCCTGGCTTACAACACGGAGATCGGCGGCTATTCCATTTGCTGTGGCTCCGCACAGATTCTGAAAAACGGCGGTTACCATTCCGTGGCTGGATGGGTCGACTTTGCCTCGCCCCACGGACTGAGCGTCGAGACCGACAAGAACGGAAAGATCGTCCAGACATTCGAACTGGAGGGCGCCATCCTCTACCGCAGCTTCCGCGTGGATGACATGTACTCAACCACGGTCAAGTAGCGTTGCGTGGTCCGGCGTGGCATACTTAGTGGCCATACAACATTAACTGGGTTGCCGTCTTCTTTATCTGAGTGCGCGGCATGAGTCGCGGGCGCGTGGACGGTATGCAGACGTCCGGGCAAGGTAGTCATACGACTTTGATAGACCTGCACACACATACGGATCGTTCCGACGGTTCCACCGCGCCTGAAGATCTGGTGCGTCTCGCCGTCCGCGGGGGTCTGACTGCGCTCGCCATCTCGGATCACGACACCCTCGCCGGTTATGACGCCGCCGTCCCCGTGGCTGCCGCGGAAGGCTTGGAACTGGTTTGCGCGGTGGAGCTTAGCACTCGCCCGTCCGGCGGCGCGCCGGGCAAGCGCGAGCGGTCCGTCCACGTGCTGGGTTACTGGCCTCTGCACGCTCCTGACCCCGCATTTCGCCGCTACCTCGAGACGCAGCAAGCCAGCCGCCGCCAGCGCAATATCGACCTCGTCGCCAAACTGCGGCTGCTCGACGTGGACATTACGCTCGAAGACGCCGAGGTCTACGGACGCAATCAGGTCGGGCGGCCCCACTTTGCTCGCGTGCTCTGCGACAAGGGCTACGTTTCCTCTCTGCAGGAGGCATTCGACGTCTATCTTGCCGATGAGGCCAAGGCTGCCGTGGAGCGCGATGAACCAGCTCTTGAAGAAGGCATCCGCCGCATTCGTGATGGCGGCGGAATCGCCGCACTGGCCCACCCCGTCCGCCTTCCGCAGCGCGGTCCTGAACTGGAGCGCCTCGTGGAACACCTCACCGCTGTCGGGCTGGATGGAATCGAAGTATTTCACAGCGAACATACACCGGCCGACTGCGCTGAATTCGCAGCCATCGCCAAACGTTTCGGCCTCATCCCCACCGGCGGATCGGATTTCCATGGCGACAATAAACCGGCCGTGATGCTCGGCTCGGGCATCGGCGGCAATCTCAGCCTGTCGTACGAACTCCTCGCCCAGATGCGTGAGATGTGCCGTCTGGCGGCCGCGCCCGCCGGAACCGGAGCTATATCATGACCGGATTAACCCTGACACACCTTCGCGTTCTGGAAGCGGAGAGCATTCACATCCTGCGGGAGGTGGTGGCCGAGTTTCAGAAACCGGTGATGCTCTACTCCATCGGTAAGGATTCGTCGGTGATGGTGCGGCTGGCGCAGAAGGCCTTTTATCCCGGCCGTATTCCGTTTCCGCTGCTGCACATCGACACCACTTACAAGTTCAGGGAGATGATCGAATTTCGCGATTCATTCTGCGCCGACATCGGTGCCAAGCTCATCGTCCACACCAACCAGTCAGCCATTGACGCGGGCGCCAACCCGTTCGATCTCGGCACTCAGAAATGTTGCGGACTGCTCAAGACGCGCGCCCTGCTTGACGCCCTTACCGCAGGCGGCTACGACGCTGCCATCGGCGGCGCCCGCCGCGACGAGGAAAAGTCCCGCGCCAAGGAGCGCATCTACTCCTTCCGCGACACACACGGCCAGTGGGACCCAAAGAACCAGCGGCCCGAGCTTTGGAACCTGTTCAACTCGCGCCTCGGCCCGGGCGAGAGCATTCGCGTCTTCCCCCTATCCAATTGGACTGAACTTGACGTCTGGCAGTACATCCATCTCGAAAACATCCCGATCGTCCCGCTTTACTACGCGAAGAAACGCGAGATGGTGGTTCGGAGCTCAACGCTCATCCCGGTCGAGATCGACGTCCCCCTCCTTCCCGGCGAACGTAAGGAAGAGGTGATGTGCCGCATGCGCTCACTGGGCTGCAGCCCCTGCACCGGCGCCATCCGCAGCGAGGCCGACACGATCCTCAAGATCATCGCCGAAATGATGCTCTTCCGCCGGTCCGAACGCGAAAACCGCGTAATCGATTTCGACCAGGAAGGCTCGATGGAAATCAAGAAACGCGAGGGATACTTCTAACCGTGTCGTCGCCCACGCAAGATATTTTCGCCGGCATCGATCAGTTTCTCAAGAAAGACGAGGAAAAGGACCTCCTCCGCTTCACCACTGCGGGCAGTGTGGACGACGGCAAATCCACACTGATCGGCAGATTGCTCTTCGACTCCAAAGGAGTTTATGAGGATCAACTCGCGTCCATCCAAAAAGCCACCGTCAACGAGTCCGCCGGTGCCATCGACTTCGCGCTGCTCACCGACGGTCTGCGCGCTGAACGCGAACAGGGCATCACCATCGACGTCGCCTACCGCTACTTCGCCACCCCCAGGCGAAAGTTCATCATCGCCGACACGCCCGGCCACGAGCAATACACCCGTAACATGGCTACCGGCGCCTCCACCGCCAACCTCGCCATCATTCTCATCGATGCCCGCAATGGAGTCCTCTCCCAATCGCGCCGCCACGCCTTCATCGCCTCCTTGCTCGGTCTTCAACACCTCGTGATCGCAGTTAACAAAATGGACCTGGTCGACTATCGCCAGGACGTCTTTGAAAGCATCTGCGAGGACTTTCGCGGTTTCGCTGCCCCACTGTCCGTTCCCGATCTCTATTTCATCCCCGTCAGCGCCCTGCATGGCGACAATATCGTTGCCCGCAGCGAACGAATGCCCTGGTTTGAAGGGGCCAGCCTCCTTCACCATCTCGAAACCGTCCACATTGCCAGTGACCGCAATCTCTCCGAGATGCGTTTCCCGGTCCAACTGGTGGTCCGTCCCAATCAGAACTTCCGCGGCTACGCAGGCCAGGTAGCTTCCGGAGTCATCCGGCCCGGCGACCCCGTCATGGTTCTCCCCTCCGGCCGCACGTCGCGCGTGAAATCGATCTCCACGTTTGACGGAGAATTTGACCGCGCCTTCCCGCCCATGTCGGTTACGGTGTGCCTCGAGGATGAAATCGATGTCAGCCGCGGCAACATGCTCGTGCCGCCCTCGCATCCGCCGCAGGTCACCCGCTGCCTCGATGCTCGCGTCGTATGGATGGGCAATCAACCGCTCGAACTCCGCCGCCAGTACATCATTAAACACACCACGCAACTGGTGAAAGCTCAGGTCCGCAACATCCGCTACCGCGTGGACATCAACACCCTCGAGCGCCACCCCGCGTCCGACCTGAAGTTGAACGAAATCGGCGCCGTCGTCATCGACACTCATTCCCCGCTGTTCCTGGACCACTACGGGCGCAACCGCGCCACCGGTAGTTTTGTGCTCATCGACCCCGTTACCAATGCCACCGTCGCAGCCGGCATGGTTACCGGACGCGATCCGCGCGTCGCCGGTGGTGTTCTCGAACCCGATAACGTCGTGGTTGAAGCGGACCGCGTACCCGCCGCCGGGCGTCAGGCGCGCATCGGCCACCCGCCCGCTCTCATCTGGTTAAACGGCGGCGCGCAACTGGCGTACGCCCTCGAAAGGGATCTTTTCGAACGCGGCTATCTTACGCACGTGCTCGCCGCACAAACTGACGGAACCGTCCTGCTCGAAGTGGCCAGGAATATGATCGCCGCTGGACTCATCACCATTTGCTCGGCCGATTTCCTGTATGAAGTCGAGCGCGAACGAGCCCACGCTCTCCTGGGCGCGGAGCAGTTCATCGATTGCGATGCCTCGCGCTTCGATACTCCCGAGGCCGCCGTTGCCGGCGTCGTGAGCGAACTCCATACGAAAGGAATCGTGCCCGCGTCCTAGGCGGGTCCCACGGACATGGAAACCGGTTGCACGCTCTGGTTCACTGGGATGTCGGGTAGCGGAAAGAGTACTCTCTCACTATTGCTGCTCGAGCGATTTCGCTCCATGGGACTGAAGGTTGAACTGCTCGACGGCGACGTTGTGCGTACGCACCTCTGCCGCGACCTCGGCTTTTCCCGCGAGGATCGTGAGGAGAATATCCGCCGCATCGGTTTTGTCTGTGAAATGCTCTGCCGCAACGGTGTTATCACAATGGTGGCCGCGATCTCGCCTTTCCGCGCCGGACGGGATGAGGTCCGCGCACGCGTCGGCAAATTCATCGAAGTGCACATGAGTTGCCCGGTGGAAGTGCTGATCGAGCGGGACGTCAAAGGGCTATACAAGAGGGCGCTATCAGGCGAGATACCCCATTTCACCGGAATCTCCGACCCTTATGAAGCTCCGTTGTCTCCTGAAATTACAATCGACTCTTCGACGGAACTCCCCGAGGCGAGCGTCGAACGTATCCTGGCCCGGATGCATGAACTCGGTGTGATCACCACCGAATCGATGGAGAGAGTTTGAACTTCAGACTGGCGGGCTCTCGGGCCTGAAAAGGAAATCACAATGTCATCGCTACCTCAGAAACTACACGAATACACGGGCCATGTCATGCTCGACAGCACCCGGTGGAAGGTCTACAAACATCGTCCGGAGGACATTGTGATTTCTACGTCCTACAAGACCGGCACCACTTGGATGCAGACCATCGTTGCGAACCTGATCTTCCAGGACGGCGCCTTCCCGGCGCCTGTGAGTGCCATGTCGCCGTGGCTCGATATGGCGCTTCCGCCTCTTGACCAGATTTCACAGGCGCTCGAAGCCCAGACGCACCGGCGCTTCATTAAGACTCACTTGGCGCTCGATGGCCTGCCGTACTTCGATACCGCACGCTACATCGTTGTCGGCCGCGACGCGCGGGATGTGTTTATGTCGATCTGGAATCACCACACCGGCTACTCTGACCAACTGAGGGGAATGGTCAAGGAGCGCGCCGCCGAGTTGGGCACGGAGTTCACGCTCGACTTCGAGGATATTCACGATATGTGGCGCGTTTGGATCGATAAGAGTCCCTTCGAATGGGAGAGTTCCGGTTACCCCTACTGGTCCCACCTCCACCATATGCAAACCTGGTGGGACTACCGCCACCTGCCCAATATTCTCCTGGTCCATTTCACGGATTTGTTAGAGAAGCCTGAAGCGGAAGTCCGGCGCATCGCAAAGTTTCTCGGCATCGAAATCGACGAGAAAATGCTCCCCGGAATCCTCGAGCGCATCTCCTTCAACGGCATGAAAGAGAACTTCGGCAACATCATGCCCGACGCCGATCACCTCTTCCGCGAGGGCGGCAAGACCTTCATGAACAAAGGCACAAACGGCCGCTGGCGCGGCGTCCTCACCGCAGCCGAACTGGAACAATGCCGCGCCGCCATTGCCCGCGAACTGTCACCCGACTGCGCAACCTGGCTGGAAAACGGCGGCGACCCAAAGTAAAAGAAGCGCATTACAAGCAGCGATAACAAGCAGAAGTGGGACAGCTCCCGCCCCGTCTCTGGGGATCGCCCGATAGTCGAAGTACCCGAATGCCCCAGCGGATCCGGCCGCCTTCGACGCTTACTACCTGCAAACGCACATCCCTCTCGCAAATAAGATCTCGCAAGTCCGCTCCATTACGATAAGCACCGGGCCCGTGCAGGCCATCGCAGGTAGCGCTCCCTACCTCGTTGGCATTCTGAACTTCGACTCGATGGCGGATTTACAAGCAGGTCTCGCCTCCCCTGAGGGACAAGCCGCCGCCGGAGACTTATCGACCCTTGCCTCAGGCGTCGCCACTCTGCTGATCTACGACAACAAGCCGGTCTAAGTCAGGCGTGGGCATCGCGGCTGATACTTGTCGTGTACCGGCTCGCCGCCATACCGGAGTCGCCCGATGCCGGAGATATAATGCAACTTCGATTCAAGCTAGACATTCAGGAGAACCTACGACCATGCAATTGAAGATGCCCGGAGTCGCCGCGCTCGCTTCATTCGCCCTTGCCGCCCTCATCAGTTTTGGACAACCGGCCAATCCCTCCGGGCAGCCCGCCAACTGCCCGCCTGAAGGCTTTAGCGGCGGCTTCACCCGCGGCTGCCCCCAGAGGCAGTTTGCGAATCCCGCGGACATCTCCGCCATGATGGCAGCCTTGCCGGACAAACCCTATGCGACTCCTCAAAAGCTTCGCCGCGTCCTTGTACTCGGCCGCGCCGTCACCTTCGTGCACTCTTCAATTCCACTTGCAACCAAGATGGTGGAATACCTCGGAGACAAGACCGGCGCCTGGATGACCACCATCACCTACGACGCAGCCGCCATAACTCCCGAGAACCTGAAGCAATATGATGCGGTCTTCCTCGCCAGCACCACCGGCGAATTCTTGGACGATCCCAACGATAAGGCCGCCAGCACCATGCGCCGCCAAGCTCTCCTCGACTTCGTCAAAAGCGGCAAGGGTCTTGCCGGCATCCATGCCGCTACCGACTCCTACCACACCATGGGTCGACCCTCCTCACCCGGCGGTGAAGCCCAACCCCTCACCGGTACGTGGCCTGAATTCAATGAAGCGATCGGTGGCTTCTTTAAATATCATTGGACCTACCCCACCCTCATCCCAGTCAAGATCGACGACCCGACCAGCCCGCTGAATGCCATGCTCCCGGCTCGCGGATACGAGATCGTTGACGAGACCTACACCTTTGCCCAGGACTCCTTCAGCCGCAAACGCGTTCACGTGCTCACCAGCGTCAACTACGCGAAGATGAGTGCCGAAGACAAGGCTAAGGAACCAGCCGCCACCAAGCGCACCGACGGCGATTACGCGTTGAGCTACATCCAGAAAGTCGGCAATGGCCGGGTGTTCTATGAAGCCCACGGGCACGACGAGAAAATTTATTTTTCCCGGCCCTTCGTTGCCCATATGCTCGCCGGCATTCAATATGCACTCGGCGACCTAAAGGCCGACGACAGCCCGAGCATGAAATAGCGCAGTCCAAGCTCAGTCATTTGGGAAGTGGCAGGCAGCCGGACGCAACAGGAAGTGTGACCCGCAGGACGAACACGAAGTGTCACCCACCAGCAAGTGGGACGGGGCTCTCGCTGTCCAGGTACAGCATTCGTCGACTACCGCTCCGCGCTCGCCCGCTTCAAGCGGTCGACGATCGCCGCCCACGGCCCGGTCGCCGGAGGACGCTCCACAGCAATCCAGTCCCAACCCTCGCGATCCAATCGATGTAACGTCGCATACAGCACCGCCGCGTAAGTCGTCGGATCCGGTGGCATCGTGGCCAGCGATACAAACGCCCCGTGCCCTTCCGGCGCCTCATCCCGATCCGTCAGAATGAGTGGCGTTCGCGGACTGTAGTGCCGGTCGTGCATCCCTGGCGCCGGATGGGCGCCTTCTTCCGCCACCACCTGCCGGATATTGTCGAAGGCGATCATTCCCGGTCGTAGTAACACCGGCTCCGGCCCCGCCAGCGACACCACCGTCGACTCAATTCCCACTGGACAAGGTCCGCCGTCCAGCACCATCAGGTCCGGTCCGAAAGCCTCCCGTACGTGCGACGCCGTCGTTGGCGATAGCTGTGTGAAGCGATTCGCCGATGGCGCGGCAATCGGGACACCCGCCTCGCGGATCAGTTCCAGCGCCAGCGGATGCGCCGGAATCCGCACGCCTACAGTCGGCAGCCCCGCTGTCACAATGTCTGGAATCTGGCCTCGCTTCGGTAAAACGAGCGTTAGCGGACCCGGCCAATACTGGCGCGCCAGCCGGTCAGCGGTATCGCTCCACTCGGCCGCCACCAAGTTGCGGCACATCCCCAGGCTGCTTACGTGGACAATCAGCGGACTCGTCGCGGGCCGTCCCTTTAGCGCGAAAATTCGCTCCACCGCGCCCGCGTCAAGCGCATTGGCGCCAAGTCCATAAACGGTCTCGGTTGGAAAGGCGACCAAGCCGCCCTCCCTTATGATTCGCGCTGCCTGCCTGAGCTCGTCGTTCACTCCGGAAGGTCGTCCTTACCGTAAATCTTCCCGGTCTTCCGCCACACCAGGTACGCATGCATGAACTCGTCCAGATCTCCGTCAAGCACCCGGTCCACGTCACCGACGGAAAACTTGGTGCGATGATCCTTGATCATGCGATACGGCGCCAGTACGTAGGAACGGATCTGCGACCCGAAATTGATCTCGAGCTTCGAGTCCTCCACCTTGTCCTGCTCCACCTGCTTCTTCGCCATCTCGTACTCGTAGAGCTTGGCCCGCAGCTGCTTCATCGCACTCGCACGGTTCTTGTGTTGCGACCGCTCGTTCTGGCATTGGACCACCAGGCCAGTCGGCAAGTGCGTCATCCTCACTGCGGACTCCGTCCGGTTCACATGCTGTCCGCCCGCACCCGACGCGCGAAAAACATCCACCTTCACATCGTCCGGCTTGATGTCGATCTTCACGTCGTCGTCGATCTGCGGGTAGACGAAGACACTGGCAAACGACGTGTGCCGCCTCGCGTTCGCGTCGAAGGGCGAAATGCGTACTAGCCGGTGGACTCCAATCTCGCTCTGCAGCAGCCCGTACGCGTTCTCGCCGTTCACTTCGAATGTGACGGACTTGATTCCCGCGCCTTCTCCCTCCAGCCGGTCTGTGATGTCGGTGTGCATGCTGTGCCGTTCAGCCCAGCGCAGGAACATGCGCATGATCATCTCGGCCCAGTCCTGCGACTCGGTTCCGCCGGCACCGGGATGAATGGTAATGATCGCGCTGCGCGCCGCATTCTCGCCGCCTAGCAGCATTCCCGTCTCGAGCGTATCGAGAACTACGCGGAAACTCCCCATCTCTCGCTCGATATCGGCGTTTACGTCCTCCCCCTCACGGGAAAGTTCAAACAAGGTCTCGATATCGTCGCGATTGCTCGCCAGCTTCAAATCGTGCGAAATGAATTCTTCCAGCCGCTTGCGATCCTGCATGATCTTCTGCGACTTCTCCGGCTGATTCCAGAAGTCGGGATCGTTGATTACTTTTTCGAGTTCGGTGAGTTGGGCTCGTTTGGCGGGCGCGTCAAAGATAGCTCCGCACAGCATCCGACTGCTGGCGAAGCGTAACGTACTCTCTTTCCAGTTCTTCGAGGGTCATCTATTGCAATTTTAGCTCAGGTCCGCGGGCTCACCTCTCTGGAATCGGCCCAAAGTAACCGACGGTCTCTTCACGTGTCACCGCAAACAAGATGGTCGGCCCCATCCAACCTTGCGGCACCTCCACGTCCATCAGCGGCGCCAGGCCAAAGAAGGTTACCCGCCTCCGGCACCGTCAGCTCAGGCGTGCCCAGCGGTGCCTCCCACGGAATCTGAACGAAAGCCCCCGTCGGACTCTGTGAAAGCAGCGGCGCCGGGCGTCCGTCGATCTCCACCGAAAATTCTCGATAATCCCGCCCCATCCAGTCTCGCCATCGACTCGGGAACGATACTCCCCGCGGCATCGATTCTTGGAGTCGGCCCGATCAACTCCGTCATGACCCGGTATGAGCATCGATTCGCAGCAGCGCGCCATCACTCCGCACTTCGTACACCCTCTTCCCGTCTCCCGAGAACGGCGCCGTCCGGAGTCGCCGTGAGCTGTCTCCACTCCGATCCGTCCAGCCGGCTCACCATTGACTGAAGCGTGACGCCCGGGCGCGTGAGATACAGCACGCGCGAACCGTCGGCGCTCAGATGAGCGCTATAACTGTCCCGATCATCCGAACCAAGTTGGTACGCACGCTTCTGCGTCACGTCGGTCACAAAGAGCCGGTGGTTGACGATTTCGGAAAATTACGTTCCGCGCGTCGTCCAAGTCGGTTGCGCTGCTCTGTGGCGGCGCCGGGCCCCACCATCTGCCCAGTCGCTGGATTGACCAGATGCCCGTCACTTGTCAGGAACGTCCCTGGCAATCCGCACCACCGCCGAAAGCTGGGCCAGCTTTGCACCAACACCTCCTTCGAGATCGCAAAAAGAAACTGGCGGCGTTGCCTATATCGAGGGTCTGCTGGACATAGTAGTGAGCATCGCGGCAATCAGGCTCCGGTAGGCGATCACTTTGCCGTCGCCGCTCAACTGCACATTCCCGATGCCGCGATTACCGGATAGCGTCAATACGTCGCAGGCCTGGTTGCTACGAGCGAAAGCGTGTCGCCGCTCAACCGGAAAAGCTTCGGCTCCAGAGTTTGCCCGGAGCGTTTCTGTGGGAGCGTTGTGACGAAATAGACCGCCGAGCCGTCGCTATTCGTCGCTAACGAAGTGAAGCCGGCCGCGGGTGTGTTGTAGGAAGGAAGCTCAGCGACGCTGGAAAGCAGAGTCGCACTCACCAGTACGAACTGGCGAGCGAAAATCATTTCGCACTACATCATGTCTGTTCGCGCTGGTCCAAGGGTGGTCGCCAGTGCCTGCTTTGCCGCCATGGAGCGTTGAAGCAGCCGGACCGCCTCCTTCTCGCATCCCCTGGGAATCTGCACTCGAACTTCCGAGTCATCGCCCGTCACGGTGAAACGAGCATACGCGATTGCACCCCATACCAGCTCGAGATTGCGTATTCTCTCGAAGAGGAAGAGCCGCCCGTCCGTCCAAATCCCGTCACCGCTGACGTACGCCTCCCGACCCGGATCCAATGCCCGGGCACACCGGCCGTTCACTTCGCTCCGCTTGAGCCAGAGACCCGCCATCGGCAGAACGATCGGAAGAAACGCAAATTTCACTGCGCCCCCAATACCGCTGGACCAGGTCATCAACGCCGGCACCACTAACGCCGCAACAAAAATCAGCGCCGCCTGCTGCCAGGCCAGACCCATCCCCGTGGACCGCTCATGGCTCTCCCAGGCAATTCTCTCTGCCTCCGTGTACTTCCAATGGGCCAGAGAACGCCCGCCGGCAATCGCGTTTTGAGCGTCGCGTACCAGCGTGTCGGCGTAGGCATATGCGCCGCCGCCCAACAGCACCATCGATGCCAGTAGCACCCAGTAACCAAATCGATCCCACCACAGAGGAGGAATCGCCGCGCTGATCAGCAATATGCTGCCCAGCCCGTGCACACTCTGGACTCTCCGCCGAAAGGGACCTACGGTTTTGGGCGCGGGCACAGCCATCGTTCTGAATATCATCGGCCGAATGCCCGGCGGACTCCAGGGCGCCCGCCTTCCAGGGGAGCTATTATGGCGAGATCATGTTGCGACTCGCCCTGGTTTCGAGCCTGTTCACGCTGGCCCTGTCCGCCGGTAACCTGAAAACACTCCAAGGCCTGTTGACCGGCACCACTGGTAACAACCCGGCCATTCGTGTCTACAAAGGTGTTCCCTATGCCACCCCTCCAGTCGGCGAGTTGCGCTGGAAAGCCACCCAACCTCCCATTCCCTGGACCGGCGTTCGCCAGTCAACCGAGTTCTCCAAGCAGTGCATGCAAGAGCCCTATCCGGACTCTTCCATTTACTACCGTGCTCCACAGCCCATGAGTGAGGACTGCCTCTACCTGAACGTTTGGACCGCGTCCAGGACCGGCAACGACAAACGCCCCGTTATGGTCTGGATTCACGGCGGCGGCTACACGCGTGGTTCCGGCGACGTGTCGACGTACGACGGCGAGAACCTTGCGGCTAAAGGCGTTGTGTTGGTGACGCTGAACTACCGCCTGGGAGTCTTCGGCTTCCTCGCGCATCCCGAACTCACCCATGAGTCGCCTCACCAGGCTTCCGGCAACTACGGACTGCTCGACCTCGTGGCCGCTCTCCACTGGGTGCAGGAGAACATCGCTGCGTTCGGCGGCGACCCCAAGCGCGTGACCATCTTTGGCGAGTCCGCCGGATCCGGAGCCGTCAACGCACTGGTGGCGTCGCCTCTCGCCAAAGGCCTTTTCCAACGCGCAATCGGTGAAAGCGGCGCGATGTTTGGACGCCGTGTGACGCTTGCCCAGGCCGAAGAGGCCGGAGCAAAACTCGGCAAGGATCTCGCGGCCCTCCGTGCCAGGCCTGCTGAGGAATTGCTGAAGTCCGCCGGCCCAGGGCCGATCCTCGACGGCTGGATGCTGCCCGAAGAGGTTCGCTCCGCCTTTGAAGCCCATCATTACAACGATGTCCCGGTCATCGTCGGCTCCAACGCCGATGAGGCCCGGACTCTGGCGCCCTGGCCTGCTTCCGGTACCGCGGCGTCTTTCATAGAAGCCGCCAACAAACGCTACGGCTCGATGGCTCCTGAATTTCTGAAGCTCTACCCTGCCGCGAGCGACGAGGAGGCTCGCGAGTCGCATTACAACAGCACCCGCGACCAGGGGATGAGCTGGCAAATGCGTACCTGGGCTCGTGAGCAGCAGCAGTCCGGCAAGAACGTGGCTTACCTGTACTACTTCACGCGCGTCCCCCCGGGTCCAGCCGGTCAGAAATATCGGGCCTACCACGCGGCCGAAATTCAGTACGTGTTCGGCAACGCCCCGGCGAAAACGCCCTGGGAAGAGCCTGATCGCCGTCTGTCCAACGCCATGATGGGTTACTGGGTCAACTTTGCCACCAAGGGTGATCCGAACGGACCGGGACTGGCGAAATGGCCTGCCTACGATGTGAAGCGTGACGAGGCGCTCGAACTCGGAGCCGACATCGCAGTCCGTCGTGGGGTGAGCAAAGAAGCGCTGGACTTTTTCGACCGTTTCTTCGCTTCGCAAAACGCCGACCGCGCCCGGGCGAGCCGGTGATCGGCCTTCTGCTCGCGATGTACGCAGCGGCAGCGCCGGCGGGCTGCAATACCGCCGCTGCGTCGCCGTCGGTGACACTCGAGTTGCCCGGAAGTCCCTTCGCGGTTGCACCCTCTAAGGACGGGTGCTGGCTGTTTGTCTCGCTCGCCGATACCTCGTCCATCGCGGTTATCGAACGCGGCGCGGGGCGTCTCTCGCTGAAGCGGGTGGTGCCGGTAAACGCGCCAGCTACCGGCCTTGCGCTTACTCACGACGGCACGCTGCTGATCGCCGCCGCTCAGAAAGAGGTAGTCTTCCTCGATGTCGCAAGGCTGACTGCGGGCGGCGAGGCCGTCCTAGGTTCCTTTAGCGACGGCGAAGGCTCAGGGAGCATTTATGCCAACGTCACCGCCGATGACAAGACGCTCTTCGTCAGCGAAGAGCGGGCGCGAGCAATCACCGTCATCGATCTCGAACGCGCCCGCAAGAACGGCTTCAAATCGGACGCGATCATCGGTCGCATCCCGGTTGGCAATGCGCCCATAGCGCTGACTTTTTCACTCGATGGGAAGTGGCTATACACCACCAGCCAAGGCGCTCTGCCCGATTGGAACTGGCCCAAAGCCTGCACTCGCGAGGGACGCGGCAGCCCCGACATCGTGAATCCTGAAGGCGCCGTGATCGTAGTGGATGTGGAAAAGGCTAAGGCCGATCCCGCCGGCGCAGTGGTGTCGAGAGTCCCGGCCGGTTGCAGTCCGGTCCGTCTGGCCATGTCTGCCAAAGGTGACCGCCTCTATGTCACGGCCAGGAACAGCAACTCTGTAATTGGCTTCGATTCGACAAAACTGGTGGGCGACGCTGCCCACGCCCGGCTTGGCGTCGTGCCGGTGGGAACCTCTCCGGTCCCTGTAGCCGTTGTCGGCGCCACAGGAAATGAGAAGATCCTCGCCGGTAACTCCAACCGTTTCGCGGATGCTCAGGCTGGACAGAGCCTCACTGTGATCGATGCGGCCAGGATCGCTGATGGGGCCGCTGCCGTAGCCGGCACGATCCCAGCCGGCGGCTTTCCCCGCGAAATGCGCTTGTCCAGTGATGGCCACACCCTGTTTCTGACCAACTTCGGGTCAAAGTCGCTGCAGATGATTGACGTAGCCCGGCTGCCTATTTCTTAGCGCAAGTGGCCGCCTGCGACTTTACTGCTTGCGGCTGGAAGATTCGCGTAAACCGCTATCCACCATCTGGCCGCTTATCTCCACGGTCTGATTGAGGTAGCTGTCCAGCTTGTCTGGCCCGCTGAAGTTATTGTTCTCGCCTGACTCTCATCGGTGATGTTGCACATCTGAGCTTGTGCGCCCTTGACCAGGCATCGCCGCAACGGTTAAACGGCAGGCCTTGCACTCGCTGGAATGTAGCCAGGTACTCAGGGCGCGGTTCAGGCATCTTTACCAAGGTAATTAAGAGTGCCTCAGTGTCACCGGGTCGACGCTACTGAGTTATACTCCTTACTTCCGTGAACTCTCACGGAGTACAGCCTTGTGCCAACCCGGAGGGGGTGCGATGCCAAAGTGCTTGAAGTGTGGAAGTGTCAACCAGGCGGACGCGACGTTTTGCTCGATCTGCGGCGCCGATATGCGGGGGGCGCCCGTGCCGCGACCCCATGAAGACCCCAAGACTGCCCGTCTTTGTCCGAAGTGCCATGCCGAAATGGATTGGAATACGGTATTTTGCGGTGAGTGTGGAACCCGCTCCACCGCCCCGGAAGTACCGCCGTCTATGCCGCCTCCTGGACCCCGATGCCCCAAATGCAGTGCGCCGATGGCCGCCGGTAGCGACTTCTGCGGTGAGTGCGGAACGCGCATTTCCGCCGCACCACCACCCCGGCTCCCCGTCCCTCCTCCGCCAGTGAAGCGGATGGAGCCGGCGTCTCCACCATCGGCTCCGCCGCCGCCTCCGCCATCGAGCACCACCCCTGCTCTACGATGCCGGACCTGCGCCGCTCCACTAAAACCGGGCGTGGATTTCTGCGACGAATGCGGCACGCCCTTGAGGGCCACCGCACCAGCGTTCGTTGACCGGATTCCGCCTGCGGCTGCCATCGCTGCCGACGCGCTCCCCACTATCGAGTTTCATCCTCCGATTCCCGCACCGGCTACTCCGATGCCTCCGCCCGCTGCGAAGAAGAGCAGCGCCGGGCTCATCGCACTGGTAGGGATTCTTCTCGCCGCCATCGGAGCAGGCGGCTTTTTCGGCTATCGCACCTACACCAACCGGAACGCCGCGAATCAGGCCGCGCAGGCCCCGCCCGTCGACCAGACGCAAGCTCCAGCGGTAGCTCAACCCCCTGCGGCCGCGGTGCCTGCACCGGCCCTTCCTGAAAGTGCCGCCGACCAAGCCGTCGCACAGCCTGCCGTCGCACAGCCCGCCGCCCCCCAGACCGCGCCCACAAAGGCGCCTCCCGCATCCCAAACAGCAGCGAAAATGCCCGCGCCCACCAATAAGCCGACACCGGCCGGGACCCGCCAAAACGCCAAGGCTCCGGCTAAGACTGCCGCTGGATCGCCGGCTGCTACCACCGCCTCTGCCGCCGCTCCAACTCTCACTCCCGCCGCGGAGCCTCCTCCGCCCGCCTCGTCGCCCAGACCAGTAGCGGCGCCCGCGTATCGGGGACCCGCTTCCGGGCTGCTGCTCTGGTCCGGCCAGATTACCAAAGGGGAAAACGTCGTGATCGATGGCGGCTCTCCGTCCGCCGGGCAGATCCTGAGCGGCGCGCTCCCCCCCGTTCCGGTTAGCCTGACCATCGAACCAAAGGACATCACGCTGGCTGAAGCGCCATCGTCTGCTAACGGCTGGAAGCGATTCTCTTTCCAGGCGCGAAAGGCCCGCAAGACGGTAGTCACTATTCATTGGACGGTCCAATAGCCGGCTCGAGCGAACTAAATACCAGTCAGCCAAAGACTTACGATTCTTGACATTCCGCGCGCCGATGCTCGTAACAACCTGGCCCGGAACTGCGCCTTAGAGTTAACCATGAAGATTTGGGTGACTCTTATTGCATCGTTCGGACTGCTGGCGCAGGAAGCGCCGCAACCCGCGAAACCGAAACTCAGCAGCATCATCGGCGAAATCAAAACCAAAGACGCCGCCAAACTGACTGTAAAGACTGACGCTGGCGACACTTACACCGTCAACCTCGACGAAAAAACCGCTTTTGTAAAAGTCCAGCCGGGGGAAAAGGATCTCAGCAAAGCTGCCAAGATTGCTCCCGCCGACCTGAACGTCGGCGACCGTGTCATGGCTCGCGGTACGGTTGCCGAAGCTGAAAAAACGATACCGGCTCGCATGATCGTCGTTATGACCAAGGGCGATCTGGAACAGAAACAGGCCAAAGAGCGCGCCGAATGGCAAAGCCGCGGCGGCTCAGGCGTGGTGGATGAAGTCGCGACTGACAACATCACCATCTCTCAGAAGGTTCGCGGCGAAACCAAGAAAGTCTCTCTGACAGTGGCACCCACCACCCGCGTCCGCCGCTATTCGAATGATTCGGTTCGCTTCAATGACGCCAAGGCGAGCACCACCGCGGAGGTCAAGAAGGGCGATCAGGTCCGGTTCCTCGGCACCAAGAACGCTGAGGGTACGATTGTTGCTGCCGAGGAGATCGTCTACGGGACCTTCCGCTTGATTCCGGCAACGGTCCTATCGGCTGACGCCACAACAGGCGAAATCAAGGTCACTGATCTCGACACCAAGAAGCCGATCATCGTACTCGCCACAGCGGACTCCACGCTTCGGAAATTGCCCGAGATGATGGCGCGCATGCTCGCCATGCAGGTGAACGGCACTGCGGCATCGGCCGCCGGAATGGGCGGTATGGGACAGGGTGCGGGACAGGGACAACGTCCCCAAGGCACTCCTACCGGTGGACAAGCTGGACCCGGCGGTGCGGGAGCAGGTGCCGGAGCGGGCGCAGGAGCAGGCGGCGGAATGCGCGCCCCGGGTGGTTTCGGCGGCGCTGGCGCTGCTGGTGGACCTCGCGGTGGCGGCGACCTCGCGAGCGTCCTTGAACGTGCCCCGGTAATCCAGGTCGCCGACCTCAAGCCAGGCGACGCTCTGATTATCAACAGCACTGCGCCGGCTGGCAGCGCCCGTGTCAGTGCGATCACGATTCTGGCGGGTGTCGAACCCATTCTTACCTCCGCGCCCCGCTCGGCTGGAGCGATTAACCTCGGCTCGTGGAGCCTCGGCGCCGGCGATGCTGCCGCTGCGCAGTAGTCACTAGTTTTTAAGAAGATAGAGCTTGTTTTACTTACAGGAGAGTCCGATGGCCGCGAGAAGAATCGTGTGTGTCCTGGCGTTGTTGTGCCTGTTCGTCTCTTTCGCGTTTGCACAAGCGACGCTGGGCACCATCAAGGGCCGGGTGCTTGATGAAAGCGGCGCCCTGGTGCCGGGCGCCTCTGTGGTGGTCACCGCCGGACGTTTCACCCGGACTGTGGTGAGCGGCGATGATGGATCCTACACGATGGTCGGCGTGCCTTCCGGTGTCTACACGATTCAGGCGTCCGCTCCGGGCCTGGTCCAGGCGCAGACCGGCACCGTTCAAGTCAACGCGGGTGGCGCCACAACCAGCGACCTCATGCTACGAGTTCGCGGAGAAGCCCAGCAGGTCACCGTCGCCGATACCGCCGGTGCTCAAGTCACTACGGATCCGGCGCAGAATGCCGGCGCACTTGTCCTACGCGGGGAGGATCTGGCTTCCCTGCCCGATGACCCCGATGACCTTGCGGAAGATCTTCAAGCTCTCGCCGGACCGGCTGCGGGACCTAATGGCGGACAGATTTTCATCGATGGTTTCACCGGCGGCAGGCTGCCTCCCAAGGAATCGATCCGCGAAATTCGTATCAACCAGAATCCCTTCTCAGCCGAGTACGACAAGCTGGGCATGGGCCGCATCGAAATCTTCACCAAGCCAGGCACCGACAAGTACCGCGGTATGTTGTCGTTCAGCATCAGCGACGGGGCGCTCAACTCACGGAATCCCTACTCGGTGAACAAGCCTCCCTATCAGAGCAAGAACTACAGCGGCAACCTCAGCGGCCCGATGGGAAAGAAGGCTTCGTTCTTCCTCGACTTCGAGCGCCGGGACAATGACGACAACGCCGTCATCAGCGCCACAATTCTGGATTCGCTGCTGAGCCGCCAGACGCTCCAGGAGTCGATCGTTACGCCGCATCACCGCATGACGATGAGTCCGCGGTTCGACTACCAGTTGACGCCCAATATCACCCTCATGGGTCGCTATACCTGGACCAACAACGATTCTCCGATTAACGGTGTCGGCGGCTTCAATCTACCCACTCAAGCTTCAGCTTCCACCAGCACTCAGCAGAGTGTGCAAGCCACCGAAACCTGGATCATCAACTCCAAGATGATCAATGAAACCCGCTTCCAGTTCCAGCGCAATCGGAACGATCAATCGGCTCCACTTCTGGGCGCGACTATCAACGTTCAAGATGCTTTCGTCACCGGCGGCTCGGCGCTGGGCACCGGCTTTGTCAATTCGAATAATTACGAAGTTCAGAACTACACTTCGATCAGTCAGGGTGCTCATACGATCAGGCTTGGCGGCCGTATCCGGACCTCCACCTACAACAACTCTCAGCAACAGGGATTCAACGGCACGTTCCTGTTTTCCGGCGGCGCCGGACCGCAACTGGATGCGAACAACCAGCCGACGGGCAATATCATCCAGCTCGACTCACTCGAAGCCTATCGCCGGACCCTGCTCTTCCAGCAATTGAACTTTACGCCGGCGCAGATCCGCCTGCTTGGCGGCGGCGCCAGTCAGTACAGCATCTCAGGAGGTCAAGAGGCAGCCGGTGTAAACCAGACGGACCTCGGCATCTTCTATCAGGACGACTGGCGGATGCGGCCGAATATAACCGTAAGCCTTGGCCTGCGGTATGAAACTCAAACCAACATCCATGACTGGACCGACTTTGCACCGCGCATCGGCGTAGCATGGGCGCCCGGCAGTCATAAGGGGAACGCCCGTCCCAAGACCGTGATTCGAGCCGGATCCGGCCTCTTCTACGACCGCGTCGACGATATGCTCACGCTGAACGCGCTGCGTTTCAACGGCATCACTCAGCAGCAGTACACGATCCGCAATCCCGATTTCTATCCCACTGGCCTCACTGTCGCGCAGTTGAACGCGCAGGCCAAGCCGCAGACCATCCGCGAGCTCTACGATGGCTTGGTGGCGCCGTACATCATTCAGAGCGCGATTGGTGTGGAGCGACAGCTTCCCTGGAACAGCACGATGTCGGTGACGTTCACCAACTCACGGGGCTTGCACCTGTTGCGTACCCGCAACGTCAACGCGCCGGTGAATGGAGTTTTTCCCAATCCGTCGATTGGCATCCTCGATCTCTATGAGTCCAGCGGCATCCTGAATCAGAATCAGATTTCGAGCAACTTCAGCACGCGTTTCTCACGCCGGCTAACGCTGAACGTCGGTTACTACTTTAACCACGCCCGCAGCAATTCCGACGGGGTAAACACGCTCCCTGCCAATCAATATGATCTGAGTTCCGAGTACGGGCGGTCGTCTTTCGACATCCGGCACCGGCTGTCTTTCATCGGCTCGTACGAAGCGAAGTACGGCATCCGCTTCAGCCCGTTCGTGATGCTGAACTCCGGACATCCGTTCAACATCACGGCCGGCCGCGACGTGAACGGCGACCAGATATTTTCCGACAGGCCGGCATTCGCGACGGCAGCTCAAGCCGGCTTGCCCAACATCGTTTCCACCCGGTTCGGCGTCTTCAATACCGCGCCCGGCCCCAACGATGTGATCATTCCCCGCAACTTCGGTGACGGACCGGGATCTGTTTCCGTCAACCTGCGTGCCGCCAAGACCTTCGCCTTCGGACCCGAGCGCAGCTTCGCCGGAACGGGCAGCGGGTTCGACGGCGGACATGGAGGCGGAGGCGGCGGTGGCGGAACCCACGGTGGTGGCGGAGCCCGCGGTGGCGGCGGTGGCGGTATGCGGATGGGCGCGGGCGGTGGTGGAGGACGCGGCGGTGGGGCAGGTGGCGGTGCTACCTCGAACCGTCGCTACAGCCTGACCCTCTCAGCGAATGCCCGTAATCTGCTCAATCACACGAATCCCGGACCGTACATCGGGAGCCTGACATCGCCGCTGTTCGGCCTGTCCAACTCTCTGGGAAGCAGTTTCCACGGCGGAACGGCTAACAATCGCGGTCTGGATTTTAGCGCCCGGTTTACTTTCTAGCGGGCACCCTGCGCGATCCACTTCCGCAGGGTCTCCAGTTCAGCAGAGGAGAGCTTCTGGGGCCCCATAGGCATAAAGCCTGACTTACATGCGTAATATAAGCGACTATCGTCCGGGTGCGTTGGTGAGACGGTCAGCATTACGCGGTCCTTCCGATCCAGGCGAACTCCGCGCGAGGCGCGCTCTTCTCCGTGACAACGGACGCAATAGCGCTCGAGGATCGGGCGAACGTCCCGGGCATATTTTAACTTTGGCGCACCCGAAACTATCGCCGGCAACGTCAGCAAGAACAACAGACGGCGCATCTCGCGGCCATTATAGCCGTAGCTGTAACACTTGTGATCGCAAATCCTTACAATTGGGCGTCAGCCTCATGGCGACAACCTTCGTCTCAAACATTATGAAACTACGATTCGTTTCTGCTTTTGTACTGGCTTCAGCACTCCTTCTGGCTCAGCGTCCCGGCCCGGGAGGCCCGCCGAATTCCGCCGATATGGTCCAGCGCCATGTCGAAATGCTATCTGAACACCTTTCCCTAACCGCAGCCCAAAAGCAGCAGGCGACTACGATCCTCACTGACTCTGAATCGTCTCAGGTCACGCTTCGGCAGAGTCTGCGCTCGGCTCATGAAGCTCTAAACGCTGCAATTCAGAAGAATGATGCCAACGGTATCGAGGCGGCCTCGGCGCAGGTCGGTTCGCTTACCGGACAGATGACGGCCTCTCAGGCGAGAGCTCATGCCGCCCTTTTCCAGACCCTTACGCCGGATCAACAGACCCAATTCAAGTCAATGCCGATGGGAATGGGTCCTGGTATGGGCCGTGGAGGACCTGGTGGTCCGGGCGGAGCAGGTGCCATGCGTCGTCAGAAGCAGAGCCAGTAACTCTTTCATTTTTATAGGGGTGGCGCTTTTCGCTGCCCCTCAAACCTGGTCAAATTCCGCCCCTTCTTCCCCCGGATGCACCCTCACCCCTAATACCGGACTTTTCTGGTGTATCAGCATAATTCTTATTCCATTTACCCCCGATAGTAATACGTGAAGGGTTTGGATATTGGACATTTGATCGGACAGGGAGAATTGTGCGCCTGGCCGATCCTCGCCACCAGGAGCTTCGGTGCCTGATCGAATGAACGGGATCGACGAGGCTATCCGGAAGCAGGCCCAGCCGCTGCTCGAGGAGCGGCGCCAAAGCATCTACCGGCAGACCGACCGTTGGTTCGCCTGGCTGATGGTTGCCCAGTGGTTGGCGGGAATCGCCGCCGCGCTGTGGATCTTTCCTCAGCGAACAACGGGCGCAAGCGGATCCTACCTGAACCTCTGGCTCAGCGCCGGTCTCGGAGGAATCATCTGTGGAGTCCCCGCCGTGCTGGCGTTTCTACGGCCGGGCAGGACGTCTACGCGATACGTAGTGGCAGTGTCGCAAGCACTGATGTCGTCGCTCCTGATCCAATTGTCGGGGGGCCGCATCGAGGCGCATTTCCACATCTTCGGATCGCTGGCATTCCTCGCGTTCTATCGCGATTGGAGGTTGCTCGTGCCGGCTACGCTAGTGGCAGCGTCCGACCATCTTGTTCGCGGCTACCTTTTCCCGCAATCGGTTTTTGGTGTGGCCGACAGGAGCTTGTGGCGCGGCCTGGAGCACATTGGCTGGATTCTGTTCACTGACTTCTTTCTCATCAAATCGTGCATCCGCGCCAACCTCGAGATTGAAGAAATGGCCGTACGCCAGGCGCGAATGGAGCAGGTAAACATCACCATCGAGCACGAGGTTCAGAAGCGCGCCGGCGAACTGCACGAGAGCGAGACGATGTTCCGGGCGCTGATCAACAACGCCAACACCGGAATCGTGATCTCCGACGCTGACGGTCGCACCGTGGCCTTCAACCCCAAGGCGGAAGAAATCTTCGGCTGGCCGGCCAACGAGGTAGTGGGCCGCCCCATCACCATGCTGCTCCCGACGCAGGTCCACGCAAATTTTGAGACTGCCTTTCAGGAGATCAAGGGGAAACGTCTTCAGATGCCCAAGGGCGCCGAGGTGATCGGGTTGCGAAAGAGCGGCGAAGAGTTTCCGTTGGGAGTCGGGTTGTCGATTTGGGAAGTGGGTGATCGTGCCTTCTTTAGCGCCATGTTCCGCGATATCTCCGATCGCAAACGGCTTGAGAATCAGTTGGAGCAGGCGCACAAACTGGAATCCATTGGCCAGCTCGCAGCCGGTATCGCTCATGAGATCAATACGCCGATTCAATACGTCGGTGACAATACACGCTTTTTGCAGGATGCATTTAACGACCTGCTAAAGCTGAGTGCGGCTTGCGACAGATATTTCGGCGAACTGGATCCGGCAGCGGAGCCGTCCGCCGCGCTAAAAGAAGTTTCCAGGATTCGTGCTGAAGTGGATGTGGATTTTCTACAGGACGAAACTCCGCGCGCGATTGAGCAGACTCTGGACGGCGTCAACCGGGTTGCCACCATCGTGCGGGCGATGAAGGAATTCTCGCACCCGGGTCCGGCGGAAAAGACGCCCACTGACCTGAATCGCGCCATTCATAATGCGACCATCGTTTCGAAAAATGAATGGAAATATATTGCGGAAATAGTTGAGGATTTCGATCCGCAGCTTCCCACCGTTCCCTGCCTCGGCGGCGAGTTCAACCAGGTGATGCTCAACCTCATCGTGAATGCTGCGCACGCCATTGAGGATGTCGTTACCACGGGGACGATGGCGAAGGGGACGATCACGATTCGCACTCGCAAGGACGGCGAAAATATTCGGGTTGACGTTGAGGATACGGGCTCGGGGATCGCGGAGTCAGTGCGGCCGCATATTTTCAACTTGTTCTTCACTACCAAGGATGTCGGCCGCGGCACAGGCCAGGGCCTGCACTTCGCCTATGCGTCGATCACGCGCAACCACGGCGGTCAAATCTCTTTTCAAACCAAGGTCGGCGCGGGTACGACGTTTAGCATTTGGCTTCCTCTCATCCAGATGGAGGATTCCCTACAGTGAAGCGCATCATCTTCATCGATGATGAGACGAAGGTGCTCGACGGCCTACGCCGGATGCTCTATCCGCTGCGTTCTGAATGGAACATGACGTTTGCGGAAAGCGGACCGGAGGCCCTCGAGAAGATGGACCAGGCTCCCTTCGACGTCGTGATCACCGATATACGGATGCCCGGTATGGACGGCATCGAACTTCTGGGCCATGTGCGTGCCCGGCATCCCGAGGTTGTGAGGATTGTGTTGTCGGGCCAGTCGGAGCGAGACCTCACGCTCAAGTCCGCCGCGACTGCGCATCAGTATTTGAGCAAGCCCTGCGACGCCGAGACGTTGAAAAATACGCTGGCACGAGCCTTCGCGCTGAAGAATTCTATTGAGGATCCGTCGCTCCAGGCACTGGTTTCCGGTGTGAATTCGCTGCCGAGCGTACCCGCCCTCTACTTGCGGCTAGTGCGTGAGTTGGACCGTCCGGACAGCTCCATTCAGGAGATCGCCAATGTCATTAGTCAGGACACGGCCATGACGGCGAAGATCCTGCAGTTAGCCAACTCGGCGTTTTTCGGAATCCGGCGACGCATCACCAGTCCCAAGGACGCGGTGATCTACCTGGGCTTCGACAATCTCAAGGCTCTCGCGCTCTCGGTACAAATCTTCTCCACCTTCAAAATGGGCTCCAAGCGCTTCTCGATTGACCGCCTGGCTCACCACGGAATGCGCAGCGGAGTTATGGCGCGTCTCCTCGCTGAACGGATGAAATGTCCTCGTACGGTTGTGGATGATGCCTTTATGGCAGGGTTGCTGCATGATGTGGGGAAACTGGTGCTGGTAGGCGCTTTTCCCAGCCGGTATGACGAAGCATTGTTGATCGCGGAAACTACCGGAAAGCCCCTCTGGAAGGTGGAGCGCGAAGAGTTCGGAACTACGCACGCTGAGGTAGGAACCTACCTGCTGTGGCTGTGGGGGATGCCGGATGCCGTAGTCGAAGCCGTGAACTATCATCATCAGCCGAGTAAGTGTCCTGTAGCAAACTTGGGTGCACTGGCCGCCGTCCACATCGGGGACGCCCTGGAGCACGATGCCGACGATCCGGATGCCGAACTGGCGGAAGATCTTTTGGACGGCGACTATCTGAATGCGCTCGCCTTGACAGACCAGGTTCTTCTGTGGCGCAAAGAGTTCGCACAGCGAAGGAACTTACAGGAGGTGGTATGACGACCCGTAGAATTCTGTGCGTGGATGACGAGGAGAATGTCCTGCGCGCCTTTCAGCGCAACCTGCGCGGGCAGTTCGAAATCGAGACTGCCGCGGGTGCTGAGCGCGGACTCGAGAAGTGCGAACAGATGGGACCGTTCGCCGTGGTGGTCTCGGACCTTCGCATGCCGGGCATGGATGGCATCAAGTTTCTGGGCGAAGTGAAAAGGCGCTGGCCTGAGACGGTCCGCGTGATGCTCACCGGCAACGCCGATCTCGAGTCTGCCATGGCGGTAGTGAATCAGGATGGGGTTTTTCAGTTCCTGACCAAGCCTTGCAGCACTGACGTTTTCCGAAATGCACTGGATGCGGCGCTCAAGCAGCACCGCCTCATTACCGCTGAACGGGAACTGCTGGAACAGACGCTCAACTCCAGCGTGGCGATGATGACCGAGGTTCTGAGCATGGTCAGTCCGCTGGCCTTCAGTCGCGCCTCGCGAGTGCGTAGCTATGTCGGTCACATGGCGCGCCAGTTGAATCTGAATAACTACTGGGAGTTCGAACTCGCGGCGATGTTGTCGCAGATCGGCTGCATCGCGGTGCCGCCTGAGATTCTCGAGAAAGTGAACAACCGGCAGCCGTTGAGTAAGGAGGAGGACGAGACCTTCCGGTCACACCCGTCGGTGGCGCATTCCCTGCTCGCTCGGATTCCCCGGATGGAGAGTATCGCCGAAATTATCCGGCTGCAGATGGAGCCATACCGTTTCTTCAAGGATCCGAACATTCCGGACGTAGTCGCAATCGGAGCCCAAATGCTCAAGATCGCAATCTACTTCGACGAGTCCGTATCGGCCGGTTGTGTGCCTCGCGGTTCGCTGAAATTCATGACCGAGCGGCCTGAGATTTATCAGACGCGGCTAGTTGCCACCATGGAGGGGATCGAGGTTATCGCCGTCGAGCGCAGGGCAAAGCTCATCCACCTACGGGACCTTCAACTGAATATGATCCTGAACGAGGATATCCTCACCCGGAACGGGCTGTTCATCATTCCGAAAGGACAACAGGTGTCTGAACCGGTGCTGGCCCGGCTGCGGAATTTCGCACGTTCAACGGGAATTCAGGAGCCGTTCAGCGTGCTGGTGCCAACAGCGAAAGCTCAGGAGCCCCCGCGGATTCCCGCAGTCCAGTTGGTGCCGCAGGGGTAGCAGGGGCGCCCTGAATTACTTGCCGGCGGCTGCAGCGTCCACCTTACGGACGATGTCGATACTGCCCTTGAAGTAGGCGTCGTCGTCGATCACGATACCGGTTGTGCGGATATTGCCAACCAGCGATCCGGCCTTACGGATCGTGATCTTTGTCGCCGAATCGATGTCACCCGTAACTTCGCCCAGAATAACGACTTCCCCCGCCTTCACATTCGACTTCGCCTTACCGGTAGGTCCGATCGTTAGTTTACTGTTAATAACCTCAACAGCGCCTTCAATGTTGCCGTCGATGTACAGATCCTCTTCGCTATAGATATCCCCAACAATCGAAATCGATTGACCGATCTGAGTCCCTTGTCCGGCCATGGTTATGGTGCTCCTTAGGGTAATAGTACTAGTACTTTAGCTTTCTCGCCTCAAAAAGGGGTATTTTATTCTTCACAAAATTTAACAGATATAGGGGATCGTTTTTGGGGTGTAACGGTTCCCTCACCCTTGGCAAGTGGTCTAAACTGATAGAACCCTATGAGATTGCTCCTCATCTGCCTTCTCGCCCTCGTGCCGCTTCTAGCTCAAGATCCGCCGAAACCGGACGCGCCCAAGCAACGGCCCGCACCCAAAAACCTAAAGATTCTCAAGCCCGAGCAAATTCAGCCCGTGATGCGCGCTTTCCGCACCGCCTTGGGCGTCGAATGCTCTCACTGTCATGTGCAGGGTGATTTTGCGAGTGACGACAAGCATCAGAAGGAAGTTGCTCGCCATATGCTCGAGATGACCCACGAAATCAACTCGAAGTTTCCTGATGGCAAGATGCACGTAACGTGCTTCACCTGCCATCGCGGCGCCGTCGAACCGCTTACCGCTCCGGCCGCTCCCACTGGCCAGTAGAACCATCGTGAGCCGGTGCGGCTTCGTACCGGCTCTTCCCCTCTGTCCCAGCCAGTTACTGGTCGGTCTTGATCAGCTTCAATTGGACGGACTCCCTGCCGCCCTCCTTTACTGAGATTTTCTCTCCCTTACTCTCATAACGCTTCAACCAGTCTGGATCCATGTAGGCGCCAAACTCGACGGCATCGAAAGCGAATACTCGATACTCGCCAGGAGCAAGGCGCTTGATGGTGAAGTGGCCGGTCTGGTCAAGGCTGCCCAGTGCGTAGTAGCGGTCGCGCTCGCGGCGTTTGCCTTCAGGCACGATCACGATCGACGCTTTAGGCACTGTTCCGGGAGTGTCTGTTTCGAGCGTTCCGTCGATCTGACCGTCGTCCGTGCTGTATACGAGCGTGATTTCGGTGGGTCCGGCGGCGGCGGAGAGATCCAGGCCCGTGTCCGTGATGTCGCTGCCTTCCATCTGGACGGACTTCAGATATCCGCTAGACGCATACGCCCCCACATCGAAGTGGGCCTTGGGAACGTGGGTGTAGGTGAACTTACCATCCTCTTTCGGCTCGCCGCCTTGCATCTGGCCGCCAAACATCGTCGAGTTTGTCTTGGGCATCAGGTTCAACCGTATATCGGTAGGCTTCATGTTCCCATTGCCTTCAATCTTGACCGTCCCGCGAACCTCCAAACCGTTCCCCAACTCGACGACGACGCCTTCAGTCCCCGTATTGCCCACCTCCACTGTCGTGCTGCCGAACAGTGTCTTCCCATCCTCCTGGAACATCGCGGTGGCGGTATACGTTCCGGGCGTGACGCGGGAGATCACAAAATCACCTTGAGGCCCTGTCGAACGGCTGAAGTTTCGTACGTAGCCCGACAAGAGATTGTCGCTTTTTGCCACCAGCATGACATTCACGTTTCGCAACGATTTCAGTTCCGGTGGACCGATCACTCGCCCTCGGATCGCGACCGAGATGCTCTTGCGCAAATGCACATCGAAGCCGCGCATCTGAGCGCCAGCCGTCGCCTCGATTGTCGACGCGCCGTCTACGGTGGCCGCAGCCGGATAATAGGTCTGCGCAAAAGTCTCCTCGCCACGCGTCTGCGCACTGTCCATGTTCATGTTTCCGCTCCGGTAGGTTGCCGAAAGAATGTATTTCCCCGGCGCCAGGCCAAAGATCCGGAATTCACCCAGGTCGTTGGTGTTGCCGGCGTTAGCTCCGCCAAACACAAGTTGCTTCTTGCCTCGCACGTAGCCCCAGCGCATGGTTTGAATGGACACGTTGGCGACAGGGTCGCCTTCATCATCGAGCACGCGCCCGACGATCACGGCATGTGCAATGAGTTTGAAGTCGATGTCTTTGATCTTTTGCTTTTTGTCGAGAGTGATGAGGGCGCCGCCCATATTGAAGCCGCGGGAGCCATAGCGCGCTGTGACATAGCCGGTCTTCTCCACTGAGAGTGAGTAGCGGCCAGGATCGACGTCGGCGATGGTGTAATGTCCGCCCGCGTCGCTGCTGGCGGTGTAGGATGAGCCGGCGTCGTTCGGTCCGGTCTGATTCTTACGCAGGGTGAGCATCGCCTTGCGGAGCGGTGCGCCAGTGACTTGATCGGTGACCACGCCCTCCACCGATCCGCGATCCTCAGGCTTCACCTCTGCGCTGGATGCAGGGGGCATACCCGAGGCGTCTGCCGGGCCGCGTCGCCCTGCACCCGCGCCTGTGCCGCCTCCTGTTCCCGTGGCGGGGCTTTGGCCCGAGACCACTGCACAAAACACCAGAGCCGCGAACCACCATCGCATACCTACACCCCTTGGGTTGCCACCACCTTCAATTGCACCGAACTTGTGCCGCTCTCTTTTACCGAGACACGCTCGCCCTTAGTCTCGTAGGGCTGCAGCCATTCCGGGTCCATATACGCGCTGCCCTTCACATTATCGAAAGAATATACTCGATATTCTCCCGGAGTAATGTTCTTAAGTGTAAAGTGTCCGGCGTCGTCGGTGGTGGCGGTGGAATAATAACGGTCCACTTCGCGCTTTGTACCTTCGGGGACAAGCACGACTATGACACCAGATGCAGGCTGCGATTGGTCTGTTTGGACAACTCCGTCGATCGTTGCCGCAGCCATATTGACCACAACCGTGAGTTCGGCGGGAATCACCGCCGAGGTGAAATCGAGGCCGGTGTCGGTGACATCGGCATCACCCAGCTTGATGGATTTAACGTAGCCGCCATCGGGAATACCAGAGACGCGAATGTCGTACTGGTCGGCATTTACATTCGCGAGCGTGAAGGTGTTGTCCTCCTTCAAACCGCCAAATTGCTGACCGCCACCCGGCCCCATCATCGCGCCGCTGCTGCGGGTGGCCAACGTCACGCGAAAGTTCTTGATATCGGGAGCCGTGCTCCCCTCCACTTTGAGGCGGCCGTGCAATTCGGCGCTCGGCTGTAGCGTGATGGCAAGACCATCGATAGGTCCGCTGCCGACGTCGAGCGGCATGCGAGCGGACAGCATGTGGTTGCCGTCGAAACTAGTGGCGCTGAGAATATACGAGCCGGGCGCCACATTGCTAATGAGAAAATCGCCTTGAGCGTTGTAGACACGGCCCATCATGCGTGAGTTGAAATCATTTCCACCGGACTTTGGGGCCAGCATCACATTAGTACCGCCGCGTCCACGGTCGTTGCCCGAGGCGCCCACTATCCGTCCGGCGACCTTGACGGCGCGGGTCTTCCGCAACCGCAGGTCGAGTCCGCGGAATTGTGAACCGGGCTGGATATCGACTGGAGCAGCCATGTCAGGCGTGTTGCCGCCCGGATAGAAAGTCTGGGCGTAGGTCTCGGCATCGGCTTCCTGCACGGCGGGACCGCGGGTGCGGCGATAGCTGGCGCTGACCACGTACTTGCCGGGCGCCAGGCCGAAAATCCTGTACTCGCCAACGTCGTTGGTGCTGGCATTGTCGACGGGGGAGAAGGTCTTTCGTCCTCGAACGTACGTGCGTTGCAGGATCTGCACGCTGGCACCCATCATGGGTTCGCCGTCCTCGTCCAACACGCGTCCGGCAATCACACCGTGGGGCGTCAGGCTCACGTTGACGTCGGTCATGCGCTGCGATTTGTCGAGGGTGAGGGTGGTACCGGCGTCGCCGGGACGCTTGGCGCCATATTGGGCGTCGACAAAGCCCGCCCGCTCCACCGAGACACGATAGCGTCCGGGCTCGATGTCGGCGATGCGGTATCGTCCGGCAGTATCGGAACTGGCAGAATACGCCATGCCGCCGCCCGGCCCACCGGGTCCTCCCGGTCCGCCGAAATTGCCAGCACCGCCTCCGCCCGCGCGTCGCAGCATGATGTTGGCTTTGCGGACGGGTTCACCTGTGCCGACGCTAAAGATGCTGCCCTCGATGGAGCAGCGCTCCTCCGGCTTGGTAGGTGCCGGAGCCTGCTGCGCGGGTTGACCTTGGGTGGGCGTCCCGGCGGTCGGCGCCGGGCTGGGCGCTCCGCGTCGAGCTTGGGCCGAAGAAGTCTCCGAAACCAAAAGTGCCGCACAAATAAAATAGATCGATTTCACACTGAGCCGCGATAGACGCACTTCGACACTCTCCCGCTACACCATTATCTCTATAACTTCTGACGTGTTGAATCCACACAGGTTAGGTTAAGCTTTCGTCACGCCTCCGACAAAACCTGAAACCTAAAGTTAACCCCGCTTATCCATGTTTCAGAACCATTCGGAATGGCAACCTTGAATAGGACGGGAGATCAATGAACGAAGTACTAACGCTGCAGTCAGAACCGGCGGCGGATCAGTGCTCTTCCACCCCACACGGCGAACCTGTCGGCATCCCACCAAGCGCCGTCCGTGAAGAACTGAGCCGCATCCTGGTAAGCCGTGCATTTGCGCGGTCACCTCGTATCAGCCGCTTTCTTTCTTTCGCGGTTGAGCAAACGCTCGCCGGACAGGAAACCCAACTGAAGGAGTATATGCTCGGGGTTGAGGTGTTCAACCGCACCGAGTCGTTCGATCCTCGGATCGATTCAATCGTGCGTGTGGAAGCGCGCCGCCTCCGCTACAAACTCCAACGTTATTACGAAACAGAAGGGCGGGACGACCGTGTCTGCATACGCTTTCACAAGGGTTGTTACGTACCCTCCTTCACTAATTGCGCCGATGATGTCCTGAACTCGGAAGATGTTTTCGCGTTTCCCTATCTCAATCCGATCACCAACGCTCACGCCTTTGCCCTGTATGCAAAGGGCCGCTTTCACATGAGCCAGTGGAACGCCGACGGAATTGCCGAAGCGATTTCATTTCTCAGCCAAGCCACACTCGAAGAGCCAGGTTTCACTGCAGCCCATGCCGCGCTTTCCAGCGCCTGGACCTTCTCCGCTCTGCTCGGCGTGATGCCAGGCAAGGACGCCGTAGCTCGCGCACGCAAGAGCGCCGGGGACGCATTGGAACAGTGGTCCTCAAGCGCCGAGGGGCACTCGGTTGAGGCATTAACCGGCGCTTTCAACGATTTCGAGTGGGGCGACGCCGAGAACCGGTTGCGGCGGGCCATACCCATGAATCCTTGCGATGCTCAGACTCGGATTTGGTACGGCTTGTTCACGATGCTAGCCGGCCGATTTGAGGATGCGCGCACTGAACTTTCGAAGGCTCAGCAAGCTTCGCCTGAATCGATGACCGCGACGCTGGCGCTTGGGTTTGCAGCGCATCTCGCCAAATCGTACGATGAGGCCCTGCTGCAGTACCGGCTGGCGCAGGAGATGAATCCGGAATCCTACGCGCCTTATCTGGCAATGGGTCTACTCTTCACCGAACGGCAGATGTTTGACCAGGCCCAGTTCGCGCTGGTGCAGGCCAATGAGTTCAGTCCGCAGAACCCGCCTGTGATGGCTGCGTTGGTGTACGGCTATGCCTGTGCAGGCCGGACCGACGCCGCGCGCCGCATCTTCGAGGAGATGTCTGAACTCGAGAGCCGCCGCTATATTTCGCCGATCTACAAGTGCCTGGCGTATGCATCATTGAACGAGATCGATCATGCTGTCCGGGCGCTCGAGCAAGCGTATGAGGATCGTTCGCCGTGGTTGGCCCTCGTGCGATTGCTGCCGGCATTTGCTTCCGTTCGGAATGACCCGCGGTATCCCGCCTTACTTGCCCGTATTGGTCTGACCTAGCCAGACCCTAGAGCCCACCGGCTACTGTTAGCTTTTGTGCGCGACGGGGCGGGAGTTCCCGTCCCATCCCTGCTGACTACTTTGTGCTTCACTGCGTTTACCGCGCAGAGAAGCGTCGCAAGAGGAAGTACATCAGCAACAACGCCGCCCTAATCACCTGGCTGAAGAAGTAGTCGCAAGAGGAAGTAAAACGAGCCTCCCGGCTCGTTTAGCGAGAAGGAAAAGCAGCGGGAAAGGGACTATAGCAGAAAAAGCGCCGCCGCCCTGATCGCCTGGCTAAAGAAGTAGTCGCAAGAGGAAGTAAAACCCGTTACTTCTGCTCCTGCATGTGCTGCTCGGAAGGGGTGGCACTCCTGCCCCGCCAGGTTCACGGTACAATTCTTACTCATGAGAATCCTCGCTGGGCTCTTCCTGTCTATAGCCTTGTGCTTCGCCGATCCACGTGTCGAGACGGGCGACATCAACGGCGCCAAGTTCCGCATTGACATCCCCGAGAAGTGGAACGGCGGACTAGTGATGTACTGCCACGGCTACGCGCCAAAGCCGGTCACCTATGAGAGTCCGAAGCTGTCGCCGGTGATTGCCGTTTTCGCGGATGCCGGCTATGCCATCGCGCAGTCGGGATACGCAGGCGGCGGATGGGCAATTCAAGAGGCGGTAACGGACACGGAGAGTCTGCGGAGATACTTCGTGAAGAAATACGGTCCTGTAAAAGAGACTTATATCACCGGACATTCAATGGGTGGCTTCATCACCATGGTGATGATGGAGACTCAACCCTCCACCTACGATGCGGGACTTCCCTTATGCGGTCCGCTCGCGTCCGCCACCTACTTTATGTCTCGCGGGGCATTCGACGGGAGGGTTTTGTTCGACTATTATTTCCCGGGCGTGCTGCCGAACCCATCGAAGGTCCCGGCCGACTATCAAAGCAACCAGGAATCGACTGCCGCGGTGATAAAGGCGTTGGATAGCGCGCCCGACAAGGCGGAAATTCTACGCCGGCGGGACGGCTTCAAGAGCAACAAAGATATGGCCGGCGTCCTCACGTTTATTACGAACATGCTGCGTGAATTACAGGAACGGTCGGGCGGAAATCCGTTCGACAATCGCAACACGATCTACAACGGGACACCGGACGACAATGCTCTAAACGACGGCATTCAACGCTATGCCGCGGACCCGAAGGCTGCGGCGTACCTGCGGACTTACTATACGCCTAGCGGGCGGGTGACCAAGCCGATGCTGGCCGTCCACACCAGTTACGATCCGCTGGTGCCGGTATGGATTCCCAACACATACAGCGCTCTGGCCGAGCAGGCTGGTTCCGCGCCGAATTTCGTACAGCAGTACGTGAAGCATGATGGACACTGCACAATTCTGCCGAATGAGGTCGCCAAGGCTTTCTCTGAGTTGCGGGAATGGAAGTCAAGCGGTGTCCGTCCCGTGGGCGGCGAGCTGAAGGTGGCGCGCTAGAATTAGCAGTCCAGTCCTGAGAGTTGGTCGCGCAATGACGCGTAGGCGCGAACCAGCACCGAGCGGACAGCCTGATTGGTACATCCGGATAGAGCTGCGATTTCCTCGCAGCTCATCCCTTCAAACTTGTGGAGCACGACGATTCTGCGCTGACGCTCGGGCAGATTCGAGATGGCATGCCGGACGGCGGCGCGCCTGCTCTGCGCCACCAGTCGTTCGTCCGCCGAAATGGCCGGATCCTCGAATTGCCGGTGCACACGCTCGCCTTCATGGCGAAATTCCAGTGGCTCGCACCGTCGTCGGAGGCTGTCGCGCCGCCAATTCAAGGCCAGACGGCCCGCGATGGTGAACACCCAAGTGCTGAACTTCGCGGTAGGGACATAGTCGTCCCGGTGGCGGTAAACCCGCAGGAAAACCTCCTGCGCCAGTTCTTCCGACGCCGCGTGGTTTCGTACGATCCGGTTGACAAAGTGAACCACGCGGACCCTGTGCTTACGGATGAGAATCTCGAAGGCCAAGGCGTCGCCGGCCTTGGCGGCGACCATCATGCACGCGTCGAGATCCGCCGAAGCGGGTTGCGGACTCGTCATCATGCGAACTTTGACGAGGAATCGCCCGCCGGGGTTTGCGCCCTGACGGTAAAGTTACTCTCTTTTACTTAACGATGCTTAGCAGCGCCCGGGAGCTTGGTGGCTTGCGCCGTGACCCCGGAGAGGAGCTTGGCGCGAGCGGCCATCTTGTTGGCATCGCCCTTCTTCTTCTCTGCTTTCAACAGGTCGGCGTAGTGATCGAGAGTCTGCACAAGCAGGACGGGAGCTGGATCGGCAGGATCGTACACCACACGCCGGCTGGTGACCCAGCCTTTCTTGTCGAGGATCGCGATGGCTGTCTTGAACATGCCTTCGGCTTCGTTGTGACGGCCCTTGACCGTGAGCACTACACCCAATCCATCCAGACTGCGTGCCGTATCGCTTTCCTGAACTACCAGCATCGCTCTGTAGAGCGGCTCTGCTTCGGATGCCTTGCCCTGAGCGCCGTAGGCTTCAGCGACGTGTTGCAGGGCAATCCGGGACGACGGTGCATCGGGACCAATGGTGCGCGTAAGGATGAACAGCTCCCGCTCATAACTTTGACCGGCCTTGTCGAAAACTTTCTGCGCCATATAGAGGTTGCCCAGGGCGTCGTGAGCGTCGGCGGCTTCCTGCGCCAGCGGTCCGACACTGGACTCGCGAACAGCCAGGGCGCGCCTTAATACGGGCTCGGCCTGAGCGTACTGGTTGCGAAGGAGGTACAGCTCACCGAGTCCGTCGAGGAGCGGCGCGAGCTCAGGCGCGTTGGTGCCGAGGATCTTTTCCTCACTTCTCAGCGCCCGCAGCCAGACCCGTTCGGCGTCGTCATAGTGCTTGGTGCGGACATACAGGCGGCCCAATTGCGTGAGAGCACCCGTCAGAGCAATGTTGTCGTTTCCCTGCTTAATTTCACGAATGGTAAGAACGCGCTTGAGAAGCTGTTCAGCTTCGCCGTTCTTTTCCAGCGCTTCGGTGATACGAGCCAGATTTTCCAGGACATCCGCGACCTCAAGGCTCATCATGCCTTTGCTGATCTCCATAATCTGGAGGCTGCGGCGGAAATAGCCGTCGGCGGCCTGATACTTCATTTGAGCGAAACTGACGCGGCCCAGGTCATTGATATCTTGAACGATATCGGGACTGTTAAGACCAAATGCGTGCTCGCGCTCCTCGAGCAACTTAGCGAGAACCTTTTCGGCGTCGCCAAAACGGCTGTTGCCGCAATAGAAGTCCGCCAGATCGCGGAATCCCTTGGCGAATTCTGGCTTATCCGACGCGCCCGTCTTCAGTGACTTGTCCATCGCGTCGGACAGACGTTTCTCAACGGCAGCATCGTTCTGCCCCCAGGCTGATGCCGCTATCATCGCGACCAGGAGTCCGTAAGCAAGCACGCCGGTTCTCATTGTTGGAGTGATCGGCACTCAGATTGAAGGGGTATAGGTCCTCTCCACAAAATGAGAGTGAAATAGGCGGCGTACTACGCTATTTGAAACACGTCGTGATAGACTGTAGCCGCTATGAGATCGAGCAAGTGGTTGATTTATTTGACTTTTATGGGCTTGTGCACTTGGGGTGCCGACACTGGCGGCTGGAAAACGATCTTCGACGGCAAGACTCTTGATGGCTGGAAAGCGAACGACAATCCCGAGTCTTGGAGCGTCAAGAATGGGACTATCGTCGGCGACGGAGAGCGCAGCCACCTCTTTTATATGGGCGAACAGTGTGCGAACTGCGAGTTCAAAGCTGAAGTTCGATTGAATCACGCCGGTAATTCCGGAATGTATTTTCGCGCCGAATTCGTCCCCGGCTGGCCCAAAGGCTATGAAGCGCAGGTGGATAATACTCACCCCGATCCGAAGCGGACCGGTAGCCTCTACAATTTCAAGAATGTGACCGAACAGCTGGTGCCGGACGACACCTGGTGGACGCAACACATCATCGCCAATGGCAATCACATCATTATTAGGGTGAACGACAAGGTCGTGGTGGACTACATTGACGAGAAGAATACCTACATGAAGGGCTACCTTGCGTTGCAGCAACACAACAAGGGCAGCGTAGTGGAGTACAAAAACCTGCAGATGAAGAAATTGCCCTAGGGCTTCTTGCGCAGATACTTCACCAGTTCCTCCGGATGGTCGGTCTGGATTCCGGCTGCGCCCTGATCGATTGCCGACTGCCAGGAAGTGGGATTGTCGAAGGGGCCGAGACGGTCGACGAAAATCTCGACGCTGGCCTTCTTTGCCACGGCAATCACATCGGGCGTGAAGTCTTTCGCATCAAACGCCAGAACCTTCGGATGTAGCTCGTCGATCAACTGCTGAGCGTGTTCGGCCGACCGCGCCTCCGGCATCACCTTGAGGGCCGGATCGAGCGCTTGCACTTCTTTCGCGAGGCGAGGGTCGGCGTAGATGACAAAGTCACCGCCCTTTCTGAGCCGGTCCACGAGATCCTTCGCGGTGATTGCCTTGGCATCGACATAGACGCCAATCTTTCCTCGCGCATAATCAAGAGCCTCATCGAACGTCGGAATTGCCGCCCCGCCCGCTTGGAGCTTACGGATCTCCTCGAACGTCATCTTCGACACTTCGCCATGGCCGTTGGTGGTGCGGTCGACCTTCGAATCGTGCATCAGGACGAGTTTGCCGTCAGCCGTCGTGCGGACGTCCACCTCGATATAGTCGGCACCGACGCGCACCGCCTCCTCGAAGGCCGGCAGAGTATTTTCCGGGTGGCGCAGGTGTTCGCCGCGGTGGGAGATCACCTTCACGCGGTCCGGCGCTGCCGCCGTGCCCGCCAGCGCGGTTAGGATGAGGAGCAGGACTGCATGCTGGGCATTCTTGTACATGGCGATAATCACTTTATTGTGCGGGGTCCGGAGCCCGATCGGGAAACGGCGCTGGCGCTGGTGCGGCATTGGTCGGTAATTCAGATCGGCGCGACGACACCTGAGCACTTGAGCCAGTGGCGCATCAGCAGTAAGGAATTTCGGGAAGATCTGCTGTGGGCGGTGGCAGTAGCCGGCGACGGAGCGATGGCGCCGGCGGTGGTCTTGTTGTTATCGGAATTGCGTGAACGCGGGATCGAACTCAGGGCGCTTTGATCGCTATTGGACGAATCGGCGAGCCGGTGGCGCCGCGGATCTTAAGCGGTAGCGCGATGAACAGAAATTCGAGAACACCGTCGCGCGCGAGTTCCTCGAGATTCAGTACTTCGATAATGTGAATTCCGCTTTCCACCAGCAGGTGAACGTGGACTTCCATGGCGGGTGAGGGCACCTGCTCGAAGGCGACGGTATCGGAACCAGCGGCGAAGATACCGTGGCGGCTGAGCCATTCAGCGCCGGCGCGTCGCGGACCGGGTCCCGTTGGCGCGCCCCCGAGCGAACCGGTAATGAACTGCTTCCGATCGCCCCAATAGCGCGCCCAGCCAGTGCGGAGCAGCGCAACGTCGCCTTCGCGGAGCGTCAGCGAATGCCTGCCGGCAATGGCGGCCAGAACTTCAGGAGTGACGGTGTAGTCATGGGGCAGTGCATCCACGCCTTCGTGTCCCGCGATGTCGAACAGCAGCCCGCGCCGCAATATCGGCGCGACGGTGTCGATGGAGTGAGGTTCAACGCCGCCGGTAAACGACTGTTTCGGTGCATGCCCTCCGAACAACTGGCCGCCACAGGAGAAATGATTGAGCCCGTCCATGTGAGTGCCCGTGTGCGTTCCCATCGCGATGGTCTCAGACGCCGCGCTGCTGCCGCCTTGATTGAGCACTTCGCCGTGCGCCTTGTTCAATGTGTAGAGGAAGGGCGCATGGGTTGGGAAATGTGGAACGCCGGCATACAGCGGCTGAGCGAGATCGTAGACGCGCGCGTCGCGTATGAGCTGATAGAAATCGGTCAATGAGCCTCTCCTGTGCTAGGTGCGCCGGCTTCCGGCATGAAGAAGAATACCAGCGCGAGGATGAGATACACGGCCAGTAGTTGTACGCCCTCGAGCCAGTTGGATTCACCGTCGCTCGCGATTTGTCCGGTAATGAGGACAGCCACAAAAACTGCGAGCACTTCAGTTGGCGAGAAGACCAGATCCATCGGATGGGGTCCGATGAGGTAGCTCGCGAGCACCAGGACAGGCGCGACGAACAGCGCCATTTGAATGCTGCTGCCCACGGCGATACCCAGCGACAACTCCATCCGGTTCTTCATGGCCATCATCACCGCCGTACTGTGTTCGGCGGCGTTGCCGATGATTGCCACAACGATCACGCCGATGAAGATATTCGTCATGCCGAAAGCGTGTGCCGCGGGTTCCACGGAGCCAACGAGGATTTCGCTCATCCACGCCAGAACCGCGGTTATGCCAGCCAGCATGAGCAGTGATTTGCGAATCGGCCATACATGTTCCGGTTCTACCTTCTCCGACTCTTGGCCTGAGAACAGATGGGTGTGGGTTCGCAGCGAGAAGAGGAGGTGCAGAGCGTAAGTCACCAACAAGACGATCGAGATCTCGAAGCTCAGCCCGCCCTCGCGTGCGAGACCCGCTGGTCCGGCGAGGTAGTGGTAGGCAGCCGGCATCACTAAAGCGATTGCGGCGAGCGTCATCATGGTGGACTGCGCCTGGGCCCCCTGAGCGTTGAATTTCAGCTGTCGATGCTTCAATCCTCCTGCCAGCACTGAAGCGCCGAGCACCAGCAGGACGTTGCCGATGATCGATCCCGTGAGCGAAGCCTTCACCACGCCGTACAGCCCCTGACGCATCGCCATGAGCGCGATGATCAATTCGGCGGCATTACCGAAGGTGGCGTTCAGCAGTCCGCCGACGCCCTCGCTGGTGCGGTGCGCGAGTTGCTCGGTGGCCTCCCCCAGCAGTCCGGCAAGCGGAATGATCGCAATCGCCGAAGCGACGAAAATCCAGGTAGAGGCTTGCGGCGCCAGAAACTCCAGCCCCACCGCTACCGGCACAAAGATGAGCAACCAGTTCAGCATCTGGGCTTACCGGAGGCGCATCGGCTTGCCGCCGGCGTCCTTGCTTCGCTGTGCCGCGTCCATGAAGGCCATGATTTCCAGCGTCTCATCATTCGGTACGGGAGGAATCCGGCTCTCGAAAAATTTCACAATTTCCTGAACCATCTTCTCGTATCCGGTCTTGGGCTTTGCGGGACTCTGCGCGATCTTGCTACCCGGCCTGAAAACCACTGCGCCGTATTCGCCATACGGCCGTAGCGTGCGAACTGATCCAATCCGGCCGTCCTTCCAACGACACGTGATCTCGTCGGTATCCTTACCGGCGACTCGCGTCACCTCTTCGCAGCCCTTGCCGAGCAGGCTGTAGAGGATCTCGATTGGGTGGATCGCGTACCAGGTGAGATCAAGCGCGTGATGCTCCTCCTCCGGACCAGGCCCCCAAGTGAGCACGCCGATCGCATCCGGGAACCTCATCGTCTCTGTGATCTCGCTCCAGCGCAGGCTCGACGAACTGAACCAGGGAACGTTGGCGGACTTGGCGAGCCGGGCGATCTCTCGCGCGTCTTCCAGTGTCGAGGCGAGCGGCTTGTCGATGAACAGGGGCTTACCCGCTGCGATCACTGCCTTTGCCTGAGCCAGGTGAGCGCGGCCGTCCACGCTCTCGAGGAGCACGGCGTCCACCTTGGTGCAAAGGGTGGCGATGTCGTCCACGATCTCCACGCCGTACTTGCCCTTGATTTCGTCAGCATATTTCTCTACCCGGGTATGGCTCGATTCGATATCGGCGCTGCCTCCTTTATAAGCGGCGACGACGCGGGCGCCCGGGATGTGATTCGGCGCTGAGGCATCATTCAACATCCTGGTGAAGAGCGGGACATGTGAGGTGTCGGTGCCGACGATGCCAATGCGAATGTCGGCCGCCACACATGGCAGCAGCAGTGATGCGAGTGCGATGATTGTGCGCATCTGAGCGCTCATTGTAGCCGACAATAGGGAGTTGGATCTCAGCACCCCTCTGACATATGTGAAAGGAATCGGGCCCGGTCGGGCTCAAATGCTCGAAGCCAAGGGGCTGCGGGTAGTGGAGGACCTGCTTACCTACGCTCCTTTCCGCTATGAAGACCGCAGCAACGTAAAGCCGATCGCGCAGTTGTCGCCGGGTGAAATGGCGACAGTACTGGCGGAAGTGAAGTCGTCGCGCGTGTCCGGATTCCAGCGCCGGAACCTGGGAATGTTTCAGGCGGTACTGTCCGACGGTTCACGCGAAGAGCTGAATGCGAAGTGGTTCCACGGCGCTTATCTGAATGACATCCTCGCACCCGGCGTACGCGTGGCGCTATTCGGCAAGATCGAATTCGACACCTACTCCGGTGGGCTGTCGATGATGCATCCGGAGTTCGAGATTCTCGCGGCCGACGATGATAGCGACGCGGGGCTGCATACTGGCCGCATCGTTCCGGTTTACGAGGCGGCGGGAAAAGTGACCACGCGCGTCCTCAGGTCGGTAATGCACAGGATCCTGGAGGGCATCACTTATCTCGAAGACCCCTTGCCCGAGCATTTGCGCACAAGCCTGAAATTGGTCGACCGGCTGACGGCATTGCGGACCGTCCACTTTCCTTCGGAGGGCGAGGACCTGCGCCTGTTGAACGGATTTCGATCGCCGGCGCACTTCCGAATGATTTTTGAAGAATTCTTCTGGCTTGAGTGCGGCTTGGCGCTGAAGAAGTCAAAAGCGCGGTTGCAAGAGGGCATTTCGTTTGAACTGACCGAGCGCGTACGTGAACGAATCAAGACCATGCTTCCGTTTAAGCCGACCGGCGCACAGAAGCGCGTACTTGGTGAAATCGCGCAGGACATGTCGCGCCCGCATCCGATGTACCGCCTGTTGCAGGGGGATGTCGGCAGCGGCAAAACGCTGGTGGCCGCCGAAGCCGCGATCATCGCCATCGAGAACGGCTATCAGGTGGCTGTGCTCGCTCCCACCGAGATCCTGGCTACGCAGCACCATTTCTACTTCCAGGAGTTATTCAAGAATCTCGGCTACTTCGTGGTGCTGCTGACGGGCTCCGGCGGCAAGCGCGAAAAGGAAAAGCTGAAGCGGCTGATGGCCAACGGTCTGGTGCAGGTGGGCGTTGGGACGCACGCTTTGCTTGAAGGCGACGTCGAGTTCGACAAACTTGGACTGGCGATCATCGATGAGCAACATCGCTTCGGTGTCGAGCAGAGGTTAAAGCTAGTGGAGAAGGGCACGAATCCGGATGTGCTGGTGATGACCGCGACTCCCATTCCGAGGACGCTTGCGCTTACCGTATACGGCGATTTGGACGTGTCGGTGATCGATGAATTACCGCCCGGGCGGAAACCCATCATGACCAAGCATGTCACGGAAGATCGCGTGGAGCAGGTGTACAGCTTTCTGAAAAAGGAGATCGAGATTGGCCGTCAGGCTTATGTCGTCTATCCGCTGATCGAAGAATCGGAGACGCAGTCGATGAAGGCGGCTCAGAAAATGTACGAGCATTTGTCGAAGTTTGTCTTCCCGAATTTTGCCATTGGGCTGCTTCACGGCAAGTTGGCGCCTGCGGAGAAGGAGCAGGTGATGCGCGACTTCAAGAAAGGTCTGATACAGCTTCTGGTGTCGACGACTGTGATTGAGGTTGGAGTGGATGTTCCCAACGCTACAGTGATGGTGATCGAGCAGGCGGAACGCTTTGGATTGTCCCAACTGCATCAGCTTCGAGGCCGGGTGGGACGCGGCGGCGAGCAGAGTTACTGTGTCCTGGTGACTACGAAACTCAACGACGTTGGCCGGGAACGGATTCGAACGATGGTGGATTCGAACGACGGCTTTCACATTGCGGAAATGGACATGCGGCTTCGGGGGCCGGGGGAATTCTTCGGGACGAAGCAGTCGGGTCTACCCGCGCTGCGGATCGGCAATATTCTGCGGGATAGCGAGATTCTCGAGCTAGCGCGCAACGAGGCATCGTCGTTTGTGGAGAAGCCTCCGTCGGACGAGGAGTTGCGCCGCGCGGTCGCCTATATTCGCGATCACTGGCAGCGTCGCTACGGCCTGGTGCAGGTGGGCTGATCGATGCGCGTGATCGGGGGTAGCTTTCGTAGTCGTAGGTTAAAGGCCGTCGCGGGTGATACCGTGCGGCCCACGCCCGATCGTTTGCGCGAGACGCTGTTCAACGTGCTCGCGCCGGTGATTGAGGGAGCCGTATTCGTTGATGCTTATGCGGGGACTGGGGCAGTCGGCATCGAGGCATTGAGCCGCGGTGCGAGCCGGTGCATTTTTATCGAACCGAATCGCGCGGCGCTGGCAGTGTTGCGGGAGAACCTGACGGAACTCGGAGTCGGCCGGGAAGCGGAGGTTGTCAGCGGCAAGGCGATACCGTCGCTCGTCAAATACGGCGGGGCCGACATCATTTTCCTGGATCCACCCTATCCACTGGAAAAGGAATATCGCGGAAGCCTCGAACTTCTCGGCAGCTTGCCGGCGCGCGGCCTCGTCATTGTCCAGCATGAGATTCGTTTCGAATTATCTGAAGCGTGGGGCGAGTTGAAGCGGTACCGGATGTTAAAGCACGGGGACAACTGTCTCAGCTTTTTAAAGCGCAACGAACCGGGTATGTGATACGTCTAATAGGTATCTGGTGGGGAGGCGACCTGCGAGCCAATAGGCCGGGTCGCCTTTTCTATTTCTCACCGACTTCTCCATTAAATTTCATTCCACCTGCAACCAGCATTTTCGATTCCACATCCAATTGGGTGAGGAGAGGTGGTCATGAAAAACACTGGGGTGTTCAAGAAACTTTCATTTGCGGCAGCCGCGTTCGTGCTGACCCTGCCGGCGTTGTTGCCGGCCTCGTCCAATTCCTACAAGGGCGATCTCACGCGCGAAGTGCGTCACGAGTTGGTGATGCTGCCGTATTACAGCATTTTTGACGATCTAGGTTATCGGGTCGACGGCTCAACGGTGACGCTGTTTGGATCAGTAACACGGCCCACGCTGAAGTCCGATGCGGAGAATGTCGTAAAGCGCATCGAAGGCGTGACGCGTGTGACGAATCAAATTGAAGTGCTGCCGCTGTCGCCGTTCGACGACCGGATCCGAGTCGCCACATATCGTGCGATCTATGGCTACGGGCCGCTGCAGCGCTACGCACTTGGCGCGCTGCCGCCCATCCACATCATCGTGAAGAACGGTCATGTGACGCTCACGGGCATAGTCGCGAACGAGGGCGACAAGAACATCGCAAATATCCGGGCGAATGGCGTGGCGGGCGTGTTCTCGGTTGAGAACGATCTGCGCGTCGAACGGAAGGGCTAAGGGTTAGGGTTACCCGTTACCACTTGGACGCAGTCGGGAACTGGTTGTCCTGGGTGCATAGATGTTGGAACGGCGGCGGTCTGCTTACTCCTGGGCGGGCCGCCGTTTCTTTTGGGTAGGAAAAATCCGATGTCGAAAGCGTGGGAATTGGAGTATTCTCAAAGGCAGGAACCGCAGCGGTGTTCTCGCACTGCCACGGCTCCCGTGAACCTACTGCCTCTTACGAGGTAGCTGGATCACGATCTTGAAGATAACTTCAAGAATGACCTTTAGAAGGATCATTAAGAACCTCCTTTCCAAGCTTTAACAGCGTTGGGGGCCGGCCAGAAATGGCCGGGCTTGCTGTTAGGCTTCCAAGGAGCCGTCCAGCCAACGAGAATCCCGAGCGCTATTGCCTAGAAATGAAGTAGTGCGATTTTTGGGCAAATACTCTCACTTGGATTTTCAACGACAGCCTAGGATAAATCTGATGTCACAGTCGTGGGGAATTGGAGTATTCTCAAAGGAGGAACCGCAGCGGTGTTCTCCCACTGCCACGGCTCCCGTGAAACGACTACTTCTTACGAGGTAGCTGGATCACGATCTTGAAGATAACTTCAAGAATGACCTTTAGAAGGATCATAAAGAACCTCCTTTCCAAGCTCTGACAGCGATAGGTGCCCGGCCAGAAATGACCGGGGTTCGCTGTCAGGCTTCCAAGGAGCCCTCCAGCCAACGAGAATCCAAGCGCTGTTGCCTAGAAGTGAAGTAGTGGGATTTTCTTGGGAAACTTCTCGAACTATTTACAGTGTGGACTGTGAGCCATCGATCTTGCTGCCACCGGCAACCGCGGTGAGCAGTCCGAATTGAAAGCGAACCAAGGCGCCGAGCGCTGCGCCGACCTGGAAGCCTAGTCCGGCAGGCATGCCATGGTGCTTCGTCAGAAACACCGACACTCCGTTTGCCCGGTCAGCTTCAAGGATCGTTCTCGCCGACGCCGGCAGCGCGGGCGCGGGATAACGCACGAACCGCGCGTCCTCGACCAGCGCGATCTTTCGACCCGACCGCCGGATTTGAAACGCCAAATCGAGGTCGGCACCGAATTCGCCGAATCGCTCGTCGAAGAAGTTCAAACCCTTGACGAAGAATTTTCGGGCCATCAGCGCGCTTCTGCCGGCGTATTCGACTGTGGACGCCCCCTCGACGCTACTGCGCGGCATCGCACCGGGATCCCGCCAAACCGCCTTGAGCGTCGCCCCATCCGGCAATCGCCAATAGTCGCCGGATGGCTTGCCTGCGGCATCCACTACCAGCGGCGCGACGGCTGCGGCGTCAGGATCTGAATCCAGGCGGGCGGCCAGCTTCGCAACAGCATCGGAAGCCACTTCCATATCCGTCGACAGGTAGAGAAAATATTCGCCCACTGCCGTCCGCATCGCGATGTTCAGTGCCTTGGTCGCACCGAAATTTCGCGGCAACCGCAGGAACGTGACGCCCGGAAACTCGCCATCCAGCTCTCCGCTTCCATCCATCGACCCGTTGTCCATTACGATAATTTCCAATTCCGGACGCCCTGTCGACGCTCCCAAAGCGGTAAGGCAGCGACGGAGTCCGGCGGCATCGTTATAGGAGAGAACGAGAGCGGAAATGCGAACGGCGGGCGGTGACGGCTTTTCTTCCATGAGACGTGCCAATTCTAACGCATCAATGCTTGGCGAGGACCGAAAATGACGGTACCGACACCTTGGTTGGCAACCGCGTCGCCGCAATGGTGATGCTCACCGGCTCGCTGGCGGTCCGCACCCACTTCACAACCGGCGGACCACCGCCAAATTGCACCTCCACCGGTACGTCAACGCTAAAGTCCTCATCCACGTCTGACTGAGCCACCGTAACAGTCACCTTCAGCGCAGGCGCCTTTCCTTTAATGGAACTGCTGACTTTGAGCGTCGGAATCCCAGTCCCGTAGATCCAATTCTCGAAGAAGTTCTCAAGCGACCGCTGCGGTGGCGGCATGAACTCTTCCGCCAAGCTGCGGAACGCGTCAGTGTTTAGAGCCTTGAACTGATACCGCCGGCAGACCTCGCCGAGCATCTTCAGAAATCGCTCGTCTCCCATGCGCAGGCGAAGCATGTGAAGGATCCAGGCGCCCTTTTCATAGACGATCAGGCGAGCCGACATGCCGTCCGAGCTCTCTACACGCGGACCCCAGGTGATGGGGCCGAGGCTTTCGACGGTGCCCCCATCGGCTCGCTTGCCGAGCAGTCGCGTGCGGAATTCATCGAGCACTGCATCGCGCGCGCGCACTCCTTTCCGCTTCTCGAGGTAAAGGAGAGCGCTGTAATTGGCAAGCGATTCCATGAGCCAGGAGTCCTGGTAAGCGTCGCCACTAACAACATTCCCCCACCATTGATGCGCTACTTCATGCGGCGCCAGCAGATCGGAGAAGAACACCTGCCGGGTCTTTTCGCGGACTACCAGGGGACGCTGTTCAGGAGCCAAATACGTCAGTGTGGACAGATAAACCAGACCCGGAAACCCTTGCCCGAAAGCGCCGGGAATGGGTGTCACCGCCAAGGTCTTCAATGGCGGCGGGCCAAACTGCTTCGTCATATATTCGAAGGCGGCCGTCACTTCTTCAGCCAGCGGTACGAGCCGCGCGAGCGGCTGTGGAGGCGCCTCGGGTAACAGGATGTCGGTGTTACGGCGCCTAAGGCTTGGGGGAACAGGGGGCGTCAGCCCTGCGCGATCCTGAAGACCAGGCTCCGCTGTACGGTTTCCGTAGACGTCGATCGTGTACGGCCCGCTCTTCATCGAAATCTTCTCGAACGTACCCAGGTTGAAGCCGGCAAACCGGACTGGTCCGCTGGTCTTCCGGTGCGAGACATGCATGTCTCCTTCTGTCCGCTCGTCCATCAACTCGCCGGTGGAAATCAGCGTCAGACGCTTCGGATAGCGGAAGGTGAGATCGTAGAGCGTGAAATCGGCGCCGCGATGCGGATACCATGTGCCGCGATCGCTGACGGCATACACTCCGTTCCCGGCGTTGAATACGACGTCTCCATCGTGGTGGAATTCCACTTCATACGACTTGCCAGGCTCAAGCGCCTCAGGCGCGATAAACAGGAAGAAGTCGCTGGTTCCTCTGAGTGCGTTGGTGCGAAGTGACTCCCGCTCAAAGGTCTCCGCGGTCTGCCCGTTCAGTCTCACTTCCGTCAGCTTCATTCGCCGGCTCAGTTCCAGCGGGAACGAACGCATGCGTCGCGCGGGAGTCAGTTGGAACTTCGTGACCGCCGTCAAATGGAGCTGTTCGTCGAGAACAGCCTCTATGCGATAGTTGGTGATCGCGAATGGCTGCTTGGGCAGCTTGGCGGTACCGTTCCGGATGTTGCGCGCCTCAAAACTGGTCCAAATATCGTAGCGGGGAACATTATTGCGGTTGCCGAGCTGGCCTACGACGATCTGCTCGCGTGAGTCGGAGTCATAGAAGACGTCAAAATTGCCCAGGTTTATGCCGGCGATGGCGCCGAAAAAAAGCGGCGTTTCACTTTCCGGGTTCAGCAGATCCTGGACCAGCCGCATTTGAAAGCTATCGGAAATGTTGCGCAGCACGGAGCCATATTGTTGTGCCAGCAGCAATCCCCGCTCGGGAGTCTTGCGGCCAACTTCCCTGGCACGGCTCATGAGTTCGTCGGCTGTCCGGTCAGTGAAGACGAACAGGGCTCCACGGAAGTGCTCGCTCAGATTTGGCGACCCGGTAAACGATCCCAGGGACTGACGCTCGCTTCGCGTGGGCGGCAGCAACATCACTTCCGCCTCGCCGCCCTCAACGTCTGACGAGAATACCGCCGATAGCCGGCGGCCGTTCACTGGCTTTGAAAAGATCAGGAAGCCATCGGTGAAATAGAACTTGAGGTCCTGTTTATTGAAGCTCAGTTCCCGAACACGATAGCACTCGTCGGAGTCGAGGCCCGCGTCGCGGATGGCGCGCCCTAACTCGGCCACCGTCTCAGATGCGGTTGCGGCCACCGTGAACGCCAGAACCAGGAGAATGCGTAGGAGCACGGTATAAGTTTAACGTCCGGCCCCCACGGGACGCGACGCCGCCGGCTATCTTACCGTCACCGCCGGCACGTTCTGATCCCGCACCAACTTGTTGAACGCCTTCAGATCCGAGCCTAGAAGCCCGTCCAGGCTCTTGAGCTGCGCGTTCACTTGTGTGGCTAATTCCTCGTAAACCATCGACGACTGCGCCGTCGGCGAGATGTCGTTCGCCGCCACCGCACCAGCCAGCGCAGCGAGTTTGTTATTCAGCTTGATCGGGAAATTCAGAGGATCCTGGTTGCTTTGATTCTTCGTCTGGTAGAGCTCGTTCTCCACCAGCGATAACTTGCGCGCAAGCTCTTTCGCCGCGTCGGCAACGGCCTTGTTGGACGACTTTGAGTACGGATCCAGTTGACGCTTGGCCTCGCGGATCTTCACCACGCCCTCGTTGGTCTGCGAGAGCTTGTCGCGCACTAGCAGCGCGAGCGTCGACTGCTTTTGGAAATCCTCGGGCGTTGTTGGCGCGCGTGGGTCCTTCTTAATCGTGAATGCCTGCGTCTCGGTGAAGCCGTCGACACTCACCTTCGCTTGATACTTCCCGGGAACGACCAGCGGCCCGCGCACACTGCCGGCCCACATGATGAGTCCCGGGAAGGTGGTGGCGTCAGGATGCCGCATATCCCAAACAAAGCGGTTCAAGCCGACGGCCGCTGGTGCGCGTACAGGACCTTGTGGACCGCGCGGCGCGTCCTCGTCATCATCATCAGCGCCGGCCCGTCCACCGGCTTCCTTAGGCTGTTCCTTGCTCGAAAACTGCTTCACCAGCTTGCCCGACGCGTCCAGGATCTCGATGGTGACGTCGCCCTTTGGCTTCTCTTTTAAGTTGTAATAGACCACCACTCCGTTGGGCGGGTTCTGGCCGGACGGCCCTCCGGCACGCCCGCCGCCGCCAAAGCCACCGCCGCCGAAGCGATACGCGTCCTTAGGTTGAAGCACCTGATTTGCGCCCGGAGTTCCCGCCGCCAGTTGACGCAGCGCCGGCATATCGTCGAGGACGTAGAAGGCGCGCCCCTGCGTGGCGATTACCAGGTCGTCCTCACGTTTGTGAAACGCCAGATCGGCGACAGTCAGCGCCGGCATGTTCAAACGCAGCGAGCGCCAGGTACCGCCAGCGTCGAATGAAACGTAGAGGCTGGTCTCAGTGCCCGCCACGAGCAGTCCGCGCTTGTTTGGATCCTCGCGGATCACACGCGTGAAGTCGCCTTCCGGGATGCCGTCGACAATCTTCTTCCAGGTTTTGCCGTAGTCGTTGGTCTTGAACAGGTACGGATGAAAATCGTCCAGCTTGTACATCGTCGCGGCAAAGTAGGCGGTGGCGGGATCGTGCGGCGACGCGGCGATGGAGTTGATTTGGATCCACTCGGGCATGTCTTTCGGCGTAACGTTCGTCCAGGTCTTGCCGCCGTCGCGTGTGAGTTGAACCAGACCATCATCTGAGCCCGTCCAGATCACCCCCTTCGCGATCGGCGATTCGTCCACCGTGAAGATCGTGTCGTAGTATTCCACCCCGGTGTTGTCCTTGGTTAGTGGACCGCCTGTTGGACCCTGCTTTGATTTGTCGTTGCGGGTCAGGTCGGGGCTGATCGGCGTCCAGTGCTGCCCCTCGTCGGTGGACTTCACCAGCACGTTGCCTCCCGCGTACAGCGCCTTCGGATCATGCGGCGAAAACAGCAACGGGAAGTTCCACTGGAACCGGTATTTCATCGCTTCGGCACCGGAACCCATCGGATTGTCGGGCCATACGGTAACGTTGCGGGTGGTGCCGGTGCGGTGGTCGTAGCGTGTCAGAAGTCCATCGTATGAGCCGGCGTAAACGACAGCGGGATTCTGAGAATCGGGAGCGATCCAGCCGCTCTCGCCGCCGCCGACGTCATGCCATTCCCGCTCGGTGATGGATCCTCCGTTGCCGCGGCTGGCAATGCCGACCGTACTGTTGTCCTGTTGTGCGCCGTAGATCCAGTACGGGAACTGCTCGTCGAGCGCCACGCGGTAAAACTGGGCGGTGGGCTGGTTGTTGATCGTGCTCCAGCTTTTACCCCCGTTATACGAGACATGCGCGCCTCCGTCGTTGCCCTCGATCATGCGTTCAGGATCGCCGGGCGCAATCCAAAGATCGTGGTTGTCGCCATGACCGGTGGCGATGGGCGTGAAGTTGCGGCCGCCATCATTTGACCGGTACATCCCAGTGTTGAGCACATACACTGTGTCAGCCTTCTGGGGGTCGGCGAAAATATGTGTGTAATACCAGGCGCGCTGGCGCAGACTGCGCGATTCGTTGACGCGCGACCATGTCTTGCCCGCGTTCTCAGAGCGAAAAACGCCACCCTCCTCGGCTTCCACGATCGCCCAGACACGCTCAGGATTGACTGGCGATACCGTGATGCCAATGCGGCCGATAATGCCTTTCGGAAGCCCGGTGTTGCGCGTGATGTCTGTCCAGGTCTCGCCGCCGTCCGAGGATTTCCAAAGTCCGCTGTCGGGACCGCCGCTATCAAATGCCCAGGGCTTGCGCAGAAATTGGTACACCGCCGCGTACAGGATGTTCGGATTGCCAGGATCGAGCGCCAGGTCAATCACGCCCGCGTTGGGCGACTTGAAGAGCGTTTTCCGCCACGTCTTGCCGCCGTCAGTGGACTTGAATACACCACGATCGTCATTGGGGCCGGACATATGGCCGAGCGCGCCCACCCATACGATGTCGGGATTGCGCGGATGAACACGTACACGGGGAATCTGCTGCGTGTCGGCCAGACCGGTGTACTTCCAGGTCTTGCCGGCGTCCGTCGACTTGTAGACGCCATCGCCGTGGGAGGCATTGCCGCGCAAACAACCTTCACCCATCCCGGCGTAGATCACGTTTGGATCGGAGTCGGCGACAGCCAGCGCGCCCACAGGCGAAGTCTTCAACTGACCATCGGAAATCGCTTCCCAGCGAGCGCCGCCGTCGGTGGTTTTCCAAATGCCGCCGCCGGTGCCGCCAAAGTAAAAAACCGAAGGCTGCGACGCGACCCCGGCAACCGCAACCACCCGCCCGCCGCGGAACGGGCCAATCTGTCGAAACTTGAGATCCTTCCAGGGTTCAGTCTGAGCAGCAGCGGTAACTGCGAACAAAGAGAGAGCAAGCGCAAGAGAGTTCCTCATAAACAGCGTATGGTAACGCATGGAACGCCAGCCTGGACGGAACATCTAGAATTGATTTGTGAGCGTCTCAACCGGCAAGCCTTACAGAACGATCAGTGAGCTTCCTCTCGAACCGGTCTACGGTCCCGCGGACGCGACCTCCGCGCCCCCCTTGCCGGGCGAGTTTCCATACACCCGCGGTATCCACCCGACCATGTACCGCGGCCGTATGTGGACCATGCGTCAGTTCTCCGGTTTCGCTACCCCGGAGGAAACCAACCGCCGTTACTTGTATCTCCTCCAGCAGGGGCAGACCGGACTCTCAGTAGCCTTCGACCTCCCGACCCTCATGGGCTATGACAGCGACCATCCCACCGCTCTCGGCGAAGTGGGAAAGTGCGGAGTCTCGGTGTCGTCGTTGGAAGACATGGAGACCATCTTCCAGGGCATCCCGCTCGATAGCGTCAGCGTTTCGATGACCATCAACTCGCCCGCCAACGTTCTTTGGGCTATGTACCTCGTGGTGGCCGAAAAGCAGGGCGTCGATTGGACCAACTTGAACGGCACGCTCCAGAACGACATCCTCAAAGAGTTCATCGCGCAGAAGGAATACATCTATCCACCGCGTCCATCGATGCGCCTGGTTACCGACGTTATCGAGTATTCGACAAAGCACGTTCCCAAGTACAACCCCATTTCCATCAGCGGTTATCACATCCGTGAGGCCGGTTCCACTGCTGCCCAGGAGTTGGCGTTCACGCTGCGCGATGGCATCGAGTATGTCGAATGGGCGCTCGAACGCGGCCTGTCCGTCGACAGCTTCGCGCCCCGCCTCAGCTTCTTCTTCAACGCGCATAGCGACTTTTTCGAGGAAATCGCCAAGTACAGAGCGGCGAGAAAAATCTGGGCCGAGACCATGCGCCAGCGCTTCAATGCCACCGACGAGCGCAGTCTGAAGCTGCGGTTCCACACGCAGACGGCAGGATGCTCGCTCACCTGGCAGCAGCCCTATAACAATCTGATCCGTACGTCGGTTCAGGCGATGGCCGCCATCATGGGGGGCACGCAATCGCTGCACACCAACTCCCTCGACGAGGCTTACGCGCTGCCAAGCGAGCAGGCCGTGACGCTGGCGCTGCGTACGCAACAGATTCTCGCCAGTGAGAGCAATGTCGCGGCGGTCGCCGATCCGCTCGGTGGCAGCTGGTTCGTCGAAAAGCTGACTACCGAAGTGGAGCAGGCCGCGCTTGAATATATACGTCGAATCGATGCCATGGGCGGGATGATTCCGGCCATCGAGCGGTCCTACCCGCAGGCCGAGATCGCTGACGCCAGCTACCTCTACCAGCATTCCATAGAGACCGGCGAGCGGAAAATCGTCGGGGTCAATGCCTTTATCGAGTCGAACAACGAACACATCGACCTGCTTCAGATCGATGAAACGGCCCAAGCCCATCAGGCCAATAAACTGACTGACCTCAAGAGCCGTCGCGATAACCAGCGTGTGAGCCGCGCGCTGGCTGAATTGCGCCGTGTCGCCAAGGGCACCGAGAACACGATGCCCGGCATTATCGAAGCCGTACGCGCGTACGCCTCGGTGGGCGAAATTTGCGACGCCTTTCGCGAGGTTTTCGGGACCTACACGGAGACCTCGGTGGTCTAGTTTGTCGGCTCCGGTTTCGGCGGCGCGGGCATCTTTTCTTTCGTGAAACGCGGAATCATCTGGCCGCGGTTGGCGACATGCCATACGGCGGCCGCAATCACGATGGACGACTTGATCGCGTCCTCGGGCACGATGCGCTCGTAGGTGTCGAGATTGGTATGCCAGGTGTGGCTCTGATACTCGATGCTGTCCTGGCCCAAGCCGACTCCCGGCAGTCCGGCGGCATTAAACGAAGTGGAATCGGTACCGCCGCGGTTGCGTCCAGTGGTGACCGACGCGCCCATCACGCCGAGGTCTTCAAAGGGCGCCAAGGCAGCGCGAAGGATGTCGCCCGATTCAACGGGTCCAAAAATACTTGCGCCGCGAACTCGCCCGGTACCGGAGTCAATATTGAAGTAGGCGTCCAATGATGCAAACTCCGGCTTCGGCTCCTCGGCTGTCCCGAAGTGCTCCTTGACGTAAGCGATTGAGCCCAGCAAGCCCTGCTCCTCGCCGCCCCAAAGCGCGATCCGGATCGTCCGCCGCGGCTTCTTGCCGATCGACTGTATGAGCCGCGCCGCCTCCATCATCATCGATGACCCGATGGCGTTGTCGGTGGCTCCGGTGGCTGAATGCCAGGAGTCAAAGTGGGCGCCGAGCATGACGACCTCAGACGCTTTATCGGTGCCGGGGATTTCGCCGACGACGTTGTAGCTCGTCTTGCCTTCCGGATATGTAGTGTTGTGGATGTCGAAGCGCAGTTGGACGTCCTCGCTATCGACGAGCAGGCGTTCAATACGCCCGAAATCTTCATTGCGAAGGACCACTGTCGGCACCGCTTTCGCCAGGTCGAACGTACGGTTGTTGAACGCGCGAATCTGGCCGTGCTCGCGGCCCGCGTCGTTCAGCCGCAGCAGCGCGCCATTTGCAGCCAGCCATGCATCAATCAGTTCATTCGACTGATTGGCGGATAACTTGCCGGGCGGCGGAGGCGTACGCGCGCCGAAATTGGGCCGTGTGGGATTCACCGGATCAAAACGCGCGCGCGCGTCGGCGTCTTCCATGCGTTTCGCGGCTGGCGCGAAGTTCACCGGCACCAGCGTCGCTTTACCCATCAGCACCATCTTGCCGCCCACTTTGCTCTGGTTCGCATCGAGCCAGCCAGTCAGTTCCTCCTTGGTGGGGAGTGTCGGCGGAATGAGCTGCATCACGTGGCCATCGATGGCGCCTTTGGTGGACGGCGTCCAGGCCACTACCTTAAACGTGAGGGAATCCTTCGTCGGCGCGGTGAGCAAGCCTGTCGCTTGATCATTCACCCAACCCGGATGGCCAAAATCCCACGGCTCCAGGTGGACATTCTGCAGCCCCCACTCCTTTAGTTGCGAAACCGCCCAATTCGCCGCAGCCTCGTAGTTTGGCGAGCCGGTGAGACGCGGTCCATAGCGATCGGTTAGTTTGTGGAGCGTGCGCATCACCTGCGGATGCTCGGTGGCTTCGCGGCGGATTTTCCAGTCAGCTTCGGTATCTACACGCTCGGCTGCGGAAAGGAGTGCAGCCAACGCCAGCGGGGCAACAAGTTTTCGCATTTTATCCAGGATAGGGCATTTATCGGCTCGTTGAGAATAGAGGCTCGGAAGTGGCTGATGTTGGACGCTTTGTCGTGCGGATATCAAACCTCCAAGTCTCAAGAACTAAGCAATCTTCTAAGGTGTTTGTCCGGTAAGCAACGGTGGAAAAGTGCCGATTAAATAATTTCAGCCATGATTTCGTTGCGAAAGTATCTCGACGGGGATGCGGAGGGGCTTGCCAAATCGACCATGGACGCCTATAAGAAGGCGATCGTGGCGATGGGCAGTGCCGGCGTCCTAGCATGTCCCCCCTCAGGCGACGCCCTGCTAGCCAGCCTTCTGAGTCTCCACGAAAAACTGGTCGCCGAAACCTCCAAGGAGACAGTGGCCCAAACGGAAGTCCTGCTTGAGACCGAGCTTGAGCAATGGGCGCAGCGCAGCGCGAAGTACTATGTCGACCGCACCAACGACGTCAAGGAAATCCTTACTATGGTCGCCAAAACGGCCTCCGACGTTGGCGAACGCGACGAACGCTACGGCAAACAGCTACAGGATCTAACCAAGCGGCTCCAGGCGACAGCGCGGCTGTCCGATATCCAAACAATCCGTGAATCGCTCGGCAAGGACGTGTCAGACTTCAACTCCTGCCTCACAAATATGGCCCAGGACGGGGTGGAGTCAGTCGCCCAGCTCAGAGCAAAGGTCACACAATACGAGGCCAGGCTTGAAGAGGTGGAGGTCCTGGCGAGTCAGGATGGCCTCACTGGACTGGCCAACCGGCGGAAAGTGGAAAGACAGCTCGAGCGCCGTATTCAGGACAGCCGCAAATTCAGCGTCATTTATCTTGACCTGAATGGGTTCAAAGAGATCAACGATGTTTACGGCCATCAGGCTGGCGATGACCTGCTCAAGCAGTTCGCTGGGGAACTACAAACAGCGTTTCGCACCGACGATGTGATCGGGCGCTGGGGTGGTGACGAGTTCATCGTTCTGGTGGACGGCGAGCGCCACGAAGATCAATTGCGAAAACGCATTGAGGATTGGGTGAGCGGAGAGTACATTCTGGGAGGCCCCGAACAGCGCAAGGTCATGGTCAGCGCCGCCGTTGGCACTGCGGCCTGGCAACCGGGCATGTCGAGCATCGAGTTGGTCCGCCAAGCCGACAACTCAATGTACGAAGAGAAACAAAAGAGTGCGGCCAGCCGTTCTACCTCACCAAACGGCGCCGCGCCCATTGCAATCGCGGGCGGAAGGCGAAGATAGCTGCTGTCTACGGCTGGTATGGGAACTTGTTGATCGCGCGAATGCACTCAGCTAGCGCGACCATCAACGACGGGCCCCAACCGATCGGCGTGTACGCTGCAGCCTTCTGATTCGTCTGCTTGTCCGATTTAGCCACGAACTTCATCGCCGGGTCGGGCGGAGTGATGTACTCCCGCACCGTGATCAGAAACTCCTCTTCACCGCCGTCGTACTTCTTCGTCACAGCAAAATGCTGGATCCGGCATAGCTGTTCCGACGGGTTCTGCTGTGCAAATGTCCACTCAGTCATAAGTTTCGATTCTACGCTTTGGCGAAGGGTTCCTCGATCGATGGACTCTGCGGCGTGAAAAGCTGTGCGCCGTCAGCCGTGATGTGCATGTCATCTTCAAGCCGGACACCGAATTCCCCGCGGATGTAAACCCCCGGCTCGTCCGAGAACGTCATATTCGGCGCAAGGGCCAGTTTGTTGCCCTTCACCAGGTACGGCCATTCGTGACCATCGAGTCCGATGCCGTGTCCCAGACGATGCGTGAAGTAGGTGTAACCCGGCCCATATCCGGCGTCTTCAATCACCTTGCGTGCAGCTCCATCCACGCTCTCGCATGCCGCACCCGGCCTCGCCGCCTTCAACGCCGCGGACTGTGCCCGGTGCACGATATCAAAAACCTTCTTCATCTTGTCCGTCGGCTTGCCGAGAACAAATGTGCGGCTGATATCCGATTCGTAGCCTTCCACGCGGCAACCACCGTCCATCAGTAGGATCGTCCCTTCCCGGATCGTCTGCGGACGCACCGAACCGTGCGGACTGGCGGAATTCTCGCCCACCTGGACCCCCGCGCCGCCTTGAAAACCCAATTGAGTGTGCGCCGCCGATACCAGTTGTGCGAACTCAAACTGCGTCATGCCGTCATGAATCGCCCTCCAGGCGGCCTCATACGCTTGCAGCGTCACCTCGTTGGCAAGCTGCATCAAGGCTAGTTCCGCCGGCGACTTGATCATCCGGCACCCTGCCGTTATCGGCGTTGCGTTCACGATCGTCGCCTGTGGCACAGCCTTGCCCACGCCATCGGTGAAAACGAACTTGGTAGTCTCCTCCATGGCAACGCGGCCAGCGCGAACGCCGCGTTCCTTCAGTCCAAAAGCGACTTTCTCGTACGGGCTGTCGTCTTCGTCCCACTTAATGAGCTGAGCGTTCTGACCTGCCGGTCCGCGGCCGATCTGCTCGCGGGCGCGGTCTTCTTCAAAGCGAGGCGCGACAAAGAAAGGCTCTCCCTTCTGCGGCAGAACCATGAAGAACAGCCGCTCTGAGTTGCCCCAGCGGATATTGACGAAATAGTCGAGCGACGTACCACCCATCATGCAGATGGCGTCCACTTTGCTCTCGACCATTAGGCGTTGCGCGCGTTCGAGGCGCGACTGGCGCTCCTCGTTAGTAATTGGTCTCGCTTCAGAGCGGCGGCTTTTCAGAGCTGCGATGGACGGGGGCAGAGTGGCCGGCGGCGGTGGAGTCTGGCGTTGAGCGGCAGCAGTGGCCGCAGCCGAAAGGGATAGCAGCCAGGAGCGTCGGTTCATCCCAATTAGTCTGGCACAGGTTGCCCGCGCGCTATCGGAAAGCGTCGAAAAGCAGCAACAACGCGATTCCGGCGGTGGACATGATGATCTTCATCACAGTCCATGAACGCAGCGTCTCGCCAACACTCATGCCCAAATACTCCTTCACCATCCAGAACCCCGCATCATTGACGTGGCCAAGGCTCGATCCGCCACAACAGACGGCAAGCATCAGCAATTCGGGCGACGCGCCGGTGAAGTTCTTTGCCAGCGGTGCCAGAATGCCGGCGGCAGTGACGATGGCCACCGTGGCTGAGCCTTGCGCGGCACGCACCGCGGCAGCCGTGATGAAGCAAACCAGCAGCGCGGGTATATGCGACGTGGCCAGCAACTGTCCCGCATACGGCGCAACGCCGCAGTCGACTATCACCTGCTTGAAAGCCCCGCCGCCTCCAATAATCAGCAATAGTGACGCCGCAGGCGTCAGGGAACTGACGGCGAGCTGGCTGAGGCGATCGCGATTCAGTCCGCGGCGGGTTCCCAGGAAGAACATGGCGGTGCCCAGCGTGATCAGCAGCGCCGTGAACGGGTGCCCGACGAATTCGGCCACCGGATGGTGAATCATCGTCGCCGTGAAAATCAGCACCACCGGCAGCAGCAATAACGTGATCACTGTAGGCACCGACGGCGGATTCTCATGATCGTCCTGCATGGGCGAACTGGCGATCGCCGGCATCGACGGGTAGATGCGGCGCGCGATCCAGCCGCCGTAGATGATGCCGCCGAGAATCATCAGCGGAATCGACAGCGCAATTCCATACAGGATCGTGCGGCCCATATCCGCGCCGAGCGATTGAGCGGCGACCGTTGGCGCCGGATGCGGTGGAACGAGGGCGTGGAGTATCGTGAGCGCAGCGGCGAGCGGCATGCCGAAGAAAAGCAGCGACCGCTTGGACTCCCGCGCGAGGTTCCACACCAGCGGCGCGAGAATGACGAAGCCCACCTCGAAGTACACCGGCAGTCCCACAAGGAAGGCCGTGGTGAGCACCGCCCAGTTCGCCCGGTCGCGGCCAAAGAGTTTGAGCAGCCAGTTGGCGAGCACGCGCCCGCCACCGGAATGCTCAACAAAGCGGCCGATCATCGACCCGAGCGCCACCACTACCGCAATGAAGCCGAGTGCCTCGCCCACCCCTGTTTGAATCGACTTCAACAGCTTGACGGGCGGCATCCCCGCGGCAATCCCCAGCGCCAGCGCGGCAATCAGGAGCGCCAGAAATGCATGGAGTCGCGCAACCAGGATCAGCAACAGCAGCAGCACGACCGCCGCCACCGTCACCGCCACAAGGTAGGGGCCGGAAGGCAATCAGCGAGTATATCGTGGGCGTGCGGTACCGAGCGGCGGCTTCTCCGCCAGTCGCCGGGGGGCGGGGCCGGATTATCACCGTCGTCACCGCAGCCAAATGCTTAGTGCGCTTTGCGTACCTGGCGTTTCAACTCGGCTTCGCTTCGTTCGAGCGACTCCCGCTCGGTGGAATCCTCGCGCAAAGCTGCAGCCAGCACATCGGCAATCAGGGCCTCGAGCGAATCTTCCGGAGCCGGTATCACCGTCGATGAATTCCGCGACTGCTTCAAGTAGACCAGTGAAGGTTCACCGGTCTGCGTTGCAAATCAGGTGGGACGAGGCAGATCGGCGAACGGCACTACGTTGCATCGTGCGGCCCAGGCGTCGTATAAATCCGCCAGCTTACCGGCGCGATCTGACTCCGTGGCAGCCAGGTTGGTCAATTCAGTCCGGTCGGCGTCGATATCGTACAGTTCCCATTCCGAGCGATTTCGCGAGACCAGCTTCCACCGTCCCTGCCGGACTGCGCGGTTGCCTTCATGCTCCCAGAAGATCGCGTCGTGAAGCCGCCGCTGCTTGCCCGTGAGTGCCGGCGCAAAACTAATGCCCTCAAGCGGAGTCTTGCTCTTGGGATACTCCCCACCGGCCACATCCAGACAGGTAGCCATGAAGTCCATCACGTGCGCTGGCTGGTGATGAAGCCCTCCACCTTTACGCAGCCGGTCAGGCCATTGGGCGACAAATGGAGCAGAGATGCCCCCTTCATGCACCCAATGCTTGTAAAGCCGGAACGGAGTATTGCTGGCATTCGCCCACGGCAGACCATAGCTGGTAAAGCTGCCGGCTGTACCAATGGGGCCCGCAAGCGTTTCGCCGGCAATCCGCTCCTCGGCGCATCCGCCGTTGTCCGAAACAAACATCACCAGTGTGTTGTCGTTGATTCCAGTTTCGCGAAGCTTGCCCAACACCCGCCCGATATTCTGATCCAGACAATCGATTTGCGCGGCGTAGACAGCCATCCGCAGGTCGAAATCGTCCTTGGTTGTGACCGTGTCCCAGGCGGGCACCATGGAATCGCGCGGTGTGAGCGGCCAACGCGGATCCACGACGCCGAGCTTTTTCTGACGCGCGTGCCGCTCGTCCCGCAGCGCATCCCAACCCTTCAGATACTTGCCGCGATATTTCGCAATGTCCGCTGGAAGAGCGTGGAGCGGCCAGTGTGGCGCGGTGTAAGCAAGGTAGAGGAAAAACGGGTTAGGCTTGCCGCCGTACTCGGCGATGCGATCGACGGCGTAGTCGGTGAACGCGTCCGTCTGATAGTAATTCGCTCCCGTTGCCGGCTTCCACGGCTTGTCCTCGAGCGCCATCTGCCGCGCTGGACGGAAGTAATTGTCAGCTCCCTGTATAAGACCGAAATACCTGTCGAATCCGCGGTCGGTTGGCCAATGCGGACGCCGTTCGCCCACATGCCACTTGCCGGACATGAGCGTCGCGTAGCCCGCCGGCTTCAACGCTTCCGCGATGGTGACGCAACGGTCGTTAAGGTAACCCTGGTAGCCGGGTAAAGGCCGCTCGTTCACCATGTGGCCAACGCCTGCTTGATGGCTGTAAAGCCCCGTCAGCAGCGACGCGCGCGTCGGGCAGCAGCGAGCCGTATTGTAGAAATGCGTGAAGCGGACACCCTTCGACGCCATGCGGTCCAAATTCGGTGTCGCGATCTCGGAGCCGAAGCACCCGATGTCGCTGAACCCCATATCGTCGGCCAAAATCAGTATGATGTTGGGTTTCGTCGAACTCCTGGAAAGCCCGTGCCGCAATACGAAAGGTGCCGCTGCCGCGGTCTGGAGAAACTGCCGGCGTTGCATTCACGACGAGAATATCAAAGCACGCAGCCACTCAGGCTCAATTCGCTTTCACGTTTGGTGCGAGGCGGATTGTGTCGCCGCGTAGCTTTTCATTCTCGAGCCTTCCCCGTATCTCTACCTGCCGCGCGGTGCCCGCGCTCGTTGTCACGCCTGAGCCGGTGACATCCTTGCCCGCAGTCCGCCGGTCAGCGTCGTTTGTGGTGGGTGGGCGGATATTGCTATCTGCCGGACTGCTCGAATCGTGCGGCGATCCGGTAACGGAGTTCAGCGCATCCCTCCAATGCTGGTCGGCCTCGATCTGCATCAGCAGCTTCCCGTTTGTTTCTGAGGCGAACACCAGAATCTTGCCCCCCGGTGTCAGGAGTGAAGAAGGTTGTGCTGGTAATGGTCGCCTGGCAGGGAACGAGGTCGCCGCGAGTGTAGCGGGGCGAATCGCGCACAGCGCTCGTCCACTGAGTCTGGTCGGGCGATAGGACGTTCGCGGCTTTGATCCCGGTCAAGGCTGCGCACTGTGCATCCAGCAGGACGCCGGTGAAGCTCATCGTCTTGTCCTGGGCGGACAACCAGGCCAGGAGGATCGCAGTCAATAACGTTACGCGTACCATCCTGATTGGATCCGCACCGGCAACGATCCACGTAGAGGTAACAGTGATACCCGGATTGCTTAGTTCTCGAACCCGACATACTGAACTTCCTCTTCTAACGAGAAGTGGAATCGATCACGTACCCGGGCCCTCAGGTCGGCGATGACTGCCACCAGCTCGGCGGCGGTGCCCCCGCCCGCGTTGTAAATCAGGTTCGCGTGATAGTCCGCGACCTGTATGCCCCCATTGCGGATTCCCTTCGCGCCTACCTGTTCGAGAAACCAGGCCGACGGGACCTTCCCTTCACGTACTACCGACGGTAGGATTTCAGATTGGACCGTCGGCGGCAACTCGGCGAACAATAGGTTCTTAAAGATACTGCCCGCGCATTTCATGTCCGGCGGATACTTCTGGTTTCGCGTGCTGAGGATTCTGTCGGCATCCGTGCGCAACGCCGCAGCGTCTCCCGGTTCGAGGTCGAGCGTGGTGGAGAAAATAATCCAGCTCTTCTGCCGCTTAAACCGGCTCTCGCGATAAGCGAAACCACACGCCGTATTGTCGATTGTGCGAATCTCCTCGCCGTCAAAAAATCGGACCGACGAGACGCTCTCGGAAATGGAATGGCCGTACGCTCCGGCGTTGCCATACACTGCCGCGCCAACGGTTCCAGGAATGCCGGTCATGGTGTGTATCCGCGACAAGCCGCGCTCAACCGACGCGTCAACCAACAACTGCAAACTTGCCCCGGCTTCCGCGTGAAGCTGGTTACCACTAGCGCGAATACCTGCAGCAGTGAAGCGCAGGACGGTCCCTTTGTATCCGCTGTCCGACACAATCAGGTTTGTGCCGGAGCCGATCACCACCCACGGAGCAGGCCCAAGACGCGTCTCCTGAAGCGCGTGTATGAAACTTGATTCGTCCGGAGTCTCAGCGTAAATCGCGGCTGGTCCGCCGATCCCAAAGCGGGTATATTGGCTCAGAAGCACGTTGGTTTCGACCCGCAAGCGCGGAATTGCACCAAGGCGGTCGAGCAGCGGATTCGACATTCACTTCGATTATAGGGGAGGGGTTTTGCCAGCTAGCGGATTTCCAGGGTTCCCGGAAGAAGGGCTAAAGTTTCTGCGGAGTTTGGAGCGGAATAACCGGCGTGAATGGTTTCAACCTCGAAAAGAAATCTTTGACTCACAAGTCAAGACGCCAATGACGACGTTAGTTGAAGCCGTTAACCGAGGGCTCGCCAAGTTCGGACCGGACTATATTACGAGCCCGGCGTCGGCCATCTACCGGATCTATCGCGATACTCGATTCAGTAAGGATAAAACTCCTTACAAAACCCACATCGCCGCCTCTTTGTGGAAGCGCGGCTTTACAAAACACGCATGTGGAGGACTGTATTTCAGCGTGTCACCCAAGGAGATTGAATTCGCGGGTGGCGTGTACATGCCGGGACCAGAGCAACTGCTGGCGATTCGCCGTCACATCTCTGAACATCATGCGCGATTCCGTAAATTGACGATGAATGCGAAATTGGTGAGCCTGATGGAGCCGCTCAAAGGAGCGGCGCTCTCTCGCGTGCCCAAAGGTTTCGATCCCACCCATCCGGCCGCCGACCTCATCCAAAAAAAGCAGTGGCTTTATTTCATGACCATGGAGCCATCCGTCGCCGGCACTCCCCAACTTCTTGAAGAGGTGCTGAATCGATTCCGCGCGATGATGCCCGTGGTGGAGTTTCTGAACGAGCCGTTAAAACCCGCGAAAGTGACAATCGAAGATTTGTTGGGGTGAAACGCGACCAACTCGGGGTGGGAAGGATTTGGCGGCTCCGCTCGGGGTTTTGTTGGGGAAAGGGTCGCCGTGCGGAGCCTAGCTGCTTTGTTATATAGACAGACGAGAGCAGTAGAAGTTAGGTTCCCCAGCATAAATTTTTTTCGATGAATTTTTACCTGTCATTACTGTGTCGATTGCGAACAGTGTCCGCATCTGCAACAGTCGGGACGCATCGACTTTGTTTAGAATATAGGGAAGATGAGATTCCAGTTTGCGGCACTTGCTGCGCTATCAACTGTGCTGGTGAGCGGCTGCTTCGATCCACCCAAGAAGACCGAGAAGAAAGTCGAGAAGCTCGAGCCGCTAACCGGACGCCAGGCATTTCAGAAGATGTACCCTTCGGCGCGTTCGTGGGCTGCCGACGCCGTGCCTCTGGAATGCAAGAGCCTCCAGTTGGACAAGGTTAAAGCCGACAAAGGCAAGGCCGGCGCATGGCAGTGTGTTTTCGTATCCCCGGGTCGCGGCAAACAGAAGCCGATCACTTATTCCACCATTGAAGCCGAAGGGAATCTTCATCAGGGAGTGTTTGCCGGATTGGAAGAGACTTATTCGGAGTCGCGCCAGGTGAAGCCGTGGCTGATAGCCGGACTAAAGACTGATTCCGACGAAGCCTGGACAGAAGCCGAGAAGAAGAGCGCGGATTACATCAAGAAGAATCCGAACGCGACGGTAAACTACCTGCTCGAACAGACTCCTCGCTTCCCTGACTTGACGTGGCGAATCGTCTGGGGTGAGTCCGTCGGTACCAGCGACTACTCGATATTTGTCGACGCCACTACCGGCCAGTTTCTCGAGCGCTCGCACTAATCATCGACAGCGCCATCGACCCGCCTATGAGCGTGGCGATTACCCCTAGCGATACGCCTATCGGAAAGTGGCCGTTCCATAGCTGGTTGAGGAATGACATCTTCGCGCCGATGAAGATGAGCACCGCTCCCAGTCCGTAGCGAAGCAGGTGAAAATTTCCGATGACCCCGCTGAGCAGGAAATACATCGAGCGCAATCCCAGAATCGCGAAGATGTTCGACGTGAAAACGATAAACGGTTCACTCGTGATCGCGAAGATGGCCGGAACCGAATCGATAGCAAAGACTATGTCCGAGACCTCGATTACCGCAAGGCATAGCATGAATCGGGACGCCCCTGGCCAAAAGCGGCGCACTACCCGAACAGCCACCGTCCTCTCCGGCTCCATATTGTTTTCACCACTGAAGAACATCTTGAAGCCAGTCACCGCGAGAACCACGCCAAACACGATCAACACCCACTGGTAGCCCATCAGCGCCGAACCGATCGCAATGAAGGTCGCGCGGAATCCGATAGCTCCCAAAATTCCGTAAAACAGCACACGGTGCTGTAACGCGCGGTCGATTTGGAAATAACCGAAGATCAGAACGAAGACGAACAGGTTGTCGACCGATAAAGCCTGCTCGACAACGTAACCGGTGAGAAATTCGAGCGCTACGCGATCGCTACCGGTATATCGCCAAAGTCCAAAGGCGAAGCCCAACGCGAGGATCGTGTAAACGGCAGTCCAGGCGGCGGCTTCGCGAAAGCTCGGAGCGTGTGCCTTGCGCTGGAAGATACCAAGGTCCAGTGCGAGTATCCCCAGCACACCCACAGAGAACAGGGCGTATAGCCACCAGAATTCCGAAAAGGAGAAAAGCACTGCGTACCTCCGCGACTATATCGCGAAGGTCTCGATCACCGCGACGCCAGGCGCCCCGCCTCTGGAACCGGATCCATCATCCCTGACGAATCGTGTTGACGGATCCAGAACCTCCCTTGAGAGGCGATCTACTCCCCTTCGAGTTCTATTAATGAGACGAGCGCATCCGTTAATCGGTTACTTAAAAATTAAGCCGCGTTAATCTCGAACGCTTTCGCCCGCGGTTGCAATTGGGCCTCCCCAAACCCGAGTTCGCTACAAATCTGGACCTTCAGTTGACCCGAGGTTGCCCCGTTAGGCTGTGAGCATGCGGGCGCAGCATATTCGATCGTGTAAAGGCATGTGAGCGCACAAGCGAAACGCTCGCACGCGGCAATGAGTTCACCCGGGTCCGACGCCAGGGCATAGTCCCCCCCTGACCGCTCACAGATCCGGCGCAAGGAATCGGGTATCCCGCAATTGAGCGCGACAGTGTAAAGCGCAGTATGCGCCTCAAGGACAACCGAGCTCACGGCGTCCCAGTCCGCTTGAGCGCCGTCTGAGAGGAAAAGAAACACCGTGCGGTGCCCTATCGCACCCGCAAGCGCCTCCAGTACACGACGCAGAGCTTCAGGTGCGCTCTCAGCCGCGGCTGATTTCAAACCAACGGTCTCGCATTGCGCAAGCAGCGCGCTGGGACTGACGGTCAATCGAATCGGCTCCATATCTTGAGCAGTGTCTACCTCCGCAATGGCTTTCTCCCGATGGCGACCGCCTGAACCACTCGAGAGTAACGCCGACTCCAGCCGGAAGACTGGTTGTGCCTGAACCCGCGGTGCCGCCACCGCATACTTCGCTGCCGCCCACGCGTCGTTCCCATGTTTGTAGTCGAGAAAGACACTCACTCCGTCAAGCAGGGCCCGGCCCATCGGATCTTCGCGAACAGTGCTGCGAGGAACGACAAAACCGGCCGCGATCCGTTCGCATTCGCGGCGCGACTGTATGGTGATCTCGTTAATAAGTCTGTCTGAATCGGTCAGCACGATTTCGGTCGGCGAGAGGCGGGCGAGTTGTTGACCGTCGGCACGCAAGACCATCACGCCCACCCGCTTCACACCGTCGACAGTCATCGCTCCCGTGATCGCGACTCGGAGTGAGCCTGCGTCCTGGCATTGTCTGACGCGCCGCCGGATGCTGGCAATGGCATGGAAGACACGGTTGCGAACTGTGACCTCAACCTCGATCAATCGTTGCGACAGTGCGGGTAGGAACCGCGGATCGGCTAGTTGACCCATAGCCCACGCGGCAGTGGCGCGGGACTTGGCCTCCGGATTGGTGAGCATATCGATCAACATCTCGGCAGCGAGCAGGTCGCCACATCGATAAAGCCCCACCGCACCGTTTCCAGCCACGCGGTTATCCGGATCTGTGAGCGCGCTCAAGAATATCTGCCGCGCTTCAGAACTATCCATGCCCCAAAGACACTCCACGGCGCTCGCGCGTACCCTGCCGTCGGGCTCGGACATACGCTTCTCAACCCAACCCACGTTGCGATTGATCCGGCCGATCAGTAGGGATGCCTTGGAGCGCACTTTCACATCCGCATGCTGCAGCAGTTGCGTGAGCAGCGTCATCACCTTTGATCCATCAGATATGCTCGCGACGATCTCTAGAACCCGCAAGATCGAAGGTGAATCGCGGATGGTTGTTGCCCCACTGGACGACGGCAAGAGTGCCCGAGTTAGCTTTACGTCAACAAAAGAATCGATACTCACCAGAATGCGGCGAGCAATCTCTGTCGCTTCGGCCAACTCTAGTGCGTTCGGATCCATAAGCCGGTCGAGGATTAACCCGTTGGTGACCAGCAGGGTAAGTATGTACTGCTCACCGGTGCCGTACTGGCTGCACCGGAGTAAGTTCACTGCCGCCTCTCGGAAAGCCTCGCGATCCGACTCGAGCAGTCGCCGCATCTCGCGTGACGCAATCATCGGCGTCTTCGGGAAGCTCTCGGCGAGATTTGTAAGTCTTTGCTGCATCAAGCCCGCTAACGGGCTTATCGGGCAGTCAAGCAAATATTAGAGCCACACAGCAAAAACCTACTCAGATGAACATTTCCTCGTCATGAGTCGCCTGTGCAACAGAAGGACGCGTGCCTCGGGCCAGATGCCCGATCGCGCTTCTTACCCCCGCTGCTACCCCCTGAATCTCGCGCAGCGGCCGGAGAATCCCCGAATGCACCATCGCCACCGTCTCGTGAGCGCGGCTCACCGTGTCGTCGAGCACCATTTCAGCCTTTTCGATCTGGACTCTGGCCCGGCTGGTCGCATCGTTCAGGAGGTCTTCTACCTTGTTTACCTGACGCTTTGTACTATCCAAAATGTCGTTGGTCTTAGATGAAATCTCTAGAATTTGCTGTTTACTCACGTGCAGCAGTTCGTTGGTCCGGGTGGTCACCTCGGCGATCTGCTGCTGGCTTTGTGCGATCACTTTCTGTGAAGTGTCGAGAAAACTGTGGGCTTTTGGCAGCAACTCAGTCATCTTCGCTTCGGTTGACTTGGCAGTCCGATAAATGCCAAACAACATCGCGAACTGGAGCACCAACGCCACCGCCGCCACAATGACGAACGCGGTCATAACGTAGAGAAGGGTCTGGGGGTCCATAGCGTCAGGATCTCATGGAATGATCAGGCATCAAAAACTAAACAGTCTCGCCGCCAACTCGATCGGGCCCGCTTACGGCGTCGCGGTAGGCCTGCTTCCCGGCCTCTACTGCAGCTTTCAATTGGTCCTTCTGGCCTGATAGCATGTCCCGCCCGCGATCCACAAGATCACCAGCGGAATCCTTCAGCTCGCCGCCGCGACGCTTAATGAATTGCTGACCCTCGTCGGCTTTAGAGCGAATCAACTCGCGCGTCTCGCTGCCAGCCTTCGGCGCGAGCAAAAGTCCCGCCGCTACGCCAAGACCGATTCCAAGAAAAAAATACGAAAATCTGCTGTCATCATCCATAGATGCTTCCTCCTGAGGGCAGTATACTTCACGGACTCCTGTGCATGGCTGCATTTGAGTCCAATGGTATGATGCTCCGCGGGGAAAAAGGTTATGGTGCTGCGCAAAAAGAAGTTACTGGACGGTCCGGAACTGCTGGACTACGCCCTGCGATCCTTGTCCGCACGCGCATTGTCCTCAAGCGAGATCCGCATGAAACTCCATCGCCGGGCGGCCACCCCCACCGACGTCGACGAGGTTCTTACCAAGTTAGCGGATGCCGGGTACCTCAATGACGAGCGATTCGCCGAAGCCTACGCGGCCGCACGCCGCGATAACCAGGGATTCGGGCAAATGCGCGTCCTGCGCGACCTTCGCACGCGCCGCGTCTCTGGCGACATAGCCGACGCCGCCGTCAAAACCGCGTTCGAAGAAACCAACGAAACCACGATGGTGGAACACTATCTCGCACGAAAATACCGCGCAGTCGATCTACCTCAATTTCTTACGGCAGAGAAGAATCTGGCATCCGCCTACCGCCGCCTCCGGACGGCCGGGTTTAGCTCGCGATCCTCCATCGAGGTCCTCAAGCGCTACGCCGCACGTGCCGGTGAACTCGAAGACAGCGACCCACCTGAAGAGGAGTCGTCCGCCGTCGAACCAACGGAATAAAACCGTCATTGATGAATCGAGAGTGTCGTTCCAGCTTGTGAAACCAATCCTCCAACACTAACTGTTACAGGCACCGCTGTTCCCGTAGTTGAGCCCGCCGGCACGGTCACATTGATCTGCAGAAGCCCCATGATCGAGCCCACGAGCGGACCGGCATACAGCACGGTGGCGGTGGCGCCTCCAATGGTCACCACGGGCAGTGGAGCCACCTGCGGCAGCGGGTTGAGGGTGGCCGGCACAATCAAACCAGTGCGTATCGTAATGGCGGTGGCGTAGTCGCCTTCGCCGGTGGCATAGAGCACCACGATATCGCCAACCTTCGCTGGATTATTCGATTGATTCAGGGTGTACTGGCCGCTGGTGCTGTTGTAATTGAGCGCTGCCGCTTGACCCATCCCTGAACTGTCGAGTGTGAATACTCCGGGTGCGGTAGCCGCAATGTCCACCTGTCCCAACGCATTCGTCGAACCGCTAGTGACGATCACCGTCTTTGCGGCTCCGATGGTAGCCGTATAGGGCACCTGGCATAGGATTTGGTTCACGCTTACGTACAGCAGCGGCGCTGATTGTCCGTCGATGCTGACGCTGACACCGTTTAGCGACATATCCACCACGCCATCGTTGTCGGCGTCGGTCATTGAAGCCGCTACCCCCGGTCCGATATTCGCTCCGTAAAGCGTGACCAGTTCACCTGGACTGACGGCGCCACCGGCATAGGAGGCAGAGCTCACAATGGCCTGCACCACCGGCGCTGCTGAAACCACAAAAGCCACCGGAAGGGAATCGCCTCCCGGCGCGGGATTGGTCACAAACACATTTAAGGTTCCTGCGGCACTCAGCGACGATTGCGGGATCAGTGCCATCAGTGCACTGGGGCTCAGCACTGTCGTAACTAAAGGTGCTGCCACCCCAACCAACTTTGCCACCGATCCCGAGTAGAAATTGGTCCCCCGGATGGTGACCGTCAGGGCCCCCGAATTCACTTGCGCGCTCGCGGGCCAAAGGACGGATAACGTGGGGGTCGATGCGTTTGCCACAACGCTCACTGTGACGTTTTGAACCTTGTTCGCCGGCTGTACGCCGCTGGCGGTTATGGTGATCTTCCCGGTATAAGGCGCCGCTTGCGGCGTTAACGCACTGGCGTCCACCGTGACGCTAAGCGCCAGCATGGCCCCCGGCAATACCACCCCGGATGTCGGCGAAACGCTCATCCAGGCAGCAGCAGAACTGGTCGCTATGAATGAAATAGGTCCCCCATTTGTTGAAAGCTTAATCACTTGTGCCACTGGTTGGATCGGCGGCGAGACAAACGAAAGCGTTGTGGCGCTCAAGCTCAACACCGGCAATGGCGAAGTGATGATAATCGTAACCGGTATCGAAGCGGTGGCGGTGGTGGTGGTTACCGTCACCGTCGCGGTGGATGTGCCTACCGGCAGTCCATTCGGGTTGGCCCGGACGCTGAGACTGGCAGGCATCTTCCCGCTGTCGGGACTGACGGTGAGCCAAAGGGAGTTAGTACCTGTTATCGAGGTGGTATAGGCCGGGTTGCCACTACTGGCCTTTACGGAAATGGTCAGCGCGGCCGGCAAAGCAGCTCCGCTTACATAATTAAAGGTGAGGGTTGCCGGCGTAGGGGTCAGCGTAATCGTCTGTGCAAAAACCGCCGGGCTAAGCAACAGTAGCAGAGCGGCACATGGGAAAAGTCGCAGATGTTCCACATGTTCGCTTATCGGCGGCTAAGAAATGCTTTTGAGAAAATCGACCTTTCCGGTTGGAAATTGGCAAGGGGCTAGGCAATTTGGCACAAGTCTTTTAAGATGTTCAGCTTACGCTGAGCAATAGAATCTGATTCCCTTCCCAAAACCGCATCGACGTGTAATACTCATATTAAGGAAACACGCAGCCGATGTCCCAGTTGGGCGAGGCAATAGCTCGCTATCACAAAATACTCGAGACTGAGGCCTACCGCGATCATGCCTGGGCAGAAGAGTTGCAGGGTCGCATGAAGGCTAGTCACCTGACGTCCGGAACGAGGCCGATTTCGCCCGTCCTGCGTCCCCATTTCATCACCAAGCGTCAGTACGCGAACTTGGTAAAAGCCGCCGAGGCGTTGTTCTCGGCCATTAGCCGGGTGGAGCATATGACGCTATCGAGCGCGCAGCTCCAGAGCCGCATACAGATGCTGCCGGCCGAGAAGATGCTTGCCTCGGTGGACCCGGGTTACCCTTTCCTTTCTGTTACTTCACTGCTCGACACCAATCTCCATAACGGTACGATGCACTTCACCGGGTATGCTGCGGAAACGCCTGCCGGTGTCGCATTCGGCGAGACGCTCGATCAGCTTTTCTACGACGCCCCGCCGGTTAAGGAATTCCGCAAGAAGTATTCCCTCACCAAACTCGGCGGGACGAAGTACCTGCTGTCTGCGCTGCTGAAATCCTATAAGGAGTTCGGTGGAAAAGCGGCCAAGAAGCCGAACATCGCGATCCTCGAATTCCGCCAACCCTTTCAGACTTCGGACTCAAACGAGTACCTGCTGCTCGCTGAATACTTCCGTCGCGAAGGATATGGCGCCGAAGTCGTTTCGCCTGATCAGCTTGAGTATCGCAACGGCACGCTAAGCAAAGGCGACTTCCCGATCAACTTGATCTACCGGCGAATGAAGGTGCAGGAATTCCTCGTCCGCTTCGACCTCGGACACCCGCTGATGCGCGCTTATCGCGAACGCGCGGTGTGCATCGTCAACAGCTTCCGCTCTGAACTGGCTCAAAAGAAGGCCATGTTCGATCTACTCACCGACGAAGCCATCACAGCCAGTTTCCCGCTCACTGAACGAAAAGCGATCCGGGAATTCATCCCGTGGACCCGTGTTGTCGCTACCGCCAATACCAGCTATCGCGATCAAACCGTGGACCTGCCGGACTTCATTTTAAAGAACCGTGAGCGGCTGGTGCTGAAGCCCAACGATAGTTCTACTGACCAGCATTCCTTCCGCGGGGCGGACATCGATAATAACGCCTGGGAGAAGGCGCTGAAGACCGCGCTGCGTACCCCTTACGTCGTACAGGAAGAGATCGCGCCCACCAAGTTCCCATTCCCGGTATATCAATACGGTCAGATGACCATCAAGGACATGCGCGTGGACATCCACCCGCACTCGTTCCTTGGTAAGGTGCACGGCTGCTCCAGCTGGCTCACGGCCGAGGCGCCCGGTGGCTTTTCCACAGTTGCAGGACTCACGCCGACGTTCGTACTCGACGGCAAGTAAAGGGCGGCTGGACAACGCCGCTCTCATTCGGCTATCCTTATAGCTGGACATTTTGCGAAGGTTAGGTTTCTAGTAGATGGCAAACACTTATTCTGCCCTGAAGCGCGTACGTACAGCGGAGCACCGCACCGAAGTAAACCGGATGCGGAAAACCCGCTTGCGACATCAGGTCCGGACGATCCGCCGTTTGATCGATTCGAAAGACAAGAACGCCGTCGAGAAGGCCATGCCGGCCACGTTCTCGATGGTGGACCGCGCTGCGCGTTGGGGCATCATCAAGAAGAACACTGCCGCCCGGTATAAGAGCCGCATGGTGAAGCGCGTCAAAGCGCTCGCAGCGGCATAACGATTTTACCCGCACGCTGTAATGAGAGAGGACAGGCTTTCCCAGCCTGTCCTTTTTCAATTTACGGCTGCACAATTTGCGCTAGGATAGTAATCGTCCACTAGGCGAAGTGGCGGAACTGGCAGACGCACCAGACTCAAAATCTGGCGAAGTTCACTCTTCGTGTGGGTTCGACCCCCACCTTCGCCACCATCACCTTAAATCCCAGCTAACACCCACCTTCCCCGCACGTCCATGTACTATGTCGGAAGCGATTATCTCGGAAGCGATCGCTATCCGTCTCCTCACCAGCCTCACGCTCGCAATCTTTCCCGCGGCCGCACAGCAAACCGTCCCCAACCCCGTCTCCGGCTTCATCGAGAAGATCGACGGACGATCGTTCCGCATCGGCCTTCTGAACTTCTCCGCTCACGAAAAACTTGAGGTCTGGAAATCCCGGACGCTCTACGATCTCTCGATGCTGAAAGTCGGCGACGAGGTCCGCGTCACCTGGAGAAGCGCCAGCGGGACCGCCCAGCGCATGGCCATCAGCATTGCCACCGCCACCACGATGTCCGGCACCGTTCAGGACGCCAGGCCGGACTGCCTTGAAGTTCGCAACACAGCCACCAACGAGACCCGGATAATCATGCTATCTCCCGACACCCGGTATGCCAGCGACCACCGCCGAATTGCGGTTGGCGAAGACGTCCACATCGCCGGCTGGGACCTCGGCAATGGCCGCGTCGAAGCCCGCCGCATCGCAGTCTACAATCTCGATACGCCTCTTGATCCCGTAGTGGTACGCTAACAAAAAAATGAACGAGCCCGATCTGCGCTATCCCGTCGGTAAATTTCTGAAGCCGGAAACCGTCACCCCAGAACAGCGTCATGCCTACCTCGCCGATATCGAGGCTTTGCCCGCCCGCCTGAGAGCAGCCGTCGCCGGCCTCAACGACGCCCAACTCGACACTCCCTACCGCCCCGGCGGGTGGACCGTGCGGCAAGTCGTCCACCACGTCGGCGATAGCCATATGAATAGCTTTCTGCGTTTCCGCTGGGCGCTCACCGAGGACGAGCCTACAATCAAGCCGTACGACGAAGGCGAATGGGCCAAACTCGCCGATATGCAGATGCCGGTCGAAATCTCCCTTACCTTGCTCGATTCACTCCACGCTCGCATGATGGCAATGCTTAGCCCGCTCACCGACGCACAGTTCGCCCGGACATTCCGTCATCCCGAGGCTGGACTCATGCGCGTCGATACAAACCTCGCGCTCTATTCCTGGCACTCCCGCCATCATGTCGCGCACATTACCTCCCTTCGCCAGCGCTCCGGTTGGTAACCGCACATCCGCCCCTCCTTAGAGACGCTTCACCCCAAACGCCTACCGTTGCCAGGGACTGCGCGTCTATTAATCCCATGAACAACATGCGTCTCGCCGTCGCGCTCCTCGCTTCGAGTGCGGCTTTCGCGCAGTTTCCCGGACTTTCCCTTCCACCCAGCGGCGACAATCAGCGGGCCTCCGTGGTCCAATACATCGGTCCCGTTCGCGTTTCAATCGACTACAGCAGTCCCAAGGTCCAGGCCGCCAATGGTGACGACCGCCGCGGAAAAATCTGGGGCACGCTCGTCCCCTATGGCACCGCCAACCTCGGCTTCGGAAATGGCAAGCCGTCGCCCTGGCGCGCTGGCGCTAACGAGAATACCGTGATCGCCTTCTCCCACCCCGTGATGATCGAAGGCAAGCCTCTCGCGGCCGGACGCTACGGCTTCCACATCATTCCCCAGAAGGACGAGTGGACGCTGATTTTCTCCAAGAATTCTGGTTCGTGGGGCAGCTTCTTCTATGAGGAATCCGAGGACGCTCTGCGCGTAACCGTCAAACCTCACGTGCATGAATTTCGCGAATACCTCACCTACGAATTCCTCGAGCGTAAACCATCGTCCGCCGTCGCAGAACTACAGTGGGAAGACCTTGCCGCCGGATGGAAGATCGAGGCGGCCGGCGTCAACGATATCTATTTCACCCGGCTACAGGACGAATTGCGGACCGTTCCCGGCTTTACCTGGCAGGGCTACGACGCAGCCGCCCAGTTCTGCCTCCGCACCGACTCCCATTTGAAGGAAGGGCTCGACTGGTCTGAGGCATCCATCAGCAAACAGTTCATCGGACAACCTAACTTCACCACGCTCACCACCAAGAGCCAGCTCCTCAGCAAGCTCGGCCGCAACGACGACGCCAAGAAGACCATGTTCGAAGCTCTGCGTCATCCCACCGCCACACCCCTGCAGATTCACCAGGCAGGACGCACGCTCCTCCAGGCCGGCAAAGCGAAGGAAGCCATGGAAGTCTTCCAGGTGAACGCAGAGCGGAACGGCGACGCTTGGCCCGTTCACGTCGGACTCGCCCGCGCCTACATGGCCCTCGGTGAAAAGGATAAGGCGCTCGAACACGCCAGGAAAGCCGCCGCCCAGGCGCCCGACGATCTCAATAAGAAGAATCTTGCCGCCATGGTGCAGGCTCTGTCTGAAGGCAAGAAGTTCTCAAACGACTAGCGACCTCTGCGGCCCGGGAAACCGATCCTCGGAAACTTCGCCGGCTGGCACCAACACCAATCAGCGATAATGCGGCGCCTCATGTTAGCCTGAGCGCAATGGACGCTTTGGACGAAGTCAACGAGCACGCGCACCACGCGAGCAGCGGCTTTGACAAGCGAGTGGCTGTCAGCATGGCCGTCATCGCGTCAGCCCTGGCAATCGTGTCGGTCCTGGGGCATATCGAGTCCACTGAAGAGTTGCTGGCGCAGCAGCGGGCCTCCGACCAGTGGGCGTTCTATCAGGCCAAGTCCATCCGGCGCTACCAGTCGGACGTCGCGCGCGACGTGCTCTCAAGTCTCGGCAAGCCGGAAGCCGCAGCCACCTACAGCCAGAACAGCGAGCGCTACGAGAAGGAGTCGCAGGAGATCCAGATCAAGGCGAAGGAGTATCAGGGCGAGAGCGAACTGTCCGGTCACAAAGCGCTGCGGCTGCACTTCGGCGAGATCTTCCTGGAAATCGCCATCGTGTTCGCGTCCATGGCTATTCTGACCAAGAAAGGCCTGCTGTGGGGTACCGCGATCGGCTGCTCCCTGGTGGGTATAGCCGTAGCCGCCACCTCAGCCTGGGTCCGGTAAAATCACTTCAGCCGTCACCAGGCGAGAATGTTGTATCGAAGAAAGCCAGGCTAGCGCTCACCGCTGAAGAATCTCTTCGCGGTCGAATTTACAACTCTTCGAATCACCCCTTGAGAGCCGAGAGAGTCGTTCGAATTCAGCCCCGTCTGCATCCGGGTCGGTGATCCCCGCGAGATCCTGCAGGAATTCACGAACCAATTGGTTCACGCTTGTGCCAACCGATTCAGCGCGTTTTCGTGCGCACGTATTATGTGTCAATCGCAGGCGTGTCGATGCTCCTGGACGTTCTACGCCGTTACCGGCTGATGCAGGAACGACTCGATCACGTCCAGGTCGAGTTCCGGATAAACCGGATAGCGCTTCAGCACCGCGTCGACACGCTTGCGAGCCTCAACCTTAGCCGCCTCGCCGACTTTGTACTTCGCCTTGCTCTTTCCACCCGACGGCGCATCATCGGCCGTCGTATTCTTCAGGACCAGCGTCATGATCGCGGCAATTTCCTTCATCTCTGCCGGACCCATGCCTAGCGTAGTTACCGCCGGCGTCCCCAGCCGCAAACCGCTGGTGTACCACGCGCCATTCGGATCGTAGGGGATCGCGTTGCGATTCAGCGTCACCCCGCACTCGCGCACCGCTGATTCGGCCTGCCGGCCCGTGATCCCGTATTGCGTGACATCGAGCAGCATCAGGTGATTGTCCGTGCCGCCTGAAATTACTCTGTTTCCGTCAGCCACAAACGCCGCCGCGAGCGCTCGCGAATTCTCGACAATCCGCTTGGCATACGTCTGGAATTCAGGCCGCAGCGCTTCTGTAAACGCGACCCCCTTCGCCGCCATCACGTGCGAGAGCGGACCACCCAGCACCAGCGGGCATCCTTTATCCACATGCTCGGCAAACTCCGCCGTACACAGCACGATGCCTCCGCGCGGACCGCGCAGCGTCTTGTGCGTCGTGCTGGTCACCACCTGCGCGTGCGCCACCGGATTCTCGTCGCCCGTGAAAACCTTGCCCGCCACAAGACCGGCGAAGTGCGCCATGTCCACCATCAACACCGCGCCAACTTTATCGGCGATCTCGCGCATGCGGCGGAAGTTGATGCCGCGCGGATAGGCACTGTAGCCTGCCAGCAGGATCAGCGGCTTCACCTCGACCGCGCGGCGCTCGATCTCGTCATAGTCAAGCAGCATCGTCTCGCGGTTCACTCCATAGGAATGCGCCTCGAACATCTTGGCTGACGAATTCTTGCGGTAGCCGTGCGTGAGATGGCCGCCAGAGCGCAAGTCGAGTCCCAGCAGGCGCTGGTTGCCAATCTTCTGCCGGACTTTCTCCCAATCGGCTTCCGACAAATCGGCGGAATCCTTCGCGCCTAATTCGGCAACCGCCGGAACTTCTACCCGTGCGCTGAGAATCGCCCAAAATGCCACCAGGTTGGCGTCGGCGCCGCTGTGCGGCTGCACGTAAGCGTGCTCGGCGCCGAATAGCTTCTTCGCTTGATCGGCCGCAAACGCTTCAATCGTGTCCACGTTGTGGCAGCCGGCATAGAACCGGTGCTCCGGATAGCCCTCGGCGTACTTGTCGGTGAGCAGGTTCGCCATCGCGCTCTGCACCGCCAGCGACGAGTAATTCTCACTCGCAATCAGCTTGATGTTCGAGCGTTGGTCCTTCAGTTCGTTAACGATCGATTCGGCGACGACGGGCGCGACGCGGGCCACATTCTCCAGATTGGCGAGAAACGCCAGGAGGCCGGCATCCGGCTCCGAGCCGGCACGTTTGAGGTGAGCCAGGATCAGGGATGGATTCATTGCTATTCACGAGGATAGCTCAGCGCGACGGCCAATCCATCAATTGCCGCCGGAAGATCTCCTCAACCGCCGGCTTGTCACTTGCGCGTCCAAACGTGCACAAGGGCTACCATTTCCAAACGCCGCGTAGACCGATTCGCAATACGTCCACTTCCCCTCCTTGGCTTCCAAAGGAATCCAATAAACCTGTGCGCCCTTGGCGACAATACCCTCACGCCTGATTTCCACGCGATTCGACGTAAACAACAGCGGACCGAGCCGCGACTGTCGAAATGGCCAGCGACCCAGTTGATAAGCTCCAATCGACAAAGCCAGTAGCTGGACCGCGGTCATCCCTCGGCGTCCGGGCAGCAGCGAGAATGCTAAGGCTGCCTGTACCACAATGGTGCCTACGAAATTTCAGGTTGTCGAGCCACGCCCGAGGTGCGGTCGCAAATGAAATCTGGCGGAGCAGCGCCCATGAACCAATCCCGATACCGGCGAGAAAACCCGCGACACCCGATGGATGATTGAAAAGCCGCCCACCGGCCGGAACCACAATCCAACCGCGCCAAACCGAAATCGCGACGATGGCAATCGTCAGCAAGGTTCCCGGATGCCGTTCGACAAAAGCGCCGGTAGTTCGCCAGATGCTTACACCCGGCGCAGTCACGCGCCCCCCTTCCACGTGATGCCTGAGCTCGTCGCTAACTGCCTCGGCCGACTTGTAGCGTCGCAAGGGATTCTTATCGAGAGCGCCTGAAGCAGGGTCGCGTCCAGGTTTCCTTCCAGCCGGCGGCTCAACTCGTCCGGTGAACCGCCCCGCGACCAACTAAGTGATTCGGCACTAGGAGCGCCCTCTGCGCCCTTGCGAGTCACAACCGTGCTCGGACGCGTTGGCGGCTACTCGCAAATGACTCGGGCAATCTCGTTATAGACGCGGCTAGCCAACGAGTATGGCCGCCGGCCCGTCAACAATTCGTAGAGAACCACGCCCAGCGCGTCGATGTCGCTCAAGCCCGTCACTGCCTCGCCGCGCACCCGCTCAGGACTTGCATACTCCGGCGTCATCAACATCAGGTCGCTGCGCGCCAGACGCGCGATATTCGGGTGATCGAGTGAGGCGAGAATATCGCGCTCCTGCTGAAATCGCCTGAGGATTTCGGCGCTCGCCGCTTCCGGCCTAACCACCTTGAGCGCGACAAAGCTTGCGAAAGGTTCCGTCCGTACTGCTCGCGATCCGCAGGCGTGCGTTCGAGAGCCGCGTCATAGATGCTTCGAACCTGTCTTGAACCGCTCTGCACTTATGTTCATTCGAGTGTCCTCGCGTGTCTAAGCGGAGCCAGCCCGGGCGATAGCTCAACAGTTGTTAGACTAATTCCCCGCGGTTCAACTGCAGCCCGAACTCACTATATTAATGTCGCGTTGGCGAGAGGGCGATCGCGAGGCCTGCGAGCAACTCATCGCAGCCGTCTACCCTGACCTCCGCCGCCTCGCCGCGCATTACCTCCGTGGCGAGCGCGCCGAATTCACTCCGCAGTCCACTGCATTAGTCGAACGAGGTGTACCTGCGTTTGTTCGCTGACGGTCCGCCGCAACTCAACAATCGCACGCATTTCTTCGCACTGGTCGCCCGCCAGTTGAGGCGGATTCTGATCGATCAATCTAGAGCACGGCAGTCAGAAAAGCGGACGGCGATGCTGGAAGGGTGCCGCTTCAGGACGCTGAAGCAGCGATTAGCTCAGACGAAAAGCTGATGGCGCTGGACATCGAACTCGAAAAGCTGGAACCACTCGAGCCGAGATGCGCACGTGTCGTGGAACTCCGCTACTTCGTCGGCCTGACGGAGGCTGATCGCCGAAGCGTTGGCGATCTCCACAACTACCGAAAAGCGCGATTGGGAATTCGCGCGCTTGGCTCATGAAGGCGCTGGGTACCGGTACGGTCGCCTAGCTTTTTTACAAAATCAGACTCGAATAAAGGAGAAAAGCGGCACGATAGCAGCTCCTGACAAATATTTACAAAACATCAAGGAACCCAACCAAAACCGTAATGTGAATTTCAATCTCATGACTTCGATGTGGATTGGAGGCCATCTCTCCTGTTTACAGACATTTGCAAACGTGTGCGACCGCTACCAAAGACAGTAACAGTTATGTTAATCCATATATAAACAAACAAAGGAGAAACCCGCCGCGTTGCCCTCCTTGGCGGTATGGATTTTGACGCCTGAACACGATAAACTGACCGAGGCTAAACAGCCGCTTCAGGAGAACTAAACGAATATGAACCGTGTGAGTTCCTTGCGTAGCATCCTGCTCCTCCTCACAATTATTTTTCTCGTAGGCACCGTTGCCTTCGCACAATCCGATCTGGGATCAATCCAGGGATTCATAAAGGATCCATCTGGTGCATCCGTCCCCAACGCAAAAATCACAGTCCGCAACCCTGCTGGACTGGAACGCGTTGTGACGTCCAACGAGTCGGGCTACTATGCCATCACTAACATCCCTGCTGGCGTCTACTCGTTGACAGTAGAAGCCTCGGGCTTTAAGAAATACGACACCAAGAACAACAAGCTCGACCCGGCCTCGACGCTGGGTATCGACGTACCGCTCACAGTCGGTGCGGCGAGCGAAACGGTTGAAGTTTCCGCCACCGCGGTGACTCTCCAGACCGAGTCCGCTTCTGTGCAGAAGCTCATCACCCGCGAACAGATCGATGCTCTCGAATTGAACGGCCGCAACCCGGTCGGTCTCGCATCACTCGTTCCCGGCGCTCGCGGCGGTAACCTCGCCGGCTTGAGCTTCAGCTTCACCCAGGGACCGTCCAACTTCAACGGCTCCCGTAATCCCGAAAACCTCATCACCTACGACGGCGCACCCGCCACACGTACCCGCTCCAACGGCACCAGCCTTGGCGCCGCCGACGTCGACTCTACGTCCGAAGTGCAGATCCTCACCGCCGCCTACGCCGCTGAATACGGCCGCACCTCGGGCGCGCAGATCCGCATCGTCACCAAGAGCGGCGGACCCGAGTTCCATGGCGCGCTGTTTGAATACGTTCGCAATAACGCCTTCAACGCGAATACCTGGACCCGTAACCACACGCCGAATGTTCCCGGCCTGCTGCCCAACGACAGCGTTCCGCCGTTCCGCTATAACCAGTACGGTTACAACATCGGTGGTCCCTTCTATATCCCGAACAAGTTCAACAAGGACAAGAATAAGTATTTCTGGTATTGGGGTCAGGAATGGGTGAAGTACCGCTTCACCGACTCCGCTCAGTGGACCGTCCCAACCGCGCTCATGCGCCAGGGCAATTTCAGTGAACTGCTCACCACTGGTCCGCAGAACATCCTGGGTAAAGTCGTTACAGTGAAGGATCCGACAAACGGCAATCCTTACGCCGGTAATATCATCCCCACGGCATCGCTCAGCCCCAACGGCCTCGGCATTCTGAAGGCCTACCCCACCGCTAATATCCCCGTGGGTTCCTACATCAACGGTACGAACAACTTCTATATCACCGCGCCGCACCCGCAGGATCAACGTAAAGACACCCTGGCTGTTGACATGAACATCACCGACCGCCAGCGCCTGCAGTTCCGCCGCAACAACTATTCGTTCTTCGAATATCAGCCGCTCGACGGCACGCCGACCGAAACGCCGAAATACTTCAATCGTCCCAATCAGACGAACTCCCTCAGCCACGTCTGGACCATCAGCCCCACCCTCGTCAATGAAGCCACCGCCACCGTCAGTCTCGACGACGTGTACATCCCGGTGGACGCAGCTCACTTCTTTGACCGCACCAAGGCTGGGATTACCTATCCTTACCTGTTCCCCAACGGCAAGCTGATCCAGAACCGCATCCCGACGGCGAACATCACGGGTATCAACGGACTGAACGGTGGACCTTACCCGTCACACTCCACCGGCCCTATCTACACGCTCAGCGATAGCTTGACGTGGGTCAAGGCTAGCCACACGTTGAAGTTCGGCTTCTATTATGAGAAGTCCGGCGAGAACGACAACGACGAAATCAACGTCAGCGCCTGCCCCACCTGTACCAACAACCAGAACGGTCAGTTCACCTTTACCGACGGCCGTACGGGCGGCACCGGCAACGCGCTTTCGAACGCGGCGGTCGGTCTGTTCGATAGCTATTCTGAACTCGGACAGCGCGGCTACACCATCTTCCGCGGCTCCAGCTACGAACCCTTCGTGCAGGATTCCTGGAAAGTGAACCCCAAGTTGACCATCAACTACGGCGCCCGCTACACCGTGATCGTGCCTTACAAAGCTCTCTGGGCCAACCAGATCGCGTTTGATCCGGCACTCTACGATCCGGCAAAGGCCGTGAAGATCGACCCCAAGACCGGTGCTGTGATCCAGTCCGCGACTTCCGATCGCTATAACGGTATGGTCATCCCCGGAAACGGCTGGCCCGATTCCGCCAAAGGCCGCTTCCCTGAGGCGACCTCCGGTCAGTTTGACTATCTGTTCCGCGGCGGTTCCTACCCGAATCACTTCTCCGACATCCAGTGGGGACAGATTCAGCCCCGCTTCGGTATCGCTTATCAGTGGAATGACAAGATGGTGATTCGCGCCGGCGGCGGCCGCTTCTTTACCCGCCTCGGCGTCAGCGACTCCGTGTTCCTCGGCGGCAACCCGCCCTTCCAGCCCACTGCCAACGTTTCTCTCGGCAGCGCCGACAACCCGGGCGCGATTCCCGCGAACAGCCTGCCTCTGACAGTTACCACCCAGAGCAGGGCTTTCAAGAATCCGGAAGCCTGGAATTGGAACTTCACCGTCGAACGCGAGTTCTTCTTCAAGTCGATGGCGAGCATCGCCTACGTCGGACGCCGCGGCCTGCACCAGCAGCGCGAGTCCAACATCAACCAGCCGCTGCCTTCCGTCATTCAGGCCAACCCCGGCGTGAACCCGGATGCGCTCCGCCCCTACCTCGGCTATAACTCCATCCGCGAGACCGACAACGTCGCCAGCTCGCGCTACAACTCACTACAGGCAACCTGGAATCGCCGCTTCTCGAATGGCCTTCAGTTCGGTGTCTCCTACACCTTCTCGAAGAGCATGGACAGCGGCTCCAATCAGCGCGACATCATTCCGAACACCTACGATGCACATAACCTCTGGGGACCCTCGGAATTCGATGCCCGCCACGTGTTCATCGCCAACTACCTATATGAGCTTCCGCTCTTCAAGAACTCCAGCAGCCTCGCCGGCAAGACCCTCGGCGGTTGGCAGCTCAGCGGTATCTTCCAGGCGCAAACGGGTACCCCCTGCAGCGTCGGCAAGAGCACCTCTTACGCCTTCAACGGCGTAATCGGCAACGACGGCAGCATGTGCGGCGTTGGCGAATATTGGAACTACACCGGCGGCGATATCAACTACACCAAGCAAATGGCGCATAACACCGCCAACCTCGGTGCCGATACCAGCTACTGGTTCCAGACCACCGATGCCAGCGGCAACTCGCTGTTCACGCAGCCGTCACCGTTCACCTTCAACAACCAGAAGGGCATTCGCGATCTTATCTACAGCCCCGGTTTCAACAACTGGAACATGGGTCTGTTCAAGAAGTTCGCGATTACAGAAAAGATGAACTTCCAGTTCCGTGCGGAGGCGTTCAACGTCTTCAATCACCCGAACTGGAGTGGTGTCAGCCTCGACCCGACGAACAAGAACACGTTCGGTAAGGTCACCGGTAAGAGCGGCGACGTGCGTAACCTGCAACTCTCGCTGCGCTTCCAGTTCTAACTCTCACCACCAAAGTTAGTCCGCAAAGAGGCCCGTCCGGTACCCCCGGACGGGCCTTTTTGCGTCCGCAGGCAACCAGCGCTGAAGCACTCGAACGTCTACAATTCCCCAAATTGCCACCCCGCGTCCAACCCGAAAACGCTCAAAATCGAGCCGATTCCCACCCTGCCTACTCGCCCTTCCGGACGCGTTCTTCATCTTCTGGCACTCTCTAACTCCATCTGAATCAACCGGCTGTCTCAATATTAAGAAATCGTAACGGAAAGTAAAGTTTTGTATCGACAGACCTGTCGATCCTTGTTACAATTCCTTACAGTCGTTTGTTACATAACATTACATTCAGGGAGTCCCAAATATGAGCCTGGTTCGCTCAAAACCAACGCTTCTAGTCCTGGCGCTGCTCCTCACAGCTTTCTCCGCGTTCGCTCAGTCGGACAACGCGAGTGTCAGCGGCGTAATTACAGATCCCTCGGGAGCCGGTGTCCCGAATGCGAAAATCACCCTCAGGAATCAGGCCAACGGCCTCACCCGCGAGGCCACCAGCAATGAATCCGGATCCTATTCGATCCCCACTGTCCCTTCGGGTCTCTACACCTTGCAGGTTGAGGTGGCCGGGTTCAAACGCTACGAGTCGAAAGATAACAAGGTCGATCCCAACCTGCCCGCCAACGTCAGCGTCGTGCTGCAGGTTGGCGCAGTCACCGAGACGGTAGAAGTCACGGCCACTGCCGCGCTCCTCCAAACCGAATCCGGAACGCTCGGCAAGATCGTCGAGGGCAAGCAGATCAGCGATCTTCAGCTCAACGGTCGCAATCCGATTTTCCTGGCCCAATTGAAGCCAGGCGTCCGCGGCGGCAACACCGGTGGATTTAACTTCGGTCTCGGCACTGGCGGCTTCAATATCAACGGCGCCCGTCAGCAGGAAACACTCATCACCTTCGACGGCGCAGTCGGCATCCGCACCCGCTCCAACGGCGAGTCAATCGGTACCGCCGATCTCGACAATACAGCGGAAGTGCAGATCCTCACCGCCGGTTACAACGCCGAGTACGGCCGCTCCTCGGGCGGTCAGATTCGCGTCGTCACCAAGAGCGGTACGAGCAATTTCCACGGGTCGGCTTACGAGTACTTCCGCAACACTGTGCTCGACGCCAACACCTGGCAACGCAACCGGGTCACGGCTACGAATTTCGCGCCCGTCAACAAGTTCAACCAGTTCGGCTACAACGTTAGCGGCCCCATCTTCATCCCGGGAAAGTTCAACCGCGACCGCAGCAAGCTGTTCTTCACCTGGAACCAGGAGTGGGCCAAGCGCCGCCAGGAACAAACCAATACTCGCAAGGTCCCCACCGACCTCATGAAGCAGGGCAACTTCAGCGAACTGCTCTCTCCCACCATCTTCTTCGGCGCTCCGCAGATCATCAAGGATCCCACCACCGGCACGCCGTTCGCAGGCAATATCATCCCGGCCAATCGCATCAGCCCGAATGGCATCGCTCTCCTCCGGGTCTATCCCCAGGCGAACATCAACCTCTCCAGCGCCAACTGGTACGGTGTCGCATCAGCGCCCACCGATCAGCGCAAAGACAGTTGGGGCCTCGACTACCTGCCCACCGAGAAGGACACCTTCAAGTGGCGCGCGTCGATGTTCAACTTCCTCGACGTCTCTCCCTTCCAGACCACCTTCCTGTTCTCGGCCCGCACCTTCGACCGTCCCAACCAGTCCACTTCACTGAACTGGACTCACGCGTTCTCGCCAACCCTCATCATGGAGACCCTGCTTACCGCCAGCCGCGACCAGGTGTTCATCCGCATGCAGGACACGCCGTTGTTCGACCGTACGAAGTATGGCCTGAACTACCCCTACATCTTCGGCTCCGCAACCAAAGATCGTCCAAACAAACTGCCGGCCATCTCTCTACCGGGTTTCGATGGATATTCGGGCAGTCCCTATCCGTCAAACTCCACCGGTCCCATCTACGGCGCCTCCACCAGCTTGACCAAGATCCTGGGTAATCACCAAATGAAGTTCGGCTTCTACTTCGAACGTGCCGGACAGAATGATTACGACCAGATCAACGTCCAGGGCGTTCCCGGCGGCACCGACAACCAGAACGGCCGTTTCGAATTCAGCGACGCGCGTCCTGGCGGTTCCGGTATCGCCATCGGCGACACTGCTCTCGGACTGTTCTCGAGCTACGCCGAAATCGGCACCCGCTCGTTCACTCCCTATCGCGGACAGATGTACGAAGCCTTCGCGCAGGACGAGTGGAGAGTCAACCCGAAGTTGAAATTGACTTACGGCGTCCGCTACACCATCGTTCAGCCTTACTACAGCCTGTGGGGCAACATATCGCTCTTCGATCCCAAGTACTACGATCCGGCCAAGGCCGTGCAGGTGGACAAAACCACTGGCAACCCGATCCCCGGTACCGGCGACCTCTATAACGGAGTCGTCATCCCGGGCAACAGCTGGCCCGATTCCGCCAAAGGCCGTGTGCCGATCGCTACCACAGGCGAGTTCGATTACCTGTTCCGCGGCGGCAAGGAAAACCGCTACTACTCCGACATCGACTACGGCAACTTCCAGCCCCGCGTCGGCATCGCCTATAGCTTTACTCCGAAGACTGTGCTCCGCACCGGCGCCGGCAAGTACACCACGCGCCTCGGCGTAAGTGACTCCGTCTTCCTCGGCGGCAACCCTCCGCTCCAGCCCATCGCCTCAGTGCCTACGGGCAACGTCGACAATCCCGGTGGCGGCGCGCGCGCGGCCTTCCCGCTCAGCATCAACACCCAGGCTCGGGCTTTCCATATGCCGCAGTCCTACAACTGGAACGTCACAGTTGAGCATGACTTCGGCTTCGACACGGTGCTCGCCTCCACGTATATCTTTCGTCGTGGTGTATTCGGTCAACGCGAGAAGAACATCAACCAGCCCACCATCGGCACCATCCAGGCCAACCCCGGCGTGAACGTCAACGCCCTGCGCCCCTACAAAGGCTTTGGCCCGATTCGCGAGACCTTCAACGACGCGAACTCCACTTACAACGCCCTACAGCTTGAGTTGACCCGCCGCTTCAAGAACGGACTCAGCTTCGGTGTCGCCTATACCTATTCAAAGTGCAAGGACAGCGGTTCCAATCAGCGCGATGTTATTCCGGATGCCTACGACGCCAGCTTCCTCTGGGGACCTTGCGATTACGACGTCCGCCATCTCCTGCTCACCAATTGGATCTACGAAGTGCCGCTGTTCAAGAATTCCGACAACAAGGTCGCCAAGGCCGTGTTGGGCGGATGGCAGTTCACCGGTATCGTCCAGTATCAGACCGGGCAGCCAGTCAAGATCCAAACCGGCGATGACTTCGCCGGTATCGGGCCGGGCAGCGGCAACCAGATCGCCTATTTCTGGAAGTACGCGAACTTCGGCAAGGATCCCGACTATCCGCGTCAGTTCACCCCCAACGCTGGCGGCGCGGAACAATATCTGACCACTGCGGGTCTGTTCACAGCTCCAGCGGCCGGCACAATGGTAAAGGACCGTATCCGCAATTACTTCTACAATCCGGCGTTCAACAACATGAACCTCGGCCTGTTTAAGAATTTCCGCATTGGCGAAAAGCAAATCGTTCTCTTCCGCGCGGAATCATTCAATGCGTTGAACCATCCCAATTGGAATGGCTTCGACAGCAATCCGCGCAGCGGCACGTTTGGCAAGATAACCACCAAGAACGACGATCGCCGGAACCTTCAGCTCAGCTTGCGATACTCCTTCTGATTTGAGTTTTTTCGTTGGGTCTTGAGGAGCAGGACCTACAGCCGGTTCATCGCGGAAACGTGATGAGCCGGCCCTTTTTTTTTGGGTCTCCTATTACCCGCTAACAGGAGTAGATTCCACCTATGCCGTTCTCCGCAGAACTCCGGGAAAGTCAAAGACATTGGGGTAAACCGTCGCTTTTCCGGGGTCCTGGTACTTGCTTTGCCTGTGGAAAATATGGTTAAATAGCCCCACACCTGGGTCTCGTCCCAAAGTCCATCTTGTTGCTTTTGAGGGGAATTCATGCAGAAATCTAGAGCTATAGCCTACCTGGCTATATTCGCACTACTGGTTACCGCCAGTTTTGGTCAAACCACCACTTCACGTCTCGAAGGTTCCGTCCAGGATCAGACCGGCGCCGTCGTTCCCAACGCGAAGGTTGATGTACTGAACACTAACACGCAGAATCGCGCGTCCGCCACAACGGATGCATCGGGCAACTTCGTCGTTCCCAGTCTTCAACCCGGCATGTACAACGTCACCGTGGAATCCGCCGGCTTCCGCAAGACCACACTCACGAATATCGAGCTCACCGTCGGTGCAACGTCCTCCCAGTTGATCAAGCTGGAAGTTGGACAGACCACTGAGAGCGTCCAGGTAGAAGCCAGCACACTGTCGGTGCAGACCACTGAATCGCAGGTTTCGAGCACCGTCAATCTGCGCGACATTGAAGTGCTGCCGCAGTTGAGCCGTTCGCCCATCGCGCTGGCAATCTTCCAGCCCGGCGTGCAGATCGACGTTCGCGCAGGTCAGGATTCCAGTTTCTCCCACGTCAACGGACTCCGTCAGGGCAGCAACAACGCCAAGCTTGACGGCATCGACGTCAACGACTCGCTGGTTCCGCGCCTCGGCCTCTCGCTGACGGCCAACAATAGCGACTCGGTTGGCGAGTTTCGCGTCGTCACTGAAGGCGGCAAGGCCGAGTACGGCCGCAGCGCCGGCGGCCAGGTGGAGTTGATCACCAAATCCGGCACCAACCAGTATCACGGCAACGCCTACGACTTTTTGCGCAACACCGTTCTGAACGCCAACGACTTCTTCAATAACCAGTCGGGCGGTAAAGTTCCTAAGCTGATCCAGAATATCTTCGGCGCATCGTTTGGTGGACCGGTTCTGAAGAACAAGTTCTTCGTCTTCGGTAACTATCAGGGCCAGCGCACGCAGCAGGAAGTCATCCGCAACCGCACCGTCTACACCGACTCCGCTAAGCTCGGCATCTTCAAGTACAAAGATGCGGGCGGCAACGTCCAGAGCTACAACTTCGCGGCCGCCGACCCGCGCGGCGTCGGCATCGATCCCTCAGTGGCGAAGGTTAACGCGCTCTATCCCTCAGCCAACAACCTTGATGTCGGCGATGGACTCAACACCGCCGGCTACCGCTTCAATAACCCGGTTCAGGCAATCAACGACCAGTTCACGATTCGCGGCGACTACCACGTCAACTCCAACAACGTCGCCTTCATGCGATGGAGCTGGTTCCGCACTACCTCAACGGATAATCTGAATAACGCCGACGCTACATATCCCGGACAGCCGCAAGGCAGCCAGGGTGGTCATCGCTGGGGCTATGCGATTGGCGACAACTGGACGATCACCCCGTCGATCATTAACGAATTCTCCATCGGTCATCAAAGCGCCTCGGTTGCCTTCAACCGCCCTGCGCGTCCTGCCGGGCCTTGCATCGTCTCCAACCTGACCAACCCCGACGTCATCAATTGCGCTTTCACCCAGGGCCGGAATTCTCCAGTGCTCGATCTCTCCGACAGCATCACCTTGGTAAAGGGTAAGCACACCTTCAAAGGCGGCATGACTTACCGCAACACCCTGCAATATGGTTATAACTACGCCGGCTCCACGGGCGGCGTCTATCCCAACGTCAGCTTTGGCACCGGCAACGGCAACTCGGTTCCCTCCACCATCGGTCCGCAGGGTCTGTCCGCTGCCAACAGAAGCACGTTCGACTCGCTCTATAACGACATCCTCGGCCGCGTCGATCGCGTGGTCCAAAGCTTCTTCAGCGACCTTACTACGTTCCTGCCCGCAGGTGCTCCCAAGATCCGTAACTACGTCCTCAATGAGAGCGGCTACTTCTTCCAGGACGACTGGCGCGTCGCTCGCCGCCTCACTCTCAACCTCGGCTTGCGCTATGAGTACTTCGGTGTGCCGTACGAACGCGATGGCCTCCAGGGCTCCGTCGACCAGGCAGCAACCATCGGACTTGTGAACCAGTCTTCGAATATCACCGTTGTGCCCAAGGGCAAACTCTACAACTCCGACTTGAACAACTTCGCGCCCCGCCTCGGTTTCGCGTATGACCTCAAGGGCGACGGCAAAACCGCCATCCGCGGCAACTGGGGTATGTTCTACGATCGAACGGTGGGCGCCGCCTACAACTCCATCGACAGCGGAACTCCCGGGTTCTCGGCCGTCAGCCAGGTGCTCCCGAACTCCAGCGGTGCCGACATCCGCTTCAACGACAAATACCCGCTGCCTCCGCAACCGGCCGCGCCACTACTCACCGTTGCCACCGCCCGCACGGGCGATCTGTTCTTCGCTAATCCGAACCTCAAGACCGGTTATGTGATGAGCTATGCCCTGAACATTCAGCGTGAAGTCTTCCGGAACACCATTCTCCAGGCCGGCTACATCGGCAATCGTGGAGTGAAGCTCTTCATGGACGTCGACGTCAACCAGCCCCGCATCTACGGGGCGTTTCAGAACGACTTCCGGGAGATCGCTTCCAACCTCACCACCCCCGGCAACGTCTCGGGAAGCAATTTGTTCGTGCGGCTCTATGGATCCGCCGCGACAGCCATCAGCTCCATCGGTTCCACCAACTTCTCTCAAGGACGAGTGGGCACCGTGGTGAACGCCGTCGACGTCTCCGGAGCCTCGCGCTACGCCGCCGCCGGTGTTTCCAATTACACCTTCCGCAACTACCCGCAGTTCGCCCGCGTCGTCGAAGGCACCAACAACGGACGTTCCTACTACGATTCCATGCAGATCAGTCTGCGTCGCAGCGCCGGATCGCTCCAGTTCGCAGCCAACTACACCTGGTCGAAGAGCATGGACAACACCTCGGCAGAAGGCAACGGCTTCACGACGGCGATCGATAGCTACAACCTCGGCCTGAACAGGGCGCGCGCCGATTTCGACCGGCCGCATTCCTTGAATATCAGCGCGTTCTACACCATCCCGTTCGGCAAGGGTCAGCGCTTCGGCGGCAGCATGCCCCGCGTGCTGGACACGGCAGTAGGCGGATGGAAGATCGGTCTCTTGCAGATTGCCCAATCCGGCAATCCCTTCTCAGTAGGCTCGCAGCGCGCCACCACCGCCGTTCCCGGCGTTGGTACCACCTACGCGAACTACACCGGTACCGACCGCAGCATCGGCGCAGTCACCCGCAAGAGTGATGGCGTTTACTTCTTCACGCCTGAACAGACTGGACAGTTCGGCTTCCCCAACGCCTTCGAAATCGGCAATTCGGGACGCAACGTGTTCCGCAACCCAGCCTTCTTTGAATCGGACGCCTCACTCGTGAAGGACTTCCGCATCACTGAATCGCATCGCGTTAGCTTCCGCGCCGAGGCCTACAACCTGTTCAACCACCCGAACTTCGGTTTGGTCGCCGCGAACCTCAACATCAACACTCCGAGCACATTCGGAAAGTTCAACCAGACCATCGGTACGCAAACCAGCTCCGGCTCCGCTCGTACCCTCCAGCTCGCGCTTCGCTACGACTTCTAAACCAAGTCCAGCAAACCAGATTGCGGCCCGCCGGGTTTCCACCCTGCGGGCCGTTTTCTTTTACGTGTAGCGGCTTTCGAGAAACGTTCCGCCCTGTTTCGTCCTGCCTCTCAGTGCAAGTGTCCATGTGCGGGGATGGACAATGTTGACGCCCGTCTCTGCTTCCACAGTCGTCGATTCATAGCCAGACGACGCCACCATTCCCTTATGCGGTTCGATGGCATACGCGTGCGAGCCTTCGACGAATTCGATCCCGGCTGGAGCAGTAATTCGATGATGCCGGATCTCGATGTTATGATCCCAAGTCACTGAACTCATCACCGTGATGCGTTCGTCACCCACTCGCGCCCACCAGGTCCGCTCATAACCAGTCTCGAGCAGGCGGCTCCGATCGATGCCCGACTGTCCATTCAGGCTGCCGTCAGCAGCGCGGAAGAGAAGCGCATTGTCGAACGACGTCCCCCATGGCGAATGCGTCGAGTAGCTGAACTTCGTGTACTTGGGACGGTAGTCGCCCTCATTATGACCATTGGCGGCGATCATCAGCCGGACCTCGCCTCTCGCCTTATCGCCGGAGAGCAGTATCCGCGGACCGCGCAGCGGCTGACAAAAGGACTTACGCTCGACCGGTAGCGGCTCTTCCTGCGCGTCCCAAAATGGTCGTCGAGATGGGATGGCCCACAACGCGAAGGCCTGCATGCCCCAATAAGGATGGCCGTTGTCGATGTAGCTCTCGCACACCGCTCGCGACCCTTCCGGCGTCAGCGTTTCACGCAGCTTGCCGCGCTGCGAATCAAACCCGCCCACCTTCCAGAAATAGTCGATGTTGCCGCGCACAATTCGCTTCAACAGTCCCGCGCTATGCGGCCAAAGTCCCTGATCGTAGGCGAGCACGAGCGGTGTCACCGCCGCCCAGCGGTAAATCAACGAGCGCCCGTAGAGAACATGTGAACCATTAGCTCCGAAGAAGTACGGCGTGTACTCCAGAAATTGCTTCAACCGCAGCGTGAATTTCGCCGACCACACCGGGTACTTCCCGCCCGCTACTTTGTTCCAGTACAGGAAGTGGCTGGCGAATACCCAGAAGTTGTAATAGTCGTAAATGGGTTCCTTGGGCGAGTCGCTGTACCAGCCGTCCGCGCCCGGCCCCGCAAGCGAGTCGAGAAATGCCAGGTCGTCGAGCATCCACTTCTCGTCGCCCACGAATTCAGGCCAGCGATGCGCGAGATCCAGCCGGACCGCTTGATTCACAGCCGTGAACCACGCCCAATTGCTCGTGCGCACCGGAAACTGCGTGCACGACGCGAGCCACGCATTGATGTTGCGGCGAGCGCTCGTCGACAGCTTCGGCAGTACGAGTTCGCGCGCTAGCCACAACGCCCACGCAACAATCGACGACTCCACTTGCCGCTGATTCTGCGTGTTCGGGGCGGCGCCCCAATAGTCGGGATGTGCCGGGTCGAAGGCATGCTCGAACGTCGCCACGAGCATGTCGACACACTCGCCGGTCCGGACGGCCCAAGCCGCCAGCGCCGGCAGCATGCGGCTCACCGAGTCGTAAGTCTTCCCGCCCGGTCCGACGCTTCCGGGAAGAATCGTGCCGCCCTCAAAGTCGCACACCGCCCACGACGATGACGTGCGCTGCGCATTCCGCTTGTAGCCCTCCAGAATCTCGCGGAATTGTGTCTCAACTGACCAGGGCGCGGGCGCGAACGGAGCGTAGAGAAGTGCTCGGCGGCTCACAACAGGATGATTCGCCATAATAGAGTTTCATTATGTCTGCTTCCACTGACCGTTGACGATGACACGCTTCACTGCCGGCGCCGCCTCACTCGGCATCCGCCTCGATCAATTCCTCCAAACGCAAATGCCTGAGTTCAGCCGGGCCCGCTTGCAGGAATGGATCAGGCTCGGCCGTGTCCTGGTGGACGGCGCCACGCGCAAACCCTCGTACGAACTGAGGGGCAGCGAGAGCATCGAGGTAGAACCGGCCGAATTACAGCCACTGAAGGCCGCGCCCGAGGACGAGCCAATCGTCGTACTCTACCAGGACGCCGACGTGGTTGCCGTCGACAAGCCCGCCGGGCTCGTCGTCCACGCCGGCGCCGGTCACCTCTCCGGCACCCTCGTGAATCGCCTCGTCCATCATTTCCAGACCCTCTCTTCTGTCGGCGGCGACGAGCGCCCCGGCATCGTCCACAGGCTTGACCGCGATACCAGCGGAGTCCTCCTCATCGCCCGGACGGACGCCGCCCATCAGAGCCTCGCGAAGCAGTTCGCCAGCCGGACAGTGGAGAAGATCTATCTCGCGGTGGTTCACGGCTCGGTCAAGGCGGATCGCGGCCGCATTCAGTCGCCCATCGCGCGCGACCCGGTCCACCGGACTCGCATGACCACCCGCGTCGCCACCGGCCGCACCGCGCTCACCGACTACGAAGTCCTCGGCCGGTACGGCAAGTTCACCTACCTGCGCGTTAGGATCGGCACCGGGCGCACCCATCAGATTCGCGTTCACTTATCGAGCATCGGTCACCCCGTAGCCGGCGATCCGCTATACGGTGCGCCAAAGGGGGTGCTGCAGCGGACCTTCCTTCATGCCCACCGAATCTCTTTCGACAGTCCCTCGGAAAACACGCGGATTGTTGTCGAATCGCCGCTACCTTCGGAATTGACGAATTGGCTGCGGACTATAATGAATGGAAGCAGCCCAGCCCCATGAAACCTGTATTATTGTGCCTCGTCGCAATCGGCGGATTCTTCACGTCCGGCTATTCGCAGCAGAAGCCGGTCACTGCCGAATCGCCGGCCGACCAGAACCGCATCATCCTCGACGTAACCCGCGTCAACCTGCTGTTCACCGTCGTCGACAAGAAGGGGCGCTTCGTCACCGACCTTACCAAGGATGATTTCGACGTCCTGGAAAGCAAAAAGCCGCAAAGTATTCTGGAATTCGTCGCAGAGTCGAATTTGCCGCTTCGCCTCGCAATCCTGATCGACACAAGCAACAGCATTCGTGAACGCTTCCGCTTCCAGCAAGAGGCTGCCATCGAGTTTATTAACCAGGTAATGCGTCCAGAACAGGACCGAGCGATTGTAGTTAGTTTTGACAGCGCCGCCGAACTGGTAACCGACCTTACCGGTAACTTGGACCTGCTCACCAAGGGCATTCGCGAGATGCGGCCCGGTGGCGGCACCGCGTTGTACGACGCCATCTACTTCGCCTGTCGCGACAAATTGATGCAGGACCAGCCGCGCCATAAATATCGCCGCGCCATGGTCATCCTCAGCGATGGCGACGACAATAACAGCCGCTACACGCGTGAACAGGCGCTCGAGATGGCGCAAAAGGCCGATGTCGTGATCTATTCGATCTCGACGAACAATATAAAAATGGCTACCGACGGCGACAAAATCCTGAAGTACCTGTCGGCGGAAACCGGCGGTGTCGCCTTCTTCCCATTTAAGGTCGAGGATCTGTCGCAGTCGTTTGAGAACATCGCCAACGAACTCCGCCATCAGTACAACATGGCCTACCGTCCCGAACCCCTGAAGGCCGACGGCCTCTGGCATCCAATCGCCGTGAAGGTGAAAGGCCGCAAGGATCTGACAATTCGCGCCCGTCCCGGCTACTACGCGCCGAAGCTGTAGGAAATCAGCCCGCCTAGGAAAACCCCGATAGCGACACCGGCTACATTTCGGCTATTCTCAAAGACAGGAACCGTAGCGAGTCCTCTCTCGCCACGGCTCCCGTAACCGGGTTACCTCTTACGAGGCTTCTCGATCACGATCCTGAAGACGATCTCCAGGATGATCTTTAGAAGATACATAGGTACCTCCTTTCTAAGCTTCAACAGCAGGGTTCCCCGGTCGGTAAAACGGCCGGGGTTAGCTGTCGGGCTTCCGGAAAGCCTTTACCAGCCAAGAGGTCCCAAGCGTCAAAGCCTAGAAATGTATTAGTGGGAAACTGGCGGAATTGTTCTCGGAAATCCCGCGCTGGCAGGCCTAGGAAAAATCCGATAGCGGTACGGAGTCGTTTCGGCTATTCTCAAAGACAGGAACCGTAGCGAGTTCTCTTCTCGCCACGGCTCCCGTAACCGGGTTACCTCTTACGAGGCTTCTCGATCACGATCCTGAAGACAATCTCCAGGATGATCTTTAGAAGATACATAAGTACCTCCTTTCTAAGCTTCAACAGCATGTGGACCCCGGTCGGTAAAACGGCCGGGGGTAGCTGTCGGGCTTCCGGAAAGCCTTTTACCAGCCAAGAGATCCCAATCGTCAAAGCCTAGAAGTGTATTCGTGGGAACCTGGACCGTTTTCTCTCCAAAAATCTTTGCACGTCCAAAAAACTTCTAAACATGCGACCTACGACATGTTCTACACCCCTCCAGCGTCGTACTATGGATAGTAGACGAGGGCTTCGCGTTATAATCAAAGTCCTCCCCCCGCTAGTAGCCGCAAAGGAATCACCATGGACGAAAAAGAACGGACACGCGCAATAGCCGCAACTCTTGGCCAGATCGAAAAGCAGTTCGGCAAAGGCTCGATCTTACGGCTTGGTTCAAACGAGGCAGTGGTACCGATTGCGGCCATCTCAACCGGCGCCATCTCCATCGACTATGCACTCGGCGTCGGCGGCTTTCCCCGCGGACGCATCAACGAAATCTTCGGCCCTGAATCCTCCGGCAAAACCACCATCGCCCTGCAGGTGATTGCCGAGGCGCAAAAGGCCGGCGGCATGGCTGCCTTCATCGACGTCGAACACGCGCTCGACCCCATCTACGCCAAGAAACTCGGCGTCGACGTCGATAATCTCCTCGTCTCCCAGCCCGACTACGCCGAGCAGGCGCTCGAAATCACCAGCGCCCTCATCTCGTCCAACTCCATCGACGTCGTCGTGGTCGACTCCGTCGCCGCCCTCGTCCCCAAAGCCGAACTCGACGGCGAAATGGGCGACGCCTTCGTCGGCGTGCAGGCCCGCCTTATGTCCCAGGCCATGCGCAAACTCACCGGCAAGGTCTCCACCTCCAATACCTGCCTGATCTTCATCAACCAGATCCGCGAGAAGATCGGCGTCATGTTTGGCAGTCCTGAGACCACCAGCGGCGGCCGTGCGTTGAAGTTCTATTCTTCCGTCCGCGCCGACATCCGCCGTATCGCCGCCATCAAGGACGGCGACGTCGTTATCGGCAATCGCACCCGGGTGAAGATCGTCAAGAATAAGGTTGCCGCGCCGTTCCGCGAGGCCGAGTTTGACCTACTTTACGGTGAGGGCGCGTCCAAGGAAGGCGATCTCATTGATCTCGGCGTAGCGAAGAATATCGTCGAGAAGAGTGGCTCGTGGTTCAGCTACAAAGGTGATCGCATCGGGCAGGGCCGCGAAACCGCGCGCCAGTTTCTCAAAGATAATCCCGATGTAAAGCAGAAAATCGACAAGGAACTTCGCATCGCGCTGGGCATCTTGAAGGGCGAGGGTGCACCCGCCGTGCCGGCACCGCCTCCGCCCACTCCAGTAACGGCGGGCAACGGCCGCAGCCGCTCTCAACAGGCTTAAGTAAAACTGGAATCCGGAAGCCGCTAGTTCCGCGGCTTCCGGTACGCCTTCCAACCCTCATACAGGATCGGCGTCACCGAGATGAAGATCACCAGCAACACCACCTTCTCGAAGTGTCTGCGAACTAGCGGTACGCCGCCTAGGAAATATCCGAGCAGCGTCATCGAGAGCACCCAGCCGAGTCCGCCAAATACGTTATAGGACAGGAAACGCAGGTAAGGCATGCGTCCCACCCCTGCCATGAACGGCGCGAATGTCCGTACGATGGGCACGAACTTCGCCATGATCAACGTCTTGCCGCCGTGCTTGTCGTAGAACGCTTGCGTCTGGCGAATGTAGTCCTGCTTAAAGAACATCGAGTCCGGACGGCTGAAAATCTTCGGACCCGTGCGGCGTCCCAGAAAGTAACCCGCCTGGTCGCCCAGAATTGCCGCCACCACCAGCGTGGCGCAGACCGCCACTACGTTCAGCCCGCTGGCCCCGATCACCACACCCACCGTGAACAACAAGGAGTCGCCAGGGAAAATGAAGCCCACCAGCAGGCCTGTCTCGGCGAACACGATGCCGAACAGCAGTGCATAACCGCCCCAACTTGTAAGAACACCGCCGAGGAACGGAATGAGCCGGTCCGGAGTCCAGAGAGTCCGGAGAAAGTCGAGGATTTGCTCGACCATTAGCTGCGGTAAGCCGCTATGACACGCTTAATCGTGTCATTGTGCTTCTTGACCTTGCCTTCTTTGAGAAGCTTAGCGAGGATGCTGTCCTGGAACAAGTCTTTGCGCTCATTGCCCTTCTTCTGCTTAAGCGTCAGGACAATCTGTTCGCGCTGAGTGGTCAACAACGCCGCGTCCGCCGCTACCTTGTCGGTGACCTTCGCGATTACTTGCTGCCCCACAATATTAAGCGGCCCTAGCACGCTGCCCACCGGCTTTGAAAATGCCTCGGCCAGCGATGTCGCGGACCCTAATCCCTCGATCGCGGCATCGGACGTAAACTCGGCCGGCGTCTTATACTCGCCGCCAAGATCCTTCGCCACCTTCTGGAGATCCTCGCCCGCCTTTACACGCTGCGCAGCCTGCTGCGCACGCTCCATCGACAATGCCTGGGCTTTCTGTACCGCGAAGTTGTCCCGGATCCGGCTTTCCGATTCCGCGAAAGTCGCCAGCCGCGTCGGAACCACGTCGATCACTTCGGCTACACCCAGTTTCGTCTGCGACAACTGGAAGACCGGCGACACCTCGTGCGCCTTCAGGCTGGCAAGCGCCGTGTCCAACTCGGTGTTCGTTCCGAGGTTGCCAATCACGCCTCCCGGAGGCACCTTCTCAGCTTTGATCAATTCGAGATCGTACTGCTTGGCAATCTGCTCGAGGTTGCCCGGTGTACGCTGTAACGCCGTGTGCGCCTGCTCGATGGCATTCTGAGTACGCTCGCCGATCTGGGCTTTCTTGGCATCGGTGGCAAGTTGCGCCTTCACTTCGTCAAACGGGCGGAGACGCGCTACTTCCTTCTCCTCCACCTGCACGATGTGATATCCGTACTCCGTCTGCACCAGCGGACCAATGTCTCCCGCTTTCTGGTTGAACGAAGCGTTTTCAAAATTCTTGACCATCTGTCCGCGAACCACCCAGCCCAGTTCTCCGCCCTTGTCCTTCGAACCGGGATCCTCCGAGTTCGCCTTCGCCAGTTCTCCGAAGTTGGCATTGGTCAGCTTCTTGCGGATGTCCTCGGCCTTCGCCTTGATCTTGTTCACTTCATCGGGGCTCTTTCCCGTAGTCATCAACAGGATGTGGCGGACCTTCGAGCGCTCCGGTGTCCGGAACGCGTCCTTGTTCCCGTCGTAGGCGCGATGCAACTGTTCGTCGGTGACGCTGATCGAAGCGGCAATCTTATCCTGGTCGGCCACCAGCACCGCGATGTCGCGCTTCTCGGGCTCCGTATAACTGGCCTTGTTGTTGTTGTAGTAGGCTTGCAGCTCCTCGGGCGTCACCTTCACCAGGGACTTCAGGTTGTCCGGCTTGAACCCGATATAGGCGACCTTTACCTTCTCATTGCGGCGCTCAAACTCCCGCTTCACCTCGTCCGGCGTCACCACAATTCCTTCGAGCGCCAGGTCCATCAGCCGCTTCATTTGAATCTGTTTGCGGAGGTTTGCTTCGAAATCCGGAATCGTGAACCCCTGCTCGTTCAGGAAGTTCTCGTAAGCAGTCTTGTCAATGAGCTTTCCGTCCTGGAAGAACCGCGGCAGGATCGACCGGATTACGGCAGCCAGTTCGGTGTCCGGAACCTCGTAACCACGGCGTTCAGCCTCGTACGCTACGGCGCGGTCGGTAATCATCTGATCGATGCGCTGCGGCAGGTATATCGGGATCATCTCGGAGGGGATCTGCCGGCTGCGGACAAGCTGTTGGACGTCGCTTTGAACCTCACGCACAGTGAGGCGGTTCTTGCCAATCTCGGCGACAACCTGATCGTCTCCGCTGGACGTACTCGAACCAAAACCCGGGATCAGCGTGATCACCATCGAGAGCGCTATCAGGCCCAACAGGCCGCCAAGAAAGTAGCGCACGGCCTTGGCCCGGCTACGGAACAGATCGAACATAAAACGGAAAACTCCTAAGTGAATGAGGGGACGGAAGAACCCTGTCTGCGATTATACCAAACCCCTGCTTTTCCAAGCACTAAACATTGTCAATACGAAGCGATCAGGAAAAGTAAAAGAGGCGGCGAGAGGAAGTAGCACGGGCCTCCCGGCTCGTGTAAGGGAGACGGCGGGACAGGCAAAATCGGTTTTTGGGTGCGGCTTGGGTCAGGCGCCGACAATCCGGATTGCACCGGTAGGGTAGAAGGAAAACACGCTAAAGTATTCAAATTATCGCGGTTACTCACAGGCAGATTCTTCTCCCCGCAGCAAGCCGCTCAAGGGACCCTCTCAACTTCAACTAAATCAACGCCGCTCACCAGAGATTCAACACCAGGAGTAGCCAGCATCGTCGATCCGGCCGCGCTAGGACGAATCGTCCATGTCTCGGTCCGACGATCGCCCAACCGCCCAAGCGTGTACCCGCCCACCGTGCACCCCGCCAGTACAGCCGCCCAGACCACCGCACCCCTGTTGCCAGAGCTATACACTCCGCTCGAATAAATCCCCGCCGCCGCTCCTCCCACCAAGCCAATTCCAACTCCGAGACTCGTCCCAATGATGCGCCAGCGAACCGTATCCCTGCGAATGCGAATCGCATTAATACTCCCTGCGGCCACCCCGACGTTCTTCCGGTGCGCTCGCAACGTCAACTCTTCCTGCGTCGCACTCACCACCGCGCCGTCCAAACTCGACCCGCCTGTCCGAATCACCGTGATTTTCTCGCCGTCCCGCAAGTGCACATCCTGCCAGGTCACGGTCCGGTCGGCTGCAGAGGCCGAAAAGAATAAGAGAAGCGCCAACCACGTAAGACGCATGTGTCATCTCCGTGCACAGCGTATCGATATTTTCCACCGTGCGCATCCCCCTCCGGACCTCCTACTGATCAAATAGATTTCTTCAATCGCCCCGATTCAAAACTTAGGTTGATGTAACCGTGGCCGCATACGTATGATCGAGATCTCAATCCACGTTGAAGGAGAGTCCATGCATCGACTCTATGCACTCGCTCTATTGCTGCCTGCTCTGGCCCTGTCACAGAATGGTGCGGCGACTGTCTCAGTTGACCAGAAGTTGGCGGACCTCGATAAAGCGGTAAAGTCGGCGCAAAGTGCCGGCGACAACGCTTGGATGCTCGTCTGCGCCGCGCTCGTCCTCATGATGACCGGCCCCGGACTCGCTCTTTTTTATGGCGGCTTGGTCCGGCGAAAGAACGTACTCGCCACCATGATGCACAGCTTTATTCTCATGGCCGTCGTCTCCGTGCTCTGGGCCATCTGCGGCTATAGCCTCGCTTTCGGCGAAGGAAACGCCTTCATTGGAGATTTTCGATATCTGTTCTTGAGAGGAGTGGGTGCCCTGCCCAATGCCGACTATGCCGGAACCATTCCTCAGCAAACGTTCATGATCTACCAGCTCATGTTCGCCATCATCACCCCCGCCCTCATCTCCGGCGCCTTCGCCGAGAGGATGAAGTTCAGCGGGATGCTGCTCTTCACTGTTCTGTGGACCCTCGTCGTCTACTTTCCCATGGCGCATATGGTCTGGGGCAAAGGCGGACTGCTCAATGCCTTCCTCGGCGGGAAGATCCCCTGCCTCGACTTTGCGGGCGGCACCGTCGTCCATATCACCTCGGGCGTGTCGGCGCTGGTCTGCGCCATCGTCCTCGGCAAACGGCACGGATTCCCCCAGGAGTCTATGAAGCCGCATAGCCTCGTCATTAGCTTCATCGGAGCTTGCCTCTTGTGGGTGGGCTGGTTTGGCTTCAACGCCGGTAGCGCGCTCGCGGCCTCACCCCTGGCCACCAGCGCATTCGTCGCCACTCACTTCGGCGCCGCCGCGGCAGCGCTCGGCTGGCTGCTGGCGGAATGGATGAAGATGGGCAAGCCGAGTGTGCTCGGCGGTATCTCGGGCGCGGTCGCTGGACTGGTTGCCATCACCCCCGCCTCCGGCTTCGTCGCTCCCTTTCCGGCCCTGCTCATAGGGTTCCTCGCCGGGATCGTCTGCTTCTTCATGGTCACCGCCGTGAAGTCGAAATTCGGCTACGATGATTCGCTCGACGCCTTCGGTGTCCACGGCGCCGGCGGAACCCTGGGCGCAATCCTCACCGGCGTGTTCGCTACCAACACCGTGAACGACGCGTTGAAGGATCCGAAAACGAATGCCGCATTGCCCCTCGGCTTAATCGACGGCAACGGTATGCAGGTGGTCAATCAATTGGGCGGTGTCGCCATCGCCTGGGTTCTGGCCATCGTCGGCTCGGTGATTATTTTGAAAATCTGCCAAGCTGTTACAGGTGTCCGCGTGACGCCTGAGCACGAGATTGACGGCCTCGATCTCAGCATGCACGGTGAAGAAGGCTACAACCTGGAATCTTAAGATCCAGCTTAGAATCGACACGGAGACCTCATGAAGAAGATTGAAGCAATCATCCAGCCGCACAAACTGGAAGACGTGAAGCAAGCGCTGAAGGGCATCGGCATCGACGGCATGACCATCAGCGAAGTGCGCGGCCACGGCCGCCAGAAGGGCCATAAGGAGGTTTACCGCGGACAGGAATACGAAGTCGACCTGCTGCCGAAAGTGAAGATCGAGATGGTAGTGCCCTCCGAGCGCACCAACGAAGTCGTCAATACCCTGGTCGCCGCCGCCCGTACCGGCAAAATCGGCGACGGCAAGGTCTTCATCTTCGATGTCGCTGAGGCCATCCGTATCCGCAACGACGATCACGGCGACGCTGCCCTCTAACAAAGAAGAGGTTGCTGTGAGCCCTACCGAGTCCGGCCGCCCTCGCCTTCTCACGGCGGCGGAGACCGAAGCAGAAATCGAGGAGCGAACGCGTCACGTCGACGAGGTCGTGAGCCGCGCCTTCACCGGAGCGCTCGCCTCTGAGTTTCCAACCGGCATGGCCGCTCTCGCCGTAGGCGGTTTCGGCCGCCGCGAACTCTTCCCCTTCTCCGACGTCGACGTCCTGCTCCTCATCGCCGACGACAAGGATCCGTCGTCGCTGAAGCAATCCATCGGCGTCTTCGTTCAACAACTCTGGGACGCCGGACTCCGCCTCAGTCACTCCGTCAGAACCCTCGACGATTGCTGCCAGCTTCACGACGGCAATACCGAACTCAGCATTAGCCTCATTGATCGGCGACTGCTCACCGGCGACGCCCAACTCTTCGCCGAGCTCGAATCCCGCATTCCCAAATTCTTCAAGCTGCACGGCCGCACCCTCGGCCGCCATCTCTCCCGCCTCACCCGCGCCCGCCACAACAAATTCCAAAACACCATCTACCACCTGGAACCGAATCTCAAGGAAACGCCAGGCGGAATGCGCGATGTCCACGTCACCCACTGGCTCAGCCGGCTTCTCGAAACTGACCCTCCCGAACTCAGCGGCGCGCGTGGATTCCTTTTCCCCCTGCGCCACTTCCTCCACCTGCGATCCCACCGCGACGACAACATCCTGAGCTTCGAAGCGCAGGATCTGATCAGCGCCCAACCCTCCGAGATGATGCGGAATTACTACCGCCATGCCCGCCTTATCGAGCGTGCCGCTACCGATCTGGTGGAACGCAGCGAGCAGGCTGAACGCTCCCTGCTGGGGCAGTTTCGCGACTGGCGCTCGCGGCTCTCCAATAGCGATTTCACCGTCGCCCGCGAACGCGTCCTCGTCCGCTCCCCTCAGCAACTCACGCGCGATCCCTCTCTCCTGATGCGCCTGTTCGCATTCTGCGCCCGCCATGAAATCGCGCTTGCGCCCGACACCGAACAGCGCATTCCGTCCACGCTTCCCGCTTTGGTGGCCGCGCCGCCTCCCGAGATGTGGCTCCAGTTCCGCGAAATCCTGAACCAGCCCCACGCCGCTACCGGACTCCGCGCCATGGAGCAAACCGGAGCGCTCGTCGCCATCCTCCCCGAGTGGACCCGCATCGACTGCCTCGTGGTTCGCGATTTCTACCACCGCTACACCGTCGACGAGCACACCATCGTCGCCATCGAATCGCTCGAGCATGTCGAGGACGGCCGCTTCCACGACCTTCTCACCGAGATCGACCAGCCCTGGCTCCTCCGCTTCGCCCTCCTGCTCCACGACATCGGCAAGGGCGGCGGCCATCACGTCGCCGAAGGCCTCGCACTCGCCAAAGTCATCTGCCGCCGCTTTGAACTCACTGTCCAGGAAACCGAGACCGTCTTATTCCTCATCCAACAACATCTCCTGCTTTCCGGCGTCATGAACTCCCGCGACCTCGACGACGTCGATACCGCTCGCGCCGTCGCCCGCCAGGTGGGCACCGTCGAACGGCTGAAAATGCTCACGCTGCTCACCCATGCAGATATCAGCGCCGTCAATCCCACCGCCCTCACTCCCTGGCGCCGCGAGCAGTTGTGGCGCGCCTACCTGCTCGCCTACGAGGAACTGACTCGCGAACTCGACACCGAAAGAATCAGCGGCCCACAATCAGCCCGTCCCGATCTGGCTGAATTCCTCGACGGATTCCCGACGCGCTATCTGCGCACCCACACAGAAGCCGAAATGGAGCGGCATCGCGACTTGTGGCGTACCGCCCAGTCCGCCGGCGTCGCCGTGGACATCCAACGCCACAGCGGCTTCTACCGCCTCGCAGTCGCCGCCGCCGACCGTCCCTTCCTGTTCGCCTCCATCTCGGGCGCTCTGGCCGCCTTCGGCATGAATATCCTCAAAGCCGAAGCCTTCGCCAACACCACCCACGTCGCCCTCGATACCTTCACCTTCGCCGATCCCATTCGCACCCTCGAACTGAACCCCAGCGAGGTCGATCGCCTCCACGACACCGTCCTTCGCGTCGCTTCCGGCAAAGAGGACGTGCGGCGCCTGTTGCATAACCGCGCACGTCCCGCCAAGCGTCCCCAGCGCGTCAAGCCGAGCGTCACGTTCAACAACGTCGCTTCCCCGGCTGCAACTCTCATCGAGATCGTCGCCGAGGATCGGCCTGGGTTGCTCTACGATCTGACTTCGGCCATGTCCCAGGCCGGCTGCAATATCGAAGTCGTCCTCATCGACACCGAAGCCCAGAAAGCACTCGACGTCTTCTATGTCACCGCTGCCGGTGGGAAACTGGATGCGTCCCATGACCCGCTCAAGGCTTCGCTCCTCGAAATTTGCTCCGCCTAGCCTCCCGTCAATTTCCAGGAGAAACTTCGTCGCTCTTTGCTGTACCGGCAGCCTCCTTCTCGCCGCCCCACCCCCCACCCTCACCATCGGCCTGAATGTCATGTTCGACGCCGGAGCACGCAATGGCAACGGCCTCAGCGACGCCGAGCGCGCTTTGTTCCTCGCCTGGCAGGAGAAGGCCCGCAGCCAATACGCCAACAGCCACATCGCCTTCGATGTGCATTTCACCGAAGGCGCTTTTCTCAGAACTCAGGGCTATTCGGAAATCCCCGAGAGATTTCTCCTCCGTCCCACCATCAACGTGTTCGTCACCGAAAAACTCGGCTACGACATCGACCGCGAGCGTACCGGCGGCTGTTCCATCGGTCCCCACCCTCGCTGGCAGAAAATCCCCGCCCACCCGTTCTTCAAAACCTTCCTCGGTCTCGCCGACGCGAAAGAGACCACCCTCCCCCACGAGTACTCCCACCACTTCACCCTCGACACCGTCCACAATCCCTCGTCCGCCCGCAACGTCTGGGCCGACCTCCGTAACGACTACCTTCTCTGGCGCCAGCGCCACGGCGCCCACATCAAGGAATTCCGCGCCTGCGCTAAATCCGAATGGGCCCGGCCCACCTCCTCAGCCTAGTCACCACTCGAGCACATACCCCCGCTTTCCTACATTCAACCCCTTCGTAACCCCCATCTCCACCGGCACTCCTTCAGCTTCATGAATGTGCCCGCAGAAAAACCGCTCCGGCTGCTCCCGCTCAATGAACTCCTTCACCGCCCGGCTCCCCGCATGCAATCCCTCCTTGACCCTGTCGAGCGCCGTATTCAACGGCGGACAGTGGCAGATCAGGACCATCGGCTTCAGCCCGGCAAACTTCTCCAGCCGCGACGCCATCTCCTCTTCGCTGTACTCCCCCGGCGTGTCAAACGGCGTCGGACTCGAATAGCCCAAACCCACCACATGCCGGCCCTCAATCTCCAGCGTGCGCCCATGAAACGCGTGCAGGCCATGCCGCTCGCACATTCCCTCGACATCCCGCTCCGACTCGTGATTTCCCGGCAGCACGTACATCCGCTCCGCCCGCCGCGCCAGCACCGGACCAATCTTGTCGAGGCCGCGCGCCCACGTCACCATGTCCCCCGCCGCAAAATAGTAATCCGCGTCAATGTCCATCAGCCGCTCCAGCGCGCGAACATCGTTGTGAATATCGGAGAAGATCAGCAGGCGCATATTACCCTACAGTCTATGGCTGAAATCCGGATCGAACCCGCCTCCGTCAACGACGTTCCCGTCATCCTCGAAATGATTCGCGGACTCGCTGAGTACGAGCGCCTCCTCGACCAATGCGTCGCCACCGAGGACGCCCTCCGCAAGACTCTGTTCGGCCCGCGTCCCGCCGCTGAGGTCCTCCTCGCCTACGCCGGGTCCGAATGCGCCGGTATCGCCCTGTTCTTCACCAGCTACTCCACCTTCCTCGCGAAACCCGGAATCTACCTCGAAGACCTGTTCGTTAAACCTCACCTCCGCGGCCAGGGCGCCGGCATCGCGCTCCTCAAAAAGCTCGCCGCCCTCGCTGTCCAACGTGACTGCGGCCGCGTCGAATGGTCCGTCCTCGACTGGAATGAGCCCTCCATCCGCTTCTACCAGAGCCTCGGCGCCGTCCCCATGGACCAGTGGACCGGCTACCGCCTCACCGGCCAGCCTCTCCTCGATTTGGCGAGGTGATAGGGTATGAACTAGTATCAAGAATTAGACCACTTCCTCCGATTAACAGCAGAGAGGCTGCCAATGGCTGTCAGCGCGAAGATTGTTGTCATTTATCCACGTCCGAAAGATGAAGGCGCGTTCGAAGACGCCTACAGGCACGAGCACCTGCCCATGCTCGAAGATAAACTGAAGGGACTGAGCCGCTTAGTCGCCACCAAGGTCGTCGGATCGCCGCAGGGTGAAGCACGTACCTACCGCATTGCCGAATTGCATTTCAGCAGTATGGAAGCTCTGCAGTCGTGCCTGAAATCCCCTGGCGCCCAAGAGGTCATGGACCACGCCACCGCCATCTCCACTGGCGGCAAGCCCATCCTGTTAATAGGTGAGGAAGAGACTTTCGTGTACTGGTAAGAATTCCCAAGTCTCCATAGGCATCCCCTTTACCCACAAACACTTGGCCTTGGTCGGCCGCGTGCTCTAACGATCCGGTGACAACTTCACCGGCTTGCTTAATGTTCCTGGCCGGCGTTCTTGCGGCAACCGTTCCAGCCGCAGAACCCACCCTCACCGCCCAGCAGATAGGCGCTCGAGCCGAGCAGGCCGACATCGACGAGATGGCTTCGCTCAAGGGCTATACCTTGATGCGCCACTACGTGCTTGATTCCCCGCGCTTCGGTAAACATGCCGAACTCTCCGTCCGCGTTACCTACCGCGCCGGCCTGGAAAAAAAGTTCGAGATCCTCTCCGTCCACGGCGCCGAAGGCATCGGACGTAGGGTCTTCGATAAGCTGATCGAAGCTGAAAAAGACGCGAGCCGCCAGGAACAGATCGACGCCATGCGCATCGGCCCCCGCAATTACGACTTTGCCCTGCTCGGCACCGAGAATCGGAATGGCCAGCGTTGCTACGTCCTCCAGCTCAAACCAAAGCGCAAAAACCGCTTCCTTCTCGATGGGAAAGCCTGGGTCAGCACAGACGATTTCGGTGTCGTTGCCGTCCAGGGACGCCCCTCCGAGCGCGTCTCGTTCTGGGTTGGAAAGCCCGAAATTACGCAGAACTTCTCCCGCGTCGAAGGCGTCTGGATGATGTCCACCAACCGCTCCGTCGCTGAGGTGAAAATCGCCGGACACTCCGAATTGTCCATCGAATCGTCCAACTTCAAGGTCGAGTGCACAAAACCGTCCGTCTCGCACGTCGCATCAGTCCATTCAAACCATTGAAACCGCCCCCTCCCGCGCTACTCTGTTTAGTAATGGAGCAGTGGGAAAGCCTCGCGGAACGCCCTCCATAAAGAAAGAAATTCCTAGCCGGCCCATGCTTAGACTCTCGCTCGCTTCTGCATTAATAATCCTGTCTTTACTTGCTGTCGCTTGCGGCAATCACCACGACTCTTCCGTCGCCGCTGCATCCTCTGAACTGCCCGCTTCGCCGCTTCCCGGCATGCCGCCCGTAATCAATCCCGCCAATATTTATTCCGAAGCGGGCCTCGGCAAACTGGCTGACATCGTCAGGAAGTACCCCTCCCGCGTCTATGTCCCCAACAGCGGCAGCAACACCGTCGACGTCATCGACCCCGCAACCTTCCAGGTAGTCGACCACTTCTCAGTCGGCCGTCAACCCCAGCACGTCGTGCCCTCCTGGGACCTCAAGACCCTCTGGATCCTCAACGACCTCAATGACTCGCTCACCAAACTCAATCCAGCCACCGGCGAGAAGCTCGAAACCATCCCCGTTCGCGACCCCTACAACATGTACTACACGCCCGATGGCAAGTACGCCATCGTCGTTGCCGAACGCGACAAGCGCCTCGACTTCTATAACGCCGCCACCATGAAACGCGAGGCTCAACTCACCGTCCCCTGCCGCGGCGTCGACCATCTGGATTTCTCCGCCAGCGGCCGCTACCTCATCGCCAGTTGTGAGTTCACCGGAGAACTCGTGAAAGTGGATGTCGCCAATCGCTCCGTCATCGGCACCCTCAAGCTTCCAGTGGACATGCATCCCTCCAACAAAGCTCATAAGAAACGCGTCCACCACGGCGGCGGCACCATGCCCATCGAGAACGATCGCATGCCCCAGGACGTCAAAACTTCACCCGACGGCAAAGTCTTCTTCGTCGCCGACATGATGGCCGACGGCGTCCACGTCATCGAACCCGAACGCTTCGTCTATCAGGACTTCATCCCTACCGGCAAAGGCGCCCACGGACTCTATCCCAGCCGCGACGCAAAATACCTCTACGTCTCCAACCGCGACGCCGGTACCGTCGCCGTCATCAACTTCGCCACCCGCAAAGTCGTCCAGACCTGGACCATCCCCGGCGGCGGCAGTCCGGATATGGGCGGCGTCTCCGCCGACGGCAAAATCCTCTGGCTCTCCGGCCGCTACCACAAAGAGGTCTACGCCTTCGATACCTCCGACGGCCACCTGCTCGCCCGCGTGCCGGTGGGCAAAGGTCCGCACGGCCTCTGCGTCTATCCCCAGCCCGGCCGCTACTCGCTCGGCCACACTGGCGTTTTCCGCTAACGCTCCGGCTGCTAATCTAATGCGATGGACCGTCGCACGTTTCTCGCTTCAACGCTAGCCGCCGCTACCGCCACCACGTCGCGCGCAGCCGATGTCCAGCCCCTCTACAACGCTGTCACCCAGCGTCATAACGACACCGTCAAGACCCTCCAGGCCTGGATCAAGCAGCCTTCCATCGCCGCCGAGAACCGCGGTATGAAGGAGGGTTGCGAGCTGCAGATGCAACTTCTCCGCAACTGCGGCTTTGAGCCCGTCACCAAAGTCGACACCGCCGGCTTCCCCGGTGTCTTCGCCACCCTCGACGCCGGCGCCCCTCGCACCGTCGGCATCTATTTCATGTACGACGTCAAACAGGTTGAACCCTCCGAGTGGACCTCGCCGCCCTGGGACGCCGCCATCATCGACAAGCCCGGCATCGGCAAGTCACTCGTCGGACGCGGCGCCGTCAATACCAAGGGACCGCAGATGGCCTTCCTCGCCGCCCTCCAGGCCTTTCGCGCTGCCGACCGCAAACTCCCCGTCAACCTCGTGTTCGTCGCCGAGGGTGAAGAGGAAATCGGCTCGCCCCACTTCAAACAAATCGTTCACAAACCCGAAGTCCTCGCCGCGCTTAAGAAATGCACCGGCGTGTTCATGCCCATGGCCCAGCAGTCGCTCGACGGCACCGTTGCCATCAACCTCGGCGCCAAGGGCGTCATCGAACTCGAGTTAGTGGCGAGCGGTGAAAAGTGGGGGCGCGGTCCCCGCCTCGACGTGCACTCGTCCAACGAGGCCCGCATCGACAGCCCCGCATGGCATCTGGTCCAGGCCCTCAATACTCTCGTCGGCAAGGACGGTCACACGCCCGCCATCGACGGCTTCCTCGAAAAGGTCCGCCCGCTCACTGCCGAAGAGAAAGCCATGATTCGCGAGGCGGCTAAGCGTCAGAACGAAGACATGGCCAAGAAAAGCCTGGGCATCGAGCACTGGGTCCACGACGTCGACTTTCTCGAAGCGCTCGAACTCCTCGTCGCCAAGCCCACCGTCAACATCGAAGGCCTCGTCGGCGGCTACACCGGACCCGGCGGCAAAACCGTGCTGCCCCATCGCGCCGTCGCCAAGCTCGATCTCAGGCTCGTCCCCGATCTCACCGCCGGCACCGCACTCGCGCTCCTCAAGGCCCACCTCGCTAAACGCGGCTTCGGCGACATCGAGGTCAATATGTCGGGCGGCTACGATCCCACCAGTACGCCCGCCGCGTCTGCCCTCATCCGCGCCTCGCAGAACGTCTACAAGCGCTCCGGCATCGATCCCATCCTCTGGCCGCGCCTCGCCGGTTCGTGGCCCGGCTACGTCTTTACCAGCGACCCTCTCGACCTGCCCGCCGGACACTTCGGCCTCGGACACGGCAACGGCGCGCACGCGCCCGATGAGTATTACGTCATCGAGTCGTCTAATCCCAAGGTGCAGGGCATCGACGGAGCCACCCGCTCCCACATCGACTTCCTCTACGAACTGGCGGCGATCTAGGCCCTACTCCGCCTCGATCGCCGAGACCTTGATCGTCTTCGTCTTCTTGTTCAGCGTCCCGGTCACCTTCACGCGCTTGGCGGCAAACGCGCCCGGCTTCTTCTGATCGCTCAGCTTCAGCACGTTCGTGCCGTCGTACAGCGCGTACTGGCTCGATCCCTTGAGGCACATCTTGATGCACTGCTCGTCCGTCTGGTCTTTCACCATGCTGTGCTTGGCGCCGCACATGGTGTCGGTGATCACGCCGGTGAAAGTCGCGCCGCTGGCCGCGCCTGCAAGTCCTGCTAATAAAATGAACGCTCGCATAATTCTAATCTCCTACATGTCCGCCGGCCGTAGCCGGAATCGTATAAAAATGTTTCCACCAACCGGATGATTGCCGTAAAACGGCTTGATCGCGTCCGGCACTGTATAAGCCGAAATATTGAAGCCCACGCCGGTCTCGAGGTGCTTGAACCAATCGAAGTCATGCGTGTAACCAGCGGTGTAAGCCCCAATCCGGAACGTCCCGTCAACTTGACCGTGATGGAACAACTCGTCCTTATCCACTAACTCGAATCTGCCCGTCACGAAGTTTCCGCGGCTCACCGGGACCACCGTCTCGGCCAGGTACGAGTTCAGATTGTGCAGGTTCGCCGTGTTGTGTGTGCGTCCCCAAATCAAGCTTGACGACCAACTGGACCCCATCATCGGCCTTGTATAGCTCACAGACGCGGTGGTGCGAAATTGATCGCCTTCCTCGAGCGCCTCCGGATGAGCGATGCGGCCAGTCGAAACCTGCGCTGCCCAATTCTTGGACGGAAAAATCCACAGCCGCGTAGACCACGAATCGATCGCGCCAGTCTCGATCGTCCACCGGTTCTCGCCCGGCTCCTGCCCGTGGAAACCGCTCGCCTCCAACCGTATTTTCTTGTGCGACAAACCCACCGTCGCCACTTCGTAGGCAATGTGTGTCGAGTCCTGCAGGTGATGCGACAGCGCCGCCTGCGGCAGTTCCATCGCCGACGCCCGGTGCGGAAACGCCACCGGCCCAATCGCCGGATCGCCAACCGGGGCAAAGTACAGGCTCAACATCGTGTCCTCGGCCAGTTCGTGCGTGTAGTGGAATCCCAGTGCCATGATGAAATTGTGCGGATGCTGCGCGTCAATCAGCGGATGCCCGTAAGCGGTCTCCCCGGTTTGAAACAACAGCGGGTATCGGCGGTCGGTGATCGTCGCCGGTTCGAGACTGAGCATGATCTCAGCACTGAACGCGCCTCGCTTCCCAATCCGGTGCTGCGCCGAAACCATCGCCCAGTTCGTTGAATAGAGCTTATCTCCACCACGCGGCCCGCTTTGCTGAACGTCCGCCAGAAACCCCACGCCCATGAACATGGTGCTCCACCCGCCCACATGCGACATGATCATCGGCATCGGCCACGAAGCAGGATTCGAAGCCGTCCCCGAAGATAGGTTCATCAGCGACATGCCCGCCGCATTCATGTCCTGTGCAAAACATCGAAAAAGCAGAACCCCACCATAAAGCAACAGTCGAATAAACATAACTCTCCAACGGAAAGAAAGGACGCGCAGGAAGTAGCACGGGTCTCCCGACCCGTGCAAGCGCTAGATGAAATGCGGAAGGCGCAGCCACCACCACCCGGCAAATCTCAACAGCCAGACGATCCGCCTCCCCATCAACCGCAACCACCAAAGCAGGAGCATCCACCGCCTGCACCGGAGCGACAATAGCCGCACTAACATCGTGACCGCAAGCCTTGGAGGAAGAGGAAGATTGACTATGCTTGTGGCAGGGCGGAACCTTCGATCCGCAAGCTTCCATCGCACACGCCGACACACACTGCATCTTCGCAAAGATCAGCACGAGCGCGACGCAAAGAACGAGCCTGGAACCCAGCATGCCCTAACCCCAGAATACTCCGGCGCGAAGACCCTCAACATGCCTCCCACAGCGGACGCACCTCCCTCGTCAGCGACGCCAGCAGTGTCTCCCGCTCAAACAGCGCATCCTCGCAGCCCCCGAACTCGCACAAATACTCCTGCCTGAACCGCCAGTCCCCCTGCGCCTGCCGCTCTTCCTCGAGAAACGCGGCAGGAATTCGCGGACACTCCGTCGCCGGCACCGAGATCCGCTCCCACCGCTCGCCGCCGTTCTTCCAGAGATCGTGGAAGAACCCGCGCTCTCCAAGCGGCGTGCTCAGCACCCACAACGAGCCGTTCGACACCGCGAGAAATGGCCGGATCGAGAGATAGAGTTCATCCGGCACCCGCGCCGCCTCATCCACAATCACCAGCGTCGCAGCCGAGAACCCCCGGATCCTCGCCTCACTTGCCGGCAACCCCACAATACGCGAGCCGTTGTCGAGCATCTCGCCCCGCACCCGAATCCCCGCCACCCCCGCAAATTCCCGGACTTTGCGGATGAACTCATGGCTCTGCCGCCCACAAGGCGCAATGCATATGATGAGCGACTTCGGCTTGGTAGCCGCGTCAAACAGCGCCCGGACCGCAGTCGTAGTCGACTTCCCCCATTGCCGTGTGCAATTGACCAGCACCCTCCGGCCCTCGAACGACAGCAACCGCGCCTGCATCGGATCCGGTTCAAACCGCAGCCGTTCCCTCGCAAAAGTCAGAATATCGCCAGCCTCAGCCTCACCGGGCTCAGCCGTATCCACGACACCACACAAGGTGTCCCCATAGAACGAAGAAAATATTGTCATCCCATCCCGAGCCTAGGATGAGTCAAGAAATCAACACCCCATCAATTCCGCCAACCCCAACAAAACAAACCAAATCAAATTAATCGGTGTCAGAGACCGATTCTTCTAGCCGTCACCCGGATCACTGAAAAATCATTCCAATGGTCCAGCCGCCTTCCCGACGCCCGGGCAGCGTCTTCCCACCAAGATGCACTGCCGCGATTGTGGCCTCGCACTGCTCTCTCGTGCGGGGCCCGCCACGCTCCTCAGCCACGACCCTCAAATCCCCGCGTACCACGCGTACCCCGCCTCCGGTGCCGCCGACCCCAACCCCTTCCCGAACCCCTTCAAGTTGTCCGTCAACGTCAGCTGGTTAATGTACTTCACGCTCTTGTACCCGAGCTGCCGCGGAACCCGCATCCGCAGCGGTCCGCCGAAAGCCACCGGAAGCTCGCCTCCGTTCATCGAGTGCGCCACCAAAGTCTGCGGATGCAGCGCGTCCGCCATGTCGATGCTGTCCCACCAGCCCTTCTCAAAGGATTGATAAACGACATACCGGGCACGCGCGTCAGCCCCCACCAGGTCGAGAATGTGCGACAGCGGCGCCCCCGTCCACTCCGCGATGTACGACCATCCTTCCTCGCACGCCAGGTGCGTCACCTGCGTCCGCACCGGAAACCCTCTGATCTCTTCCACCGACAGCGACGCCGGACGCGCAACCATTCCGCCCACCACCAACCGCCAGTCCGCGAACCGCCCATCCTGTAGCTTCTTGAAAGCATCGCCCAGCGGCGCTACCTCGTTCGCAAACGGTGGCTTCGAAATCAGACTGCGATCGAACTCACGAGCCATCGAGTTGTGCGTCAGCGCCCGCTGCGCCGCATACGTCAACGTCTCTCCCGGACCGTAAATACCGCCACCATCCGGCGGAATCAGCCCGTATCGGCTAGCGACATTCGCAGCCACTGCCAGTCCCGCCGCCCCGCCAGCCAACGTCAGGCCGGCGCCCATCAGTTTCCGTCTTGAGACCTTGCTCATGCTGATTCTCCATTGCTAACGCGGCCAGTAATCATCTCCCCAGTCCGCGCCCTAAAGCCGGCCAGGTAAACCTTAAGGATGTGGACGGCCAGAAATAAAACCAGCAGCACCGTCACGAAGAAGTGAAGAGTTCGCGCCGTCTGCTGTCCGCCCAGCGTCGTCACCACCACCGGCATCGACGCCGCGATCCCCGGCGACATCGCCAGGCCGGTCCAGATCACCAGCGGGAACAGGACAAAGATGACTCCGAGGTAGGTGAGCCTCTGAAGCACGTTGTACGATCGCCCGTCGACCGCCGCCGTGGACCCCAAGAGATTCCGCCGGAAATGCCCATTCAACAATCCGACGCCTACGTAGAGCAGCCCCGCGATCACCACCAGCCAGGCCGACTGGAAATGCAACGCACGGCTCCATCCGTTCTGGTCATGCAGCACATAGCCGTACCCGGTAGGCACCGTGCCCCTCGACGCCGGCAAAGGCAGCTTGAACAAGGGCGTCATCCCCACGTTGCCCGCCTCGCCCCAGTAGAAGCGCGGATGAGAAAGCAGGATCTCAACGCCACTAACCAGCAACGCCAGAAAGCACAAGGTTGTGATCCAGTGGGTCACCCGTACCGTCGCCGAATGGCGCGGCCTCGCCGGCGCCACCCGCGGATCAGTAGCAGAAGTTAAACCCCAGACAGAATCGGCCATTTGCGGGATTGTACCAGTTCCCGCAACCCGTCACTTCAATGGGACAAGACGCGGTGCCTGGTCCGACGCGGTAGTCTGAAGTGGAACGCTGAACCTCGCCCAGGTTCCGACTCCGCCCAAATGGTCCCGCCATGACGTTCGAGAATGCGCGTGACCTTCCCCGTGAAGTCTCTTGAAGACTCCGAAAATTTCCGCAAACGTATTTCTGCTCATAGCCATACCGTTGCCTCGCACGCCAATGGTTCACCCACCCTCTCTGCGAGTCGCAATGACATGAATGATCGGCGCCATCAGGTTTGCGATATTTCAGAGAGTTCGACACCAGATTCAGGAACAACCATGCCATCTGCCGCAGTGACGTCCAGCCTGGGAAAACACTCTAACATCGTCTCCCCGGGGTTACTTCTTTCTCGACTGCCAATGACTTGCAGGACGGTTTCTAAACTCTCCCGCGACGTCGTTGAATGGAATACCGGGAGAAATAGGATGCCGAGCGTCGCCAATGTCGTGCGCGTGAACATCAAATAACTCCACTCATCGCCCGCCGTCGATGGATGACGATCATTCTCTCGCCAGGGGGCGCCCCTGCGGGCAGCGGATCGTGGTCACGCTGGCTCCGGCTTCCTCCATCGCAACCCCAAGGTCGGTAAGCGCTTGCGCGCGACACCCTAATGAGTACTTCACGGTCCGGCAAAGACTTGATGGAAGACCACGCGGGACCCACTTAGCACCTGCCCCTTGGGAAGATCTGAACAAGTAGCACGGGCCTCCCGGCCCGTGCAGGCACGCGAATGAGAAGCAGGCACGCGAATGAGAAGCAGGCACGCGAATGATAAGTAGGCACGCGAATGAGAAGTAGGCACGCGAATACGGAGATCATCCGCGAGCCTATCTGCTCCCCAGTCACAGCCTGTCCCGCAGCCTCGATGAAGCGGAATTGGCAATTGTCAGAACTCGGGACACGATCGCCAAAATCCACCCTCACTTTGCCAGCTCGGCTACCAGCCAGACCCTCGCCATCTTCCAATCGCGCATCACGCTTTGAGCAGAAATTTTCAGGACTTCTGCCGTTTCCTCTACGCTGAGGCTGCCGAAAAACCGCAGCACAACCACCTCCGACTTGCGCGGATTAACCGGTCCTCTCGTCAGCACCTGGCCTGTCATGAACACTCCGGAGTAATCACTCACAAAATCTGGTTGACCGGAATCTGACTTGGCGTATACTACTAGGCACTCACAAAAAATCAGTCATCGCGGTGAATCGTCGCCCGGTGACGGCCGGTGTTTAAGTAACTGGGGACCGGCAACGTAGTTCCACCAACTACTCACAGTCAGGAGATGTGTAATGAGAGCACTATCCAAAATCGCATTGAACTCTGGCGCCGTCCTGGGCATCGCCCTCGGACTCGGAAGCACCCTTATGGCGCAGTCTGCGGTACCCGTCTTCCGCGAAGTAACACACGTGACCATCCTCCCGGGACGCCTCGGCGACTTCCGCGCGGCCTGGAAAGAATACAACGATCTGCTGCGGAAAGCCGGCTGGGATAAGAGAACCAGCGTGTGGCAGTCGGCCACGGGCGTGAACGAATTTCGCATCGTAACCGCTCACAACAAGCTTGCGGAAATGGATACGCCCATTCGCATGGATCCTCGAATGAAAGAGTCCGCCGTCCAACTACAGGCAATCAACATGCGGATCGGCGCATGCATCGAACACAGCACCAGGGTGATTGATCAGATCGTGGCCGATCTCTCGCTGCCCCTCGCTAAGGACCCACCCAAATTGCTCCGGGTAAGACGGGTAACTCTGCGCCCCGACAAATTGGGCGAATTCACGGCGCTCGTGAAGAGCGAAGTCATGCCGGCCGTCAAGCAGTCCGGCATCGCCACTTACGCCTATTCGCGCGTACGTTTCGGAGGACCGGGCAACGAACTCTATAGCGTGACGGGCCTCAGTTCGTGGGCCGACCTCGACGACATGCCGCCCTTCGTGAAGGCCATGGGCGAAGCCAAATACCAAGCCTATCTGGCGAAAGCAAATACGATGATCACTCGTTCCGAAGTGAACATCTATCGCTACCAGGCCGATCTCAGCTACATTCCGCAGCCCGCCACCTCGGCCAGCAGATAATAGCAAATCACAGGGGAGGCCGGAAAACCTCCCCTGATCTGTTGTTTGCCCTTGCAAGTCCTAGTTAGTAAGTCAGCCCCCGTACCTCTTCGCAACGTTAACTCCAAGGAACCGAAAACTGGACGAGCGCGCAAGTCGCAAAGTACCCAAAGCGCCTCATCGGTTTCTGCTGTCCGTTCCGGCAAGAAGCCCTTCTGCATCGCAAATAGCGGCAGACGTTGATCCTGTTCGCGCTGGCGTCGTGCCTGGGCCTCTCCGCGGCCGGCATGCTGAAAGTGATGACATTCAATGTCCGTTATCCCGCCTCGGGCGACGGGGTGAATGTCTGGGAAGCGCGGCGCGATCTCCTTGTTTGGCGTCATCCGCGACAAGCAGCCGGACGTCGTCGGCACTCAGGAGCTATTCCAGCTCCAGGGCGACTACATTGAGAAAAGTTGCCGGAATACGTGTGGTTTGGACTGAGCCGCCGCGGCAATCACGACGACGAGCACATGGGCGTCTTCTACCGTAAGAGCCGCCTTGAATTGCTTGGCTCGGGCGACTCTTCCCCCACCGCCGCAACGATGAAGAGGCACGGCGAAAATGCGCTCTGCTGATCGCTGAAAGAATCAAGGCAGTCCCCGCAGGCGCGACAGTCGTCCTTACCGGCGATTTCAACACGGATATTAATTCCGAATCCCACAAGACCCTCACTGCCGTACTGACGGACGCGTGGTCGGAGTTAGAGACCAGGACCGGACCCACACCAACCTTTCACGGCTTCAGCGGAAAACCCAGCGCACTGGGCCGGATTGACTGGATCTTCTATCGGGGAGCATTGGACGTGTCGTTCGATTCGGATCTCGATAAACTCGGCCATTTGCCATGGCCAGTCATGTGTGAAGGGTACCCGGATGCCCGTTCACCAGATCGTCCGCATGATGGCGAACGGCGATACCGTCGAGGATCTGCTGGTCGACTATTCCTTTTTGTCTCGTGAAAACATAATGGCTTCCCTCAATTACGCCGCCGGATGAGCAGAGGAGCACACTACTCCGCTCCAGGTCGGAAGCAGCGCGCACCTCAATGCGCCCTAGCCCTGTTCTGTGGCGCTATTCGATACGCCCTAACACGGCAACGGTACTCGAACATTAGAACTCGGTATACTCGGAGTGCTGACTCTGCAATGGACACATCGAACGATCCTCGTGAGCTGGACGAGTTGATCGTGCAGCAAGGCAAATGCCCGATCATTGATCCCACTGTCCTGTTGGGAGATTTCTGGCCTGAGGATGAGCCCGTGGAAGAGTTCCTCGCGGCTCTCCATGAATGGCGCGGGCACAATCGTACCGACCGCGCGGCATGACGGCCGCGGTTGTCGTCGATACCGACGTCATATCCTACTTGTTCAAAAGCCATCCTGTTGCTCACGAGTACCTGCCCGACCTCGAGAATCGAACTCCGATTATCTCGTTCATGACCTTGGCTGAACTAGACCGTTGGGTGCTTGAGGCGCAATGAGGTGAGGCGCGGCGTGACCGGCTTCGCCAATAGCTGGAGCGGTTTGTGGTTGTGCCGTACAACCGAAATCTCTGCGCGAAATGGGCGGCAGTGACGGTGGGCGCCCAAGCCGCCGGCCGGCGAATTGATTGTGCCGACGCCTGGATTGCTGCCACCGACCTAATGACCGGACTACCCCTGATCACCCACAACCGCAACGACTACCTTGGCGTGCCGGGCCTAACGCTCATTTCCCACGCGCAATAGGCGGGAATGATCGAAACCAAGAGTCGGTGGTGCATTGCGCCTGCTGCACACTGGTCTCCGATCTCGAAGTTTTCAGGCCGAATTCCAGGATGTCACCGCGGTCCATTCCAACCTCCAGCACGTGGATAGCATCCACCCCTTGGTCACGCAGAGTGCATGCGGCCGCCGGAGCCAGGCCTTGATCATGCAAAAGGCCCTCCACGCAACCCGATCAGTGCTCATCCGCTCGTCATCGACGGTTGCCGCTGCGTAACGAAGAGCCTGTTGAAGGTCCTCGACTTCAAGAAACGGATATTCAGCCAGAACCGCGTTCCTGTCCGGATAGGTGGCGAGAAGTTCAAGGACGCGCCGAACTGTGATCCGTAAACCGCGGATGCACGGCTTGCCGCCGCATTTCCCGGGTTCAACGGTGATGCGGTCAAACGGATCCATGAACGCCATGTGCCCAGTGTATGAACGTGCAGGTAATCTGGATAGCGTTCGGTTTGTACTTCGAAACAAGCAGGGCGTTAAGAACAGGCCGATTTGATTGAGACCGGTGTTTCATGTTCTATCGCCATGTGCGCCAGCGGATTCCTGATAGGAGTTGGAAATGCGCTGACGGGGAGCTCAACGGCTGCCGCGCAGAAATTCTGCCGGCACAATGCAGTATCTAGACCGCACTCATTCGTGCATCCGGTTTCGGGTTACAAATGTCCCGGTAGGCATTCCCGACAAGGGTCCATCCGGCTCAGCACCCGAGCCGCACCGGGCTCGATTCCGTTCATTCAACCCACCACCACAACACGTTTTGCATCTCGAAGCGAAAAGGTGCGGTCCGACCGTGAAATACAATGGTTTCGCTATGGGCCGTTTGTGATTTGGCTGGTTTTGTTTCTCGCAGCCTCCGCATCCATCGCCTTGGTGAGGACTCAGATTGCCGATGAAATCAAGATGGGCCTTCCAATTGAACGACGACCGTCCTGGCAAATGTGGAGGGTAAAAAGATTTCGCCTTAGATACATCCGCCGGCATCGTGCCATGTACCCGGCGAGCCGGCTGAGAAAATGGCTCGTGGCCCTGGTGGTTTTTCCAAGGCGCGCTCGTGGTGGTTGCGGTGTTCAGTAGGTCGATCTTTCATCTCTTTTGATGCCACCGAGCAGGCTCAAGACCCAGTGGTCAATAGGCTTACCTTTCCCTGCCAGGGGTTTCCAGCGACATCAGTAGGCCGGCTGAGGACAACGGGGTTTCGCCTGGTCAGAGGGAAGCGCCGAGGATATTTCGTCCCCGATTTTTCACCAAGAATTTCACTGTAGTCAAACCCATCCGGCGCGCCCTGCGTCACCCGTTGGCCCAGAGGCGACGACCGAAACCCGGCTAGTGAAGGTATTCGTGAATTGCCGGGAACACCCACTTGCCCCAACCCCAGGGTGGTACCGTCCCGGGCGGCTAATAGGAAAGATGCGTGTCCGAGAGCAACAGGCACCCCGGAACTCGTCGGATTCGAAGCTCAAGATGTGTGCTCTTTCAATCCACGCGCCTAGCGCTTGAGCGCGGGCCATCGAGGCGCATCTTCCTATTAAACCAATTGGTCTATTTGATGCCTTGAACGACTTCCTTGAGATGCTTGGCGCAAGCTTCGGCGGCGGTTTGACGACCATGGAGGCTGTTCTTCTTGTTGACCGCATACGCAAAGACAACCTGTGAGGTCTTGGTATCGACCAGCTTGATGCTGGCTTGCTCGTCTGAGTGAATGTTACCCATGAATACGACTTTCGCCCATCCAGCTTTGACGTGGTCTGCTACCCCCGTCAATTCGTAGTTATTAGCACTCTAAGTGTATATGAATTCGGCTACAGACGGCTATCGCCTTTGCCAGGCGTGGGTGTTGCCTTTCAAAATCCCGAGGATGTTAGGCAAGATTCCGTGTCCCCAGTTCCGGCATTAAGCCCTTCTGCATCGCAATTGCGGCAGCAGCCCTTCCTTAATGCCGATCTGAAACGAGGCCTGGCGTAACAACCAAATCCTTTGCATTTTAAATCCCCCGAAACCCCCTTCCCCCACATTCCAAACCACTTCCTAATTTCAACCCCCCTCAATACTTGACACTCAGCTTTCCAATGAGGCCAAGGAGATATCCCTATGGCTTCCCTGAGAAAAACCGAATCCTGCAAGGTCAACGGCGCCAAAGCCGCCGGCGCCAGGTCCCCCGAAGGCATCGAGCGCGCCAAAATGAACGCGCTCAAACACGGCATCACCGCCCGCGCCCTGGTGCTCCCAGGTGAGTCCAGCGACATGTTCGACGAGTTCGCCGCCTCCCTCCGCGACGAACTCAATCCCCAATCCCCCATCCAGCACATCCTCGTCAATGACATCATCGGTGCCGCCTGGCGTCAGCGCCGCTACCTCGTCTTCGAGACCAACGCCATCGCCCACACCACCGAGGAAATGCGCACCGAGGTCGACCGAAAACACAAAGATCCCTCCCCCAGCCTCCGCGCCACCCTGGCCTTCCAAAGCCTCGTCAAGGACGGGCAGTTCGCCGTCTTCACCCGCTATGAAGCCCACCTCAATCGCCAGTTCCACCGCGCCCTGAAAGCCATTCAAAATCTACCAATCCCACCCGCCGGAGAAGTTCCGCCAAACGACGCCAATCCCGAAATCGAACACGAGGAAGTCCAACCAACCGAACAAGGACAGCCGCAACCAGAGCTCGCACCAATCCCAATGTTCCTGGCAGAAACAAAAGCCACCGCCGCCGGCCGCTCATTCGAAGGATTCGAGGAAGTACAACCATCCAGTACATCCCCCCGACCGCCGCAGGCACCGACAACTGACAACTGACCGGCACCCGACATGTCGACCATAGCCGCAGGCCAACTCGCCACTCGCCACTCGTCACTCGTCACTAACTCGCCACTCGCCACTACCCAAAACCTCCAGTCATTCCCATCCAACAAAAATTTCAACCCAACCCCCACATCCACTTACAAGCAATCCCCCACCCCCAGACCCCCCTCAAAATTTGACCTCAAGCCTAGCCTGAGCATGAAGGAGCAACATCACCGTGCCTGAACGCATCTACAAACTTCAACCCGACCGCACCCTCCAGTTGCGAGGCTTCGACAGCCTCGGCGCCGCCGCCGCGCTCCATCACGCTACGCCCAATAGCTTCAAAGTCTCCGGCGTCTTCCGCGACCCCGCCGACTTCTGCGTCCTCGTCCTCCACGACGCCGACGACTTCTACGAGCACCCCTCCATCCGCTACCTCCCTAACTCCAACTTCGCCGGACTCTCCCTCGCCTTCGACGTCCGCTACTCCGGACTCCGCCCCCTCGACTCCCCCCGCTACCCCACTATCGACTGGCCCTATCTCGACGTCATCCGTCCCGACGCCACCACCGCCAGCGTTCCCTTGTTCGACCATGCCCAGTTCGTCTCCGGCTCTTACCTCTCCGCCTCCGGCCAGTTCACCGTCATCGACGCCGGACTCAAAGAGTTCGACCGCGTCACCCTCTGGTACCTCAACTTCGCCTTCGACTACATCGTTCCCACCGTCGAATGCTCCTTTGCCTTCACGCCCAAGGGCGCCGGCGCCGTCCATTCCCTCACCATCGATGGAACGTCGTACTCCTACACCGAAATAGCTGGCGACGCCGACTACACCATCGCGCAGCGCCTCGTTGAACTCGCAGTTGCTACTCCCTTGGTCAACGTCATCCGTAACTTCGGCCAAATCGATCTGCGAGCCCGTAAGGACGACGGCCAAAGCTTCGTCGTCTCCGCGTCTTCCTCACCTGACCGCTACACTCTTACCGGCGTCGGCGCCGCTACCGTCGTCCGCAACCTCGCCGCTCAAATCAACGGCGTCAACTGGACTGCCCTCCGCGTTCTCATGCCGCTCTCCGCTGAGGCCGGCGGTGCCACCCTTACCATTCGCGCCGTAAAAGCCGGTATCGACGGCAACAGCATTCGCATGTACGCGGTCTCGAAAAACTCGCGCCTCACTACGTCTTCCCCCACCGCCGCGCTCGCCGGTGGCTCCTCTGACGCCACTTGGCGCGTCACCTTGAACTTCTCCACGCTCGGCATCCCCGACATCCGCCAGGCTTGGCTCACCTTCGCCCCACCCCTCGCAGACGGGCAAGCCTTTACCGATACCGAATGGGAAGCCACTTTCACCAACTGGGCGCTGTCCGGCCCCGAAGATCGCAAGACACTGCAAGTCGCCGGACCCAACTCGGTTCGCATCGAGGACAACAACACCGCCTGCGCCTACACCGGCAGATGGAACGTCGAAGCCGGCTTCTATTCGCGCGGTTACGCAGTCCGCAGCGCCGGCCCCAATGATTCAGTCCGAGTCACCTACCAGTGCGATCAGATTCACGATCTCTACCTCGGTACTTCGCTGTACAAGGATCGCGGGACCCTCACCGTCTCCCTCGACGGCGGCGCGCCCACTGCCCTCAACTGCTATCTCGACAATGAACCCGCCGTTGTCACCCGCCGCTTGCTTGGTACCTCCATCGCTCCCGGCCGCCATACCGTCACCCTCACCGGCGTCACAGGCTTCTTCTATTTCGACTTTCTCGAAGCCGTCGTCGCTTCTGATCTGCCCGCGCCGCGACGTCCCCAAACCGATCTCTCGCCCGCGCTCGATTACTCCACCGATCACACCTACAAACTCTCGCCCGCCCGCCTTCTGTGGAATTTCGACCAGCTCGGCTATACCGGACCCATGAATGAGTACATCGGTGTCTTCTGGTGGAATCAGCGCAAACGCATCAACGCAACTATCCCCGCCGCCACCGTCACTTTCTCCGGAGCCTTCAAGACCGATGATCAGATCTTTGTCACCATCGGCGGACAACCGGTTGGCAAAACAGTATTTCCCGGCGAGAATACCGCCACCTTCGCTACCCATTTCGCGAACTTCATCAACGCCACCTACGTCGGCGTGTGGGCCTCATCCACCGCCAACATACTCACCATTACCGGCAACTCGCCGTCCCCTGCCTACGCCTATACGCTCGCCGCGTCCATACAGTCCGTCGCCGGATCCACCGGAGCCGTTACCACTGCTGGAACGCTGCAAAACGGCAACGAAGGTACCTGGATTGTCGACCCCTCGCAGTCTCCCGCCCTCAATCGCGGCGCTCGCGAATGGCACGCCGATTTCTACGCCCAGTGCGCCGCCCGCAATCGCGATGTCGTCACCTCGGCTTCGATGGAGTTGGTGAATCCACCCGCCGGATTCGCCGCTGAATTCTCCAACGGCACTCCCGTCGTCACCTCCGTCGGCTTCGGCAGCCTGAATTCTTCCCACTGCGCCTTCAACTCCCTCATGCTCGCCTACCAGCAAAGCGTGTACCACTCCATCGCTACCCTGATGTCCGCCTCCGGCCTCACTCCGCATGTTCAATTCGGTGAATTCTGCTGGTGGTACTTCCCTCTTGCCAACGGCGGCAGCATGGCCTTGTACGACTCTGAAACCAGGAACGCTGCCCTTTCCGCCCTTGGTAATCGTGAGCTCGAGATCTTCCATTCCCCCGACGATAATCCGCAACTGAACGGCGGAGCCGATGCCACCTTCCTTCGCAACCGCCTGCGCGACCATGTCACCGCGCTTACCAACTTCATCCGCTCCCATCATCCGACGACGAAATTTGAAATCCTCTACCCCTACGACGTCAATTACCCCATAGTCGTCGGCGTCCACAATCTCGGCGGACAGTTGCTCAACTTCATCAACTTCCCAACCGAATGGCGTCACTCCGACACCGCCGGCTTCGACACGCTCAAGATGGAAGCCCTCGACTTCGGCTCCGCCTCACGTTCCCTCAACCTCGTCCGCGACACCGTCAACTTCCCAATCAACGCCGGTTGGCCCAAGGACGCTCTACGCTACATGGCGCCCATCTTCAACGGCGGCTGCCCCTGGCGTCAGGAATACCGCATCGCCCGCCAGGCCGGATTCCCCTACGTGAATCTCTGGGCCTTCGACCATGTCTGCATCTTCAATCTCGACTTGTCCGTCCCCGGCCGCATGAGCCGCGCCGCCAGGTTCGCGTGAAATTCTTGAGAACTTTTCCTGCGAATTCCCACTACCTCCATGAACTCGAACGGTGTAGCCATGTGGCCATTAGCCCTTCTCTTGATGTTCGCCGACCCGTATCAGGCGCTTCGCGCGCGCCAGTACGATGTGGCGGTTACGCGCTTCGAAGCCGCCATCGCGGAGGCCCCGTCAAATGCCGCCCTTCGCAAAGACCTCGCTTACACACTTCTCAAGATCGGTGAAAACGAGGCCGCTCGCGATCAGTTCGGCGAAGCCATGCGCCTCTCACCAGCCGACGAAGCGGCTGCTATGGAGTACGCGTTCTTGTGTTTCGAAACCAAACGCCAGTCTGAAGCGCGCCGCATCTTCCAGCGCCTCAACAACGACACCGCGCGCCTCGCGTTCCACAACATCGACGATCCTTTGGCCGCCGGCATTGAACGCTGGAAGAAAGCCGTCGAACTCTCTCCCGGCAACTTCAGCGCCCACGAGGAACTTGCCCATCTCGCCGATCAGCGTGACGATTTTGCCCTGGCCGCTCAACACTACGAAGCCGCCTGGCGCCTCAAGCCGTCGGAACGCTCACTGCTGCTCGATCTCGGACGTACCTGGAAAGCCCTCGGACGCCTGCAGGACGCAAACGCCGCTCTCCTTGCGGCGTCTCGCGGCGCCGAACCGCGTACCGGCGAACGTGCCCGCGAAATCAGCCCCTCGCGCTACCCCTACGTCTACGAGTTCCGCAAAGCGCTCGAACTCGATCCCGCTAACCTCGATCTCCGCCGCGAACTCGCCTATCTCTACCTCGCCATGAGCGAAAAGCAGGCAGCCGAAACCGAATTCCGCATAATCGTCCAGTCAACTCCCGGCGATCTGCTGTCCGCCGCTCAACTCGGCTTCCTCCTGCTTCAACGCAACGACCCTGCCGCTCAGCCCCTGCTCCAACGGGTCGTTGAAGGTGACGACGAGGAACTCGCTGACCGCGTCCGTGGAGCCTTGAAGCTTCCCCAGACCTTCCGGCGCCGCTCCGAGACTACCCAACAGAAAATATCCCGCGAGTCCAAAAGCATGGCCGAAAAAAGCCTTCGTGCCGGCTTCCTCACAGACGCCCTCAAGTACCTGGCCGTAGCTCATGAATCCGACCCGTTGGACTTCAGCGTGATGCTCCAACTCGGTTGGACCTACAACGTCCTGAAGCACGACAACGAAGCGGTGAAATGGTTCAACCTCGCCCGCCATAGCCCCGACGCGGCAGTGTCGAATGAAGCCACCCGCGCGTTCTACAACCTCGCGCCCGGACTCGCCCGCACCCAGACAACGGCATGGCTTTTTCCCGTGTACTCCAGCCGCTGGCGCGACGTCTTCAGCTATGGTCAGGTGAAGACCAGCTTCCGCATCGGCGGACTTCCGCTCCGCCCTTATCTCTCCACCCGCTTCGTCGGTGACACCCGCGGGACCCTCGATTCCGGCGCCGGTATCGTTCCCCAATATCTGTCGGAGAGCGCGCTCATCTTCGGAGTCGGCGTCGCCACCGCCACCTTCCACGGCGCTACCGGCTGGTTTGAAGCCGGCGAATCCCTCGGCTATCGCGGACCGTCAGCAGGGCACATGACGCCCGATTACCGCGGAGGCATCATGTTCTCACGTGGCGTCGGACGCCTGCTCAGGACCGGTTCCCACGGAGCCTTTGCCGAGACCAACGACGACGGCGTCTTCGTTTCCCGCTTCAACCACGACCTGCTCCTCTACTCGCAGAACCGCGCCGGCTATACGTTTCGCGCGCTCGAAACCTCGGGCTTTCACGCGCAACTCTATTGGAACGTCAACCTCACCGCCGACGCCAGGCGGCAGTATTGGGCAAACTACCTGGAGTCGGGTCCGGGACTGCGCTTCCGCTTCGCAGCCTTGCCCCCTTCTCTCCTCTTCACCGTCAACGCGCTTCGCGGCAACTACCTCGTGCAGACTGGCAACCCTCGCGGTCCCGTCTTCTACGACCTGCGGATTGGATTCTGGTATGCGTTCACTCATTAGCGCACTGCTGCTCGCCGCAGCCCTCGCACCCGGCGCCACTCTCTCCTACCACGTCATCGGCGACGAACCAGGCGCGTGGCCCGCCATTCTGTCGAGCGTCGGTCTTCAGGACACCGCCACTGGCACGTCCAGCGTTTTCGTCCTCCGCGGAGAGTCTCCCCTAACCTCCGCCCAGTGGCTTGCCCGCGTTCGCAGCGGTGCTTTTCTGATTCTCGAAGGTGACTCCGACATCGCCGCCGCGCTCGGTTTCAAGCCCGGTCCCACGCGAGTCGCAGTTCGCAGCATCGTCGATATCCGCGCCCCCAAACTGTCCATCGTTTGGGAAAAGCAACTCGAGATCGCGGCGCACCAGTTGCCTCCCGCCGCCCGCGTCTTCACACGCGAACGTTGGGGAAATACGCCGCTCATGGCCGGATACAAGGAAGGCGCCGGCGGAGTGCTCTGGCTCGCCGCCGCTCCAGGCGTTCAGGGCTACGAGCGATTTCCATACATCCTTCAGGCGCTCGCCGACCTCGGTTTTGAACCGCCGTTCCGCTCCCATCGGCTCTGGGCTTTCTACGACGGTGCTTACCGCTCTCGCGTCGATCTCGACTATTTCGCCGAACGCTGGCGCCAAGCCGGTATCAGCGCCCTCCACGTCGCCGCCTGGCATCACTACGACGGCCAGAACGATACGGCTTTGCAGGACCTCATCCAGGCATGCCACAAACAAGGCATCCTGGTCTACGCCTGGCTCGAATTGCCACATGTCAGTGAGAAGTTCTGGACCGGCCATCCCGAGTGGCGTGAGAAAACCGCCCTCCTCCAGGACGCCCAGCTCGACTGGCGCAAACTGGTCAACCTCACCAATCGCGACGCCTTCAAAGCCGTCTCCGAAGGTGTCCGGGAACTCATCACCCGCTTTGATTGGGATGGCGTCAATCTCGCCGAACTATACTTTGAATCCCTCGAAGGCTATCTGAATCCCGCGCGGTTCACGCCGATGAATGACGATGTTCGCCGCGAGTTTAAAGCGCAGCGAGGCTACGACCCCATCGAACTGTTCAAAGATCCCGCCAAAGAGGGCATGCGCGACTTTCTCGACTTCCGCGCCGCCTTGGCCAAACGCCAGCAGTCCGAGTGGATCGACGAGATTGAGAAGGTTCGCAAACTGCGTCCCTACCTCGACCTCACGCTCACCCACGTCGATGATCGCTACGACACCCGCATGCGCGACCTTCTGGGCGCCGACGCTGCCGAGGTTCTCCCCCTGCTCGACCACCACGACTTCACGTTTCTAATCGAGGATCCCGCCACCCTCTGGAACCTCGGTCCGCAGCGCTATCCGCAGATCGCGAAGAGCTATCAACCACTGACACCAGCGACCGGAAAATTGGCTATCGACATCAACATCGTCGAACGCTACCAGGACGTCTACCCGACCAAACAACAAACCGGCACGGAATTGTTTCAGCTCGTGCAGGTCGCCTCCGCCGCCTTCCCCCGCGTCGCACTGTACTTCGAGAACTCGATCCTGAAGCAGGACCTCGACCTGCTTCCCGCCGCCGGAGCCGCCGTAACGAAGCTGGAGCAACAGGGCCGGACGCTGAAGTTGGATTCCCGCTATGGGGTAGGCCTGCCCTGGAAAGGCCCCGCACTGGTGAACGGCAAGCCATGGCCGGTCCGCAATGATGAAGTATTGTGGCTACCGCCAGGTCCGCAGTCGATTGAGCCAGGAACCCGCGATGCACCGCACCGCCTCCTCGAATTCAACGGCGACCTCCGCTCCGCAACCAGCAGCCCAAAAGGTCTGGAGTTCTCCTACCGCTCCCAGTCCCGCGCCCTGGCACGAGTAGAAACCCCACCCGCAGTTATGGAGGTAGACGGCGAAAGAATCCCCCCAACAATGTGGGGCAACACAATAGTGTTGCCCAAAGGCCAACACATCGTGGTTATGGAATGGCCGTAAGCAGGGGGCGGAAGGGAAGTAGAACGAGCCTCCCGGCTCGTTCAGCAGGAGCGACGTACCTACTTAGTCGTCTCGACCACCAACTGGTTAACGACGCTCTTCACGCCTTTAACCTTCTTCGCCACCGACTCGGCTTTCGTCTTCTGCCGCTCACGCAGCACCTTACCCTTGAGAATCACGTTACCGTCGTGAACCTCAACATCAATGCCGCCGCCATTGACATCAACGTTCTCCGCAAGCTTCATGCGGACGTGGTCATAAATCTTGTCGTCAGCAGGATTGCCTTGCGCGAACAGCAAGGCGCCGCCGAGCATCACGCAAGCGATCAGACGTCTCATGTTAGAAGAATATCGCAGCTTTAGAGCCCAGCCATCGACCGCCAGTCGATTTCATTGAGGAATTGCGGATCTTCGCGCCAGTTCGGCTTAACCTTTACGAATAATTGCAGAAAGATCTTCAGGTCCAGGCGCTTCTCCGCTTCGAGGCGGGCCTCGGTGCCTACCTTCTTAAGCAACTCGCCGCCCTTGCCGACGATGATCCGCTTCTGGCCTTCCCGCTCCACGTAGATGGTCAGGTAGATCTTGGTCACCGTGGACGTGTCCTCCCACTTTTCAACCAGGACCGCTACCGAATGCGGCACTTCCTGCTGGGTGTACTTGAGGATCTTCTCCCGCACCAGCTCGGCCACCATGAAGCGCTCGGGCACGTCGGTGATGTAGTCAGGCGGAAAGAAGTGCTCGTTCTCTGGCATCCGCGCCATCACGAGTTTCTTCAACTCCTCAAGCCCGTCCTTCTTCATCGCCGATACCGGGATGTAGTCATCGAACTCGTGCAGCTCTTTGTACTGGGTGATGCGCTGCAGGATCTTCTCTTTGCTCTCCAGCTTGTCGATCTTGTTCAGCACCAGGATCACCGGCGACGAGCCTCGCTTGGCCACCGAGATCGCTTCCGCATCCTCCGCGTTCGGACCGTGCGCCGCGTCCACAACAAACAGGATCAGGTCGCGGTCCTCAACGGCGCCGCGGATCGTCTCCATCATCCGCTTGTTGAACAGATTGTCGGATTTATGAATGCCGGGCGTGTCCAGAAACACGACTTGCGTTTCACCGACGTTCAACACTCCTTGAATCGTCGTGCGCGTTGTCTGCGGCTTGCGGGCGACAATCGCCAGCTTCTCTCCGCAAAGCGCATTCAGTAAGGTCGACTTGCCCGCGTTGGGCCGTCCGAGAATCGAAACGAATCCAGCTCTAGAGGCCACTTATGTAGTTTCCACGATCTTTTGCTCCGGTACACGAGAGACGCGCACCCGTTCTACTCTGAGTTCACTGCCGGCCAAGGCTTCCAGCCGGACCCCATCGCGCTCGGCCACCTCGCCCACTGCGGGAACATGTCCGAGCCATTCACTGATGAGCCCGCCGACGGTGGTGGACTCGGTTTCCTCGTCGCGCCGGTAGTCTACCAATGCCTGTAGCCGGTCGAGGTCGAAACTGCCTGACACGATGTAGACGCCTTCGCCATCGGGCATCACGTCCCGCTCCGGCTCGTGCTCGTCGTGGATCTCACCGACGATCACCTCCACCATGTCCTCCATGGTGACCAGGCCGGCTGTGTTTCCGTACTCGTCCACGACCACCGCGAGGTGCGCCCCATCGGTCTGCATCTCGCGCATCAGGTCCTGCACCGGCTTGGTTTCAGGCACAAGCCGGATGGGGCGGATGAGGTCCCTGACCTTGCGCGCTTTGCGTTCGGCCTGGTCGATCTCAAACATGTCGCGCACGTGGACGAACCCGATCACCAGGTCGATGTTCTGCTCGTAAACGGGGATGCGCGAGTACTGCTCGTTGATGACGAGCTGGCGCAATTCCTCGAGCGTTTTGGCGCCCTCAATCGCCACGATGTTCGGACGCGGCGTCATAATCTCGCGGACGGTCTTATCGCCGAAAGCGACCACCGACTGGATCAGCTTACGGTCGCCTTCCTCGATGAGACCTTCTTCCTCGCCGGCGGAGATGAGCGCCTCAATGTGCTCGGCGGCATCCGGCGCTTCGCGCGTTTCCTCAGCGCGTCCGCCGAGATCGGCGAGTGAGTAAACGAAGGTCAGAAACCAGGCCAGGGGCGCCACCAGCAGGGCCAGCAGTTTCGCGAAAGGAACCAAGGGCCGAAGCCAGTGCAAGGTGGTGCGGCGGTACAGCAACTGCGGGATGAGGTAGGCGGCAACGATCATCGTCAGCCAGCTCAGCAAGGACGCCGCCAGGATGCCTTCCCACACAAACTTGGTTTTCCAGGCGGTGATGGACAGGTAGTCGACACCGAGGAGGACCAGCGCCGAATGCTTCACCAGCGAGAACGCCGTGGCGCCGGCCTCGGTCTCGCGCCCGATCATATCCTCGAGAGTCGCCTTGAAGTACTGTAGCGACGGGAACTCCCGCGTCCGCAGCCGCAGCGCTTCGAGATACAGAAGCTGCAGCAGGCTGGTGAAGAACAGCAGCACCGTCAGGATGGCGGCCACAACAACCAGGACAGCGGTCATCCGCTCACCCGCTCGATCAGGCCCGCCGGCAGACCGAACGCCTTGCGCCAGCGTGTTTCGGCGCGGCGCATCTTGCCGCCATCGAGCTCGTGGTCCATGCCCTTCAGGTGCAGCACGCCATGGAGCATGAGTACCCGGATTTCCGTCGAGAGGTCGTGCCCGCGCTCAGCGGCCTGTACCCGGGCGCGATCGATGGAGATGGCGATCTCGCCAAGGGGACCTTCGGCGGCGTCGGAGGGAAACGAGAGGACGTCTGTGGGGTAGTCCTTGCGCAGGAATTCGCGGTTGAGACGCTGCAGTTCGGCGTCGCGCGTAATCAACACGTCAAAATCGCCCTTGCCCACGCGCTCGCGCAGTTCAAGCGCGAAGGCCCGGAGACCGGCGCGGTCGAGGCGGGCGGAACCGCATTGAAATAGGACTGGAGGGTCTGAAGGGGACATTGAAGAGCCGGTCAGGCGACCGGCAGGTTGTCGCCCGGCGGAGCAGCGGCAGGCGCCGCAGCCTCTCGAACGATCGGCAGCGTAAGTTGCCGGCCGCCGTTCTCCTGGGCACGTTCATAAGCTTTCACAATACGCTGCACCAGCGGATGACGAACGACGTCGCGGTCGTCGAAGAACACAAAGCTGATGCCTTCCACGCCGCGCAGAATATCCACGGCGTCCATAAGACCGCTGCGCCTGCCTGTCGGCAAATCGATCTGCGTGACGTCGCCTGTCACCACCATCTTGGAGTTGAAGCCCTGCCGCGTCAGCACCATCTTCATTTGCTCGGCAGTGCTGTTCTGAGCTTCGTCGAGAATGATAAAGCTGTCGTTTAGCGTACGTCCGCGCATAAAGGCGAGCGGCGCGACTTCGATGACGTTGCGCTCGATGAACTTCTCCACCTTCTCGCCTTCGATCATGTCGAAAAGGGCATCGTAGAGCGGCCGCAGGTAGGGGTCAATCTTCTCTTGCAGGGTGCCCGGGAGAAACCCGAGGCGCTCGCCGGCTTCCACCGCGGGACGGGTGAGGATGATGCGGCTCACCTTCTTGCTGAGCAGGGCGGAAACCGCCATCGCCACAGCGAGGTAGGTCTTGCCCGTACCGGCAGGGCCGATTCCGAAGGTCAGATCGTTGCGCTCGATGGCCTCAACGTAGCGGCGCTGGTTGATGGTCTTGGGCGCGAGAACTTTCTTGCCAAAATTGCGTGACCGGCCGCTCTCTACCAGGCGGCGGAGCGTCGTCTCAGCGTCGCCGGTGACCACGCGGAGGTAACTGTTCAAATCGCCGTTCTGGAAGGTATGACCTTCAGCGATCAGCTGGAAGTAATCCTCGAGAATCTGGGCCGCGCGCGCGACATTGTCGCTCTCGCCTTCAATTTCCAGAGAGTCGTTAAGCAGCCGGGTAGTCAGACGGAGGCTGCTCTCTAAAAGCCGAATGTTTTCGTCACGCGTCCCAAACAAGGACTCGATGCCGCGGCTGATCGGTACACTAACTTTCATTTGTTGTGAGATACAAGACAGAAGTGGAGGGTAGCGCTGATTGAAGCGGACGTCCGCGTAAGCGGAGATGCCAACATCCAGCTTTTACTATACCAAAAACTTGAGATTCCGCGTTTCGCCGCGCTTCAAGGAGAACTCCTTGACGGGCTGTCCGGGGATGCGGAGGGCTACTTTGACGTTGCGGTTGGCGCGCAGGCGGGCCTGTTCGAGCTTGCCGTCCCGCCACTCCAGATCCACTCCAAGTCCGCCGCGGGCGCGCAGTCCCCGGACCTTACCTTGCGGCCACGCTTTGGGCAGGGCCGGGAGCAGGCTGATCTCGCCGGCATGACTCTGGAGCAGCATCTCGGCGACGGCCGCCGTACCACCGAAATTGCCGTCGATCTGAAACGGCGGATGCATGTCGAACAGGTTGGTGGACGTTGACTTCTGCAGCAGCGCCATGAGGTTCTCATGGGCTTTCTCTGAGTCCTCGAGGCGCGCCCAGAAGTTGATGAGCCAAGCGCGGCTCCAACCTGTGTGGCCGCCGCCATTCGCCAACCGCCGTTCCAGGGACACACGCGCCGCTTTGGCGAGCTCAGGAGTCCGGCCGGGGGTGATCTGACGGCCGGGATGGAGTCCGAACAAGTGCGACATGTGCCGGTGACCCGGTTCGTGCTCGTCGAAGTCTTCCCACCATTCCTGGAGTTGACCGTACTTGCCGGTCTGGAGCGGCAGCATGCGCGATTGGGTGTCTTTCAGCCTTATCGAAAATTCGGCATCGACGCTAAGCGCCGAGCAAGCCTCGATGCAATTGGTGAACAGGTCATGCAGGATCTCGAGATCCATCGTGCATCCAGCACTCACGACGCCGCGTTTGCCGTCCTTGGTGATGAAGGTGTTCTCGGGTGAGACCGACGGACAGGTGACCAGGCGGCCTTGAGCGTCGGGGACCAGCCAGTCGAGCGCGAACTCCGCGGCGCCTTTCATTAGAGGCCAGGCGCGTTCGCGAAGGAACGTCTCATCGCCAGTGAAAGCGTAGTGTTCCCAGAGATGCTGACAGAGCCAGGGTCCGCCGAGCGGCCAGTTGGCCCACACCGGATCGCCTGAGCCTTGGCCCACTGGCGCGGTCTGACGCCATAGGTCGACATTGTGATGCGTGGTCCAACCGCGGACTCCGTAATTCGTCTCCGCGGTCTTGCGCCCGGTCTGGCTGCACTCGGCGATGAGGTCGAAAAGCGGACCGGCACAGTCGCTGAGGTTGCACGTCTCGGCGGGCCAGTAATTCATCTGAGTATTGATATTGACGGTGTAGTTGGAACTCCAGGGTGGGCGCACCATGTCATTCCATAGACCCTGCAAATTCGCAGGTTGCGAACCGGGCCGTGAGCAGGCGATCAGCAAATATCGGCCGTACTGGAAGTAAAGCTCGACGAGTTGGGGGTCAGGACGCTTACCGAATTCCAGGATGCGTTGATCGGTGGGCAGGCTGCTCGCCTCATCGCTGCCGAGATCGAGCGACATGCGCCGGAAGAACGACTGGTGCTCGGCGATGTGCTCCTTCCGCAGCCGCGCGTAGTTGTGCTTGAGCACGGGATCGAGTGTCTTGCGGTTGGCGGCGGAGATAGCGGCGGCGGGCTTGTCGGGCAGGCGCTGACTGCCGCGGAAGCCGGTGGCGGCGACGAGCAACAGTGTTACGCTGTCGGCGCCCTCAACCTTCACGCGCTGGCCGTCGGCGGTGACCTGTCCCTTCTCGGTCAGTACCTGAAGCATGACTTCAAAACGCATGCCCTTGCCTTCGTCATTGCTGTAGCGAACCGGATCCTTGGTTTTTCCGAGGTAGTTCGGATCGACGTGTGAAGGCGCCTTGCCTCGCAGAACGAGGCCGTTGTTTGCGTCTGTGGAAACGATCGGCGCGAACGCGCTGGTGAGTTCCGTCGTGAACGAAATCTGTCCGGGGCGGCTTGCTTCAAGCTGTACGACGATCACCTGATCTGGGGCGCTAGAGAACACTTCGCGCGTGAACTTCACGCCGCCCGCTTCATACTCGACACGTGCGATGGCTGTGTCGAGATCCAGTTCACGACGATAGCCGGTGGCGTTCTCATGACCGGTGAACTTCAAATGAAGATCGGCCAGCGGCAGGTAGGACTGATTGTACGGTCCCTGCATCTTTTTGCAGAGTTCGCCGGCTGCGACATAGTCCTTCTGCTCGAGCACGAGGCGCCGGACTTCGGCGAGATGTTCCTTGGCGGCCGGATTGTTCCAGTCCGAAGGCGCACCGGACCACAATGTGTCCTCGTTTAGCTGGAGCCGCTCTTCGGACACCGTTCCGAAAACCATTGCGCCGAGGCGGCCATTGCCGACGGGCAGAGCCTCGGTCCATTTGGCGGCGGGCTGACGGTACCAGAGTTTCAGTGCTCTCGTGGGAGGGGCGTCGCTCGCGGCGAGCATGCCGGCTGCGGGAATCGTTTTGAGGAAGTCCCGGCGCTGCATGGCCGGCGACCTACTTCGCGCCTTTTGCTTCGGCTTCGCCGTGTTCGACGAAATTCTTCAACCGCGTGAACTGTTCGCCGAGCATGCCGTCGACGATGGGTGCCCACGTGTTCATGCCCTTGGGTGTGTAGCCGCCGACGGCGTAGGTCATTTGGAGTTTTGTGCCTCCGTCGGCCGCAGTCAACTGGATCTCCATGCTGCCGGCGACGCCCAGTGAGGCTAGGGGCCCAAGGGCTCCATGCAGAAGAATGCTGTTGGGCGCGCGGACATGAACCACTTCCATATGCTTCACGCCTCCGCCGGCGGGGTAGGCTTCGCAGAAGCAGCCGCCTGCCTTCTGCTCGATCGATAGATTCTTCGAGCTGTGCGAATAGGTATGGGCCGAGTTCCACCAATTACCGACGGCGAAGAAGTGCTTGTAGACGTCGACGGGCGCAGCCTGGATGGTGTAGGTCTGTTTGACGGTGAAGCCGGCGGGGGAAGAGTCGGCCACTTCAGCCGATGCGAGAGAGGCGACTGCGAGGACCACTAAGGGTATGCGCATTTTTTCACTTGGCTAATTGAGGGCGGCGCGGGCGGCATCGACATCGTCGAAGAAGCGGAAGATACGGTCGAGGCGGGTGACATGGAAGCCTTCGCGCACCGGTTTGACGGCCGCAGCCATATGAAGTTTACCGCCGGCGGCCATGATTTTGTTGAGGCTGGCGATACAGCGCCCGATGCCGGTGGAGTCGATATGGGTGACGCCGGCAAGGTCGAACACGAAGTTACGGTAGCCCCCGGCGAGCAGTTCGTCGACCGTGCGTTCGAGTAGTTGACCCTCGGGTCCGAGCATGAGGCGGCCCGACAGCGTCAACAGAATGGTGGAGGGCGCTACCTCACGATGCGAGATCTCGAGCGGTACGGGCTTCAACTCTATAGGGATAACACAACTGGACCTACTGAACCCAGTCCGATTTGAGCGGGGGCGATCAGGCGGACCTCGACTGGCCTACAATTGAGTGAAGTGACTGGGCATCACTCCAAAGCGTGGCGTGTCATCCTTGCAGCGGTTCTGATCTGCGGCTTTCTGTTTTCGCAGGCCGAAGCCGCGTTTGACGACCAGCACTCCGACGATCATTCCAAACATTGCTGCGTGGTGTGCCACATTGGCCACTCGCTGCTGGTGGCTCCAACGGTTTCGATCGTCTACCGGGCCCCAGCGCCGCATCAACATTGGCGGGGTGAAGCGGAATCGCTCAGCCGTCCGGTAGAGACAGCGGGAGTCATCCGCAGCGGCCGCGCACCGCCTTCCGCATAGCGTCCTCCAACCACATTTCGGCTCATCTCAATACTTGTGTCAATTCGAATTGCCAGAGGAGTATTCTATGCGTGCAGTTGCACTCTATCTATTTTCTTTAGCGTTAACTATCCCTTTTTCCGCCGCCCAATCGCTGGGTGGAGCGGGCACAGTTGAAGGTGTCGTGGTGGATCCTTCGGGCGCCGCCGTGCCGCAGGCCACCGTGGAACTCACCAATCCGATCACCAGCTACAAGAACGTCACCCGGTCCGATGCTTCGGGGAACTTCCGATTCACGAACGTTCCGCCAAACCCCTACCACCTGGCCGTGACTGCCTCCGCCTTTGCGCCCTACAGCCAGGATCTGACGGTGAGAAGTGCGGTACCGATGAGCGTGAAGGCAGCGCTCGCGATTGCCGGGGGAACCTCCACCGTGACGGTGGAGTCAGGTGAGCACATGCTCGAGAACGTGCCGTATGCGCACAACGACCTTGACCGGGCGGTGTTCGACAAGCTGCCGACGCTGTCGCCCGGCTCGTCGTTGAGCGATGCCATCATCCTCAGCACGCCTGGTGTGGCCGCGGATTCAAACGGATTCTTTCATCCGCTGGGTGACCACGCGCAGGTTACTTATTCGGTGGACGGGCAGCCGATTAGCGATCAACAGAGTAAGCAGTTCTCGACGCAGATCCCGTTGAACGCGATTCAGTCGATGGAACTGATAACGGGGTCGCCGAACGCGGAGTTCGGGGACAAGACCAGCCTGGTGGTGAACGCGCAGACACGGTCGGGGCTAGGGCAGAAGGCGTTTGGCCGGTTGGCGGGCGAATACGGCTCGTTTGGAACGATGTCGGAGGAGGCGAGCCTCGGCTTTGGTTCGGCGCGGATCGGAAATTTCCTCGTCGTCAATTCGATCCGGTCAGGAAGGTTTCTGGACACGCCGGAGTTCCGCCCGTATCACGACACCGGCAACAACGGGACGATTTTCGACAGGTTCGATTTTCAGCCGACCGCCAGAGACGCGTTTCACCTGAACCTATTCGCCGCGCGCAACTGGTTCGAGGTTCCCAACACGCTGGACCAACCTAACCAGGACCAGAGGCAGCGCGTCCTGACGTTCAACATTGCGCCGGGCTATCAGCACACCTTTAACGCCCGGACTCTGCTCACCATCAGTCCGTTCTACCGACAGGACCAATTGAATTACTACCCGAGCGGCGACCTTTTTGCCGACACGCCCGCGACCCTGGCGCAGCAGCGGCGGTTGGCGAACTTCGGGGTAAAGGCGGACGTTGCGCACACCCGCGGGCGGCACAACGTGAAGGCCGGCATACAAACGATGCAAACCCGGTTAGGCGAGGCTTTCACCTTGGGGCTGACGGACCCGGCGTTCAACCCAGTCTGTGTGAGCGCGGGCGGCGATGCTCAAGCACTCCCCTCGGTAACGGACCCGGCCCAATGCATCGCTGCCGGTTTCATGGCGAATCCGGGATTGAATCCTGGACTTGTGCCCTTTGACCTGACGCGAGGAGGCAGCCTGTTCCATTTCAACGGCTCGGCCAACGTCACCCAGGCGGCGTTCTATGCGCAGGATGCCATCACATTTGGAAACCTCACTGTGAACGCCGGACTGCGCTTTGATCATTACGACGGCCTCAGCCAGGCCAACAGCGCGCAACCGCGGGGAGGATTCTCGTACTTGCTGAAGAAGACAGGAACGGTGCTGCGCGGCGGATATACGCGAACACTCGAAACTCCGTATAACGAAAATCTGGTGCTATCGAGTTCGACGGGCCAAGGCGGCTTGGCGCAGAACATATTTGGCGCGACGAACGCCAAGCCTATCCAGCCAGGCCGGCGGAATCAATTCAACACCGGCTTGCAGCAACGAGCTGGCAAGTACCTGCTCGTGGACGCCGACTATTTCTGGAAGTTCACCGACAATGCGTTCGATTTCGGGACACTACTGAACTCACCGATCGAGTTTCCGATTTCCTGGAGGAAGTCGAAGCTGGATGGGGTGGCGGTGCGAGTGAGCACGATCGACATTCGCGGATTTCAGGCGTACGCGACGATGGGGCACACCCGGGCGCGTTATTTTGGACCGTCTAATGGCGGGTTGATTTTCGATTCGCCGCTCGATACGGCGGTGTTTCGCATCGACCACGATCAGGCATTTCAACAGACGACGCATCTGCGATACCAGCGTCCGAACAACGGACCGTGGGTAGCGTTCACCTGGAGGTACGACAGCGGACTGGTGGCGGGCGCGGTGCCGGACATCGAGTCCGCGCTGGCGTTGACGGGAGCGCAGCAGGCGGCTATCGGATTCTTCTGTGGATCGCAGTTCGCAACGCCGTCGTCGCCGATCACTAGTTGTGCGGGCGGGGCGGGTGCGACGCGGCTGAATATTCCGGCGGCCGGCACTGAGGATGATGATCACAATCCGCCTCGGGTTGCGCCGCGCAATGTGTTTGATGTGGCTGCGGGTACGGAGAACTTATTCCGCACTGAGCATATACGGACTACGCTTCGGTTTACGGTGTCGAATGTGACCAACCAGGCGTCGTTGTACAATTTCCTGTCGACGTTTAGCGGGACGCATTTTGTGACGCCTCGGTCGTATTCTGTTCAATTGGGGTTGGTGTTCTAGGGAGCGCGCCTGCCTGTTTCGGCTAGCAACGGGCCGGGAGGCCCGTTGCTACTTCCTGCGCTGCTCCCTGAACGGGTCGGGAGACCCGTTCTACTTCCAACGCTGCTCCGTTCTACTTCCTATCGCTGCTCCCTGAACGGGTCGGGAGACCCGTTCCTGGAGTTTGGACATTTTGAGTTGACAAAAGTGATCAGTGATGTTTCACTCTATATAGTGAAACATAGGGACGCGGAGAGGAAGCGAGACAAACTGGCCGCCAACCTCCCTACTGGCGAGTTATTGCGTGGATCTCTGCT